>NZ_CAXPLV010000006.1:0-42993 GCF_964218185.1 Ekhidna sp.
GATGTCGGCTCGTCACATCCTGGGGCTGGAGAAGGTCCCAAGGGTTGGGCTGTTCGCCCATTAAAGTGGCACGCGAGCTGGGTTCAGAACGTCGTGAGACAGTTCGGTCCCTATCTGTTGTGGGCGTAAGAAATTTGAGTAGATCTGACTTTAGTACGAGAGGACCGAGTTGGACTAACCGCTGGTGTACCAGTTGTTCCGCCAGGAGCACTGCTGGGTAGCTACGTTGGGAAGGGATAAGCACTGAAAGCATCTAAGTGCGAAACCCACTACAAGATGAGATTTCTTTTAAGGGATGTTCTAGATTAGGACGTAGATAGGCTACAGGTGTAAAGGCAGTAATGTCAAAGCTGAGTAGTACTAATTACCCGTAAACTTTTTTGAAGCGTTTCGATAAACTCGCGTTTTTCATGTGAATCTTTCATTTTTAATGTCAAGACATTAAGTCCTGTCCATAAAGGATATAGGCAAATTTTATGGTGATTATAGCGACGGGGTCCACCTCTTCCCATTCCGAACAGAGAAGTTAAGCCCGTCAGCGCTGATGGTACTGCCGTAACAGGTGGGAGAGTAAGTCGTTGCCAGTTTATTATAAAAGGGATATTGTGTAAACAATGTCCCTTTTTTTATGCTCATATGTTAATTGGAGTTTTTATCTTCAGTGAAGGAAAAATGTATGAAGCCGGCCACCACATTTGTATAACTTGCTAGCAAATGAAATCGTTAGACATTCAAATTAATTTGTTGACGTGAGTTTTTGGTGGTTTTTTATTCCTTTTTTGCTGGTACCAATCCTGGTACATCTATTCGATTTCCGCAGAGCTAAGAAGCTGCTTTTTTCCTCTATCCAGTTTATTTCAAAGTTTTCTACTAAGGCTAAGTCGGTATCAAGGCTTAAGTATTTACTAATTCTGAGCAGCCGTCTCTTTATCTTTTTGTCTGTTATTGCTTTTACTTACTTGATAATAACCATTCAAGGTAAAAGCTCGGAATTAGATATTGCCATTTATTATGATAATTCGTTTAGTTCAGCTGTCTCCTCAAAAGGCATAATGCCGATTGATTTCTTGACCAAAGGCTCAATAGTGTACTTTGATAATGATGAACGCCAACTCAGATCGGTTTCCGATCTTGTTTTGAGTGATCCATCATTGACTGATGGTACTTTTAATAGCAGACTTTCAAGCGTTCTATCAAATGGTAGTAATTTAACTTATGTTTTATCTGATTTTCAACTTCAAGATTCTGACAATCTTAGATCAATGTTGAGTGATTCATCCAAAAGGTTTCATTTAGCTATTACACAAGATATTAATCTAGCTAGGAATGTAAGTGTGGATACTTTATATATTCAGCCCAATCCTGATAATTTGACTGAGCTAAAAATCATTGTTGTGTTTAGTGTATATAATATCACTGATGGGAATATTGTTGTTAAGCTGATGGATTCCGGAAAGCAATTGAGTTCACTTGTTCGAGATATCTCAGAATTGGACATTCTAGAGTTTTCTATTCCTAAATCTGAATTTGGTAATTATTTGATAAAGATAGATGGCGATGATGTTGTATTTGACAATTCATTTTACTTCTCAATTGGTGAGCAGGTCAAGCCGTGGATTACTATCATAAATGAATCGGGATTTAAGTTTGTTGATGCAGTTTATGGTAACTCTGAATTGTTTAATCGTGATTTTCAAAGCTTGAGTAATTTGGATTATGAAAGATTGAGTAAGTCTTCTTTGATTGTATTGGGAGGAGTGAAAGAAATTCCATCGGGGATAATAGAGCAGTTGGATGTTCCACTTTTGATTTTTCCTCCCGGAGAAATTGATAAGGAGAACTATAGCGGAACTTTAGGTATTAGTATAGAGAAATCCGAGAGACTTGTTCTTAATGAACTGGATATTGATTTTAATCATCCTTTGTTGCGTGGGGTTTTTGATGAAAATAATGATGAGCAAGATCGTCAGACTGCCAATGTATTTTCAAGGATTTCAGGTGAGTATGAAACGATTATTCCATTCAGGGGAGGGACTCCTTTCCTTCTGAAGACTAATAAAGCATATTTTTTTAACACAAGTTTTATTGGAGAACATGATGAGTTTCACACCAAAGCTCTTTTCCTTCCTATTTTGTATCAAATAGCTTTTTCGGAAAATAACAGAATTGAATCAGCATATTTATATCCTGGAGATTTGTTGAGAATAAGAGGGACAGCTTCTGATACTCCTCCAAATATCATTGGAGCGGATTATGAAGTAATACCATCATTTAGCTCAGATGGCAGAGATTTAATCCTTGAAATTCCCTCAACTATTGATCCTGGATTTTATACTCTGGTGCATGCTGGTGATACCTTGAAGAACATAGCGATTAATATCCCTAAGTCTGAATCAATAATGAAGGCCCCAACCCTAGAGCAGTTAGAAAAAGCATTTGAGGATTATGATCATGTAACTGTGACATCTTTATCAGATAAGGGGGGGATATTGAACGCTGGAGTTAATTCTAAGTCAAGCTTATGGAAATATGCATTAATTTTGACCTTGTTGTTTGTTCTGACTGAAACAATGCTGCATAGATATCTCAAATGAGCTTATTGCTAAAGAACGTACTCGTCCTAGATACAAATTCTCCCGCTCACCAACAGCAAGCCAACATACTTATTGAGAAAGGACTGATTACATCCCTTAATGGAAAGTCTGCTAAAAAAGAAATTGATCTAAAAGGACATCAGTTGAGCTGTGGCTGGTTTGATTTGAATGCTAATTTCAATGATCCTGGAAATGAACATAGAGAGGATATTGAATCTGGAATAAAAGTAGCTCAGTCTGGAGGCTTTACGGATGTCTGTCTTACTCCAGATACTTCACCTCCCATTGAATCAAAAAGTGATGTAAACTATCTGATTAGAAAGGGCAATAACGCGGTAGAACTTTACGTCTCAGCGGCTATTAGTGAGGGATTGAACGGAGAAGGATTGACTGAAATTCTGGATCTGAATGATGCTGGTGCGGTTTCTTTTTCCGATGGTGATAAACCAATCTGGAATGCAGAATTACTACTGAAAGCTCTCCAGTATACCAAGAATTTGAATACTCCTGTTATTCAAAATGCGAGAGAGGTAAATATTTCCAGAAATACGCATATGCATGAGGGGCGGATGAGCACCAATCTTGGTCTTAGGGGGGAGCCTTCTCTTTCGGAAGAATTGATCATTCAAAGAGATATTGAGATACTCAGATACAGTGGCGGGCATCTTCACTTTTCACGGGTTTCTAGCGCCAAAGGAGTAGATCTAATTAAACGAGCTAAAAAAGAAGGACTTTATATCACATGTGATGTAGCTATTCATCATTTGATTTTTACAGATGATTCAATTGGCGAGTTTGACACTAACTTCAAAAGCCTGCCACCTTACAGAACGGAGAAAGATCGGAAGGCACTTATAAAGGGACTTAAGGAGGATGTGATTGATGCCATTTGTTCGAATCACAGGCCCTTAGATCAGGAGAGTAAACAGCTAGAGTTTGACCTTGCAGAACCTGGTAATATTTCACTGCAAACCTTCTTGCCAGCACTATTGAGTGTTTCTAAAGAGATTTCATTGGATATCCTGATAGACAAAGTAGTGAACGGGCCAAGAAGTATTCTAAACTTGCAGCCTGCATCAATTGATGTTGGTCAGGAGGCTAAACTCACCATATTTGACCCGAAAGCGAAGTGGACGCTGAATGACTCAACAAACATCTCAAAGTCAAGGAACTCACCATTTTGGAACAAAGAAGTTGAGGGAAAAGTGGCAGGAACTGTCAATCGGTCTTATTTTAAAATCAATAAGTAGAAGTGATAAAATCAACTTTAAAGTATTCCATACTTTGTGGTCTATTCCTGATTGGCCTTTTCTTTATTTCCATCAATTTTGGTAGCAATCCCTTGCTGGATAGTCGTCATTTTTGGTTCGACCTAGGGGTTTATTTCTTGTTTATATTTTTTGCAGGCAAAGAATACAAGGACTTTAGAAATGGTGGGTATCTACATTTTTGGCAAGGGATATCTATTGGATTTATAGTATTTATACCTGCGATTATACTTTTCGGAGGTGTCTTGCTTGTTATGCTCAATATTGACGATGCAATATTAGAGGCGTATAAAGAAGGAGCGGAAGCATTGCTAAAAAGTAACGAAGATTTTTACAAAGAAGAGCTGGGTGAGGAACTCTTAAATGAGCGATATACCGATATAGCCAGCATGACACCCACTCAACTAATCCAAATGACCTTTCGGAATAAACTGTTCTCTGCTTTTTTGATTACGCCTGTGGTTGCCATAATTTTAAGAAAAAAACCTAAATAGATATGAAAAATCACGCAATCAAGTCAGGGGTAATGATCGGTGTAATCGGAATCATCATCACATTACTTCTATATATTGTAGATCCCACCACGTTTGCAAAATGGTGGCTTATGATGTTGCTGGGTGTGTTGAACCTAACTTTAATTGCCGTCTTTGGAGTGAAATATCGAAATGAGATTGGTGGTTTTATGAGCTTCAAAGATGCTTATGTGTATTCTCTTATTACCATGGTTGTTATGGTTTTGGTGGGTACTTTATTTAGTATAGTTATGTTCAATGTGGTTGATCCGGGTATATCTGAGACTGTAGCTGATGCAGTAGCTGAGAATACTGAATCTATGATGAGAAATTTTGGAGCTCCTGAAGATGGAATGGATGAAGCGATTGATAAAGCACGAGCTGATACGTTGGATAGATTTACTATGGTGGGAATGATTAAAGGAGCTGGAATTAGAATATTAATTAATGTAGTTTTCTGTTTAATTCTTGGAGCAATCATCAAAAAGAATGAACCAGAACTTGAAGGATAAAAAATTATCAATAGTAATACCCGTTTACAACGAGGAAGAATCCATTCCAGAGCTTTTGGAATGGATTTTTCGTGTTGTAGACTCGCAAGATATTTCTACCGAAGTACTCCTTATAGACGATGGTAGTACTGATTCTTCCTGGGCGATCATCGATGAGTCTGCAAAGAAGGACTCTCGTGTAGTAGGCCTTAAGTTTAACCGGAACTACGGGAAGTCAGCAGCCCTGCAAACAGGCTTTGATCATGCCTCTGGTGAGGTAATCATCACCATGGATGCGGATATGCAGGATAGCCCGGATGAGATTCCAGCATTAATGGATATGGTGCTGGCGAAGAATCTTCATATTGTTTCAGGATGGAAGAAGAAAAGACATGATCCTATAGGAAAAACAATCCCATCGAAGTTCTTTAACTGGGTGACGAGAATGGTTTCAGGCATCAAGCTTCATGATTTTAATTGCGGGCTGAAGGCTTATCATCGCGATGTGGTGAAAAACATCAATGTGTATGGTGAGATGCACCGATATATACCATTGATAGCTAAGTGGAACGGTTATAACAGGATTGGAGAAAAAGTAGTAGTGCACCGTGCGCGAAAATATGGCACTACAAAATATGGAATGAAAAGATTTGTAACTGGATTCCTCGATCTTTTGTCGGTTACTTTTGTTTCCCGCTTTAAGAAAAATCCGATGCATTTCTTTGGAGTATTTGGTAGTCTATCCTTTATAGGGGGCTTTTTCATAACTATCTGGGTGATTGGTGAAAAACTCTACAGGCAATATCATCAAATGGAAAGAAGAGATGTGGTGGATCAGCCACTGTTTTTTCTCGCACTTGTCGCACTCATTGTGGGTATGCAGCTGTTTTTAGCTGGATTTATAGCTGAGATGATGATTCAGGTCAATCAGCGAAAGGGTGATTATCTCATCATTGAGAACACCAGTAAAAAGGATTAACCCGGCTTTTATGCCTACTTTTTCAATCATCATACCTGTTTATAATCGACCTGATGAAATAATGGAATTGCTGGATAGTCTATGCCAGCAAACCAATACCGATTTTGAGATAATAGTCATTGAGGACGGGTCGAATCTGACTTGTGCGAAAGTGGTGGAGGATTATGCTTCCAAACTGAATATCAGCTATCATTTTAAGGAAAACTCGGGTCAAGGTTTTAGTAGAAATTATGGGGCTGTGGATGCGAAAGGGGACTGGCTTGTTTTTTTTGATTCGGATTGTGTCATACCTGAGCGTTACATTGAAAATTTAAGTAAGCTGATAGAAGTTGAGAATTTCAAAGCATTTACCGGACCAGATGCTGCGCGAAATGATTTCTCCTCACTCCAAAAAGCGATCTCTTATAGCATGACCTCATTTCTTACCACAGGGGGAATTCGGGGTAAAAAAGTAAAAGTGGACAAGGAGGCTCATTTGAGAAGCTATAATCTGGTCATTCTCAAGGATGTGTTTCAAGAACTTGGAGGGTTTAGAAAGACAAATATGGGTGAGGATATGGAGCTTAGTCATCGATTTGGCAAATCAGGATATAAAGCTTTGGTAACTGACGAGATCAAAGTTTTTCATAAGAGACGGAATACTCTCTGGTCATTTTTCAAACAAGTTTTTTCTTTTGGTAGGACTAGAATTCAGCTCAATCGGGTCTATCGAATACCGATAAAAATCCCTCATCTTTTGCCAGCGAGCTTTACTCTAGGGTTTGTCTTTACAGTTCTATTGACCAGTTTTATTCCATCTATTGGGTTAGTTTTTCTGTCAGTTTATGGGGCCTATTTTCTTATGATTTTATTTCATTCCACGGTCAGCATGCGAAGTTTGGTGGCCGGATTTCTGGCAGTAATTACCACATTCGTCCAGCATCTTGGTTATGGATTAGGCTTTATCAAAGAAGTACTGATTCCTTCAAAGCCTTGAGTCCTATCTTTACCCTATGCAAATCACACTAACCACACCGGCTCTTCTTTTCCCAGCGATCTCTTTGTTGCTACTGGCTTATACCAATCGTTTTTTAGCTATAGCCACCCTGATCCGACAGCTTCATAAAAGCTATCTGGACAATCCAAAAAGCGTACTCGAGGGGCAACTTAAAAATCTGAGAAAACGCCTTTTTCTTATTCGTGCAATGCAACTTTTTGGTGTTTTGAGCCTACTGCTCTGTGTACTGGCAATGTTTTTCATCTACCTAAAGGGTGGTGAATGGGGGAGTGCGATTTTTGGTATTTCTCTTGTTTCATTGCTGCTTTCGCTAATTATTTCTTTAAGAGAGATCCAGCTGTCTACAAAGGCACTTGATATAGAGCTTAGCGACATGGAGTTGGGTAGTAAACTTAAGTTTTAAGCAAAAGCAACTCCCGTACCATTTGTACGGGAGGCCTTTGCATATCCACCAAAAAAGGACTTAACCAAAAAACCACTTAGAAAAAACTAGTCCATCCATTTCATGGGATGCTGATCATTGTAAAACTTCATTACTTTGGTAAGGGTGAATCCCTGATAGAGTACCGAACACACTACTACCACGTATGTCATTGTTACGATTATTTCCTGGCCTGGAAAATTGGTGAGTGAAAGTGAGACAGCTACCGGTAGCCCTCCTCTAAGTGCTCCCCATGACAGCACCGGAATGGTGCCGTCATCAAAGGAGCGACTCATCGACATCAACCTGATGGGTATAAAAACACTGACCCATCTAGCGAATAACGCAATATTGACTGCAAAAAAACCTAGTGCGAAATAGTCTAGTCGAAGAGGAATCACTAACATTTCAAAACCTATGAGCACAAATAGCATAGCAGCCAAAGTTTCTTCAAGCAATTGCCAGAAGCGATATACGTAACTTCCTACCGCATTTTCACCCTTTTCATTTCGGCCAAAATTCCCTAGAATCAAGCCTGTGGTGACAGCCACCAGCATGGACGAAACGGAAATGAGATCGGCCACATATGAGCCACCCATGACCAGTGCCAAGGTTACTAATACCTCTACCTCTACGGCATCATTGTCTATGTACTTTAGGACAGAGAAGCCCATCCAGCCAAAGAAAAGGCCGGCGATAAGTCCACCTCCCAGGTCCCTAATCAAGACCCAAGCTGCGCCTGTAATATTTAGTGAACCTAAGGCGGCCTCTTCTTTGTAGATATTTACAAGGACAAGCGCTAGCACGATGGCTATACCACCATTGAGCAGTGCTTCCCCAGATATTTTTGTTTCCAGCTCGTTAGACATTCTAAACCGCTGGATAGTTTTCGTGATAGCTACCGGGTCTGTAGACGATATCAAAGCCCCGAAAACCAAACTAGCGAGATAGCTTAGCTCTATGCCCATTGCTCCTGCGGTATAGAAGATCAATGTAGCAATCACGAAGGTGGAGATAAGTACCCCAAGAAATGAAAGCACCAAAACAGGGATGAGTTGGTCTCCAAGCTTACGGAAGTCAACATTTAGCGCTCCAGCAAATAGCATCACGCTAAGAACAAACCGGTAAAGTACTTCTGCAAAATCATATTTTTTAACGTGCTCTGCCAGATGAAACTCTGGAAAAAGTACTCCGAAAATGAGAACAAGGAATGAAAGCACAAGCGCCAGGATCGTCAATCCAATCGAGGAAGGTAGCTTCAGGTAAAATGTATTTATGAAAATAAATACACCTGAGAAGAATATTAGAATGGCAATGATGTCGAAGATGCTCATACTAGTAATGGTTGAGACATCAAACTTAGATTCACAAGAGGTCGAAAACACTCTGAAGATTATTGTATAATCTTTTAAGCGAAATTCACGATAGAGCGATCAGTATTTATACTGATCGCTTAAATAAGCTTCAGGTGGGCTGCTTTTTTGATGAGCTCTGCAGAGTTTTGAACCTTTAGCTTTTTCATCATATTCACCCGGTGAGTTTCGACAGTCCTGGCACTCACAAAGAGCTGATCAGCTATTTCTTTGGTCGTTTGTCCTTCTGATACCAGCGTCAGCACCTCCATTTCCCTGTCAGATAATTTTTTATGCGATTCCCCCTCGATAGCCATGTTTCCAATCATCAGCTGGGAAATCTCACTATTGAAGTGTTTTTTACCATCAGCTACATTTTTTATAGCCGAAATCAGTTCATTCTCGTCTGCATTTTTGATCAAATATCCGTAAGCTCCATTGCGAACAGCCTTAACCACATACTGCCCTTCGGCATGCATGGTCAGCACTATGAATTTCACATCAGGATATTTAGAGCGTGCATTCTCAATCACCTCTAATCCATTGGGGCCAGGCATGGAGATATCAATAAGAACAATGTTGGGGGATGTGCTTGCCAGCAACCCAAACAAATCTTCAGCTGATGCCGCTTCACCTACAATCTCCAGGTCATCATTTTTCGAGAGCAGTGAAATTATTCCTTCTCTGAATAACTGATGGTCATCTACAACTATTACTCTAATCTTGCTCATGATAATGGAATTTCTACTTCAATTGTCGTTCCTTTTTTATTGCTACGAATGTCAATGGTTCCATTGGCCAGCTTCACCCTTTCTTTCATATTACGGATTCCATTCCCTTCGGTAGATTGATCCTGGTCAAAACCTACTCCATTGTCAGAAATGAAAAAGCCTACATGATCTTCGAATTCACTCATCGAAACCTTCAACTCAGTAGCTTTTGAATGTTTTATTGCATTATTGATAGATTCCTGCGCAATTCTATAGAGCGCAATGTGAATAGCATCATCTATATCTGATTCCGCAGGCATGTCATTTTTGTAAAGAACCCGAATCGAGAAATTTTCTTCAATTTGCTTTAACAAGTTACCGATTGCTTCGCCGGCTCCAAAATCTACCAATACATTAGGCATTAGGTTGTTGCTCATCCGTCGTACCTCGCCTATAGTCTCATCCAGCCTTTCTAGAATTGCATATTTGGTTTTTTCATTCAAATCTGCTGCTTGTAGATTCATACGAAGTGTGGTAAGCAGAGGACCTAACCCATCATGCATTTCTTTTGAAAGTCGAGATCGTTCTTTCTCCTCCCCGTTTAGTATTGATCGTTGATTTTCCTTTAAGAGGCGCTCTTCATTTTCTTTGAAAGCCCTGAGTTTTTCTTTCATTTGAATCAGAGCAGTTCCCATTTTGTCTTCGTCACTCAAGGGCTTGTATTCAGCGTTAAAGTTTCCTGCTCCAATTTCGCCGGCAAAGACTACCGTTTCCTGAAGAGCAATTACCAGCTTTTCAAGCGCCCTGAACATTCTACCTATTTCATCCTGCCTGTTGTCACTATGGATTACTTTGTTGAGGATTCCCTTGGACATATCCATTAAGTTTTTTTCCATAGTAATAATCGGGCTTACGATCATTCTGGAGAGGAAATATGAAACTACCAGAACAAAGACAAGAATGATGATCAGGATATAAATCAAATTTCTCCTGAGCTGCTCCAATGGGAATAGCGCCTCCTGATGATTTATTTCGGTAAGTATCACCCATTTTATATCACTCATTTCAATTTTTTCATATGAGCTAAAAACTTCCATTCCGCGATAATCCAGAATTAAATCTTCTTCTGATTTTCCCGCAAGCGCTCGCAAAACACCCACTGTTTTTACTTCGATAGACCTGGGATTTTGAGTGAAAAATCGAGACTTGGTTTTTAGTTTATAATCACTTCCTACGATGTACGATTCGCCTGTTTGTCCCAGTCCGGTTCTTTCCAGCAAGATGTCCTGTACCTCGGGGATCTCAGCAATGGCCACCAGAAATTTATCGTCAGTTTTAGCAAAAAGTGCAACAGTGATTTCGAAATCAATATTTTCGGGAGTGATATCCTTCATGACCACTCTATCGCCAATGTCTTCTGACGAAGTGTTTAGATTCAGGCCCATAATAGATTCGGGCATAGAATCATAAAACTGAAGGTGACTGAAGATTTGATTTTGTTCGATCAGCGCATCAGCAGGGTTATCGAGAATATCTCGAAATACAGACATGCGGTCAGTAAGCTCATTTTTGATTTTGACAATCTTTAGCTGCTTTACTGATGACAGCTGAAGCATGACCCGCTCCTGGAGGGCTGTGTCAAACTGCACATAAAAGAGGGTAGATAACAGCGCAATCACAACTAGCGATAGCGCAATCATGATTAGTGCCAGCTTGTTTCCAATGTTGATTTGCTTCAGCATCGAGTAAAATTATTTACTTCTGGGCACAATGAAATCCGAAGAAATACGGATAGAAAAATGAGAAAAGCCGGAGTTGATTCCGGCTTCTTAAAGTCACTTTTTCATCTTTAAAATCAAATAGAGAACTATAGAGAGGAGGTATATGATCACTCCATAAATTGTAGTTATCATAGATACCTTTATACCTCCGGCAAGCATCGCAGGGGATACGCTTCCCATTTGTTGAATAGCTTCAAAAGCTGAGAAAAGCCCGATCAATTGTCCGAGAATACCAGTGATTGCTGCGAGCAAGCCAGTGGATTTCACAAGCTTCAAATCTCCTTCAAAACTATCCGATTTTTTCAGGCATCTCATAACGAAAAATCCTACAGCTAGCAACTCAATTGTAAGTATGCTCATGAATAGCATACCGCCCATGTGAAATAACTCAATCATAATTATTTTGGTTAAAGTAAAACATGCTTACAAAGCAAGCCGGAGCACTATCAATGTGAAAGGTCGTATCCAGTTCTAACCCGGTCGTTTGTCTATTATTCATTTAAATTTTATCAATTTAGCCCATATTCGAAGCAATGATTGCAAAACGACCTCTCATTTTCTGGCTCCTTGTATGGGGGACTTTAACTATACTTTTCAGCACTTCACTTGATAGTGTTTTACTGTCATTCTTCTTTGTCACCTTCCTGATACCCGTTGTAATGGCGACCTCATTGTTTTTCAACCAGTATTTGGTTCCACATTATCTAATGGCAGGACGAAAATTGAGATTTATCCTCTATTGTATTTACATGATAATTGTGTCCATCTATCTGGAGTTACTGGTAATGGTATTGGCGTTTGTGATTTTGGCAGATTATCAAATTGATAACTTGGGTAAGATTGCAGGTGACATCTACCTGCTTACTGTAATTCTGTACTTTATCGTTTTCTTCGATGGTTTGATATTGGCCATTCAAAAGATGAATGAGAAAGATCGCATTATCACGGAGATGGAAGATGAATTGAATAAGAATAACCAGTCTGAAATCAGTATTAAAGTAAAACGAAAGAATATTCCGCTAAAGCTTGAGGATATTCTCTACGTGGAGAGCCTTGGTGATTATGTAAAGGTGCATACTTCTGATCAGGTTCACATAACCAAAGAAAAGATCAGTGCGTTGGATGAGCGTTTACCGAATTCCTTCGTGAGAATTCATCGGTCATTTCTGATCAACCGAGATCATATACAGTCTTACAATAAAGAATTTGTCACTGTAAATAATATCGAGCTTACTATTGGGAGAAAATATAAGAACGTAGTGGAAGAAAGGCTCTGAAAGTGATCACTTCCTGAAAAACTCCTGATCCTTATACTTAAATGAATTTTGGGTATTGAACTGAAAAATAGTGGTGCTGTCCGATGAGAGTGATAGGGTAGATTCATTATTCAATTGGAAGTACTCATATTCAAATCCTGAGTCCGAAATATTAAGTAGGTAAAACTGATTTTTAGCTTCATCAAACCCAAAGTATTGAATTGTCTCCTCTATTGATTCAATTTTCAATACATTTTTCCTCACCTCACTTGCTTCCCAGGAAAGACCGTCATTTGTTCCATAACTCCCATTCAATATGGACAAAATTTGGTCTTTATCAGTATCATCTCCACGTGGGTATACTCGCGTACTGGCAATGATCGCTTCTTCAAACTTTTGCTTTACTATCTGCGCATAGTTTGCCAGGCTGTCATTCAAGACTTCAGGAAAGGATAAGAATAGAAACGATGTACTGCTACCCCTCCGCTTATTGATTGTTTTGTGGATCAAATCATGAAAGGCGAAGGTTCTCAGTTCCAGCATATCTCCTTTGACCAGTCGCCCCTTTGTCTCTTTAATCTTTGTGACTTTCAGACTTTGAGGATTTATATCCTGTATTCTGAACGATCGTATAGTGTACGTCTTATTTTGAATATTTGCTGTATTGGGCCTGCTAGATGCAATGTGCTTGATGGTTACTTCTTTTTTGTCATTGATATAGAAGGTGTTGTTCCACCATTTTTCGCCCACCTCATCGTAATAGATGTAGTTAAGTTTACTATCCAGCCAGTCCACCGCTGATTGAAAAATAACCTCATCTTCATCGGGAGCCTGGCCAAAAGAAATGATTGGAATAAGAAAAAATAGAACGAATCCTCTTAATGTCATTTAATCACCGACTGTCTTTCTTTATTCACATTTAAGCTTAAAACATCAGGGCGAGAATAATGTCCTGAAGGGTCAAAGTTTTGTCTTTCCTCCCTCACTTTTTGATGATCAAGCTCTGCGATGATAAGTCGCTCCTCGTCAACCACCGGTTCCACAACCCAGCTCCCATCCGGAGCAGCAATGCATGACCCTCCATCAGCTAACGTATCTTTAGTTGCTTTTCGCATTTCATCTGCATGAGGAAAATCATGCGGGATATCCTTCGGTGCGAAAAGACCAGACACACCCACCACATACGAGCGTGATTCCTGGGCAATCATAGGGATTAGTTTTTCTGTATTACGCTTGTTTCCCGGCCATATAGAAACGTGGAGGTCTTCACCCTGAGCGTACATTGCAGCTCTGGCCAGTGGCATCCAGTTTTCCCAGCAGTTGAGTCCACCTATAGTGAATGGCGGTAATTTGTGCGTTACAAGTCCATGTCCATCACCTGTGCTCCAGGAGAGCCTTTCCTCGTAGGTTGGCATTAGCTTTCTATGCACTGACTTTACTTCGCCTGTTGGGTCTATATATACCATGGAGCAATAAAGACTATGTCCTCCACGATCTTGTGGTCGCTCAATAGTTCCTAAGTATAGTGCTATACTTTTCTGCTTAGCCAGTTTGCAGAGTCCATCGAGATGTCCCTCTTCAATACATACGGCCTGGTCCATATAATGCGCATGTATTTCTTTTTGAATAGTGGAATTAAATGCTGCTCCATTCATTTTATCCAGCCAAAAAGGATATCCAGGGACAAGTGCTTCTCCAAAAACAATAAGTTGGACGTTATTTTCCGAAGCTTCAGAGGTGTACTGGGCTACCTTGTCTAAAGTTCCTTTTTTATTAAGCCAAATTGGTGAAATTTGAGCTAAGCCTATTTTTAAAGCATTCATGCTAATTCCGGTTGATCATCACTAAAATAATTGGAATTAACTTACATGCATAACCACATCCAAGAAGAGCCTTGAAGGTTGACGATTTAGAAGAAAAACTACGCCTTTTTGAGTCCTCAGTCACCCATCTTTGGGTGAGGTGGGATGACCCGGAGAAGGTCAATGTGACGGATTGCTCAAAAGATTCGTTCCTTCCTAAAGGATCGTACAAATTAGCCGACTTGATTGATGAAAACGAATTAGCCAACATTAAGGACTATCATCAGACGATTGCGGAAGAAGTATCTGCGCGAGAGTTTTATCTTAAATATCAGTCTAAGAAGACAAGAATTTCCTGTTCATCCCAAAAGATAAATGATGAGACTACATGCCTTTGGGTTGTAGTGCCGGAGGTCGATCACACCACCAAGTATCTGCAAAATGCAGCTCACGATATAAAAGCCCCGCTCGGTTCCATCCTGAGTATTGTCAATCTGATGCATCATCAATTAAGTGATGAAAATCCGATAAGTGAGCAAGACATAAAAACATTTCTGGATATGATAAAGCTGAGTGGCTCCAAGGCTCTGCATATCGCGAATGAAGTTTTGGAGCTGGCTGAAATGGAATCCCCCGGCTATCAACTCAACACTGAGAAAGTGATTTTTTCTGATTTCATAGATCAGTATATCAAGACTCATCGCTTGCTAGCCATTAAGAAGCAGATCAAGGTAAATTTTAAATCTGACTCTGCAGCTATGGTGGAGCTCAACACAGCAAAAATAACACGGGTGCTAGACAACCTTATGAGCAATGCCATCAAGTTTAGCAAGGAAAACTCCAGCATTGATGTGAGTATTGTGGAGGATGGAGGTCGTCTTGAGCTTCGGATGAAAGATCGGGGGATAGGCATGAACTCGGAGATACTCGAGCACATTTTTGTGAAATTTGGGAAATCGAGACGGAAGGGACTTGATGGAGAAACTCCTCATGGACTGGGTATGTCCATTGTAAAACAAATAATGTTGCTTCACAGAGGAGATGTTCGTGTGAAGAGCAAAGAGAACGAAGGAACACAGGTGAGCCTGTACTTTAATATAGTGTCATGAAAAAAATATTAATAGCGGACGATTCCTTTTTTCAGCGCAAGATTCTTACAGATATCGTAAGTGATATGGGGTATGAATTTGATGCGGTGGGATCTGGTGAAGCATTGTTGGAGAAAGTAAACGATTCGTACGACTGTATTTTTTTGGATTTGCTAATGGATGGGATGTCTGGAATTGATGTGTTGAAAGCTCTGAAAGAGCGGGAAAATAAGGTGCCAGTGGTGGTCATCACTGCGGACATTCAGAAAGCAAGGAAAGACGAATGTTTTGAAAATGGAGCTACAGCCTTTATGAATAAGGTGGTTTCTAAAGATGAATTAATAGAAATTTTGAATGGTGTTTTTAATCAACCAAAATAGAAGATAATGCTTACACCTCAACAAAAAGATACGATAACTGAAATCATCAATATCGGTGTAGGGAAAGGTTCTGCATCACTGAGCCAGATGATTGATGGAGAGATAATTCTTAATGTACCCTACGTTAACTTGATCTCTTTTGATCAGGTTTTCTCAGAGCTAAGGAAGCTCCAGGTGAGTGATGTGCATGCGGTGGAGTTAAAATTCTCAGGCGAATATGAGGGGCTGGCAAACATTATCCTTCCTGAAGACAGTGCAAAGCTTCTGGCTTCACTACTGATTCACGAAGATCCTGACTCTGCCGCAATAGTTGAGATGAAGGACGGTTTGATGATTGAAGTCGGTAACATCATCCTAAATGCCATCATGGGGTCATTTGGCAATATGCTGGATGTTCCATTGGATTACCATATGCCCAAAAGTTACCAGGGAGATATTACCAAAATATATGGAGAGCTTGACCAGGAGCGATTCAATCAAATCCTGATATGTCGAACCAATTTTAGAATCAGAGACAAAGACATAAGCGGAGAGATTCTCATTATGTATGAAATGAGCTCGTTTAGCAAACTGAAATCAGTCCTCGATAAATTGGTGGAGGGTTAACCCCGAACAATTTCGAATGAATGAGTTTGTTCTGCTTTCAATGAGCCAGCCACAGAACAGTACTTTGTGGTAGCCAGACTCACGATTCTGTCTGCCTCTTCATCTGTCAAATCCGGTGAGGTGATGATATACTTCAGATGAATTTTAGTGAATCCGCGTGGGTGCTCATCTCTTCGCTCACCACTTATTTCTGCATGTAGATCTACAAAGGTCTTCCTACGCTTTTTGATCATGGATACGATCTCCACAGCGGCACAGGATCCCAAGGCTGACAATAAAAGCTCTGTAGGAGATTGATGTTGCTTTTGGTCGGCAGGTCGCATATCTACTTCTGCCTTATTTCCATTTTGGTTTACTGTGGTAAACTCCTCGTCACCTTTGAATTTTAGGTCTATTTTCATGTGTCAATGTTGATTTATTCCACTTTCCAAGCGAGTGTATCATGATGCTCGGCAAGGAGTGAACGCAAGTAGCTGCCAATAAAGTTCACACCCTCAAAGCCTGCATCTCTGGCCGCTTGATCTTCTTTTTCGAATGGTATTTCCGGACCTGCGAAATCATGCAGATCCTCGTAAAAGCCGATTGTGAAGTTGTCCCAACTAGGACCAAATACTCGTGTGAAGATGAAGTTTGGTCGATGCTCAATGCCAGCATAAAACTGATTTTCTGCCAAACGCTGCTCCAAAAGTTCACTTTGCTTTCCCGCTAAAGCGGTGAATATTTCTATGTGAAAAAGTTTATATTTTTCGAATGCTCCTATAAAGACATTAATTGGTGGGCCGTTTACGATTGCCTCTTCCTGAAAGGATACATTATCAAAAAAGTCACTTCCATACGCTTGCTCTATAGTTCGGGAAGCTCCTCGCTGTGAAGCTTGCTCGGGAGAGAAATAATTACTTAACTCATCAATTGGATAGATAAGCATTAAATCCCAGTGATCTCCTTGACTATGCCGAAGAAGATACGGCTTGTTGTTTCCAAGAAAACTTTCATAGTTCGCAATGTCTTTTTGAATCTCATCAATCAACGTGAGCAGCTCACCAGGCTTGGCTCGTAGCAGCGTAACCTTGTAAAGTTGATCCTGAGCATTGACCAGTACAAACCCGCAAAG
This sequence comes from Ekhidna sp., assembly GCF_964218185.1. Taxonomy (GTDB): domain Bacteria; phylum Bacteroidota; class Bacteroidia; order Cytophagales; family Cyclobacteriaceae; genus Ekhidna. Next base: position 17,349 of record NZ_CAXPLV010000006.1, read on the forward strand.
ACATATTCCAAACAGTAGTTTTTTCATCCGATTGTCGTTCTCCCGCTAAGGTAAAACGATCAATCATCATTCTGTAGAATACTCGAGGGATTCGTACGCTCAATCTTGAAGAACTGTGCATAAAGCGTGAGACCACTGATAAGGGCTACCAATATTAGCGCAAATATCAGAATGGTAAAGTCCGTCTGTATGTGGTAAGCGAAATTCTCTAACCATTTTCCACTCGCCCACTGTACCAATGGCCATGACACGATCGTGCCGATCAAAGCTGTCCACAAAAACACTTTGCCAATATTTAGTAGGATGTCAATTGGTTTGGCACCCAGTACTTTTCGAATGCATACGGATTTTATTTTCATGTTGATAGCAATGGAAGTCAGCCCCCAAAGCCCAAGGCATGCAATCAGGATGGCGAGTATGGTAAAGAGTTGAATAAGCTGACCAAAGTATTGATCTTTTTGATATTGCTGATTTAACACATCATCTAAAAAACGAGCGGTAAGCGGACCGGCAGAGCCCCCGGTGGCTTCATTCCAGCTATCTTCGGCGAATGCAATCAGCGAGGATAGATCTTGAGTTTTAAACCTAACAAGTATGTAGCTGGGATTTGCAAACGGCATGACTAGCGCCATCGGCCCAACCTGATGGTGCAAGGACTGATGATGAAAGTCTTTTATGATACCAATGACCTCCATTTCAGTGCTTGTGGTAAAAAGTACTTTCTGTCCACTCAGCTCATTTATTTCCATCGCCCGGGCTGCTGATTCATTGAGAATTACCGCTTGGGTGGAATCGCTTGGGATGTTGGGTGAGAATGTTCTGCCCTGTAGAAGTTCTATCCCCATTGTTTCTAGGAACTCATGGTCAACCTGATAGTAGGCCGTTTGATGTGTTTGATCATTTGGCCAGGTAGAAATTCGCATGGGGCTTCCTGAGGCGCCACCTTCAAAAGCATGGCTTGAGATGGTCACGTTGGTAATGTCAGGGTTTGAAGAAACAAGATTTTTAAACCTCCTATAATTGTTGGTGATCTGATCTGGAAGGCCGGACAAAACCAAAATACCTTCACGATCATAGCCCAGCTCCTTTTCATTCATAAAATTGATTTGACGACCAACAACGATGCTTACCATGATCAATCCAGCGGCAATCACGTACTGGACAAAGAGCATTGAGTATCTAAATAGATTATTACCTGAAGCTGGAGTTTTTGTACCCTTCAGGAGTTCCAACATTTTAGAATCAATAAGTGAGCCGCCAGCAAGAAGCCCTACAACAAGTCCAAGTATTGTGCTCAGTGCCAATAGTCCCAAAATCATATAAGCGATTACTTCTATGGTAATAGCACTAGCCAGATTTAATCTCGAGACACCCATGGTGAGAAGTCCATAAGCTACACCCAAGCCAATAAGACCGGAAATGCACACCATGATTGATGATTCGGTGATTAGCTGCCAGGTGATTTTTCCTTTGCCAGAACCCATGACCTGCCTGATTCCCATTTCTTTGAATCGGGTTTGAAAAGAGGCAGTTGTGATGTTGAGGTAATTAAATGATGCCACAAAAAGGATAAGAATCGCTACTCCCATTAAGCTCATAGTGGTATTTATGCTGTTGGTAGCGAAGATTCCTCCATGGGGATTGCCAAACTCCCCCGATCCTAGATATATATCAAAAAGTGGCTGGAGCATGATTTTGGTCTCTCGATTAGCTGCGGATGTATTTAACCCCGTGTAGGCTTCCAAAAGTGAAGCTTCCAGATCATCCAGATTTGCATTGTCGCTTAGCTGAAAGTAGGTGGGAAAGCCAAGCCATGACCAGCTGTTGAGATCTGCCAGATAGCCCTCAGGTACAACATAAGTGGGGAACGAGATCAGAAAATCAAAGTTGATGTGCGAGTTGACGGGAACTTGTTTTAAAAGTCCAGTCACTTTTAATGGCCGATTGTCATCAAAGGTCAAAACCTTTCCCATCGGGTTTTCACCTCCAAAATATTTTGTTGCCAGATCTTTTGTCAGGACAATTGAATTAGGCTCGCTAAGTGCCTTTTTTGCATCTCCTTTTTCCAGTTCAAATGAAAACATTTGAAGAAAGGATGAGTCGGCATAGAATCCACCGGACTCATAAAATTGCTTATCTCCATACTTTAAGAGTATCTCATCTGAAGTTCTCAGACGGGTAACACGCTCAATTCCCGGCAAACTCGTCCCAATGGTGGGGGCCAGTGCTGGCGGAGCAGAAGGGTATTTGAAGTCCCCGGAAGATCGCTTGAAGATATTGACCACCCGGTAGATATTTTCACCATTTTCATGAAATCGATCATAAGTCATCTCCTGCATCACGTAAATGGAGATGCCAAAGACGCTGGAAAGGCCTATGATAAGCCCAAACAGATTAATAGCCGAATATTGCCAACGCTTTCGCATACTTCGGAAGCTGACTTTGAGAAAGTTTTTTAGAAGGGAGGTAGGGATAATGGATTTAGGTTCTCTCATGTTCAAAAATTCTTTAGAGACGATTTTTAAGTTGTTCCAGTCTCTTTCTATGATTTGATTAAATGCCGATTCTTCGGTATTCCCGGATTTGATCAGATCTTCAATGTTGCTACGCAGGTGATCTTCCAATTCTGCGATATCTCCAGGTTCCAACCCCTTTTGGCTGTGAAGTTTCTTCCTCCAGTTCTGGATAGCATTTTCAAGGCTGAAGTTCATGATGCAGGTGTTAGATTCCACATCTTGCTGAGCATGTTTAGCACCATTACCCAGTCTTCCTTGCGCTCTTCCAACTCTGCCCTCCCCAGCGAGGTAATCTGATAATACTTTCGTTTACGTCCGTTCTCAAGCTCAGCCCACCGAGCCTGGATCAGGTTGTCTTTTTGAAGGCGATGCAAGACAGGATAAAGCATCGCATCACTCCACTCCAGCTTTCCTCCGGAGTATTCTCTCACTTTTTTGATCAACTCGTATCCGTAATTTTCTCCTTCAAGCAAAATGGTGAGGAGGATGGGAATGGTAGTCGCACCTACAAGTTCTTTTCCAGGCATACCTAATAGCATTATGTATTTTACCTAATACGATTAGGTATACTAATTGGTTGCTTCTTTTTATGTGATGCTCCATTTTTCCATGGTGTATATGTTCTTTATTGATGTGAAAATTATCAGATCATGTCTTGCTTTGGCATAGGGAGGTCAGCTGTAAACTGGTGAGCCATTAACTTTAGTGATATGAAAAGACGGACCCTCATTTGGCACATCATTTTTTGGGTGGTTTATATGTCCATTTTCACATTTGTGGAGGGTGGGTACAACAATCGATTTAGGGACGCCATGCTTATTGAGGCCGCCTATTTCCCCATTCGCCTGTTGGTCGTATATACCAACTATTTCATCCTTATGCCTCGACTGCTGCTAAACGGGGCAACCATAAGGTATATTCTGATGACACTTACTACGATAATCATAGGAGCTTTGCTTCAACGTTGGTTTGCCTTCTATCATATCAATGAGTTGATCTTTCCGGGGTGGGAGCAGGGTGAGTTCTGGCAGCTCTATCGGATTGTTCAGACGGGGATGATCATCACTTCTCCTATGATTTTCTTAATTGGTATCACGGTGGTGTATCGACTGGTGGAGTCTCAGCGAAAGCTGGCTGAAATTGCCGAAGAGCGAACCAAGGCTGAGCTTCAGTATCTAAAAAATCAGATCAACCCACACTTCTTTTTTAATACGCTAAACAACCTCTATGGACTGGCACTGGCCAAGTCTGACAAAACTTCGGAGGTGGTGATGAAGCTGTCAGAACTGATGAGTTATATGCTTTATGATACCCGACAAAGTACTGTGCCGCTTACAAAGGAGCTCAACTATATTCAAAATTACATTGAGCTGGAGGAGATTAGGTTTGAAGGACGATTTAGCTGTAATGTGGGAATGGAGGGTGATGTGGAAAGTGTGAACTTGCCCCCTATGCTATTGTTGCCATTTGTAGAAAATGCATTTAAGCACGGAGTAAACACAGCTTCGAGAGATGCTTGGATAAATGTTATTGTGAAAGCTGATCGGGATAGATTGAGTTTCGTTGTAGAAAACAGTGTAGGGGAGAAGAAAGCAGAAACGAAAGGAGGGCTGGGAATTGAAAATGTAAAGCGGAGGCTAGAGCTACTTTATCCCCAAAAGCATACGCTGGAATACGGAAAGACTGAAGAAGGGTATAAAATCACGCTAGAGCTAAACTTATGAAAAAGGAAAAGATAAAATGTCTCGTTGTTGATGACGAGCCAATAGCTCGTGATATTTTAGTAGGCTACATAGTCCAGTTAGACAATTTGGAGCTTGCAGGAACCTGCATCAATGCGATTGAAGCAAATAATTTCTTGCAGACGGAATCTGTGGACCTTATTCTCCTGGATATTGAAATGCCACAGGTTAGTGGCCTGAACTTTCTGGCCAACCTGGAAAATCCACCCAAGGTAATCATAACAACGGCCTATAGAGAGTTTGCACTGGAAGGCTTTGAGCTGAATGCGCTGGACTACCTACTCAAGCCCATTTCAATGGAGCGGTTTATGCGCGCCATCCAGAAGATAACTCAAACAGAATCAAAAGAACTCCCAGAAGCATCATACATCTACTTGAAAGCAGATAAGAAGATGGTGCAGATTTTCTTTCACGAGATCGAGTACATTGAGGGGCTGAGCAATTACGTGAAAATTCACTTAACCGATAGAATGATCATTAGTTATCAGAAGCTGAGTCATTTGGAGAAGGTGCTGCCGGAGCACGATTTCATCCGTATTCATCGATCATTCATTGTAGCCAGAGTTAAGGTGAAATCATACACTACATCTTTTCTTGAGGTAGGAGGGGCTGAGATCCCAATTGGCGGAAACTATAAGGAGGAGGTGCTAGGAAAGCTGAAGGAGTTTGAAGGGTGAGTTATAAACTGTTCACACACGTTAGCTTTTGATCAATCGCTTCCCAACTATGGACAAAACGGTAAGGGTTATTAGCATCAACATGAAGATAGCGGCTATGTTTATGGCTGCACTTTGATATCCAATTTCGGGGATGTTTAAAAATGGATATGGGTAATAACCAGACAAAGAACCCCTTACTAGTATATATAAAATATAGGTCAGCGGGTAGATCATCCATTTGAGCAATGGCTGTATTGCTAAATCTTCTTTTTTCATATTGGAGTGCCAATATCCAAGCATAAATAGAGGGATGACAGTATGTAACAGCTCATCAACAACGTATTGAAGGCCGGTTGGAGCCCAAACTTGTCGCAAAGCAATCTGATACACCAAGCCCACAATAAATATGAATGCTGTTAAGGCAGTGATTGTGGTTTTTGCTGAAAATAACTTAAAGGGGAAGCCTTTCAGTCTGAATGCAGAAGTGGTAAAAAACAGCGCCACCAAAATATTGGTAAGGATAGTGAAGAAGCTGAAAAATCGTACTGTGGTTTCCAATATGTCTGCCTGTCTATTTTGAATCATTAAAACGAACTGAGCTATGATAGCAAACCATCCCATGACAAGTCCTAGTATTTCAAATTTCGTTTTCATTTTTTAACTGCATAATGGTGTTATTCCAAATCTATCGAATCATGATTGGTTCTGAAAATAATCTCAGGCCCCTGAAACTATTTCTTTTTGGCCATCATCCTAAAGTCAAACAGTTTTTGAAAGCCATGTGTGAAGAAGAATCTAACCGCCTAAAAGAAGTAAATTAGATGCCCGTGGATACCCTATTAGACATAGCCATGGTGCATGCCGACACTACCATAGAGAATGCTCAGCGTGGCGATGAGAAAGCGCTGAATAGATTGGTCAGTCTCTGGTACAAGCGCATTTACAACTACGTGCACAAGTATCACGCAGATCATGATATCGCTTCTGACCTGGCTCAGAAGACTTTTATTCAGATGTTTAAACACATCTCCAAACTGAAAGAGGCGGATCGCTTCAAACCATGGCTCTATCGGATAGCAACCAACCTGTGCTTTGAAGAAAGCAGACAGATGAAACGAAATAAGCTAGTATCTATTCACGAAGGTGGAGATGAAGATGATGTGAAAGTAAAAATGCAGGTGCTGGAGGCGAAAGGCAATTTTTTCAACCCTGAAAGGAACTTTCAGCAGGGAGAATTGGCAGAGGCTTTAGTAGCAGCATTGAATGAATTGAGTGAAGATCAGCGAAGCGTGGTGATCATGAAAGAATATGAAGGGATGAAATTTACAGAAATAGCGGAGGCCATGGATGCCTCAGAAAACACGGTGAAAACGTGGATGTATCGGGGGCTAAAAAACCTGAGAGTGATATTGGAAGGAAAGCAGATTACAAAAGAAACAGTGCATTATGAGCTATAAACCAGACGAAGCAATATTGGCTGATTATTTGGCCGGAGAGCTAACCAAGGAAGAGCAAGCTAAGGTGGAATCATACCTTACAGAGCATCCGGAAATGAAAAAGGAGCTGGAAGAAATACAAGCTCTGCAGCAAATGATGGGTAAAGTCGAAGATAAAGAAGTGGTTGCGCCCAGCTTTGTGTTTGAGGAGCCACCGGCTGTTGTCATTACAAAGCAGCGAAGCACAGATAGGCTCATCAAGTCCACATTGGCTGTTGCGGCTAGCATTACGCTACTTTTGGTGGCGGGGTACTTCACCCAATTTTCCATCACCAATGGTGATAATGGACTGCAGGTGAGCTTTAGTGCTCCCCCAACTTCAAGTAACCCAGCTTATACTGAGGCGGATATAAAGTCATGGATGCAGCAAGCGATGACTCAGAACAATAGTGATCTCGTGGCTCAGATCAACGCTGTTAAGAATGAACTGGGTGAAACCGATTTGAATAAACTAGCAAGTCAGCCAGCGACCAGCGGTACTATAGATCGAGAGCTGTTGAATCAGTACATCAATGAACTGAGACTTGCTAATCGCGATATCATTCAGGGATTACTTCAAGATACTGAGCGATCTCAGCAGGAGTATCTCACACGGGTGATGACCGATTTTGCAGATTTCATGGAGTTGCAGCGTCAAAAAGATCTGGACGCCATCCAGCTTCAATTTACCAGCCTGGCCAATGGTAATGAAGGAGCAGAGCTGGATAGCTACCTTAATAGCGAATGATACATGTTGAAACCTGCCTTTTGAAATTAATTTGAAACGAAAAATGCTGTGTAGTGCAGCGCTAAAAAAATGAGAACAATAAGAAGAACTATTTTTTCCCTGGGACTAGCAATTTTAATTGTAGGGAGCACACTTGGACAAGGTATAGATCAGGAGCGTATGGATCGTGATCTGAAAATTGCTGAGAATATTTTAGGCACACTTTCAAACGATAGAAATCTCTTTTCCGGACGAAACATCGAGAGCAATTATGTGCCGGATTATGGTGTCATATTTAGTATGCCTCAAAGTTCCATTGTCTTTGCCAGTGGAAAAGCGGAAAGTGTGTCTGTGGTTTCATCTGGTAGTGGCTATAGCTATGTAGTGGCGGATAGCCCCAGCTCTGATGACAGGGAGCGTGAAGTTGCAAAAAAAGCCAGCGCCGAAGAGCAGAGTAAAGGCTATGAAGAAAAAGTGAAAGAGCAAATGACCCTGTTTTTGGTAGACTATGCGGATCTGATTGGTCAGTTGAAGCCGACCGACCGTATCATGGTCAACCTAAAAAAATCCAGGAACTATGTATGGGTGAGTGGAGAGAAGGTTGAAGATAAAAACATGGGCATGACCGCTGAGATTTTAAAGGGTGATTTGATTGCCTATAAATCCGGAAAAGCCAGTCGTGAGCAGACCATCAGCAAGATCAAGTTTACTGAGGTAAATGACAAAATGGAAAAAGATCTGGAGTTATTCTCCAGTATTTTCAGCAGACTTTACGAGCCGGACATGTCCAATACATACTATGCTTCGTCACGCAATATCAACTATGAACGGATGGATAATCTGGGAGCGATATTCAGCATGCGGGTGTACTCATCATCCAGTGACAACAATGGTCTTCACACGATTCGAACTACGGGAGAGGGAGGACTGACTCAGGAGGAGCGAAATGAAAAGGTAAACGCCATGTATCCTGATTTTGAAACTTCTTTAAGGCAAAACGTGGTGGACTATGGACGCACTATCAAAAGCTTGAAACCATCTGAGCTTCTAATCATTCGGGTAAGATTGACCGAATGCAAGGGATGTGAAATGCCTAAGTCCATCGAACTTTCTGTGAAAGCGAGCGTACTTTCGGATTTTGATAGCGGTAAAATCAGCCGTGACAAAGCGATGGAAGCTATCTCGATCAAGAAAGAGAGCAATTAAAAAACTTAAAACCCCGCCACGGCGGGGTTGTTTTTTGTCATCACAGCTCTGTTGAGTTTTTAATCTTGACGTTTCCTCTTCCAGTTAGACTCACTCATTTTCACCCAGCTATCTTCTTCATTTTGTCGGTGATAAGTCTCCGCTTTCATTTCATTATCGGAGATGATATAGTGAATATCTCTTGTCCAAAATGATGAACCATCTGGATTGGTTGTTTTGAAAACAATATCGAGGTGCTGCCCTTGATGAATTGCAACAGTGCCGGAGCAATGTGCTCCCCACGAGGTTCGCGTACCAAAATAGCATGTTGCGCGGATGGGATGGTGTAGTTCCAAACTTCAATGAGTTGAAGCGTGTCACCATTATTCCGAACGCCATAGATGTCTCCGGTTACTGATTTTTCGGATGACCAGTTTTGAAACTTCATATAGAATGAAGAAAAGCTTTCAGGCTGGTTGTCGTTTTGCTTTTTTTCGGAAACCCAGATGCCTCCAATCGGAAAGTTGAGCAGTTCAGTCAATGACTTTTCCTGAGCATAAATAATATGGGTGGTGAAAAATGCGAGGGTAAACCATAATACTTTCATTTTAATCAATTCTTACTTTCAGAATTACCGGCTCATAGAGTCTCTCCATTGGCCATATGGTTCCGTCTTCATTAAAGCTACCAAATTGTGCATTGGCGATATAGTAAAGCTCATTACCAACTAAAACGCCGGTTGTTGGATTCATCATCATAGGGTGGTTTTGCTCAAGAATCTGAACCTCATCTAATCCATCCCCCGCTTCATTCAAGGGCATTTTTGTCACCATTGATTTGCCGGGATGCACCCCAACAAGCGTCCATTTATAATAGTATAATCCATCAATACTTGCACGCCTAGAAATGTCCTGACCTTCGGGAATTTTTAGTTGAGTGATTTCTTTGGTCTCTAAATTGATTTTGGCAATGCCATTGCTATGCGCCACAAACAATGTTCGCTGATTATCAGCCAGGGCTAGTCCATTGGGATAGGGGACGGCTGGGGAGGTCAGGAAAACCTCAATTTCATCATTGCTGCCAATTTGGTAAATAGAATGATCACTAAACATATGTGTGATGTAAACAGTACCATTTCGGGCAATGACCAGATCATTCATAAAATGAACTTCTCCTGCGTTTTCAAAGGTGTACTTCTTGATCAGGTTCCCTGTGTTGAGGTCAAACTTAAAAATACCCGCTGGCCGACCGTCTGTATCATCTTCTTTATCATAGCCTTCCAGGTTATCCCCTCCGGAGCTGCATACCCACAGGTATCTTCGCTGCACATCTACTTTCATCCCAATCGTCATCCAGAGTCCATGCTTTTTTGAAGGTATGAAATCAGTGACATTACCGTCTCTATCTATCTTCACTACTTTGCCTTTGCGGGTGCTGCTTACATAAAAAACATCCTCCTGAGGGTCATAAGCTATGCTTTCAGGGAGCAAGTCTTTCTCCGGGATAGTGAATGCAACGGAGCTGTTGTTAATTCTGACAGTTTCCTGGGCTTGACCAAGAAATGACATAAGAAGAAATAGAATGGATAGGTTTCGCATAGAATTTTTTATTTAATCTACGGAAATCAAGGTGCCGGTATTAAAATCTTATTCGGTTTGGTAGCTTAGTTATGTTGATAGGTACATTGTTTATGCAAAATCACTTTCGATTGTTGTATTCCTTGATCAACTCGTTGAGCCGCTTGAAGTCCAATACCCCCTTAGCTTCTTTCAGGTGATGCATGATCGCCAGGCCTTTTGCTAGTTGGCTATCTACATTTTTTACCTTCTTCACTATGTATATAAGGCTTCTTTGTTTGCCCTTGGTCAATCCTTCAAAATGGGTTCGTCCCTCATCATCCTGATCCAGTAAAACCTGAAATGACTCGGGGACATCATGACCAAATTCTGAATGATCTTTTTCAATTGTCACTGTGATTTCATCCCCTTCATCAATCCCAATCTTCTTTCGCTCCTGATTATTGACCAAAATGTAATAGCCACCCTCCATGTGCATGAGGGCACATTGATAAGGGGTATTTCCATTGATTGAGCAAGTAATTCTGCGGTTATCTCCATCCACAAATTGATCGCCGAGCTCTTTAGTGATAGGAATGTAATAGCGAAAAAGCTTGGAATGAAAATCTGCGAGATGGGTGGTGATTGTTATTTTTTTAGATTTCATATTCACTTCTCTACAATCAACGGTAACATAACTGATGCTGTTGTGCCGTCACCCCATTTGGATGAATAGTTGAGTGAGCCGCCGTGTTCATTGATAATAGAATAAGTAATGGAGAGTCCTAATCCTGTACCTTTTCCGGGTTCTTTGGTGCTAAAAAAAGGTTCTGTTATCTTCTTTAGATGCTCCGGTTTGATGCCATGACCTGAATCGATAAAATCGATAAAGACAGAACTTTGTGTCACTTTTGTTCTAATGGTAATGCTGCCATCCTTGTCAATCGCTTGAATAGAATTCGTGATGATATTTAAAAATGCCTGGTGAAGTTTGCCATTGTTGCCATTCACGAATGCTTCTTTCTTGTCGAACTCTTTGATTAACTCAATGCCATTTTTGAGCCTATATCTGATCATAGTGAGGCAGTTTTCGATCAGATGATGAATGTTGCAAGGCTCCAGTTTCTTATCAGAGGAGTGGCTAAATTCATTGAGGCTAAGCACGATAGTAGAAGCACGCGAGATTCCCTCCTTTATAGCCTTTATGAGCACCTCATACTCTTCTTTCTTTATTTTTTTGCTACGCTTCAGCGTTTGCTCCAAACCTTCTACTCCGCCCTGAATAAAATTTAATGGGTTATTGATTTCATGTGCTACACCGGCAGCTAATATTCCAAGGGAAGCCATTTTATCTGATTGGATCATTTGTTCTTGTGCATTCTTTAGTTGCTCAATAGCTACTTTCAGTTCCTGTTTTTGTTTTTCCAGTGCATTGGTCCGATGGGAAACCGTCGCTTCAAGTCTTGCATTATTGGCGGTCAAGGCTCTCAACCTCAACCAGTATACCAGAATGGCGATGCAAATGATAAGAATGGCTGCAACTATTTTGGCCCACACTGTCTGCCACCAGGTGGCTTCAATGACGATTCTTTGACTTAAAATAGGACTGAAATAGTTGTCATCCAGTCCGGTTTGGAGCTGAAAATCGTAGGTGCCGGGTGCCAGATTTGTGTATAAGCCATCCCTATTATCAAGTGCATAAACCCAGTCATCATCGAAGGGTGTAAGGCGGTATCTAAACTGAAGAAAATCTGTCTGCGCATAGCTGATCCCCGTAAAATCAATCAAAACTCTATCTGTCCCGGGAGGTATGGTTACCCTGTCTGAAAGAGGTACCTTGACATTATCAGCATAAATATTTTCAATGATGGTTTTGGGATTGAAATTGGGGGTTCTGATTTCATTTGGGTTCAATCTCACAATTCCCCCAATTGTGGGAATCCAAAAATGTCCCTTGGAGTCTGTATATGATAAAACTGCCCCGATGCAATGACTATCTTTCATGCCATAGCTTTTATCATACTGCCTCACTTTTATTTCCTTTTCAGGATTTTCAATAGCCGCTTCCAGGTCAGCAATCCTCACGCTCAAAATTGAATTTTCTGAGGGCATCCATAGATTACCATTCTCGTCTTCGATTACATCATACACAATATTTGACGGCATTCCATTTTGAGTATTGAAATTGACCACTCTGGTGTCGCTATACCCAGTGAGTCCATCGTTTGAGGCAATCCAGATGTAATTCGGAGTAGTGTGAGTGGCAAACATGAAATTGGAGGGAAGACCATCTTCAATAGTTACAGATTTCACTACCTTCTTGTCTTTGACAATATTCAGTCCACTGATTGTGCCGATCACCATGTTGTCAGCTGAGTCCTGCTCTATGGAAAGAATATAATTGGAGCTAAGTCCGTCATCAATTGTAATCATCTCCCACTCATCCAGCGATTTAAAGATGACCAATCCGGCATTTTTTGTTCCTACCCATACATCCCCATTCTTATCCTGATAAGCCACCCGAATGGAGTTGTCTGGAAATCCATTCTCCACATTATAAAATCTGCTATTCTCATCATTAAGCACTACCAGTCCGCCATAGGTACTTACCCACAATCTGCCTTTATCGTCTTTATACAAGTTTTTCAGACGCTCCGATGGAATAGGTATTGGAGGCTTGAATTCAGTGATTACTCCATTTTTCAGTTGATTTAGCACCCCATTTTCATTTCCCAATAAGTAGGTGTCTTCGGCTATTTCTACAGCACTACTGATTATGTTGGTGGCAAGCCCGTCATTTTTTGTGTAGCTGGTAATGGAGCCATCCATTAGCATAAAAATCCCTTTTCTGTACGTACCCACCCATAAGTTTCCATCCTGATCAAAGGTCATGTTTCGAACGATGTTGTTCGGCATGCCGTTATCCTCTGTTAGTGAGTCAAGTAGTGATTTTGATGGTTGCCACCTAAATAATCCTCTCAGTGTGCCCAGCCAGAGCTCATTATTATTACCTGAAATAAGTGTCGTGATGGAAGTGTTTTCCAAGATTGGGCTTTTGGTGATTTGGGCGTCATTCTTTATATAAAGCCCCCTGCCCGTACCAAGGTAGAGTAAACCATTCTGCACATGCATGGCATTTATGCCATTCACCTCATCGCTCAATTTGGTTCGTTTTATCCCCTCATCTTCAGCATATGATACCAACCAGGAATTGTCAGTTCCAAAATAGATCGTCCCGTTTTCACCTTCCTCGATGCTTAAAGCAGTGCCCTCGGTGAGCTGAAATTGATGGGTGAATTCCTTCATTGCCCCATTCTCATAGCAAAAGATTTGATTTGATTTAGTGCTAAACCAAACCTTACCTCCTTTGGTAATCAGCATTTCTTCGATGCTCATTGTCCGAGTACTCTCAAGTCCGGGTGGGGCGTAAAACTCTCCATTTTTGTATGCGATAATGCCATGGAGTGTTCCAAGCCATATTTGATTTTCCAACCCTTTTTTCACACAAAGTACATTTGGTGAGGGAAGAATGCTATTTTGGCTGGTGAAGATGGTAAAGTCCTGCCCATCAAATCGATGTAGGCCTGTATAGGTTCCTATCCAGATGTATCCGTCATCAGACTGGATCATTTCGTTGGAAGATTCGGAAGACAGGCCATCTTCTGTGTCCCATCCCCTCAGTACATATTGGCTTAGTCTTTTTGCCGGATCCAGACCAACTTGTGATAAGAGCGTGGTTGAAAATAAGAGTAATGACAAAAGCATGGTTAGCCTGATCTTCGCAAAGCACAGGAAGTTGGCAAGTACAGGCATACTTATCAGATGACTAATCATGCGGCAGTAAGTAGTTCATTAATTTAGGGAATCCAGCCCGCATTTAAAGATTATTGCCAAAATGTTTTTACTGAATTTCGACCAAACTAAGGAAAAAGAATGTGCGAATAGATCATAATAAAGTGGCTGGCACTACCGCCTAATACACATATATGAAATACTGCGTGGTTCATAGGTAGCGAGCGTATACTATATAAAATGGCTCCCAGCGTGTAGAAAATACCTCCCGAAAGTAGCCAAAGTAGTCCATCGGTACTCATGGTAGATAGCAGAGGTTTAATCGCGAAAATGGCAATCCATCCCATGGCTATATACATGATAGTAGACAGCCGATCAAACCGACCGGTGAAGAAGAGCTTGAGCGTGACTCCACAGATAGCCACGATCCAAATAACAATCAGCAGGGTGGTTCCCACGGTTTCTGATAGGGTGATCATGCAGACGGGCGTGTATGTGCCTGCTATTAAAATGTAGATAGCTGCATGATCGAAAATGCGCAACCTGGCTCTGGTGTGAGGTGCTTTCGCTGCATGATAAAGGGTGGAGGCCGTGTAGAGGATTATTAAGCTTACTCCGAAAACCAAAGATGAAATGATCTCTACCGGATCATCTGATCGCACAAGCATGGCGACTAATCCGACAATGCTTAGCACCACACCCAATGCGTGGGTGAGGACGTTTAGTCGTTCTTCTGCGGGGGTGTAGTGTACTTCGGGCATTTGTGAAAAGTACTTCAAATATCACACATCAATTCCTTACGGGTATTATCAAATAACTGCTTTTTATATCAATCTAAATCAAGAGAAGAAGCGTGTCTTGCTAAGTTTGTGATATGAAAAAAATTATTTTCTATATTCTCTTTTTAGTGATCCCAGGCATCCTGGTCTTTTTTCTCGTTTATCGTCTTGTAGTCACAGATGGATTGACAAAAGACGACTACCTGTTGATGGTCATATTATTTTCACTTCTACTTGTTCGAAGAATAATTCAATGGAGAATTTAGAAAGGGAATCCAATTACTTAATGGGTAGCAATAAAAAAAAGCGCCAGGCGGGGCGCTTTTTTAAATGTTTAAACGATTTGCGTTTTGTGCGGTGATCAGAGCGATCTCAATTAATCAATAGTGACAGAATAAGAACCAGAAGTAAAAATTTTCCTGCTAATTCCAGGTGAATCCGCTCTATTGATAGACTTTTAATAAGTTGACTCATAGTAGTTGTGAATAGATGATATCACAAAGCAAGGGCCTTTTTGTGGGGTTATCAATACCCTAAACATGGTATTTTCTCTCTCTTTCGATGAACGTATTGAACCACTCTACCAGCACTGAATTATTGGATATAAATATCATATTCAGTAACTTATGGTAAACCAATACCAAAAATTATGGGTCTCGTTCAGAAAATTGAATCGATCAATCCACCCATTTTGGTAGATTTTCTACGTATTGTTTTGGGTGGGTTCATCACTTACAAGGGAATTGTCTTTGCAAGCAATTTTGACAGTTTCACTGCAAATATCCAGTCGGTAGGCTGGATTTTCGTAGCGGCCCATTTGGCGCATGCTATTATTTTCATCCACATGGCGGGCGGTATCATATTGATGTGCGGGGCACTCACACGCTGGATGTGCCTGATCAATATTCCTATTTTGGCAGGAGCGGTAATTTTTAATTACAAGCAAATGCTCACGGCAGACAACTACATGGAACTACCGATGGCGGCTAGCATTCTTGCCCTGTTGATTGTGGTGGCAATTACAGGCAGTGGTAAGTTTTCGCTCGATTACATCCGAGATCAGCGGATAAAAATGAAATCGACCTAGCGAAGTAAGAGCGAGCTGTCACCATAGCTAAGAAAGCGGTAGTTGGAGTCTAGTGCTGCCTGGTACACCTTTTTCCAGTCATCACCGATGAATGACGCCACCAGCAGAATGAGTGTGGACCCGGGTAAATGATAGTTGGTAACCAGTCCATCGCATATCTTGAAATCATAGCCGGGGTAGATAAATATTTCCGTTTGTCCACCGATTTTTTCTACTCCGGTTTTCTCCATTTCCTGGAGAACAGCATTCAATGCTTCCTTTCGATCTATTGCCTCGAGGGAGTAAGGATCGGATTTGTCAATAAAAAAAGCAGACTCTCCACGGGTGAGCTTTACACCGTACCAATACAAGCTTTCCAAGGTACGCATAGAGGTAGTTCCAACGGCTATCACCTTTTCAGCGGCAAGCAAGTTTTCCAGATTCTTGCGAGTGATCCATACTTGCTCATTGTGCATGGGATGCTCGCTGATCTTTTCACTTTTGATTGGCTGAAACGTCCCGGCAGAAACGTGCAACGTCAGGAAGTCTGTCTTTATGCCTTTGGAAGTAATTGCTTCTATAATTTCATTGGTAAAGTGCAGACCAGCTGTAGGTGCGGCTACTGCACCTTTCATTCTTGAGTAAACGGTTTGGTATCTATCTTCGTCCGCACCTTCCACCTCTCTGTTGATATAGGGTGGAAGCGGAATCTTGCCTATCTCGGTCAGCAGGTCTGAGAAGGTAAGGTCACTGCCCCACTTGAAAGTCACTTCATCTTGCCCGGTGCGAATCGCCTCCATCGAAATTGAGGGTATACTTAATGAGGTGTCGGGTTTCCACTTCTTCGCATTCCCGATCATGCACTTCCATGTACATGTCTTTGTAGCGTTCATCACTTCTTCATGCACCTTGGATGGGAGCACAGGCTCTAGTAAAAATATCTCAATGCGAGCACCACTCTCTTTATGCATGATAATGCGAGCAGGAATCACCTTGGTGTCATTAAAAACCAGCAGCGAATTTTCAGGGATTAGGTTTTCAATGTGCTTAAATTCGTGATGTGAAATATCACCTTTCTGATAGAAAAGAAGCTTTGAGTCAGCTCTATTCTTGGGTGGGTGTTTTGCAATCCTGTCGTCAGGCAGCTCGTATAAAAAGTCTTCTAATTTTAGATCCATGTTGAGCCTCGAAGTTAAACCGTATGTCCTTGAATTTAAATTTTCTGCTCGCACGAGTAGAGGGGAAATGAAAGATCGGAAAGTGTGGTTTTTGAAAGTGCAGGACGAACATGGAGTGACTGGAGTGGGAGAGGTTGCGCCAATTCACCGATTGAGTCCAGAGCACGTTGAGGATATTCCGGAATTTCTTAATCAGCTGGCTAAAGAAATAAAGCAGGTCACAGTGCTACGTACGGAAGAGGAGGTTTTGGAGCAGGTGTCTGGATTGGTGCCACCAAATATGCCTAGCGTAAGATTTGGGTTGGAGGTGGCGTTGCTTGATCTTATAAATGGAGGTAACAAGCATGTTTTTTCAAATAAGCTTTCGGGGATCGAGGTGCCAATAAATGGTCTTGTGTGGATGGGGGATCAAGCTTTTATGCAGGAGCAGATCAAAGAGAAACTTGATGCGGGATTCCGATGCATCAAATTGAAGGTTGGGGCATTGGATTTTGATACGGAAATAGGAATTATCAAATCACTGCGAAAAACGTCGGACGACCTGATTATCCGACTGGATGCCAATGGAGCTTTTCATACCAACGATGTTTTGATGAAGCTGAAGAGGCTGAGTGAATTTAACATTCATTCCATAGAGCAGCCCATCATGCCAATGCAGCCAGAGGCGATGGAGTTAATTTGCAGTCGTAGCGAGATTCCAATTGCCTTGGATGAAGAACTGATTGGGATCAATTCATCCCGAGATCGGGTGGATCTTTTGCAAGACCTCAAGCCCCACTACCTTGTTTTAAAACCAACCTTGCATGGAGGGTTTGCTTCCGTGAAAGAGTGGATTGATCTGGCCGAAATGCATGGTATTGAATGGTGGATTACCTCCTATCTGGAATCCAATATTGGTTTGAATGCCATTGCACAGTTTGCATCCAGATTTCCACAAAATGATGAGTATCATGGCTTGGGAACAGGTGGTCTGTATCACAATAATGTGGTTTCTCCCATTGTGATTGATCGGGGACATTTCACCTATGCCAAGTCCAGCGTATGGGGTGAAGTTTAGCGCTACTTTTTGCGTTCTGAATAACCAATGGCTTGCTGTGTCAGCAGCACCCAAAAAGGGCTGATAAAAATAGTGATGGCTATGACGATTACCGTAATCTGATAGCCGTAGGTGGTTATGATATCTTGTTGTAATCCGATTGTGGCCAGTACAAAGCTAAACTCCCCGATCTGGGCCAGGAATGATCCACCCAGAAGACTTTCTTTCCAATTGTTGCCCAGCAATCTCAACGATACGGCATTGATCCCATGATTTGATAAATAAACAATGAGCACCAACAGGCTGACTGCCAGCCAGTGCTCCATTAAAAATTCGAGATCTATCAGCATGCCTACCGATATAAAAAAGACAGAAATCAGCACCACTCTGAAAGAATGCAAACTATCGTGAAGCCATTTGTTGGAATCTGAAGCATTGATCAAAATGCCCGAAACCAGTGCTCCCAAACTGGCAGATAGCTCGAAAAGAGAGGTGATCAAGGCGATTCCAAAGCAGGCGATGAGTCCTGCAAAAATTTGTAGTTCATGATCCTCACTCAATACTTTTTCAAATGGGAATTTTATCTTTTGCTTCTTGATTAGATAGATCATGGTAAGCACAATCAATACACCACCAATTATTTGGAGTGTCACTTGTTTCACATCCAGAGCTTCACCGCCTAAGATGGTGATGACAATCATCATTGGCACGATCAAAATGTCCTGTGTGAGGAGGATGCTGATCACATTTCGACTGGTTTTGCTTTCCGGGTTTGACTGATCCTCGATTAGCTTTATCACCACCGCAGAGCTACTTATCGAGATGATAAAGCCTAGCAGAATCATGCGGTTGAGAGACCAGCCAAAAAAGCTACCAAGCAGATACATCAGCAGAATACTAAAGACTACCTGCATACCTGTACCGAAGAATGCCACCTTCCATCTTTTTAGAAAGTCGGGAAGGGAGATCTCCATACCGATAAAAAACATAAGGATTATCAATCCTATGTCACCGAGATTTTGAGCCACGTCTATGTCTGTCACAAAAGAAAGACCGTGTGGGCCGAGAATTACTCCTGAAAGGATATAAGCAATAATATAGGGCTGATTGAATCGACGAAGCATGAGCCCGAGGACTACAATTACCAGGCTGACAATGAGCAGCAGGTTTATTTCGGACGCAAGTGCGTTAATGAATATCACGAAGTAAAAATAGCGGATTGGGAGAGCATCCGCATGAATTCACACTAACCTTTTTGAATGCTAATTTTTGAAAAAAAATATTGATAGTTGATTTCCTTCTACTGGAGGAGATCATGCTCCCCAAGATCCTCTTCACTATCGTAGAGAGCCTTACATTTTTCAGATAGCTCATCGTATTGAGCTTTATTTTCATCGATAAAATCCTGGTAGTCCGCTTTGGCCATCCATTTGTCAATCAGAATATAAGATTTACCATCTGCACTCTTCATTAGCTCACTTCCGAGATAGTCTTCAGATGTCTCGAAAAACTTGAACCAACTGCCATTGCGACCATATTCTTCTTCAAATTTTGCTTGGTTTGATGACACATTGTATTTCCAAACGAGGCAGTACATTGACATAATTATATCTTTTGAGGTTAGCTAAAGATATAGAAATATGTAGATATGAAAGCGAATGGTCGAAATTTTACGACTGCCCCTTGACTATTATCGAACAGATTCCTTAATTACTCAATACAATTCTGAAACCATAGCTATATGCAGCAGCAAATTGAATTGATGGAGATTGGTAGCATAGCGATTTTTGCCGCCTACAATATTGTTCTTTACAGTCAGGTAAAGAGAAATCACTACCTATACCTGGGGCTGATGTCATTTTTCATATTTCTCAGAGCCACACTGGTGGACGATGGGTCAATGATTTTTTATTCATTTTTCTCAGAGGTTTCGCTTACGATGGGTAGAAAAATAGAGTTCTTTAGTAGCTATGCCGGAGCACCACTTTCAATTCTCTTTGCTTACAGTTTATATCCATATCAAGCTCTCAGAAAATATGTAAAAGCATTTCTAATTCTGTCTGGCATATTCCTGGTTATTGTTTTAGTAACTCCATACAGCTTTTTTTATCACACGCTGGATTATTACAATATTGTGATACTGATTTCATATGTGCTGATGTTCACAATTCTAATTAGGGCGATTCGTCAACATAAGGTTGGTTCGATGTACGTATTTACCGGCACAGCTCTGTGTTTTCTTTTTGTCATGGCAGAGTTGTTGAAGATATCGGGAGTCGTGTTTATCAACGCAGGCCCTAACCTGGTAAATACTGGATTTGTAATATTCTTATTTTTTCAATCCATCGCACTTTCAGAAATATTCGCATCCTCATTCAAAGAAAACAAAGAGCTCAATAAGAATTTGGAAAAAAGAGTGGAGGAGAAAACAAGAGAAATTTCACGCTCCAGTTTGCTTCGGGATACTTTAATCCGCATAGTTAGTCATGATATTCGTGGGCCACTTAGCAATCTTAAAAGTGTGATTTCGCTTGTGCGGGAAGAGCAAGTGGGGATTGATCAAGCTAAAGAGTTTATGAGCACAATCGACAAAGGCGTAGATCATACCATTCAGATGCTGGATGAATTGATGGAGTGGGGACATGCTGCATCACAGGACAAACGAATAGATCAGGAAGAGTTGGTACTCAAGGATATAATGATTCCGACGATGGAGCATATGCAAAGGCATATCGATGGAAAGGAATTGTCTTTTGAATTATCAGGAGACATTGATGCCAAGTGCTTATTTGATAAGAATGCATTGAAAGTGGTAATGCGGAATCTGTTTTCTAATGCAGTCAAGTTCACTGAAAAAGGAGGATTTATCAACGTTAATGTTGAGGTGGGAAACGAAATTGTAATTGACATCAAAGACACTGGTATTGGAATTCCTGATGACATGAAGGCCAATTTGTTTGAAATGAAAAAAGACAATAAGCGTGTGGGGACTGATAATGAGAAAAGCTCAGGTGTTGGCCTTTTCATTTGCAAAGATCTTATTACCCAAAATGGAGGGACGCTAAGTGTGAAAGATAATCCGGATGGTAAGGGAACTGTTTTTACGTTTACCTTAAAAAAATCAAACTGATTTTTTGGAGTTTGAGATTAGAGCTTTCAAGAAAATTATTTATTTTAAGATAAATAAAACTGCCAAGTTTGAGACAGTCAATAAGTATTTTGCTTAGCTAAAAATAGATATCTGTTCCTCAGTAAATCTTGTATTTTTGTAGACAATCTAATTGCACATGGAAACACTCACAGCAGAAGAAAGAGCAGAAAGGAGAGCCGCACGAAGAGCTGCCAGACAAGCATCTAAAGTTGATAAGGAGTATACAATCCTTTATGTAGATGATGAAATGCCCAATCTGAGAGGCTTTAAATCTACATTTAGAAGGCTTTACAATGTTCACACTGCTTTGGGTCCACAAGAGGCACTTGAGGTTATCAAGAAAGAAAAGATTGACCTGATTGTTACCGACCACCGCATGCCGCACATGTCCGGGGTTGAGCTGCTAAAGGATGTTTTTACATCTAATCCTGAGATCAAAAGAATGATCCTGAGTGGGTTTATTAAGCGAGCAGATCTTTATGAAACCATCGGTGATTTTGGGATACATGATTTTGTGACCAAGCCATGGGATTTCGAAGACTTAAATGGCATTTTTCAACGCATACTTACCACAGATGCTGATGTCAAAGACTTTAGCAAGTTAGGCTAATCTGCTGCTTCTGATCTGAATGAAATCACTATTTTGGTAGGCTTAATTGTCAATTTCGCCTCAAGTTGTTCAGCCAATAGCTTTATGAGCGATTTGTGACTCTGAGGGAAATCACCTAACTCTCTGGAAGAAACCTCTAACTTGAAATCATCTTTCTTCACTTTCAGCGAAATCTGAATTTTAGTAATATCTGATGTGCCAATTCTATTAAGAATCTTTTGAAGGATTATACCCAGAAGCAAGGCCTTTTCATGAAAAAGCAGTCCGTCCTGAAGGTCTGATTTTACATTTTCAAAGCGTGCAGATTGACTAAACGTGACAATAAGCTTTTCTAGATAAGGTCTTATTTCAACCTGCTTGTAATCTTCTGTGTGATAAAGCGGATCATGCGCCCTGGCGATGGTATGGATACTCTCAATAATTTCAGAAAGTTCACTTTTTGCTTTTGGGGTTCCATACGTTTCTAGCTCGATGAGAGAATTTATGAGGAGGAGGTTGTTTTTAACCCGATGATGAACAAGTCTCAAGAGTTCTGATTTAGCGGTTAAATTTTCAGCAATTTCCCCTCTCAACCTTTCTTGGGTAGCTAGTTCTGCTTTAACCCTATTCAGGCTATCCTTGGAAATCTTTGAGAAGCTATACGTGATGAAAATGTGGACTATGGTAACGGAAAGCACCACCGCTAGGTCAACGATGCGAGCCTCTGGCACTTGCTGAGACGGAAAAAGTCCATACATTTCCCCAAAAACTAAAAGAGCCAGGCAGAGAGTGACAGCAATAGTTGTAATAAGTATACCACGAACGTTCATCACTATACTTGAAAAAATCACAATGACAGGGAAAATAATGATGCCTGTCTCGTGAATGCCATTGCCTAAAACGCAACTAATGGTAGTGGTTACTATTAGCGTGGAAACAATGATGACGATCGACATATTGGTAAACCCTCTGACGAGAAAAAGAAGCGATATTCCACAAACCAGTGGTACTACCAGGGTTGTGAGTGCTATTTCGGTAAGTCCTAAAATGAAATTGACAATAGCGAGGACAATAGCAACAATGGGAATGATGAGTAGAAAAAGCTGAATTAGCTTCCCAACCTCTTTTCTGGAGGTATCATCAATGGGATCTTCAAGCATTATCCAGCTGGAGAAATTCATGAGTGGCGATTAGAAGTGAATGATAATAGAATGGAGCTAGCATCTTGCCGTAGTGTTCCTTTAAGCTGCTTGGTTAGTAGCTCAATGACTAAACTTGGTTTGTCAATCTTATTGAGTTCAGAGCCACTTAGCAGGAAGTCAACTCTTCTTTCTTTGATGGAAAGTTTGATGCTCAGGGACTCTTTGCTAAAACTATCCGCCATATGCACGAGCTCAATGATACAAATACCAAAGTTTATCGCTTCATCCAAGATGGTGAAGCATGATTCGGTATTCAAATCTATGTGAAGCATTTTAGTGCTCATGTCTTTTTCGTACCGGTTAAATATTGATTGAACCAATAACTTAAGATCCAGAATAATGGGTGCGCCCGCATTCAGAAGTATTGCGTGGGCGCATTCAATCACCAGAATTTTCCGCTTCACACTTTCATATGTTGGTGCTAGCTCATCCGATTCATCATACTTGAAATCAATCAGATGCTGAATATATGTGAGGCTATTCAACACAGCCTGGTGAGTTTCCTCAATGATTTCTTGTTTAGATTCAATATCTTCAGCTAACCTTTTAGATCCGCTTCTACTTAGTTCCACTTCATGACTCACCCTCTTCATTGAGCTTTTCATATTGCTCGTGAGGCTGAAGGCAACCAGCCCACCCATTAGGATGAGTAAGCTTGAGATTATGAAATCACCTATAGTGCCCGGGGATGCAATTATTGGATCATAAAGACCACTAATTTCACCCCAAACAAGCCATGCTAGTCCAACAACACTAAGTAACGAAGTGAAAATGAGTCGTTTGAAATCAAGAATAATGCTTGAGAAACCTATGATAATGGGGAATCCAATAAGTCCAATATCGTGAACCCCATTGCCAAGAGTACAAATCGCTGTTAACAAAATGCTGAAAAGTATCGAGAAAGCTATGACTGAATTGTTCAGGTGGCCTTTTAGAAATTGATGCCGGCAAAGAAATGAAATACCAACACCAGCAATGGTAAGTAGTGCAATATCATAATCAGCTTCCAAAATTTGTCTTATCAAGACAACAAGTAGGAGAACCGGAAGAAAAATAAAAGCCACATTCAGTACCCTGGCGATACTCTCCACTTCGGTATCAGCATATGCTTTGGGTGAATTTAATGGCGATTTCAAGATTAGGCGTTTGGTTATTAAAGCTAGAGAAATTTTTTGAGGAGATCATTTCTGCCGAATTTCTACCGTTCATCCAATTCTGATAACTTTCCGGCTTTTCTCTCGTAACTAACCCGAACGAAAACCGATCTATGAGAACCCATGCCTTATGGAGCTGCTTTCTTGCAGTTCTTTCATTTCAATTATCTGCACAAGAATTCACAGCCTATAAGCCTGGTGAAATCAGGCAAAAACTCGAAAAACTTAATGTGTTAGGGACTGTACTATATGTTGCGGCCCATCCGGATGATGAAAACACAAGACTGATTGCCTACTATGCAAATGAAGAGCTGATGAGGACCGGCTACTTATCAGCCACCCGTGGAGATGGAGGCCAAAATCTTATTGGTCCGGAGATCCGTGAGGAGTTGGGTTTGATAAGAACTCAGGAGTTGTTAGCTGCGAGGAGGACTGATGGCGGGCAACAATTTTTCTCGCGAGCCAATGATTTTGGATATTCAAAGGATCCGGAAGAAACTTTTAACATCTGGGATAAAGACCAGGTCCTGGCTGATTTCGTCTGGACGTTTCGGAAGTTTAAACCGGATGTAATTATTACACGTTTCAACTCAGATGGAAGAACACATGGACATCATACCGCAAGTGCTATTCTGGCGAGAGAGGCTTTTGAGCTAAGTGGGGACAAGACTGCTTTCCCCGAACAATTAAACTATGTAGACCCGTGGCAACCTCAAAAGATATTCTGGAATACTGGCTGGTGGTGGTTTAGAGATTCTGGCGGTGATACCACCAATCTTAAAAAATTGAACGTCGGTCAGTACAATCCATTGCTGGGAGAATCCTATCCAGAAATAGCGGCGAAAAGTAGGAGCATGCACAAGAGTCAGGGCTTTGGTTCATCAGGTTCCAGAGGCGACCAAATAGAGTATTTGGAGCAATGGGGCGGTGAAGAAACAGATGAAGTTTTTGGAGGAATAGATACTTCCTGGGGAAGGGTGAAAGGATCTGAAGAGGTAGCATTCTTTATAAACAAAGCAATTGAGGCCTATGATCAACGAAATCCTTCGACCATCATAGCCCCGCTCATGGGCGCCAGAGATGCCCTTACAAAAGTTGATGATAAGTTTTGGAGGGAGATAAAGCGCAAAGAGATTGAAGAACTGATCATTGCAGCTTCGGGGCTGTATCTTTCTTTGAAGGCAAATGAACCCAATTATGCAATTGGTGACTCCATAACGATCTCACTGGAGGCTGTAAATCGAAGTGATGCAAGCCTCACACTGGATGAAGTACTTTTTGATAACTGGCCAAACCCAATCTCATTCAAAACAGCATTATTAAACAATAAGCCATTTGTTTCCAAACTCAATTTTCAATTGCCATCAGGAACACCTTTCTCACATCCATACTGGCTGAATGAGGAGGGATCGTTGGGGATGTACACAGTCAATGATCGGGAGCAGATTGGAAAGCCGGAAAACGATCCGGCCATCATGGGGCAGGTCGTGCTTTCCTTAGGGGATGAAAAAATTCGGGTCGATGTGCCGGTGGTATTTAAACGTACAGATCCTGTAGATGGAGAGATCACAGAGCCACTCACTATTGGGCCTCCTGTAATGGTCAATGTATCTGCAGGCGTTCTTGTGTTTGGGGATAATGAGCCAAAATCGGTGGATGTCAGAGTGATTGCCGGCAAGAAAAATTGCAAGGGAAAAGTGTCGATTGATGCACCTTCAGGTTGGACCATCAGCCCTAAAGAAAGTGAGTTCAACCTGATTCAAAAAGGAGAAGAGCAGTTGTTTACATTCACTATCACACCTCCTTCTGAGGCCTCAGAAGGAGGTGTGATAGTGAAT
>NZ_CAXPLV010000007.1:0-245376 GCF_964218185.1 Ekhidna sp.
GTCATTGTCGCCATCGCCGGCGGCTACTGAGGCATCCAAGTCTTTTAATGCGGCCGCTACTGTAGCTGATGTGATGATTAAATCTCCTGTGTTATCATAGGCTACTCCTAATGCATCCTGTATCTCATTGTTGGGGTCATTGTCTGCATCGTCTACATCGTCTCCATCATCAAGACCTGTTGGTCTACTGGCTATCTCTGACCACTCTATACCATCCTTAATGTTAGCGGGGACTGTTGGATCTATCTCAGTCGTAACTACACCTGACAGTAAACTACCATCCACCGCTGGTAATTCTGATGATGCGCCTAATTGTACAATCTGACCCGGCCCGGTTCCAATATTCACCGAAAGTGGAGTTATATCACCATCTCCGTTTATGGTTGTTCCATCTACTGCTA
Organism: Ekhidna sp.; assembly: GCF_964218185.1. Classification (GTDB taxonomy): domain Bacteria; phylum Bacteroidota; class Bacteroidia; order Cytophagales; family Cyclobacteriaceae; genus Ekhidna. The sequence goes on from NZ_CAXPLV010000007.1 coordinate 402, forward strand.
CTGTTGTTATTCCAACATCATCACCGTCTGCTAACCCCGCAGGAACACCTGTTAATTCACTAAAGTCAATACCATCTGCAATGTTAGCAGGTACATTAAGAGCAACCCAAGCACTTCCATTCCAGAAGTAGAAACCGCTTGCGGAAGAATCATAAATCAACAAACCATTGTCGCCTGTTCCCAATCCAGCTGCCATGGTGGCACGGTCACTAATCACTGGAACCAGCAGCCCCTGATCTCCATTTGGGGCAACCAGATGTAATACTGCATTGGGATTAGGGGTTTCTGTATTGATGGCTGCTGTAAACTCCTGCGCGGCAAGCGGCACAGATAACATTAACAATAACAGACCAAAGAATTGCTGATAGAATCTTTTTAAGGCTTTCATGACTATGGACTTTAACTAAGTGGACTGCCTTCAAAAATATAGAATTCATCTATTTGAGAATCAATGCAATGGAGCTATTCGACCTACTCCCTGTTTCGTTAGATCGGAGGGGGTAATGGGGTAATGAGTACTCGCGTCAACATAATTGTCGGCTTAAAAAGAAAAAAGGGAGCAAATACTCCCTTTAATTATTGCTCATTCTTTATAAAGTTTAGATCGAGATATTTTACCGTTCTTCTCCCTCCCAATATAGTATAGGCCCCTTTCAAGATTTCTCATCAATAGTGTGAAATCTTTTTCAGTTCCATGAAAAACGAGATTGTTAGAAGTATCATAAATCCAGATTCTTTCTGAGGGAAGTGAAATGAAACAATTCTGTTTATAGTCTAAAGTAACCTTCTTCCGGAACATACAATCTCTCCTAAAAATGCCTACAATAATTTCTACTGGCTTTACTTCTTTTACTCCAACTTTTCCGTAAACACGCAATTCGTTACTCATTACACCACCAACAGAATAGGAAACATCTCCGTTAACAATCCAGTTATATTGCAAAGATTTTTCTACAGGCAAAACCTCATAAACCATTATCGGCCGATCACAACTCCCCTCGATTCGATTCAGTTTTAATTCCGGCGCTCTAATCCAAAATTCCTTTCGAACCTTTACCTCATTACAATATTTTTCATAAGATGCTTCAATCCACCCCTTACCTGGTTTTACTCCGCTAGAAGGGGTAACATGGAGTGTTTCTCCATAACTCACTATTTGTAAGTTAGATGAATTACGCCATTTAATTTTTGAAGGGTTGACTCCTTGTATGGCAATAATTTGGGTTTCGCTAGAACAAAAGAAATTTTTCCCAATTAGCTTGAGTGGTTGGGATGGATCATATCTGAATTTTCTCATCTCATCCGATCTTGCCCATTTCTTCATTTCCACTTTTTGATCAGTAGTAAATCTAGATTTGCATTCATCAGGCGAATAGGACATGATATTAGATGCATCGGGATTATATAACTGTCCATTTGCATCAGTACAATCCCCTGTCCAATTACAATTACCGTCATTCTTCCACCAGTTACCCGGATCTGCAGGAGTATCACAAATAAGATCACCAGTGGTACTACAATTTGAACCGTCTACCAACTCCTCAGTTACACAATAAGCGTTATAGCCTGGTCCACTATGGGTATGAAACATTCCGAAAACATGACCAAATTCGTGTAAAAAAGTAAAGTCAAATATTTTATCTGAATTCATAGCAATGAATTGTCTCGAATTCCAAGGTAGACTGGCTGCACCCCCGTATGGCGGATCTATTGAATAATAAATGTCCAAGGCATCCTCTTGACCGTATTCCTGAACAACACTCCCAACTGAACTATTAGGCACTTCCAATAAATATCTTGAATCGTTGTGATACTCAATACACACACTTTCGAAATAAATTCCAAACTTTGAGAATTCCTTATTGAGTTTAGACATTATTGTGGCAATATCATTTTCTTTAACCGGATTGCTACTTGGATCTCCCGAGTCGTTTAAGAAAATATGATGAGCCACTGCAAATGTTAAAGACTCATTACTATAAGAAAGTGACTTGCGTTTATTCAATCTAACAGAAAAGTCTTGGTCAGTAGCATTTGTTTCACAATTTTCTATTGGGCTTATAATTTTTTGAGGAAATAATGATTGAGCCTCAGATTTGACTAAAATCAAAAAAATAAGAATTGTAAAGGGTAATTTCATAAGATTAGGCGTGTTGACTAAATCAAAAATACAGATATAATACAATATGGATTTGATCAATTTTTCTTACTGACATATTTTTTAATAACTCCTTCCATACATCGCTCACCATCCATTGCTGCAGACACAATACCCCCGGCATATCCAGCACCCTCAGCACAAGGGAATAATCGTTTTATTTCTACATGCTCGCAAGATTCTCGATCACGAGGTATTCTTACAGGAGAGGAGGTTCTGCTTTCCACCCCAATGATCTGTGCTTCATTGGTAAGGTAGCCTTTCATTTTCTGGCCAAAATACTGAAACCCTTGCCTTAATCTTTTCCCGATGAAATGAGGAAGAACCTCCATCATATCTACTGAGCGCAATCCAGGCTGGTAGGACGTATCCAACAAATCACCAGACACTTTACCGTTGACAAAATCAACCATGCGCTGTGCTGGTGCAACCTGAGTTTCACCTCCCAGCCTCCATGCTCTCTTCTCCACATCGGCCTGAAATTCCATAGCTGCCAGCTCACCGTATTTTTGGTATTCAGGGATGTCTTCCAGCTCTACAGCCACCACCATCCCCGAGTTGGCGTATTTGCTATCCCGTCTGGATGGACTCATTCCATTGACAACCAGCTCACCCGGAGAGGTAGCCGCCGGCACAATGAAACCTCCCGGACACATACAGAAAGAAAACACCCCTCGTTCCTTGCCTTTCAAGGTGGTTTGAGAAACAAGTGAGTAAGCAGATGCTGGTAAAAATTCGCCTCTATCATCACACTTGTACTGAATCTGGTCGATGAGGTGCTGTGAATGCTCGATGCGAACTCCAAGGGCTAAGGGCTTGGCTTCAATTTTCACCTTTCTCTGCTGACACAATCGGAAAATGTCCCTCGCGGAGTGGCCTGTAGCCAGCACAACTGCTAGCCCTTTGAGTTCACCTTGGTCGGTTTTCACACCTTTCATTTCTCCATCTTCGATAATGAAGTCAATGACTTTTGTGTTGAAGTGGATCTCTCCACCTGCAGCCTCTATGGTTTCTCGTAATGCAGTCACCAGCTTGGGCAACTTATTCGTTCCAATGTGCGGATGAGCCTCAAATAAAATTTCTGAAGTAGCACCATGAGCGACCAGGATTTCAAACACCCGACGAATGCTTCCTCGTTTTTTAGATCGGGTGTAGAGTTTGCCATCCGAGTAAGTGCCTGCACCTCCTTCACCAAAGCAATAGTTGCTTTCCGGATTGACAGTATGTTCCTTGTTAATGGCCGCTAAGTCTCTTCGGCGAGACTGGACATCCTTTCCCCTTTCCAAAACGATGGGCTTTAGTCCTCCCTCGATTGCTTTGAGGGCGGCAAATAGTCCTGCCGGGCCTGCTCCCACAATGATCACAGGTTCCGCATTTCGAACATTGTGTTCCTTCTTGTGATACTCTACATATTCCACTTCGGGTGGGGTGTCTCTCACTTCTACCCGGAGATTCACTTTGATAGTCTTTTGCCTGGCATCAACCGATCGCCGAAGGATGTCGATGTATTGACCCTTTCGCAAAAGGCCGGATTGCTTGAGATGAGCTTCCAGATTTTGAGAGTCGAATCCAACCTCAGGGGGTACTACCAGATCGTGAATAGGCATGGTGCAAAAGTAGTCTTCGACAAGCTCAGACTGACATTCGAAGTATATTTAAACTATGAATATTCAAGATTATCTGTCGCAGGTCTCTCAATACTTTTCACCGAAAGTCATCGGTGAGGTGAATGATGTCTATGTAAAAGTGGCTAAAATCAAAGGTGAGGATATCCCCTGGCACAATCATGCCAATGAGGATGAGGCCTTTTTTATCATCCACGGCGAGTTGCTTTTTGAAGAAGAAGGGAAAGAACCCTTCACCATGAAAGAAGGTGATTTTTATGTTGTGAAAAAGGGAATTAATCATCGGGTATCTTCAGAGAAAGAGTGCCAGATTATGCTGATAGAAAATAAGACTACCGCTCACACGGGTGATGTGAAATCACATGTGACCAAGAGTATCGAAGAGCAACTAAAGTAAATATCTGTAGTTAATGTCTAGTCTTCGACAGGCTCAGATAACATTTTTTGAACTTGCTTGTAAGAAATCTCCTGCCTCAGGTACTAATGGGGTAACGATTCGAAAATGAAAGAAAGCGAACAGCGTACGATCTTCAACGAATGGCTCGATCAACATCGGGGGTTGCTCTTCAAGGTGATTAAAGCCTACGCATTCACCTCTTCTGATCTGGATGATCTGTTTCAGGATGTGAGCATGCAAGTGTGGCACTCGATTCCCAACTTTCGAGGTAATTCCGCTGTTTCTACCTGGCTCTATCGCATTGCACTAAACACGGCGATCAAGTGGAGCACCAGGGAAAAGAAGCATGCGGATGGACATCAGGAAATGGACAACATGATCAATGTGTTGAGGGCGAGCGATGAACCTTCGGATGAGCGGGTAACCTGGCTGTATGAGGAGATCAAGAAGTTCAATGAGATAGATCGGTCGCTGACACTGCTCCTCCTGGATGGGTATAGCTACAAAGAAATGTCCGAGATCATGGGCGTCTCTGAAAGCAACATCGGGGTGAAAATTCATCGGATCAAAAAACAGCTAACAGAAAACTCAAAACAGTACGAATATGGAGTTTGAAGAAATGCAAAAAATCTGGAACGAACAAAAGGGAGAAACCATGTATGCAATAGACCAACAGGCGCTGCACAACAGCGTAGGACGCAAGAAAGATGCTGCCAGCAAGAGGATAAATACAGTAGAAACAGGCCTTATACTAATAAATAGTATTGTTGCCACCATTTTGCTGGTGGACGCCATCGTGGACAAAGAGGGATTTTGGGATTACGCCGGAGCGGGGATTATGGCCCTCACCGTGATATTCCTGCTATTCTTTCGAATGAAAAGAAAACAAAAGGAAAACACGTTTGACCGCTCGCTCATGGGTGAGCTGGATCATGCCATCGCTAACAGTGACTCAATAATCCGAATAACTACCATGATGATCTCCTACTACATCATTCCTATTGCAATTTTCTCTTTCTGCAAAATGGTTTACTTCGGTGCATCATTGGAAAAATGGCTTCTAACAATCGGCATGTTTGCCCTGGCATTCTTCCTTGTGCGATGGGAACGAAAGGCATGTCACATTCCACGCCAGCGAAACTTGCTTACCCTCAAGCGCAAGCTGATGGAGGAGTAAGTTTCCTTTAATATAAAGGAAACGAGATAACCGTATTATTAAACGTTTAAAAACGTCTATATACGTTTAATAATACGGTTATTTGGGATCAAAGCAGGAAACCAGATAGATAAAAAGCCTTGTTTAAACAAGAAAGCGGACACATCCGCTATATTTGAAAGGTAGATAAACACCATATGGCGTTTACGTTAATGTTACAGACCATTATGACCCGTTCAATAATTTATAAATCCATATTAGCCTTAATAATTTTTGGATTCCATAGCCAAATTCAAGGTCAGGATTCAAATAAAAGTTCTATAAAAACTTGGATAAGTATTGGCACCAATTTTCCAACAGGTAAGGAATTTAGTGAAGTTCATTCAATCGGCCTAAATGGAAACATCTATCTGAATGTGATAAACTTTGACAGATTTAATTTGGGTCCAGCTTTTAATATTAACTACCATCTTAAATATTTAAATGAGGCTGCAAAAGATCAATTGATTAATCCTGGAATTGGACTCAATGGCAACTATTCCTTCAGTCTTGCAAACGCTATACTTTATTTCGGTGTGGTAGCTTATTATGAGAGCTTAAAAGATAAGATTTCACCCAGAAAAGATTTTCAAGGGGAAGATTTTAATATTCTTTCGGGATCGGGAGTTTCATATGGTCCCAAAATAAGCTTAAAACATGAAAAGTTTATTTTTCAGTTGGGTTATCTTATTCGGATTATTAATATCAAGTTTGACGAAGATGTAACATCTCCGTTTACTTCCTACAATGAATTATATGAGGTCTTCTCTGTAGAAGAAAACATTACTATGAGCTTTTCATCATTAAATATTTCAATTGGATATGAATTTTAAGTCAATTGCATTGATGATAATAATTTTCACGATTTTCTCGTGTGAAACTTCAGATAGTACATTCATAGACTACCTTCAAGTCTCAACAGATTTAAAAGAGGGTTCATTTCAATATACTGGTGATTTTGAGAGTCAAGAACTTTTAGCGCAACTTAACAGTGATGGTAGAATATACGGTTATGGCGGAGGAAATAGATTTTATACCGATGACTTATTTTATACAATAGAATTAACTAGAGGTTTCATTAGCTACGATTACTTCGAATATAATGGAACTCACCTCTTCAGTTTTGAATTTGATTTTGATAGAGGTGAGGTAACATTAAATGAATCTAGCGATCAAGGAATAACATTTGATATTAAAGTAATTGTTCCAGATAGAAATTGGGTTGACGATGATGAAATCTATTACTACCCTATAGATGATGAAAGAGGATGGCTTCTTCTAGGTGGAAATTTTAGTGAAACAGAGGTGATAAAAATTAATGGCTCATCATATGAATCTAAAGGGATGATTAGTGGCGAATTTCCAGCCTCGATTTATTTTGATGGAGATATAGGTTATGCTTTGACAGATAATTGGCCTGATGACTTCAAGACGATTCATAAAACCACTGATGGGGGTGAGACATGGAGGAGAATTTCTTCATTTAATTTGGAGTGTTGCAGTAGCTCTCGCTCTGAGTATAACACAACTAACATTAAGTCTTATGGAGACTTTGTGTTCACATTTAATACGTACAATGATGACGGGGCATATGGAGGATTCAATCGTGACGTTGGAGGTAGCTGGTTTTATGTTTCACGAGATGGTGGAATTTCTTGGGATTTTATTGACCATGATAACATTACATCAGTTCAATTTATATCTGAAAATACAGCTTATGGTATTCAAGAAACAACATCAGGAGTAACTAACCTTTACAAATCCACAAATGGAGGAACAACTTGGAGTCAAGTTTCAGATTTAATATACGCTGATAGGATTTTTTTCCAAGATGAAAATAACGGCCTTGCAATGACAGAATCCATCTTACAAATCACCAATGATGGAGGAAGGTCTTGGGAACTACTCCTTTTTCCAATTGAAAACTAACAGGTCTGTAACAAGCACTAAGCTCAATCAGCTTACTTAGTTATTTGTAAAGAACATTTGGAGCAAATACATTTGAGATATATAAAGGTTAAGCCGACAGAGCTTAGTTAGACGCTAGCACCACTCAAGGTATTCATGGAAATGCGATCAAACCGTGAATACATATTAATCACACTACCATCCATCATTTAGATACGTATCTAAATGCTAAAACCACGTGTGCATTCGTCCAAAACAACACGTACTTTCGGAATTAAGATACGTATCTTTCTTATTCATTAGCAGCGTAAACATATCTGAATGAGACAGATACATCTAAGGGACAGCCCTTGGGAACCACTGACATCATAGGTTATAAGCGCTCCTAATCCAACCTGTCATCTTTCTCTGCGTTGGAATCTTGCATACCATCCATTCATAACTCATGCGCAAACCAACCAACCTCTTTGCTCAAATCCTGATTTACATCTTTCTCATCTCGTGTGATCAACCCTCTTCAAGTAATGAAACTCCCCTATTTATTACCTACGAAAAAGGCAGGATTGCCACAGACGGAGGATTCACCCGAGGGGTGGCATGGGCTGATCTTAATGGAGATGGAGCCCCTGAGCTGTATACCTCCAACTCCGTTGGGCAATGGAATGCCATGTACGCCAATGACGGACGTGGCGGGATGCATAAAATCAGGGTTGGCAAGCAATTTTCAGAACTTATCATGCACGGAGGCACTTCAGAGGGTGTCAGCTGGGTGGACTATGACAATGATGGTGATCTGGACTTGTACATCTGCAGTAGAGGAAAGGAACCCAATCAGCTCTTCCAAAATGACAGCAGCAAGCGATTTGTCATGCTTAAAGATCATGCGCTTACGCGTGACACGCTGAGCACTTCCATGGCCTGCTGGGCAGACTATGATCTGGATGGTGACCTGGACGTGCTGCTCATCGGCTATCGGCACAACGGCAATATGTTCTTTGAAAATGAGGGAGCAGGCGAATTCAGAGCGCTCCCGGAGCATGCTTTATCAGAAGGCGATGGATCAGCCCGTACCTGTGCGTGTGGAGATACCAACAATGACGGGCTGGCAGAAATCTTTGTAGGCAATGCTCAGCGTTCAAACCTCTACTACCGTAATCTGGGTGCACTGCAATTTGAAAAAGATACACTTGGAGCGGCCATTGAAGACATTGGGTATGCCTATGGCTCATCATGGGCAGATTATGATGACGATGGAGATCTGGACCTGTTCATTGCCAACTTCGATAAGGAGAATCTTCTACTCAGCAATGACGGCTCTGGAAAACTAACTCCCGTTGCTGCGGGTACATTTACTTCCGAAACGGCAGGAGCATCCAAAGGACACGCATGGGGAGATTATGATAATGATGGGGATTTGGATATATACCTGGGCAATGGAACCTACGGTCCGGAAATGGCGAACTTCCTTTACCTGAGTGATGGAAAGGGTTCATTTGATCGCTATCTCGATGGGGAGTTTCTCACCCATGCAGACACCACCGCTGGCGTAGCACACGCAGATTACGACCGGGACGGAGACTTGGATTTATTCGTTGCAAACTGGGGCTCATACGATCAGGTCAATCGCTTTTATATCAATCAAACCACAGGTAAAAACTGGATATCCTTAAGGCTGAGAGGTACTCAGTCAAATACATTCGGAATAGGTGCTCATTTAATCCTTCACACAGCTGAAAAAGAAATGCATCGCTGGATGTATCCAATCACGGGCTATGGCAGTCAAAACGATTACGAGCTCCACTTCGGACTGGGACAAGAAGAAAAAATAGATTCTCTAGTTGTGATTTGGCCGTCGGGAGTTGAGCATAAATACAACATTCTGGAAATCAACACCCATTGGATGATAACAGAAGATAAAACTCTTAGGAGAGCGGATTAGCAAGAACCTACTCTACTAAATGTATCTTCATCATGTTCGTGTGTCCTTGCCAGTGCTGAGGCATGGAAGCAGTATTGATGAAAATATCTCCCTTTTTTAGATCCCCCGCTTCCAAAAGCTTCTTCTCTATCTGCTCCAGTGTTTTATCAATGTTATCCTGGGTATCAAAATAGAAGGTTTTCACACCCCACACCAGGTTCATTTGCCTAAGCAGTTTTTCATTGTTTGTAAACAGATAGATGGCAGATTTAGATCTATGCATAGCTGTGCGGAAACCCGTGTATCCTGATTTAGTCATGCAAACCAGAGCTCTGGCAGAAGTATTCTCAGCAAGTCTACAAGCAGCACGTATTAATAAATCGTTCATGCGGGTACTCGACTCAAACTGTTTATCATAATACTTATTATAGATGGAATCTGCCTCAGCTTCCACCGCCATGATCGTCTCAGCCATCTTTTGTACAGTCTCTACCGGAAATTTACCAGCTGCAGATTCTGCTGATAGCATCAAAGCATCGGCACCATCCATTACCGCATTAGCCACATCATTGGTTTCTGCTCGGGTTGGTCGTGGATTCTCGATCATGCTCTCCATCATCTGCGTAGCTATGATCACTGGTTTAGCGGCTTGATTACACTTTTCTACAATCTTCTTTTGCCAGATTGGCACCTCATGCATCGGAATTTCTACTCCTAGATCGCCCCGGGCCACCATGATGCCGTCCGCCTCTTCGATGATCGCATCAATGTTTCGTAAGGCCTCCGGCTTTTCAATCTTCGCTACCACCTTCGTCTTCTTGTCGGCCTCATCAATGATCCTTTTCAATTCCCGGATATCATCAGCCTTTCTCACAAAACTCAGTGCAACCCAATCAATATCATGCTTCAACCCAAACTGTAAATCCTCTAGGTCCTTTTCTGTCAATGAGGGGGCGGATACATTCGTGTCCGGTAGGTTGATGCCTTTTCTCGACTTGAGCAGCCCACCATGAACCACCTCAGCTACCACCTCCGTATCTGATACAGATATGGTTTTCAACTCGAGGTTTCCATCGTCAATCAGGATCGTATCCCCGGCCTTCACATCATTCACAATCTCCTTGTATACCGTACTCACCCTCTCCGCAGTACCCTCTATCTCCTCATCTGTACAGATAATCAGCTTTTGACCTTCAGTAATTTCTACTCCATCATCTTTCATTTTCCCTACACGGATTTTGGGTCCCTGCAGATCTTGAAGGATTGCCAGGTTTAGTTCTGTTTCAGCATTCACCTCCCGGATATACTGCATGACCTGAATGTGATCATCATGACTTCCGTGAGAGAAATTCAACCGCAAAACGTTGGCTCCAGCCATGGCAAGCTGACTAATAGTTTCTTTGTTATTGCTGGCCGGACCTATGGTCGCTACAATTTTTGTTCGCTTATTGATGGATATCTTATTCATTTAATAGAGGAGATTTTCCTTAGACTTCAGGGTATCAAAATTAAGGCGCATAGCGTACTCAATGATAGGGATTTCTTTGATTATTGCGTTAACGTTTTCGGAAGTTAGCTCTCCGGTTTGATCTTTAAACTTTATCAGGTAATCAAATTGCTTCAACTCGGGCATTAGCAGCTGATTCTTAATATTTCCACCACCCACTAGCCTATTTTGGAGCAATTCAAAAAAAACATATTCAGTCTCATATAAAAAGTTAGAAATGAGGATAGAGGTCTTGTCAGCGTATTCAATCCTTACATCGTCCTGCTTTATCAAAGAAATTTCTAACGCCTGATTAAGATACCACGCCAGCTTGTACTCCTTCTTGTTGCAAACAAGACCAAACAATTCAAAATCAATAGCATAGCCACTATCTAATTTGTTTTTCTTCATATAATGTGCAAGCTAAGACCTAAATTCGCAACAGACATGTATCCCAGACTAATTTGATTTTAGTTTGAGAATATATTTCTTTGCATCTCATTTTTAACCAAACATTACAAAAATGTCTGAAATAGCACAAAAAGTAACGTCAATCATTATTGACAAACTAGGTGTAGAAGAGTCTGAGGTAACTCCAGAGGCAAGCTTCACCAACGATCTAGGAGCTGATTCACTTGATACCGTAGAGTTGATCATGGAGTTCGAAAAAGAATTCAATATTTCTATCCCGGATGACCAGGCTGAAAACATTGCCACTGTAGGTCATGCTATCTCTTATTTAGAAGAAAACGTTAAGTAATTAAAACCCACTTAGCTTATAAAGTTTATGGAATTAAAACGAGTCGTTGTAACCGGAATTGGTGCCCTTACCCCTTTGGGAAATACTAAAGATGAATATTGGGATTCTTTGGCCAAAGGAGTAAGTGGTGCGGCTCCTATCACTCGTTTTGATACCGAAAAATTTAGAACAAAGTTTGCCTGTGAGGTCAAAGGATTCGATCCTTTGGAGTTCATAGACAGAAAAGAAGCTCGCAAGATGGATCCGAACACGCAGTACGGCATGGTCACGGGCGAGCAGGCTGTCATAGATTCCGGGATGGATCTGGATAGCGTAGACAAGACCCGAATCGGGGTAATCTGGGGTTCAGGTATTGGAGGATTCAGCACGTTCCAGGAGGAAGTGATGAATTTTGCCAATGGCGATGGAACTCCACGATACAATCCATTCTTTGTACCAAAGATGATTGTTGACATCACCCCCGGTTTATTATCCATCAAATATGGTTTTATGGGGCCAAATTTCGCTACTGTATCAGCGTGCGCCTCTTCAAACCATGCAATCACTGACGCTTACACATACATCCGATTAGGTAAAGCCAATGCTATACTTACTGGTGGATCTGAGGCCGGAGTGATTGAATCAGGAGTGGGTGGCTTCAATGCAATGAAAGCATTGTCTGAGCGAAACGACTCTCCTGAAACAGCCTCAAGACCATACGACAAGGATCGTGACGGTTTTGTACTTGGTGAAGGTTCCGGAGCTATTATGCTGGAAGAATTGGAGCATGCCAAAGCAAGAGGCGCAAAAATTTATGCCGAAGTACTTGGTAGTGGAATGTCTGCAGATGCACATCACATTACCCTTCCGCATCCGGAAGGTGCAGGTATTGAGCTGGTATTGAAAAGTGCATTGGAAGATGCAGGTATCTCTGCGGACAAAGTAGATTACTTGAACACGCACGGCACCTCTACTCCTGCCGGAGATGTAGGAGAACTAAAGGCTGCTCAGCGCGTATTTGGAGATCATACTTCCAAAATGAACATCAGCTCAACAAAATCCATGACGGGTCACCTCCTTGGTGCTGCAGGAGCTGTTGAGTTTATTGCCTGTCTGATGGCAATTGAGAAAGGAATTGTTCCACCTACAATCAACCACTTCACGGATGATCCGGAAATTGATCCTAGCTTGAATTTGACATTCAACAAGGCTCAGAAGCGAGAGGTGAACATTGCCATGAGCAATACCTTCGGGTTTGGAGGACACAATACCTCCATAATTATTGGTAAATACACTGACTAGTGTCCTCTCTTCCGAAAAGATTATCGGGACGTTTTCTCAATTCATTTAAATCCGAAAAAAAACTTCGACAGTCTTTTCGATTGATCACGGGAAGAGCGCCGATCAATTTAGCTCTCTATAAACAAGCTATGCGCCATAGCAGTGTAGCATCAACAAATGCACGTGGAATAAAAAACTCCTACGAACGACTTGAATATTTGGGTGATGCCATACTAGGCATGATCGTAGCTGAGTATCTATACCTCCAGTATCCATTCAAAGAGGAAGGTTTCCTGACAGAGATACGAGCAAAGATCGTAAACAGAGAATCACTTAACCGCTTGGGGCAAAAGATTGGTCTCAAAGAACTTGTTCAATACAATCAAAACTCAAGGGCACACCGATCTGTATATGGTGACTGCCTGGAAGCACTGGTCGGAGCTGTCTATTTGGATCATGGATTTGAATACACAAAAAGGTTCGTCATAAAAAAGCTTCTAAAGCCACATTATGAGCTAAATGAGCTGATTTCTAAAATCACAAACTTCAAAAGCAGACTGCTGGAATGGTCGCAAAAAGAGAATAAAGATTTACGCTTTGAGATCATCTCTGAGGAAGATAGAAAATTCACAGCTCAGGTTTTCATCAATGATCAGCCCATGTCCAAAGGCTTTGGATTTAGCAAGAAAAAAGCAGAACAGGATGCCGCTCAAAAGACCTATGAGCAGCTTAACTTAGCCGAATGAGTCGCAAACTAAAACTGGCCGGCGCGTGCCTCAATCAAACACCAATAGATTGGGAAAACAACCTGAGGAATATCAGGTCAGCGATTGAAACAGCGAAGAAAGAAAGTGTAGATATACTCTGCCTGCCTGAACTGTGCGTCACAGGCTATGGGTGCGAAGACCTCTTTTTGAGTCAGTGGCTACCAGAAACCGCCCTTAATAAACTCGAAGAAATTATTCCACTTTCAAAAGGAATTGCAGTAACAGTGGGCTTGCCTGTTAGGTATGACAATCGCATATACAATACCACTTGCGTGCTAGCAGATGGACAAATCATAGGATTCTATGCCAAACAAAAACTAGCCAATGATGGTGTTCATTATGAACCTCGATGGTTTACCCCCTGGCCAGTCAATGAAATCACTCACATCACGATCGCTGGAAAGAAAATCCCTTTTGGCCACATAACTGTGGAGCACAAAAGCATTACCATTGGTTTTGAGATTTGTGAGGATGCATGGCAGCCGGACAGGCCCGGAGCGCATGTTAACCAAAAAGTAGATTTGATTCTCAATCCAAGTGCTTCACATTTCGCATTCAAAAAAGCACACTTCCGTGAAGAGCTGGTTGTAAAAAGTTCTGAGCAATTTGACTGTGTGTACCTCTATGCCAATCTCCTTGGCAATGAAGCCGGACGTATGATCTATGATGGCGATGTGCTGATTGCACAAAAGGGGAAATTGATCGGTCGGAATCACCGGCTATGGTTTCATGACTATCGACTTTTATCAGTTGAGGTAGATTTTGAAGCTCACAAGGCAATAGAAAATATCAAGCCTGATTATGACAATCAGAATGAAGAATTCGCACATGCAGCTGCACTGGCCCTGTTCGATTACTGTCGGAAAAGCAGAAGCAAAGGATTTGTGCTCTCTCTCAGCGGGGGTGCCGACTCCAGTACAATTGCCACGCTTGTGAGTTTTGCAATTCGCACGGCTCTTGAGCAATTAGGCAAGTCAGATCTGGAAAGGAAACTGGGATTTGAATTAGAAGGGATTACACTTCAAGAAATCACCAGCCAACTGCTAACTACAGCTTACCAAGCCACCAAAAACTCATCTGAAGCTACATTCAGTTCAGCAAAGAATCTGGCTGAAAGCCTGGGTGCTACTTTCCACAGCTGGGAAATAGATGCAGAAGTAGATCAGTACCGGACAACTATAGAAAAATCTATTGGTAGAAAACTCACCTGGGAGCAGGACGATATCACGTTGCAAAATATTCAGGCACGCGCACGCTCTCCCATCATCTGGATGCTGGCCAACCTGAAGAATAAACTCCTACTCGCAACCTCCAACCGAAGTGAGGGGGATGTAGGATATGCCACCATGGATGGTGATACCAGCGGGAGCATCTCTCCTATTGCGGGAGTAGATAAGCATTTTGTACTGCAATGGCTGAAGTATGCAGAAACAGACCTTGGATACACTGGACTAAAAGATGTAAACGCACTCACCCCCACTGCCGAACTGCGACCAGAAGACCAACACCAGACGGATGAGGAAGATCTGATGCCGTATGAGGTGTTGATGAAAATTGAGCGAGAGGCAATACTGAACGGAAAATCTCCAAAACAGGTATATGAGGCACTGAAAAGCGACTATGATCCTGAAATACTCAAGGAATGGATTAAGAAATTTTACAGACTCTGGACCAGAAATCAATGGAAGCGTGAGCGCTATGCTCCCAGCTTCCATTTCGATGATTTTAACATCGACCCACGCTCTTGGTACCGCTTCCCGATTTTGAGTGGTGGGTATCAGGAGGAATTGGAGAAGCTTTAGGATGGGTTGATTTCCGAAGATTATTTTCAAAACCGTTAACTTTCCAATTGAACGCCATAACTGTGCTGAAATTAACGATTTGCACGGGTTTGTGTGCTTTACATTATAAATTAGCTGGCATGACTGCACGTCAAAATGAAACTCCTGAACAAACTTCCATCTGATCTAAACAAACGCAAATGGATTGCGACCGTAGCGACCCTGCTACTAGCAACCCCCTTAACAATTTGGGGCATTTATGGAATCGGTGAATATGGAGTAGCTCTTTTCCTGTTGACTCCTTTGCTCATAGGTATTGTCTCAACGACCCTATTCGGACATGGACGAACAATAACGAAAAAGGAAGCCGCTCAGATCAGTTTTCTAACTCTTGGGGTATTCACACTTGGTTTGATCCTTTTTGCAATTGAAGGACTGATTTGTATTGCTATGGCTGCTCCAATCGGAATTCTTCTAACTTGGATTGGGAGTTTAATCGGACGAACAACGGTGAACAAAACTCCTGATAACTCCTTGACGATAATTCTGCTAACATTAATAAGCATTCCAATAACAGCATTTACAGAACGGACTAGCGAAATTCAACTTTATACAGTTTCAACTAGCTTGATTATTGACGCGGATATTGAGACTGTTTGGACGAACGTTATTGAATTTCCAAGAATGGATGAACCAACAGAATTCATTTTCAAAGCTGGCATTTCATATCCAATTGACTCGGAAATCAAAGGAACTGGAGAAGGAGCTATTCGGTACTGCAATTTCAATACTGGTAGCTTTGTTGAACCAATAACCGAGTGGGATGCACCAACAACATTAAGGTTTGATGTTCTCGAGCAACCAGAACCGATGACAGAATACAGTCTTTGGGATATTAACGCTCCACATTTGCATGACTATTTTGTATCTGAACGGGGTGAGTTCAAATTAACTGAACTTCCTAACGGCCAAACTCAACTTGTTGGAACGACATGGTATCGCCATAGCATCAAACCTGGCGCTTACTGGAAACTCTGGAGCGACTGGATAATTCACAGCATACATGATAGAGTTCTGAACCATATAAAGGTTAACGCTGAAAAAGCCAGCTAACAGGCACTAGCGCGAATATGCCTTAGTGCCTTCTACCACTTTCACTGCAATTCGCCCGCTTCACCGCCCATTCTGCTACTTTTTCTTCTCCTCTCTCCTTTTGTCTTTCTGGGTTTAGACTTGCGGAACGCAGTACTTCGTAGTTACTGTTGCGGAGGTTGGGCTGTTTCGCTAGTTTAGTGCTCTTTACATCTAGTGGGCATACTCTCGCTAGTTAGACGTTCTCATCCAACTAATTTCACCACCCTCCCTATCTTACACATCATTATGAAATCACTCACTTACCTGCTTATCGGACTACTGCTAGTAGCCTGCACACCAAACAAACAAGAATCCACTGATGAACCAGCATTGACAAAGGTCAAAATGGTGACCACCAAAGGAGAAATTGTTTTACAGCTATATAATGAAACCCCGCTGCATCGTGACAACTTCATCAAAATTGTGAGTGATGGTGTGCTGGATAGTGTATTGTTCCATCGGGTAATTGAAAACTTCATGATCCAGGGCGGAGACACTGAAAGTAAATATGCTCAGCCCGGTGATACACTAGGTAATGGAGACTTACCCTACACCGTTTCGGCAGAGTTTTCTCCAAACCTTTTTCATAAGAAAGGTGTGCTGGCAGCTGCACGTGGCAATCACCCGGATCGGGTGTCTAGCAGCACGCAGTTTTATATCGTACAGGGAAAAGTGTTTAATGACAGCCTACTCAACCATGCAGAAACACGCATCAATGGCTGGCTGGCAGAGTACTACATCAAGCATGATTCGGCCTACCGTGATGACTTGGACTCACTTATGATCGCTCTCGAAACCGATGACTGGTCTACCGCTCGTCGCATCAATTCACGATTTGCAACCCTGGCTAAAAAGTATGATAATTTTCAACGATATCGTATTCCTGATGCACATCGGGAAGTGTATAAAACCATTGGTGGCACCCCTCACCTCGATCAAAACTACACCGTGTTTGGTGAAGTGATTAGCGGACTGGCTGTAGTAGATTCTATTGCGGCGGTTGAAACCAATGCGCAGGATAGGCCGGTTGAGGATGTGAGAATATTGAGTGTTGAGATTTTAGAATAGAGCTGAAATAGTTCTATTTAATTTTTTTTTGCCATCTTAGCAGAAGCCAATTTTTTCACCGATGAATTTAATTTTAAAAACCACCACCTCCCTGGCCCTTATTATTGCGATCTGTTTTTCGTGCGGAAAGGATGACAACCCCTCAAACGATACAGGAAAACTGAATTTCAGCCTATCGCCAAGCAAAGACAATGAGGGTCGAATTGAGGAGGGATCCTTTGCTAATGCTGTTGCTGTCTTGATCACAATAGAAACATCTGAAGGAGAGTCTACAGCGTACGATCGTGAGTCAATTGACCTTTTTGAAATAAACGGACAACTTATCACCGAAAAAATCTCACTGCTAAGTGGAAACTACAAGCTCACAGAGTTTTTGGTTGTTGATGCAGAAAATAACATAACGCATATTGCTCCACTTGAAGGCTCTAATCAGGCTCAAAATGTGAGCAATCCTCTTCCAATCAACTTTTCCATTATTGGGAATGATGTGACAGAGGTTTTAGTTGAAGTAATATCTACTGAAGGACTGGTTGCCGAAGATTTTGGGCTAGTTGGTTTTAACCTTACTGAGGTACCTGTTTTTAGCTTTTTGATAAATGTATCTGAACAGGGAAATTTGGATTCATTTTTAGAGGCAACCTTGAATATCACATCAACAGATTATGAATACACAGAAGAACTTATTGCCATTGCCAACAATTCTGTGACTATAAAAGATGGTTTTGATACCTATGATATTGAAATATTAAAGGAGGGATACCATTCATATAATGAAACTTATACCATAGAAAGCCTATATACTTATGGTGACACACCTTTAACAATCGAAATCACACCCATAGGAATCCCCGGTGAAGATTTGGTTGATGCTAGAGATGGAAAAACTTACAAAACAATCCATTTAGGTACTCAACTATGGATGGCTGAAAATCTAAGAGCTACTACTTACAATGATGGGAACCCAATTGAATACCCAGGCACAAACATTACTGCTTGGGAGGATAATACTACCGGTGCTTATGCTTGGTATGACCATACTGAAACCGAATATGGTCCACTTTATAACTGGTACGCAGTAAATACCGGAAAGCTATGTCCTACAGGGTGGCACATACCTACCGATGAAGAATGGAATGAATTAGGAACTTATTTAGGAGGTGGTAGTATTGCTGGGTCTAAAATGAAAGAAACTGGAACTGAGCACTGGGAAGCTCCCAACAGCGATGCAACCAATGCTTCGGGCTTCAACGCCATACCAGCCGGCTGGGCATACTATGTAAATGGTCATTTTTCTTATTTGCGAGAACGTGCCGTTTTCTGGAGTTCCGAAGAAGGATATAATGCTGATCATGGAATAAGCAGACATCTTGTTTCTGGAGATGAGAGATTGATTAGATACACAAGTTCTAACTCATCCAATAAAGGAAATGGATTTTCATGCCGTTGTATTAAAGACTGATTTTAATCACTCCACCGGGTCATAGCCACTCCCACCCCAGGGATGGCACTTGCTAATGCGCTTTAGTCCCATAAGGAATCCTTTCCAACCATACTTCTGAATGGCCTCCTTCGCATATTGAGAGCAGGTGGGGGTGAACCTACAGGACTGAGGGAAAAGTGGAGAAATCGAGTATTGATATACCAGTATAGGGAAAATGAGGATTTTCTTTAGTAACCGATTCACACTTGTAAAAGTACCAATCAAAACTTGCACGCTCCATAAAAAATCGTTCTGTTTGTGCGTTAACCATCAAGCATTCTGATAGGTAAATGTCAAAATTCATTGAGTGAAAAAAATCCTGTTTAAATTCTTTCTTTTCGGATTAGCCATGCAGGCTTTCGCTCAATCTGATTCTTCTGAGTTGCTTCAGATCAAGCAAATCCTTATTGAAGGCAACTACAAAACCAAACCTCAGATCATCACCCGTGAGCTAAGCTTTGAGATTGATAGTACCTACACGAGATACCAGCTGGACAGTATGTTTGTCTGGAACAAAAACAGGATCTACGGCACCAACCTTTTCAATAAAGTTGATATCAGCCTGATCAATATCGAGGAAGGAAAAACGGATGTTAGGATTTTGGTAGATGAAAGATGGTACTTATATCCATTACCCATTTTTCGCCTGACGGACCGAAATTTCAATGACTGGTGGGTCAATAGAGATCGTGATCTTAGCAGGGTCAATTATGGTTTGAAACTGACCCAGTTCAATTTTAGAGGGAGAAATGAAATACTCAGACTGTGGCTGCAAACCGGTTTCGAAACGGTACTCAACCTCTATTATCAGGTTCCTTACATAGACAAAAAACAAAAAAACGGGCTGCTATTTAGTACCAGCTATTTTGAATCTAAAAATGTGCCGATCACCACTATTGAAAATGTACGACGATTTGCCTCTTCACGTGAAAATGTATTGCGTCGGGCTTACCGAAATTCTGTTGTCCATTCTTACAGAAGTTCATTTTACTCTTATCACCTTACCAGTCTCAGGCACACGCGAGTAGATGTGGCAGATACAGTAGCCAGTCTCAACCCTAACTACCTCGGCGAGGGGCGAACTCAGCAACAATCTTTCTCACTTGGCTACACCTATGTGTGGGACAGGCGAAATAATCCAAACTACCCCACAAGAGGCGCATGGTACAGGCTGGGGCTATCAAAACATGGACTGGGTATCTACAATGACGGTGTAGACTACTGGAGTGCTCGCGCTAATCTCACCAAGTACTGGGCTTTTAAGGACAATTTCTTCCTGGTTGGTAATATTTCGGCTCTGAGCACTTTCCCAGTCAGGAATCAGAGCTACTTCAACTACAGCTCTGTTGGTTTTCTGAAGGAAATTATCCGTGGCTATGATCTCAACATCATTGAAGCCAGCTCGTATGTGCTGCAGCGAAACGAATTCAAGCATCAGCTCTTTGGCCGAAAATATAACATTAGTAAGGTGATGCCAGTGCGCCAATTTCAGACCTTTCCTATTATCATTTACGGAAAGGTGTATTTTGATCAGGGGTATGCGGTTGGCTACCCGGACTATGATGGAAGTGATCTGTTAACTGATCAATATTTGTATAGTGTCGGGACAGGTTTGGATCTTGTATTGGTAAATGACTTCACCTTCAGATTTGAACTCTCCAGAAATTCGCAAGGCAATAATTACTTCTTTGTGAATATCCTGTCGCTTTTTTAGTCAAAGTTTTTCCAGGCTTTCTTCTTTCCTTTTTTGAAATAGTACCACTGCCCGACTTTCTCCCCATTAGCCCATTCTCCCTCATAAAGCTGATTGCCTTCCTCATCAAAGTACACCCACAGCCCATCCTCCAGCCCGTCGATAAGCTCCCCGGCTTGATTCAGTTTTCCACTCTCAAAGTAGAAAGTCCATTGGCCGTTAGGGACACCCTGAGAATAAAAGCCCTGCCGCTTTATACTGCCATTTTCATAATAGAATTCCCACACACCCTCATATAAGCCATCTTGATAGGTTCCGTACTTTTCCAGTTGCCCTGTAGGATAAAAATATGAAGCAGTATCCACCAGTAGTCCCCTTTCATAATTTTCAAGGGCTATCAAGCTTCCATTAAACCCATAATACATCTGTATTCCGTTTAATTCTCCATCCTCATAATTGAGCAATGCACTCGGCTCACCACCTGGATAATAGTATTTCCACTGCCCCTGCTTTAAGCCACCTTCACCACTTTTTCCAATTGTCTTTATGCTTCCATCTCCATACAAAACCGTATCCGGGCTTTGTGCCTGAACAAAAAAAGTAAGAAACACCCCGATAATGGCAAGTATCTTCATCGCTACTTAAGTTACAATTATTGAAATAAACGAACCAAATGCATACTTTGCAGTCATGAAGTTTGTCTTTTTCTCTTCTCTCCTTTTACTAGCCCATTTGGTGAGTGCTCAGGACGGAAAATATAATCTGGGAGGCCGCAGCGCCGGGATGGCTGGGGCATCCCTTACGCTTGGTGATGAGTACAGTCTTTTCAATAATATAGGCGGGCTTGGACGAGTGGAAAATCATTCGGCTTTTGCAGCATACCAAAATCGTTTTGGTGTTACAGAATTTCAAGTAGTAGGAGCTGGAGCAGTTTATCATTCTGATATTGGAAACGCCGGGGTTGGGTTTTACAAATTTGGAGACGATCTGTACAGTGAGCAGCGGGTTCATTTAGCCTTTGGAAATAAAATTCAAATGGTGAGCCTCGCATTGGGAGTTGATCTACTTCAATACAACATTTCCACCATAGGCACCAATAGAGCTTTGGCTATTCAGTTTGGTGGTATTGCAGAAATCAACAAGCAACTACGATTTGGGATGCATATTTTCAATCTCAATCAAGCTCAACTTGATACGGAAACCGCTGATAAGATTCCGACCATCATGAAAGGAGGATTATCATACCGCCCTTCAGACGAACTGATGATTAACCTGGAAGTAGAAAAGGATTTGGACTTTGATGAAGTTTTCAAAGCTGGTATTGAATATCAGGTTGTGGAAAATGTATTTGTCCGTACTGGAATTAGTACCGAACCTTTCCTGGGAGCATTTGGAGTGGGTTTCCATCCAAAAAATTTAAAGTTTGACTATGCATACTCAAACGACTCCCGACTTGGTAGTATCCATGAGATTTCAGTCGCCTACACATTTATAAAATGAAAAAATGGCTGACCATAGGGTTGCTATTAGCTGGCTTAACCTCTTATAGCCAGAATGAAGAAATCGACCTGGAGCAATTTGCAGAACGACTGTTTCAGGTGCAGGATGAGGATATCTCATATGAAGACATCTACGAATCCCTGCTACTCTACTACAGCAATAAGCTAAATCTGAATAAGGTAGAACCTGATGAGCTAGCATCACTCTACGTTCTCAATCCCGCACAGTTATCCAGCTTCTTTAGCTACAGAGATAGGTTTGGAGATTTTCTTTCAATCTATGAGCTTCAAGCCATACCCGAAATGGATCTCGAAACCATTCGTTTGCTTCAGCCATTTGTAACCGTAGAAGAATCTCTCACAGACAACCGACCACTCCTTAAACGTATTGTCGAGGAAGAAAACAACTATTTCTTGCTACGATATTCCAGAAGACTAGAAGAGCAGATTGGGTACACTCCGGCTCTTCCTTTGGACACCACTTTTACGAGAGATGGTAGTGGCAATATTATTGACACCACAACCACAGCACCTACGCGTTATGCGGGATCACCGAATAAAATCTATGGCAGATTCCGCACCAGTCATCGCGACGATTTTAGTCTCGGTTTCACTTTTGAAAAAGACAATGGAGAGCGATTTGGTTTTGAGAATGGTCAGTATGGATTTGATTTCTATTCCTTCCATCTTCTGCTTGAAAACAAACTTGGCTTTGACAAAATTATGCTGGGAGACTTCCAATTGCAGGTCGGTCAGGGTATTGTGTTTGGTGCGGGATTCAATGCCGGAAAAGGAGCTGAAACGGTCAATACGGCTAAGCGAAATAGCATAGGGTTAAGGTCATATACTTCTGTGCTGGAGTCTGGTTTTTTTAGAGGTGCAGGACTCACACGAAAGCAAGGGGATTTTGAGCTCACTGTCTTTTATTCACACCTAAATCAAGATGGAAATATCCAAACTGACACCACGTTTTCAGATTTTGAGGAGTTTGTAAACTCTATTCAAAATACCGGTTTTCACCGTACTCCTAGCGAGCTTGCCTCCAAAGATCAAATCCAGGAGCAGTCAATTGGAGCAGTGGTCCAATATCAGCCACATCGAAGATTGACAATTGGAGTTTCTGGCTTGAATAGTCAATACAGTCGGCCCCTTCAACGTAAGCCGAATAATTACAATCAATTTGAATTTAAAGGTGACCGTAACTTCATCACCTCCGCTTATGCAAACTATACCTGGCAAAACTTCACCTTCTTTGGTGAGGCTGCACGCTCAAAGAGTGGAGGGATCGGTGCTGTGGGTGGGCTTGTGGCCAGCCTTTCGCGCACGGTGGATATGGCTATGGTTCTCAGAAATTATGATCGAGATTTTCATTCATTTTATGGAAATGCTTTTTCTGAAAATTCAAGAAACATTAATGAGACAGGAACCTACTGGGGGCTTTCCATCAAACCAAACAGAAGGCACAAACTCAACGTGTATTACGATCGGTTCAAATTTCCCTGGCTGAAATACCAAACAGAAGCACCTTCAGTAGGTAGCGAATGGCTCGCTAGATACTCCCACTTTCCAAGCAGGGAAGTCACACTCTATGCTCAAATGAGACAACAAAACAGGCAGGTGACCATTGCAGATGAAAATCTAAATGTCTTGACTGATCAGATTAAGCGTAATTTCATTTTCAACATAGACTACACCCTAAAGCCCTGGCTGAAGCTGAAAACAAAGGTGCAAAGCAGCACACAAAATGAAGGCGAAGAGTTTACTAAGGGGTTTGCGATCATTCAGGATGTCAATTTTGATGTGTGGAAACTCAAATTCAATACCCGAATGGCTCTGTTTGAAACGGATAATTTTGACAATGCCCAATATGTGTATGAAAGTGATGTGCTTTATGCCTTTTCTATACCGGCTTATTTCGGCACAGGTGTGCGTTCTTATGCAATGGTTCGCTACGATCCCATTCGCAATGTTTCGTTCTGGTTGCGCTACGCTCGTTTTTCCTACCGCAATCAGGAAACTGTCGGATCAGGACTGGACTTAGCTGAAGGCGATACCTCCAGTGAAGTAAAAGCCATGCTAAGAATCAAGTTTTGATATGGGAACGAACAAATTCCATTTCTCGAAGTTCTGAGTTAGGTTTACTATACATAATCTTCGAGGATGCAATCATTAAAAGATATCTGGGGCAACATAATTGAGTTTCTCACCAGCGTAGGAGAAATATTCACTACCAATCTTTTTAGCCTGGGAAAAAGCGATATAACCCTGGGCACCATCCTTTACTTTCTTGTCAGTTTTCTTGTTCTCACTTTTGTTGCCAAGCGTTTTAGAAACCTGCTGGTAAATAAAATATTGGTGAAGGCCAATGTAGAGAAAGGTGCCAGAAATTCCATCGGACTCATCACCCGTGTGATGATAATGTTTGTTGGTTCCATTTTCATTGTTCAGAGCGCAGGTATCGACATGAGCTCGCTGAGTCTACTCGCTGGTGCTCTTGGTGTCGGCATTGGATTTGGACTTCAAAATATCACAGACAATTTCATTTCCGGTATCATCATCCTTTTTGAAAAACCCATCAAAGTAGGTGACAGAATTGTGGTTGGAGATACTGAGGGAGATGTGATCAATATTTCGGTAAGAGCAACAACCATCCTTACAAATGAGAATGTATCGATCATCGTTCCAAACTCAGAGTTTATTTCTTCCCGAGTAATTAACTGGAGCCACAATGACCGGAATATTCGATTTGACATCCCCGTGGGAGTGAGCTACAGTGAAGACCCTGTGGCAGTGCGCGAGGTACTTCTAAAGGTGGCTTCTGAAAATGAGCATGTGTTGAAACACCCGGCACCCCATGTGTTTTTTGATGAATTTGGTGATAGTTCTCTCAACTTTACACTAGCAATCTGGACATCTACACACACCGACAAACCCAGGAGGTTAAAAACTGAGCTTTATTTTGAGATCTTTCAAAAGTTCAAAGAAAAGGGAATAGAAATTCCATTCCCTCAACGCGATATTTATATTAAGTCAAACGTAGAACCTACGCCGCTGCAGAAGTAGCAGACTCATCCTTTGGAGTTTCTCCAGCCTGTATTTGCTTTACCGTGAGCGTGCTATTATCAGGGCTCCATCCCGGAGGGCCAAAAATATACATGAGCGCATGCTTAAGACTTTTTGCCTGCTTCACGTCTTTAAAAATGGCTTCAAACTCATGGGTGTTAAGTTTTATTGGATTGTAGGTTTCCGGGTCTTTTAATATGCCATACTTAGGTTCTACTCCTGGAATGATATTCTGCCATGTACCGAAAACATGATCCCAGAAGAGGAAAATCCCACCGTGATTCTTGTCTAGGTACTCCACATTGCTGGAGTGGTGCACGGCATGTACGTATGGGTTATTGAATATCTTTCCAAAGAATCCAAGAGACCCGAGCAATTTCGTGTGAAGGAAATACTGATACGTTGCATTGATAATCAATGCTGTTCCAATCATCACCGGCTCAAATCCGATGCAGGCCATCCACAACCAAAAAATAGGCTTGTATAAAGTGATAAACCACCCATTTCGAATGCTTACAGCAAAGTTGAAATTTTTTGAAGAATGGTGCGGCACATGTGCTGCCCACAAAACTCTGACTGTGTGGCTCAACCTATGATGCCAATAAAAATTAAAGTCATCGGCCAGGATAGCCAAAACCCATGCCCACCAGGCAAATCCAATGGTCGTGTATCCAAGATATTGCTCTCTCACTGGTTCAAGCACATCGAAAAACCACTGGAAAACTACTACTACAGTAAATACTTTGGTGAATGAAGCAACAATGGAAGCGCCCAACGCAATTCCAAATCCTGCTAGAGAATCCTTTAGCTCATAGTTTTCTTTTGCTACCAGATACTCCACCACCATAAATCCAATCAGGATTGGGTAGATATACTTCATTCCTTCAACGGCACTAAACTCAGGCATAACTTTCTCTCTTCTTTTTAATTTACTTTATAAAATAAGGTGACAAGGATAGTTTAAAATCTTCTATCCTAGCCTCAATTCATGTTAAATCATTATTGCTGTCTCTTTTTTCCAAATTTGTAGGTCAACCCCACCCCGAGCACACTTTTAAACTGGACTCTTGGTTTAGTTTCTCCATCATCTCCGGCGATCAGGATATCCTCATCGTAGATTAGCTGCGTAAATACATTGGTAGACAACACTTTGGTAAGCTGCAAAATGAGAGCATTTTGCCAGTTGACATCCACCTCTCCTACACTCTGGGTATATCCGGTAAAGAGCTCAAGCTTACTCTCAAAAATGTCATTTTTATATTTTGCTCTAAAGAAAGAACCAAATTCAGCTCTAGACTTTTTTCCGGGAGTCAATACGGTAACACCATCGCCAGCAAATACGGCAGGTTCTACACCATAAGCTCCTTGATTGGCCAAATCCTGATCTCTAACGAAAGTAAACTTCCCGGTAAGCGGCTGATAAGTAAAACTTAGTTTATCACTTGGATCATAGGATATACCAAGACCAATCGTGAGATAGCCTGGTGCCATGAAATCAGATATTTTCACCAGTCCGGTCTCCGCATCAAACCCTTCATAAAACTGTGATCTAAAGTCCATCAAGGCACTATAAAACCATTTTCCATTGTCTTTCCTTACCTGAAAACTGTATTTGGTAACCAGGTTTATCAGGTCATCAGATTTGCTAAACCCTGCCGAGCCTTGCTTAATCAATCCATAAGCCAGATCCATTGAGTTTTCCCACTTCCCTCGACCTTTCACACGATTGGCAAAAATTCCAAAATTGGAATTAATGGCAACTGAGTTTTGTCCTCCAGCAGCCCAGTTGGTTAGAGAAACTTGAGAAAATGTGAGTGAACTCGCACCTCCAATGCGCCAGTAGGTAGTGTCCGAACTCGCTGTTTGCGAAAATGAAATGCTAGATAAAAAGGCAAGTAGTACCGAAATTTTTAATCTCATATTTAGTCGTAAGAGTTTGTTTTTAAGTCGTTTTCTTTAAGGATTCTACGCAAAATTTTTCCAACATTCGATTTTGGCAATTCATCAATGAATTCGATGTATTTAGGCCGTTTATAACCAGTGAGGTTTTCCTTGCAGTGTTCCACAATTTCTTCCTCGGTTAAGCTTTGATCAGCTTTTACAATGTAGACCTTCACTGCCTCAGTAGATTTCTTATCTGGCACTCCAATTGCACCAACCTCAAGTACTTTGTCATGAAGGGCAATGCAATCTTCAATTTCGTTCGGGTACACGTTGAAACCTGAAACCAAAATCATTTCCTTCTTCCTATCAACAATTTTGAAGAAGCCTTGTTCATTTATGACAGCTATATCCCCGGTTTTAAACCAATCCTCATGAAAACAATTTTTGGTTTCTTCCGGTCTGTTCCAATATCCCTGAAAGACCTGAGGTCCTCTGGCACATAGCTCCCCACGTTCTCCATAGGCCACCTCTTTTCCCGCATCATCCAAAATCACTACCTCTGTACTTGGTACTGGCATTCCAATGAAACCAGTCTTTGCATCTTTCTTCAGTGGGTTAGCTGTTAGTACAGGTGAAGTTTCAGTCAATCCGTATCCTTCCGAAACTGGTGTACCAGTCACTTCAAACCATTTATCAGCTACATATTTTTGCAGTGCCATACCACCCGCAAATGAGAATTTCACCTCAGAGAAATCAAGGCTTTTAAAAGATGGCTGATTTAGCAATCCATTGAACAACGTATTCACTCCGGTCAAAATCGTCCACTTGTGTCTGCCTAAATCCTTCAGGAAGGCTTTCATATCTCTCGGATTGGTTACCAAAACATTTCGCGCACCAATGCGCACTGTCATTAACGCATTGCATGTCAAAGCGAAAATGTGATACATAGGCAAGGCTGTGATGAATATTTCTTTTCTTTCCTCTAGCCCACCATGCAGCATCCATTCACACACCTGCTCTATGTTGGCAATCACATTTCTATGTGTAAGCATAGCTCCTTTCGATACCCCTGTAGTTCCTCCGGTATATTGCAAAAATGCAAGCTCTGATCTTTCGATAGCTACTTTAGCAACTGGATTTTGAGATCCAAGGCTTAGAGCTTTTTTGAAAGGAATAGCACCAGGCAGACTGTAAGAAGGCACCATCTTCTTGATGTTCTTCACCACGAAATTGACGATGCTGCCCTTCAGGCCTCCGATCATGTCTCCGATCTTCGTCACGATCACAGTTTCAATCTGGGTCTCTGTGATGATCTCTTCCAAATTGCTGGCAAAATTTTCAACAATCACGATCGCTTTCGCACCGGAATCATTGAACTGGTGAAGCATTTCGCTTGGTGTGTAAAGGGGGTTGGTATTCACAACCACCATACCTGCTTTCAGTGCACCATAAATTACCACTGGATATTGAAGAAGGTTGGGCATTTGAATTGCAATCCTGTCTCCTTGCTTTAAGTCTGTATGATTTTGCAGATAGGATGCAAATTGATCTATTGCAGTTCCCAACTCTGAGAAGGTCATTTCCTTCCCCATGTTTTCAAATGCAACAAGATCACCATACTGAGCGATCTTTTCATCGACCATCTCTGGAAGCGATGAATAACTGTCAGGATTAATCTCCAATCGGACTCCTTCGGGGTAGTTGGCGTGCCAAGGTTGTTTCTTCATGTTAGGGCTTGGTTCATTTAGTGCCGATAAAGATAAGCGATGAGGTTTACTGAGAAAGTAATTACCATAAAAAAAGGCCTTGGCACCCCTACCAAGACCTTAAATAAACAACATTAACCCAAAGCTGTAGAGGGAGGATTCGAACCTCCACGGAGCAGTTAGCCCCAGACGTTCTCTCCCGATTCAAGACCGAGAGAGAACCTACCGGGATTTATCCCTTATCTCCACCCCCGAGAGAGGAGGGCATGTCTGCCAGTTTCACCACTCTACAGTGTGTTTGATGATTCAAATTTAATAGAATGGTGGTTTTATTAAAATTTATTTAATAATTTAGTTAAAATTTTACATTTAATTTAATTTAAAACGATTTAAATAATAAATTTTCAAATTTAGCTGTACGATATGAGTAAAAATTATGAGATTGATAATGTAGACCTTAAGATTCTGAATATTTTGTCAGAGGATGCTAAAATGCCATATACAGAGGTCGCTAAGAAAGTGTTCGTGTCCGGAGGAACTGTCCACGTGAGGATGAAAAAGCTGGAAGAAATGGGCATTGTAAAAGGTACCACCCTCAAAATCGATTACGGAAAGCTGGGCTATGACATTACCTGCTTCTTAGGTATCTACCTGGAAAAAAGCTCCTTATACGATCGGGTGGTAAGCGAACTCAAGGAAATTCCAGAGATCGCCACCATCAGGTACACAACAGGCAACTACAATATCTTCTGCAAAATTTATTGTAAGGGTACCTCCCACCTTCGGGATGTGCTTCACGATAAGATTCAAAAGGTGGATGGGATTGAAAGTACAGAGACATTCATTTCGCTGGAAGAAAGTGTGAACAAGCACCTAATTTTCTAAGAAAGTAAAAGCACATCGAACCTTCTTTCAACTTCCTTGTTCTTATTTAGAATTACTATAAATAAGTAGTACCTTTGCACTCCGAAACGAAGGAAAGTAGATGAGCACTGACGATCAAATATTAGAAGAATTTACCTCCAAAGAATATGAGCACGGATGGTCTGTGGATTTTGAAGCAGATGAGGCTCCACTTGGTATCAATGAGGACATAGTTCGTTTCATTTCGGCCAAAAAAGAAGAACCTCAATGGCTTCTTGATTGGCGTCTAAAGGCATTCGATTTATGGCAGAATATGACAGAGCCAAAGTGGCCCAATGTCAAGTATCCAAAAATCGACTTTCAGGCCATTAGGTACTATTCCGCTCCCAAGCAAGATAAAAAACCAAAAAGTCTGGATGAAGTTGACCCTGAATTACTCAAAACTTTTGAACGTCTAGGAATATCGCTTCAAGAGCAAAAAAGACTAACCGGTGTGGCTGTAGATGCAGTCATAGATTCAGTT
Source organism: Ekhidna sp. (assembly GCF_964218185.1). Lineage (GTDB taxonomy): Bacteria > Bacteroidota > Bacteroidia > Cytophagales > Cyclobacteriaceae > Ekhidna. The sequence goes on from NZ_CAXPLV010000007.1 coordinate 30,571, forward strand.
TCAGTAGCCACCACATTTAAAGAAAAGCTTTCTGAGCTTGGAGTAATCTTTTGCTCCTTTAGTGAAGCAGTTCACGAGCACCCTGAATTAGTAAAGAAATATTTGGGTTCGGTTGTACCCGCAAATGACAACTACTATGCAGCACTTAACTCTGCGGTATTTTCTGATGGCTCATTTTGCTACATCCCTAAAGGAGTGAGATGCCCAATGGAACTCTCCACTTATTTCCGTATCAATGCAGCTAATACAGGACAGTTTGAGCGGACGCTTATTGTAGCTGAGGATGAAAGCTATGTAAGCTATCTGGAAGGATGTACTGCGCCGCAGCGAGATGAAAATCAATTACATGCTGCGGTAGTGGAAATCTACGCAGCTAAGAAAGCGGAAGTAAAGTATTCGACTGTACAAAATTGGTATCCTGGTGATAAGAACGGCAAAGGTGGCATTTACAACTTTGTGACCAAACGAGGAATCTGTGCCGGTGATCACTCTAAAATCTCCTGGACTCAGGTGGAAACTGGGTCGGCGGTGACCTGGAAGTACCCTTCTTGCATTTTAAAAGGTGATAATTCAGTAGGTGAGTTCTACTCTGTAGCTGTGACAAACAACCACCAGCAAGCAGATACCGGAACTAAAATGATTCATATAGGGAGGAATACCCGTTCACGAATTGTATCAAAAGGAATTTCAGCAGGTAAGTCTCAAAATAGCTACAGAGGTCAGGTGGAGATAATGAAACGTGCAGAAAACTCACGCAACTTCTCTCAATGTGATTCGCTTCTTATGGGAGATAAATGTGGCGCACACACATTTCCATACATTGATATAAAAAATAAGACAGCACAAGTGGAGCATGAAGCCACCACTTCAAAAATTGGTGAGGATCAGATATTCTACTGCCAGCAGCGAGGTATAGATGAAGAGACTGCCGTTGCACTGATTGTCAACGGATTCGCAAAAGAAGTAATGAACAAGCTCCCAATGGAGTTTGCTGTAGAAGCTCAAAAATTATTGGCGCTTACCCTTGAAGGTAGCGTTGGATAAATCAACTCAATAAAACGTATGATTTCGATTAAAAATTTGCATGCCTCCATCGAGGACAAGGAAATTCTAAAGGGCATTGATCTGGAAGTAAAGGCTGGTGAAGTACATGCCATTATGGGCCCTAATGGTTCAGGCAAAAGTACACTTGCATCTGTGCTCGCTGGAAGAGAAGATTATGATATTACCAAAGGATCTGTAACATTCGAGAATGAAGACCTTTTGGAATTAAGCCCTGAAGAACGAGCTCAAAAAGGTATTTTTCTGGCTTTTCAATACCCGGTGGAAATACCTGGAGTATCCACAACTAACTTCCTGAAAACCGCAATCAATCAGGTGCGTGAAGCCAGAGGTGAGAAAGCTTTGGATGCTGTTAACTTCCTGAAGTTGATGAAGGAAAAGATGAAGCTTGTGGATATCGATCAGTCGCTATTAAGCAGATCCCTAAACGAAGGATTCTCTGGCGGTGAGAAAAAAAGAAACGAAATCTTTCAAATGGCTATGCTGGAGCCTAAGCTTTCCATTCTGGACGAGACAGATTCCGGGTTAGATATTGATGCGTTAAAGATTGTTGCCGATGGGGTCAATAAATTAAAAACCAAAGACACTGCGACCATTGTAGTAACTCACTATCAGCGTCTGCTGGATTACATTGTTCCAGACTATGTGCACGTTTTATACAAAGGAAGAATTGTGAAGTCCGGAGATAAGAGTCTGGCATTGGAGCTTGAAGAAAAAGGATACGACTGGATTAAAGAAGAAGTAGCAGCAGTATGATCAGGGAAGAAACCACCATATTGGATCAATTGACCAGCTCTTTCCAAGGCAATAAAACCCAGAAAGAGGCTCTGGAAATGCTAAATGAGATCGGACTTCCTCACAAAAAATCTGAGGCGTACAAGTTCACTCCTATCACTTCTATCCTCAAAAAGAATATTGATTTTAGTGCCACGGCTGAAAACATCTTTGATGCAAAGAAACTTTATGAGGAGGAAGGTAGCCACCTAGTTTTCATCAATGGCATTTTCTCCAAGGATCATTCTAAATTTTCTAACACCCTAAAGTTTGAGGTTGGAGATGTGACTGAGGGAAAGCATGATCCTTTCAGTCTTTTGAATACAGCTTACGCTGCGGAGGAAGTGAGAATTGAGTCTGGACAGGAAGCGCCTGTTTATGTTTATCACTTCAACTCAAACGGGATGTCGAATCCCAGAATAAAGGTGACAATCAAAGATGGTCACACGTTTCGTTTAGTTGAAAAATTGATTACTCCAGAGGATACCAAAACCTTCACCAACTCTTATATAGAGTTTTCTGTTGGAAAGAACGCATTTGGCTATCACACCAAAGTACAGAACTATAACGATGCGACATACTCACATGAAACCGTCGTTGCAGATGTAGCCAAAGACTCACATTTCTACAACAATACCTTTTCATTTGAGGGAGCAATGGTTCGAAACAACCTTACTATCAACCTAGACGCAGAGAACTGTGAAGGGCATATGTATGGACTGTTTCTACTTGATAAGAAGTCACACGTTGACAACAACACATCTGTTGATCACATGAAACCAAATTCATATAGCAATGAGATGTATAAAGGTATCCTCGACGAAAAATCGACAGGTATATTTAATGGTAAGATTTATGTAAGACAAGATGCGCAAAAGACAAATGCGTTCCAGTCAAACAATAACATTTTACTCTCAGAAGATGCCACCTTGCACACTAAACCTCAGCTGGAAATCTGGGCGGATGATGTGAAATGCTCTCACGGATGTACTTCAGGTCAGTTGGATGAAGATGCCATATTCTATCTCAGAGCCAGAGGGATCAACGAGAAAAATGCTAAAGCCATGATTCTTAAAGCATTTGCATTAGAAACCATGGGGCACATCAAAGTGGAGTCCATCAAGGACGAAGTTCAGCAACTAATTGATCAAAAATTAACCTGATGAAAGAGGACATTTCTACATTTGATATTCAAAAAATTAGAAATGAATTTCCTGTACTTAACCAGGAGATAAACGGGAAACCACTTATCTACTTTGACAATGCAGCCTCATCTCAGACAGCAAAGCGGGTTGTAAACTCATTGATTCAATTCTACGAAAAGGATCACGCAAATATTCACCGTGGAATACATACACTCGCTGAGCGATCTACCAAAGGCTTTGAAGCAACGAGAGAAAAGGTTCATCAGTTTATCAACTCTGCAGAAGCTGATGAAATCATATTTACCAAGGGTACCACAGAGAGTATCAACCTGGTGGCTCAATCATGGGGTTCAAAATTTCTCAAGCCGGGAGACGAAATTCTAATTTCTCAACTAGAGCATCACTCCAACATTGTTCCATGGCAGCTAGCTGCTGAGCGATCTGGGGCCATCATCAAGGTGATCCCCATCAATGAGAAGGGTGAGATTTTGATGGATGAGTACAAAAAGCTATTGAGTGAGAAAACCAAGTTGGTGGCAGTGAATTATGTATCCAATTCCCTTGGAACAATAAATCCGATAAAAGAGATTATTACTCTTGCACAAGAAAAAGGCGCCACCACATTAATAGATGCTGCTCAGGCAGCTCCACACATCAAGATTGATGTACAGGACTTAGACTGTGACTTCCTGGCACTCTCGAGTCATAAAATGTATGGTCCTACGGGTGTGGGTGTACTCTATGGCCATCGAGATATTTTAGAGGCTATGCCCCCTTATCAAGGCGGTGGTGAAATGATTAAAGACGTATCCTTTAGCGGAACTACATTCAATGACATCCCATACAAGTTTGAAGCTGGCACTCCGAATATCGGTGAGGTGATCGCATTCAAATATGCGATGGACTTTATTGACGAGATCGGTCATGAGAAAATAGCTGAATACGAGCATGAGCTGCTCGATTACGCCAATCAAAAGCTGAATAGAATATCTGGATTTAGGCCTATTGGCACTGCAGATAAGAAGGCTAGTGTTATTTCATTTTTGATTGATAATGTACATCCCTACGATTTGGGACAACTGCTGGACGCGAGAGGGATTGCGGTAAGAACGGGGCATCATTGTACCCAACCATTAATGGATTTCCTTGAAATAGATGGAACCGTGCGAGCTTCTTTTGCAGTTTACAACACCAAAGAGGAAATTGATGTGTTCTGTGAAGCGCTTGAAAATATTGTGAAAAAATTTAGCTGATGGATTTAATCAAACAACGTCAGGAGGAGATAATAGAAGAGTTTTCCATGCTAGATGGAGATATGGAAATGACGCTTGATTATATCATGGAGCTAGGTGCCGAACTTGGGTCGTTCCCTGATTCAGCTCGGATTGAAGATAACATTGTGAAAGGATGTCAATCCAAAGTTTGGATGTTGGCGGAAATGGAAAATGATAGGATCCAATTCAGAGCAGACTCAAATACGGCTATTACCAAAGGGCTGGTAAGCTTGCTGGTGAGAGTATTGAATCAATCATCCCCGAGTGATGTTATGAATGCAGAAATCTACTTTCCTAAACAAATAGGAATGGATAGATTCATTGGCACGCAAAGATCCAATGGATTTGCAGCGATGATTAAGCAAATGAAGTTATACGCTCTGGCGTATTCAGCAAAGCAGGAATCATGAGTGACACAAATACAAATAACGATACACTAGCTCTGAAAGAAGACATTATACGCGCCATTAAAGGTGTTTATGATCCTGAAATTCCGGTGGATGTTTATGAACTCGGGTTGATTTACGAGATCAATATTCTGCCAGTAAACAATGTAGAGATAGTGATGACATTAACATCGCCCTCCTGCCCAGCAGCAGAGAGCATTCCGAGCGAAATAGAGGCGAATGTCCGAGAGGTGCCAGGTGTGAACGATGTGAATATAGAATTGACTTTTGACCCTCCATATGCTACGGACATGATGTCTGAAGAGGCAAAGTTGGAACTAGGGTTTATGTAGAAATAAAATAACTGATTTAAATAAAACGAATATGTATCCAGCGGAATTAGTAGCTCCGATGAAAGCTCAGCTTACTGAAAACGGTTTCACAGAATTGACCACAGGAAGCGACGTAGAAAATCACTTGAAAGATCACAAGGGTACTTCCCTGTTGGTGATCAATTCGGTATGTGGATGTGCTGCAGGCACATGCAGACCTGGGGTTTTGTTATCCCTTCAAAAGTCCAGTAAGAAACCTGACAACTTAACCACAGTATTTGCAGGATTTGATATTGAAGCCACGCAGAAGGCAAGGGAGTATACCCTTCCGTTCCCTCCATCTTCTCCAGCTATTGCCCTTTTTAAAGATGGCGAACTTGCACACATGGTAGAGAGACATCACATTGAAGGACGATCTGCTGAGATGATTGCTGATCACCTAGAGCAGGTTTACGAAGAGTTTTGCTAGAAATAAGCTCATTACTATTTAAAAAAGCCTCTATCCGATTTGGATAGAGGCTTTTTTAATTACTAGTTTTTTCTTTTAGTTACTAGTCCCAAAATATGACTCAAATATGCTTTCAAGTTCAAGAATGAAATCATCATAATAGGTCGCAGCATCTACAGTACTCTCGTCTTTAAATTCTAATAAGACAATCACACCATCCATTCCATCATCTTCAAAAATAACATCAGCTATTTTTATATTATTAATAAGAATCTCCAGATCAAGGAACGAATTTATTTGAGCGACAGTAGGATCTGTAATTTGCAATATCTCAGCTATTCCTCCATTGGATTGAATTGCCATATCATTGCTATAGAGGGCAAACGTTGCTTTCAGTAAATCCTTTTCCGTCAAATTCTGAAAATCATCACTGGCTAATTCCACCTCTGCATGAATACCGGTAGCACATACATCATCGTCATCTGAAAAATCTAAATCAAGAACAAATTCTAAATTAGATGGCCTGTCTACTACTAAAGAAAGAGAATAAGGATTTACATATAACCCAAGATCGATTTCAACAGGAATCTGGAATCCGGCATTTGTGGCATATTCCACATGATTCAGGTCGACGGTAATCACATCCTGTCCATCAACGACCAACGATATATCCACAGAGGTAGGTAAATACATGATGCTCTCATTTATATCTACTTCTGTATCTGAGTAGTTGCTGATGGTCAAAGTGGCATTGTTAGAGTTTTTATCAGGACTGGTAGCAAAGTTTATTACAACCTTGGCTGTCTGGTCTTCTGCTCTTGTCCATGAAGTATCACTTGGATTGAACGTATATGTTCCTTCAAAAAGGTCAATATCAAAGCGACTTTCTTCCGTTTGAGGTGCTACTTCACCTAATCTAGATACCAGTGAATCAATCCATACTAGATTTACTGTATCACCATTGCTAATACCCATAAAATCAGTTAAGACTGTCTCAATAGCTAAACCATTTTCAAAGGTTAAAATACAGTCTAAAGTAGCATCAAGTGAAGCCTGGATATTATCCTTGTCCTGCTCAACAGTTGTTGGAACAGGATCGCACACGTCACCAATACCATCTTCATCGGCATCTGCCTGGTCAGGGTTTTCAGTTTCAGGACAATTATCTACATCATCAGGAATACCATCTCCGTCCTCATCATCCTCACAGACGTCCCCGATTCCATCATTATCTGAATCCTCTTGATCAGGATTGCTGACCAAAGGACAATTATCCTCTTCATCTACAATGCCGTCTTTATCTGTATCGATAGACGGTGGATCTTCATCCTTGGTACAAGAAATAAAGATCACCAGAGAGAGCATGGTAATGATTAAGAAAAGTGACTGCAAAATTGATCTAGCTGACTGGGTGACTGTGGCTTTCATAATCCTGAAAAATTTAGCGGTAGACATTCGGCACAATACGGCCGAATTAAAACATATAAAGATGTACAAAATTTATCAAAATATTGTACTAATATAAGATTTTTTTGTACTTATAGTGTCGTATCGATGTATGAAGTGACATGTATCAAAGTGGTCCTTCAACAACCTCCCCTTGTGTGGTGATAACCATTTGAACATCTCTGGTCTTATTATAGGCTGCAATATTGTCAAAGGGACCACAAATCACTCGATAGCCTCCATACTGAATATCCTTATAGGTTTTGAGTTTTAAACTTTTTTCAAGCTCGCGAGCGAATGAAATGGGAATAAAAATTTTTGTCTGCTCTCGATCCTTAAAAGCATCCTGAAGGATGATTTGGACAAGAAATTTGGTAATAACTTGCTGTGCGTTCATAGTGAGTAAAGTTGTGAGTATGATAGCTTTAATTCTTATTAGAAAGTTATTGGCTAGTTCCGCTATTTGAAATACCACATTTTGGGTATTTCGTTAGCAATTCGACGAATAGCTAATTTTAACACACTAGTAGATTCGAATCCTATGATTCCCCTCAGTTACTTATAAATTTATGAAACTAAACACCCGCTTATTTGAAATTTCAGCGGTGGCGTCCACAGCATTCGGGAAGTTCATCTTCTACGATTTACTGGATCAGCGCCTGATTTTCATCATATTGATGTTTGCTTTCTGGGGAATTTATGTCTTCAAGCGTATCAAAAACTCTCCTCAGATTCTAAAGCATTGGGGCTTCCGATTGGATAATTTCAGTTTGATTTTAAGGAGAGTTGTGCCCTTTGGAATACTTTCCGTATTAACCTGTATAATCATCGGATATACTCAAGGTACAATCAATATTCATTGGCATATACTTCCGATACTGGCATTGTATCCACTATTTGGAACATTACAGCAATTTCTCCTGATGGCATTGGTTGCTGGAAATCTACAAGATTCAGGGAAGCTCAATGAGCGCACCATAATTCTCATATCCTCTACCCTATTTGCCCTTCTTCACTATCCGTATTGGTGGCTGGTGATCGGCACATTTATCCTGGCCATATTTTATAGTTACATCTATTTAAAAAGCAGAAACCTATACGTCTTAGGGATATTTCATGGATGGCTCGGAGCTATTTTCTACTACACTGTTGTAGGCTTAGACCCATTTGATGAAGTATTTGGGGTATTGGGGCTATAGTATCTAATGTCTTATGAAATACAAATTGCGTGGAATCGCTCATAGATTGAAAAATAAAATAGCTCTGTGAAGTACCTTCATAAGGTTAAATATAGTTTCATGAGAAAGATTGTTTTGATATTCCTACTTGCAAGTATTCATTTTACTTCAATAGGTCAGATTCAGGATACTGCTACTATATTTTACAGATTCAATGAGTTTTTCCTTGAAGAAGTAGTCTTTGGCTTGGTGGATTATGAGAAGTTAAAACAGAACCCAAGTCAACTGAATAGCCTAGTTGATGAAATCTCCCACTATGATTTAAGAAATACATCTCAAGATCACCGGACAGCCTTCTATATTAACACCTATAACATTTTAGTTATCAAGCAAATCACTGACAAATATCCTGTGAAGAGTCCGATGGATATTGAAGGATTTTTTAATGTAAAAACCTTCAAAGTTGCTGGAGAGACTCTTACCCTAGATGCCATTGAGTTTATCAAACTTATCGAGCCAACCAAAGATCCACGAATCCATTTCGCACTGGGCTGTGGGGCCAGAAGCTGTCCTTTTCTGTATGACAATGCCTTTTATCCTGAGAAATTGCAAGAGCAATTGGAATTTCGTGCTCAACTAATTATCGATAGACCAAACTATGTTCACGTGGATGAGAAAGGACAAAAAGTGACTCTCAATAAAATCTTTGATTGGTATAAAGATCAATTCAATGCAAATGCGGGCTCACTTATAAAGTATGTAAACAAGTATAAGTTTTATAAGGTCCCGGAAAATTATCTGGTTGAGTTTCAAGAATATGATTGGTCTCTAAACGAACGCTAATAAGGGTAAATTGATTTGAAGTTTTTATACCTATAACCTAACGTGAAGAACCGAAAACAAATATTGATCATCATTGGTGGTATTGCGCTGGCACTATTGCTCATCTTATCGGGTGTTAAGTCTGAATCTTGGCAGTCGGAGGTCACTCCTGCCACACAAAAAAAGCCGAAGCAAAACGCCCCGGCTCTATTTGATAGTTTTCTTTAAATCTTATTTACCCAGTTTAAAAAGAGTGTATCCAATAGATAATTGGAAAGTCTTATTCTTTATATCCTCATTCGAAATACCATCATTGTTATCAGATAACCCTATTACATATCTCGCAGTGAATTGAAGTCCGAAAGGAGCATCCCATCCGGCACCTAGTGCAGCTGATAAGTCTGAGTTTTTAAGTCCATCCTTCAAATCTGTTCCATCCTCGTCTTCAGCATTTAGCAACATTCCAAATTGGGGACCGGCTTGAAAGTTAAGTCCGGCAGGAAGATAAAATTTTACCATCACAGGAATATTGACATAGTCCAAATTAACCTCTCCACCACCTGTAAAGCTTGAACCTTGCTTAGAAAATAAAACTTCAGGTTGAATTCCAATATTGGCTAGCTTAAATAGTCCATACGCCCCACCATGAAGCGATGTAATAGACTCTGAGCCTGAGATATTTGTATTGGCAAAGTTTGCGCCTGCTTTGATGCCGATACCTGCAGATACTTGACTAAAAGCTACGGCTGAGATAAATACAAGAGATAACGTAAGTAAAGTCTTTTTCATAATGTTGTTTCGTTTTTGTATTAGTAAAGTACTGAGTGCTATACACCCAAAAGAAAGGACACAAAAAAAGGGTGATCAACACCCCTTTTGTTGATTTTATTGATGAATTAAAGTGCTACTCCGATAAATGACTTGAAGGCCAGTCCCATCAAACCTGTGATAAGCATGGTTATACCTAAACCTTTCAATCCATTCGGCACGTGAGAGTATTTCAATCTTTCTCTAATGGCTGCCAAAGCAATGATAGCAAGGAAGAATCCTGTTCCAGATCCAAATCCGAATGCTGTGGCCTCTACAATCGTATAATCACGCTGAACCATAAATAGAGACGATCCTAGAATAGAGCAGTTTACCGCTATCAACGGAAGGAAAATCCCCAGAGATCCGTACAGAGAAGGTGAGAATTTCTCAATGATCATCTCAACCAATTGCACCATTGCTGCGATTACTGCAATAAAGATGATAAACTGAAGGAAAGTAAGGTCAATACTTGCAAAATCAGCACCTAACCAGGACAGGGCTCCTTCCTTAAGTACGTTTTCCTGAATCAACCAGTTGATTGGCACAGTAATCGTCAATACGAAGATTACTGCCATTCCTAATCCAAAGGCTGTTTTTACTTTCTTTGAAACGGCCAAAAACGAACACATTCCAAGAAAGTAAGCAAAGATCATGTTGTCAATGAAAATTGCTTTAATCGCTATGTTAATTGCTTCCATAATTCTAATCTTCTTTGCTTAGTGCTCTACGTAACCGTTTTTAGTTCTTTGTATCCAAATGATAACTCCAAGGATGATGAATGCTCCAATGGAATCGACCATTAATCCGTTCGTTTGTAGTGATGTTCCTAATAGACCTCCAATTGATCCATAAACATCAAATTCCAGTGGAGTCCCTACGAACACAGTTCCTCCTCCAAGTAGCTCCCTGAAAAATGCCACCACAAGGATGATCCATGCGTACCCGAAACCACTTCCAAAACCATCAAGGATAGAATCGTAAGGTTTGTTAGCCATTGCAAATGCCTCCAATCGTCCCATTACGATACAGTTGGTAATAATTAGCCCAACGTATGCTCCCAGGATTTTATACATGTCATAGCTATAAGCCTTGAGGACCTCACTAACAAGTGTTACTAAGGTTGCGATGATGGCCAGCTGAACGATGATTCGAATTCGATTAGGAATGATCTTACGCATAACCGAGGTGATCAAATTCGAGAATACGATCACAAAAATTACCGCAATAGACATGATCATGGTCGGCTTGAACTGAACAGTCACTGCCAACGCAGAACAAATACCCAGAACCTGAACGGTAATCGGGTTGTCTTCATTGAGGGGATCCGAAACAATGCGCTTTCTCCTTTTGGAAAACAATGGCTCTGCAGGCTCCTTTGATTTTAATGCTACAGCTGATTCTTCTGACACTTCTGCAATTTCAGTACTCATATTTTAGCTGTTTTGAGATTTAGTTTTTTCAATAAATGCCGAATAGCATTCTAAATATTTTTCCAGCATCGAATTAACGCCTTTAGCTGTCATGGTCGCTCCAGACATGCCGTCTACCTGATGTTCATTCAATCCTGTATTTCCTTCGCCCTTCACCATGGTAATGCTTACCAACTCACCCTGGTCATTGTATATTTCTTTCCCTATATATCTATTTTGCACAGTAGCTTCCGTGATTCTAGCACCAAGCCCAGGTGTTTCACTCTTATGGTCAAAAGCTATTCCTTTAACCGTGTTCAAGTCCTGACCAAAGGCTACATAACTTGATATCCAATCCCAAAGGCCCGAACCAAAAGTTGGGAAAATGTAGGCATCCACACCTGATCCACTTTCGCTGAACATAAACACAGGATACATACGCTCCTGAGGATCAAGTTTTGAGTTTTTCTGAATGTTTACCTTTTCCGCGACAACTGGATTGCCTTTCTCATCAGTGGTAACTTCATTACCATTAATGTCCACCACGATTGACTTTACCTTTTCACCGTAGATACGAAGGATTTCATTCGGATCTTCGATAGCTGAGATATCCATCACTGCACCTAAAATCTTCTTCTTCGTGTCTAGCTCTACCTGCTTGTCTTGCAGTGGCTTTAACCCTACTGAGGTAAGGGATAGCGCACCTCCAAATACCACCGTTAAACCGATAGCAAATAGGATTACATATAAATTAGACTGTCGCACGTTTTAATCTTCTTTTTTTGTTTGCTTCTACTACGTAAAAATCAATAAGTGGCGCAAATACATTCATGAATAAGATGGCCAACATGATGCCTTCAGGATAGGCAGGATTAATTACACGAATTAATACAGTAATCACTCCTATCAAAAATCCGTAAATCCATTTTCCCACTTCCGTGTGAGCAGCACTCACAGGATCTGTAGCCATGAACACTGCACCGAAAGCCAAACCTCCAATCACCAAGTGATAATGAGCAGGCATCTCCATAAAGCTATTACCACCGGTAAGGTTGAATAACCATCCCATAGCCAAGGTACCCAAAACTACACTTAGCATGATTTTCCAGCTTCCTACTCCAGTTACAATAAGCACCAATGCACCGATCAGACACATAAGTGTTGATGTTTCTCCAATACTGCCGGGGATGATTCCAATGAACATGTTCCAGAAATCGAACATTCCTGCGTACCAATGACCAGCCACAGCTTGCATCATGTCAGTGCCATTTGCTGCCGCCTCTGCTCCGTAAGCTAGAATAGTAGCCCCTGAAAATCCATCAACTGGAGTCTTGTCACCAAAATAAGTCCACACATCGCCAGATATCTGCGAAGGGTAAGCAAAATACAAGAACACCCGAGCCGTCAGGGCGACATTCAGGATGTTCATTCCTGTACCTCCGAATACCTCTTTTCCAATGACTACTGCAAAAACGGTAGCCATTGCTACTTGCCACAGCGGAATGGTGGCTGGCATTATTAATGGAATAAGCATTCCTGTTACAAGAAAACCTTCTTCAACCGGGCGCTGATAAATCACACAAAATGTGAATTCGGTTAATAACCCAACGCCGTATGAAACAGCTATAATAGGAACTACTTTCAATATTCCTATCCAAAATTTATCAAGTAAGGTTGCTTCAACGCCCGTTGCGATGAAGTGCTGATGACCCACATTCCACATGCCGAAGATCAGACATGGAATCATGGCGATGATCACTGTCATCATCAGACGCTTAAGGTCAGTAGCATCCTTTATTTGTGTTCCTTTTTTACCTGTAATGATATCAGGTGAAAAGAAGATCGTTCTGTGCCCTTCGTAGATTGGATAGAACTTTTCGTACTTCCCACCCTTTTCAAAAAGAGGCTTTAACTGATCGAATTTTTTCTGCAAAAATTTCATTCCTGCTTATCCTTCTTTAATTAATTGAATTCCTTCTCTAAGTATCTCCTGAAGTGGATTTTTGGACACATCGATAAATTCACAAAGTGCCACATCTTCCTCAATCACTTCATATATTCCAAGCGCCTCCATATCATCATAATCTTCCGCCATTATAGCTTTAAATAGGTATGTTGGCAGAATGTCCATTGGCATCACATCCTCGAAAGCTCCTGTAACCACAAAGTTTCTCTCTTCTCCATGAGTATTGGTATCCACTTTGAATTCTTTGCTCTTTCCGTTGAGGAAAGTAAGCATACCAAATGCTCTGTGGAAGCTTAGCTTATTGGTTGTAGGGAGAATCCAACCCATGAACTCTTCGTATTTTCCTTCAGGGATTATGGTGACTTGATTATGGTAATATCCAAGGTAACCATCAGCTCCTACACCCTCACCTGTAAGTACATTACCAGATATGAATCTATTATCGGTTCCTTCAACATGATCAGAAAGCTTGTTTAAGCAAGCTCCTGCATACATTTTGGCATATCCACGCTCCTTCATTTGAGAGCCAGTGAGTGCCACTAGCCTTGAGGTATCGAAGATACCCTCCAAAAAGAGTTTTCCGATTTGCGCCACTGCTACCGGATTTACTGTCCAAACTACATCTCCCTTTCCGATTGGGTCAAGGTGGTGAATTTGAACGCCCACATTACCTGCAGGGTGAGGTCCGGAGATTGTATTTAGCTGTACATTTTTTACCTGAGAAAACAACTGAGAAACTTCAGCTTTTCCATCAACATTTAGATGAATAGTTCCAGCTGTAAATTTTTTAAGTATATCAATCCCGGCCTGGAAGTTTTGTTCCTGTCCCTGAAGAACATAGGCATAATCAGGAGCTAGCGGGCTACTGTCAAATGCAGAGATAAATATTGATTTAGGGGTATCATCAGGATTGGCAACAACGCCGTAAGGTCGCTGGATAATATGTGTCCACCCTCCTGATTTTTTTAATTGAGCCAGTGCATCTTCTTTCGATATCCCACTGATCTCGGATGCTGAGTAGTTTTTGAATTTTTCGAATTCAATTTCCTTATCAGCTAAAATTTTAACCTCAAGAACTTTTCGTTTCTCACCTCTCTTGATTTCTACTACCTCCCCACTTACTGGAGATGTGTAAAGAATGTCTTCTACATTCCTTTCAAAGAATAAGGGTGAGCCTGCCTTCACATTGTCCCCTTCCTTCACTACCATTTTAGGTCTACTAAGACCACTAAAATCCGTAGGCTTTAGGGCAAACGTTTCTGGCTGGGTTAGCTCAATTGTTTTATTTTCTGCCTTTCCGGCAAGGTTTATGTCAAAACCTTTTTTCAGCTTAATTGTCTGAGACATATTTCTTACTTGGGAGAACGTCCTAAAAAACGAGGCAAACTTAATCAATCTCGGTTTTAACGCCCGTCAATTTTTCAATAAAAAACCGCATTTCCTTGGGTTAATTAATTGAAACAAGATTTAAAGTTGATGGTTTGGGCTAGGCCAGTGAAGGCTCATTATTTTTTAGAAAATCTGCAACCTGCTCCATCAGCCAGGTTGGTGTGGAAGTAGCTCCACAAATACCAATTGAGTCATCGGGTTCAATCCAACTGAGATCGATCTCTTTCTCGCTTTCCACAAAGTAACTCCGTGGATTATTGGTAAGACATACGTTGTAAAGTGCTTTGCCATTGGAGCTTTTCCGGCCAGCCACAAAAATGATTACATCATGCTTCTGCGAAAACTTTTCCATGTGTGGTTCACGATTGGACACTTGACGACAGATGCTGTCATTAGCATTGAAATCGTCCGCCAGAGATAAAAGCCCAGCATCTTCTATTCGCTTTTCAATCTCTTCTTTTATAGCATAGAATCCTTTCGTGCTTTTTGTAGTCTGTGAATAGAGAGTAATTGGGCGTGAGAAATCGATCTTCTCAAGATCTTCGTTACTGGTTATAACAATAGCTTCATTTGAAGTTTGCCCTGTGAGACCGATCACTTCAGCGTGACCTGGCTTTCCATATATAACCAATTGGCCATTCTTCGACTTGGAAAGGTCGTATGCATTTTTGACTCTATTCTGAAGTTTCAAAACCACAGGACAAGAAGCATCCACCAGTTCTATATTGTTTTCAATCGCAATCTGGTAGGTCTCCGGTGGCTCTCCATGCGCACGGATTAGAACTTTACAATCCTTCAGCTCCTTGAGTTCTTCCCTACTTATAGTTCTAAGGCCTTTATTGTAAAGCCGCTCAACCTCCATGGAATTATGAACAATATCACCCAGACAATAAAGCTGTTGCCCTTCCGCCATCTCGTCTTCCGCCATTTGAATGGCAAACTCAACACCAAAACAATACCCTGAATTTTCGTCTATTTCAACCTTCATAAATTATTGATTCTGCGAGTTCAACAATTTTATCTATCTGTTGATTCAAAGTTAGATGAGAAGTGTCAATTTCAACTGCATCTTCCGCTTTCTTCAAAGGACTAAATTTTCTAGAACTGTCGATCTTATCTCGCTCTTTCAAATTCTCCTTAATCTGATCGACAGTTTCGTCAATCCCTTTCCGGTCCAGCTCCTTTTTTCTTCTCAGCGCTCTTACATCCATATCTGCAGTCATGAAGAGCTTCAACTCCGCTTCCGGGAAAACGATTGTTCCTATATCTCTTCCATCCATCACCACCCCTTTTCCTTTTCCCATTTCACGTTGCTGCTCCACTAACTTTTCTCTGACTTTTTCAATGGTGCTGACAGGACTAACCTGTTTATTTACTTCCATTGTTCTTAACTCATCTCCCAGTGTTTGTCCGTTCAGGAGAAGTGTTTTCCCTTGAAATTCTATCGTGCAATTTTTCAAGCTTTCAAGAACAGCCTGATCATTGGTATAGTCAAGGTTATTCTCTATGAAATACCAGGTTACAGCCCGATACATCGCACCACTATCGATATAATTATAACCAAGTCTCTCAGCAACTTGTTTTGCAGTTGAACTTTTTCCTGTTCCGGAATAACCGTCGATGGCTATAACAATCTTCTTCATCAACAGTCTTTTATCGGGCATGGGATTGGCTTCCCTTTCTTTATTTTTTTCTTGTTTTTCTGATGGGATGACGAAGGGCCTTTTCTGCAGCCCTCCGCTCCAATCAAGATGGCTCCAAGGAAAAGCATCAATATGAGCTTACTTAACCTCATGAAATACCAGCCACTTCCATTTCACGATCTACTTTTTTTACAAGTCCTTGTAAAACTTTACCCGGCCCACACTCGGTGAAGCTCGTTGCTCCATCTGCAATCATGTTTTGAACGCATTGAGTCCAGCGAACCGGCGAGGTAAGTTGTAGAACCAGATTACTTTTTATAGCGTTCACATCAGAGTATCCTTTGGCGTCCACGTTTTGGTAAACCGGACATTTAGGATTTTTGAAGTTTGTATTTTCAATAGCTTCAGCTAATTCCTCACGAGCCGGCTCCATCAATGGTGAGTGAAACGCTCCACCAACCGGAAGCACCAATGCTCTCTTAGCCCCTGCTTCTTTCAGCTTCTCACATGCAGCATTTACAGCAGCCACTTCACCGCTTATTACAAGCTGTCCTGGACAATTATAATTAGCTGCTACAACTACGCCTGAGGTCTCGGCGCATACCTGCTCCACCACCTCATCGTCCAAACCTAATACTGCTGCCATGGTGGATTCTTGCTTTTCACATGCTTTTTGCATCGCCAATGCTCGCTTAGAAACTAATGATAGACCGTCTTCAAAACTTAGCGTACCATTAGCCACAAGTGCAGAAAATTCTCCGAGTGAGTGACCTGCTACCATCTCTGGGTTGAAATTTTCCGACGTGAGAGCAGCCACAACACTATGGATGAAAATGGCTGGCTGAGTCACCTTGGTTTGTTTTAGTTCTTCATCAGAACCTGAAAACATGATACTTTTTATATCAAAACCAAGAATATCGTTGGACTGATCGATCAGTTCTTTGGCTGCAGAATGGTTATCATAAAGTTCTTTGCCCATTCCTGAAAATTGGGCTCCCTGACCAGGGAAAACGTATGCTTTGCTCATAGGATAATGTTTGTTCGCTACAAAAGTAGCCAATCCGATTAATCGAGAAACCTGTTTTTCAATTCAGGTGAGGGGATCATGCAATAATCCTTTTTCCCAAACCATTTATACCTATTCTTAGCAACGATTGAATACACCCAATCCCGTAGGGGCTTAGGGATAACTATAAAAATGTAGAAAATAGGCCACAGTCCATTTAATGACTTAGCTATGGTTAAAACGGCACTACTTTTTGTATATAGTGAGTTGGAATCCTTTAGGATAATGCTTTGCAGGTTTTCTGAATCAGATAAATCCAACGGTAGGTTTTCATTAGCAAAACCAGATTGGAGAGAGGCAAATAAAAACTTCTTTTTCTTATCTCTCTGCAGTATGAACTGCACTGATGAGTTGCACAAATTGCAAACACCATCAAAAAAAATGATCGGTTTATCTATCGAATGATCTGTACCCACCCATTTATAACTTCTACAGATTCTTCCGGGTTCAGTTTTAAAAACTTCACTTCAGCAGAGTAATAATAGACACCTGCTGGTAACTCCTTTCCTCCTCTCGTGGTACCGTCCCAGTTGATCAGAATGGATTTTTCGGGTTCTTTCGAATCATATTCAAAAACCTCGGCACCAGCTCTATTAAATACTTTAAAAACTACAGACTCCACGAATCGATTGCAATCATTAACTCCCTTCATAGGTCGGAAGACATCATTCTTCCCGTCATTATTCGGAGTAATGACATTTGGCAAGACATATCTTGGGCAATTGTCATTACAAACGACTTCCGAAATTGGGCTTTCGTTTCCTGACCTGTCCACAGCTGTAATTATATAGCAGCCTGCGAGAGAGGTGAGATTGTTATGCGTAAATCGTGTTTGTGTAGTTTGAGACAACAATTCGAATGAGTCTTCATCTCCGCTCCTCGAAAAATAAATTCGAAAGAACTGAATGTCATCATCGCACGAAATGTCACCATCCATTTCCCATGAAAAGTCATTGGTAAACTGATTATCAACCCCGCATGGAATGGATTCCAGCTGCTGCTCACATGATAGTGCAGAATTGAATGTGATCGAAATGGGCGCACAAGGAGGGATTGTATCATTTGGCTGAGCACAGATAATCTGCGAATTGTTGATCAGAGGCTCAGGAAGCAAATCATTATCATAGCTGCCTTGAGTAGTGATGTAATAGCAGTATTCCACCTCCTCATCCAGGTCCACTCCATTGAACCGTCCATCATCAAGGTATGACAAGCCATCCATGGTAACATCTACAGAATCGATAAGTTGGATAGCTGACAAATCTCCATTAACAACGTTATCACGATATATATAATGATAAGGATAACCCTGAACATTGTTGGACCATGGCACATTGGCTGCCCAATTCAGCTGAATTCCTCCAACAAGTGGTGTTGGTGCTAACCAAACTGATGATGCTTGCTGTGATGTATCGACTGCTAAACTTGTATTATCGTAAAGGACAATTTTATAAGAGTAAGAATTATCTAACGTATTGAGGTCTGTGTCCAGGAAAGTAGTATCTGAGGAAGGTGCCTTTACAGAAGTAAAGGTTCCTCCAAACTCTTGTCCCACCTTTCTTAATACCTCGTACTCATATGGGGCAGATAAAGGATCTCGCTGCAAAGGTCCTGTCCAACTTACCCTTATCTCGCCATTGGTTTCACTCGTCTCCCTTACATCCACATGAGTAATTACCGGAACATCAATAAGTAAACTATCACAAGCCTCCTCTGAAGCAATGCTTAATCCACCTGCGGGAGAAGGGAATGTGGCTACAAGACGATAGCAGTATTTAGAGCCCGGCGAAAGTCCCAAATTGTTATTGTCATCCAAAAAGGAAGTCTCCCCGATATCTAAAGTTTCAATTAATTCATAACCTGAATTCTCAGGAATGCCTGGATTGCATGTTGGGTCAATTTCAAACTCTCCTACCCTGCGCCATACCTGCATAGAATCGGCATTTGTACACACATAAGGATCCCAGTTTAGCTGAATTTGTCTTCCAGATTGTGTATCGGCAATTAATCCTTCTGGTGCAGGGCCGACAACTGTTATTCGCCAGGTTTCAAAGTTCACCTGACCTGGAGGATTAGGAACTTCCGGAATTGTTGGGTCATCGGTAGCTTTAAACTGAACTTCATACGGGGCTATTCTCACCTGACCACAGGCGGTTTCCCACTCAAATGTCAGTACAGATGGTGGTCCTTGAAACTCTCCCGGGTCCGGATCAACTGTGGCGGAAGGGTTAACCTCAAATGGTCCTCCAAAAGCTTCGATTTTTACAGGATCTCCATCAGGATCTGTTCCGGTTATTATCCCGGTTATCGTACTACCAGCCACAACACAGGTATCTTCTGGTATTTCAAGTTCAGGAGGATCATTTTCATAATTCCAAATAATGATTTGCATATCTCGAGTCACAAACCCAAGTCGTATCAACTCACCATTAACCCGCCTCCACTCTTCAACAACGAAAGCTACATTGAACTCTCTATTTTCCATATCAGGAATCGTGGCTCCTCCGGGAGCATCCCAGGTAATTGTTCCTGTAACTGGATCGATAGTTAAGGTAGGCTCACCGTCTCTGGTACTATTCCCTTCACTAAACTTTGTATAAAATGTCGGATTTATAAGTGATTGATAGCCATTCACATCCAATCCTTCATCTTGCTTTGGAATGGTGAAATAATAAGAAAGACTATCTCCATCCGGATCAAAAGCTCCGGGGTTATGCTCAAAAATTGCTCCTACAACCCCTTGATCAATAGGTGGTACTGTGAAAAATGGTGTGCTGTTTACGATCAAAGCATCGATCACCACCAAGGTCTCTACATAAAATGATGTACTAACTGAACCTGAAATATTCTGAATATTGGCATTACGAAAGTCCTCTTTATAGCTAACCAAGTAATTCGAACCACCAGCATAAGTATGAGTAATGGTAAACTGCCACTTTTCAACACCATTTCCTAAATCTACTATAGCTCCCCATGGAATGGTCTCACCCGGATCATCCCCATAAAAATCACCATCCCCAAAGTCAAAGACTCCCTGTCCAAAAGGCACCCCCTCTA
This sequence comes from Ekhidna sp., assembly GCF_964218185.1. Taxonomy (GTDB): domain Bacteria; phylum Bacteroidota; class Bacteroidia; order Cytophagales; family Cyclobacteriaceae; genus Ekhidna. Next base: position 50,778 of record NZ_CAXPLV010000007.1, read on the forward strand.
CATCTCTGTATCCTATAAAAGTAAATTGATAGGTTAATCCTGAAATACGTTTTGCTATCACCTCTCCAGCTCGAATGTGTGTAGCCTTAGAAACAAGGGCAGCCAAGGTGAAGATGGTGAGTATTAAAAACCTTAAGTATCGCATAGCAGCTTTTTGAACTAGTGTAAATCTATAACGCTTTTAAAACACTATGAGTAAATATCGAACAAGAATTGTGCTATAAAAGTTATTATATAAACAATGTGGGAAGTTTTACTACCTACCTTCGATACAATATTATTTAGAACCATTCAAAATGAAATTTGGAATTGTCTGACAAGCTTTCTGAAATTACCTTTGGCGAAAATCCAATAACCTTAAATAAATGAGCAAGCAACTTTTTTCAGGCAGCATAGGCAGAAAATTTGCCATGGCGCTTTCTGCGCTCTTCCTGATCATATTTCTATTGCAGCATTTCACAATCAATTTCACATCTGTGTTTAGTGAAAGTACATTCAATGAGCTCTCCCATTTCATGGGTACAAATCCACTCATTCAGTTTGTAATGCAGCCGATCCTTATGTTCGGTGTGGCTTTTCACTTTATCATGGGGTTTGTATTGGAAATCAAAAACCGAAATGCACGAGCCGTAAAATATGCCAAGAATAATGGAGCAGCTAACTCATCATGGATGTCAAGAAACATGATTTGGAGTGGGCTTTTCATTCTATTCTTTCTAGGATTTCACTTCAATGATTTCTGGATTCCTGAGATGAATTATAAGTACATCGAAATGAAACCGGAAGATCCAAATCGATACTATGATGAAGTTGTTCATATGTTCCAAAATCCGGCAAGAGTGATCATATACTGTCTTTCATTTGTGTTTTTAGCCTTGCACCTATTACACGGATTTCAGTCTGCTTTCCAATCAATGGGTGCAAGACACAACAAGTACACGCCGGCAATTCAAAAAATTGGTCGTGCATATGCGATACTGATTCCAGTAGGATTCATGTTCATCGCTGTTTTTCATTATGTCAATTCCCTTTAAGAAATAAATAGGTATGTCAACATTAGATTCTAAAATACCTGAAGGTCCATTAGCTGAAAAGTGGACAAACCATAAAAACAACATCAGACTTGTTAACCCGGCCAATAAGCGATCCATAGATATTATCGTTGTGGGTACCGGACTAGCTGGTGGATCCGCTGCAGCTACACTAGCTGAGCTTGGGTATAATGTGAAAGCATTTTGCTATCAGGACTCACCTCGTAGAGCCCACTCCATTGCAGCCCAGGGGGGTATCAATGCAGCCAAAAATTATCAGGGTGATGGTGACTCTACTTATCGCCTTTTCTACGATACAGTAAAAGGTGGTGACTACCGATCCAGAGAAGCAAATGTTTACAGACTTGCTGAAGTATCTGCTAACATTATTGATCAGTGCGTAGCACAAGGAGTGCCATTCGCAAGAGATTACGGTGGGCTCCTTGACAATCGTTCATTTGGTGGCGTACAAGTTTCCAGAACTTTTTATGCGAAAGGTCAGACTGGGCAGCAGCTACTTTTGGGTGCATACTCTGCCATGTCACGCCAGATTGGTAAAGGTAAGATCACCATGTATAACCGTCATGAAATGATGGATCTCGTGATGGTGGATGGAAAAGCAAGAGGGATCATTGCACGAAACCTGGTGACAGGAGAGCTGGAAAGACACTCCGCTCACGCCGTTGTGATAGGATCGGGCGGATACGGAAATGTTTTCTTCCTGTCCACCAATGCAATGGGCTCGAATGTGTCTGCAGCCTGGAAGATTCACAAGAAGGGTGCATACTTCGCCAACCCATGTTACACTCAGATTCACCCAACATGTATCCCTCAGCATGGAGATCAGCAATCAAAGCTGACATTAATGTCTGAATCCTTAAGAAATGATGGACGTATCTGGGTGCCGAAGAAAAAAGAAGATGCCGAGGCAATACGAGCAGGGAAGCTAAAGCCTACTGATCTGGCAGAAGAAGATCGTGATTACTATCTGGAAAGAAGGTACCCTTCTTTTGGGAACTTAGTGCCGAGAGACGTGGCATCCAGAGCTGCTAAAGAACGATGTGATGCTGGGTTTGGTGTAGGAACCAATGAAACCGGTGAGGCTGTATATCTGGACTTCAGTTCCGCAATCATGCGTTATGGAAAAGAAGAAGCAAATGTGAAAGGACTTCACAACGCTACTGACGATGAAATAAAAGCATTGGGAACGAAAGTAGTGGAAGCCAAGTATGGCAATCTTTTCCAGATGTATGAGAAGATCACAGCAGACAATCCATACGAAACTCCAATGAAAATCTACCCTGCAGTGCACTACACCATGGGTGGGGTTTGGGTTGATTACAATTTAATGACGACCATTCCTGGATGTTATGCTATTGGTGAAGCTAACTTCTCAGATCATGGTGCTAACCGACTTGGAGCATCTGCACTGATGCAAGGCCTTGCAGATGGATATTTTGTGCTTCCATATACCATTGGAGATTACCTGGCAGATGACATTCGAACAGGTGCAATACCAACTGATTCGAAAGAATTTGAAGAAGCAGAGAAGAGTGTTCAAGAGCAGGTGGATTTCTTCATCAACAACAAAGGCAAACATTCAGTAGACTACTTCCACAAGCGACTTGGTAAAGTAATGTGGAATAAAGTAGGAATGGCCAGAAATGAAAAGGGCTTAAAAGAAGCGATCGAAGAGATCAAAGAAATACGTGAGCAATTCTGGAAAGAAGTGAGTGTGCCGGGCAATGCCAATGGTATCAATCAGGAACTGGAAAAAGCAGGCAGAGTCGCCGATTTTCTAGAGCTTGGTGAACTTTTTGCCAGAGATGCACTGGAAAGAAAAGAATCTTGCGGTGGTCATTTCCGAGAGGAATATAAGACTGAAGAGGGTGAAGCTATGCGTGATGACAAAAACTTCACTTATGTGGCAGCCTGGGAATATACAGGTGAGCCATCGAAGGCCAAGCTTCACAAGGAAGAATTGAAATACGAAAACATAGAACTGAAAACACGTTCTTACAAATAAGATATTATGTCAGCAACAGAAGGATTGAATCTAACACTGAAAGTCTGGAGACAGAAAAGTGACAAAGAAAAAGGCAACATGGAGACCTATCAGGTTTCCGGAATCTCGCCGGATAGCTCTTTTCTGGAAATGATGGACATATTAAATGAGCAACTTATCGCTGAGGACAAGGAACCTGTGGCTTTCGACCATGACTGCCGAGAGGGTATTTGCGGTAGCTGTTCGATGTTTATAAACGGAGAAGCCCATGGTCCTGGTGAGCAAATCACTACCTGTCAGCTTCACATGCGTGAGTTTAAGGATGGAGAGACCATCTACATCGAGCCGTGGAGAGCTAAAGCATTCCCTGTGATTAAAGATTTGGTTGTAGACAGAAGCGCATTTGACAGAATCATGGCTTCAGGAGGGTTCGTAAGTGTAAATACCTCAGGAAATACTCAGGATGCTAACGCTATTCCAATCGATAAGCATGATGCAGACAAAGCCTTTGATGCCGCTACCTGTATAGGGTGTGGGGCTTGTGTGGCTACTTGCAAAAACGCCTCTGCCATGCTATTTGTATCGGCCAAAGTGTCTCAATTGGCACTCCTACCTCAGGGGAAAGTGGAAGCGAAAGAACGTGTACAGAATATGGTGAAACAAATGGATGAAGAAGGATTTGGTAATTGTACCAATACCGGAGCTTGCGAAGTGGAATGTCCGAAGGGAATTTCACTGGATAATATCGCAAGAATGAATAGAGAATACCTGAAGAGTAGCATCAGTTAAAACCTATTATAACTCATTTTAAAGCCGGTCAGACCGGCTTTTTTTATGCCTTTTAAAATTTTAACGTTTTTTTAACACCCTTCATCCCACCCCAAATCCATTGGTGTAACCATCATTGTACAATGTCGGCAATGTCTCTAGCTTAATATGACTCAAAAACTCATACTATCATGATAAGGACATTCATATTAGTGGCTTTACGAAGCTTCAAAAAAAACAAACTATCCACCTCTATCAACGCTCTTGGGCTGATATTGGGGTTTTCCACGTTCATTGTACTTTCCCTATTTGTGTACAATGAAATCTCGTATGATCGATGGCATGAAAAATCATCACGGATTTATCGATTCACAACCATTGATGAAGCACTTGGCGTAACCAGTAATCAGGTGGCGATTACTAACCCCAGGATGCCGGAGGCAGCAGAAGTAGAAATTCCTGAAATCGAGATTGCTTCGCGAATGCTCTATGCCGGCGAACAGCGCATGGAGCGGGACGATCAGGGCTATTATTCGGAACATGCCATCTATGTTGAAAATGATTTCTTCGAAATCTTTGATCTACCTGTTCGAAATCGCGAAGAAGCACTTGAAAAATTCAATCAGCCTCATAAATTGATTTTGACAGATGCCTTTGCTGAAAAGGTATTTGGTACAGATCAGCAATCCGTTGGACAGATATTGACGATCAATGATCAATCATGGGAAGTAGTAGGATTGATGGACAACATTACTCAAAACTCTCACTTAGGTTTTGATGCGCTTATGTCTCTCTACCCCGCCCAATCGGATTCTTCGCTAGCTCAGTACATCAACTCCTGGGGTGGCCTGGGGATGTTAGGCTATGCAGTACTGGCAGAAGGTGCAGACGAGCTAGAAGTGGAAACGAAAATGGCCGACATTGCCCTGGCAAATGACGTGAATGATTTCTGGATTCCACAACTCCAGCCATTAGAAGAAATACACCTGGGTTCTGCAGGAATCCTTTTCGATTATTACCATCAAAATAAAGGAGATAAGGTCTATGTCTATTCTTTGTCTGGTGTGGCGATTTTTATCCTACTTATAGCGGCTTTCAATTTTGTGAATCTGACTACCGCTCAGTCTACCACGCGTGCCAAAGAGGTTGGAATTAGAAAAGTAGTGGGTAGTTCCAAAGCATTGCTGATCAGTCAGCACATGATCGAATCCATTCTGATGGCGACAATCGCCATGCTGCTGTCTCTTGCTGTAGTCTTTATCATAACCACCTACACTGATCTTAGTCTCAATTTTGACTTTCTGGCGCTTGTAAGTGGCAGTCCAATTATTATAGCATTTTACATCACTCTGGCCATTATAGTGGGGATTCTTGCTGGCGTGTATCCTTCATTCATCCTTTCCAGTATCAAATCTGTCAATATTCTGAGAGGACGATTTCAAACCAGCTCAAAAGGAATATGGCTGAGAAAGACATTGGTAGTACTTCAGTTTGTGGCCGCCATAGGGATGATTTGCACTACATTGATTGTTTCCAAACAGATTGATTACATCAAAAACAAGCACCTGGGTTTTGACAAAGAGCAGGTTATAAATATCAACATTGGAGATCCTGGATTATCAAACGGAATAGAAAGCTACAAGCAGCGACTGGATGGCAATGCTAATATTGTGGGAACAGCTTATTCCAACAACATGCCAGGGAGCACTTTTGGTCGAGCTGGCGTGAATGTAGAAGGTGGCAACCAGGACGAACCGTGGATTGTGAGTGTAATGTCTATGGATGAAAACTATCTGGAGTCTATGGGTATGGAACTTGCCGCTGGTAGAAATTATGATCCCAGCTTCGGAGCAGATCAGCAGGAGTCGATCATTATCAATGAGGCAATGATGGAATCCCTTGGATGGGATGAGGCTGTGGGGAAAAATTTAGTTTTTGGAAATAACAATCCTACCACCCGAAAAGTGATTGGCGTGATCAAAGATTTTCATTTTTCCAGTATGCGACACAAGATCGAGCCCCTGATGATTTTCTACAATCCCGGACCAAACAATACGCTTGTAGTAAAAGTAAGCCCAGGCGATATGCGTGGAACATTAGACTTTTTGGAAACGGAATGGAATGCTGTATTCCCAAATTATCCTTTCGATTTTCAATTTTTCGATCAGGAATTTGATCAAATATTCGCATCAGATGAGCTGTTTGCAAGACTGGTCAATGCCTTTACCGGGCTGTCCATTATCATTTCAGCACTCGGTCTTTTTGGATTATCCTTCTTTATGGTGGAGCAACGCAAAAAAGAGATAGGTGTGCGAAAGGTGCTTGGTTCTACCATTCGTCAGATAGTGCAATTGCTAATGAGGGAGTTTGTATTCCTGATTATTCTTGCAAATATCATTGCCTGGCCTATTGCGTTTTACTTTTTGAAAAACTGGATCAGCGATTTCCAGTACCGAATTGATCTATTGGGCATTGACAATCTTCTGATTTACGTGCTTGCAGGTGTTGGAGCCCTCATTGTGGCGATGGTAGCTGTTAGCTACAAATCCATCAATGCAGCGCTTTCCAATCCCGTCAATTCATTAAGAGACGAGTAAAGCACAGCACTTTTCACAAACCAGGCCCACATCTCTGTGGGCTTTTTTATGCAAAAAGGATTTATAGCCGTATTATCAAACGTTTAAAAACGTTAATAATACGGTTATTTGGGATCAAAGCAGGAAACCAGATAGATAAAAAGCCTTATTTAAATTAAAACGAGGGCACATCCGCTATATTTGAAAGGTAGATAAACGCCATATAGCGTTTACGTTAATGTTACCTACTATCTCACCCATGCGCATATTTCAACTGCTGGTTCTAACTTTTTTACTTTCAAACTGTCAACCCGACGAAGACCGACTTATAGGTCATTGGGAATCTACTCCAAGAGATGATGGTTCCTATCTAACTCTTGACGTTACTGATTCAACTACTCAAGTAAACAAATACGATCTTTTTAGTTATCATCAAGTTTTCAATCGGATTTATAACCATAAGAATCAGGAAATCTTAGTGATTGACTATGAAGATTACGTTGACTTCAAGATCATTAACGACACACTTTTTATCAACGAGAATTTGAAGTTCTTTAGAAGAGAAGAAAGGAATATTTTAAGAGATCACTTTCCTAACTCTCTAGTTCGTCTGAACCTTACCAGTCCAACGACTAACCCCAAGGTAGAACTACCTCGTCCAAGTCAGCAGGCTCATCTATTCATTGGACCCCCATATCAACATAGTAAATCCTATTACTACAATGCAGATTCTACTTGTTTTCAAACTGTGGATTTTATTGCCACTAGCTTAATTGACTTAGAATACTTTGTGAGACAGGAAGATGACAAGTTATCTGAAGTTGAAAATAACTGGCTAATTATTCATGCTGACAGTACAACTTCTCAGGCAACTCTTGACACCTTGTTAAGCATCATCGAACCCCTTGACATTGTTAACGGCTTCATAATTTCACGTTACAACTACGAGTTGGACGAACTTGTATACGAAGAAATGACAGTAGGTAACAATCACTAGCAGGCATATGCCGGAGTGCTTTCTACTCAGATCATGCAACTCGACCGCTACACTGCCCATTCTGCTACTTTCATTTCCCCTCCCTCCTTTTCGTCTTTCTGGATTGAGACTTTCACAACGTAGTGCTTCATAGATACTGTTGCTGAGGTTGGGCAGTTTCGCTAGTTTAGTGCTCTTTACAACTAGTGGGCATACTCTCGCTAGTTAGACGTTATCTCCCCTCAAACTTCTAAGCTAACACCCTAGCACCAGCGCTCGTTTTTCCAAATCAATGGCTTTTTCTTGCTACTTGAGTTTTGAACTTTATGTGGATGTCTGGGAGCTAAAAAATTCTTTTTAATCTGCCCAAAAATCATGCAACTATCCCCACCCACTTAACGTTTCGGAGTTGATTTCTACCTTAGTATAACAGGTGGACATAAATTATCAGCAAATGAAAAAATTCATCCAAGGCCTATTTCTTTCTCTCCTATTCCATGCCTCATTCAGTCAGGCGCCTACGATTGAAAAGGTGCCTCTAGATTGGCTAAATGGGGAGCAGCCTAAGTTGCTAAGCTCCATGGCTAATTCCACCTCTGTCAGAGAGGAATTAAACGGTGATAGTCGCAACCTTACCGCAATTGTGGGTGGATGGCATGCACAAGCCATTGGTCAGTATAAAGAATACATCTACGTAGCTTTTAGTGACGGAAACCTGGGAAAAGGGGGAGTGACAGTAGGCTCCAAAGAGCCAGTGGGTAAACTCTGGATCTACAATACCAAAACCAAACAGAGCCAACTTAAAGAGTTGGAAAAAGGATACCCTCACCCATGCGGTATACAGGTTACAGGGAAATACCTTACAATCACCACAGAAGCTGAGTACGGCGTGAGTCAGGCGGCACTTGGAACAAAGAGAGAGGAGCGCTCGCTAATTCAGATTTTTGATCTGGGGAAAGACCCTAATGCTACCGTGGAGGTAGCTCGAATCGCTCAGGACAAAACAAACAGTGGTGGTGCGGGATTGGCATACAGCCCGCAAATGAAATGCTGGTACATGCTGGCAGATCAAGACAATGCCAACGGTAAAGTGGTGGTGTACAAAACCGCTAACGAAAACATCAACTCATGGCAAAAGGAGCCTATTGCTCAATATCGAAGATATGGTTCGGGAGCCGGACTCAACCTTGTAACAGCATCAGACAACTCTATTTGGGGCTTATATTTTGAAAGCAACGAATATGAAGATCACAGCCTTTCCAACTATGATATTGCCGAGGATAAAGTGCGACTCTTTAAGGTGATCAATGCGGATGGTACCCCGGTTCAGAAAAGAGATGTATTCATGCAAACAGTGAACCTTGGCACACCTCGAGTAAAAGGCGCAGGTGAATTGCTAGCAAACAGACCAGGCATGCGATTTGGAGCTGGGCTGAGATTTGAGAACGGAAAACTGGAATTGCTAACATGCCAACGCAACATGGACAAAGCATTCAAAATAGATCGTGTAGAGCTAAAAGACGGCTCACGCTCGCAGGTAGTCTTTATGAATTTAGCTACAGCTAAAGGGGAATTTACTGGCTCTTCAATGAGCAATAAAGCTCAGACCCTCAACGTGCAAAAGCTGCAATCAGAAACCTGGAGTAGCGTCATGCAGCCACCGGTAAAAGGGAGTCTAAAATACCTCTCTCAACAGAGCGTTTCATCCGGACTTGGCAGCTTGAAAAACATGACAGCTATGTCCGAGGCATTCAGTGGCCAATCAAGCGCCCCACTGGTCTTGTACTATCTGCACGGCAAAAGTGATGTGAAGGGACAGATGGTAGAGTTTTATGCGAAGAAGAGCTCTGATAAAATGATGAACTAGAATTTCTCCTCTACCCCTAGACCAAATAAAGCAAAATCGTATTTGACTGGATCCTGAGGGTCCAGTCTTTTTAAGTTCTCAGTCAGCTCAACAGCTGTTTGCCAATCGGTTTGTTTGCGCTTGATGAGACGAAGTTTACGAGCCACCCTATCCACATGCAGGTCGCATGGGCAGATAAGCTGCTCGGGTTTAATTCTCTTCCAGATACCAAAATCCACTCCCTTATCATCGTCACGCACCATCCAGCGCAAGAACATATTGATCCGCTTGCAGGCAGATTTTCTTAAAGGATTGGGTATATGCTTATAGGTACGAATTGGATGATCGGGTAATGAAAAGAACAACTCAAAAAAGTGAGTGAGCCTGATCTCCATGGATGCCTCCTCACCCAGTGATACTGTAAATGCTTCCTCCAGTGACTCATGTTGCTCATAAAACCATCGAAAAAAATGCAGAAAATAGAGTGCGTCAGTACTGTTAAACGTACGATGCTTGAAATTGAGGAATGGCTTTAAATCTGATTCTGAATAATTAATCAGAAAGTTATGAGGGTCATTTCCCATCAAATTTAGAAACTCCCTGCTCTTGTTAATGATTGTTTTGCGCTGACCCCATGCGAACACAGCAGCTATAAAGCCTGAAATTTCGATATCCTGTTTTTTAGTGAATTCATGGGGAATGCTGACAGGATCATTTGGGATAAATCCCGGCTGATTATATTCCTCAACCTTAGCATCAAGAAAAGATTTTAACTCCTGACGATTCACTGCTTATTGTAGGATACTTCCACCCGAGATTTTGAATCGAGAATGCCAAGTTGGTCATAGGCAGGTTGCGAAAGCCTAAGCAGTAGGTTCTTATTGAGACCTGTGTTGGGTAGTTTGCCCACTACTTTTACATGCACTACCTGATTGTTCATAAGGTTTCTCACCTCAAGGTTAGTGCCGATTGGTAAGGTTCTATGAAGAGCTAAATAGCGTGAAGTATTCATCGTTTGGATCACTGAAGCAACGCCCTCTTCATAGACTCGCTCAAATCCTTTCTCATCAATTTGAGTTCGTTTTTTCTTGGTTGGTTCGTTGAGGGTGGTTGCTTCCACCTTTGTGTTTTCCTTAAAAAAGAGTTGCTGCCCTATTTTCAGATAATCTGTTTCGAGACCATTCCAAAGTTTCAGGCTATCCATACTTACACCAATTTTTCTAGCGATGGTCGATAATGTTTCCCCTGTTTGAACCAGGTATTTCTCAAAGCTTACGAGGGGATCTGCATCTTCTGCAGAAACAGAATCCTTCACCACCTTTTCAATGTCTTTGGGCTGATCCACCGGCTTTGGCTGTAATTCAATTTTCTCATTATTTATCACTGCATCCTGGCTCAGCTTCAGCTGCATGCCCGGCGAAATCGCATTGTCGGGAAGATTATTCCACCTCCTCAAATCCTTCAATTTCACATCGTGCATCTTAGAAATGCTATAAAGGGTCTCCCCAAGCTGAACAATATGGACACCCTCCGCAGAAGAAACTTTCTCAACAACGATCGCCTGAACTGGCTTTTCGTTTTCTACCAGCACATAAAGGGTCTGACCAATCTCAATGCGATTATCTACAATCTGATTGTGCTTAATGATCCCAATCACCGATCCTCCATATCGCCTGGCAATGGAGTAGATCGTTTCCTTCTCCTCCACTTCGTGAATGACGAACAGGCCCTCATCCCGACGCTCTACCCCTACACTATCTGTAGGATTGGCAAACGTCATGATCGTCATCAGGAAACTACCCAGGAAACACACAAACTTCATTTCGATCTTTTATAAAAATTAATTGCTCTTGAAATACAAAAAATGAGCCAGAAGAAAATCCCTTCATTTGCTCATCCTGCTTCACCTTCCAAACCTTCTTTCCATCTTGAAGAAGCAGAATAAATCTATCAAAACCATTACCAGAACGAAGATAGTAGCTGATTATGATTTTATCATCCCACTCCAGATACTCACAAGATAGTGGAAGCTCCATAGACAAAAAATCAGCTACTGTCTTATGATAGGAACCACCATGCTCGTAGATATGTGGGTGTTTCAATTCCTTTTTAAGGTTCGGCAACTCTTCAATACCTTCACGATTTCCATCATCCCACGATAGCTTAAAATACTTCTTATTCGTTGGATCATTCTGATCCCTATATTCAACGAAATACAGATTTCCATCCACAACCTCAATCAATTGTGTCCACCAAGCCAAATCAAAGGTTTTAGAAGTAACTTTTAGAGATATCAGGTCAAACTCAATTACATGAATACTTTGATCTTGTTGCCCTCTCACATCCAGATAGATCAAAGTGTTACGTTCATCAATTGCAGTATTCCAAATCTGTCCATCAAGCTTTACACACGAAATTGAGTCCGGAATCATTATGAGTGAAAGAAATTTAATCGCCGATCATTTTTAGGATAACTTTAGCCTCTGAACGACTGTTTCAAAGTTGAGACTTTTGTTGTGATTTTAGTAATCAATTATGAGAAAACTGTTTGCGATAGCTGGCTTTGTTTTTTGTGGTCTTCTTTGGGCTCAGGAAAAGGAAAGACCGTTGGTTTTACACTTAAAAATCAACGATGTAATCGATCCGCGCACCAACAGATATTCAGAGCTGGGACTGGAAAAAGCTAAGGAGCTAGATGCTGATTATGTAATTCTGGAGCTAGATACCTATGGAGGTGCTCTGAATGATGCGGATGACATCCGAACCAGAATTCTAAATTTTGACAGACCGATTTATACATACATCAATAAAGATGCTGCCTCCGCCGGCGCACTAATTTCGATTGCATGCGACAGTATATACATGGCCAAAGGCTCCAGCATCGGGGCGGCTACCGTGGTAACTCAGGATGGAGCAGCTGCTCCAGATAAATATCAGTCTTACATGCGTTCAATCATGCGATCTACTGCAGAAGCCAAAGGCAGAAATCCAAGAATGGCAGAGGCTATGGTTGATGAAGATATTGATCTGGACAGCATTGCGACAGAAGGAAAAATTTTGACCTTATCTACTTCAGAGGCTATCAAATACGGTTTCTGCGAAGCTGAGGTGAACAGTATTGATGATATCATGAAGCGATCCGGGGTTGAAGATTATGAATTACAAGAGTTCAAATTGGGCACCACTGAAAAAATTATTTCACTTTTCTTGAATCCTTTCGTTAGTGGTATACTTATTCTCATCATTATTGGAGGCATCTACTTTGAGCTGCAGACACCCGGAGTTGGCTTCCCGATTTTGGCTTCTTTGGTAGCCATCATCCTGTACTTTGTCCCCAACTATCTGAATGGACTTGCTGAGAATTGGGAGATCATCCTATTTGTAGTTGGGATCATACTTATCGGGCTGGAAGTTTTCGTTATACCTGGTTTTGGGGTGGCAGGTGTTCTGGGGTTGATCTGTACACTGGGATCTCTGGTGCTGGTAATGCTCAACAATGACATGTTTGATTTTTCGTTTGTGGGCGAGCAGGAAATTTTCGTATCGGTGACCACCGTCCTAGCAGGAATGATGGGCGCCATTATAGTCATGTTTTTTGGAGGTGCCCGATTGATCAACAGCAATGTATTCAAACGAATTGCTCTGCAGGATGTACAAGATTCAGAGCAGGGATTTACCTCCACCTTCTATAAGGCCAAATCTATGGTGGGCAAAAAAGGTGTCGCATACACACGGTTGAGACCGAGCGGAAAAGTGGAGATTGATGGTGAAATATATGATGCTTTTACTCGAGGGAACTTCATTGACGAAGGTGTGGAGATAGAGGTTATTTCCGACGAGGGAACAAGCTTGAAAGTAAAGGAGGCTCAATGAAACTATTCCCAACACTAATCTGGACATTCACCATTCTGGCGTTTGTTTTTCTTTTCTTCTCCCTGAGGACAGAAACCGATCAAATCCTTTATAGTTTTATAGCGCTCGGCATGTGGGGAGTGGCATTTTTACTCAACAAGTTCAAACCAGGTGAAAAAGAGAAGGAAACATAAAGCCTGCCTCAATTGCGGCGAGCTCCTCAATCAAAAACATAATTATTGTCCAAACTGTGGCCAGGAAAACACCGACCACCACGTAAGCATTGGCTTGCTTATGAGGGAGTTTACATCCAACTTCTTCTCGCTGGATTCCCGATTTGCACACACATTCAAGCCCTTTCTTTTCAATCCTGGCAAAATCACTAATGCTTTCATTGAAGGGAAGAGGGTTTATTATGCCAATCCAATCAGGTGGTACCTGGTCATCAGCATTTTTCATTTCTTCTTTATGGCCAAGATGTTTGAGCCTACGGTTCAGGACAAAAAACAAAGGGTCTTTCAGGAGGGAGATTCCCAAACTTTGACCGATATTGAATTTGATAGCCTATACAACTTGCCGGATACTTCGAAACAGCTGGTTTTTGGAGAAAATTGGCCCTTAAGTAGCAATCAATACAGACTCAGCAGACACTTGATAGAAACAACCTCTCTGGATGCAAAGGGCATCATGGATTCGCTTAAGATGAGTGATTACTCAACGTTTAGAAAGTTGGCAATTGAAAAAAGTGTCAAGATAAGTCAGGAAACCAAGGCCTCATTAAACTCCTATATCATGCGGCAGATACCGCTGATCATTTTTTTTATTTTACCCATTTATGCCTTTCTTCTAAAGCTATTCTTTTGGCGGAAGGGGCTGTACATTAAGCACTTAATACACTCAATTCATATCCACTCATTCTACTTTTTCTTGCTTGGATGGGTATGGGTATTTTCACTTTTGATAGATGATTTTGAAGATTTCGGACTGCCTATCAGTCTAATCATAACCTCAGTCTACATTGCTGTAAGCTTTAAGAATGTTTATGGTGTAAAAATCATTTGGAGTTCGCTGAGACTATTGATGATTGGATTTATTTACACGATCATCATTTCATTCTCGTTACTTATTGGCGTATTGTTATCCCTGGCTTTGTTTTAGGAAATCGTCAAACGAACTCACAATCTTTTTCACTTCCTCATCCCCAATGCAATTGGAAATGAATAGAGTCTCAAACTGTGATGGTGCGAGATAAATACCATTTTCCAGCATAAATCTGAAATACTTCCCGAACAGCTCAGTATTGCATGTTTTGGCTGTTTCAAAGTCAACCACTTCCTTGTCAGTGAAAAACAAACTGATCATGCTACCGATCTGATTCATGGTATAGTTCAGTTTGTGTTTCTTCAGTACTTTTTCATAGCCACTTAAGATTTTCTTTGTGGTCTTTTCCAGATTGGTATAAACTTCCGGATGGTCATCCAGATAGCTTAGCTGCGCAAACCCAGCTGCCATAGCAACGGGATTGCCCGAAAGAGTACCAGCTTGATAAACAGGCCCGGAAGGTGACACAAAATCCATAACGTCTTTTCGTCCACCATAGGCTCCTACCGGCATTCCCGCTCCAATGATTTTACCAAGAGTGGTCAAATCAGGTCGTACATTATATACCTCCTGCGCACCTCCTTTTGCCAGACGAAATCCAGTCATCACTTCATCGAAGATCAGAAGAATACCATCTTCATCGCAAACGGATCGCAAACCTTCCAAAAATCCATCCTTGGGCAGTACACAACCCATATTACCAGGGACCGGCTCCACAATGATGGCGGCAATTTCTCCTTTATTGGAAGCTACTACTTCCTTCACTTTTTCAAGATCGTTAAACGGAGCAAGCAATGTGTCCTGAGCTGTTCCTTTAGTCACTCCCGGGCTATCCGGAGAGCCCATGGTCATAGCCCCACTTCCGGCAGCTATCAAAAATGAATCACCGTGACCATGATAGCAGCCTTCAAATTTCAGAACTTTATCTCGTTTTGTAAATCCACGTGCCAGTCGAATGGCTGACATGGTAGCTTCAGTACCAGAGTTTACCATTCTTACCTTCTCAATAGAAGGTACCATTTCAGTAATCAATTCAGCAAGTTCCACTTCCATTCTGCTGGGTGCTCCAAAAGAAGGAGAGCCAATCACCGCTTTGAAAATCGCCTCCTCAATTTGCTTATTAGCGTGACCAAGGATCATTGGCCCCCAGCTATTGATCAGGTCAATGTAGGAGTTTCCGTCCTCATCATACATGTAAGCGCCCTCAGCCTTAGCAAAAAAAATAGGGTCTCCCCCTACTGCTTTAAAAGCCCGTACCGGAGAATTTACCCCTCCGGGTATATAATCTTTCGCTCGCTCAAAAAGCTCTCTGCTAGTCTCTATCTTCATCAATTGTTTCTTTTTCCGTATTCTGATTTTTCAGTTCCAAATTTCTCAGTGTAGTGATCGGCACCACTTGATTGTCCTTATAAACACCGTATTTCACACCTTCCATGACATAGCCGGGGCGAAAATTTCCATCAGACCAACCACGCTGGAAATAGATACCATGCTCATCCAGCATCTTACCTAGATGCCACATCAATTCATATCCATATAGATGATACTCACTTGGTTCCTTCCCTATGGTTCGGATGAACTTCGATCTCAGTCGGTCATAATTAACACTTTCAACATCGTAATAAGAAGGACTCAGAAAATCTACCTGTAGGCGCTCTAGCTGTGAATATGACACCAAAGAGAAATCCAGCCAATCTTCATACCCGATGAGACCAATACTGTCGCTCCTAACCTCCACCATACTTATAAAGTTGTTGGCTAACAAATTGCTGGAAGTAGCCGCAAATATGTGACCTATGCTATCCGGCTGCACTTTAAATTTCACCTCGTACGATTCAATCACATCCTGTCCACTTGCATCACGGATGATTCTGCCTGTCACTTCATTTCTCAAACTTCGAGTACGAACAATCCTACCTGGTAACCTTGCTATCGAATCAATCTCGGACTGGCGATACATGGTATCCAATCGAACTTCGTATTGTTCTGTAAAGTCCTTTTGAATTTGCTGCGCATCTTCGTTAGTTAGTCGCTCAAACCGAACCACAAAAAAGCTGTCTCTCTCTATTGTTTCCCTGTAGGCATTGGCCACAATGCTGTCCCGATCTGTTTCGTAGAAAATGAAAAGCTTTTTGTTGTCTGTAAACTTCTGAGCTGCAAACTTGGCTGCCTCCCTGCCTTGCGTACTATAGGAGGGCTTGAACAAATAAGAATATGGATTATCCCCAATTACTTCTTCATTTGAAGATACAGGATTGATCATGGTCACCTTATTTTCTTTGGAAAACTGGCTGATATAATTAAGAGGACCAGGATACAATGGGCCAACTATCACATCCGCATTGTCAAGCTTTTTGCTCTGCACCAACTCATAGCTTGTTGATCCCTTTTTTTGTGTATCAAATGGGAATAAATTGAGCTTTATTCTTTCCTTATCCAACAGCTCTCGTTGTGCTAATTCCATTCCCTGATACAGGTCGAAAATGATAGAGTTCCTGATAACAGTCTGGGGATTCCCCAATGACTCGTACATAAAGGGAAGCACTACAGCTACGGCATATTCATCTTTCTTAATCACAGGAAGGCTTTCGTCTCCCCCCAACTCCAGATCAAACTTTTCAGCGAGCTCGATCATCATAAACTGATCGCGCTCGTCATATGGCTGATCCTTAATGGCTTTCAGGTAAAATTCCGCAATACTTTTGTTGTTTGGATTGAGTGCATAGGCCGAATCTAAGGCTGAAAGAGACATTTTACCTATGTACGTATTTATCAGAAAACTTTTCCAATCTTCCGGTAGTGATTCTGCCTCTCTAAACGCTTGCCAGAGTTTACCCTGATCAAAGGCAACATACGCCAGCCAAAAATCAACTTCTTGCTGTTTGTCCCAATCAGGATACTTCACCCTGATCTGCTTCCACATATCTTCCGCCACTTTAGGCTGATCGAGTTTCAATGCGGAAAGGGCATAATAAAACGAAGCATACTCCCCAAAAACATCATCGTTGCTCAAATAATGAAAAGCCTGCATTGCTTCTCGATAGTTTCCTAACGAAAATTGACGCTTGGCTTCCAGGTACTCCCCCTGATTGGACTGAGCGGAACCAATTAGAAATGCAAAAAATAAAAGACTAAAAAAGATTGATCTCACGGCTGATTCTTTATTTCCAAAGCTAACGATTATTCCCACTCAATAGTGGCAGGTGGCTTGGAGCTGATATCATAAACTACTCGGTTTACTCCTTTTACCTGATTGATGATCTTATTCGAAACTCTTCCTAAAAATTCATAAGGCAAATGCACCCAGTCAGCAGTCATCCCATCAAGGCTAGCTACTGCTCTGAGAGCAACCACATTTTCGTAGGTTCTTTCATCACCCATTACTCCTACTGACTGAACAGGCAGCAACATTGCACCTGCCTGCCAAACTTCATCATAGAGTCCCTCTTCTTTCAATCCATTGATGAAAATGGCGTCCACATCCTGAAGAATTCTCACCTTCTCGGCAGTA
This sequence comes from Ekhidna sp., assembly GCF_964218185.1. Classification (GTDB taxonomy): domain Bacteria; phylum Bacteroidota; class Bacteroidia; order Cytophagales; family Cyclobacteriaceae; genus Ekhidna. Next base: position 68,444 of record NZ_CAXPLV010000007.1, read on the forward strand.
ACGTCACTTAGAATCCTGATGCCCAATCCTGGTCCTGGGAATGGGTGACGACCTAAAATAAAATCAGGAATTTCGAGTGTTTTACCTACGTTTCTTACTTCGTCTTTGAAAAGCGTGTTGAGTGGCTCCACCACTTTCAGGTTCATTTTATCAGGCAGTCCACCAACATTGTGGTGAGACTTGATGGTCACTGAAGGGCCATTGACTGATACAGATTCAATCACATCGGGGTAGATAGTACCCTGCCCCAGCCACTTTACATCTTTGATACTTTTTGCCTCCTCATCAAATACCTCAATAAAAACTCTTCCGATAATTTTTCGCTTTTTCTCAGGATCACTCTCACCTTTCAATTCATTGTAAAAACGAGACTTGGCGTCTACTCCTTTTACATTTAGTCCAAGACCCTCGTAGGACTTTAGTACATCTTCAAATTCATTTTTCCTGAGAAGTCCATTGTCCACAAAAATGCAGTAGAGGTTTTTTCCTATGGCCTGATGAATGAGCATTGCAGCTACTGAAGAATCTACTCCACCTGAAAGTCCCAGGACTACCTTATCATCTCCAAGTTGCTCCTTTAGCTGAGCTACTGTCTCCTCAACAAAGATATCTGGCGTCCAATCCTGAGATGCCTTGCAGATATGAACAACGAAGTTTCGAAGGACTACTTTCCCCTGAATACTGTGGGTAACCTCCGGGTGAAACTGAATGCCGTAAACAGGCTTATCTTTGATTTTATATGCTGCTACCGGTATGGATTCTGTAGCTGATATAAGCTGAAAATTTTCGGGCAAGTTGGTAATTGTATCTCCATGAGACATCCAAACCTGAGAACCTATTTCTACCTCTTTCAGCAGGTCAAAATGTGAATCAACTGTTTTTAGATTTGCCCTGCCGTACTCTCTGTGATTCGATTTAGCTACTGTCCCACCGTTTTTTTGAACGAGAAGCTGTGCTCCGTAGCAAATTCCTAATACTGGCAAATCTCCGAGATCATCCATATTCATATCGGGCGAGCCTTCATCCAGTACCGAGCATGGACCTCCTGAAAGGATCACTCCTTTTACATCGGGAGTAATTTCAAACTTGCTAAACGGATGAATCTCACAGTAGACATTTAGCTCTCTCACTCTTCTGGCGATGAGTTGGGTGTATTGAGAACCAAAATCAAGGATCAGGATTTTATCTTGCATGGCCGCAAAATTACAGGCTTAAAGCCATACTGTTTGCCTGATCTTTTATCGAAAATTCACATAACAATGCAAACGATTTAACTCTGGAATAATTTTGGTTTAATACCTTCACGTTTTTTAGGAAAAACTGCTATGAAAAAACTCTTGTCTATACTCTTAATTCTCCTCATTAATAGCCTTCAAGCTCAGGAAAAGCCAAGATTGGTGGTAGGTATCGTTGTTGATCAAATGCGCTATGACTATATCTCCCGCTATTACAATGATTTTGAAGAAGGAGGATTTAAAAGATTAGTGGAAGATGGATTTTTATTCAGAAATGCGCACTACAACTACATCCCCACCAAAACAGGCCCGGGACATACGTCCATTTTTACCGGTACAACACCTTCTCGCCACGGAATTGTTGGAAATGACTGGTATGTGCCATCGATTGATCGGAAGTTCAACTGCGTTGAAGACACCACTGCATCTGTGGTCGGGGGTACATCAAATGGAGAGGTGTCTCCCAGAAATGTAAAGACCACCACAATAACAGATGAACTTAGACTTTTTTACAACTTCAATGCCAAGGTGGTTGGCATTTCGCTGAAAGACCGTGGTGCTGCCATACCCGCAGGACACAACCCAACAGGGGCTTATTGGTACGATCTGGAGAGTGGAAACATGATCACAAGTACCTACTACCGAAATGATTTACCTGACTGGGTGAAAGAATACAATAAGCTAAACAGACCGACTCAGTTTTTGAGCGAAAAGTGGGATTTACTGAGAAGACCTGAAGTGTACAATGAAAGCATCGAGGATGAAAATCCTTATGAACAGGAGCTTAGAAAAGGACTGGGAGTGACATTCCCTCACGATCTACCAAAACACAAAAAAGACAATTCATTGCTGAAGTACACGCCTTTTACCAATACGCTGGTGAAAGAAGTTTCCATGCGAGCTGTGACAGGTGAAAAAATGGGAATGGATACCATACCAGATTTTTTGACGATGAGCTTTTCAGCGACTGATGATATTGGACACAAATTTGGCCCCCGGTCTATGGAGGTTCAAGACACTTACTTAAGGCTAGATCGGGAGATTAGTGAGTTCTTAAATTTTCTGGATGAAACTGTTGGTGAAGGAAAATACCTGGTCTTTCTCTCGGCAGATCATGGAGCTACCGACGTGCCTGCCTATATGTACAAAAACAAAATGCCATCTGGCTATCACAACAATGGATATATCAAGTCTATTTTGAATGATGATCTGGTAAAAAAATACGGTGATGGAAAATGGATCAGCTATATAATCAATGAGCAGGTTTATCTGAATCACGAGTTGATAGAAAGTAAAAATCTCAGCCTGAAGGAGGTTAAAGATCAGGTGATCAGCACATTGACCAAAGAAGATTATGTGGTAGAGGCATTTGACGCTGATATGGTAGCCATGAGAATGTTTACAGACCCCATGCTTGTCCGCTTGCAAAACGGATATGACAATAAGCGTTGTGGTGATATTCTTTACATACTATCACCAAGTGACCTCAATGATGCATGGGGCAGACAAGGCACAGATCATCGTACACCTTATACCTACGACACACATATTCCGATCATTTTTTATGGAGCCGGAATTAAAAAAGGAACAAGCTTTAGACCTGTCTCAATCACAGACATAGCACCTTCACTCTCCATGCTTTTAAATATCGCACTTCCTAGTGGAGCCTCTGGCGATCCGTTGATTGAGTTGTTTGATTAAAACTATTTGACTCAACATCAGTATAATTGAGTCTATGAGAAAACTTTGGATTCTTCTGTTGATAGGGACATTGAGTGCCTCAGCCCAGCCAGTAAAAATCGCTAAACTTAAATACGATGGAGGTGGTGACTGGTATGCAAATAAAACAGCCCTGCCTAACCTCATTGAGTTTTGCAACGAGCAAATAAATACTAACCTGGCACTCTCAGAAGATGTGGTGAGTGTAGGTAGTCCTGATCTATACCTCTACCCGTATGTCTACATGACTGGGCACGGAAACGTGGTTTTTAATAATGCTCAGGCTGAAAACCTAAGAAGCTATCTCACCTCTGGTGGCTTTCTCCATATAGACGATAACTACGGACTGGATCAGTTTGTACGAATGGAAATGAAAAAAGTCTTTCCCGAGTTAGAGTTCGTCGAGATACCATTTGATCACCCTATTTACCATCAAAAGTTCGATTTTGATGATGGGCTACCCAAGATTCATCAGCATGATGGAAAGCCTCCAAAGGGTTATGGAATTATCTATGAAGGCAGATTGGTTTGTTTTTATTCTTATGAATCAGATTTGGGGAATGGATGGGAAGATCAGTCAGTTTACAATGATCCGCAAGCCATTCGTCTGGAGGCACTAAAAATGGGTGCCAATATCATTTCTTATGCTTTCACAGCTGAGTTGTAAACAAGGAAGCCCCAATCCTCCGAAGAGTCATGGGGCAATTAACCTACCTGAAGAATTATATTCTATCGCTCTCCTCTAGGCTCAATAGTTTTTGTAAATGTTTCTCCATTGAGTGTTATGGTCACTTCATTGTCGCACGCTCCATCTCCATAGTCGATCACTGCAACATTATCACCAAAGGTCACCTGCTTGATACCCGCCACAGGAATAAACACTCTGCTTGCTCTACATGATCTCTTGAAAATTAGTGTCTCAAGAATCTCAATTTCGTATCTCACATCTCTGCGGTTAGATCCATTTGCTTCGCCATCTACATGCCACTCATCATTCAAGGGATTGCTGGCTCTGATCCATGTTTTTACATGCTCAGCGTCTCTAGTAGCTGTGGTTCCATCAGGGAATGAAAGCTTTCCCCCCACCAACTCAATGCTAAACGTAGGATCGTCTTCAAGGCTTTCAGAAATATTAGTGAGTGTTCTAGTGCCTTCTACGTGCACTTCATCAATGTAAAAGTCTTCAAGCGTGATAATTCTATAAGCGCCGGGTATCAGTTTTCTTTCATTATACTCGATGATGATTTTTCCTTTCAAAATCCTTCCTCCTCTAATTTCACAGCCATCACCATAATCAATGGTTATCGTTTTATTCTCCTGATCATGCGTCACATCCGCACAGTCAAGGATTTCATCACGCTCTACTCTGCCTGATTCATCGGTAAAGGCCACACCAGCTTCGGCAATCATGTCAATATCTTCATAATTGGACTCAAGTGCTGCGTCAGCTTCCGCATCCATTTCTTCCAGGATGTCACTCGTCCCAACTTCTTCATCCTTACTACATGAGGTCAAAAAAGTAGCAAAGGCAATCGCGGTAATAAATAGTAGCTTTTTCATAATCGTATTATCAGTATTAGTTTTCAAATGATTTGCACCTTTGACAGCTCCTCTGTCCGATGGTTTAATCGAAAAGAAAAAATTTCTGAAGTAAGTGTTTCTTGATTACGTATTATTGTATAGTCGTATAATCCTATCATCACAACCATGCGCACCTATCGACATCTTTTTGTTTTATCACTTTTTTTGCTTTCAACCACATGTATATATGCTCAGGGCTGTAGCGATGCAGGCTTTTGCACCATGGGTGCCATGAAGCCGGACCAGAATTATAGCAAGCGAATAGCCATTAAACTCCGGTCTATTGAGTTTAATTACTATAAAGGAACTAGCTTATTGACCCCCATCATCTATGCCGCCACAATAGATTTCAATCTTGGGATAAATGATTACAGTTCATTCCAAATTAAGTTACCATATCAATGGGTAAATGGAACACTTGGAGAAACTGCCGGACTAGGTGATATTTCAATGAGCTACACACGGCTGTTAAAATCTTCGGAGAAGTGGAACATCAATGGCACCCTTGGAGCCAAGATACCTACAAACGATGCAAACAAAACAGTCAATAATGAACATACAGGAGGAGTGGATGCTCCCATTCACATGTACTATCAGCAAAGTCTTGGCTCATATGATGCTATCGCGGGCATCTCTGCCATAAGTAGAAACTGGCTCTTTGCAACCGGTATACAGATCCCACTGACTAGAAATGGCAATCAATTCCTATGGAGTGGATTTCCTAATTATCCAGACAGAGAATACATTGAACAATACAACGTTGGTCACAATCTTTTAAGAGGTATTGATGTGATGCTGAGAGTAGAAAAAAACTGGCGCTTCACCAACTTTAACTTTTCACTTGGAGCCCTACCAATCTACCGCATCATAAAGGATGAAGCGGAAAACACAACTACTGGCGAACGTGAAAAACTTGACAACACCACCGGTCTGGCACTTTCTATTCTTGGAAGTTTCGGGTACCACTTCGATGTAAACAATAGCATTAAGATCATCAAAGGTGTGAAACTTGTCGATCGGGACTTTAACCCCGACGGACTGACCAGAGATGAGGTGCTAAGTGTAAGCTATGTTTATAAATTCTAAATCCATGAGAAAGGTTTTTATAGCTACTACCATACTGTTTTCAATCGAGATTCAGGCACAACAGAGCCAGCTACAGCAGGCCAATTCCTTTTATCAGAATGGTGACTACTCAAATGCCTACACTCAATACAAGGAGGCCGGAGATCTGTTTTTTGCTAACCAGCAGTATCCAGACTATGTAGATTCTCACCTCAAAATGGTAAGTTGTCAGATAGAGTCAGGCGATCCATTTCATGCCAAAAGTCTGGCTGAGAATACCCTGGAATTTATTTCTTCAGACATCCCGTCGGAGCAGATTTTGAAAGCTAGATGCCTTACGCTGCTCGGGGTGAGTTACCTCAACCTTGGCAGAAATGATGACGCACTGGAACATTTGCTTGAAGCAGAGAAACACTTTTCAGATGAAGATTCAGAAGAAAAAGCTAACTGCCTGGATGCACTCGGATTGGTGTATACCAATAATGAAAACAAACAACTCGCCATCCAATATCATGAGCAGGGATTCGTGATGCGAAGAAAACTTTTCGGTTCACAATCCATAGAGGTGGCAAACTCTTACAACAACCTTGGTCGGGTTTATCTGAAGGACGACCCCTTGCAAGCATTGATTTATTTCAATCGAGCCAAAGACATTTATGAAGAGAAAATTGGAAATAGTAGTCGAAGAGCGCTGAGAGCCAATCTCAACATTGCTTTTGCAAACATGGAGCAAGGAAACTTTGACGAAGCGTTGCAACAGCTCAACAATGTGCGACTAATCTATGAAGCTACCTATCAGGAAGAACATCCCAACAAAGCTTACATACAATCTATCATTGGAAGGGTTCATCTGGAAAAGAAGGAATACGACAAAGCGCTACTCAATCAGAAGGAAGCACTTCAGATGTACATCAGCTTATTTGGTGAAAAACACCCGGATGTGGCGAACACCTATTACCTGATTGGTGAAATTCACAAAGCAAAAAGTGAGTTTAAGGTCGCTGTGGAGTTTTATCAGCGAGCGATCTACGCCAATCTTCCCGAGCAGGTATTTTCAGATATCTATGAACTGCCGAAACTCGAAAACTATTTCAATGGTGATATTCTATTAAGGACTTTGCAAGCAAAGGCGATTACTCTAGGGGCATTGCATTTCGAAAAATCTCTCAATGTAAAGGACCTAACAGGCGCGATAGCCACCTACCAAAAGTGTGATGACCTCATCACCATCATCCGTAGAAAAAGACTGAATGAACAGGATAAACTGCGGTTGGGACAAATTGCAAAAGAGGTTTATGAAAACGGCATCCAGCTATCACTTATTCTGAGTGAGCAAAGTTTCAACAGGAAGAAGCACCTTCAGACGGCTTTTGATTTTTGTGAACGAAGTAAGTCTTCGGTTCTACTTGAGGCCATTACCGAATCAAAAGCTAAGAAATTTGCCGGTATACCAGATGAGCAAATCTTGTTGGAGGATAGTCTGAAAGATGAGATATCCTATCTGGAGCAACAGTTAGCCCAGCAGGAAAACGCAGACAATCAAGAGATGAAGGATCTGCTCTTTACCTATCAAAATGCGTATAGAGACTTCATTGAAAATCTGGAAACCAACTACCCTGAATACTATCGACTGAAGTATGATCAATCCATTGCTACCGTTGCATCGGTTCAGCGGCACCTATCAGACAATTCCGCAATGCTATCCTACTTTCTCGGAGAAGACGAAATCTACATTTTTATCATTGCCAAAAAGGGAGTTCAAGCAGTCCGAAAGCCAAAGGGAGGGGATTTTGATAAACTGATATCTGGTCTTAGAAATGGCATTAAGTACAACAGTCAATCAACCTTTCTCCGAAGTGCGAAATCACTTCATACGCTACTGATTCCTAATTTATCTTCTAATATTACCGAGCTTGTCATTTTACCAGATGGTATTTTGGGAACACTTCCTTTCGAAGCTTTCGTAGAGCCTGATGATACATCTGAATCGTATGAAAACACGCAATTCCTTATTAAAAAATATCATGTCTCGTATGATTATTCTGCCACCTTGTTCAATGAACGAAAAGCGGATGACAAACAAATAAAACCTGAGATTCTACTCATAGCCCCTGTTAGTTTTGAAGACAATGAAATCAGAATGGCTACCCTGCCAGATTCAGAAAAGGAGATCGATGAAATCAGGTATTTGTTTATGGGCAGCAACTGCGAAACCAAGGTACAGACAGGGCGTGATGCCAGCGAGTCAAATTTTAAAAAGGAGAACTTGAGCAAGTACCGATACCTCCACTTCGCCACCCACGGGCTGGTCAATGAGTCGGAACCCGCCCTTTCCAGAATTTTCCTTAAGCCTGGTGATGATGAGGATGGTAGTCTCTACACGGGAGAAATCTACAACCTAAATATCGATGCTGATCTGGTGACTCTTTCAGCTTGTGAAACCGGTCTTGGAAAAGTAGCAAAGGGTGAAGGTATTGTAGGACTGAGTAGAGCCTTGCAATATGCTGGAGCAAACAACATCATTGTTTCCCTTTGGCAGGTGGTAGATGCCTCCACTGCTCAGATGATGATTGAATTTTACAAGTACAATCTCAACAACGAGCATCATGGCTACAATGCAGCGCTTCGTCAGGCCAAACTAAGCTTGCTGAGTTCTGAGCAATATGCCCGTCCTCATTACTGGGCTCCATTTATTTTGGTTGGTATGTAAGTGTATCTCAAGGTTGGCTTGTTTCTGAAATATGAAAAAGCTAACCTACTTACTCTTCTTTTGTGTCACTTCTGGTATTTATTCACAATATGATTACGAACCTTCCGCTAAAAATCCATTCGGAAAATTAAATCCGGAAGCTCCTGAGCAGACTGCTGATTTTGCACCACTCATTGGAACATGTATTTGCAAGTCCGTTTCGCGAATCGATCAAAATACCTGGGCAGACACGGTGATGATGAACTGGACATTTAAGTACATCATGAATGGAATGGCTGTGCAGGATGAAACGCTTAAAGAAGATGGTGCTCACTCCGGAAGTATCCGTCAGTACAATGCAGATAGTGCTCGCTGGTATGTCCATTATTACTCTTCAAGCGCACCCACGCCTGTGCTCTCAGCCTGGGAAGGAAATAAAAATGAAAACGGAGATATCGTCCTTTACAGGGATCAACCTGCACCAAATCAAACACCCGGATTTTACCGGTTAACTTTCTCCAATATCTCTAAAGAAGGCTACAATTGGGCCGGGGAATGGGTAAACAAAACGGAGACTTTCACCTACCCTACCTGGCGGATTTTCTGTAAAAGAAAGAAGTAAGATTTCATAATTCTTAACAAGTACTCTCATAATCTTCCGGACTCTCTCGGATTTATTTTGCACCTTACCGGTCCTAATAAACCTGTAATCGATCGTATGAAGAGAGTAAAAATCGGTGACATGGTGGAAAGTGATTATGGCAAGGGACGAGTGTTGGCTGAGACAAGTCAGTGGATTATCCATGATGATTCAGCCAATGAAAGCGACTCTGAATTTGCCATATTGAAGTCCGATGACCATTACCGGGTGGTAAAGGAAATGGAACTTCAGCATTCCTGATGTCGACAGAGCTATTCAGCAAGTAGTGCGTCAATGATCTCATTGAATCGCTGATCAAAGGTCTGGTAATAATCACCTGTAGCCGGACCATTAAAGTAGCTATGAACGTATCGCACATAGCCCTGCTTATCCAATATCACAAGCGTGGGAAAGGCCTCTATGCGCTTCATAAAAGGAAATGGCATAGCGGCTCCAGTTTTGCTTAGCCTGCCTCCCAATACCAAATCATACGGTATTTTATTGACCTCCCGATATTTCTCCAGGCGGCTCAATCCATACTCCTGTGAATAGTTTGCTTCAAAAGAGGACGCCAATATGGAGACACCCCTTTCTTTGTTTTTTTCATACCACTTTACCAGATAGTTGGTCTGGTCCAGGCTATTAGGACACCAGGTGCCAAACAGCTGAATAATCAAAATCTGTCCTTCATATTTGGTTGGATCAATTGCATTTGGCCCTTCACCTGCCCCCAACAAATCGTAATAGGGCTTGTGTGTTCCTGGCTCAACCCCTACCATTTCGAAAGGGTTTTCCAGCTCAGCATCCGCATCATACACGGCTTCCCATGATTCAGAGTAGCCGTCATCATAGATCATTTCTCCCTGCCATCCATTTTCTGTTTTCACCCCAAAAAATCCAAAAGCATGCGCTCCATCAAAGCTTGAAAGCTTAATGGAGTCCCCATCCAAAATCCCCTCAAAATACCGATAGTCACTCACCTGTGTCATGATTGTGCCTGTAACCGTATTTCCACGTTGCTTAAACATTCCGACACCTTTGGACAAATCTGAAGATCCGGGAGAGAAGGTCACAGCCCACTTTTCTTCAATCACCGGTGAAGGTCTGGGACTGGTTTTGGTCATTCTGGGTTTACCAAAAGAAGCTGAAAATGGAATAGATAAATCTCTGTAGTATTTTCGATAGACTCCCTCCATTTTCATGGACGAAAAAGCCGTGCGAATCTCAACATCAAAAGGGTCCAGGGGAATGATCATACTGTCATTTTCCATCCTCACGTTTGAGATCACTCTTCGCTCACTCCCATTCACGATTGTCAGCTCAGGCACTTCTCCATTCGGGTACCCCAATTCCAGAATGAACGGAATATCGGCATCTGAGTAATGGATAACACCCCGCCATTGCCCGGCTTTCATTATTTGAGCAGGCAAAAAAGTGGCTGACAGAAACAGGCAGGTAGCGAGTAATACTTTCATGATCATAAGATAAGAACCTTGCACAAGTAATGGCGATAAAACCGTATATTTAATCATTAACCAACCTAAATTAATTATGACAAATGAATCTGGAAAGCCGCCCGTATGGTTTTGGGTGGTGTCTGTAATTGCATTGTTATGGAATCTGGCAGGCGTAGGTGCATACCTTAGTCAGGCCTACGCCCCTGATGATGTAATTGCCCAAATGGAGCAAGCCGTTCAGGATTTAATCAATCAGACTCCCGCCTGGGCAACAGCTGCCTTTGCTATCGCTGTTTGGGGAGGAGCCCTGGGAAGCTTACTGCTGCTTTTGAGAAAGAAGCTCGCTCATACGGTCTTGATTATTTCGCTGGCAGGTATCCTTGTACAAATGTTTTACAACTTCTTTATGAGCAACTCAATGGAAGTGTATGGTCCCGGTGGAGCCATCATGCCCATCATGGTTCTTTTGATTGGTATAGGGCTGGTATTCTTTGCCAAAAAAGGGAAAACAGAAGGCTGGCTAAAATAAAATGATTTAAAGATGATTTTTCATCCCCCTCCTTTCAGGGGGATTTTTTATTTATCGGATTAATGCATCTTTGCCGCACATGAAATTCAATGATTTTAACCTTGACGATCAACTAACTGAAGCGATCGATCACATGGGATTTTCTGAGGCAACTCCCATACAAGAAGAAGCCATCCCGGCCATTTTAGAAGGAAGAGACCTCATAGCTTGCGCACAAACCGGCACTGGGAAAACGGCAGCTTTCGTCATCCCCACACTCAACCACCTGGCTCAAAACCCAAGTGATGATGTGAAGGTGCTGATTGTAGTGCCAACGAGAGAGCTTGCTATTCAGATTGATCAGCAGATTCAGGGATTTTCCTATTTCCTGCCCGTACACTCCATTGCTATCTATGGCGGTGGTGATGGTTCTGATTTTGCCCAGCAAAAGAAAGCGCTAACTCAGGGCAGCAACATTGTGGTGGCAACCCCCGGAAAGCTCATCTCGCATTTGAATCTGGGTTATGTGAAGTTTGATCAGGTCTCGCACCTCATCCTTGACGAGGCAGACAGGATGCTGGACATGAACTTCTACGATGATATCAAGAAAATTATCACCTTCCTCCCAAATCTCAAGCAAACCTCCATGTTTAGTGCCACCATGGCACCCAAGATTGAGAAGCTGGCGAGGGAAATTCTAAAAGACCCCAAGAAAATAGAACTGGCACTGGCCAAGCCTGCAGAAAACATTAGCCAGGAGGTGTATCGTGTGGAAGAGGGCTATAAAACCGAACTGATAAGCAAACTAATAGGGCGATACGATGCTTTTGAAAGTATCCTGATTTTCAGTTCTACTAAAAAGAAAGTCTCTGAGATTGTACAAAGCCTGAAGAAGGCCGGACTGGAAGCCAAGGGTATCTCCTCCATGCTGGAGCAAGATGAGCGAGAGCGTATTTTGTTGAAGTTCCGGGCTAAGAAGCTTCGTATCCTGGTAGCCACAGACGTGCTATCCCGTGGGATCGACATCAAGGACATCAACCTGGTGGTAAACTATGATGTGCCAAATGATGCCGCTGACTATGTACACCGGATAGGCCGAACCGCACGGGCAAAAACCAGCGGAGTAGCGATCACCCTGGTGAGCAAAGACGACAACTACAAAATGAAGCGCATTGAGAGGCTAATCGAGCGAGAGCTGGAAAAAGTGGACTACCCGATGAGGAGGAGGTAAATCAACTTGGAGATTAGCCGCACCAATCCTAAATTGTACAGTAAATAACGTTTTGCACGGGTTTGTGCGCGTTACATTAATGTTAGGCTCAATACTTACATGTCGCAAGAGAACCTCTCCAACACGGAACTAATTGACAAACTGTATAACTCTGCTGGTGAACATCTACGTAGCGCAGTAACAGACTGGGCTAACTATGCCCACTGGAAAGATTCGGTGAACGAACTCGATGATACTCAAAAAGCAGTGTATCTGATTGGTGTTTTGAATCAACAAGTTTTGAACGGAGGATTCAACCAGTATTTTGATAATTCCTATGGAATGTTCGGATACGAAACTCTCAGAGTTTTACGAACAATTGGAGCAACTGCAACAGCCGACTTGCTTGAACAGGCTCTGAAACTGGTTAACTACGACCAACTTAGTGAACCTGAATTTTCACAGTACATCGCAAACAACTTGGTGGACGATAGCATAGGTGACGAATTAGGCCAACTGGATGATCAATATGATGAACTCGATAACTCGGAAGATCTAGAAGGACTTTTGGCCAACTGGATAAAAACTGAGCCTAACATGCGCTAGCAGTTATGCGCCAAATGAGCATTCTGCCAATTTCATCGATTAATTGCCCGCTTCACTGCCCATTCTGAGACCTCCGTGCTGCTAGCTTCTTCTGTGGTTCTGGCATTTGATCGGGAGAACGCAGTGCTTCGTAGGTACTGTTGTGGGGATTGGGCAGTTTCGCTAGTTTAGTGCTCTTTACAACTGGTGGGCATACTCTCGCTAGTTAGGCGTTAATCCCTCAAATCGCCTCATCCCTCTCTCCTCAACACTTCCATTGGGGACTCACGCACTACACTGCGGCTATTGAGCAGGCCTATAAGAACACTCATACCGGTGACCAGAACGAACACCATGCCTATCTGCAGGGGATTGGGTACAAAGGTGAACTCGAATAAAAACTGTCCAAGTAAGGTGCAGAAAAGAGTAGCCAGAAATATCCCGCTGAGTGCTCCCAATGCACCCAAAAAAAAGTATTCGGCGATGGTGATTGCCCACAGTTGTTTTTTGGATGCTCCTAATGTTCGCAATAAAACGTTTTCCTGCACCCGTTGAAACTTACTGAGGATAATCGAGCTGATCATCACAATGATCCCCGTTCCAATGCTGAAAAAGGCCATGAACTGAATCACAAACGCCACCTTGCCCAGCACATCCTCCAGGGTTTTCAATATCAGCTCCAGATCAATAATGGAGACATTGGGAAACTTCTTCACCACCTCCTGCTGGTATTTGACGGACTTCATCATGTCATCCACACGAGTGACCAGCACATGAAACTGCGGAGCACGCTCCAGGGCTCCTTTTGGAAATAGTACCAGGAAGTTGGTTTGTACCCTCCGCCAGTCAATTTCGCGGAAGCTACCCACATACGTTTTTAAGATGGCACCCTGCACATTGAATACCAGCTCATCTCCCAGCTCAATATCCAGATTATCCTTAAACCCCTCAGCGATGCTGATAAAAATGCTGTCGTTACGCACTTCACTAATCCACTCTCCCTCCACAATTTTCTCCGAATCAATCAGCGAGTCCCGATAGGTCACCCGGTACTCGCGGCTATACGCCCAGTCTGAAATGGAAACGGTAGTATCGTTAAAAGCTTCATCCTTGGTAAATCCCTTCACTTCCAGCAGCCTCATCGTTACCACGGGCACATCCTGAATCACAGGTAAGTCATACGCTGAAGTCACCTCCTTGATCTCCTCATGCTGTTCCGATTGAATGTCAAACAAGATCGTATTTGGCCGATCGTTGGCAGCAGACAGGGACACACGCTGCACCAGCAAATCCTGCATAAAATAGAGCGTAGCTAAGAATGAGGTTCCCAACCCAAGTGCCGTAATCAAGATCACAGTTTGGTTATTAGGTCGGTAAAGGTTCGAAAATCCCTGCTTCCAGACATATTTCAGATTGGCCGGGATAAGCTTGCGAGTGAGCCAGCTAAAACCCTTTCCAATCACGCCTAAAAACAGGATCGCCCCGATCAGTATACCTGAAAAAGCCAATGCCTCAGTCCAGGATTGGATCTGCCAATACACTGAAAGAAAAATGAACAGCATAATACCTCCGATGATTGGAATCAGAGCTTTATCGAATTTGTACCTGGACTCTCCAAAACCCAATCGAATGGCAGAAAGTGGACTGATGTTTCTAAGACCCACTAAAGACAATAACCCAAACAACAAGGAGATGACAATTCCAATCAGCACTCCAACAAAGAGTGCCGGCCAGTAGGGTGTGGGCTCGATATCTATAGGTAGAAAATCCTGAACCACTGCAGGAAGATATAGATGGATAGCCAGTCCCAGGATGCTGCCGATAAGTGCGCCAATGAATCCGAACAACGTGACCTGAATCAGGTAAACACTGACCGCCTGCCTGGCTTTCATGCCCAGACATCTCAAAACAGCTACCGATTGGATCTTGCTTTTGGCATAGACATAGATGGAGCTTGCCACTCCAAGACATCCCAATAGCAGGGCGGTAAATGCTACCAGCTCCAGAAAATCAGACAGGTTTTCAAAATCTTCTCCCGTCTCTTGTTTCTCTTCTTCCACGGTTTCCACATCATATCCTTTACTCTCGGTGTGTGCTGCCAGCTTACCCCAGCCTGTGGAATCTACCTCTTCCGAAAACTGAAAATAGTGGACATAGTTAATCCTACTTCCTTTCTTTATTAGGCCTGTTGCTTCAAGATATTTGAATGGAATGTAAACTACCGGAGAAATGGAAGCTGAAACATCGGTTTGCCCGGGGATTTGAGTGATGGCTCCAATGATCTCAAAGGTGACATTACCTACTTGAAGGCTGTCTCCTACCTGAGCGTCATACTGAATCATTAATTTTTCATCCACTAGCGCAAACTTGCCGTCTTGAAACTCATTTGAGGCCTGCTCCGGCTTTGTCACTATTGCACCATAGTAGGGATAGTCACCCTTCAGTGCTCTTACCTGCACCAATCGTGTGCCTCCTGACTTCTGAAACATCACCATGGAGGCGAAATAGCTCTCCTTGGAATGATCCGAAACCATGGATTTAAATGACTGCAACAAGCTATCTGGCAAGTCTCTCCTACCACGAATGCGCACATCCGAGCCTACCAACCCCTTGGCTTGTTTGTCTATTTCCTCCAACAGGTTTTCCCTAAAAGAAGTGATTCCAACCATCGCGGCTATGCCGAGTGAGATGGCGGCAATGAAAAGAAACAGCTTTCCTCTGCTCTTGCGACTATCCCTCCATGCCATTTTCCAGGGCCAGGAACGACTATATTTCGGGGGTTCGATTCTTATTTTTCGATCCATGAATCTATGAGGCTGTGGATCTCAGACTGATTACATTGGAGCCCTTTCGCTGGTCAATGATCTGCCCGCCTTTGAGCTGAATGATTTTCTCTGTCTTTTCGGCCAGCTCCAAATCATGTGTCACAAGAATGAGCGTAGTGCCTTTCTCCTGATTGATCTCAAACAATAAATCCTCTACAGATTGGCCGGTTTCTTCGTCCAGATTTCCGGTGGGCTCATCTGCAAAAAGTACTTTTGGCTCATTGGAGAAAGCCCGTGCAATAGCTACTCGCTGCTGCTCACCACCCGAAAGTTGAGATGGGTAGTGATGCATACGCTCACCCAATCCTACACGCTCAAGCAAGTCTGAAGATTGCTTCCGGGCGCTTTTCACTCCTCTTAACTCCAGCGGAATCATCACATTCTCCAGAGCTGTCAGCGTTTGAATCAACTGGAAGTTTTGAAAAACAAAGCCTACATACTGATTTCGTACCTGTGCCATTTCATCCTCACTCAACCGATCCAGCAAAATGTGGTTAAGTGTGATTGAACCGATCGATGGTCTGTCTAAACCAGCACACAACCCAAGCAGTGTGGTCTTGCCGCTCCCGGATGGCCCCACTACTGCTACAGATGATCCTTCTTCCACTGTAAAGTTTATGTCTTCAAGTACATGTACTTCTTTCGTTCCAGATTTGAATGTTTTTGAAAGGGAGGTAACCTCTAAAATGGATGATTCGTTGGGCATGTATAAAATTTAGAAAGTAAACGAAAAGCAAATTCTGATGTTAACTTAGTCTGTTTGAGACCAAAACAGCTTTTGCTCACACGATATAATAACTGTCAATGTTACTTAGAGTTCCAATTATCTTCACAATCCTTCTCATTGCTGGATGCAGTTCTTCCACCGATTCTTCAAGTGAGAAAACTCCGACGCAACAAAAAAAAGAGTCCAAAACTGAAGAGCCCAAAGAGAATAAAAAGGTGATTCTTTTCTTTGGCAACAGCATCACTGCCGGCTATCGACTTGACATGGATCAGGCATTTCCAGCACTTATTCAAGAAAGAATTGATTCACTTGGACTGAACTACACAACAATCAATGCAGGACTCAGTGGAGAGACTTCAGCTGGTGGTAAAAGTAGAATCGACTGGGTGCTTCGTACAGTGCCGGATATTTTTTTTCTTGAGCTTGGAGCCAATGATGGACTGAGGGGGCTGCCTCTGGATGAGACTTATGAGAACCTCCAGGATATCATAGATGCGGTAAGAAAAGAGAACCCGGATGTAAAAATCATCATAGCCGGAATGATGGTTCCGCCGAATCTTGGAACAGAATACACCGAACAATTTCAGCAGACCTTTCCTAGATTAGCTAAAGAAAATGACGCAATTTACATTCCCTTTTTGCTGGAAGGTGTTGCCGGAAATCCTGAGTTAAACCTATCAGACGGAATCCACCCTACATCTGAAGGACATGAAATAGTAGCAGAGACTGTGTGGGAATACCTGGAGCCTCTTCTCGATTGAGAATCAGCCTATTCCTCATTTTTGAGAATATCATTCACCTTTCTCACCACCTGATCTAATTCCTCCGCAGATGAAAGAATGCTTTCGTTGAGCGCTTTTCGTTGCTCATCAGTAAGAGGTCCATCAGATTTTAGCTCAGCGGCAATGCCCATAATTCTTGCCAAAGGTGCACGTACGTGATGAGCATTGGCAAAAGCATATTCCTTGAGTTTTTCATTTTGGGTCTGAATCTTAGCAGTCCTTTTCTTTACTTCTGACTCCAAAGACTCATTTATACTTTGTATTTCTTCATTGACTCGAATTAGTTCGTCAGCCTGCTCTGCCAACACCTTAGACTGGAGGGTGATTTCCCGGTTCTTGCGCTTCAGCAACTCCATAGATCTTTTCCTTGATGTGTAATATCGATAACCGATGTACAGCATCCCCAGAGAAAGTAAAAACATAACAGTGCCGCCATAGATCATCAAGTTTTGTCTTTGAATTTGGAGACGATTTTTTTCTATTTCCGCCTGATTGAGTTCGTTTTGACTAGCAAGCATTCGGTTTTCACTTGAGATACGTTCCATTTCGAACCGATTCTCATACATGGCAATTTCCTTGGCATGCGTATCCTGGTTAATACTATCATCATATGCCTTGTGCAAAAGCGCATATTCAAAAGCATTTTCATAATCGCCAAACCCCTGATAAGCCTCATAAAGCAACTGGGCTGACTGACTGATCTCCTTCTTCACTTCCAGTTCTAAAGCCAGTTGTAAGCTCCTCTTTCCCAAAGCAATCGCATATCCATAGCTTTCCAGCGCCTTGTATACCTGCCCCATTAGGTATTGAGACTGGCAAATACCAACCCGATGACCAATCTCCATGTATATCTGCTGTGCCGTTTCAAAATTGAGTAGTGCCTTCTCATACTCCTTCCTGGACAAATACAACCGACCAATATCACTTTTCAGGTTTGCTTCAAGCATTCTATTTCCAAGTTTTTTGGCAGCACCGAAACTGGCTTCATAATACCTCATTGCCCGTTCAAGTTGCCCCATTTCAAAATAGACTTCTCCCATATTTTGATGTAGAGTGGCTACCCGCAAGGTCTTTTTATAGGAAGAATCAATCTCCATGGCCCGCTCGTAATATTCCAAGGCAAGTTTGTAGTCTCCAGTTTCTTTGTGAATAGCTCCAATGTTTGAGTAGGTAGAAGCATAGCTTTCCTTATCTCCCAACTCCTCCTTTATTTGAATGGATTGGATATAATACTCCAGTGCTTTTTTGTAATCTCCTAGTTCGTGGTACACAAGCCCTATATTATTGAGGGTACCCGCCTTCCCCTGCACATCACCTAGTTGCTCTTTTACTTCCAGCGACTGTTTGTAATACTTAAGTGATTCTGAGTAATTCCCAAGAAGCTTATTCACGATCCCAATATTGTTAAAAGCACGATTCATACCCTCTAAGTCATTGATTTCTTCTGAGAGTGCCAGGAATGTCTGATAATGCTTCCTTGCCTCGTTGAAGTTCGATTGCGAATATGCAAGTGTTCCTAGGTTGTTATATCCATTGGCAATCCCTTTTTTGTAATCAAGGTTTCTGGCCAGCTCCATAGCCTGCTCCGTGTATTTCAATACCGAGTCTGGTGAGGTCTGATAATATCGAAAACCGATTTTGAGGAGCAATAAAACTCTGGTTGTGTCAGGTGATGAAGCCTTCAGCTCAGTTGTGAGACTATCCAGTTCACTTTTTTGGCCATATAAGAAACTACACGACAGGAGTGACGCTATTAACAGGAATCGCTTCATAGTAAAAAGGCCAATGGTAGTTTAATATACTAAGACTTTAATAATCATTTACTGGATTCGTCGTAAAGAATATTCACCTTAACTTTGCGGCCCGCATGAAAAAAGTTGCATTTTATACGCTTGGGTGCAAACTCAACTATTCAGAGACCTCCTCTATTTCAAGGATGTTTGAGGATAAAGGGTATGCAAAAGTTGACTTCACTGATCAGCCGGATATATTCATTATCAACACCTGCTCCGTCACAGAAAATGCAGATAAGAAATGCAAGAAAATTGTAAAAGAGGCAAAGAAAATCTCACCAGGGAGCTTTGTAACCATCATTGGATGCTATGCTCAGCTAAAGCCCAAAGAAATATCAGAAATACCCGGGGTAGATGCGGTGCTTGGAGCTGCAGAGAAATTCAGACTTTTTGATTACCTAGAGGATTTCACAAAAGGCGGAGTATTTGCTTCTGAAATTAAAGAAGCTAAAACCTACAACGCTTCTTACTCAATCGCAGATCGTACCCGTACCTTCTTGAAGGTTCAGGATGGGTGTAATTACGGTTGTGCGTTTTGTACTATCCCGTTGGCCAGGGGGAAAAGTCGGAGTGATAGTATCGCCAACATTGTAAAGCAAGCTAAAGAAATTTCGAAGACAGAGGTGAAAGAAGTAGTGCTTACAGGTGTGAATATTGGGGATTTTGGCATACAGGATGGTCGCCGTAAAGAGAAGTTTATTGATCTGGTCAAAGCACTGGATGAAGTGGAAGGAATAGATCGCTTTCGGATTTCATCCATCGAACCAAACCTCCTCTCTAATGAAGTGATTGAGTTTGTGGCTCAATCCAAACGATTTGTCCCGCATTTTCATATTCCTCTCCAGTCAGGGAGTGACAACATTTTGAAAAAAATGAATCGCCGGTACCTTAGCGATTTGTACCAGAGCAGGGTCGAAAAGATCAAGTCGCTGATGCCTGACTGCTGCATCGGTGTAGACGTGATTGTTGGTTTTCCAGGAGAGACCGAAGAAGAATTTCTAACCACCTACAACTTCCTGAACGAACTGGACATTTCCTATCTGCATGTATTCACCTATTCCGAGCGGCCAAATACAAAAGCTGTAGAAATGGAGGGGGTAGTGGATCAGGCTGAACGAAATAAGCGCTCAAAAATGCTGAGAGGTCTGTCTGAGAAAAAACGCAGATACTTTTACGAACAGCAATTAGGCAAAACATTTAATGTATTGTTTGAGGAAGATGTGCAAGAAGGCATCATGCATGGGTTTACTGAAAACTATGTGCGGGTGGCTGCAAAATATGATCCTATTTTGATCAATGAAGTGAAAACTGTGACTCTTCGCTCCATCAATGCTGATGGTCACGTAGAAGTGGAAGAGCCAGAGGAAGTTCTTGTTCATTAGCCAGCCTTTATTCAAATTTGAATTTCTCCATCCATAAAAGATTCTGAAACAAGTTCAAGAATGACCCTAAATCATTTATATTTTTGAGTCAATACAATTGACTATGAAGATTATCTGCATCGGCAGGAACTATGCTGAACACATAGAGGAGCTTGGAAATGAACGCCCGGAACATCCGATCATTTTTATGAAACCGGACACAGCTCTTCTCAAAAACAATGACCCATTTTACTACCCTGATTTTTCGAAAGATATCCATCATGAGGTGGAAGTTTTAGTGAAAATCAAAAAGGAAGCAAAGTCTGTAAAGAAGGAGTTTGCTCATCAATATTATGATGAAATTGGTCTTGGTATTGACTTTACCGCTCGTGATTGGCAAACAATAGTGAAAGACAAAGGACATCCCTGGGAAATAGCTAAAGCATTCAATGGGTCTGCGCCTATTTCTAAATTTATCTCCATGGGAGATCGCGACATGACCAATGTGAATTTTCGATTGGAAAAAAATGGTGAAGAAGTACAGAATGGAAACACCAGTCTGATGCTTTGGCCAATAGATGAAATAATAGCCTATGTATCACAGTTTATTCTATTAAAAACAGGAGATATAATCTTTACGGGTACACCCAAAGGTGTAGGTCCGGTGCAAATAGGTGACAGACTGGTAGGATATTTGGAGGAAGATAAGATGTTTGATTTTGAGGTTAAATAATGTGAGGTACTCTTTTCTTTTTCTGTTTGTTCTAATTCTATCTACTCTTCAGGCACAGGAGTTTCAGGGTATTAAATACCAATTTCCCATCAACCCGCGACAGCAAAACTACCTGGCCGGAACTGTGGGCGAAATCAGAAGTTCGCACTTTCATACGGGTATAGATGTAAAAACAGGTGGACGTACAGGCCTTCCGGTCTACGCCGTAGCTGATGGTTTCATTTCCAGAATTAAAGTATCTGCCTCAGGATACGGATATGCATTGTATATGCAGCATCCAAACGGTACATTTTCAGTATATGCACATCTGGAAGCCTTTGATTCAAGAATTGCCGAATGGACTTTAAAAGAGCAGTACCGAAAAGAATCATTTGAGATCGATCTGTTTCCGGAGGCCAATCAATTTTTATTCAAAAAAGGAGATATCATTGGTTATTCCGGAAATACCGGATCATCCAGTGGTCCTCATCTACACTTCGAAATCAGGGACGCCAATCATCAGCCTATAGATGTTCTCTCGCTTGGATTCAGTGAGATTAGAGATAATATCCCTCCTGTTGTTCAAAAAGTTGCCTTTGTAACTCTTGATGAAGCTGCCAGGGTAAACGGATACTTTGGGAGGTACGAATTTGATCTTATCAAAACCCCAAATTGGTATCAGACTACCGAACCCATAAACCTGCGAGGAAAAATTGGAGTAGAGATTTACTCATATGATCCGATGGATGGAATTCCCAATAAAAACGGTATTGTGAAAACCATTTTTGAGCTTGATGGTGACACTTTGTTTTCAGAATATAAAGAAGCCTTTCCCTTTGGGAAGCAACGAAACGTTCTCGTCCATTACAACTATTCGGCACACAAAAAAGGAAGTCGCCGCTTCAATAAACTATATCTCGCCGATGGCAATGAACACAACATTTATACGATCACTAATCGTGGGATAGATTTTAGCGACCAGCGAGAAATCTTAATTAAAACTGAAGATAGTTATAAGAATTCCTCCACTACCCGAATTCTACTGAGTGAGGAAGAAATAAGTTCTGCTCCAAAGGTTTACGGGTTCGATCAATCTGGAAATTACCTACATTTCAAATCCAATCAGCAGGCTTCTGTATTGCTGGACGAATGGCAAAACCTAAAACCCTACAAGCAAAATGGAGAAGACCACTACTACCTGTGGGATCTGAGAAAGGGAACTCCAAAAAGCCTGTTCGTAGATGGCGAGACCGTGCCAACTCATTTGGTTAGCCTTTTGCCTTCCAATCAGGAGATTAGCTATTTTCAGGAAGAATTTGTTCTAAGTCTGAGCAGAAGATCCCTTTTTGACACACTTTATCTGGCATTTGAGAAAGAGTTTGATACGGCCAATAATCTGGAGCTTTTCCATTTCAAAAATCAAACTCAACCGATCAGGTCGAACATAGAGATTACGTTAAGGCCTGATCAAAATTACAATCAAGAGAAAGCAGCCGTATACTCGGTTTTCGGAAAGCGATACAACTACATGGGGGGTGAGTGGAAAAATGATGAAGTGACTTTTTCAACGCGAGATTTGGTTTCATATACCATTCTGGAGGACTCCATTCCTCCATCAATTGATTTAAAAATGGCAAATGCTGATTATCTCAAGTTCAGAATTGATGATGAGCGTTCTGGCATCAAAAGCTTCAAGGCAACTATCAACGGAGAGTTTGTGTTGATGCACTATGAACCAAAAAGAAATCTAATTTGGTCTCAAAAACTAAACGAAAACATTCCATTTAAAGGAAGGTTTGTATTGGAAGTAATTGATAATGCCAATAACGGCACGATATATACGAAAGAATTATGATCACACTAAAAGTAGGAGACAAAGCTCCGGATTTCAACAGCAAGGATCAAGACGGCAACCCGATAAAGCTTTCGGACTATAAAGGAAAGAAAGTAGTTCTATACTTCTACCCGAAAGACAATACGCCGGGTTGTACCGTAGAATCATGCAACCTAAGAGACAATTATGAAGCCTTGCAGAAGCAAGGGTATGAGGTGTTGGGCGTCAGTAGCGATGGGGAGAAATCACATCAAAAATTTATTGCGAAGCACGAGCTGCCATTCAAGCTTATTGCAGATGAGGACAAATCCGTGCATGAAGCTTACGGCACATGGGATCTGAAAAAATTTATGGGGCGTGAGTACATGGGAACCCTAAGAACGACCTTCATCATTGACGAGGATGGTAAAATCGAAGAGGTGATTGAAAAGGTGAAAACCAAGGATCACACCGCTCAAATACTGAAGTGAACTATTGCTTTGGTTCCTCCAGTTGAGCCTCCAGCTCTTTGAACCTTGGATCGGTTCTCAATTTATCAAATTCTGGTGCTTGCAAACTAGATCGGTATTTCATCCCGGCGGCATATGCCATCCATAGATAGTCGATCGATTTGTCAGTATTGCCTGTTTTGGCATGAAGCTTGGCCATGCTCCAAAGCCCCCAGATATTTTCCGGGTCTGCATGGAGCCATATTTCGGTCAGTAAAATGGCCATGTCAAAATCCTTAAAGTTTTCATAACTAAAACTTGCCTCAGCGAATTTGGCCCAAATCAAATTCAAAGATCTGAGAGCAGAATGGCGCTTATCAATGTTCTTATTCTTTGACGATATATGCAGCGAATCGATTTTCTTCACCCACCATAATTTGGTTTTAGCTGAAGAATCATAGGATGGCTGAAGCCTGGTTTGGGCTATTTCTGAAAAAGCACTAATAATCTCAGATTGCAGCTTTTCTTCACCTTCGAGTAGTTTTTTGCTTCTTTTAGCAGCTTTCTTCAACTCCTTTGAGTTTCGAATCACCTCCAATCGATCTTTGATTAATTGCATGTTTTCGTCATCATTAAAATCAGAAATCACTTGCTCGTAGACATTCAGAGCTTCAACCAAACATTCTTTCTTGTGGAGACTATCTCCCCTGAACAATTGCCTATCGAGTAGTACTTTCGATTTGAATTTTTCATTAATCCTTTCACCCCTCTCATGTGCTTGATATTCCAACCAAAACACAGCCTCTCGCAGCACATTGGCTGGAGGCCACTGATGTTTACCGTCAAACACAATTCTATTGTTTGCTATACTAAGATCATCTAAGAGCTGTTCCAACCTGATGTGCTCCAAATAGTTCATATCTCTATTTCCAACTATCCCAACGTAAACGAAATCATGATGCACCTGAGGCTGATAAAGAGGCACACTGGAGAGTCCTGCACCACATCCAATCACCCCATCTATTTCATCATTTATTACAGCTAAACTAACAGCTATTCGAGATCCTCCTGAGAAACCAGATGTGTAAATCCTGGCAGAGTCAATCTTAAATTTTGAAGCAGCATCCGTGAACATGGCGTTTGCAGCGGATAGCGCAACATCCCATGAGCCATTTCTTGAATTGTTGGATGAGATAATAATATAGCCCAACTCCTCAGCTACCAATTTATATTGATGCACCGGAAGAGGTCCTCTGGCTGCAGGTTCGAATACAAAAATCACTGGCCATTTTCTATCTTCAGCGTAATCACTCGGCAAGTAAAGAGCATATGACTGAAGTGTATCTTCCTTACAGTATACCTTGTCAATTACCTCCCCCTTATTTAATACTAGCTGCGAAAAAAGGTAGTCGGAGCTTTTAATGATTATACATAGCACCAGGATGTATCTCATAATAAATAAACAGTTTACAAGCTTTGTATCTCTATATGAAAAAGCCGGAAATCCACATAGACTTCCGGCTTTTAAAAGAGTACAACCAATTATTTAATTATCCCACCAAAGTGGAGTCTGCAGGTTTCCATCTTTAATCGGAACATTCGCGTTGTTTAATTGAATCTCTGTGTCTGGGTAAGACAATCTTCTTGGTATCTCACCATTCAAATTGAATGAGTTATTTCCATTGGCTACAGGAGTCAGGTTTGGATAACCTGTTCTTCTATAATCTGTCCATGGCTCAAGTCCGTTTGAATACATCGCAATGTATTTTTGAGTGATGATTTGCTCTAACCTTGCCGCATCATCGGCAAGACCAGCCAGAGCTGAATGGGTAGCCACGTATGCTGCATCATTTGATCCAGCTATTTTAGTGATTGAAGCACCTATCGCTTCTGCTAGCGCAGCTTCTGCAGCAGGGGTATCTGCATTTTCCATCAGCTCAATTTCCGCCTCTATAAACTTCATCTCAGCGTAGCTAGTCATTACCACAGGAGCGTCAATGGTTGTATAGTAAGTTTGGCTATTCAAAGTAATGGTATAACCTGAAGCTGTTGAAGCATCTTCCACTAACAGTGCTTCCCTTCTTGGATCATTCAATCCATTGAGGAGTCCGAAGAAATAGTCGTCTATTTCAATATTTCCACCTCTATCTCTAGAAAATTGATATGCCGGATTAGACTCATTGGGAGCTGTTCCGAATTCGAGTTGAAAATCTCCTGCATTCGAAGAAATAGCATTTGCTAAAGCTGCCTCTGCATCGCTATACGCCGTAGATGATCGCTTACTCAATCGTAGATAATATTTGGCTTTTAAAGAGTATGCTGCTGCCACCCAGGAAGCCGTGCTTCCACCATATATTAAATCTTCACTTCCTAAAGCTGGACCATTACCGGCAGGACCTTCCAAAAGTGTTATACCGCTATCAAGAAGGTCTTGAATAGTCGTATAAATAGACTCTTGTGTATCATATCCGGGTTGGAAATTTCCATCCAAAGCTCCAAATGCATCCGTAAAAGGAACGTCACCGAAACAGTCAGTTAATGATCCAATTCCATGTGCAATCATTATTTGGGCCATACCCAACGTATGATTTGAGCCTTCAGCCTCAGCTTTCTCAGCTATTATAACCAATGGTTGAAGTACCGCATTGTACATTCTGAAGTAAATACCATCCCCATCAGCCGGTACCCACAGATAGCGGTAGTTATCAGCCTGCTGAGCATTGATTCCTTCCATCTGCTGAGTGAACAAGCCACTAATTCTGACAAGTTCGCCACCTATCACCCAAGCCAAACCTGCCTGTGCTGCCGGAATAATTGCCTGGGCAGATACATCCGCAGGAGTTGCTGGGCTCACATTTATATCTTCGTCAAAGTCACACGAACTGGTGACCAAAACAAAGCACGTAATTATTGAAAATATTTTCAGTTTCATTATGTCAAATTTTAAAGAGTAACATTCAATTTGAATCCGTAGCTTTTCGTGTTCGGATTGTTGAAATAATCATATCCAAAAACATTGCTGGCAGAGCCAGTCAAGTTGGTTTCCGGATCGATTCCGGTGTAATCTGTAATCAAGAATACGTTTCTTGCATTGAGATTAATATTGATAGCGGAGAAAGGCAGCTTACCAACAATAGATTGTGGTAGGTTGTATGAAAGATTAACATCTCTCAGGCGCAACCAACCACCGTCCTGTACAGTCAGCTCGGTAAGACCGACAAACCCATACGCCTGATAGTAGTTAGAGCTACCATCCGTACCACCTATTACAGTTCCAACCGTATTAATCGTTTCTGTAGGCTGACCATTAGCATCTGCTGCTACACCATCAAATACAATTACTTCATTTCGATTCAGCGTCTCAGCACCTACACCAAAATTGTTGAGTACTCCTGATGTTCCGTTGTAAACGTCTCCACCTTTTCTGAAATCAAACAGCATTGAAAGCTCGAATCCTTTGTAAGTGAAAGTATTTCTAAAGCCAAGGGTGAAATCAGGTGTTGGGTCTCCAACCTTACCATCTACCGGGTCTTGCAATGGCAATCCAGTGTTTTGATCGATAACTTTTCTTCCCTGATCATCTCTCAAGAATCTACCTCCATAGAAGATACCATAAGGTTCACCTACTTGTATTCTTTGAGAACCAAACGGATCAATTGTGATTACATCCAGACCAGGTGCAATCGCGTTTACAATTGAGGTGTATTTATTAAATATCAATCCAACCTCATATCCAAAGTCAGATGTTTGAACCACCTTACCTGTGATAACTGCCTCGATTCCTTTATTCTCAATCTCTCCGGCATTAATCACCGTCTGTGAATAGCCTGTAGGGAAAGGAAGGTCGACACTAATGATCGCATCTTCTGTCAAAGCTCTGTACCATGTAATATCTGTGGTGATTCTTCCACCAAGTAATCTAAAGTCAGCTCCAATTTCGAGAGTGGATGTGAATTCAGGCTTCAACTCTGAGTTTCCAAGCAAATTATTAGGAACGAATGAGTTTGTACCAAGTGCTGGGAACAGGGTTCCGTTTGGTGTAGTCCATCCATCACGAACTCTTGCCTGTGTAAATACAGTATTAGTGAAACCGAACGGTGCATCATTACCTACTTTACCCCAGGAAACACGCAACTTACCATAAGGCATGGCATCACCTAGATCGAAGTTTTCTGTAAATGCCCACCCAAGAGCAACGGCAGGATAGAAAAACGAATTGTTGGCCGATCCAAGTGTTGAAGACCAGTCATTTCTACCAGTCAGATTGAGGTACAACATTTCCTGATACGAAAATCTAAAATCAGCATATACACCGTACAGTTGTTTCGCTGTTGGTCTTTCAACCACGCTAAACGACTGAGCACTTGCTGCATTGAAGAATCCTCTTGAGGCCAATCCCTGACCATCTTCTCTTCGATTGTCTACTTTTTTGTCATAATAATTCCATCCTACTGTTCCGTTCAAATAGATATCTGAAGACAGTTCCTTTTGTATCAGACCGTAAACATCCATTGTTAAGTCAGTATTGTTGATCGCATGATTGATAACCTGACCTGCTCCGAATGTTGCTGAGCCTATATCATTTCTAAACTTTCTAAAGTCAGAATACTGGTCAATACCTACTCGTGAATTCAACGTAAACCAATCGGTGAATTCATAGCTCAACTGGCCATATCCGATAATTCGATTCACATTATCAGTCATGAAGTTTTTATAGATCGTCCAGTATGGATTGTCATAAATCGCCACACCTTCATCCTGGCCTCTGTAGGCTCTTGGAGTACCATCTTCAAATTGATATCCAGAAGGATCATTGTCTGGATTTACTCCTCCTCTATTGTCAAATGAAGGGGTAGTTCTGAGAAGTCCGAGCATCACCCCAGATGTATTTGATCCATTCTGCACTCGCTGGCCGCCACTATTGATAAAGTTTGCAGAGAAGGTTGCTTTCAGCTTATCGGTAAGGTTACTAGAAATAGTTGTTTTAACTGATGTCCTATTGAACCTATTGTTCGGAATTATACCTTCTTGGGACAGGTGTCCTGCAGAAATATAGTAGTTCAAATTATCAGTTCCACCACTTGCACTGATGTAGTGATTTGAAGTAATACCTGTTTCAAAAAATTCCTCCGCATTATTATAGGAACCCGGAACCTCGCTGGTGGCTGTAGGATCACTTGCTGAAACAATTGCTCCGTTTGGATACCACCTCGATGCAGTATTTGAAACTCTTAAATCTGAAATAAGTGGTCCCCAACTAAACCCTTCAAATGTCTCCGGACCTCTATAAGTAGGTACAAAAACACCTGATCCTTCGAATGTTTCAACGGGGCGACCCTGAGCATAAATTGTCTGCAAATCAGGAAGCTTGTTCACCTTATCAAAGGTCATCCCAAAGGAATAGTTGATTTTAGCCTGCCCTTTAGCTCCTCTTTTAGTTGTAATGATAATTGCACCGTTACCAGCTCTTACTCCATAAAGAGCAGTAGCCGCAGGTCCTTTCAAAACAGTAAGACTTGCAATATCATTTGGATTGATATCGATTGCTCTATTAGAGTTATTAACTCCGCCAGATCCAAGATCTGAGACAGCATCCTCTGGTGAATCAGCAGTCGTAAATGTGCTATTATCAATAGGAATACCATCCACGACGAATAAAGGACTATTTGATCCTTGTATTGTGCTATTTCCTCTAATCCTAATTTGTGCCGAAGCTCCTGCAGTACCACCAGATGATGTCACTTGAACACCAGCAGCTTTGCCCGCCAAACTTGCAACCAGGTTCACCTCATTGGCTCGATCAACCTCTTGTCCTCCTACTTCCTGAATCGAATATCCAAGATCCCGCTTTTTGGCTGTGAGCCCTATCGCAGTTACAACTACCTCTTGTAACTCCGTGAGATTAGCACCCATGGAAACATCTATAACTGATCTATTTCCAACAGAAATTTCCTGCGTTTCAAATCCCACAAAAGAAACAACGATAACGTCGTTATCTGAAACGGTTAAACTGTAGCTGCCATCAATATCGGTCACTACACCGTTTGTGGTTCCCTTGACAAGAACCGTCGCACCAGGTATTCCTTCACCAACATCGTCGGTGACTTTACCTGTCACTGTCCTTTGCGCCATCACGCTGGAGACAAGCAAAAGACATGTCATTAATACTAAGTAAGCTTTTTTCATAAGGGTTATTTAAGTTGAACAAACCCTTAATTTTAGAAACTAAGCCTACCAAATAATTGTAAAAAAGGACAGAGGCTGATTTACAACTTTTTAATAAAAAGGAGTGTATGAGTAGATTTTTTGATATTTATGGATATCAAATATTAGATGATTTTTTACTATCGCTTGACCTCAGAGGGAAAAACTACAAGACTTTCGTTTCCATTTGTTCCGATAGAGGAAACTCCGAAAAAGTAGTTATCTATCACGATTCCCTGTAGTGTAAATTCAGTTTTATCCTTATCTACTGTATAAGAATAATCCCAGGTTGGCGAGGTAGTGTCTCTAAAATAGACCTTATAACCCGCTAGATTCTCATCTTCAATTGCATCCCAATAAAGTGTGGTTGAAGGCTGTACAGCACCACTTATTGCTACATTTTTTGGTTGAGGTGGTGCGGATGCCAAAGAAGCAAGGGTGATTGCATTTACAGATGTTAGTTTCGCCGCATATTCAAAATTCACGCCCTCTATAACATCTCCATACTTAATTCCATCTTCGGTTCTTAAATCCTGGTGCTGTCTATTGTAATTCTCATGAGCTTCCATGATTCTTACCCCAGCAAATCCTTCATCACAAAATGGACGATGGTGTCCACCTCTGCCAAAACGGTCCAATCGGTAAATCATCATTGGATTCATTTCCGGCATATATTTCTTGGTCGTGGTGTAAACGTACCTTGCCAGTTGACGTGAAATTCCATCCACTTCACCTCCGTAATACCTTCTCATCCTTTGCTGAAAATCAGTGTCTTTAGGGTTTGTTGGCTCGGAAAAGATTCGGAAAGTGCGATTGTCAATCACTCCATCTACTCCTTCAATATTTCCAATCATATCATTGTTCAGAACGCCAATAATATCCCATCCTTCTTCAACTGCTTTTGCCGCAAGATGCTTACCTCCGTACAACCCTTGCTCTTCCCCAGATAATCCCACCAAAAGAATGCTACTTTCAAAATCGTATTTCGCTAGTACTCTTGCTGTTTCAATAACCCCTGCCATTCCAGATGCATTGTCGTTAGCTCCAGGAGAATCGTCAGTATAATTGAGCGGGTCGGAAATTCGATTATCAATGTCTCCTGCCATGATCACATATCTATTGGGATATTTTGTGCCACGCTTAATTGCTAAGACATTTACTATTTCAGTATCTTTTGTAATACGAGTCTTTGCATTTCCTTTTTCTAATGTTCGCTGCATGGATACTTCGTAGCACCCGCCACATTCCTCAGATATTTTTTCAAATTCAGCCTTTATCCATCTTCTTGCAGCTCCTATACCGCGGGTATCAGACTCAGTTTCTGACATAGTATGACGAGTACCGAATGAAACAAGAGTATTGATGTCATGTTCTATTCTTTCCTTACTTACATCATCAATAATTTCATAAGGAGATTGGGCAATTAAAGTAATGGTGGTGATAAAAGTGAATAAGAAACTAAATAATCTCATAGTAAAATATTTGTCAACAAGTTAAAATAACATTTACGACTTGCATAAGGTCAATCAATTTTTCTGATTGATTAGATTTGCCTCCTTGAAAAATCAGTCATCAATGTCAAAACCACCCAACCTAGATAATCTTCAAAAAATTTGTTCGCAAGTACGTCGTGATATCGTTAGAATGGTTCATGACGTAAATTCAGGTCATCCCGGAGGATCGCTTGGATGCACTGAGTATTTCGTTGCTCTCTATAATCATATCATGAAATACGATCCTTCTTTTAACATGGAAGGAAAAAATGAAGATGTATTCTTCCTATCAAACGGACATATCTCACCGGTTTTTTATAGCACCCTGGCACATGCAGGATTCTTCGATGTATCCGAGTTAGCAACATTTAGAAAGATAGGATCGAGACTACAGGGACACCCAGCTACAGAAGAAGGACTTGAAGGTGTCAGAATTGCGTCAGGCTCTCTTGGTCAAGGACTGTCTGCTGCCGTGGGAGTTGCCCTTGCTAAAAAGCTGGACGAGGATGACAGGAATGTATTCGTGCTGATGGGTGATGGTGAACAACAAGAGGGACAGGTATGGGAGGCGGCAATGTTTGCAGCTCATAATAAGGTAGACAACCTAATAGCAACTATTGACTATAATGGTCAGCAAATTGATGGTCCACTAACTGAAGTAAATAATCTTGGTGATATCCGAGCTAAGTACGAGTCATTTGGTTGGTTGGTGCTTGAGTGTGATGGCAACAATCTGGAAGAATTGATCAATACCCTTGAAAATGCACGGTCTAAATCAGGGGCTGGGAAGCCAATTATGATTTTAATGAAAACTGTGATGGGAAAAGGTGTGGACTTTATGGAAGGCACACACAAATGGCACGGAGTAGCTCCTAATGACGAGCAACTAGCTGATGCACTAAGCCAACTTGAAGAAACACTTGGAGACTACTAAACCATCGAAATGAAGACGAAAATTATCTATACAGAAAAGAAGGATACAAGATCAGGATTTGGTGATGGGCTATTAGAAGCAGCTAGAAAAAATCCAAAGGTAGTTGGGTTATGTGCTGACCTGACCGGATCGCTCAAAATGAACGCTTTTCAAAAAGAATTTCCTGAACGTTTTTTTCAGGTAGGAATTGCTGAAGCAAATATGATGGGAATTGCTGCAGGATTGGCAATCGCAGGAAAGATTCCATTTACAGGAACTTTTGCCAATTTCTCTACTAGCAGAGTGTATGATCAACTCCGACAATCAATTGCATACTCTGAGAAAAATGTAAAAATCTGTGCATCCCACGCCGGACTCACTCTTGGTGAAGATGGTGCAACGCATCAGGTGCTTGAAGACCTGGGCATGACTAAGATGCTGCCAAATTTCACGGTTATCAATCCTTGTGATTATCACCAGACTAAAGCCGCTACAATGGCAATAGCCGATCATCATGGACCCGTATATCTACGTTTCGGCAGACCTGGTTGGCCAATGTTTATGCAAGATCAACCGTTCGAGATAGGTAAAGCAATTAATCTTATTGAAGGAGCAGATGTTTCGATTTTTGCAACAGGCCATATGGTATGGAAAGCTATAGAAGCTGAAGCAGTGCTTGCCGAGCAAGGAATTTCGGCGGAGATTATTAACATTCACACCATAAAGCCTCTTGATGAAGAAGCCATTCTGAAATCAATTGCTAAAACTGGATGCGCTGTATCTGCCGAGGAGCATCAAATTGCCGGAGGTTTGGGTGAAAGTATTGCTCAGACGATCGTGAGAAATCATTTGGTACCTCAGGAATTTGTAGCTGTCAACGACCAATTTGGTGAGAGTGGCAAGCCCGAAGAACTCTTGGATAAATATGGTCTTGGGGTAAACGATATCGTTGAAAAGGCAAAAAAAGCAATTGCCAGAAAAAGCTAGGCACCATTACCAGCAGAAGGTGCTTTGCTAAAACTAAATAGCCCACCTAATCGGGGAACTACTCCGGCAATTGCAATTAAAACACTGATCAGCGCATTGAAATCTTGAAAAAAGTCTGGATTTCCTAAGAACAAGAAGGTTAGAATTCCTACCACAGCCAAAACCAAAACAGAGCTGATGGTGCTCCATGCACCCTTATCTCTTACCTCCTTCTCCATTTTCAATGCCTCTTCTTTTTTGATAATCGAAAGCACGAAATTGGTAAAGCTCTCATTCATGATTCTGAGTTCATTATCATAGATAAGCAAGCCCTTTTCGAGTAAGCTTCTGATTCCATTCTTGTTATTGATGTTTACAAAACGATCCTTAGCAAGATCATAAATAATGTACTTCTCTTCCTTTGAAAGCGTATTCCATAGCCCTAGATAGTAACTTTCTGCCAGTAGTTGGATTCTTAAAATGATATCTTCTTTGTCAATTTTAGACTCATCACCGCCTGCATTCTTTTTAAGTTTTACAAAGTAATCCTTGATGCCAGGCAGAAGGTTTGGAAGGAAGCTGCCCTTATTAAGCTCCAGCCTAAATAGCTGCTTGAATACTTCGCTTTCAATCCAGGAAGATTTAAGGTATGAATTGATTTTTTGATTCTCCTTGATTGGATTATGTACCACTATAAAACCGCCGAGCACGTGTCTCCATGTCTCCAGCGAATGTTCATATTCTTCTTTCAGCTTATCATCAGCTTCGCAGTTTTTTAACTTATTTTCATAAAAGTCTGTGATGAAACTAGGATGTACATTTGATGAGATAACCAACTGGATGGAATGATTGCATGTGAGTTTTTCAAGCATTTGAAGACGCATCACATTGGCCTTATGAGAGCTCACACCGTATTCAAAATTTTCTAAAACCACCCCATCATATTTATTGAGGTCTGCATCCATAATCTCGTTCCATTTATCCTCAACATTAACCCACATCATATCAACTTGAAGCAGGTTTCCTTCAATGGATTTTATCAAATTACTCTTATTGGATTTGGGCAAACCAAGGAGAAAAATTTGACGCTGCTTGTGATGAGTGATGGTGTCATCTCCAATCGAAATTTTTCTAAAATTCTCTACAGTAAGTGGTAAGGTGTTCTTGAAATTATTATACTCCCTACCATAAATCTTGTTGGTACAGTAGTCTATCAGCGCATAAACAATAATCAATATCAAGACAATCACTAGCCTAAATGTCCATTTATGATGCGCCAGAACCTCCTCATTCTGATTCCTCTGCTGACCAAACAAAAGCAAGTTAAGATCAGTAGTAATGGTGAGCTGGCTGTTTTGCTTCCTTGTAGCCGGACCTTCTATTTCTGAATAGGACAGCTGAATTTGAGATTTACCGTTTTCCCGAGAAAGTCGCCATTTTCTATTCTTCTCATTGGAAACATCAAAAGCCAAGCCCTTGCTTTCAATGATCAGATCATTATAATGAGGTCGTATCTTACTCAATAAATAATC
Source organism: Ekhidna sp. (assembly GCF_964218185.1). Lineage (GTDB taxonomy): Bacteria > Bacteroidota > Bacteroidia > Cytophagales > Cyclobacteriaceae > Ekhidna. Next base: position 102,703 of record NZ_CAXPLV010000007.1, read on the forward strand.
CGCTTTTGCATTGGTCCTTAAACAATTCTTAAGTGTGTCTGTCGCATTAAGAGACATTGAAGTATTCAGTAAATAAATAGCCCCATGCAGCTTCTGATCAAAGAAATGTGTACGTAGGGTATCTACATTTTTCAGAGCCTTGGTGCGGTGATCCAGACTTCTTACCTTTTCCTCATACTGCTCAGCTATTTTCATTTGATTGTACTTCTGCCAAATGATTTCCTCTTCATTGTGTGAAACCATGAAAATGAAGAAAATAGGCAATACACTGCTGATGAGCAGCCAGCTAAACAAAAACAGGTTGTAGGAATTTTTCTTAAAAATTGTCTGAACAACAAACTTATTGGGCAACTTGGCTTGGGTCCATCGAATCCATTTTTCAAAATTTCTACTGAACAGGACAAGTGCTGTTAAAAGTAACTGATAAACAATCCACCATGTGGGGCTATCAGAAAGTGGATAATAGGTAATGTCGGCGATAATAATGAACGAGATAAATACCGCATTAAAGTTTCTGCGCTCATACGGTCGTTCGGTATAGCGCATGGTTTGCTTAGGTGCCAACCAGGTGAAGCTAATCAAAAAAAGGTACGCATTAGAAATAATGAACGTGAACAAAATATCTTGCTCTGTGATATTCCTACTGGAAATCATTAGGAGCATACTCGCTCCGATAAATAGAAATAGTAGTGACAAGAATTGATACTCAAGATGCTTTCCTTCATCGGGTTTGATCCAATGAAAAAGAAAGCTGCTAATGGCAAGTTTTGATCGTCTACGCTGTATTATCCATAAAACGAATATCATTAAACATACAAAAACAAAGGTTCCAAAAAGGAGAATGATTGATAAGCTTGCTACTCCCTGGATTTTAGCATTGCGGTATTCATTGTTGTAAAACGTAACCAGATATAGGGGCATGGAATTGATCGGCTGGATAAACGCACGGTGGTTGATATTATGGTATTTAATATCAGTGTCCATCGACATCCTGGCGTATATGGCTGAGCGTATATCTGCAGAATTTCCGGTCTCTTCCAGGAAATTTTCCTGCAAGATTCGCTCTCTGTCACTATGAAATTTGACCAAGCCTTGCTGATCTATTATGGCAAAGCTATATCCCTCCTGCATGATCGGATCCATGACAGAACGCAACTGACTTGTCATCACCGCTACCGGGTACTTATCATTTAACTGGCTAGAATTTTTAAGTCTGGATGGGATAGAAACTGCCGCTTCATTTGTAAAGTCATTCCAGGAAACGATCGACTCCAGGTAGAAGTCAAAATTGACAGAGTCGGTACTAAACTTCCACATCTTGTCATGGACAATTCGCTGGAAATACTCGCGAGCTGCTACCTCTATTTCAGATGTCACCAAATTGAGGAGTGTGTGTTGCATATTAGCCTTCACCACTCCTTTCTCATCGATCCAGAAGATGTGGTTAAATTCCGTATATGGTGCGAAATCTATACTGGCCAGATTGTCCATATTGGCACTCACCTGCCTGTCAAATTCATTGAGTTTGGTAATCATCGTACCAATCTCATTTTTGAAATTGGTTTCAATTTCGTCAGACAAATCCCTGAGATTGGCGTCAATTTCGGTGTTGCCTTTTACCACAAACTCATAAATACTGAAGATAATAAGCAGGACCATCGGGATTCCTAAGATCATTGACCCTCCTGTCATAACCACATTGCTTATGTGCAAACGCTCGATGGAGCTCATGTATACCAGTTTCAAAACCGGCATAGAAATGAGAAGCAACAAAATCAGAAGAATGGAAATAACCAGTAGAAAAACTTCAACCTTTTGAGACTCTTTTTTAAAAACTGATGTTTGAACAAAACCTCCCAGATAGTACACCTGTTCTTCAATCTCCAATCTGTGGAACAGCAGCATGTATTCATTATTAAACAGGTTGACATTGACGGGTTTGACCATTTTAGGCCCCATGGCCAGATACACAGAGTCACTCTTGGTCATATTCACAACGCTATGTTGTAGTTTGGGACCTATGGACTCCAGATCTATCCCATTTTCAAAAGTTTGATAAACCATGGAGTAGTCTATGCTATTGGTTTCTCCATAGGTATTCACTTCCTTCAATAGGGCATATTGATCAAAAAGTCCATTAGTGAGAAGTGAAGAAACAAACGAATCTGCCCCCTCGCTGAAACTTACATAAGCAGTATCGGGCGTCTCCAGATTCCAAACAAAACCATCGATATCATACGAATACCTATCATAACTTATCTCTCCTTTTAAAAAGTAGTCTAGCACCACATTTTCCGGGGTGGCATCCTCTAATATGTCTCTGATCTTAATCCGGACTCTGCTGTCGAGCCCTTTGGTAATTTGGTTGATGCTTTGCTGATAGCGATCGATTTTCTCGTATGACTCATCAATAAATTGGTAATCACTTTTCTCCAGACTTTCCGCTGCATACCTTCGATCAATATCATTGTACAATGCATTGATCTTATCATTAAGATCTTTGATTTTCTCCTGATCACTGCTCCCAGCTGAAATAACATTGGCTAGTTCATCCTTCACCGAGTTGAAGACAAATGTCAGGTAGCTTTTGTACCCAGCATGCTTGTTTTCAATATTGGTAGCCTTTCGCTCCAGCACGCGGTAAGCACGATCAATAAATATAGATTCATTGGTTTTTACATATACAAGAAAGTAATACGCAAAAGATGCCAGAATGAGTAGTAGGGTGGTGAATAGCACGGTATTCCTCCTACCCAATTTAGGGAGTGAGAAGGTCATGGTGGTTAGTTAGATTAGTGAGTAATGGTAAGATAGCCAATATCGAACATAACTAAAAGATAGGTTTTTATATTCTTCGAATAATCAAAGTCCTGGATGGAATAGTTTAATAACTATCGTTTTGCATCTTTGCAGCATGCCTTCACAAAGACAGCTTTTTCTAAATCACCTGGCACAAACATCTGACGCTCCCCTGATGTTGGAAATGACATCTGCAGAGGGTATATACATGACTGATGTGGATGGGAAGCAATACATCGATTTAATCTCAGGTATTGGTGTATCAAACGTAGGACACAGGCATCCAAGAGTGGTAGAAGCTATCAAAGATCAGGTGGATAAACATCTCCATGTTATGGTTTATGGAGAGTTTGTCCAAAGTCCGCAGGTAAAATTGGCTGAAGCCTTAACCCGCACACTTCCAAAAAAGTTGGACTCGGTATATCTCGTCAACTCAGGCAGTGAGGCTATTGAAGGTGCTATGAAACTTGCCAAAAGATACACCGGTCGGCGGGAAATAGTGGCTTGCCACAATGCCTACCATGGCTCATCACATGGAGCTCTATCTCTTACCGGTAGCGAGTCTTTCAAAAGAAATTATCGCCCGCTCATCCCCGGCATCTCCCACATCAATTTTGGAAATGTGTCTGAACTGGAAATGATAAGTGAGTCTACAGCTGCATTTGTAGTGGAGACCGTTCAGGGAGAGGCAGGTGTAAGACATGCTAATCAAGAGTACTGGAGCGAGGTAAGAAAACGATGTGATGAAACCGGCACACTATTGATTTTAGATGAAATACAGTGCGGGTTTGGGCGCACTGGAAAGTTTTGGGCATTTGAGCATTATGGAATTGAACCAGACGTATTGGTTAGCGCTAAAGGAATGGGCGGAGGAATGCCAATTGGCTGCTTCATATCCAATAAAAATACGATGGCCGTCTTCACCGAGAATCCAGTGCTGGGACACATCTCCACCTTCGGAGGGCACCCTGTTTCATCCGCTGCTTCTTTGGCCACTCTGGAAACCATTTTGCAGGAAAACTTGCTTGAAGGGATTGAGACAAAAGCCAATTTATTTCTAGAATATTTAAAGCATCCAGCCATCATGGATATTCGAAATAAGGGATTGATGATGGCTGTAGAGTTTGAATCTTATGATGTCCTTAAGCCAATCATAGATAAAGCGATCGCACTTGGTGTCGTTACTGATTGGTTTCTTTTCAATGACAAATCCATGCGAATAGCCCCACCGCTAATCATTACAGAGGATGAAATAAAAAAAGCCTGCGAGATCATCTTGCAGGCTATCAAAGAAGTTGTTTCTTAGTTAAATAAGCTCTTCCAAATCCAAAGTTATTTCTTTCTCTTCTCCACCCTGCAGTATCACCAAATCAACGGATGATTTAGTTTTTTCTAAAATGTCTCTTAGTTGTGGAAGGGAGTATTCGTTAATGTCAAGACCATTTACCTTCACGATCTCATCATTTTCATTGATCCCAGCACCTTGAGCCGGGCTATTGTCATACACACGGTGAACTAATACTTTACTCATATCCTCGCTCAGTTGGAGATATACCCCACTTGCATTCACCTTAAAAGCCTCAGCAAAGTTCCTGTTTCGAATGAAATGAATCTTCTCTCGAGAGTAATCAAATGTGATATTAAATTTTTTGAGCACTTTGTTTCCAAGGATTCCTGCTACTTTTTTATTGTTCTGAATTCCGTGCTTTGCGGTGCTTATACCTATCGGCATGTCTGAAAAATCAAATGTTCCAAACCCGAAGTTTTTTACTCTTCCCTCATAATGAGTAGTCTCCTGGCTGCTAATTCCGGCAACCGGATAAGAGAAGTGATCACCTGTTCGGTTGATGATCTTATTCTTTGCTGCATACTTTGTATTAAAATCCAATGTGGTGCCCGCTCCAGTATTTAGAAAAAACTCCCCTTTCAAAATCTCTCCATCATTTAGGGTCACCTCACCCGAAATGTGCGGAATGTAGTTGTCAAGTTTAAATTGAAAGCTCTCCCCTAGCCCATCATGCGTGTAGGTAGTCTGATCAAACAAATCAAACATTCCGCGATCATAATCTAACCTTACCACATAATGATGGAGTAAATCATACCCAATAATTCCATCAATATTTCTCCCTATACTCATTTCCAAATGTCTAAGACTGGTAGCATACAGTTGGATATCCTTCTCCAGTTCTATTCCATTGAGCTCTATTGTATTGTGATCGATCAAAGCACCCTTGATTGCCCCCTGAGCACTGGTTTTAGAAGAAGAATGATTCAAGTCCAACCCGAGCTCATTGGCAACATCCAAATCTATGACTGGAAGACCATCCCCGGTATCAAAAATGAAATCTAGTGGACCCGACCCGTCCACACTCAAATGAATAAAAATGTGATCCCCATAAAGCTCCATTTTGGTGGAGGTGATAGGATCTTGAGAAAAGCTCAAAAAGCCAATGGCAAGTAAGAGGCAGCAAATAAAGTTTTTCATGTAAGTTAGACGCTAATTAATTTCAGGGTCAATTTAGAAATTTCTAAGTAAATAGATCGACAATAGAAGATATACGATATGCAAATGATTGAAAAGGTAAGTGCCGCTGTAAAGTTCTTAAAGGAAAAGGGGTTTGATAATCCTGAAGTTGGAATCATTTTGGGAACAGGGCTAGGTGCGCTTGCAGATGAGATTGAGGTTGAAAAAGAATTTGTTTACTCTAATATCCCCCACTTCCCTATTGCCACCGTAGAGTTCCATAAAGGAAAACTCATCTATGGTAAGCTGGAAGGAAAAACAGTGGTGGCCATGCAAGGAAGATTTCATTATTATGAGGGTCACAGCATGGATCAGGTTGTATTCCCCGTTAGGGTGATGCAGATGCTTGGCATTAAAAAGCTCATCATTTCGAACGCAGGTGGATGCATGAATTTGGATTGGAACAAGGGAGAATTAATGTTAATCGAGGATCACATCAACCTCCAACCAGACAATCCTCTCAGAGGTCATGAAGCAACTGCCTTTGGTCAGATATTCACGGATATGAGTAATCCATACGATAAGGATATAAATAGTAAACTAATCTCAATAGCTGCAGATAAAGGCATCAAACTCAATAGAGGCGTCTATGTAGCTGTTGTTGGGCCTAGTTTAGAGACAAAAGCTGAATATCGATTTCTTCGTATGATCGGAGCTGATGTGGTTGGGATGAGTACAGTGCCGGAGGTGATAGCCGCCAATCAGATGGGGCTTCCGGTTTCTGCTATTTCTGTACTGACTGACTATTGCGATCCGGAAAATCTGGAACCAATCGACATTGAAGATATTATCGCTACAGCAAAAGTTGCAGAAAAGGATCTGGTTGTCTTGCTCAAGGAGTTGATGAAAACGACCTAATTAATCTCAAAAAATGGAGAATTTGGATGGTGAGACGAGCGGTAAAAAAGTAGAAGAAGGTGTCACTTTGATCTTAACAGTGCCTTCAGGACTGCTAGCCTCATCACCAGCCTCCAGTTCGAATAGCTCAGATAGCAGTGGGTCTCCATTTTCAATAGCCTCAGGGAATGGCCATTTTTCATCCAGATCAAATTGAAATTGTTCGGTTTGTTTGATAACCTGACGATTCTTCATGACATGATGAATCTTAAATCTGCTCCCGCAAGAAAGCATAGTTATGGTGATAAGTATGGTGGTAGTAAACTTCATTAAAAGTAGACGAATTCAAGAGCTAATCTAGGGTATGCAATCATCATTGTAAATCCCTAAAAAGTGGTATTTATTTTATCACTTGATAATAAATCACTAATAACGCTACCCTATTCTGGGTATTTTTCAAAAAAAGCTATGACTTGATGATTTGGATTTACCGGAAAGTTTGTAACTCGTACCAGAGTTAAAAATGATATTGATGTAGGAGCATCTTAAAATCTATCTTAAGGATAGTTGGTTTGGTCCGGTTTTCGTCTCTCCGATTGAAGATCGGACCTCTTTTTTTGCATAAAATAAAAAAGCTGCCCTCCCGAGCAGCTTTTAATTGAATTAAACCTTATGGTTATTTAAATGCTGGGATACCGGTAATCTCAGCTCCCAAAATTAATAGATGAATATCGTGAGTACCTTCATAGGTCACCACCGATTCTAAATTCATCATATGACGCATCATTGGGTATTCTCCGGTAATTCCCATACCACCATGGATCTGTCTTGCTTCTCTGGCAATATTAAGTGCCACTTCTACACTGTTTCTTTTAGCCATGGATATCTGTGAGGTAGAGGCTTTCCCTTCGTCCATCATTTTACCGAGCTTCCAGTTGAGTAACTGTGCCTTGGTGATCTCAGTCAGCATTTCAGAGAGTTTTTTCTGAGTCAATTGGAATGAGCCAATTGGCTTTCCAAACTGCTCACGCTCTAGCGAATATCTACGTGCCGAATCGTAGCAGTCCATTGCAGCACCTATCGCACCCCAGGCAATTCCATAGCGAGCTTTATCCAGGCAACCCATCGGTGCTCCCAATCCATTTTTACCAGGAAGTAAATTCTCTTTCGGAACTTTCACATCGCTAAATACAAGCTCACCCGTACAGGACGCTCTCAGCGACCACTTACCATGTGTCTCAGGAGTAGTGAACCCTTCCATACCCCTCTCCACAATCAAGCCGTGAATTCTTCCTTCCTCATTTTTCGCCCAAACAACTGCAATATCCGCTTTGGGTGAGTTGGAAATCCACATTTTAGCTCCATTTAGCAAGTAGTAATCACCCATATCCTTGAAGTGTGTCTCCATGCCACTTGGATTTGACCCGTGGTTTGGCTCAGTAAGACCGAAGCATCCAAGCATTTCACCTGAAGCCAACTTTGGAAGGTACTTTTTCTTTTGCTCCTCAGAGCCATACGCATAGATCGGATACATCACGAGCGAGCCCTGTACAGAAGCTGTAGATCTCATTCCTGAATCACCACGCTCAATTTCCTGCATGATTAGACCATAGGATATATAGTCTAATCCTCCCCCACCATACTCGGCTGGTACCGTTGGTCCAAAAGCACCAACTTCTCCGAATTTCTTCACTATCTCATATGGGAAATGATTCTTTTCAGCCCATCCTTCGATGAATGGAGTAATTTCTTTTTTAACAAAATCTCTAACGGAGGATCGAATCAGCTTATGCTCATCAGTAAGCAAGTCGTCCAACGCATAAAAGTCCGGTGATTCAAATTCATCTACAAAATTTCGCTTTTCTGCACTCATCAGAAGGTGTGGGTTTGTGTTCTGTTGTTAAAATTTTGGCCAAATTTACAACCTTAAAATACAACTACTACACAACGATGAGCGAAAAGAAGTTCGATGAAAATATTCTAAACCAACTCACCAAACTGGAGGAGAAATATGGGGCTATGGGGCAGGATCTTTCCAGCTATTTAGATGGTTTACTTTATTCCGACTACCTGACTTACTGGGACTACATTCACCTAGACACTTTGCTCAGCTTGCAGTCCCCAAGGACTGCTATCCCTGATGAGAAAATTTTTATCCTATACCATCAGGTGACGGAACTCTACTTCCGAATGATCCTCAATGAAATGGAGCAGGCTGTATTCACCGATCCAATTGGGGAGGCTACATTCGTGAAACGACTCAAGCGGATAAATCGATATCTGGATCACCTAATTGATTCCTTTGATGTAATGACGGACGGGATGGATCAGGATCAGTTTCTTGCTTTTAGGATGGCCCTTCTTCCTGCCAGTGGATTTCAGTCTGCACAATATAGAATGCTGGAAATCTACTCCACTAATTTTTTCAACCTTGTAAATAAGGATAAGCGTGAAGAGTTAGATAAAGACTCAGACCTTTCGATTCTCTATGAATCTCTGTATTGGAAAGCTGGAGCGACTGAGCTCGCTACAGGAAATAAGACACTCACGCTGAAGCAATTCGAAGCGAAGTACAGCAAAGCGTTTATAGAGCTGGCTGAAAAAGTAAAAGACTGCAACCTGCTAAAGAAGTACCATCAGCACTATCAGGGCAATGAAGAAATAATTGTAGAATTGAAAAAGCTGGATCAAAAAGCCAATGTTGATTGGCCACTACAGCACCTCAAATCTGCCACCCGCTACTTGCAGCGAGATCCAGAGGTTATTAAAGCATCTGGGGGAACTAACTGGCAAAAATATCTACCTCCCAGAAGACAGAGAATTATTTTTTATCCGGAACTGTGGACAATAGAAGAAATGGAAGAGTGGGGTAAAAAATTCAAAAACGCATTCGCAAGTCCGCATGCTTAAACTTGGTGGCTATATCACCATGATTTTTGCCTTTCTAGCATCCAGTGCACAGATAAAGCAGGCAAAGAATTTCTTTGATTCGGACAGTTCAAAGGTCAGCGAGGTATATCACTATTCGGTAAAGGATTCTACACTAAATGGAACCTATGAGTCATTCTACCTCAATGGCTCCCTTAAAACATTTGGGTGGTATGAAAAAAACTATCCCGATAGTGTTTGGGTCTACTACTATGAAAATGGTAGAAAAAAAGCGGAGGGTAGATTTAAGAAAGGGATACCAAATGGCAAGTGGAAATATTATTATGAGAATGGTAATATCAAATCTGAAGGCCGGTTAGTCGGAAATTCCAAAGAAGGTCTGTGGAAATTCTACTATGAAAATGATGGCGAAAAGAGCAGCGGGAAGTATCATAAAAATCAAAAAGTGGGTATATGGAACTACTTCTTCGAAGATGGATCTATAAAGGCTCAGACGATTATCGAAAATGGAAAAGGTCAGTACACCGAGTTTTATCCGTCAGGTTCACGGAGGATGGAAGGTGAAAATATCAATGACAAAAGTGAGGGAGAATGGACCTATTACTACGAAACGGGCGAGGTTGAAGCGGTAGGTGAATTTGATGATGGACTAAGAACCGGAGTATGGAAATATTATCACAAAAATGGTGAGCTAGCCGCTTCGGGATTTTATATAAAGGGTAATCGTAATGGCGAATGGAAATATTATCATGAAAATGGTGAGCTAAGTCAATCGGGCAATCTTGTCAATGATCAAAAAGATGGGTATTGGAAGCTGTTTTACCCAACCGGTGAGGTACTGGGGGCAGCCCAATATGAAATGGGTAACGGAGAATTTAATGAATACTACCCAAGCGGAAATCAAAAATCCAAAGGACAAATAGTAGAAGGTGAAAAATCCGGCACGTGGTACTACTACAGCGACCAGGGCCACCTGGAGGGCCAAGCTCAATTAGAAAATGGCGAAGGAGAATACACGGGCTACTATCCCGACGGTACCATTAAAATGAAGGGTAGAATCAAGGATGACAGGCGTATTGGTGAGTGGACGCTCTACAATCCGGATGGCACCACTGCAGGCACCTATCACCCTATTTACGAAAATGAAACTCCCATTTTCAAAACCCGCATTTCAAGTGATGAACTGGAAAAAGATCAGCAAGACAAACCAAACTACCATCCTGAAAAAAGAGGATTAAGATATTTCCTTCCCAGGGTGAACGAGTATCGGGGAGTTATCATAGGATCAAATCCATTCTGGCTGCTCGACGACCAACTCCCCATTGCTGTGGAGTATTATATTCAGGAAAGACTTGGCTATGAGGTTCAGCTTAATCTGATTCGCTCTCCATTCTTCACTTCAGATGATCAGATCCCAGACTATACGGTATACAAACGAGGCGTGAAGGTCCACTTCAGACAAAAATTCTATCATGCAGACTCCAGGCTTGGCATGTTTTACTTTGGTCATGAAGTCAATTTCAAATACCTGAATAATCAAGTAAATCACATAGACACACTTAGAAACCCCTCACCTACTCTGACAGGGAGTCTGATAGAAACAAATTACGGTTATGGCCTGTTTATCGGCAACCGCTGGATGAAAGATGTGGGCTCTTCCGGGTTGACTATCGACGCTTTCCTCGGTGTTGGGGTTTCAAGCAGATCTTACAAAAAAGACTACAAACCAAGTCAATTAACTTTGCTGGATGAGCGCCTTGATCCTTACTTTGAGCGAGATATAAAATCATCCATTCACTTCCCAATAATCTTCGGAATAAACATTGGATTTGCTGCCACGAAGAGCAAAAGCAAAACGCAATAATGAGTAAAAAAACAGCCATTTTCGGGGCTACAACAAACCCATCTAGATACGCATACCTGGCTGCTGAAAGACTCATTTCGCACAATCACGAAATTGTGCCAATTGGAATAAAAAAAGGAAACATTTTTGGTACATCAATTCTTGATCTTAGGGAAAAACCAGACATCAAAGCCATTGATACAATCACTATGTATATTGGCCCTCAAAATCAGGCTGAATGGGAAGAATACATTCTGTCTTTGAATCCGAAACGAATCATATTCAATCCCGGCTCAGAAAATCGCTCACTTGCCGAAAAAGCATCGAGGCGAGGCATAGAAGTTCTGAATGCCTGCACATTGGTCATGCTGGGAAACGGTTTATTCTAGTGGATCGGTATAGGACGCTCTTCTCGGTGACTCCCTAGATGCAGATCCATATGATGATAAAGGCTTAATCTCAATATATGCCGCTGCTCGTATTTGAATGGAGAGCCTGCATGCCTAAAGGACAGCATATATCCACCCTGAATTTGGAATTGCTCACTAAGGTTATAACCCACACCGACATATGACCGGTTATCCTCAAAATGATTGTAGACAATCGACTTCCCTGCCTGGATAAATATTTCATTGTAAGCTGCAACAAAGAGCGTATGATTTTCAAATGCTGGTTTATTCAAGGGCACATAAACCGTCAGCTTATACCTAAACCGGTGCGTCAGCTCAAAAGGAGAATCTTTTACATAGGATCGTCTCCACCGTTGTTCAGTTCTTAGTTGATGAAAAACCTTGATATGCTCAAATGGGGTAGCGAGTACTGCCTGCTGCCAAAGACGATACTGAGGCACAACATCATCTACATTAGGATCTTCCGGATTGGGAGCCCAATAAAAAGGTAGCACCACTCCGGCTGTAAAATCTAAATATTCTGCTATGGTATAAGTAGCCCCAAATCTTAGATATATCTGAGCCATTTCACTAAAACCATCCTTCTTCCTTACATGGTACTCGCCATAATAGGCCCATTTTTCATTAAAATGATACTTAGTGTAAAAACCTAGCCACACACCATCTGATGTGCTGATTTCCTTTTCTGTTGGTTGTGGGGGATTCTGAGCAAAGAGTCCGGTAAATACACCAATTAACATCGCTTCAAGGAGGAAACGAGAAAGCTGATTCATATCCAAAGTGGTTAGTGCGCGTAAAATTGAACTTTTTAAAGGAGAATATTCCTTATTTGAAGAAATATAAATTTTCATGGCCTTCAAATCACCACTTTCAAGCACATTTTCAGAGCTATTTCACTCCTACCAACCGTCCCTATAAATCACCTCATTTAAACCACAGAAATAAGGGATATTTTTAGTATCTTTGGAAGCTTAAAAATGACTGCATTCTTGGCGCGGAAGAGTATTTTATTCAAATCAAAAAATCATCGATTTTAGCTCTTATAAGCGTTTTTTAATCACTGCACATGGAAGAAAATAAGGAAATCAAAAAAGGAGATTATTCAGCAAGTAATATCCAGGTATTAGAGGGTCTGGAAGCGGTAAGAAAAAGACCGGCAATGTACATCGGAGACATTGGAGTAAAAGGACTTCACCATATGGTATGGGAAGTAGTAGATAACTCCATTGATGAAGCACTTGCGGGACACTGCGATACCATCACAGTAGAGATCAATACAGATGAGTCAATTACAGTGACGGATAATGGACGTGGCATCCCTACGGACATCCACAAGAAGGAAAACCGAAGTGCACTTGAAGTGGTGATGACTGTGCTTCACGCCGGAGGTAAGTTTGACAAAGACACCTATAAAGTTTCAGGAGGACTTCATGGAGTGGGTGTCTCCTGTGTGAATGCCCTTTCCTCCAAACTAGTAGCTACCGTTCACAGAGGAGGCAAAATATTCCAACAGGAATATAAAATTGGGGTACCACAGGCTCCTGTTAAAGAAATCGGCACAACAGATATAAGTGGTACCATCATCCATTTCAAGCCAGATATGGAAATTTTCAGTGCCAATAAATACAATTCTGAAACTATTGCTTCCAGGCTAAGAGAGCTTTCGTTTCTCAACGCAGGCATCACAATCCATATGATCGATCATAGAGATTTGGATGAGTCCGGTGAGCCAACGAAAGAAACTTTCTTTTCAGAAGGTGGCCTTTCAGAATTTGTAACCTACCTCGATTCAACGAGAGAAAACCTAATCCCCGAACCAATATACATGGAAGGAGATAAAGGTATCGTGCCGGTTGAGGTGGCACTTAGCTACAATACGTCCTATTCTGAAAATGTGGTTTCATATGTCAACAATATCAACACCATTGAAGGAGGGACCCATGTTTCCGGATTTAGAAGAGCACTTACCCGAACACTAAAAAGCTACGCAGACAAATCCGGTCTTCTGGATAAAGTGAAAGTGGAAATATCCGGAGATGACTTCAGAGAAGGACTGACAGCCGTTATTTCGGTCAAAGTTGCTGAACCGCAATTTGAAGGTCAAACAAAGACCAAGCTTGGAAACTCTGATGTGATGGGCGCAGTAGATACGTGTGTGAGTGAAATTCTCAATGAGTATCTTGAGGAGCACCCGAAAGAAGCAAAGCAGATCGTGTCTAAGGTAATTATTGCTGCTCAGGCAAGACATGCGGCGAGAAAAGCACGTGAGATGGTGCAGCGTAAGAATGTGCTGTCAGGAACTGGCCTTCCAGGGAAGCTGGCTGATTGCTCTGATAAAGACCCTTCCGTATGTGAACTATACCTCGTGGAGGGAGACTCAGCTGGTGGTTCAGCTAAACAAGGTAGAGATAGAAAGTTTCAGGCTATACTTCCATTAAGAGGTAAAATCCTAAATGTTGAAAAAGCACAGGAGCACAAAATATATGACAATGACGAGATCAAAAATATGATCACGGCACTTGGAGTTTCCTTCGGAACAGAAGAAGATGAAAAGGCCCTGAACATGGAAAAACTTCGATATCACAAAATCATCATCATGACGGATGCGGATATTGATGGAAGCCATATTCGTACCTTGATTTTGACGTTCTTCTTCCGATACATGAGATCTCTCATTGAAGCGGGATACCTGTATATCGCCTTACCTCCTCTATACTTAATCAAGAAGGGGAAAACAGAAAAGTATGCATGGTCAGAAGATGATCGAGCAAGGGTAGTACAAGAGATAGCTCCTAATGGAAAAGAAGATTCGGTAAGCGTTCAGAGATACAAAGGTCTTGGAGAAATGAACCCTGATCAGCTTTGGACAACCACCATGGATCCGGCACATAGAAGCCTTAAGCAGGTAACTATTGAGTCAGCTGCAGAAGCAGATCACTTATTCTCAATGCTCATGGGTGACGAAGTAGCGCCACGAAGAGAATTCATTGAGAAAAATGCCAAGTACGCTAAGGTTGACGTCTAACTATTTAGATAAAATTATCTGATACATTGCCTGGATGAACTTCCAAATTACAGCAAACGTAAAGAGGATAGCAGAACCAAAAGCGAAAATGATCAGAAGAAAAAAGTCTAAAATTTTTTCCATACTCTTCAGGTTAATTGAGAATTGAATATACGACTTTATTAACCAAGGGGAGTGTGAATTATTAAACTAATTTTCAATTATGAAATATAATTTTATTAAGAAAGCCATTTACGCACTTTTATTTGCCAGCTTCGGTTCATTTTGCATGGCGCAAGGCTACTGGCAACAGAGGGTGGAATACAAAATGGATATAGATTTCAATATAGAGAATCATCAGTTTACCGGGTCTCAAACTTTGAAATATTTTAATAATAGCCCCGATACATTAAGTCGGGTTTTCTACCACCTCTACTTCAATGCTTTCCAACCTGGAAGCATGATGGATACTAGAAGCAGAACAATTGAAGATCCGGATGGACGTGTGGGAGATCGTATATCAAAATTGGATGATTCTGAGATCGGCTTCCATAAAGTAACTTCATTAAATCAAGACGGCACACCATTGGAATACAAAGTAGAGGGAACGGTACTTGAAGTTGTATTGTCCAAACCACTCTTCCCGGGTTCCGCAACCGTTTTAAATATGAATTTTCAAAGCCAGGTTCCAATTCAAATCAGAAGAAGTGGAAGAGATAATGCCGAAGGCATAGACTATAGCATGGCACAGTGGTATCCTAAAATGGCAGAGTATGATGAGCGTGGCTGGCACTCACATCCATATGTGGGAAGAGAGTTTTATGCCCCTTGGGGGGACTTTGAGGTGAACTTAACTATCGATAAGGATTACGTAGTTGCTGCTACGGGCATCCTCCAAAATCCAAATGAAATAGGATACGGATATGAGGATGAAGGTGTAAAAGTGAAGCGAAAGGGTAAAAAGATAACCTGGAAATTTAAAGCAGAAAAAGTGCATGATTTTGTCTGGGCTGCAGATAGAGACTACACGCATACAACTGCTAAAGTAGAAGATGGACCTTTATTACATTTCTTTTATCAAAAAGGAGAGAAAACCAAAGCTTGGGAGGAACTTCCCGAACTAACAGTCAAAGCATTCGAATACATAGAGGAAAATTTCGGAAAATACCCATATGCTCATTACTCTATCATTCAAGGTGGTGACGGGGGTATGGAATATCCGATGGCCACCTTGATCACTGGAAACAGAAACATCCAGAGCCTGGTGGGGGTAACCGTACATGAAGCATTGCATAGCTGGTACCAAGGGCTTCTGGCCACTAATGAAAGCTATTACGCATGGATGGATGAAGGTTTCACTACTTATGCCACAGCGGAAACTATGTCTCAACTTTTCGAAGGGTCTGACAGAACTCAAGCTAGAAACTACCAGGTATACAATTACCTGACGACTACAGGAAAAGAAGAACCGCTAAGCACACATGCAGATCATTTTGAGACCAATTCAGCCTATGGGCTAGGTTCATATTATAAAGGAGCAATTGCGCTTGCACAAATGAATTACCTAATTGGAAAACCAAAAACAGCAAGCGCCTTGAAGAAGTATTACTACCTATGGAGATATAAGCACCCTGATGCCATTGATTGGATTCGTGTTTTTGAGAAAGAATCTGACATTGAGCTTGACTGGTACCTTGACTACTGGGTAAATACTGTTCACACCATAGACTATGCAGTAGATACAGTTAGTGAGATGGATGGCAAGACTTCAGTGACTCTGAAAAGAGTAGGCAAAATGCCAATGCCAATGGATGTGTACGTAACGTTTACAGATGGCTCCCAGAAAATTTATTATGCACCTCTTGCCATAATGCGAGGTGAAAAGGAAAATGATACTGATCTGGAAAGAATAGTCTTACCAGACTGGGCATGGACACACCCGACTTATCAATTTACTATTGATGCTCCACTCAACAACATCAAATCAATTGAAATTGATGAGAGTGGCTATATGGCAGATGTAAACAGAGATAATAATAAGTGGGAGAATTGATCTCCTACTTATCTACATTCCCCTTTATCGTGATTATCTGCGTTGGTGATACAGGATCATTTGAGTAGATGGTAATCGACTTGTATTGATTCCCACGCATTTCAGAGGTATCAAAAAAGACTTTGAGCGTTTGGCTCTTACCTTTTTTGATACCTTTATTTTTTAGCTCATAGGTAATGCACCCACAGTTAGATTTTACTGTACGGAAATAAAGCTTTTCTTTCCCTGCATTTGTCAGCTCAAAATCAATCTCAAGCACAGTACCTGCTGTCACTTTACCAAAGTCATGAGATCTATTTGAAATTTCCAGTTTAGCAGAATTGTCCAGTTCCTCTGCAGTCATTTCCGGAAAATACTCATCAATCACTGCAATAACCGATAGATTCTCTTCAGAATCGTCATTGAGTTGGATATTATCGCTCACATAGCCAAAATCATTCTTCATTTTTGGATCATAGGTCACCTTTAGTTCACCAACCTCTCGGGGATTTAAAAACTCCTGAACAAGTGACACGCTGATATGATCTGGTAGCACCATTTTGTTTGCATCTAGAGCAGCAATGGTATCTGAGCTGTTGTAAATGTCAAATGTTTTTTCAACGGTTTTCTCTGTTGTGATTTTACCCATATTCAGCCCTCTGTATTTCATTCTGAAATCGCCAAGGCTCACAGGGAATTCCTCTTCCGGTGTTTTTGGTTTGGGCTTCACAAAGCCCATTATATACAGGGTGGTATTTGAAGCTGCATCACTTGTTGTAATTCGAAGTGATTTTCTAAATCTCCCAGGTCTGTTTCTCGGGTTGTATTTCGCTTTCACAAAACCCGAATCTCCGGGCATCACTTCTTCCTTAGTCCAGCCTGGTGTGGTACACCCGCAGGATGCTTTCACATTTGTAATTTGGATTGGCTCCTCCCCTACGTTTACAAAATGAAAGGTATACTCAGCTGCTCCTCCCTCCTCTTTGATCTCTCCAAAATCGTAATCTGATACAGGAAAGTTCAGCTTGGACTGTCCAAAGACACTAACGGTGGACAAAAGGATAACTAAGCAGAAAACAGATTTCATTTCAAATTTCATTTTGATCTCTTTTAAGACAACTCACAAAGGCTCCAAATTATATAGGTTTGCACAAATTTCTCAATAATGGCACGAATACTTACTGGTATCCAAAGTTCAGGCAAGCCTCATTTAGGCAATCTTTTGGGGGCAATTATACCCGCAATTGAGTTATCTAAAAACAAAGACAATGAATCATTTTTCTTCATTGCTGACCTGCACTCGCTCACTACTATCAAAGACGCACAGCTGCGTATAGAAAACACTAACGCAGTAGCTGCTGCTTGGTTGGCTTGCGGATTCGATACCAGCGCCAATACATTCTATAGACAATCGAGGGTGCCGGCTTGCACCGAATTGACCTGGTACCTGAATTGCTTCACCCCTTACCCAATGCTGGCAAATGCGCATTCATTTAAGGATAAATCTGACAGACTAGCGGACGTCAATGCAGGCCTATTTGACTACCCTGTACTGATGGCTGCAGATATCCTTTTGTATGACGCCAACTTCGTACCTGTTGGCAAGGATCAGAAACAGCATTTGGAGATGGCGCGAGACATGGCTTCATCTTTCAATCACCAGTTTGGTGAAACCTTCACATTGCCAGAAGCTTTGATTGACGATAATGTCATGACCATTCCCGGAACTGATGGACAAAAAATGAGCAAGAGCTATGGGAATATCATCGATGTATTTCTTCCCGAGAAAAAACTCAGAAAAAATGTAATGCAAATTGTGACGGACAGTACACCGCTGGAAGAACCTAAAAACCCTGACTCCTGTCATGTGTTTTCTATTTACAAACTGATAGCTACGCCAGATCAAATTGCAGAAATGCGAAAAAAATATGAGGGTGGCAACTACGGATATGGACATGCTAAACAGGAACTATTTGAACTTCTCCTTGATAGATTCAAAACTGAACGTGAGAAGTTTGATTACTATATGGATAATTTAGGGGAACTAGAAAGTGAGTTGAAGAAGGGAGAGGAAAAGGCTGCAGAAGTTGCCAATGAAGTTCTAAATAGAGTGAAGGTCAAACTTGGATACGCATAAGCAACTATGACAAGAGCAGAGGAAAAAGCAAAACAATGGCTCAGCGCAGCTGAGATGGATCAGGAATCAAAAGATCAGATCAAAGAATTGCTTGGGAATGGGGAAGATTTGGAAGAAGCATTTCTAAACGATCTGGAATTTGGGACAGGAGGTCTACGCGGCATCATGGGCATTGGCACCAACCGCATGAACAAATACACGGTTGCTATGGCCACTCAGGGGTTTTCTAATTACCTGAAGAACCAATTTCCCACTGGAGTATCAGTAGCAATAGCTCATGACAGCAGAAACAATAGCCGATTCTTTGCAGAAACAACCGCCAATGTATTTTCTGCCAATGGCATCAAAGTTTTTCTATTCGAAGAACTCCGACCCACACCTGAACTTTCCTTCGCTATTCGGCACCTTGGATGCCAGGGTGGTGTAGTTTTGACCGCCTCTCATAACCCAAAAGAATACAATGGATATAAGGCATATTGGTCAGACGGAGGCCAATTAGTACCACCTCATGATAAAAATGTGATCGATGAGGTAAAAAAAATCAATTCACTGGAAGAAATAAATTTCAAAGCAGATCACTCGCTTATTCAATCAATAGGATCAGAAATTGATGATGCCTATCTACAAATGATTAAGGGGCTTTCACTTTCTCCGGAGGATATCAAAAAGAATAGCGATCTAAAAATTGTCTTCTCTTCCATCCATGGTACGGGAATTACCATGGTTCCTCGAGCTTTGACCGAGCTTGGATTCAAAAACGTACATACGGTTAAAGAACAAGAACAGCCTGACGGCAATTTCCCTACCGTGATTTATCCAAATCCGGAAGAAACGGAAGCAATGTCATTGGCACTCAAAGAAGCCGAAAAAATTGATGCGGATATGGTCATGGCAACTGACCCGGACGCTGACAGAGTGGGGATCGCCTTGAAAAACTCAAAGGGTGAATTTCAACTCCTCAATGGAAATCAAACCGGCTCATTACTTGTGTACTACCTATTGAAAAAATGGAGTGAGAAAGGCTTGAGGGGTAATGAATACATCGGGAAAACGATTGTAACCACTGAGCTTATTCGTGATATAGCAACCAGCTTCAATACCAACTGCTACGATACACTCACCGGCTTCAAATGGATTGCAGATATGATCCGCAAAAAAGAAGGTAAGGAAGTGTTCATTGGTGGTGGTGAAGAGAGCTATGGATATATGATTGGTGAAGCGGTGCGAGACAAGGATGCAGTTGCAAGCAGCGTAATGATCGCGGAAATGACTGCCTGGGCAAAGGGTAAGGGCAAGAGCCTATTTGATCTGCTAATTGATATTTATAAGCAATACGGATTTTATTATGAAGAACTCAAATCCATCACCAAAAAAGGTCTCAAGGGTGCCGATGAGATTAAGAAAATGATGGAAGATTTCAGAAACAGCCCTCCCAAAACGTTAGCGGGTTCGGAAGTGGTTGAGATCGTGGATTATGCCGAAGGACAAAAGAAATATGCGGACGGAAAAAAAGAATCGATCAATTTTCCAAAATCAAATGTGCTTCAATACCTTACCGCAGATGGCACAAAAGTGAGTATCAGACCATCAGGAACTGAACCTAAAATAAAATTTTATTTTTCGGTTATGAGCGATATAGAATCAGATGATTATTTCGAAACCGAAAATAAATTGAAACAAAAAGTTCATAAGTTGCTGAATGACATGAATTTGTGATCCATTCACAAATTATTGGATTAAATAGATCAAAAGTGTTAATTTGCGAAGATTAGAAGGATGGTATAAACTAGTCTTTTTATATAGAGAGTCACCAATCTAACCAAAAACTGAATTGAATAGCGTATTACTAAATTTTTTGCTTGTAGTCGTTGGTTTCGTCCTCTTGATTAAGGGTGCAGATTACCTCGTAAACGGAGCTTCTTCTTTAGCCAAACGTTTTAATGTTTCTGATATTGCTATTGGCCTCACAGTAGTAGCCATGGGTACCTCAGCACCAGAGCTTGTTGTAAATATCATTTCTGGTTCAGTTCAGGATGGTGGCAGTGGCGCCAATGAAGTTGTTTTTGGGAATATTATTGGTTCAAACATTTTTAATATTTTCCTGATTCTGGGGATAGCCAGTATCATTTATCCATTGACCGTTGAAAGAAATGCCCTTTGGAAGGAGGTACCTTACTCACTTCTGGCAACTTTCATCTTTTTTATCCTTGTAAACGATGCGCTATTCTTTGGTGCAGATACGAATTCACTTGATGTAAAAGACGGTATCATTCTACTCGTAATGTTCGCATTGTTTCTGGTTTACATTTTCATGAATCTGAGCAGGAACCCCGAAGCAGAAGTTGAGGACATAGAAATACACGGGAGTCTTAAAACAACCGTCATGATCGCATTGGGGATCGTAGGTCTTGTATTTGGTGGTAACCTGATCGTAGAAAATGCAGTGACAATTGCTAAATTTTATAATGTTAGCGATAAAATGATTGGCTTGACCATCCTTGCTGCAGGTACATCTCTTCCGGAATTGGCCACATCAGCTGTAGCAGCCTTTCACAAAAAATCAGACCTTGCAGTTGGAAATATAGTAGGCTCCAATATTTTCAATCTACTGTTAGTCCTTGGAGCAACGGCTATCGTTCATACACCATTGGTATTCACACCTACCTTGAACACCGATCTTTATATTGTTATGATTGGTACATTCATGCTATTCATCTTCATGTTCACACTTAACAAGTACAAACTTGATCGCGCTGAAGGAATGGTTTATCTCATCGGGTTTGTGGCATATTCTTATTATCTTTTTGTAAGGGAAGATATCCTTCCCGGGCTGTTCTAAAACATCTCAAACATGCTTCCAAAAATTGACCCAACGACCACCAAGTCATGGGCAAAACTGAGTGCTTTTGCCTCCGATAAAGCTGACATTCAAACTTTGCTGAAAGACGAATCCCGTTTGAGTGATTTCACATTCAATCTGGAAGGTCTCCATCTTGACTTTTCGAAAAATGAAATTTCGAAACCAGTTTTTGAACATCTCATTGAGCTAGCTAGTGAATGTCAGTTGTCATCAGCAATCAAGGCTATATTTTCAGGTGAAAAAATAAACGAAACCGAAAACAGAGCGGTACTTCATACTGCTTTAAGAGCTGGAAAAAATGAGGAGGTCATTCATGAGCTGGAAAAAATAAAGTCTTTTACCACAAGATTGCACAATGGTGAGTGGACGGGATATTCAGGTCGTCAGATCACAGATGTTGTAAATATTGGAATTGGGGGATCTGATTTGGGTCCAAAAATGATTAGCCATGCTTTAAGACCATATTGGAAAAAAATAAACTCACATTTTATCTCGAATGTGGATGCTGCACAGATGGTTGAAGAGCTGGAAGGATTGAATCCTGAAACAACCCTTTTCATTATTGCATCAAAAACATTCACAACACAGGAAACAATCACCAATGCTCTCTCAGCAAGAAAGTGGTTTTTGGGAAATGGGGGCAATGAAGACTCAATCAGCAAACATTTTGTAGCTGTGAGTACGAATGAAAAAGCAGTGAATGATTTCGGTATATCAAGCGACAACATGTTCGTATTTTGGGACTGGGTTGGTGGACGATTTTCGCTCTGGTCTTCTATTGGCTTAAGCATCGCTTGCGCTGTTGGATATGAGGCTTTCATGGAACTATTGAATGGTGCAAGAGTCATGGACAATCATTTCGAAAATGCTGAGCTAAATCAAAACTTACCGGTTATCTCAGCCATGATTGGGATTTGGTACAATAACTTCCGCAATTATGACTCAATGGCTATCCTGCCATATGATCATAGACTAAGATACCTTCCATCGTACCTCCAGCAGGTAGATATGGAGAGTAATGGCAAGTCTGTAGATAGATCGGGTAATAAAGTAAGCTATCAAACCGGCCCAATCATCTGGGGTGAGCCCGGAACAAACGGACAGCACGCCTTCTATCAACTAATTCATCAGGGAACGAAGGTTATCCCCTGCGACTTTATTGGAGTAGCAAATCCAGCTCATGATCACCTTGATCATCATGAAAAACTTCTGGCAAATTTTTTCGCACAATCAGAGGCACTCCTAAAAGGCAAAACTCGGGAAGAAGTCCTCAAGGAGTTGGGAAATGTCGAAGCTAAGGTTCTAATCAACTCGAAGATATTTGATGGAAACAGGCCTTCCACCAGTATTTTGATGGACCAGCTTTCCCCATTCAACCTCGGTATGCTAGTTGCATACTATGAACACAGAGTGTTTGTGCAGGGAGTGATCTGGAACATTTTCAGCTTTGACCAGTGGGGTGTGGAACTGGGTAAACAGCTATCTAAACCCATCTTGAAAGAGATCAAAGCTGGAGAAAAAGGTGATCATGACGCATCTACCAATTCTCTTATGAAACGCTATCAGGACATGCGCAAGTAACCTGCAATTATCCCGGTTGCAATTCCTACATTAAGTGATTCTGCTTTCCCGTATCGGGGAATTGTAATTTTGCCATCCAGACTATTTATAGTCGTTTGGCTGATCCCATTTGATTCACTTCCCATAACCATCACTACAGGTGACTCTACATTTAGTGATTGCAATGCCTTCCCTTCCATATCAGCCGCATAGACAGGTAAGTTGTTGGAGTTATAAAACTCATTCAAATCCATGGTATAGACTCTCAGACGCGTGAAAGACCCCATAGTACTGTTGATTACCTTAGGATTATAAAACTCAGCGCACTCTGGTGAACAGATCAATTGTTTAAATCCAAACCAATCGAGTGTACGAATAATGGTTCCTAAATTCCCAGGGTCGCTTACTCCATCTAAGACAAAAATGTGATCTTCAAAATCCAACGCATTCGCCTTTTGATCTTTCATTTTAGCAACCGCCATTACATCTTCATTGGTTTTAAAGGTACCTAGCTGTGATAGTAAATCAGGGCTTACTATTTCGTTTCTATACCTCCCGGTTTTTAGATTTTGAGAAAAGTATTCTTCCGTTCCTAAAATCATCTCCACCTCAAAATCAGAACTGATCAACTCTTGCACATTTTTTGCTCCTTCTACCAAAAAGCATTTCTCACGAGTGCGGTACTTCTTAACTTTGAGCGATTTTATAAATTTCTGTTCCTTCCTAGAGAGCATCTGATTTGAAGCGATTTTTTAAACTTAGCCAAATATCACTATTCGCAGGGATTTTCCTTACTTCTTGCCTTGGCTCTAAGTTTTTAAAAGACGATCAGCAGATTTTAGCCAAACAAAAAATCAATGGGCTGTCTGGCTCACTAAAAGATGATGCCGCTGCTCTATATGATCAACAGCGCAATAGTCGTGTAATCTTTGGCTGGTATCCTTTCACCCATCTTGCACATCTATATAAGCTAGGAGAAAACGGCTGGATTTTTAAAGGCTATGATCAGCAAAAAGCGGTTGCTCAACGAGACTCTCTGGCTGTAAAGTATGATCGTAAAATTGCGAATGCAACTGAAGATAAGAAAAAACAAAAGCTTAGGAACAAGAAGGCAAAAAAGTACGACAAGAAGAATCGTAAGGTAAAGCAGGGCAATCAGTTGATGAGGTGGGGTGAGCCCCTTGCCATATACGATCACAACAGCTCGATATTAACTACCGAAAAAATAAGCCAGCTACTTCAGTCAAATGGATACTTTGATGCTGAGGTTCAGATAGACACGGCAACCTACGATAGCCTTGGAGCTGTGGGTAAGTTCGGAAGAGATTTAAGAAACTGGGTAAGTGGCTGGTTTGGTGAAAAGGATCGCTATGTCAATCTAGAGTACAATGTAAACCTAAACACCCGGTACGTTATTGATTCGATAGAATATGCCATCGAGGATACGGTATTGCAGGCGCTCATTTTTGAGAATATTGACAAATCTCCTTTGGAAAAAGGGTATTATGATCAAAAAACTCTGACTGAAGAAAGAGACTTTATCTATGACCTTGCTGTGAATAACGGATACTACGAATTTTCAAAGCAATACATCGGATTTCAAATTGATTCGGTACAACTTGGAAAGGACACAGTAATTGTGAGAGAGGTGATTAAAAACCCTCCAGGAAGGAGAGAGCACAAAATATTTTATCTGGACTCTATTGTTTTTGTATCCAATGCCAGCGTGAGCGAAACATTCCAACGAACTGAAGAAAAGTATAGGGATATCACTTTCAGCTTTGCAAAAAACAGATATTCAAAAAAGGTGCTAGAGTGGCGAATACCCCTGGAGCAAGATGATCCTTACAGTAGAGACCTGACCATTGAAACGCAGAGGCAGCTCTCCTATCTGGACAATTTCAAGTTTATCAATATCAATTATGATACAACCGGAAATTACTTTGTGGCCAACATCTTTACATCACCGTTCGATAAATACCAGACGTCCAGTGAATTTGGTTTGTCCAGAACACAAGGTAGGCCGGGTCCTTTCGTCAACATCAACCTTAAGAATCGAAACACTTTTCGAACACTTGAGATTTTGAGTTTTGATGCGAATGCAAAGCTGGAGGATCTTCAATCAGTTCGGGAAGATTCCGGTTTCGAAGGAAACTATACATCAAGACAGTTCGGCGCAGAGGCAGCCATTAGCTTCCCTCAATTTCTATTTCCACTAGGATCATACTATAAAAACAAAATAGGCCGATTTAACCCCAAAACAAGGGTTTCATTTGGATTTTCATTTGAGGATAGGGTAGACGAATATCGAAGGCTGACCTATCGTGGTACCTGGTCTTATAGTTGGCAGGTAAGAGATCAGATAAAATACATTCTTACACCTATTCAGCTCAGTTTAACAGATGCTACAACTACACCAGAGTTCCAGTCATTTCTAGATGATCTTTCGGAGGATAACAATCCTTACGCACTCGCTTTCGAATCCGCAATTGTAAGTACAACCGCCTTCCAGCTCGACTTAAGTATCGGAGACTATAGCAGCGGACAAGATGGTGGATACATTCGATTTAATGCAGAACTAGGTGGAAACCTAACTGACTTTCTGGGCGGTTCATTATTCAGTGATAGTTTAGAAAGGTATCAATTTGCAAAATCACAAATCGACTTGAGAAAAATTGAACGCCTTACAAGAAATACAAACCTCGCCTTCCGCCTGAATGTCGGGATGGCATACCCGTACGGTGATAACCAGTCACTTCCTTATGAAAAATATTTCTTTGCTGGAGGTAGTAGTAGTATACGAGCGTGGAGGCCGAGACGTCTTGGTCCTGGAGCATATGGAGTTTATTTGAATGATACGGACGGAAATCCCACGGACGTGATTGATTACAGACGTGAGCAGCGGGGAGAGTTGCTCATTGAGTCTAGTATCGAATTAAGACAAGACCTGGTGGGTTTTTTAGAAGGCGCAGTTTTCGTTGATGCAGGAAATATCTGGCAGGTTAGAAATTCTTTGGTTGGAGCTGATGCTGAGGGTGATGATGGAGTCTTCCATTTTGATAGCTTCATGGAAGAAATGGCAGTTGGAACCGGGATTGGTTTACGTTTCGACCTGCAATTTTTGATTTTCCGAGTTGATCTGGGAATGAAACTCTTCGACCCGGCACAGAAGAAGGGAGAGCGTTTTGTAGGCAATGAAATCTTCTCCAACTTCAGCAGAAACTCCGAAATAAATATTGGTATTGGATATCCTTTCTAAATGGACACAATTACAAAAGAAGAAATCGCTAACTGGTTTAAAGGGCTGCAAGATACAATTTGTAACTCCCTTGAATCCCTAGATGGCAAAGCGAAATTCAAGGAAGATAAATGGGATCGACCAGAAGGTGGTGGCGGAAGAACCAGAGTGATTAAACAGGGGAATCTAATTGAAAAAGGAGGAGTAAACTTCTCCGCAGTTTCCGGCCCTACACCTGAAAAAATATTGCAGGCTTTAAAACTAGACAAGGCTGATTTTTTCGCCACAGGAGTATCCATTGTTCTGCATCCACAAAATCCATGGGTGCCCATAATTCACATGAATGTGCGGTACTTCGAAATGAGCAACGGCACCTGGTGGTTTGGGGGGGGAATAGACCTGACACCTCATTATGTGATCCCGGAAAAGGCTAAGAATTTTCACCAACACCTGAAAGATACTTGCGACAAACATTCACCAGCCCTCTACCCGAAATTTAAAAGTTGGGCGGATGACTACTTCTACGTCAAACATAGAAATGAAACAAGGGGTATTGGTGGGATTTTCTTCGACCGCCTTTCTGATGCGGACGGAAAAACGAAATCAGATCAGTGGAAGTTTGTACAGGATGTTGGAGAAACCTTCATCCCAGCATATACAGATGCTGTGAAAGGACTGAATGAAAAACTGTGGTCAGATACTGATAAAGACTGGCAGAAAATCCGGAGAGGACGATACGTAGAATTCAACCTCGTTCATGATAAAGGAACCAAATTCGGGCTGGATACCAACGGACGGACAGAATCAATCCTAATGAGCTTACCACCAGAAGCTAACTGGGAATATGATCACCAACCTACCACAGAGCTTCAAAAACAAACATTGAAGGCATTAAAAAAAGGAATTGACTGGGTCAAATAACCAAATCAATGCCTTTCAATCAATTTTGATTTTTTCCTATAGAAGGTTGAACTTCTCCATAAGTGACTCTTTGTAGGAAGCACCAATCGAGAAGGTCTTCTCTCCTATGTGCACCTGCAAATCCTCAATCTTATCGATCTTATCTCTGTTGATGATATAGCTTCTATGAACCCGACTGAAGATACTCTCCGGCAGTCGCTTCTCGATCCCCTTCATAGTATGGTGAACAATGTGTTTCTTGCCGCTTGCCGTGTTGAATATTACATAATCTGCTAAAGCTTCCACAAATAGGATATTGTCATAGCTTAGTCTGAACAGCTTACCGTCACTTTTCACATAGATGTGATCCTCCTGCTCAGCCAGTAACTTCTCTTTCTCAAGGTTTTCTTTCACCTTGTTCACCGCCTTCATGAAGCGCTCGTATTCTACCGGCTTTACCAAATAGTCTGCAACCGCATCTTCAAACGCTTCAATGGCATACTCCTTTTTAGATGTAACCAGGATTACATTGTAAGCATGCTGGAGAGACTTTACCAGGTCCAGTCCACTCATGCCCGGCATTTCTATATCCAGAAAAACCACATCCACATCATTGGCACTTTCACCTAATAAAATATCTGATGCTTCCTGAGTGTTGTCCAGATCGTGAGTGAGAACAAGGGAGTCTGTTTTGTCAATAAATTTCTTAATTACGAGACGCGACATTTTGTCGTCATCTACCACCATGCAATTCAGTGCCATTATTTTCTATTTAGGATTAGGTGAATATACTTTCCGATTATATCAAATTCAATATTTACAACACTACCAACTGCTAGCTGATTGAAGTTGGTATATTCAAATGTATATGGAATTATCGCCACAGAAAAGGTTTTTTTATCAACGTTGAAACAAGTGAGGCTGGTACCGTTAATACAAACACTCCCTTTTTCCACTACCAACCCCTCTTCCTCAAGCTTAAAAGTAAACAACCAGCTACCATTCTCATCTTTGATTGAGACCACCTCTGCAGTTGTATCCACATGGCCCTGCACGATGTGGCCGTCAAATCTCCCGTCGGCTTTCATGCATCGCTCCAGATTAAAATTATCACCCACCTTAACAAAACCAATGTTTGATTTCTTTATGGTCTCGTCGATAGCGGTCACCCAGTGTTTTCCTTTATCTACCTTAGTAACTGTCAGACAGACACCATTGTGAGAAACACTCTGATCGATTTTTAACTCATCCGAAATCGGCGATGAAACACAAAAATCCACATTGGTTCCATTCTGGTTAATTTCTTCTACTTTCCCTACCGTTTCAACAATTCCTGTAAACACGCTGATTAAATTTGAGCTTCAAAATAAGTGAATTGGAAGATACCTACAAGCATAAGGGATTACGAAAGCAATTGGTTTTGGAAATTGCAAAAAAAGGCATCACTGATAAGTCCATTCTCAACGCCATCAATAAAATTCCACGTCATTTCTTTTTTGATAAAATTTTTGACACGCATGCTTACGAAGACAAAGCCTTCCCAATTGACGCAGGCCAAACCATCAGTCAGCCATTTACAGTTGCTTTTCAAACACAATTGCTAAAAGTAAAACCGGGAGATAAAATCCTGGAGATTGGTACCGGATCTGGGTATCAAGCTAGCGTATTGGTAGAGTTGGGAGCTCAGGTCTACACTATCGAGTATCAAAAGAAATTGTATCAAAAAACCATCCGCTTCTTACCTAAGCTGGGATATCAACCCCACATGTATCAGGGGGACGGTTCCAAAGGAATGCCTCGTTTTGCACCTTATGATGGTATCATAGTGACGGCCGGAGCGCCTTCAGTTCCTGAGGAATTGATACAGCAACTCAAAATTGGTGGACGCTTAGTAATCCCGGTTGGGAACAATGACATACAATCTATGGTTTTGGTTCAAAAAGTGGACGAAAACAAAATAAAAAAGAAGCAATTCAACAATTTCAGCTTCGTACCTTTGCTCGGAGATCGAGGTTGGTCCACATGAATAGGCGAAATCAATATGAAAAAGATAAAAAATCCGAAAGACTCTTTTGTAACCATGACCGAACTGGTGCTCCCAAACGACACCAATGGACTGGATAATCTTATGGGAGGGCGTTTGATGCATTGGATGGACATTGCGGCAGCCATTGCAGCGCAAAAGCACTCCAACAGAATTGTGGTGACAGCATCGGTCGACAATATCTCTTTTTCAGAGCCCATCCGAAAGAGCAATACTGTTACAATTTCCGCTTTTGTAACCCGGGCATTCAACTCCTCTATGGAAGTTTACCTTGAAGTGGTTGCAGAAGACATACCTGCCGACAAGAAAGTACATACAAACAGAGCATTCTTCACTTTTGTAGCAGTGGATCAGTCAGGTAAGCCAATTGATATACCTCAATTGGAACCGGAGACTGAGTTTGAAAAAGAGCTATACGAAGGAGCGCTGAGAAGAAGACAACTTAGACTTGTGCTGGGTAAGCGAATGAAACCTAGTGAAGCCAAAGAACTAAAGTCTATATTTGATATGGAAGACTGATCTCCATGGAAAAGGAACATCTGCATTTACTCATCCACGAAGAAATCTACCGACTATCGTCGGACGAGGTTATCACTGGTGAGGCAGTGGTTGAAGAAATGTCCACTAGCGAGAATCTGCAAGAGAATGAGGTTGCTGAACCAGAGTCTGAGCCTATCGCTAAGCAGGAGGACGCAAAAGGTGAAACTGAAACGGTGAACAAAGACGAAACGGAGAACGAGCCGAAACAGGAATCACCTGCAATCCCAATCCATGAGGTGGAGGAGCCGACAGAAATTCCTTTTGCCATATTCCACAGTAGCACCGATGAGGATGAAATCGCCTTGCTGCAAAAGATCATCGATGCATGCAAAGTGCCCGCCGATGATTATAAAATCTTTGGAAATGGATTTGACCAATCGGTGCGATTCAAAAAAGCACTCGTATTCATAGAAAAAGCTAAAGCCTTCTACTCTCCCATCCCCTACAAGGGCAGTGAGTTTCTCTGCTCTAAACCACTAACTGATCTGGCAAAAGACCAGAATGAGAAAGCCAAACTATGGGGAGCATTACAGAAGTTTGTACTATAACTCAGAATAGGTATGAACAACAACGACATCCTTCGACGTATCCGCTATACCTTTAACCTTGGTGATGATAAAGTCATCAAGCTGTTCAAGCATGGGGGCAAGGAGGTGACTCGTGAGCAGATCAGTGACTGGCTTAAGAAAGATGATGATGAAGCTCAAAAGCCGATCTATGACGTAGATCTGGCTGCTTTTCTTAATGGACTAATAATCAAACACCGTGGAAAAAAAGATGGTGAAACGCCCAAACCGGAAAAGAGCCTCAACAATAATCAGGTCTTCCGTAAACTCAAGATTGCCTTAAACCTGAAAGATGAAGACATCATTGCCATCATGAACCTGGCCAATTTTGAGGTGAGCAAGCATGAGATCAGTGCCATCTTTCGCAAGCCTACCCAAAAGCAATATCGCGTTTGTAAGGATCAGTTTCTCCGAAATTTTCTTCAGGGTCTTCAGATAAAATATCGAGGGGAGAACAAATCGGAAAAAGAAGACAAGCCCACTGCAAAGGAGGAGAGGCCTCTTTCAAAGAAGCCAACTGTACGAGTCATCACTCGTCCAAAGCGGGATTAATCATTTAAATTTCCTTTCTCTCTCGTTCTTAGCCTTTTTCAATTTAGCCAGGGAGTCGAGACTTAAACCCACAGATGTTACAATCATGGCACCTCCGATATAATAAGGTCCTTTCATCACCTGATACGGATCGTCGGGGTTTGAATCATTGATACTTTCCACCAATCTCCCCATTGCATTTGCAGCCAAACCAAGCACCAAAATACTACCTCCAACTATCCCAATTACATTCGCCTTTGAACGCCTTTTTACAGCCTGATTCAAATACAAGTTGATAGTTGGATCATCCCAACTGTACGTGCTGGTATTGAATCCATTTTCATTAAGCCACTTTGTTCTATTCTTCTTGTAAGGATTTTCCAACCTTAAAATGGTCTCGGCTTTTAGAGTATCTGATTCCTGAGCATGTAATCGAGAGCAGAAAGTTAGAATCAAAATCAGAATGAAGATGGTGGTGAGGATAGGTTTCATGTTTATAATTTTAAATAATTCTATCTCGCATATCGAGCGTCCTTGGCATTTCTAAGTTGATTGTTCGCATCCATTTTTAATCCAATGGAAGTCATAACAAAAGTTCCTCCTATCAAATAAAATGGATTGATTGTTGATTTTGATTCTACTGAATTACCGCTCGAACGAACAACCCCCGCTTGAATGCTGGTAAGCACTCCAATAAAAAGAGCAGCCCCTCCTATAAAGCCAAATGCATTTCCGGTAGATCTATTTTTTACAGCACGATCCAGGTGTAAATTGATTACTGGATCACTCCAATCATAAGAGCTAGTGTTAAAATCATTACTATTAAGCCATTTACTCTGATTTTTCTTGTAAGGATTTTTCAACCTCAAAATGGTCTCGGTTTTTGTGGTATCTGATTCCTGAGCATGTAACCGAGAGCAGAAAGTTAGAATCAAAATCAGAATGAAGATGGTGGTGAGGATAGGTTTCATACATACATGTCAACTAATGGTTCTTTTACCCCTAATATCCAAGATGTAACTTCTCCTCATTTCCCAAATCAGGAGAGTAGAGACGCGAAAGTCATCCACTTTTGAGAAAAACTCAAAAGAACAATGAAACAGAAACGACTACTATTTTCGATTGCATGTATGAGTGCAGGCCTTTTCGCCCTTGCACAATTTCACACCATGAAGATTCCTCAGCCCAGCCCCAACGTTACAGAAACCCAAAGGCTGGGTATTACTGACATCACTATTGACTATTCATCTCCTTCAACCAAGGGAAGGAATGTTTGGAACGATGTTGTTAACGGCTATGGAGATCCTAACCTGGCCTGGCGGGCAGGTGCCAACATGAACACCACCATTTCATTTTCCACCGATGTGACTATCAATGGCAATGAGTTAGAGGCAGGATCATATGGCTTCCATATCGACATTGCGGATAATACATTCACGCTCATGTTTGCTCACCACGACAACCAATGGGGAAGCTATTACCTGGATAGAGATGAGCATGTTTCTCTCAAAGTAGACGTAGAAAGTGAGGATTGTCCATTCTCAGAGCAACTGGATTATGAATTTATCAATCGAACGGATAGCTCGCTTGTGATTGCGCTGGAATGGGCCGAACGTAGGATTCCCTTTACCGTTGGAGTGAACCTGAATAAGACGGTGATTGAGAATTTTCGGTACGAACTGCTGGGCATCAATACATATCGCTGGGAAGCCTGGAATGATGCAGCCAGGTGGTGCCTGAATAGGGATACAAACCTGGAAGAGGCACTAGCATGGGCCAACCGATCCATTAATGGAGGGTACAATGGTTTTTCTGCCAACAAAAATGTGACGAACATGACCACCAAAGCACAGATACTGAATCGTTTGGATAGAAAAGATGAGTTCGATCAAACCATCTCCGAACTGTCCGACATGGACATGAATCCAGGTGAAACTAATGGGTTGACCATTTTTCTTTTACGGATAGGGAAACCTGACCCTGCTTTGAATATTCTAGATGCAGCAATTGGTCAATATCCAGACGCCTGGTATTTAAAGCTAAACAGGGCACTTTCATACTACTTTCTCAATAATTCCAAGAGAGCTTTAAAGGAGCTAGCTGTTGTGCAAAGTGAAGCCCCTGAAAACTTTCAGCCAAGATTGAAAGAAATCAAGTCAGAAGTTGAAAACGGAACGTACAAACTACCGGGCACCTGAAAAGCTATGCAGACATCAAAGCAGTCTTTTGGTACTCTGTAGGTGTCTGACCAGTTACCTTTTTGAATGAAGCATAAAATGCTGAAGGTGAAGCAAACCCCACATCATAAGCCAACGCTTCAATTTTCAAATGCTCCTTTTTCGGATCGAGGAGCATTTGTTTTATTCTCTCTATCCTGAAATGGCTCAACGTCTCCGGAAAAGATCGTCCGTACAGGTGTTTGACTGCCCGTGTCACCAGATAAGAAGGAATATCAAGCCGAGAAGAAAACTGCTGCAGATTAATACCTGATTCTTTGAAAATCTGATGATCTTCAAAAGCTTCCCTCACAGTAGCGATGGTCTGATCAGGCAAGTTCACCGAAATTCCTTTGGTGAGGATACCAGCCTTAAATGATTGAATGAAAATCCAGTAAAGAAAAACAGTAGCAATGATGGCACCCCACGCATAATCCATCATAGAATCGGCCAGATGCTGGTAGACAAGTGCCAGCCAAATCCCTGTCACCATGATTAGTACGTTTCTGTTCAACACATTGCTCTCGGATTTGCTCAGATAAAACCATGAAAATGTCAGGTAGATTAAGAGTACTCCGGTAGCAGATTGGTATAAATAAGTCTCCCAGGGACTTGGAGAAACCAGAAAGCATGCGACCGCCCCTAACACAGGCAATAGAAAGTGCCAGCTGTTTTTCCATTGAAAGGAGGACTTTCCGGAAATCATAAAATAGGTCAATGGCCCAATGGAGGCAAGACCAAGAAAGCCAGCAGCCAGCCCGAAGGGTGCCATATCGTTCAGGAGAAAGAAAAAAATTGACTTTCCTACTCGCAATCCCACTGCGAGCAAAATCAATCCAAGCCACAAATACTGTGAATTTTCTTTCCGTTTTATAAATAGAAAAAAGGAGGAAAGAAAAAGCGCTAGCCCTACAGCGCTACCAGCTAATACACCAAAAAGCCCGATTGTATTCATGAACTAAAGTACGCCAAAACACAAATCAGGTTTGATTTTTAGGGGTTATTAATGTGAGAATAGTGAATGTGACAGGGCAAAGGGTACACTGTAAAACACCTCCAAATTTTGTTTTGCAAAACGGTATATTTGAGATAATTAATAAAACACACAGATATTTCGTTTTGCACGGGTTTGTGTGCGTTGTATTATAGTTATCTGGTATATCTCCATGAATAAAATAATCCTCCTAATCTCTATTTGTATTCTATTTTCTTGCGACTCTTCAACTGAGGTTAGAAAATACTGGAATAACGGTGAACTCAAACTTATTGGCAGAGAAAAAGATGGTAAGAGAATTGGCAAATGGATTAAGTATACTGCTAACAATGACACCATGGAAATTCAGTATTATGAAGATGGTGTCTTGGTAACACTAGATGAATATGCACACGTAGGAGACTCAGCCACTAAAGCAACCTTAACTCAACGGTCCAACTTCTTAAACTCTAATCTCCATGGAACTCATTTACTATTTCATCCGAACGGACAGATTGATAGAAAAGGTCAATTTTTGAATGGTCAGAAGGTTGACACATTTTTCCATTATCGTAATAATGGCTTTATGCATCAGTTTACTGTCTACGTCGACGATTCCGTTACCACTCAGTACCAATACTGGCCAAATGGTGAATTGTTCATGCGAGCTGAGAATTTCATGAACGGCCTCCATTACTTCTATGACTCTCTTGGTACAACCGAATTTGTAGTCAGGATAACATCTGATGAACAATCATACTCGATGGATACACTCGAAATAAACACCAGATAACAAGCACTAGCAGGCATATGCCGGAGTGCTTTCTACATATTTCAGTACGACTAGACCGCTACACTGTCCATTCTGCTACTTTTATTTCCCCTTCCTCCTTTTCGTCTTTCTGGCTTGAGACTTTCAAAACGCAATGCTTCGTAGTTGCCTTTTGTAGGGGTTGGCCAGTTTCGCTAGTTTAGTGCTCTTTACAGCTTGTGGGCATACGCCTGCTAGTTGGACGTTGTAAACAATTTCTGAAATGGAAAAAAGAACTAAAATTATTCTCGCCTTGGTAATAGTAGTTCTAGTAATAGTCAGCTTTTTGGCATACCAACAAAAGTTTTTTATTAAAATGGCAATGGTGCCGCTCAGAGCCTATGTCCCAACAGAAATTCCAAAAGATACCACTGACGTATTCGTGACAAAAGGCAACATGGATAATAATGAAGTCTTTATTTATGTGCAGGGAGGTCCCAACTACGTGCTCTTTACAGATTCTTTTAACCCCTTGTTGAAGATTGACAATAGCGAATCCCTTTTAAAAGTGTTTCCACAACAATCCCAGATAATCAATACTTCGGCATTTGCCGCCAAGCCTACGTTAAACAGAGAACAAGCCATCTATGAATTAAATCAAAGCGTGGAATTTCTTTCAAGAACGATTGCCTATTTCAAGAATAGGGGGAAAAGAGTATTTGTTATTTGCCACAGCTATGGTACCGAAATTGGGCTTGAGTACCTCTTAAATCAAGAAAATCGGGCAGATAGATTGGTTTTATGGGTTTGAATCTGGATATGGATTTAAGGAATATTGAGGCTATAAAGAATGGAAAAATAATTGTATGGGAAGATGGGATAAACCCTGTTGAACAAGACCCATTTCCTGCGTTTTTAATGAAAACTTCATTAAAAGAAAAATTCACCAATATGTCTATGTTGATGATGAATGGTGAAAAACGTTTTACTGAACTCCTAAAGGATGTTGACCTGCGCGATGTAGTATATGTTTATGGAGAAAATGATGCATCAGTTGGTCGCCCGAAACAATATGAGCTTGACTTTCTTAGAGCCAAAAATGTAGAAGTTATTAAAATAGATGGTGGACATATGAGTATGTGGACGCCAGAATTCATGAATAGGTTGTATGAAAATCTAACAAAAGAGTAATACCCCCCTCTAGTCTTAGCGTCTCGCTGAGACCTATTCCTAAAAATCAGAAAGAATTTGTTAGCCTACCCAAAGATCTCCTTAAGCTTAGCCTCCAGGCTAGCTCCACGTAAATTTTTTGCAATGATTTTTCCATCGGGATCAATCAGAAATGTGGCAGGTATGGCATTCACTTGATAATCTTGTGCAGCCTGACTTCTCCAAAATTTAAGATCGGAAACATGCAGCCACGGCAGTCCGTCCTGCTCAATTGCCCCTAGCCACTTTTCTCTTGTTTTATCCAGAGAAACTCCCAATATCTCAAACTTCTCGCCACCATACTCATTGTAAACTCTCACCACGTTTGGGTTTTCCCTTCGGCAAGGCCCACACCAGGCAGCCCAGAAGTCAACTAACACATACTTACCCCTTAGCGAACTAAGTGTGATCACCTCACCATCCGGATTCTCCAAGGCAATTTCAGGAGCCATCTTTCCTATCGCTAAACTTCTCCTAGCAGATACTTGTGAGATTAAGCTCTCTACATGAAAGTTTTCCGGCATCTCGGCTTGTAGCTCTGTAGTAATGCTATCGATGAAGGCAAAATTCTGAGTAGCATCAATCATTTGAATGCCATAAAAGGATGCGAGGGATGGGCTAGCCTCTCTGATCAGTTCCTTTAGTTCAGCTTCGGTTCTCTTAGCGAGATCCATCATTTGAAACTGTGAAGTTTGAAAAGCATTCGCATCTCCGTTTGTTCGAGCTTGCATCTGTTCTTGCTGAAAACCCTGGATCGCCTGCCTGTAAGCTTGCATCATCTCATCAATCTGATTTTTATATTCGGTATCATAAGAGCCTGATACTTCGAAAAAACCACCTGGATCATTACCGTGTGCATTTACCACCACATTAGTTTCTTCTCCGGTCAAAATCAAAGTGATGATCTGCCTTCCATTCAAATTGACTCTGAAGAAAGCAGGTTCCTGAATATTTAAATATTCTACAAAATTTCCATCCCCATCTACATTTAGGGTATCAAAGGGTTCTACCCCATTTTCACTTATCACCTCAACCGTAGCAAATCCCCCGGCCGGAAACTGCTCCAGATTTCCTGAAAGCTTCACTCCTTCTTTCGGCTGCTGACTGCATCCGATCAACCCAATAAATAAGATTAGTATTGTTGTGTATTTCATCATTCTCCTAATTCCATTTTTCCAACGCATCCCGCAAAAGTTCGTTCGTTTTTTTGGGATCTGCTGTTCCATTTGTTTTCTTCATCACCTCCCCCATAAACAACCCCATCAAATTTTTCTTACCACTTTTATAGGCCTTTACCTTGTCTGGAAACGACTCCAGAACTTTCAAAATTACATCGGAAACATCGTCTTGCGAAGTATCCAATCTCAAATCAACAATAGACTCAGCAACGGATTTTTCAGAGTTTGATATTAAATATGGCAGCACTTGTTTGCTTCCTAATGAAAAACTCAGCTGTCCTTCCTCTATTGCATCAACAAGCTGAGCAAGTTGATCTGATGTGATGGGGATTACGATCTCATCCTCTTTTTGCTCATTGATGATCGACTTGATCGGCCCCATGAGCCAGTTGGCAACTGCTTTATAATTTTTGGTTTTGCCACAAACCTCTTCAAAGAAGATCGCCATTTCTTTAGCATCAGTCAGCACACTTGCATCATAGGAAGAGAGTTGATAGTCGGTCATGAATCTTTCCCTCATCATTCGAGGGGTGGCAGGCATAGCGTGTTTAATCTCAGATAACCATTCATCCGATACTTCAAAAGGACTCAGATCGGGCTCGGGGAAATACCGATAATCGTTAAGTTCTTCCTTGGTCCGCATCGACAAGGTGGTCCCTTTGTCCGCATTGAAGAGCCTTGTTTCCGAAATAACCTCTTCTCCTTCCTTGAGCAATTCTATTTGACGTTGAATCTCAAAATCAATAGCACGACCCACATTCCGGATGGAGTTCATGTTTTTGATCTCTACCTTTTTACCTAACTCACTGTCACTGGTTTTTCTCACTGAGATATTTGCATCACACCGAAGTGAACCTTCTTCCATATTCCCATCACATATTTCCAAATACCTCACCATCCTTCTGATCTCCGTTAGAAAAGCCATCGCCTCCTCTGCAGAATGGATGGAGGGCTCAGTGACCAATTCAATCAATGGTACTCCAGCTCGGTTCAGATCAATAAGAGACTCGTCTGAGTTTTCATCATGAATCGACTTTCCTGCATCCTCCTCCAGGTGGATCCGATTGAGGATGATGGATTTTTCTTTATCACCTACCTGAACCGTAACTTCTCCTCCCAAACAAATGGGAGTCCGATCCTGAGTAGTCTGAAAACCCTTTGGCAGATCGGGGTAGAAATAATTTTTACGATCGAAGATGCAATACCGTGAAATCTCACATCCACAAGCCAGTCCCATCCGAATGGCATACTCAACAGCCTGCTTATTTAGCTTTGGTAATATCCCTGGATGCGCCAGGGTAATGACACTAATGTTGGTATTGGGTGGCTGTCCGTAGGATGTTGAGTCACCAGCAAACAACTTGCTCTTTGTAGCTAGCTGGATATGAACCTCTAGTCCAATGGATGGCTGATATGCAGAATCCAGAGACATCAGGCTCCTTCCACAACCTCTTTTCCAATCTTCAGCGCCTCATCCAGCCCGGAAAGATCCTTACCTCCGGCAGTAGCATAGAATGGCTGGCCACCACCTCCGCCTTTGATTGCAGAAGCCATTTTTCGAATGATTTCATTAGCGTTCATCCCGCCTTTCACAAGCTCGTCGGCTAGCATCACAGTGAGCATTGGCTTGCTTTCAATATCTGCCGCAATTAATAGCACCAGGTTATCAACTTCTCTTTTCAAGTCGAAGGCAACCTGCTTCATGTTGTCCGCCGATGGAAACTCCCCTTTGTAAGTAATCAGGTTTTTATCTCCTACTTTTTGAACACTAGCCTTCAATTGATTTTTTATTTGACCTGCCTGTTGCTGATTCAATTGCTCTAGTTTTTTCTGAGCAGCGAGGTTTTCTTTCACCAAGTTCTCGACCGACTTTTTGAGATCTTTTGGATGCTTTAGCATTTCTTCAAGCTCAGCGATCAAATCAAGTTTTTGTTGATAAAAGCGTTCAGCTTCAACAGAAGTTACCGCTTCAATCCTTCGCACACCAGCCGCACTTGATCCTTCGCTCACTATTTTCAGCATACCTATATTCCCGGTACGAGGCACGTGAGTTCCTCCGCATAGTTCCACGGAATACTGAGGGTCGAAGGTGATTACTCGCACAAAATCGCCATACTTTTCTCCAAAAAGAGCCATCGCGCCCATTTCCTGTGCTTCTGCAATAGGAACATTTTGCTTTTCATCAAGCGCGATATTCTCTCTGATCTTCTGGTTGACAATTTTCTCCACTTCGGCTATTTCCTCTTCAGTCATTTTAGCAAAATGAGAAAAGTCAAATCGAAGGATTTTCTCGTTTACCAAAGAACCTTTCTGCTGCACATGATCACCCAGCACCTGACGGAGTGCCGCATGAAGCAGGTGTGTGGCTGAGTGGTTGTTTTCCGTAAGTCTTCTTTTGCTTTCATTCACTACAGCCTTCACCTCTCCTTGCATGTTGGTCGGTAATTTCTTCACAAAGTGAACAATCAGATCATTTTCCTTCTTGGTATCTACGACCTCAATCTTCTCCTCCCCAATCTGCAAATACCCAGTATCACCTACCTGACCCCCACTCTCAGCATAAAATGGAGTGGCTTCAAGTACGATCTGATATTGCTTCTTGTCCTTCTGTTTTACTTCTCTATATCTTAAAATATTGGTAGTTGCCTGAGTTTGAGTGTATCCCAAAAACTTAGTTTCATCACCCTCGTGCACCACGTTCCAATCTCCAGTGGTTTGCTTGCCGGCACTTTTCGAGCGGTTCTTCTGAACTTCCATTTCTTTTTGGAAACCTGCCTCATCCACTTCCATCCCATTTTCTCGAGCGATCAATGCTGTCAAGTCTATCGGGAAACCGTAGGTATCATACAATTCAAAAGCGGTTGAGCCTTCTATCGTCTTGGAGTCACCCGAAGTAATGGTATCCAATTTCTTCAGTCCATTATCCAGCGTTCTTAAGAAAGACAACTCCTCCTCCTTGATCACTTTGGCTATAAAATCCTTTTGTCCTGTTAGTTCAGGAAAAACTCCATCGAACTGATCAACAAGAATATCTAGCATCTCATGCAGGAATGGCTCTTTAAAACCAAGGAATGTATACCCGTAGCGAACAGCTCTTCGTAAAATTCTTCTAATCACATAACCTGCCTTGTTATTGCTCGGCAGCTGACCATCAGCAATGGTGAAAGCTATTGCTCGAATGTGATCCGAGATCACCCGAATGGCGATATCCGTCTTTTCATCCTTTCCATACTCAACTCCTCCTTTCTTTGCCACCCACTGGATCAATGGCTGGAATACGTCTGTATCGTAGTTGGATTGCTTGCCCTGGATCGCCATAGCCAATCGCTCAAATCCCATTCCCGTATCCACATGCTTTTCGGGAAGGTTTTCCAGCGTTCCATTCGCTAATCGATTATATTGAATAAACACGAGGTTCCATACCTCCACGACTTGAGGATGGTCTTGATTTACCAGGTCTCGTCCGGGTATTTTATCTACCTCACTTTGAGGCCTTAGATCTATATGAAGTTCCGAACATGGCCCACATGGCCCTGTGTCTCCCATCTCCCAGAAATTGTCTTTTTTGCTTCCGTTCAGCACGCGATCTTCCGGAAGAAACTGCAACCAAAATTCCTTTGCTTCAACATCCTGATCAAGATTTTCACTTTCATCTCCTTCAAAAATGGTGGCATAGAACCGGTCTTTCGGTAACTTGAATTCTCCCGTAAGCAGCTCCCAAGCCCAT
The DNA here is from genome assembly GCF_964218185.1 of Ekhidna sp. Classification (GTDB taxonomy): domain Bacteria; phylum Bacteroidota; class Bacteroidia; order Cytophagales; family Cyclobacteriaceae; genus Ekhidna. The sequence continues at coordinate 143,471 of NZ_CAXPLV010000007.1, forward strand.
TCAATAGCCTCTTTTTTGAAGTAATCACCAAATGACCAGTTCCCCAACATTTCGAACATGGTATGGTGATAAGTGTCAATACCTACCTCCTCCAGGTCATTGTGCTTCCCGGATACTCGCAAACATTTCTGCGTATCAGCCACTCGTTTACTTTCGGCAACCTTATTACCTAAAAAGAAGTCTTTAAACTGGTTCATCCCCGCATTGGTAAACATTAGGGTAGGGTCATTTTGCACTACAATTGGTGCCGAAGGAACGATTTTGTGGGATTTTTCTTCGAAAAAGTTGAGGAAAGTTTTCCTGATTGACTTGGAATCCATTTAGGAGTAAAAAATTAGAATGTTACTGTAAAATCTTGTAATTATGAAAAAATCTCAATTATCCGTAAATTGCAGCGGTAATTTGTGAACCACCTACTAAAATACATTTACAAAATTACGACAAATACCCTATCAACCCATGGCAAAAATTAAGTACTACTATGACACTGAATCCTGCCGGTATGAGCGCATAAAAGTCTCTTCTTGGGACATTGTGCTTAACCTAATGGGCTTTCTTGTAGTTTCTTCAATAATCGGATTGGGAATCTTTTTCGCAACTGATCACTACTTTGAATCACCAGCAAAGGCAGCTCTGAGAAAAGAAAATGAAGAACTAAAACTCTACTACGAACTTCTAGAGAATGATATTGCCGAGGCTAATAAGATGCTAGCGGTACTGGAGGAACGAGATGATGATATTTACCGTGTTGTATTCGGCGTAGAGCCAATTCCGGATGAGATCAGATCTGCTGGTATTGGTGGTTCCAATAGATACAGAGAGCTACTTGAGAAAGGATTGAAGCGTGAGGAGCTAATCCTAAATAACATGCAGCGCATAGATAAGCTGAAAAAGCAGATGTACATCCAGACCAAGTCTTATGATGATATCATGAGTATGGCTAAAAACAAGGAGGACATGCTAGCTAGTTTGCCTGCAATTCAGCCCGTTTCCAATAAAGAGCTTAAAAGGCTTGCTTCCGGATATGGTTATCGTATTGATCCAATACTAAAAACGAGAAGAATGCACGAAGGAGTTGACTTCTCCATTCCAAAAGGAACTCCGGTTTATTCAACAGGGGATGGAGTAGTAAAACTTACCAGAAAGAGCTTTAGTGGATACGGTAACCAAATTGAGATCAATCATGGTTATGGATATGTGACCAAATATGCACACCTAAGTGAGTTTTTGGTAAAGCCTGGTCAGAAAGTAAAGAGAGGTCAAATTATTGCTTACTCTGGAAACAGTGGTAAATCCACAGCTCCTCATCTACACTATGAGGTAATCGAAAAGGGCTCTAAGAAAAATCCTGTTTACTACTTTAATCAAGGATTATCAGATGATGAATTTGTTAGAATTCTAGAGCTTGCTTCTCGGGAAAATCAAGCAATGGGATCTTACTAAACTCCGTTTAAAAAAATCAGAAGCGGTTGGTCTTACGGACTTGCCGCTTTTTTTTGCACTTATGAAAACACAACTTTTCTTCATTGGCATCATCCTAGTTTTTGCTTCCTGCAAGACAGCCAAACTTCCTCAGACGAATGATCCACAGATAGAGAAGATTCCAGACACAATAGCGTTAATCACCGAACCAGATACTGTTTATCTCATTACTCAAAAAGGAGATACCCTATCAAGTCTGGATGAGGAAGTTGAGATTGAAATGGTAAGGCTATTACCGGATACTGTGACGATAGTGGCTGTTGGTGATATTATGGTTGGCACCAATTTTCCTGATAAATCCTACCTACCCAGAGGCACAGGGAGGTATCTCTGGGATCACGTTCGTCCTATTCTTCAAAATGCAGACATCACCTTTGGAAACCTGGAAGGTACTATACTTAATGATGGCGGTGAGCAGAAAGAGTGCAACAACCCAAAGCTTTGTTATCTCTTCAGGTCGCCCGAATATCTGGCCGAGAATTTCCGTGAAAATGGATTTGACTTGATGAGTGTGGCAAACAATCATGCGAATGATTTTGGAGAAACTGGAAGAAAAAATACCCAGCGAGTCTTAGATTCTTTAGGCATTGCCCACGCCGGATCCATCGATCAGCCTTTCACTATCACAAAGATTGGTCATCTGAAAGTTGGGTTCTGCGCATTTGCTCCTAATAGAGGGACAGTAAGTATTCATCAATATGAAAACATAAAGGCAACCATCAAGCATCTTGACACATTAGTTGATATAGTAGTTGCATCTTTCCACGCCGGAGCTGAAGGTTCTAAACATCAGCATGTGACTCGGAAGCGAGAATTCTATTATGGTGAAGACCGTGGGAATGTTTATGAGCTTGCACACTTGATGATCGACAATGGTGCTGACATAGTACTCGGACATGGACCTCATATCGTTCGTGCCATGGAAGTTTATAAAGAACGCATCATCGCTTATAGTCTTGGAAATTTTTTGACCTATGGAAGATTTAATTTGAGAGGTCTGGCTGGCGAAGCACCCATCCTCGAAATACAAACAGACGCTACCGGGAGGTTTGTTGCGGGTCAGATTCATGCCTTCCGTCAAAGTTATTCTGACGGACCCAGAAATGATTTGAATCTTTCTTCTATAAAAACAATTCAACGATTATCTTTGGAAGACTTCCCTGAAAATCCGGTGACCATAGATGATCAAGGAAGAATTATCTATCTTCAGAATTAAAAGCCTATTCACCAACCGTGCCCTACAAGGAAAAGGAAATTGAAAAGAAGTACTACACCATCGGCGAAGTAGCCGATGAGTTGGGTGTTGCTACTTCCCTTATCCGTTTTTGGGAGGGTGAGTTTGACAATATCAAGCCCAAGAAAAACCGAAAGGGCAACCGTCAGTTTACCAAAGATGATCTTCAAAGTGTTAAGCTGATATATCACCTCGTAAAGGAAAAAGGCTATACCCTTCAGGGAGCACGAGACTTCATATCCAATGGTGGTGAGACTGCCTCAGATAAAATGGAGATGATTGAATCGCTGAAGAGGATCAGAAAGTTTTTAACCGAGCTGAAGAGCGAATTACCTTAAAACATGTCTGAAGAGTTGGTTTTCCAGATTGCGCTGGAGCTAATTCCGGGAGTTGGAAACAAAGGCACCAAGCAGCTACTCAGTTATTGTGGTTCCGCCTCTGAAGTCTTCAGATCCCAAAAAAGCAAGCTATTAAAGATTCCTGGAGTTGGTGATAAGATGGCTGAAGCTATCAAACACGCCAGTCCATTTAAAGAAGCGGAAAGCATTTTAATGTCGGCCGAGAAAATTGGTTCTGAGGCTATACATTATACCAATCCAGCTTTTCCTAAACGCCTGAAACAAGCTCCGGACTCTCCAAATATTATTTATAAAAAAGGAGCTGGTGAATTAAATCCGAAACGAGCTATTGCTGTTGTGGGCACTCGAAAGGCTACAGAGTACGGAAAGCGAATTACTGACAAAATCATAGCTGACCTTTCATCACTTAATGTGACTGTAATCAGCGGATTGGCCTATGGTATTGACATCCAGGCTCACAAAGCCAGTTTAAAAAATAACCTTCCCACTATCGCGATACTAGCCGGCGGCCTGGATCGAATTTATCCGTCAGTTCATAAAAAGTACGCGGAAGAAATGCAGCAGACCGGAGCTATTATTTCTGAAAGCATCCCTGGAACAAAACCAGATCCTCATCTCTTCCCTGCCCGAAACAGAATCATAGCTGGGATGACGGATGCTACCATCATCGTGGAAGCAGCAGCAAAGGGAGGCGCACTCATCACTGCTAACATTGCAGATTCTTATGACCGATTGGTTTTCGCTGTTCCCGGAGACATTGGTCACACGCACTCTGAAGGAACGAATAAATTGATTGCTACCCAGCGGGCTTTAATTTATACAGGAGTTGAAGATTTAATATATCACCTGAACTGGGATGTGAATAACAAGAATGAACCCCCTAAGGTGATGCCGGAACTTACTGAGGCGGAGCAATCAATTTATGATTTGTTGGACGAAAATCAGAATCCGCTAGAGATTGATCTTATCGCAATGAAGACGCAAATTCCAATTAATCAGGTTGCCTCTCACTTATTAAGCCTTGAGTTTAAAAACCTGATCAAAAGCTTACCAGGGAAGAAGTTTGGGTTGGTTTAACCAAAAACAGAAAGTGCTATTTCTAAAGACTTTTTAAACTCCTCTTTATTAACTCCTGCATGGATTCTATTAGTATCCAACCATTCAAGCATCACTTCAGTAGCCATATTACCTGTCAGATCATCCTTAGCCATCGGACATCCACCAAATCCCTTAATTGCTCCGTCCATTCGTCTGCAACCAGCCTCATAGGCAGCCTTTACTTTTTCCTTAATTGTGTCAGGTGTAGAGTGTAGGTGTGCCCCAAATTCAATGTGAGGGAATTTTGGAATCAAAGTCTCGAACAATGTGGTGATATTGTCTGGCTGAGAAACACCAATGGTATCCGCCAGTGAGATGATTTGCACCTCTATTTTATCCAGCCGATCAACAAACTCACCAACATAATCCATTTCATAGGGATCGCCATAGGGATTGCCAAAACCCATGGATAAATATACCACTAAGATTTTTTCATGATCGTCTGCCAGCTCCTGCATTTCAGAAAGGTCATTAAATGCATCATCAATAGACCTGTTAGTGTTTCGCTGCTGGAAGGTTTCTGACAAAGACAAAGGATAGCCGAGGTACTGAATTTCATCAAACTGACATGCATCACTTGCACCACGGAGGTTCGCAACTATCGCCAGCAATTTAGACGGAGTGTCTGCCAAGCTAAGGCCTGCAAGAACCTCAGCAGTATCTCTCATTTGCGGAATCGCTTTCGGTGAAACAAAGCTTCCAAAATCAACAGTATCAAAACCAACCTTCAAGAGTTGATTGATATAGTTGATCTTGGTTTCGGTAGGAATAAAGTCATGCAACCCCTGCATGGCATCTCGCGGGCACTCGATTATCTTCATAGATGCCAAAGCTAGAAAAACTCCTTTGCTATGCGATGAATTGCATCTGATTTTCCCATACTATAGAAATGAATGACTGGAACTCCCCTATCTATTAGCTCCCTACACTGATCAATTCCCCACTCAATACCCAGCTCTTTCACCTGTTCATTGTCCTTGCATTTACCTATTTCCTGCTCCAATTCGTCCGGCAGATCAATCTTAAAAATATTTGGAAGTATTGTTAGATGTCGCTGAACGGCGACTGGCTTTATTCCTGGTATAATCGGCACATTAATACCAATAGCTCTGCAGTCATCAACAAATTTGAAGTAAGCCTTGTTATCGAAAAACATCTGTGTGACAATATATTCTGCCCCTAGATCCACTTTCTTCTTCAACCATTTCAAATCAAAGTTCATATTGGGCGCTTCGAAGTGCTTCTCCGGATAGCCAGCGACACCAATGCAGAAGTTAGAAGGAATCGCATTTTGTAATTCATCATCCAGGTATTCTCCTCTATTCATTGCGGAGATCTGCTCAACTAATTCTGAAGCGTAAGCATTTCCATCCGGCTCGGGTTTGAATTCACGTTCAGATTTGATGTTATCTCCCCTTAAGGCCAATACATTATCAATCCCTAAGAAGTTAAGATCAATCAATGCATTTTCCGTCTCCTCACGAGAGAATCCCCCACATATGATATGTGGCACTGCATCAATCTGATAGTGATTTTGAATAGCCGCACAAATGCCTACCGTACCGGGTCTCTTTTTGATGCTTCGCTTCTCCAGTAATCCATTTTCATGCTCTTTATATACATATTCCTCTCTGTGATACGTCACATCAATGAAAGGAGGATTAAACTCCATCAACGGATCAATCTGATCGAATAAGTTTCTAATGCTGTCTCCTTTCTTCGGCGGAATAATCTCCAGTGAGAACAGCGTTTTATCAGCGTTTTTTATATGGTCGGTTACTTTCATATTCTGTTAGTTAATAGTCCATAGTTTTTAGTCCGCAAAGTCTCCTTGACACAACGGACTGTGGACTTAGGCTATGGACTATAGGCTAGATTAGGAGCAAGCCATTTTTCAACTTCCTCTATTTTCATTTGTTTTCTGGCGGCATAATCCTCCACCTGATCCTTCCCGATTTTTCCTAATCCGAAATATTTGGATTCTGGATGAGAAAAGTAGAAACCACTAACCGCTGCAGTTGGATACATAGCATAGGATTCGGTTAAGGTGATACCCGTATTTTTCTCCACCTCTAACAATTCAAACAGCGTTTGCTTTTCGGTATGATCCGGACAGGCCGGATACCCTGGAGCCGGACGAATACCCTGATATTTTTCTTTTATCAAATCTTCATTCGCACACTTTTCGTCTGCGGCATATCCCCACAGTTTCTTTCTCACTTTTTCGTGCATCAGCTCGGCAAAAGCTTCAGCCAACCGATCCGCCAATGCCTTGATCATGATCTCTTTGTAGTCATCGTGCTCTGCTTTATATTTTGCAATCAGCGATTCAATTCCTATTCCGGCTGTCACCGCAAAACCACCCATGTAATCCTTTTCATCCGGATTCAGGAAATCCACCAAAGACAGATTAGGAATCCCTGGAGCTTTTTTTCCTTGCTGTCTTAAGAAGTGGAATGTGTGATCTTGACCAACTATCTGAACGTCATCTTCATTTCTATTCACTTCGAAAAGACCTGCAACTCCATTTGCTTGAAGCGAGCGATTTTTGACGATCTCATCTAGCATGACTTGGGCATCATTGAACAGCTTCTTTGCCTCAACCCCAACTGTAGGATTCTCGAAGATTTGCGGGTACTTCCCCTTCAGCATCCAGGTAGAAAAGAAGGGCGTCCAATCGATATAATTCCTGATTTCTGAGAGATCATAATCTTCAAAAACAGTAATACCTAAATGATTGGGAACTATCGTCTCATGTTTGGACCAATCAATTGAAGCAGAATTGGCTCTCGCTTTTTCATAGGTGATATAACTTTTCACCTCTGTCCGCGACGCATGATCAGCAGCGAGTTCTTGATACTCAGATTTGATCAACTTACTATAGTCTGCAGCTTTATCACTTAGCAGATTGGTAGAAACACCCACGCTTTTTGATGCATCCAATACGTGCACTACGGTCTGATCATATTTAGGAGCGATCTTCACAGCAGTATGAATCCTTGAGGTAGTTGCTCCACCAATCAATAAAGGTGTCTTCATCTTTCGTCTACTCATCTCTTCAGCTACATTCACCATCTCATCCAGCGAAGGTGTTATTAGCCCACTCAACCCAATGATATCTGCTCCAATTTCCTCTGCACGATCTAAAATCTTATCAGCAGGTACCATCACACCCATATCCTCAATATCGAAATTGTTGCACGCCATTACCACCCCAACAATATTTTTTCCAATGTCGTGAACATCCCCCTTAACAGTAGCCAGCAAAATCTTCCCTTTCGTGTTTCCTGATGCTTTCTCCTTTTCAAGATAGGGAGTCAGATAAGCCACGGACTTCTTCATCACACGTGCGCTTTTCACCACCTGGGGTAGGAACATTTTCCCACTACCAAATAAGTCACCTACGATATTCATCCCATCCATCAAAGGGCCTTCAATGACCTGAAGCGGACTGTTATATTTTGCTCTTGCTTCCTCGGTATCCTCCTCAATAAAATCAACAATTCCTTTGACCAAGGCATGTGACAAACGATCCTCCACACCCGCTTCTCTCCAGCTGAGGTCTTCTACTTTTTTCTTTCCAGCTCCTTTTACATTTTCAGCAAAGGCAAGCAGCCTTTCTGTGGCATCATCTCTGCGGTTGAGGAGTACATCTTCCACATGCTCCAATAAATCTTTTGGTATTTCATCATACACCTCAATCATACCTGCATTGACAATCCCCATATCCATACCCGCCTGTATTCCATGATATAGAAAAGCAGAATGCATGGCTTCACGCACTACATTATTTCCTCGAAAAGAGAAGGAAACGTTGCTCACTCCCCCGCTCACCTTAGCTCCCGGAAGGTTCTCCTTTATCCATGTGGTTGCTCTGAAAAAATCAAGCGCATTATTGTTATGCTCTTCGATTCCTGTAGCTACTGGAAAGATATTTGGATCGAAAATGATATCCTGGGGTGGAAACTTGACCTGATCAACTAAAATGCGATAGCATCTTTCACAGATTTCAATCCTCCGCTTATAACTATCCGCCTGGCCTTTTTCATCAAAAGCCATAACGATCACAGCCGCTCCGTAGCGTTTTACTTTTTTGGCTTGCTCTATAAACTCCTTCTCTCCTCCTTTGAGGCTGATGGAATTCACCACTCCTTTCCCCTGCACACACTGAAGACCTGCTTCAATGATCTCCCACTTCGATGAGTCGATCATGATTGGAATGCGAGCGATTTCCGGTTCGGAAGCTATCAGATTCAAAAATTTGACCATGGCCTTCTTCCCGTCCAGCATCCCCTCATCCATGTTCACGTCCAGAATTTGAGCACCTCCTCGTACTTGATCCAGAGCTACTTCAAGAGCCTCATCGTACTTGTCCTCTGCGATGAGTCGTGCGAACCGCTTCGAGCCTGTTACATTGGTCCGCTCACCTACGTTGACAAAGTTGGATTCCGGGGTGATGACAAGTGGTTCTAGGCCGGAAAGTATTAATGGCTTCATCGAACACCCTCCCTTTCTTTATCACGTGAAAACATCCCCCCTCCCCCCTTCAAAGGGGGAATTTCCCTTGGATCATAACTAGCGACTAATTCCGAGATTGCAGCTATATGCTCCGGAGTAGTACCACAGCACCCTCCAATAATATTCACTAGCCCCTCTTCTAAAAACTCTTTGATTTGAGTAGCCATCATTTCAGGTGTTTCATCGTATTGACCAAACTCATTGGGTAAGCCGGCATTCGGATGAGCACTAACAAAAAAGTCCGATTTAACAGCGAGGGTTTTTAGGTATGGCCGCAACTGTGCCGCTCCTAAAGCACAGTTCAATCCTACGCTTAGTAAATCCGTATGAGCAATTGAAATCAGAAATGCCTCTGTGGTTTGACCGGAAAGTGTTCTTCCCGATGCATCTGTGATAGTTCCGGAAACCATCACTGGTATCTCGATCTTTCGCTCATCTTTGATCTCTTCGATTGCGAAGAGTGCCGCTTTTGCATTCAGTGTGTCAAAAACAGTTTCTACCAACAGCATGTCTACCCCTCCGTCGATTAAGGCTTCTGCCTGCTGCTTGTAAGCGATCCGTAATTCTTCAAATGTTATTGCGCGAAATCCCGGGTCATTGACATCCGGTGAAAGGGATGCTGTGCGGTTAGTGGGACCCATTGCCCCTGCTACAAACCTGGGTTTATCGGGATTGCTTTTAGTGAATTCATCTGCGACCTCTCTGGCGATCTTAGCTGATTGGTAATTCAATTCATATACCAAATCCTCAAGTCCATAATCCGCCTGGGCAATGGTTGTACCCGAAAAAGTATTAGTCTCGGCAATATCTGCTCCGGCTTCAAAATACTTAGCATGAATATCCCTGATGATATCCGGACGAGTGATTGAAAGGAGATCGTTATTTCCCTTAAGGGATTTTGGGTGATCTTGTAGATCTTCATTTCTGAAGTCTTCTTCCTCCAGTTTATGACGCTGAATCATGGTGCCCATGGCTCCATCGAGCACCAGGATTTTTTTATGTAAAAGTTCTGTTAATTTCTTCATTCTCTGGCTTAAAGCTTACTTACCAGAGAAAGTTCCGATTGGATTTCGCTCATCTTTCCCGTCACTGCGGGCTGGGAAGTAGCACCGAAATCCACTAGCTAGCGGACAGGTTGCTAAGACGTCACAGGGCCCAATCCCTCGGTCTTTCTTGATAAGTATTGCAAATATATGGGTTTTTAATTCCCAGCAATAAATAGGATGTTACCTTTATCTTAAGATGAAATTAGCTGCGATAGATATAGGCTCAAATGCGGTTCGTTTACAGATAACGAGGGTACTGGAATATGAAAAAGTAATCACCTTTAAAAAGCTTGAATACGTGCGATTCCCTCTTCGGTTAGGTCACGATGTATTTTCTACCGGGAGGATTAGTGAATTCAACGAGGATCGTTTTTTTAAGCTGATGACTGCCTATAAAAATCTTATAGATCTATATGAAATAGATGCATTTTACGGATGTGCTACTTCTGCCATGCGGGAATCAGAAAATGGAAGGGAGATTGTGGATCGGGTCAGAGATAAGCTAGGAATAGATTTACAAATTATCTCCGGTGAGGATGAAGCCGAAATGATCAATAAGGTGATTCTTCAGGGGCTGGACAATGATCATTACATCCATATTGATGTGGGTGGTGGTAGTACTGAGTTAAATATTTATGAAAATCACGAAAAAGTATATTCCAAGTCTTTCAAGCTAGGTTCAGTTAGAATACTTGAAGGAAGGGACACTACCGAAAACTGGCAGGAGATGCGTGAGTGGGTCGCAAAATATGCGTTTAAAAAAGGTGAAAAAATTACCGCTATCGGGACAGGCGGAAACATCAATAAGCTATATGAGCTTTCTAATCCAGAAAAGAAAGCCCGTAAAATGTCACTCAACACTTTGATGAGAACGCAGGATATTTTGAAGAACTTGACGCTGGAGGATCGATTGAATAAGCTTCAATTGAACCCCGACCGAGCGGATGTAATTATTCCTGCATCTGATATTTATGTGGAGGTAATGAAAGCGGCAAAAGCCAAAAGCATTGTTGTTCCGGACGTGGGGTTGAAAGATGGTATTAACTACCACCTCTACCAAACCCGATTTCCGGAAAACGACAAAGTGTTTGTGAAGAATTAGTTCTATCCAACCTCATCGCTATCCGAATCCACCTCTGCATGCTTTTCGGAATTTTCACTGTGAATGAAATAACCAAAAAGTACGAGTGATGCCACGGTCGCAAGTAGTATCATTATTCTAGCCATCGCTTTATATTTTTCTATATGACGAACAGTCTAAAAAAAGTCACAAAAAAAGGAGGCATAGCCTCCTTCTCGCTTATTCAACTTCAACTCGGTGTTATTTGAGGAGTTTTTGAATGTTTTCTGCCTTTGCTTTAGCTGGAGCGTGACCAAGATCTATCGCTTGCTTGTAGTAAGCTAATGACTGTTCCAGTGTTTGCTTTTTTCTCTTAGGAGCAAATTCAATTCTGGTAGCCATTAGTTCTAACCCTTCTCCTTTTGCGTAAAGAGTTTCAGCCTCCGAAAGTGTCAGTTTTTGGTCGAGCTCAGCGGCTCTCTCCTCAGCTTCTATCAGGGCATTTTCATTGTAATTTAGTGCCACCTGAGTGTCCAAAAGCTGCTCTCTTGTCAACTTTACTTCGTCTTCCAGATTAGCGTTTTTTGCTTTATAGTCTTCCACACTAATCTGAAGAATGGCAATCTGATCACCCTGCTCTGCAATTTGCTTCTTAAGCCTTTTCACCTGAGATGCATAAGCACCTCTGGTTTTTTCCAGTTCAGCAATTGTCCATTCAGCTTTTTGAGTATACTCATTCAGGTTTTTCATCCGCTTAATGTAGTCTTCCTCGTTAAGGCCTGTTTCCAAATCAACAGCGATCAACTTTCGATTTTCATCAATCGAATCCATATACATACCAACCTGGCTCAACAAAGCCACGGCATACCTATGCTCTTCCACCACCTGAAGTAGTGAATCAACTTTGCTTACTTCTTGCAATTCGGCATTTTCTTGCACTTTGCTACATCCAGCTATCACCAGCATGGAAATAGCCATCAATTTTAATTTCATCTCTATTTAGGATTATTTTTCTGTGATTAGAAATAAGGAACCGACAACCCAAGGAATTTCTCTCGCAATTGTCGGCTAAATCACCTACCTAATCACTGATAATAAGACGAAGGAATATCGAAAGGTCACGTAAAAAATAAAAGAATATTTTCGTGGTTGGGGTTATGAACCACGCTCCTCTTCGATCAGTTCGGTCAGGGCTTTTAGCAAAACTTCTGATCGATCCTTGGCGGAATTTCTATCTGGTTCTTCTCGTATTTCATTCATCAATCCTTGCAAACGGGTGTACCAGTTGAGATCTGATTCGTTATGCTTTTGATCGCATTGATTGTTTTTGTGCATAGCGATCAACTCAATGCACTCCTCAATCAGGATAGTCTTGTCTATTTTCATTTTAGCTGAGGTTCATTTATTTCAAAATCACTCAAAACCGTCTCCAATGTTTCTGATAGTGCTTTGACAAAAGCATCGCCTTGCTCACTCCATGCCCATTTCTGATTTATTTCAATTTCGATACCCATATATTGGCTGGGTATGAATTTTGTCCTTAGATAGGTCGTAAAACCATCATCAGATCCTTTATATGGCTCATTTTTGACGATATCATACCCTTCCAGCATTTGACTCAGTTTCTCTATCCAGAGATTGCACAAAGCTCTTTCTGACGACCTGTTTTCATCGAATAGCAATCCGATATCCACTTTCCTTTCCTGTCCTTCCCACACAGGTGTGAATGTATGCATGGAAATATGCAAAACCGGCTTTGTTGACACCTTCTCTTCAATGTATTTCTCTACCATATTTCGATATGGATAATAGTATTGTTTGAGGATAGATTCCTTTACCGCAGGTTTTAATGATGAGGTAAACTCAGAAAATAAATTGGGGTTGAACAAACTGCGATTACACTCCACTAATAGCCTGCTAATTCTGGTTTCGAAAAGTTTCACCCTTAAATGATCCGAAAGTTGTTCAGCAAAAGAAAGTGCCCCTTCATCAATGCCACGATGAGAATGAAGCACATTTTTATCCTTGAAAAGATGCTGATATGGACGAGGGATTTCGTTCCCTGCATGCTCACAGGTTACAACAATATGGACTTGTCGCATGGTTCAAAGAGTTTATTCTCTTCCAGGTTCTGACTTAATTCCTGATAGATCAGTTTTAGATTTTCTTTGCCATACTGACCATTGGCTACCTCCAAAATTCCTTTCGCAAGTGATCCCCGCTCAAACAACTGATTCAACGGGTCAATCCAATGATTCATTTCTGTAGAGTAATGTTTTGCACATTGCGTAAGCAAATGCTTCCACACATCTACCACCGATGCGCTGGTCTCACTCATGCCCAGTGTTTTCAAATACTCGGTGTTTGTAATTGTGGTATCACTACTATTCCTGATGCACTTCTTCAAAATCTCATAAAGTGGGTCTACCTCCCAGATTTGCTGCTCATGAAAATCAGTCATTTTTCCTTGTGCAAACAACTTTATAGAATTGATAACCAAAGCAGCAATGGCCAAATCTGATTTCGGGCACTCCTGAATGTCCATGATCCTTATCTCGATGGAGCCACGATCAAAGCGGGCAATGATACCTCTCGAATTAACCCAGACAGGCTCTAATATATCTGCAGGGTCGAATGGCTTGATCTGCTTCAAAATTCGATCATAAATCACCTTATGATACTGATGCTTGGATGTCACACGCTCCGGTACCACCTTTCCCGTGATACTTTCAAATCGCTTTTGGTTGTTTTTGTAATACACCATCCGCTTGTCGTGGTACTCAGTGTAAGCACCATCCAAGATAGGTGAGCTGGCAGTCAAGCCGGGGATAATAGGTAAAATCAACCTGGCTGCCGTGTGCAGCTTGGCAAACTCCTCATCATCGTAGAACGGTAAGTTGAGGTGAATGCTTTGCAAATTAGACCATCCATGCCCCTGACAGTCAAATAGCTCATTGTACTTTTCGTAAATCTCGGAGTTGCCATGAGGCCACAAAAACGTTTCCTTCCGTGGGTTCATCCACGGGTGTGCTGCGGTGGGCATAAGCCTCGCATTGAATTTTTTCAAGCGATCATTAACCTCTAGAATATTTCTATGAAGATCAGCCTCTAATTGAACCAAATCAGGAGTGGGTGTGGTGCATTTTAGTTCAATCACATGCAACACCAGCTCATTGGACCAGCTAACCGATCCATTGGCAAATTCCTCACCATATTGACCGAGCACCTCTTTCAACAGCTCATCAGCAATGGGCTTCACATCAAGCGTATCTCTATCTACTATCATGTATTCCAGCTCGATACCATATCCCTGGAATAGGTGTAATCTTTTACTCATAATTAATGTGACAATACGATTTTCATCATGTGAGACATGATTCTTTCATATAAATCCATGTTATCTACATCATCTTCAATTCCCGATTCTATGCTCGGGTTGTCATTGATCTCTACGATATAATACTTACCATCCACTTCCTTCACATCCACTCCATACAGGCCATTGCCAATCAACTTGGTAGCTTTCAATGAAATAGCTATCAGATTTTTGGGAGCCATATGAACAGGAATGGTTTCACTATCACCCAAACGGTCTTTGTTCTTAGACTTCCAATCAATGATTTGCCAGTGATTTTTTGCCATGAAATACTTGCATACATAGATTACTTCTCCTCCCAAAATACCTACACGCCAGTCGAAAGAAGTAGGCATAAACTCCTGTGCAATCATCAATTCTGTTTGCTGAAAAAATTCCTTGAGAACCTCCTCTTGTTCCTCCTTGTTTTTCACTTTTTTCACTCCCTTTGAAAATGCTCCATCCGGCTGTTTCAGCACATATGGAAATTCCATATTGATATTGTCATATCGGTTTTTCTGAATGATCACAGACTTAGGAGTAGGGATATTATTGGCAGCCAAAAGCTCATTCAAGTACACTTTGTTGGTACACTTCAGAATCGAGTTAGAATCATCAATCACAGCCAAACCCTCGTACTCTGCCCTTCGTGCAAATCGGAAAGTATGATGATTTACATTGGTTGTTTCTCGAATAAAAAGCGCATCAAATTGAGTGAGTTTACCATAATCTGCTTTTGTGATAAACTCTGTACTGAATCCAACTTTGTCTGCAGCTTTCACAAATTTTTGGAGTGCTTTAGAATCAGAGGGAGGATTTGGGTCATCCTGATTTACAAGAATCGCCAAATCGTATTTTTTCCGTTTGTAGTTTTTACGAACGATTTTGCCAGACAAGAACATCTTTAGCGATTCGATCAATTCGTTCTTCTCCGCTTCTGAGAGGTCTTTAGGGTTGAGAGGCTTGAGAGACTGAAGCTGCCATTTTTCCTTTTTCAAAAAGGATGCTTTCAGAATTGGCATCTGGAAAAGATTGAAAAGCAACTGACTAATTCTGGAAAGTGCCTGATTGCTGTTGGTGCCTAGGTAGATATTGAATTCGATTTTATCATCCTTTGTGGCGACATCAAGTACATCCTGAATGAGCTTATCAAAATCCTGGGCATCCTCACGAGCGAGGTTTGGCAATTTGAAATCCATCAAGGTAGAAGTCACGGGTAAAGATTTATGCCCTCTGGCCTCTGCCAGTAAAGAGATATAGTACCCTTCCGATTGGTATTGATAGCTTTTGCATAGGTTTATCACCTTTACATTTTTCTGCTTCGCATACTCTTCATCATTTATATAACTTGATGGCGAGACAACCTGAACACCTTCTACTTCTAGTGTCCATTTTTCTGGGTTTTCAGTTACTATTAATCTTCGCATGTTTCTTAGGTTGGATGATCAAGAGGTTGGCATCATAAGTTACAATACCCAAAAGGATTGCATTTACCACTCTCTGAATCTTTACAGCATAATATTGATTTGTATCGCTAATAGGATTTGGGTCTAAAGGGTCCGCAATAAGTACTTTATCCGTAACCTGATCATAATCACTCAATACCACAAAGTGACCACTTGGCTCACCCTTGGTATCGTGATACACGTTCGTCTCTCCAATCTCTCGCGAGCTTTGATAAAGATACGTCGCGCTGAGTCCAGTTAAAACAGGAATTTTATTTAACAAGAACTTTTTTAAAAGGTCAGGGCTCAGCTCATCAAACATCAATTTTCCTCCTGCCTTCAGGAATGCGAGATATGCTTCTGAAGCCTGGGCCATTCGCTTGGTCTTTTTATAGCGCATTTGCTCTTTCAGCTTCTCGGCAATATCTACACCGCCTTGAAACCATGTAGGATCAAACACCTGGAGGTTATTTGTATAAATGGTTGTTTCATACCCTCGTTTCAGGGCATGATTTGCCAGCATTACCGCGAGCGTACCACCGCCACTCACCTGCTTCACCTCGTCAATGACTTTCTCCAATGCAAGCTTATCACCATAGAAATTGTAAACGGCATGTAGGCTGGTAGGCCCACAACTTACATCTGTTGGCTGGGGCAATATTTTCAAGTATTTCTTTTCTTCCTTTAAAAGCATTCCGCACTCATATTTTTATATCTTGGACGCAAGATTTTTAATAAGTCACATCTTTTGAACATGAAAAAAGCCTTCGAAAAACTGAGTGATGAAGAGCTGGTACTGCGTATGAAAAGCGGCGACAACCAGTACTTTTCAGTTTTTGTGGATCGGTATGAGTCGTACATCACGAAGAAATGCAAATCCTATGTGAAGGATGAAGATGCTGCTAATGACCTGTCTCAGGAAGTGATGATCAAAGTGTTTTTACAGGTATCCAAATTTCGTACGGAGGCGAAACTCACAACGTGGCTTTTTAGCATTATCCACAACACCTGCATCGATTATTTGCGGAGCAAAAAGAAAAGAACGCATGATGTGATTTCCGAAAAGTTGGCAGACGAAGTTTTTGAACTGGTGGATGCTGATGAAGAACTACCAGAAGAAAAAACTGTGGAGATCCTGGAAACGCTATTAGATCAGATGACGCCTGAAGGCAAGCTTATTTTGCTTTTAAAATACAAGGAAAAGCATTCGATTCAGGACATTCAAAATTCATTAGGACTCTCAGAAAGCGCTGTGAAGATGCGCTTGAAAAGAGCAAAAGAAATGCTCAATAAGCTCTACTCAGAAAGCCTGCGAAAGCCAAAGTGACTTTTAATCTTTTCATCGTCAGACTGATGAGAAAGATTTAAAAATGAATCAAAGCAAAACTCCCTTTTATGATGAAATCCAGCTACTGATTGGAGAAATGGATATAATTCTTGCAAATCTTCAATCAGAGAGTGTAAGAAATAACCCCAATCTTAGGGATCAGTCCATGGTTAGAATCAAAGAAATTCAGAGAAAGATTCATGATCTAAAGATTAAGCGTATTGCCTCAGACCTGACCATACCATCTATTTGATCAGATGAATTTGGCCAGAAGTGTATCGACCACTTCGATAACGATCAGGATGATGATGATCCACTCGAGCCTGCTACTTTCCCGATGATTATTGTAGGAGATATAGACGTCCAGGTTATCTCCTACAATTTTGAGTGTGTTTTCGAGCGCACGATATCGCTGTGCCAGCTCAAAGTGGTTGACCAACTTTTTGTGAAGTTGATCCAAAAACTCATCTTCCCACGCTATTTCAGGGCTATCGAGAATGTATAGGTTTTCAGCGATGGTATTCTTGGTGGCGAGCGTAGTTCCGATAAATCTTAGTGCTTTTCTTTTACTCAAAATAATTCGTCCCTTCACTCGCATGAGGTCTGTATAGCTCGTAATATTTCTAAGAATTTGCTCACCTAAAATTGCGTAGTGATCGAGCGTGACTGTTTGAGCAAGGTGAAGCATGATCATTCGATTCACCGGGTGATCAAACCGACCGATATGTAATGTGTTGAAGCCAATGGTGATTTGTTTATCTCCATTGAAGGCAACCTCAAGATCATCTTCTACCGGCTGCAATTTCCAATTCGAACTATAAGACAAAATGGTATCCATATAACCGAGCATCTCTCCTTTGGTCATACTAGAAAAAACCACCACTCCGTAGCTAAGAAGATACATGTATTGATCTTCAGCCACATGATAGTACAATTCTGATGAGGTAGATGAGATGAGCTTATCAGGGTAGTCCTTTTTATATGACGCCAGATCTATCTTGTCTGCTACCAAATAAGCCGTGTATATAAGTTTTTTTTCTGCCATACATGTTGTGTTATCCATGAGACGCAGAAAAGACGAAAAGTCACTAAAAAGTCCCCATGCAGGTCTTCCATATCACTGGGATTATCATGAGCCCAATTGTATCCGCGTCTACTTCATGGTAAATTCGACTGTTCCTTGAAGAATCAATCTAAGCGAAATGAATAAGTATCTGATATTAATCATGTTTAGTCTGACGAGCACACATCTTCTCAGTCAGGAAGCCATTAGCGACGGTCCTTATGTTTTCATAGAAGAACAACGGATGTTGGAAAAAAGTGTAGTTGATGGGACAGTTGTTTCCGTAGAATTAGCTTTTAGTTCTTTAGATACCTCTTATACTATCCAGCCTTCAAACTTCAATAATGTTGAAAAAATCGCAGCATTAAGCGACATACATGGCCAGTACGATCTAGCCATAGAGATTCTTCAAAACAATCAAATCATTGATGAAGAGCTTAACTGGAATTTTGAGGATGGTCACCTGGTAATTGTTGGTGATATTTTTGATCGAGGACCTAAAGTCACAGAAACGCTCTGGTTCATTTATAATCTTGAAAAACAAGCTCAAAAGGCAGGCGGACGACTTCACTTTCTACTAGGCAATCATGAATATATGGTACTCCATAAAGACCTGAGATACCTGCATGAAAAATATCCCAAAGTATCCAAACTTTTAAACCTTAGCTATGATGACTTATATGGAAAAAATACCGTGCTGGGCAGATGGTTACGATCGAAACATACAATCATCAAAATAAATGAGCACCTGTTTGTGCATGGTGGTATTTCTCAGCATTTTATAAATGCTGCCGGTGTTGATATTGAAGCCATCAATGAAACAATGAGGAAGTCTATTGATCGAAGTAAAGAGGAAATGAAAGCCACTGAATTTTATAGTACTTACTATGGAAGTGCAGGACCTATCTGGTATCGAGGGTATTTCTATGATCCCATTCCTGAGCAATCAATAGATAGCATTTTAACACAAGTGAAATCTAAGCACATTGTAGTTGGCCACTGCTCCAATGACGAAGTTGTGAGTCGCTATAACAACAAGGTTTTCGGAGTGGACTCTAGCATTAAAAAAGGAGAATACGGTGAAATCCTGTTTTTACTTAATGATGGGTACTATCGAGGCACTAAAAGTGGTGAAAAAATAGAACTAGAATAGCTGGATAAACAAAAAAACCGATTCATTTCTGAATCGGTTTTTGTTTTTAGTAGCGGGGACAGGACTCGAACCTGTGACCTTCGGGTTATGAGCCCGACGAGCTACCAACTGCTCCACCCCGCGATATTACTGCAAAATTAAGTCGCTATTATTTTCTTACCAAATAGAATGCAAAATATACTTAATCATTTTCTATCCTGTTCCAAATATCCAGGTAGATCTTCCACTCTGCATTCACCTTCTTCCAAATAATCACATACTTCCCTTTCCAATCTGATGATTGATCGTCATTGACCGAGGTACCTTCATAGTAGCCATAATCATAGGCTTCATCACCAAGCACTTTGATCTCAACGGGTGTCACTTTGTGATAGGTTGTTTTCCAGGTTCGTTCACCCGGAGGGTTCCAATAGTTGGCAAGCTCCGTCCCTTCCAAAATATCAGTATTGGAAGGAAATATCTTGGCATCCGAAGTATACATCTCTACCACCTTATCTCGCTTTCCTTCCATTAGGTATTGGGAGAATCTGGTGATCTGAGATTTGATAGAGGCAATCTCCTTATCCTGTGCTTTTGCAAGCGTAAAAAGGCAAAGCATTAGTATCGTTAGTCTTATCCTCATAATTTTGTTGTTTCATGGAGGATACGAAAGAGTTTAAGTCGGGGTTTGTAAACATCATAGGCAGGCCAAATGTGGGGAAATCTACCCTACTCAATGCTTTGATGAATGAGAAGATTGCTATAACGAGTAGCAAGGCTCAGACTACCCGGCACAGAATGTTTGGGATTTTAAATGAAGAAAACTACCAGATAGTATTTTCGGATACTCCTGGTGCAATTGATCCTGCATATAAGCTCCAGGAAAAAATGATGGGTTATGTCCGTACAGCATTGGATGACGCTGACATCATTTTGTTCATGGTAGCACTTGAAGACAAAAATGACTATCCCGAACTAATCGAGATGGCTATGCGAGCGGATGCACCTGTGATTTTTTTGATTAATAAGACTGATCAAAACAAAGGCTCGCAAACACACGACAAAACCACTTATTGGAAAGAATTGTACCCAGACCTGGAGATGATGACCATTTCTGCTCTGGAACAGCAGGGAACACAGGAACTTATGGATCGTATTCTTGAACTCCTACCGCACCACCCCGCCTATTTTCCTAAAGATGAAATGACGGACAAAAGCGAGCGATTCATCTGTGCCGAAATTATTAGGGAAAAAATCTTCATGAACTATCAGCAAGAAATTCCCTATAGCTCTGAAGTGGTGGTCACCAGCTTCAAAGAAGAAGAAGCGATCATCCACATAGATGCCGAGATTTTCGTGGAGCGCGACAGCCAGAAAGGAATCATCATCGGAAAGAAGGCTGAATCAATCAAAAAAGTGGGTATGCAGGCCAGAAAAGATATGGAAGCATTCTTCGGGAAGAAGATCCATCTGCAAACCTTTGTAAAGGTGGAGAAGGACTGGCGAAAAGATGACAGAAAATTGACTAGGTTTGGTTATTAATAACCTATCTAGTCATGCGTCAACTTATCGTATTTGCATTCTCATTAAGCATAGCACTCTCTTCATTTTCAAAAGAAAATCCTACAACCGACACTCAGGAACTATCTAAAATTGACAGATTATATTATAACTGCAAGATTTGGGGATTTCTAAAGTATTATCACCCTCTGGTAGCAAAGGGTTCCTTTGATTGGGATGAAAAATTGCAGGGAATGTTGAAAAACACCGCCAATATTCAGACCTACGAATCCTACTCCGAATACATGACACGGTGGATTTATTATATGGGACAAATCAAACCATGTGCAAAGTGCAATCAACCATCTAATGAGGAACCTTTCCTGAAAAACTTTGACCTGTCATGGACGCAAAACAGCAAGTTTTCCGATGAGTTTAGGAAATCTTTAAAGAATATTGAAAACAATAGATTTCAAGGGAACAATCACTATGTTGGTCAGGGTAAGGTGGGTCAGTTTGAGCCAAAAAACGAAAACCCAGACTATGAATTTATCTGGAAAGACGAGAATCAAAGACTGCTTCCACTCTTCAGATACTGGAACTACATCGAATATTTTTATCCATACAAATACAAGACAGACCAGAATTGGGACGATGTTCTGAGGGAGATGATCCCGAAGTTCTTGGAGGCAGACACTAGACTTGATTTCCACCTTGCTATGCTGGAATTGGTAGTGAAAGTAGATGACAGCCATGGAGGATTTATTACTTCCTTGATTGACGAAATGCCATACTTCACTTTTCCATCTGTCCAGTTGGAAGTGATTGAAGATCAAATTGTGGTAACCAAAATAATAGATGAGGCAAAAGCTAGTCAAGATGACTTGAGGGTCGGTGATATTTTGGTGACGGTTGATGGTCAAACAGCTACAAAACTTCATGAATCACACAAAAAATACATCTGGGGATCTAACGATGCTGTCAAAAATCGAAGCATTACGTACAGCCTCTTCATGGGAAAAACAGGAACTGTTCCAGTAACGATTGAAAGAGATGGAGCTACTCAACCAAAAACAGTCACCCTCTATAAGTCCTCTGATCTAAACGCCAAAAAAGATCCGGTGGTGAAATGGAAGCATATTAGCGATTCCATTGGCTATGTGGATTTAGAGCATGTAGTTGTTGGAGATGTAGATGAAATAATGGGCAATCTCATGGATAAGTCTGTCATCATCTTAGACGTCAGAAACTACCCAAGGGGTGTCTACAGAGCAATCTCCAAATACCTAAATCCAACAGATACCACCTTTGCTATTTTCACAAGACCAGATTACAGCTATCCCGGGAAATTTGTGTGGTCAGGAGAAAGTACTTGCGGTAGTGATAATGATGATTATTACAAGGGAAAGGTAATTCTGCTCGTAAATGAAAAAACTCAAAGCCATGCTGAGTTTACTTGCATGTGCTTTCAAACAGCACCAAATGTGACAATCATTGGCAGTCAGACTGCTGGTGCAGATGGCAATGTGACCAAGCTAAGACTTCTTGACAGGTACTACTCATCCTTAACCGGAATCGGGGTGTATTACCCTGATCGGGGCGAAACCCAACGGATCGGAATCGTTCCGGATATCGAGGTGAAACCAACGTTAAACGGAATCCGAGAAGGTAGAGATGAGGTGCTTGCTAAAGCTGTAGAGGTGGCTCAAGAGGAGGTAGACAGACTGCTTGAGCAAGCAAGGCTCGAGGAATTGGTACGCCTCGAACAAATGAGGTTGGATTCTTTGAGAATGGACTCTCTGAGACTAAATATGATGCCGCCAGATACTTTAAAAACAGATTCATTAAAATATGATGACGGTGGGAAGTAATAACATCCGGCTATGAAAAGATCGATAATACTACTTCTCTTAATCATCAATCTTCAGGCACTCGCACAGTCAGAAGAACTCCAATCGATTTTTGATCGGATTGATGAAATTGAAAAGTCATATTCCATCGATAATCCTATCTGGCGAGGTGAGCATCCCGAAAGTTTCCCTTTTCAAAGGATTGAGTCGCAGATTGAAAAAGTAAACCTCCTGCGCCCTTTACTGGATGGGCTGGAAAGCCTATCAGCAGAAAAACTATCCAATCAAGATTATATCAATCGATCAATAAAAATCCTTCAATTAAAGGATGAGATAAGCCAGGTAGACTACAAAATCTACCTGATTCCATTTAATGCCGAGGGAGGCTTCTTCAACTCACCTTCTTTCTTTTTGCCAAATCTTCCATTTGAGAATGCACAAGATTTTGATACATATTTTAAGTGGCTGGAGTCATTTCCGGATTTCCTCAATTACAATAAAAACTTGATGCAAGAGGGGATCGAGCAACAGATTCAGGCTCCAAAAATCATTGTGAAAAATGTGCTGGACTTGCTGGAATCGTGGATACAAGATGATGTAACACTCCATCCTCTTTACACACCACTTCAAAGCTTATCGTCCAGTCATTCATCAGCGGAAAAGGCAACTATTAAAGAGCGGGGAAAAAAAGTAATATCAAATCAAATCCTACCTGCATACAAAGAACTCCACCGTTTTATCAAAGAGGAATATTTACCCACAGCCCCTGAGAAGGTCGGAATAAGTGAAATCAAGAATGGTAAGGCATACTATGAAAACCGAGTAAAACATTTCACCACCTTAGATATAAGTCCTGATTCTGTATATGCCACTGGCTTGGCAGAAGTATCGAGAATTCGAACATTGATGGAGCAAATCATTTCAGGTGTTGAATTTGAGGGAGACTTTGCAGCTTTTTTAAATTTCCTAAGAACAGACCCTAGGTTTTATCCCAAAACCGAACAAGAACTTTTGAATCAAGCGGCTTGGCTCAGCAAGAAAGCGGAAGGTCAACTGCCCAAGCTATTTTCAAACTTGTATTCCCTCCCATTCACCGTGGAGCCTGTGCCCGACGACATAGCACCAAAATATACAGGCGGAAGATATGTAGGTGGAAGTAGACAGCAGAATAAAGCTGGAATCTATTGGGTGAATACGTACAATCTACCCAGCCGTACGCTTTACACATTGCCCGCACTCACTCTTCATGAAGCTGTACCTGGTCATCACCTTCAAATCACCCTTGCATCTGAACTGGAAGGACTTCCCGATTTTAGATCAGGATATTATATCAGTGCTTTTGGCGAAGGTTGGGGGTTGTACGCCGAGTATCTGGGTGAAGAGATGGGTATGTACGAAACTCCTTACGACCTCTTTGGTCGGTATACCTATGAGATGTGGCGAGCCTGCAGGCTGGTAGTAGATGTAGGCCTGCATTACAAAGGGTGGACGAGACAGGAGGCAGTGGATTATATGGCAAACAATACCGCCCTTTCACTGCATGAGGTGAATACGGAGATTGACCGATACATTGGATGGCCTGGGCAGGCAGTGAGCTATAAGATAGGCGAACTCACAATTAAAAAACTACGAGAAGAAGCGGCAGATGCACTTGGAGAGAAATTTAACATTCAACAATTTCACGATGTGATCCTGAGAAATGGATCGGTACCTTTGCCTATTTTAGAAAATGAAGTGAAGAATTACATATCTTCTCAAAAATCAAATTAGCTCCTCGCTTTTAGGTTAACTTCGCGGTTTAGTACTTCAATTTTCATATCCAATAATGGCTAATATTCTCGCAATTGTAGGTAGACCTAACGTAGGCAAATCCACACTTTTCAATCGACTGATCGAAAAGAAACAAGCCATTATGGACAATGAATCCGGGGTGACCAGAGATCGTCATTATGGATATGGGGAGTGGAATGGAAAGAAATTCACTGTCATTGACACAGGTGGGTACGTTGAAGGCTCTGACGATATCTTTGAAGGAGCTATCAGAACCCAGGTGAAGCAGGCGCTGGAAGAGGCCACTGCCATCCTATTTATGGTTGACTGTGATACAGGGCTTCATGGGTTGGATCAGGATTTTGCCAATGTGGTAAGGGAAATTGATAAACCTATCTTTCTGGTAGCCAATAAGGCCGACAATCAAGAAAAACTCTTAGCCTCCAACGAGTTTTACAATCTAGGTATTGATGCAGATCTGTTCCCAATTGCCGCAGCAAGCGGAGCGGGAACCGGAGATCTACTTGATGAGGTGGTGAAGCAATTTGATGAAGAGGAACTTGAAAAAGAGGATGTTCCGAGAATAGCTATACTCGGCAGACCTAATGTTGGGAAGTCTTCATTCGTGAATGCGCTGATTGGCAAAGAGCGTAGCATTGTTACAAACATTGCTGGCACCACCCGAGATGCCATAAACACCAGATACAATCTTTTTGGAAAAGACTTTATCCTGACGGATACAGCCGGAATCAGGAAAAAATCTAAGGTTAAAGAAAACATAGAGTTTTACTCGGTGCTAAGAGCGATACAGGCGCTTCAGGATTCTGATGTATGTGTGGTAATGATCGATGCAGAGACAGGGTTGGAATCTCAGGATATGAATATTATCGGGCTGGCTCACAAGTACAAAAAAGGGATTGTACTGATGGTAAACAAGTGGGATCTTCAGGAAAAAGACTCTAAAACTGCAGATACTTACCGGAAGTTTTTGGAAGAGAAGCTAGGCCCTCTGAGTTACATCCCAGTCATTTTCACCTCAGTATTAAACAAGCAGCGGATCATGCAGACACTGGAGCTGGCATTGACTGTATATGATAACAGGTCACGCAAGATTTCTACTTCCAAGCTAAATGAGATTATGGGCAAGGAAATCGAGAATTATCCTCCTCCGGCAGTTAGAGGGCATTATATCAAGATAAAATATATCACTCAGCTGCCCACACATACGCCAACTTTTGCGTTCTTCTGCAACTTCCCACAATACATTAAGGAGTCGTATCATAGGTACCTGACCAATCGTATGCGTGAGCACTTTGATTTCAGAGGTGTGCCTATCAAAATGGTCTTTAGGAAGAAATGACTTCAGAAGAAGTCTTTTCAAGGTTTGTGCCTCAGGCTTCCGTCAGCTATTGCGTGAAGCTTTATGAGCGTTTTGGTTTTGAGTTTAAAATCAAAAAAGCAAGACAGACCAAACTAGGTGACTATCGCTACAATCCTAAAACGGATAGGCATACGATCACCGTAAACAATGATTTAAATCCCTTTGCCTTCCTGGTCACCTACTTGCACGAGGTAGCTCACCTACTAGCCTTCAAGCAGTACGGGAGAAGGATTCAGCCTCATGGCAAAGAATGGAAGCAGTGTTTCAAAGAGGTTTCCGAACCTATGCTCCATCCGGAAATCTTCCATCAAAGTGTACTGGCGGCACTCAAAAAGTATTTCAAAAACCCAAAAGCCTCAAGTTGTTCCGATCCGGTTTTATATCAGATCCTCAAACAATTTGACGCTGAAAACGGGAAGCTGCTTCTCAAAGAAATCCAAGTTGGAAGATCATTTGTCTTCAATAAAAAAACCTTCGTAAAGCTGGAGAAGAAACGCACACGCTCCGTGTGCCAGGAGGTTGTTACGCATAAAAAATATTTAATCTCAGAACTAGCAGAAGTTTTTCTGCTTGATTCAGAAAAAAGCTATTGATATAATCATTTAGAGATTAAATTTTATTATTTTAAGAGTCTAATCTAATCACTGCTGCTGGTGTTCAGGAATTCAACTATATGAAATGTCCAATACAATAGCAGTTTACAATTTCAAAGGCGGAGTTGGAAAAACAAGCACTACATTGAGCCTGGCACATAGTTGGTCACGTTCGTTCAAAGTTCTTGTGATCGATTGTGATCCTCAGTCCAATTTGACTATGGCATTGACTAATGAGAGTCAAAGCACTACCTTATTTTCCATTACAAAAAAATTATTGCACAACGAGCAGCCACAGATTAGTCCGGTTGAAATTCATCCATATCTACACTTAATTCCTGGCGACTATCGTATGGCTGAAATAGAAGCAAACACCCAATTTATTTCCTTTGGGCACATCATATTTTACAAGCTCCTTTCTATGATAAAGCATAAGTATGATTTCATACTTCTCGATTGTCCAACTCACTTTGGTGTTACCGTGAAGTCGTTTATCGCCAACATCAACAGCATTCTGATACCCGCCACGCCGGGCTCATTTTCAGTCGCGGGGTTTAAAAAACTGCTCAGCTACCTCAGCAGCATCGAAAAAGAGAAGCCATTAAACGTATTGGGGATATTCTTCAATCAATACAGAAAAAACACATTGTTTCATCAGAAAATTGTAAGGGAGGCGGAGCAAGAGTTGGGAAATCTCATTTTGGATCAGCGGATACGAGAATCCATAAGGGTTAGTGAGGCTAACGAACAGCATGAGTCACTATATTCATTTACGGACCAAAGTGTCGTGGCGGAAGACTTTCTTAAGCTGAGTGAAGAAGTGATTGCCCGGATGAATCAGCTGGATCTTGTCGAAGTTTTAAGTCAGATTGATAACCAGGAGGTTAAAGCTAAATAGCGAGTCTTCGCGTGATCAACCCATTGATCAAATCGAAAAAGCGTAGTGGTGGCAGGGTCCTCCATTTTTCTACCTGAAGACTTCCGGACATATTGATATAGTTATCGATGTTATAATTCTTCATCTCCTCGATCACAAACTCACGAAAGTTGATCCCTGCGATCCAACCGTCTTCTACATCCTCGAACCACTCCTCATAGTAGCAATCATCGCTACCATGAAAGTTCATCACATTCTCGCCTATCAAAGCAAACTTATTAATACCGAAAGAGGACATGTGCTCAATGATGTTTCGCTTGAGTTGCATGACATCATTGTTGAGTGCATCGTTCCACTCCCCTATCATCTCAATTGCTGCAAATCCCAAATCGTAATCGGCAAAAAGGATTTTGATATAAAGGGTCTCGGAACCAAAAAAATCCCATGCAGGATCAATGTAATAACCATAGATATTCTCAGAGTACAAATCATAGTTATATTCCTTTCCTGAGAATGGAGACCGATCATCATAGCTGGAATTGTAATATTGATTCCAGCGCTCATATGGGGTTATTGTGTGCACAGAGCAAAGGTAGACGGTGTTGAGACAAACAAAAAAAGGGAGCAAATGCTCCCTTTTAAATAAATCACTGAAAACTCTTATTCAGCTACAAATGGAATATATTTTCCATCTGCATCGCTATAGATTACATAAATCTGACCTGTTCCGGCACCTGGTTCCCAAGTTGCATAAGTAACAAGGTATTTTTGTCCATCTACAGAAGGAACAGTTGATTCTAGATAGCTGGTAATAGCATCAAAAATTTCATCTGATGTCCATAGCCCAAGATCGAAGTTACTGTATTGAATTGCGCTTGCAGATCCATCTGGATTTGAAGTAGCAGTTGCAGCTCCAATGGAAGCATATGCTGATGCATCAAGTGTTAATTTAATGGTGTTGTCTGCAACCCATTCAGAGCCATCATTTGCGAAACTTAATGTTTCCGCAGTAGTTTGGAAATGATCATTGTATAACAACCACTCACCACCGCTAAAAATATAAAGACCTACATCTGGCACATTTGGATTACCTGATCCACCCTCGGTAAATCTATCGTCAAAGTTAAATTGAACCACCATAGTTGTTCCTTCATCCACAAATAATGAATTAAACTCATTTAAATATACAGGCATTTTCTCCTTGCCTTCATCACTCGTACTGAAGTCAATTCCGCTTTCACCGAAGAAATCCCCATATGCTGCATCTGGAAGAATAAATGCATATTGCCAACCATAAGCAACAGTATAAACACCTCTGGAGGTCACTGTTGAGGTACTGCTACCGTCATAATATTCATGTGTGATATCCATAAAATCTCCATCTTCTGCATTCGGCTCCTTAAAGCTTGCATAAGTTGGGATATCACCAGACAAATCGTCAAAACTGCCAAAATTGTAACCAAGATCAGTATATTCCTGAGCTGTAACTGTGTAAGTAAACTCTGTTCCATTCAGATCTGGTGAACTTCCATTATAGAAATTGTAAGTCACAACAGCAGACGAACCCTTTCCAAGTGCAGGAAAGTTGTTATCTAGTACAGCTGGAATTCCTACTTTCACTCCTGCCTCTGAACTAAAACTACCAAAACCCGAACAGTCACATGCATCATCTGCTACATCGTAATCATCATCTGTCAAAGTATAAACCAAATCTTTTGTGATTACAGTTTGCTCTTCAACCAGTTTGATTTCGTCTTCTAACGGCTCGCATCCCCAGAAGCTAACCAAAAGAAGTGCTGCTAAAATTATATTTATCTTTTTCATTTTTCTCTTAATTAATTTGTCAGACTTGATTGGTTAAAATCTAATAACTGCTCCAAGTGTCCATGTTCTACCAAAGCCTGCATACATACTTGAAGTTTGTGCATCGTGATTGCTGCCATCTCTTGCATCAGCTACATAGAAAGTATCAAACATGTTGTTGATATTGGCATAAAGCGATCCTTTGAAGTCTGCAACGTCAAAGTCGTAAGCAATATTTAAGTCCATCAAGCTATATGCTGGAATCTCCCAGGCTTGCACATTTTCTTCTTGTGAAGTTCTGCTAGTTGGATCGTAGCTGGCAAACAAATCAGCATAATAGTTGTAATCCATTCCAACTGATAGTCCTTGCAGTAACTTGTAGTTGAATCCAAATGCACCTGTAGTCTGAGCAGCATTACCAACCTTCAATCCCTGGATGTAAACATTGATCGGGTCACCAAGTTGTGTTCCATCAACATCTCTAATAATTACATTCTCTACGTTGTTATTCCATGTCCAGTCTCCTAATGAAAGCATTCCGGTAAGGCTAAGTTTGTTGTTCACGTCATACCGACCGTCAAACTCTACTCCTTGGTGTAGTGCATTCACTCCTAATACGTTTGCATAAAATACATCTCCGCTAGGAGCTGTCTCTCTTTGCTGAAGCGCTCTGTCATTCCATTGTGTTCTGTAGATATTAACATTAAGGGAAAGACCATATTTTCTAAAACCATATCCAACTTCTGTACTGAATATTTTTTCATGCTCTGCACCTTCGTTTACCTCGGTAGAATTGTCCCCTATTGCAAAAACATTATCCCATGTTGGTGCTTTTGTGAAGTATCCAACATTTGCGTAAACATTGTGATTATCCGTTAGGTTGTAATTAGCACCACCCTTCACCTGATATCCAAGGAAATCCAATTTGTCAGACTCTCTGTCTGGATCGTTGGCTGCATAGCTATAGAAATCAACTTTACTATATCTTGTATTCGATCCCGAAAGTGAAATGAAGGCTGAAAGCTCATCTTTGGAATATTCTAACTGACCGAAAAGTCCAGACCATAAAACATTACCTTCATAATCCCTATTGTATCGATCTCCTACAACCAATGTTGCGTTAGGATTAATTCTATTGTTATTGCTGTCATCAATGATGTAGTCTCCACCTAACAAATCTGTCACTTCATAGTAGTGAATTCCTTTATACGATCTGAAATCAAGACCACCTAGGAATCGGATATTATCAGTCAATTGATAATCTAACGTAGAAAGAACTCCATACCAGTTGTGCGAATTCATCGAGGCTGCTAACCATGCAGAGGATTCACCACTCTGATTTGATTCATTTTGCTCGACATAATAATCAACATCAACCGGGCCATACTGACCGCCTGTTCTCACTAGGTTGTTGAAATCGTTGATTGTCCCTTGAGTTCTTCGTCCTCCTCCTTGTCCGAAAGAAGCATATACTGCAGTTGAAAGTTCCATTTTATCTGAAATCGTCCAGTAATGATTCAAGGACATCTGCGGCTTGTGATAAAAATTGTAAGCAAGATTTACAACTTGTCCGTTTTGATACCCCCAGTCCGGGTTGTATCTACGACCATTAGGATTATTCTCTATTGTTGCTAAAGAACTGTCATGGAATCTCTGTCCGTGAGTCTGCTTTGCTCCTACGATGGTGAAGTTAAGCTCATGCGCATCATTGATTTGCTTAGCGATATTCGCAAAATAGGAATACCCAAAAAACTGGCCACCTTCCATAAAGGTGTTTCCTTGCATTTTCGCTCCTGAGAGAGTGAATGCCCATCCATCTTCATTTAGTCCGGATGAAAGAGAAAATCCAACCTTAGAATATTCATTGTTTCCGGTAGTCATTTTCACAGACCCACCTGCTTTTCTGTCGGAAGCTTTCGAAAGAATGTTAATGGTACCTCCTACTGAAGGCACAGCAACTTTAGATGCTCCAAGACCTCTTTGAACCTGAATGCTGGTTGCTGCATCAGTAAGACCAGCCCAGTTTGACCAGTATACATTCCCGTTTTCCATGTCATTAACTGGAATACCGTTGATAAGTACAGCAACATTCTCATCATTAAATCCTCGAACATTAATTCGGCCATCACCAAAACCACCACCAGCTTTCGTTGCAAAAACCCCCGGAGTTGATTTTAAAATTTCAGGAAATTCCTGACCACCGATTTTTGCCTCAATCTGAGCTTGCTTGATCGTAGAAACTGCAATTGGAGTTTTTCTATCAACCGCAATGGAAGCAATCACCTGTACCTCAGACAATCCAACCGCATCCGTCTGCAGACTTATTTGAGATAAATCTGAGTTTGCACTTATTTCTTCGGAAATGTATCCCAAATATGAAATCACAAGTGTGCTACCTGTCTCTACACTTAAATTGAAAGAACCATTGATGTCAGTAATCACACCATTGGTTGTTCCTTTTTCAATTATTGTAGCTCCAATTAGGGGCTCACCAGTCTCCGCGTCGATTACCTTTCCTGATACTGCAGACTGTGCGAAGGTTACAGCCATACTCAGGGCTAACATTAAAGTCAGTAGAGTTTTTTTCATCTTAAATGGTTTATTTTTTCTGTACTACAAAAGTAGAATCTTCTGAGTAAGAAGATGTTTTTTGAGGTTTAAATTTTCCAAATCCGCTTTAACAAAAAGGTAACAAACAAAATTTTGCAAAAGTGTAGAAAAACCACATTGAAAGATAATAAAAAAAGAGTACTTAAGGAGAGTGGGTACAGACCTACATAGAATCCAGTGCAGCTCTTACCGAACCGTGCTTTTGCAGCAATTCGGCTGCTTCGCTTTCAGCAATACCAAGCTTTTCCATTATCATTTCTACTCCCCTTTTCACAAGCTTATCATTGCTCAGCTGCATATCCACCATCTTGTTTCCGGATACATGTCCGAGTTGAATCATTACAGCTGTAGAAATCATATTGAGGACTAACTTTTGCGCGGTTCCAGCTTTCATTCGGGTACTTCCGGTTACGAATTCAGGCCCCACAAGAACTTCTATCGGGTATTCCGAAACTTCGGATAATTCACTTTGCTCATTGCAGGTTATGCAACCAGTCAAAAGCCCTGCCTTTCTTGATTTTTCTATTGCACCAATTACATATGGCGTCCTTCCTGACGCTGCAATTCCAATCACAGTGTCTTTTTCAGAAACATCATAAGCTTTAAGATCGAGCCACCCCTGCTCTCTGTCATCCTCTGCAAATTCCACCGCTTTCCTGATGGCGCCATCTCCTCCGGAAATAATGCCCACAACCAATCCATGAGGAACACCAAAAGTAGGTGGACACTCAGACGCATCCACGATCCCTAACCGGCCACTCGTGCCAGCGCCAATATAAAAGAGCCGACCTCCATCTTTCATTCTCAGAACGATCTGATCAACTAATCGCTCAATCTGAGGAATGCATTTCCCAACTGCAACGGGAACGGTCAAATCCTCCTTATTGATGTTGGTCAAAAGTTCACTGACAGTCATTTTTTCCAAATGATCGTAATGCGAATCGGATTCGGTAAGTGATTTCTTAATCATACTGCTGATGATATAAAACTAAGCCCGATATCGGGGACTGGACGATGTTTTTGATTAAAAATCCCTGGTCATTTCCAACCTGACGCAGAATATCAGAAAAATAGTATGCAATAGAACCCGAGAAATAATATGGCTCATCTTTATGGGGATTCTTAAAAAAGAAGGCTTCAAAAAATGAGACAAAGGCACCTTCAATCATTTTGTAAATCTCAGGGTGATTTCTGTGCTGATGAATAAAGTGCGAAAACGATGCAAGAAAATGATTGGGCCGGGGCTGATGATAAATGCGCTGAATTACCTCATGAGAAGTGAGGCCAAATTCATTTTGAAAAGCATCAATTATATCCTTGCTGAATTGTTCACGGAAGACGCCCATCATCAGCTTCTTACCTAAAAAAGCTCCACTGCCCTCATCACCAAGAACATACCCAAGAGAGGCACTCACTTTGTTGACATTGATACCATCATAGTAACATGCATTGGAGCCTGTGCCTATGATGCAGACATTTCCAGCTTCTCTTCCACACAATGATCTGGCCACACCCACCAAATCATTATCGACATACATATTATCGCCAAAAATCTCAGAAAGATCAGTTGTAACTTTCTGAGCTTGTTGTTTTGTATCCACGCCCGCAGCATAGAAATAGGTAGGGGTATCTTTTGTTATTTTTTCTCCAAGAGTTTGCTTGATACTAAACTTGAGATCGTCAATGTTATGGGTGTATGCATTGAATCCGATCGTTTCAAACTGATGAATCTTTCCATTCTCAACAACTCTCCACTGGGTGGATGTCCCCCCTGCATCTCCTACGATAAAGGATTG
Organism: Ekhidna sp.; assembly: GCF_964218185.1. GTDB lineage: Bacteria > Bacteroidota > Bacteroidia > Cytophagales > Cyclobacteriaceae > Ekhidna. Next base: position 176,770 of record NZ_CAXPLV010000007.1, read on the forward strand.
ATTACTCATTGGTCTAAATGTTCAGCTAAAGAGATCATAAGTGAAGCAGTAGTTTTTCCAGCTTTTCTACCAAGTTATCATGATTGTATTGATTCAATAATGATTGCCTGTCGTTTTGATTTGGATATCTATCATTTTCGAACACATCTATAATAAATGACCTGATTAAATCGATTTCAGCATGAGCAAACACATCCCCCACATCCTTATTGCTCATTAACTTTCCTAGCTCCCCTTTTCGATCCCCAAGACATAAAATCATTCTATTGGCTGCCAAATACTCAAAGACTTTAAGAGGCAAAATCCAAGGTGAATTATTGGACTTGTTTTGAAGTAGCAGCAACAGATTACACTTTTGGTACTCCTGTATCACCGTCTCATGAGGCAAGTAGCCAAGAAATTCCACTCGATGTTTCAGCCTTTCCAATCCTTGAATCTCATCCATAATTGGCTGAGCAATAATCCCCCCAATCCTGACTCTCAGCCTTTTCTCAAAAGCATCATCTTCCCTGCACATTTGATCCAACAGCTGCCATAGCTGACTGGGATTTCGCATTTCATTCAAAAGCCCAAAATACCCCAGAGTGAATTCTGAGCCAGTAACCTGCTCATTTGAAACATAATCAAGTGACACGCCATTGTGAATAATGCTAACCTCGCCATTTAGCGTTTCGGCAAATGCATCGGTTACAGTAGTCACCATGTCAGCTTCTTTCACAACACTCCGCTCCATCCGACGATGTATTCCTCTTACAAAATCAGACGTATCCAGCTTCTCCAACACATCCCACTTACTCCATGGATCACGAAAATCTGCTAACCACTTGACTCCAGTGTCTCGTTTTACTTTTCTTCCGATCAAGTGAATGCTATGAGGTGGACCTGTTGTGATGATGGTTTCAATTCCTTCTTCTTTAATCAGCTCAATAGCTTTTTTGCTGGCCGACTTAACCCAGAAAACCCTGGGATCGGGGATGAGCATATTCCCCCTCATCCAAATCATGAATTTGTCTTTCAATGATCTCCTAGACTTTTCCAACACGAGTCCTTGCTGCACATTTTTTCTATCCTTATTACCAGTAAGCTTGTGAAACAAGTTGAACGGCTCCCAGATCGGAATTTTTACTGTTTTTACATCTATTACTTTTTCTAAGAGTTTTTCATCCCTGATTTCAAACTGTGGATTTTTAGGAGTCAAAACGATCGAATCCCAGCCTCTTTTCTGCAATTGCAAGGTGAAATTCAACCATCGCTGCACACCAACTCCCCCACTTGGTGGCCAGTAGTAAGTAATAATTAGGATTTTCTTGGATGGCTTCATAGGATCAGGAGCAAATCAACGAAAATAAGATTAGTCAATGAAGCTCAGCTTCAATAAGCTGCTTTATTTTTTCCAGCTGGTTCGGAGAAAACCAATGAATATCATCGTACTTCCTGAACCAGGTCAGCTGCCTTTTTGCATACCTTCTGCTATTTCTTTTTAATAGTCTAATCGCCTCCTCCTTATCATAATTACCATCCATGTATCCAAAAATCTCTGAATACCCCACCGTCTGTAGCGCATTGTGATCCTTATGAGGATAAAGCTTCTTGGCTTCTTCAAACAATCCAGCCTCAATCATCAAATCCATCCTTCGGTTGATGCGATCAAACAAATCTTCCCGATCCATATTCAACCCGATCTTTATCTGATCATAGGGTAATTCACTTGGCTGGCTTTTTCTAAAGGATGAAAAAGGCTTACCCGTAGATCGTATCACCTCAAGTGCTCGGATAACTCGCTGACCATTTTGTCTATCTACCTCATTGAAATATTCAATATCAGAGGCTTTCAATTCCTCCAACAGCGACTCAAGACCATTTTTTTCAAATTCAAGATTCAGATTTTCACGAATCTGTTTGTCAACACTGGGCATTTCGTCAAACCCATCCCAAAGTGCCTTTAGGTAAAGACCAGAGCCACCCACAGCAACCACAGTCCTGTTTTGTCTATGCAACTCCCCGATCCTTTCTATTGCATCTCTCCCGAATTCTCCGGCACTGTACATTTCATTTATAGAGTGAGAGTTTATGAAATGATGCGGTACTGCTTTTAATTCCTCGGCATCTGGCTTGGCTGTACCAATCTCCATTTCTCTGTAAAACTGTCTGGAATCCGCAGAGACAATCTCTGATCCCAGCCACCTTGCAATTTGAATGGAGAGGGCAGTCTTCCCCACCGCAGTAGGTCCTACTATAGAAATTAATATCGGTTTGCCAGACTTTGCCATCTTTTGTAATGGCTAAAATGCCTAATTTTATTCGATATGGCAGAGGCCGAAAACGATATTGATCAGCTCAAAAAGAAAATTGCCAACCTGGAGGCGAAATTGGATAACACTCAGCGAGACTACTACACGCTGGTGGAGAAAACCAATCAAAACCTCAAGGATCTCTTCGATAATTCGAACGACCTTATCACCATTTTTAAAAAGACTGGCGAGATCAGGTTTGCCAACGAGGCTGTAAAAAATAAGCTTGGATATTCTGAAGAAGAGATTACCGACCTGAAGTTTCTGGAGGTCGTTCATCAGGATTATAGAAAAGGCACGCTTCAAAATATTTTAAAAATCACTGCTGGTAGCAGATTTGAGCGATTTGAAACCGTATTGATTTCCAAAACAGGAAAGAACATTTACGTAACAGGAAAGCTTACATCTGTTTTCGAAAATGATGAGCCCGTAGAGTATCGCTGTGTCTTCTATGATATTACAGAGCGGATCAGGGCAGAAAGCGCACAGAGCCTCTACTACCAAATCGCCAACATTACCATCACCGAAAATGATCTGGAGCAGCTGTATAAAAACATCTACCACCAGCTAAACCAGATGTTGAAAGTGCAGAATTTTTGTATAGCTCTCAAAGAGCGAAAAAAATACAAAAGGATATTCTCCATCAATGAAAAGTCAGATGAAATCGACCTCTCCCATGATGTAGATCATACTCTCATGGAATATACTGTTCAGCGGGATAGGTCACTCATTATTTACCGAGATGGCATTGAGAAGATAAGCCAGCAAACAAAGATTGAGTTTCAAGATCCAATCCCGAAAATTTGGCTCGGTGTGATTATCCGGACTGCTACAGAGATGGGCGTCATGTCGATCTGCAGCTACAAAGATCAGAGTGCCTTCAACAATAAAGACCTTGAACTTCTGGATTACATCGGAGGGCAGATCAGCCTGGCGATGGAGCGACAGCACAAAGAAGAGAAAATTGAAAATCAGGCTGCCACGCTGGGGGCGATCTTTGACAGTAGTACGCACGAAATCTGGTCAGTGGATAAGAAATTTCGATTTACGTCCTTCAACCAGAATTATGAGGTAGCCTTCAAAAAATACTATGGATTCAACCCGAAAATTGGAACCAGCATTTACGAGGTGGCCAACGAGCACCTTAATGATGATGTTAAATCCTTCTGGGTAAAAAAATACGAGGAAGCTTTTACAGGTAAGTTTGTCAACTTTCAAACCAACAATCTGGATAAGGATGGTAAAATGGTCTGGCGTGAAGTATTTGTCAACCCCATTTTCCTACCCAATGGACGCATAGAGGAGCTGTCTGTCATTGCCAATGACATCACTGAGAAAAAGGAATCAGAAAGCGCTTTAATAGCCAGTGAAGAGAAGTTCCGTACCATCTTCGAATCCTTTCAGGATATCTACTTCAGATGCAACTTGGATGGAATTGTGACCATGATCAGCCCTTCCGTTCAGGAGGTTTTAGGATATTCACCCGGTGATGTGATCCAAACATCTGTGATGAATTATGCCGATAAAGCCTCTCAGGTGAGAGATATTGGTAATCGGATAAAAAAAGAAAACAGACTTAGAAACGTAGAGGGCACCCTCAAGACCTCCGATGGGAAAAAGTTGCAGTTTTTCTTCAACATCCGATTGATTAATAAAGATGATGGAAATGTAGAAATAGAAGGTGTGGCCAGAGATGTCTCCAAACTAAAGGAAACAAACGAGGAGCTGAAAAGAGCCAAGGAGATGGCCGAACGATCGCTGAAAATCAAAGAACGGTTTCTCGCCAATATGAGCCATGAAATAAGAACTCCTATGAATGGCATCATTGGGATGATCGATTTGCTCGCAAGCACTACACTGGACGAGGAACAATCAGAGTATGTGAAGACCATCAATAAATCGTCTCAGACTTTACTAAATATCCTCAACGACATCCTTGACCTCTCCAAAATTGAAGCCGGGAAAATGGACTTGCGTCAGCAGCCCGTTCACCTGGTGAAAACAATTGAAAAAGTCTACGACCTGTTTTCTCAGCAGGCTTCCTCGAAAGACAACAACCTCTTCTATCATATAGATGATCAGATTCCTGAGTGGATATTGGGGGATGAAACCCGCTTGATTCAGGTACTCTCCAACCTCACATCCAATGCCATTAAGTTTAGTGAGAGTAAGGGCAACATAAATATGAGCATAAGACTGCTGAAAAAGCGTGGCAAGCAGTTTGTATTTAAGGTCGCCATAAAAGACTCAGGGATTGGCATATCTGAAGAAGATCAAAAAAGTCTGTTCCAAAGCTTCCATCAGCTGGATAATAGCAGTTCTAAAAATTTTGGTGGCACAGGACTTGGGCTTGCTATCTCGCGTGAGCTGGTAAAATCCATGAAGGGAGAAATCGGGGTGGTCTCCACTCCAGGACTGGGCAGCACATTCTGGTTCACTTTTATGGCAGAAGAAGTTTCGGCAGAGTCGGTCAGTGCCAGCCAGCCGGACAAGCCATTCACCAAAGAGTTTACCGGACAGGAGCCTAAAATCCTGCTGGTAGACGATAACGATGTGAACCGAAAAGTGGCCAGCAGCATCATGATAAAATCAGGCTGCAAAGTAGAGGAAGCCTTTGATGGATTTCATGCTATTGAAAAAGTGGAGAAGGAAGATTTTGACTTGATCTTTATGGACATACAGATGCCAAAAATGGACGGCATCAAGGCCACTCATGAGGTGAGAAAGCTAAAATACGGAGCAAATACGCCCATTATTGCCATGACTGCCTACTCCATGGAGGAAGATCGTGAGCGGTTCCTTAAAGAAGGTCTCGATGACTATCTCGCAAAACCGATTAAGGCGGACATGCTTGTTGAAAAGATCAAGAAATGGGTTGATTTCAAACCAATTGAAGTTTCAATCGAGTCTATTGTAGAGAAAACCGAAGACTTGGCTATCAACCAAAACACACTCAACCAGCTGGCTAAGTATGGCGGTCAAGAGTTGATTGAGGCAACCTTACATGATTTTGAAGAAGAAGCCGAGGTGCTTGTGAGCAACACACAGCGATATCTTGATGAGAAAGAATATGAGAAAATGAGAGGTGAATTACACACCCTGAAAGGCAATGCTGGCACGTTGGGAGTGGAAAAATTATCTAAACAAGCGGCTGATATTGAAAAACGATTAAAAGAAAATAAATTTGAGGGGCTGGGCAAAGAAGTACAGTTATTAAAAAAGCTGTTTAGCGAGTTTAAAGAAAGTAGCCAAAACCTATTAGTCACCAATGAGTAAAAAAATAATTGTAGCCGAAGATAGCAGTGTCATACAAAATCTCACCAAGAAGATTCTCTCACAGCTCAACTATGAAATTTCTTCCGTAAAAAATGGTCAGCAGGTGCTGGACCTTCTGGAAAAAGAAGACTACAGTCTGGTCCTTTTAGACATTCACATGCCGATCATGGACGGGATGGAATGTGCCAGAAAGATCAGAAGCATGGACGGAGAAAATCAGAGTATCCCAATTGTGGCCATCACTGGCAATGCTAATAACTACACGATGGAAGATTTTGAGGAAGCAGGGATCAATGCCTTCATCCCCAAGCCACTAAACTATGACTCTGTGGTGGAAATGGTGAAAAAGTACACGGATGACAATTAAGTATACCAATCACTTTCTTAACAAGCTAGAGGACATTATGTCGGAGACCGACTATATCCTTCGCTATGAAAAGGGAAACTTTCAGTCGGGATACTGTATTTTGAATGAAAGTAAAGTGGCCGTAGTAAATAAATTTTTCGCGCTTGAAGGGAAGGTAAATAGCCTAATTGAAATCATCCGATCGATCAAAGTAGACACCACCCGGCTTAGCGAAAACAACAAAAAACTTTACTCAGAAATCACCAATAATCAGCTTCAATTGTGAAGGTTACTTTTCTTGGAACCGGTACTTCACAAGGTATTCCCGTAATCGGCTGCAAGTGTGAGGTTTGCACTTCCGTGGATTATCGAGATAATCGCCTTCGATCATCTATTTTGGTAGAGGTAGAAGGCATCCACATGGTCGTAGATACCGGACCCGATTTTCGGCAGCAAATGCTAAGAGAACGAGTCAAGAAGCTAGACGCTGTGCTTTTTACCCACGCTCATAAAGATCATGTAGCTGGGCTCGACGATATCAGAAGCTTCAACTTTCTTCAAAAAAAAGATATGCCCATCTACGCTACTGAGTTTGTATTGGGACGTTTGAAGCAGGAGTTTGAATACATCTTCACCGACAGCAAGTATCCGGGTGTACCGAAAGTGGAGACGCACGCCATTGAGAATAAACCTTTTAAGGTCAGCCAGGTTGAAGTTCAGCCGATTGAGGTGATGCACTACAAGCTGCCTGTTTTCGGCTTCCGATTTGGTGATTTCACCTACATCACTGACGCTAACAACATTGCTGATGAGGAAAAAGAGAAGATCAAAGGATCAAAGGTGATTGTCCTGAATGCGCTTCAGAAAAAGACTCACATCAGTCATTTCAATTTAGAGGAAGCTTTGGAACTGATGGCTGAACTGAAACCAGAGAAGGGCTACTTAACGCACATAGGGCATTATATGGGTACCCACAAAGAAGTTTCAGAAGAATTGCCCGATAATGTGGAAATTGCCTGGGATGGTCTGCAATTGTCAATTGACAATTGATAATGGTCAATTACAATGTTCCACAACTATTTCTTCCTTAAACGATTGGCACCCGAGCTCGAACATGAGTTAAAAGGACTGATCCTGCTCGAATGCTTCTCACAAAACAAGGATGAACTTATTTTGGGTTTTGGAGATGGTGAAAGGGTGTTTTACATCCGGGCAAACCTTGATCCCAATGTGTCCCTTCTCTCCTTTCCTGAAGAATTTGCCCGAGCTGGAAAAAACAGCGTAGACCTTTTTTCTGAATTGCTGGATAAAGTGGTGACAGGTGCTTCTGTTTTTGAATACGAGCGTTCCTTCCAAATTGAATTTGGAGAAGACGCTTTGATCTTCAAGATGCACGCACGTAGAGCCAATGTGCTTTATGCGAGGAAAAATGAAATTATAAACCTGTTTCGAAAAAATCTGAGTCCGGATTTTGAAATCATACCTGCAGAACTGAATAAAAAGATTGGCATCAGCCAGGAAAACTTTTCAAAACATGGGCATGATCCCATCCAACTAATTCCGGCTCTGGGCAAAGAAGTCAAAATCCATTTGGAAGCCACAGGGTTTTACGAAATCCGGGAGCAGGAAAAGTGGAATCACTTCAAGAGCCTGCTTGAGCAGCTTGATACTAATCCGATTTACCTTCATGAAGGCCCTGCGATCAGTCTCATAAAAGAAAGCTTAGAAAAAACAGATGAAGCAATAACTGCCACAAACTGGCTTTACGAAAAGACCGTCAAGGGATTTTATTTTGAAAAAGAGAAATCACAGGCGATCAATAAGCTGAAGCAAAAAATTAAAAAGTCTGAAAGCTACATCTCCAAGACAAAGAGCAAACTCCAGCAAATAGAAAATGCCAGAAGTCCGGAAGAGATTGCCAACATTTTGATGGCCAACCTCAACAGTCTTCAGACGGGCCTATCCAAGGCGGTACTCCATGATTTTTACAATGATGCCCCCATTGAGATCAAGCTCAACCGGGAGCTAAGCCCACAGAAAAACGCCGAGAACCTGTACCGAAAGGCTAAAAACCGGCATCAGGAAATTGATGCACTCAAAGAAAACATTGCGGCAAAAGAAAAGCTGATAGACAAGCTGAGCAGACAGGTGCTGCACATAGATGAGATTTCAGATACCAAGGAACTCAGAAAATACCTGAAAGATCACGGGCTGGCTCAGAAGGAGAAAGTGAAGGAAGAGCACCTTCCCTATCATGAATTTGAGGTAGATGGTTGGCACATCCTCCTCGGTAAGCACGCAAAAGCAAATGATGAACTCACCTTAAAAGTGGCTAACAAAAACGACCTCTGGCTTCATGCCAAAGATGTGGCAGGATCTCATGTGGTAGTTCGCCAGAAACCGGGACAAAATTTCCCTAAGCACATCATTGAAAAAGCAGCAGCGCTGGCAGCCGCTAACTCCAAGCGTAAAACAGACACCCTCTGCCCGGTTATTTATACACAGAAGAAGTTTGTGAGGAAAATGAAGGGCGCCCCTGCCGGACAGGTGATCGTAGAGAAAGAAGAGGTAGTAATGGTGGAGCCGAAACAAGTTAGTGCCTAAAAAGGTAACCCCTTCAACTTGCATGAATCAGCCATTTCAATAGGCTCAATCTGAATCAATTGATTTCTAAGCTGTCGCTTGCTCCAAATTTCCTGCCTCCCATTACGCCATAGCCGGAATTGGTTTCTAGAATTATGACTTATAAATCGCATGTGCTTGAAATGCAAATGTGAGGTTTTGTATTGCACTCGAACGATATATCCTTCTTTACTGACCAAATAATTATCAAAACCGTTAACTTTCCACCTAAACGTCATAACTGTGCTAAGAATAACGTTTTGCACGGGTTTATGTTCGTTACATTAATGTTACATGGCATAAGCAATGCGCAGAACCTTCATCATTCTCTTACTGGCGAACTTCCTAACGAACTGCCAGAACAGTGAGAAGCGGAACTACTCTAACACCAAGGGAAATGCTGACCTTGAAGCAGTTTTTGAGCAGTTGTCAAAAAAAGCCCGAACCGACTCAATTCTGAATTTCAGTCTAGATAGTTTAACAAGTTTTGACTGGGACACAGTTTTAGTTTTAACACCATACACCCCAATAAAGTATCTGGAAAGAAACACTAACATTGACCTAGAACCACTCTTTTACACGAAAATTACAGTAACTGAAGGATACAACGTCTTAGCATTTATCAAGAACGACAAACTCATTGAGTGGGTAGAGCTAAGAGCTTTATATGGTTCATTTGATTATTATGATTCAACTCGATTTTACGATCCATCAACAGCTAACTTCCGAATGATTCTGACAGACAGAAAATTCACTAGTGGACAACCTATTCTAAAGGTAGAACCCATTGATTCAACGGGAACCTTTATTAACTGGAGAAACGCCATGTAACAAGCACTAGCAGGCATATGCCGGAGCGCTTTCTACTTATTTCAGTGCTACTTGACCGCTACACTGCCCATTCTGCTACTTGTGTTTCCCCTCCCTCCTTTTCGTCTTTCTGGCCTGAGTTTTTCTGAACGCAGTGCTTCGTAGATACTGTTGCGGGGATTGGTCAGTTTCGCTAGCTTAGTGCTTTTTACAACTTGTGGGCATACAGCCTGCTAGTTAGACGTTATATGCCATTTCTTGAATCCCAAAATGATTCTTAAATCAGACAAAGTCTACAAACAAACCAAGCAAATTATCCTTGGCGATTCCAAAATGGCTCCTTTGTATGAGCCACTAGCTAACTGGATTGATTCAACATTTAATGTGAAAACTGTGAACATTGTTCATGATTATATAAATGGCAATAAAAGACCAAGGCTGAACATCATCTTTGAATTTGAAAAAGAAAAACTCAAATTCAACGGTAAAGAACGATTCGGGTACGATTCAAGCAAACAGAAAAAGATTGCCGGTGAGTTTGAGAGACTTATGAAGGAGTACTTTGATTCTAAGCGACCAGGACTACTTAACTTCTTCAAACGTGAAAATCACGAATCTATATGGAAAAACTTGTGGGTTATTTTTAGCTCTTTTGAACCAGTTGCTAAATCTGAGGTAAATGAAAAATTACCTGAATCCCGAATCAAGCAATTAAAAAATGATATTGCTAATCCAGACATTTGGGAAATTTCGAGAGCGTTTTCAGGGGTAACTTTCTTTGTACATACAGACGAACAACTAAAGAAATATGAAAAAGGAACAGAAAAAGAAGTCTGGCGCAATCAATACTTCCAACTACTGAAGGAATATGATGAGTATAACTACTTCAACCTAAAGACTTTCAACATATACCTGGATAGCAAAGAAAACTTTGACAACAACTATGAGAGTAGCTGGTTCTATTACTATAGGTAACGGCATATAACAAGCACTAGCAGGCATATACCGAAGTGCTTTCGACATATCTCAGTGCAATTCGACCGCTACATTGTCCATTCTGCTACTTTTATTTCCCCTCCCTCCTTTGTGTCTTTCTGGCCTAAGACTTTCATAACGCAGTGCTTCGTAGATACTGTTGCGGGGGTTGGTCAGTTTCGCTAGTTTAGTGCTCTTTACAACTTGTGGGCATACGCCAGCTAGTTAGACGTTACCCTCCTTCACCTTCCCTAAAAAGCCCTACTTTCGCAATTCATTAATTTTAAACTATGTCCATACTTGAACTTATCGGCTGGCTGGGTGCCGGCTGCCTCCTCTTTGGATTTGCACTTAACATCTTTCAAAAAATACAGGCAGAATCAAATGCCTATTTGATGCTCAATCTGATTGGCTCTTTGCTTCTGCTTTATAATGCATACATGAATGGAGCCTTTCCTTTCGTAGCTGTAAACTTCGTTTGGGTGGTATTCTCAGCCTTCAAACTTATCCAAATGCGACTCAAGGCCTGATGGACGGTACGCAAAGAAGTGATATTAAAATTGGTAGCGAGGTAGCTGTCGTTCAAAAGCACCATCAACGAACGGGCGAGTTGACAGAAGGGATTGTCAAACGAATTCTAACTAAATCGTCCTCCCACCCACATGGCATCAAAGTGATGCTGGAGGACGGGGTTGTAGGGAGAGTAAAAGAGATTTTTTGAAGTGACCTGAAAATTCTTAGTCGCTGTATTCGCTGATTGATCGACTGCTTACTTAGCTCCGTCTTATAATTAATTCTACAGGCTGTTTCGGAGTATATATTAGTGAAACTAGTTTGTCACTATTACCAAAATAACCATGAAAAAAGTATTAAGCCTGTTAATTATCGCATGCTTTTGTTTTAGTCTGATCGCACAAGACACTCCAACTCACAATAAAAAAATTTATAAAAATGAAGATGGAAAGGTTTATGTAAACAAAGACCTCCCACTATACCTAAGTATCTCTACCAGCCCTGACGGCACGGACAGCAAGGTACTTGATGGAAAAGATCCTAAGTATAGCAGTCCCATGTATCTGGATTCTGAAGGATACAACACCATCCGAACACCCTGGAAAGTGGATCCCGAAACCAAACAAACCATCTATCCAAAAGAGGAAGTGATTTTCGAGCTTTACGCTGATAGCAAACCGCCGATAACAACTATTTCGTTTGATGCTGAAAAGCGGGCTAAAGTGGATGACAAAATCATTCTAAAAGCCTGTACAATCACACTTTCTTCAAAAGATGAAATCTCCGGAACAGAATCAATTTACTATTCACTGGACAATGCTTCATTTCAGAAATACGAAAATCCCATTTCTCTTGCGGACGAAAAAAGCTACACATTCAAGTACTATGCAGTAGACAATGTGGGCAACAGGGAAAATATGAAGAGCATCTCTATTCAAGTGGATAATACTGCACCGTCCACATCAATGAACGTAGATGGAGATCTTTCAGAGAACATCGTTTCAGCAAGATCCAGTATTGTCCTGGATGCAGCTGATGAGGTATCGAACGTTTCGAAGATTTTTTACACCATCGATGACGGAAAAACCTATGAGTACGCATCGCCAATTTCCATGACAAGCCTGAGTGAAGGAGAGCATACCATTACTTATTTCGCAGTGGATATGGTAGACAATAATGAAGAAAAGAAGACATACAATTTCTACCTCGACAAGTCTGCACCACGCGTCATAGACGAAATCATTGGAAACACATTTATCGCAAATGGGAAAGAGTACTATTCCGGTAGAACCAAACTGAAACTAGTAGCCATGGATAATAAAGCCGGGGTAAAAGAAATTCGATATTCGGTAAACGGAGGTGAGTTTAAACTTTATGAAGCTCCATTTTACCTTACCCAGTCCGGAAATCTTAACATTGAAGTACTGGCAATGGATAAAGTGAATAACCGGGTTCGTTCGACAGAATTTTCCGATAAAAACAATCTTTTGAGCTATGTTGACTTATCAGGGCCATCACTAAGTTTTAACCTTTCCGGACCGTCTTTCACGGTCAAAGACACAGTTTACATATCGAAAGAGACGGCCATTTCTCTTCGGGGAACTGATAAGGACTCAGGGTTTAAAGAAATTGACTATCAGGTAGATAATGGATCTGCTGTGACCTATTCCGAGGCATTCAAAATTGAGGAAGAAGGTTTTCATGCGGTTACTTACAATGGATACGATAACTTATCGAATTCCAGTACTGAGACAATCTTGTGTATTGTTGATAACAGTGGCCCTGAAGTATTCAATCGATTCAGTATCGATTCAAACAAATCTAAAATGATAGAAGGTGAAGAATACAAAGTTTATCCGCCTCATGTGGTTCTTTTCCTTTCCTCAACCGATCGCTATGCTGGCCTTGATAAAATCAGCTATCAGATCAATGGTGGGCCGATGCTTCCATACAAAAGCCTGATAGAAAATTTCAGAAAGGATACAGCTTATAAAATAAATGTGCTGGTGGTTGATAAACTTGGTAATGAAAATCAGGAAGAAATCAGCTTCTACATTGATTAATCAATTGTAAATTTGATACATGAACTTTTGTAAAAAAGCTATGCTCTTATGTGTGGCTTTCTTGCTCACCGCCCTTACTTGTCTATCTCAAGATCTCAGCGCCGAGACACAGAGCCAGCTCATTCACTATGAGCAGGCGCTAAAAGTGGCTCTGGATGAAGGCAAGTACGATAATGCTGCGGGGATATGTGGGAAAGTTGCTTATATCTATTGGGACAATAGAAAATATGATGAAGCTATTTCCTATTTCGAAAAATCTATTGAATACAACCAGAAGGTAAATAACAAAAACGGCGTTAAGAGTGCCTACTACAATCTTGGGCTCCTTCGGATAGACAATGAACAATACGAAAAAGCACTTAGCGATTTCAATAATGGAATTGTGCTTGCCAAGGAACTCAATCAGAAAAATCACGTACTCTCCGGGCTTATCAATGCGGCCTCTGTCAGTCAGAGCCTGGGCCAAAACCAGGAAGCCATCAACCTGGCATTAGAGGCATTAGATATTGCCAAAGAACTTGAAAACATCAATTTGACAAAGAGGTGTTATGGTATCCTTTATGAAAGCTATCAGTCAGAAGGTGATTCCGAAAAGTCAATTGAGTATTTTGACCTGTACTCCACTGTCGACAGATTTCTCAGAGATGAGCAGGAAAAGAAAGTAAAAGCTGAATCCGAACGGCAAGTAGCCGCCATTGCGAATCAAAAAGCACTTACGGATCGTGAACTTCAAAGTAGCAATCAAAAATTGCAGGTAGCGACTGATTCCCTCCAAAGAGCAAGAGAAATTACCGAACGTCAGCGACTTCAGCTCAAGCTAAATGAAGTCACCTTGCGAGAACAGGAAGCTCAGCTAGAAAACGAGCGACTAATCAGGAATGGATTGATCATCATTACATCCCTGACACTTCTTTTCTTGGTTGTTCTTTACATTCAGTATAGACAAAAACGGAAAAAAAATATTCTACTCAGTCAGAAAAACGATCAGATCACTCGCCAAAAAGAAGAAATCGAACGGCAGGGTAACAATCTATCTATCAAAAACGAAGAGCTCACAGCTGTTAATAAAGAGAAGAATTTGATGATGAGCATGGTAGCTCACGATCTGAAAAAACCCATCAATGACCTTACTTCCTTATCACAGATATTAGAACAGTATCAAGACAAATTGCCGGAAGACTTTAACCACCTGGTGAGCGTGCTAAAAAAATCCTCCAGCGGATACCGAGAGATGGTACACAAGATTTTGGATGCCGGAGCTATTGAAAGCAGAAAGCTAAATGTGGTTCAGGAAAAGCTGTCGGTGAGAACTATACTTGAAGACAATGCACAATCGCAAAGCTTAACCGCCGGAGAAAAAAACATCTCTTTTGATTTGGGAAATATTCCTAATGACTCATTCGTCAAAGGAGATCGCATTTACTTAACACAAGCCATTGAAAATGTCCTTTACAATGCAGTGAAATATTCTCCAAAAGGCTCGACGATCGAATTAGGAGCGGTTGCTTCTAATGGAAAAAGCCTTGAGATTTTTGTGAAAGACCATGGTCCGGGTATAACCAAAGAAGATCAAAAATATCTTTTTGAAACTTTTAGGCCATTGAAAAATGGTGATTTGGAATCAACCGGTCTTGGGTTGTCTATTTCCAAAAAATACATTGAGGCCATGAATGGAGCCATCCGATTCGAAAGCCAGGAAGGCAAAGGCACCACCTTTTATATGGAGTTGCCGAAATGGGATAGTTAAATGAAGTCCATATCTCACTCGCCATATAATTGATTTCAAAAGAAAACAATAGGCTTTTAAGGGTAATTCCACTATTCGTTTTATCAAATCCATTTACAGAATCAAGGCCGTTTTTATTTAACAATTTTTCAATAGTTCTTCCCACTCTTTCCTAATAATTACAAATATTCACTGCTTTATGTGAATCGGTTATTATTTTACGATCCGTCGGATTATTGAGTAATGGAAACTGTACCTAAAAAAGGAATTCAAGGGTTAATTGAAAACTGGCAGAGTGATTTAATCGCTGCGGTAAGCGTCGCGTTGATTGCTTTACCCCTTTCATTAGGTATTGCTTTGGCAGCAGGGGCACCTGCCATGGCTGGTATCATTTCAGCTGTTGTGGGTGGTGTGGTTACAACCTTTTATCGAGGTGGTCATGTATCAATCAACGGACCGGCAAAGGGTGTCATTGGAGTGATCCTTTTGGGGATCGCATTGATGGACGATGGTACAGGCCAGGCCTTTAATTACATACTGGCTGCTGTAGTTGTCTCAGGTGCCATTCAGGCTGTTTTGGGATTATTGAAGTTGGGTCGGTTAGCGGAAATCTTTCATACTTCCGTCATTCACGGCATTTTGGCAGCCATAGGAATCATCATATTCGCTAAACAGATCCATGTGGCCCTGGGCACACACTCAGATAGTCCGAGCATCATACAAAACCTCATCGATGCGGTAGTATTCCTTCCACAAGCCAATCCTTTCGTGGTGGTGATTTCTTTGGCAGGCTTGCTTCTGTTATTATTTCATTCCAAAATCAGCAACCGGTTTTTCAATTTCTTGCCTGCCCCCATGTGGGTTATCGTCCTTTCCATTCCATTTGTCTATATCTTCAATTTCTTTGAGGAGCACACGCTTTCATTTTTTGGAAAAGCCTATGAGGTAGGGCCCCAACTGTTGTTGGATATTCCCGATTCAATCAAGGACTCGATCATGCACCCGAATTTCAGCAAAATTGACACGATTGAATTCTGGACAACCGTCTTTTCTATTTTGATCATTACAAGTATTGAATCGCTGGCTATTGCGAAAGCGGTTGACAAAATTGATCCTTATAAGCGAAAGACGGATTTGAATAAGGATTTAACAGGAATCGGGTTGAGTACCATGGCTGCTGGTTTAATTGGGGGCTTGCCAATCATTGCTGTGATCATAAGAAGCACGGTCAATATCCATAATGGTGCGAAGACCAGGTGGTCCAATTTGTATCAGGGTCTGCTGCTACTTCTTTTTATTGTGGTATTGAGCCCAATAATGACTCAAGTACCACTGTGTGCTTTTGCTATTTTGCTCGTTTATACCGGATTTAAGCTGGCCTCTCCTGCCGTCTTCAAACAAGCGTATGACCAAGGAACTGAGCAATTATTGTTCTTTGTAGGGACGATGGTCTTAACCCTGTACACCAATTTATTGGTTGGTTTACTTGGCGGACTATTATTGGCGCTGACCACCCATATGCTATTGGCGAGACTGTCCATTCCTGAGTTTTTCAACATGGTTTATCGTTCGCGCACAAAATTGATACAGCGACCGGACGGAGGTTTCGACTTAAAAATCAGAGGGGTTGCGAATTTCTTAGGCATCTTAAAAATCGACAAACTAGTGGCTCAAATTCCAGCCGGAGCAGACGTCAATATTGATTTGTCTGAAACAAGATTGGTAGGCATGACCTATATGGACTATCTGGTGGAATTCCTAAAGATGCAAAGGGAGACGGGAGGCAATGTCTTTATTACAGGATTGGATTCACATGTTTCTTCCTCCGGATATAATAGAGCTCTAAAAATTAGCTTGACCAGCTCCGCTAAATTGTCGCAAAGACAAAAACGTTTAAGAAACTTAGCTACTAAGTATGATTATCAATACAACAGTCAAATGGACTGGAATACGGTTTATCTGAAAAAATTCCACTTTTTTGAAATCAGACCTATTGAAGGAAAATCCAATACGCTCAGAGGAACCTACGAAGATCTGAATGTGTCCTGGGAAATTGCCGATGTAACCTTCAATGAAGGCCAGGCTTTTACAGCCGAGACGTTCAATACAACGCTTATGGTCTTAAAGTTGAATAAAAAAATCCCCGTTTTCACGTTGGATAAGGAAGGAGTATTTGAAAGAATATTTGACCGTGTGATTGCTTTGACGGGCTATAAAGACATTGATTTTGAGATCTATCCTGATTTTTCTAAGAAATTCCTTCTTATGGGGAATAATGAACCAGAGATTCGGTCATTTTTCACCGATGACATCATTCGATTTTTCGAAAATCATCAAACGTATCATTTAGAAAGCAATGGTGAGGCACTACTCATTTTTAATAAAATTAAACTGGCACGGACTGATGAAACGCTTGCGTTTATAGATTATGGAAAAGCGTTGGCCACTCTCTTGGATGCAAAAACGTCTGAGCTGGTTTAGACATGAGGTCCAGAAAAAAATTACTTAACACTAATCTTTAGAACCTCAGTTGTCTTTTCGGTGATCTTAAACTGATCAGAGACTCTGTAACCTACAACCCATGAGATTATCCCAGATGATTCAACCACCAGAACTTTTCTCTTTTGACTAACCGACACCTTTTCATCAATAAGAATATCGCTCACCTTCTTTGTTCCATTCATTCCCAATGGTTGAATCCGATCGCCCTCCTTCCAGCCACGGATGCATAGTGGAAAGTTGAGCTTACTTAAGTCAAAATACGCTTCATCATTGGAAGTGAATTGAATGTCACCTTTTCCAATTCTTGAAATTTCGATAGTAGAGTCACCAAAATTGTAGGTGCCTTCCTTATCAATCATTAGTTCGTCATTGGAAACCGATTTGTCAGGATCAATGAATAAGGTGGAGCGATCCATAGTGATGAACCATTCTCCGACCGGAAAGCTTTTACCCGATTTACCTCTGGCCTCAAAGACCTCTTTGGCTGTTGCATAGTTCACTCCGAACGAAGCAAGCATCTCTGCCAAAATCAACTCATCCGAGGGGTCAGATATCCAGTCCAGCTCGATTTTCCAGCCATTTCCATTCTTTTTCAGATATTGAGCTTCTATTTCTGCTAACCTTCTTTGTACAATCTGAGAAGCATAACTCAGGCGCTCAGCTGTACTCACGAAAGTCCTTAGTAACGAAGGATTAAGCTTCTTCAACTCAGGAATCACTTCATGTCTAATCAGATTCCGGTCATAGTCTGTTTTGCTATTGCTGGAATCCTCCCTCCATTCCAGCCCCAAATCCATAGCGTATGAATGCAGCTCCTCTTTACTGGCAAAAAGCAATGGTCGGATAACGTTATCATTCTTACCTGAAATACCGGACACACCTTTAATTCCGGTTCCACGAGACAAGTTGATCAGCACAGTCTCAAGTGAATCATTCAGGTGATGGGCTGTTGCAATCCTATCAAGTTTGTGCTCTGCTATTAACTCACCAAACCACTGATAACGTGCGTTACGTGCCTCCAGTTGAATCGATCCATCCCCTAACTCAAAGGACTTAACAAAGCAATTGATCCCACGCTGATCGGCCCATTTCATCACAAAAGCTTCGTCTCCGTCAGACTCCTCTCCTCTTAGCTGATAGTTGCAATGAGCAATAGACACATTGATTTTTTCTCCCATAAACAAGTTGGCCATCACCATAGAATCCAGCCCACCACTCACAGCCAGCAGGATTTTTTCACCCTT
This sequence comes from Ekhidna sp., assembly GCF_964218185.1. Lineage (GTDB taxonomy): Bacteria > Bacteroidota > Bacteroidia > Cytophagales > Cyclobacteriaceae > Ekhidna. Next base: position 195,138 of record NZ_CAXPLV010000007.1, read on the forward strand.
CCTCACCAAATCATTGGAATGAATGTAATCATGGAACTGTTTTTGTAAAGAATGCACGACTTGATCTGTTAATTTTGCCGGATGCGGAAGTTAGTCCAAACCACTTTTGTTTTTATAATTCTCCTCTCAACTGCCGGGGCATACGCCCAAAAAGGTGATCGGATCAAATACAAAGCTGACGATTTATTTGAATTTCGAAAAAACGGAAAAAAAATCAGACGTCTAATAGGCAATGTGGTGTTTGCTCAGGAAACCTCCACCATGTATTGCGACAGCTCATATTATTATGTGGAAAACAACACCATGGAGGCCTTTGGGCATGTCAGAATTGTAGATGATTCCGTGACGATTACCTCCAGAAAGTTAATCTACAATGGCCAGGACAGAACGGCCAAATTGAGAGAGAATGTGGTGTACACCAAAGGAGAGCAGCGACTTACCACAGAGTTTTTGGACTACAACATGGATACGGAAGTAGGCAACTATTTCAATGGAGGAAAGCTGAAGGATTCCACAAACGTACTCACCAGCAAAACCGGCTACTATTATGGCCTTCAGAAGTATGCCCTGTTCTATAGGGACGTGGTTCTTATAGCACCGGACTACACGCTAAAGGCTGATACGCTTAGGTACAATACCGTTCCAAAAATTGCGATAACCGAAGGCAAGACCACCATCATTACTGAGGACGAATCCATCCTTCATGCAAAAGGAGGAACTTTCAGAACTAAAATAGAGCAGTCAGAATTTATCAGCGGCACGGTGGAGACGATCGATTATTACATGGAGGGTGACGAACTCTTTTTCGACGATCTCAAAAAATATTATGATGCTACTGGCAATGTGAAGCTTACCGCCAAAAACGAGGATATCGTAATCACTGGAGATGAGGGATATTCAGATAAAGCGAATGGAATCAGTAAGGTTTATGGCAATGCTCTGATGAAACGCTTTCTCGAGAAAGACACCCTGTACCTGGCGGCTGACACATTGGTTTCAATAGAGAGTAAATACGATTCGGTGAAGCGAATACTGGCCTACCACAATGTGCGCATTTGGAAAAGAAACCTTCAGGGGCTGGCGGACTCTGCCTCTTATTTTCTAAAAGATTCGTTGCTGTACTTCTATGAAGATCCCATCTTCTGGAATTTGAAGAATCAGCTCGAAGGTGACACGATCGTGATGGAAGTCACCGAGAAAGAAATCAAGTCCATGGCACTACGTCAGAAAGCTTTTCTATCGACAGAAGATACTCTCAAAAATTACAACCAAATCAAGGGTAGAACCATGCAGGCTCATTTCAAGAAATCCAAAATTGATAGGATCTATGTAAATGGGAATGGTGAAAGCATCTATTACGTGCTCGATGACGAAGACCCGGCCAATATCATAACCATGGGAATGAATCGAATCTTATGCAGTGATATGACCATACGCTTTAAAAATGAGAAGCTCGACAACATCTCATTTTACATCAAACCGGAAGCCAGATTTATCCCTCCTCACGAACTCACTCCCGATGTACAAAAACTCGGTGGATTTGAATGGAAAGGTGATTTGCGTCCAGAGCTTGAAGATTTGATAACGAGTAGCGAAAAACCTCAAAATCAAAATCAAAATAAGGATAAGGTCAAACTAATCCCGAGTGAAAAAATCAAACTGGAAGGGCCTACTAAAAACAAGCGAGAAATGTTAAAATCTCTTAAAGAAGGAGACGAATAACTTCACCATGTTTCCGTTTAAGGCATAAGTCCTTAGTTTTGCCGACCTATAAAAAAATTATGAGGGAAATTCGAATACTTTTCTTGCTGATCGTAGCTGCCAGCATTGTGGGATGCAGCAAATTTCGCAAGATTCAAAAAAGCGGAGATTGGAAGACAAAATACGAAGCTGCACTGGCTTACTATGAGGATGAGGATTACCACCGCACTATTATCCTGCTAGAAGACATACTCCCGATAATCAGAGGAACCGAAGAGGCGGAGCTTGGCAATTTCTACCTGGCTTACAGCTATTATTACCAAAAACAATACATCCTTTCTGCACACCATTTCGATGAGTTTGTAAAAATTTATGGACGATCTGAGTATGTAATGGAAGCAGCATATATGCATGCCTACTCACTTTATTTGCAATCACCTGACTATCAGCTGGATCAAACGGTAACCTATGAAGCCGCTGCAGCCATGCAAAACTTCATCAACCGCTATCCAAGCTCGGAATATGCTACAGAGGCTGACAGAATCATTGATGTGATGCAGCAAAAGCTCGAAAAAAAGGCATACGAGCAGTGCAAGCTTTATTACAAGCTGAGAAGATATAAGTCAGCCCTTGTGGTCTATGACAACTTTGCTGACGATTTTCCAGACTCACACTACAACGAAGAAGTTTCTTATTTGAAGATTGAAACCTCCTATGATCTGGCTCGAGAAAGTATCCCTTCTAAACAGGAGGAGCGATTCCGAAACACTATTGATCACTACCTGGCTTTCATAGATAAATACCCGAATAGCAAATTTTTAAAAGATGCAGAGAAAATTTATGCAAATAGCATCGAAGAAATAACTAAATTTGCCGATTCAAATTAAAAATGACGATGCAGCATATGACTTCTTCACTTATTACACGCGACAACCAAGACATTCTAGAGCCAACCGGTAACCTTTACGAATCTTTGGTGATCATCGCAAAGCGCGCAAGACAAATCAGCGCAAATCAAAAGGAAGAGCTTAACGCTAAACTTGCTGAATTTGCTTCTTCTGTTGACAATCTGGAAGAAATCTTCGAAAACAGAGAGCAAATAGAAATTTCAAAATTCTACGAAAGAATGCCTAAGCCTACAACTACGGCTGTGGAAGAATTCCTAAACGGTGAACTTAATTTCAGATTACCTGAAGAAGAAGACGAGTCTCGTTCGGATTTAGCATAAATTAGTCGCCATGTTGGCGGGTAAAAAAATACTATTAGCGGTTTGTGGGTCAATAGCGGCCTATAAAACCGCTTTTTTTGTGCGCCTTTTGGTAAAGGAAGGCGCTGAAGTAAAGGTCATCATGACCGAAAGCGCCAAAGACTTCATCACTCCTCTTACTTTGGCCACCCTATCCAAGCACCCGGTACATTCAGACTATTTCGATGAGAAAAGTGGAGAGTGGCACAACCATGTAGAGCTGGGCATGTGGGCGGATCTCATACTCATTGCACCTCTGAGTGCCAATACCTTGGGAAAAATGGCCAATGGCATTTGCGACAACTTGTTGCTTGCAACCTACCTCTCGGCCAAGTGCCCGGTGATGGTGGCACCAGCCATGGATCTGGATATGTACCAGCACCCAACCACTCAGCAAAACTTAAAGAAGCTGCAATCATTTGGTAATGAAGTGATCGAGGCGCGTGACGGAGAGCTAGCCAGTGGTCTTTCCGGACAAGGACGCATGGCAGAGCCAGAAGAACTTCTGGAGATTATAAAAAAAAAGTTCGCTAATTCAGAAGCCTTAAAAGGAAAGAAGATTCTAATCACCTCTGGCCCTACCTTTGAAGCGATCGACCCGGTGCGGTTTATTGGCAATCACTCTTCAGGTAAGATGGGAACTGCCATCGCGGATGCTTTCCGAAATGCTGGTGCAGAGATAATCATGGTATCTGGGCCAGCCGCTCACCTACCCAACCACGGAAAAGTCATCAAGGTAAATTCAGCTCTTGAGATGCTGAATGAAGTGAAGGGTCATTATGATAATTCAGATGTAGCTGTATTCTCAGCTGCAGTTTCTGACTACCGACCGGAAAATCCTGCAAAGGAAAAGATCAAAAAGAAAGAAGATACGCTTCAGGTCAACCTGGTTAAAAATCCCGATATAGCTGCAGAGATGGGTAAGAAAAAAAAGAAGCAGTTTCATGTTGGGTTTGCCCTGGAGACCAACAATGAAGCCGTTAATGCCAAAGAGAAGCTCAAAAAGAAAAATTTTGACCTCATCGTCCTCAATTCTCTCAACGATCAGGGAGCTGGATTCAAGCAAGATACCAACAAAGTGACGTTCTTTGATAAAGACAATAATGAGCAAAGTTTTGAGTTGAAAAGTAAGGTTGAGGTGGCGCAGGATATTGTCAACTATGTGATTGAAAAACTTAAATGAGACTAGCCGGATTATTGATTATTTTCTGGGGAGCTTCTTTGTTTGCTCAAAATATTCCTGAGAATTTCAGGTTAAAAACCTTCTACTTTAACAGCGACCCTGTTGAGGTTTTGGTACAGAGCTTTCCAGAAGAAACAGACATTACTAAACCGCTATTTGTTTTTCTTCAAGGTAGTTTAGGCAGACCTCTGGTTCTTAGTGAAGATGAAACATTTAAGTTAGTCGCCTTACCATTCAGAAACGACAGCATCTTAAAGGATTACCACATAGTTCTTGTCTCAAAACCGTTTATTCCGGCAATTGCCAACCAAAGCCAGTTAGATGATAATTATGTGTTTAGAGACAGTGAGGGTAATATTCCCAAAAAATTCCTTCAAAGTGACTTTATCGAATACTACACCGATCAAATCAATACAGCAATAGGTCAACTTCTCAAAGAAGATTGGGTTTCATCGACTACTCTGGTGGTAGCTGGACACTCTCAGGGTAGTCACATTGCTGTTGATGTGGCAGCCTCCAATAAGAGTGTTAGTCACCTCATCTTTTCTGGGGGTAATCCTTACGGAAGAATACTTAATACCATTGGTTCTGTCAGAGCAGATGAGGACACAGTTCCTAAAACCCCGCGTATATTTGAGTACTACGCTCAGGCCTTACAGAACTCTGACGATGATTTTAGTGAGCTAGGCGGTGATTCATTCAAGTCAATTACTTCAAACAACAAGTCAACAAATCAAACTATCCTTAATCTTAATATTCCTATTTTGGTATCGTACGGGAGTAGAGATAATGTTACTCCTTATATTGATCTGCTTCATATAGAGGCATTAAAAAGTGGAAAGCAACATATTCGATTTTGGGAATATACCGGAACAAATCATAATTTTTTTCCAATTGACAATGATGGAAATGTAGATTACAGCATCAACCCGTGGGATAAGGTTGCACAAGACTGGTATAAGTGGATTAAAGAAAATTAAATGAAGGTATTATTATTTGTATTGGCCATCTCTCTAGCAATAGTTGCGCCTTGTCAGGAGCTTAACTGTCGTGTCATTGTCAACGCACAGCAGGTTCAAACAACAGAGCGGGCGGTGTTCTCCGAAATGGAAACCGAGTTTGCTCAGTTTCTAAATACAACCAGATGGACAGGTGATGACTTTGACGAAGAAGAGGTGATCAACTGCAACCTGGTGCTTACAATCTCCGAAATGCCAAGTATCGGTGTGTTCAAGGCATCCGTTCAGATACTTTCAAGCCGCCCCGTTTACGGCACCAGTTATGAATCTGTCATCATGAATTTTGCTGATCGTGATTGGGAGTTTGAGTACCTACAGTCTCAACCTTTGCGGTTCAATGAAAACACCTTCAATAGCAACATCACCTCCATGCTAGCTTATTATGCCTACATGATCATTGGATTTGATTACGACACCTTTTCGGAGCTTGGCGGTACTCCCCACTTTCAGAATGCTTTTAAGGTGGTGAATAATGCACAGCAGACCAACTATTCCGGGTGGCAGCAATTCAATAGTGTACGAAACAGGTACTGGCTGGTAGAGAATGTGCAAAATCCTCAGCTGGAACCAATCAGAAAAGCGCTTTATACCTACCACAGAAATGGACTAGACATCATGGCAGAGGATCGGGAGCAAGCAGAAAAAAATATCCTGGCTGCTTTGGGAGAAATACAAAAAGCAAACAGAGCGCGTCCAAGATCAATTTTGACTATCACCTTCATGGATGCCAAGTCAGGAGAATTACAGCAAATCTTCTCACAATCCAACCTGGCTACCCGGCGACAGGCATACAACCTGCTCAACAATTTAGACCCATCAAGAACCGATGAATATAAGTCGCTGATTGAGTAGTCTCTGATATCTTTGTGACCCATTTATGATCAAGTCGCTCCAGATAAAGAACTACGCACTCATCCAGGATTTGGAAATGTCTCCCTCCGCTCGGTTAAATATCATTACCGGAGAAACGGGAGCCGGTAAATCAATCATGCTGGGAGCTGTGGGCTTGCTGCTGGGGAAGCGTGCAGACACTAAAGTCTTGCTTGACGAAAATCAAAAATGCATCGTAGAGGGAGTTTTTGATATTTCGCCCTACTCGCTTCAAAAAATCTTCGAACAGGAAGACCTTGATTATGAATCGGAATGTGTGATCCGAAGGGAGATAAGCCCCTCCGGAAAGTCCAGAGCTTTTGTCAATGATACTCCAACGAATCTCAATGCTCTAAAAGCTATTGGTGAGAAGCTGATGGACGTGCACTCACAACATGAGTCATTGCAGCTTGGGAACAACACCTACCAACTAAATGTACTAGATGCATTTGCGGCACACCCTGAACTGATCAGTGCCTATAAACAATCCTATAAAGCCTACGATCAAGCCAGAAAGCATCTTCAAAAACTGGAGTCATTAGCATCTCAAAGTGCCGAAGATGCGGACTACAGACAATTTCTGCTGAATGAACTAGTGGAAACTGATCTCAACAGCCTTAATCAGGAAGAGCTAGAGAGTGAATTGGAAGTCCTGGAAAATGCCGAAGATATTAAGCTGAAACTCTCACAGATCATTCATTTGCTGGATGAGTCCGAGGTTGCAGTGATTCAGCAATTGACTGAATCGAAATCGCTCATACACTCCATCGCCTCCTTTTCAAAAGAACTGGAAGAACTCAGCGATCGAATAGAGAGTGCAACGATAGAGCTTTCGGACATCAATAATGAGATGCAGCGAGTGCAGGACAAAGTGGAGCACGACCCGGAAAAGATTCAGGAACTGAAAGATCGCCTGGATCTATTGTACCGCCTTCAAAAAAAGCACAATGTGCTCACTGTTTCAGAGTTAATCTCCATTCGAGAAGAGCTGGATCAGAGCCTTGGCCAGGTAGCTAACTTAGATGCAGATATTGCCAAGGCAAAAACAGACCTGAGTGCAGCTGAAGAAGAGATGCTTGAGCGTGGATCAAAGCTGACCGAATCACGAAAGCTTTCCGCACTCAACTTTGCCGATGAGATTGAAAAAATAATTCATCAGATTGGGATTGAAAACGGTACAGTGGAGATAAAGGTAAATCCCTCAGATCCATCTTCAAATGGCCTGGATACCATCGAGATGCTGTTTAGCGCCAATAAAGGAATCAAGCCTCAAGAGCTCAAAGAGGTAGCCTCAGGCGGAGAATTTTCCCGATTGATCTTTGCAGTGAAATACCTGATAGCGGATAAGACAGCCATGCCAACCATCATTTTTGATGAGATTGACACAGGAGTATCCGGTGAAGTTGCACTTCAGATGATCCGGATGATGAAGCACATGGCAAAAAATCACCAGGTCATTAGCATCAGTCACCTGCCACAGTTTGCTGCCGGTGGGGATGCACACTATTACGTGTACAAAGATCACAGCTCAGATCGCTCAGTGAGCCGCATCAAGCGACTTGCCGATCAGGATCGCATCACTGAAATTGCCAAGATGATTGGTGGCGAGAATCCCGGTGCTTCTGCATTGGAGAGTGCTAAGGAATTGTTGAGGCTTTAAAATTCCCCCTTAATAAAGGGGGTTAGGGGGTTGTTATATTTACACCGGAATGAAAATCCACTACAACCCAAAACTCAAAGACCTCTCTCGTCAACTTAGAAACAACAGCACATTATCTGAGGTGCTATTGTGGAATGAATTGAAAGCGAAAAAGATGTATGGCTATCAATTTATGCGTCAAAAACCCATACTTAATTACATTGTTGATTTCTTTTGCAGTAAACTTAAACTGGTAATCGAGATTGATGGCGATTCACATCATCATGCGGAAGCATACAAGGCGGATATTGAGCGACAAAGGGAAATTGAAAAACTTGGCATTCACTTCTTGCGATTTGATGACCTAGACGTGAAACACAATATGGTCAATGTCTTGAGAACTATTGAAAGTTTTATTTTAGAATTAGAAGAAAAGAACAACCCCCCAGCCCCCTTTGGTAAGGGGGAGTAAGAGTTAAATAAACCGAAATCAAATACTATGTCACATAATCTACTGAAAGGAAAAAGAGGTATCATCTCTGGCGCATTGGATCAAAACTCTATCGCCTGGAAAGTCGCTGAAAAAGCACATGAGCAAGGAGCCACGTTTACATTGACCAACGCCCCTATCGCTATGCGTATGGGTGAGATCAACAAACTTGGCGAGCAGTGCAATGCGGAAATTATTCCTGCCGATGCTACCTCCATGGAAGACCTGGAAAATCTGTTTACCAAATCTCAGGAAGTACTGGGAGGAAAAATTGACTTTGTACTCCACTCCATAGGGATGAGCCCTAACGTGAGAAAAGGCAAAAACTATGGTGACCTGAACTACGACTGGTTTCAGAAGACACTAGATGTTTCGGCACTTTCTTTTCACAAAATGATGCAAACGGCAGAAAAACTTGATGCTATGAATGAGTGGGGATCCATTCTTGGACTTTCGTACATCGCTGCACAGCGAACGTTCCCGGACTATTCAGATATGGCGCAAGCCAAAGCACTGCTAGAATCAATTGCACGAAGCTACGGCTATCGGTTTGGAGTGAGTAAAAAAGTACGTGTAAACACGATCTCTCAGTCTCCGACCATGACAACTGCAGGATCTGGAGTTCCGGGCTTTGACGTGTTCTTCAATTATGCAGACAAGATGTCGCCACTTGGAAACGCAGACGCAGAAAGCTGTGCAGACTACTGCATCGCCATGTTCTCAGACCTGACCCGTATGGTCACCATGCAGAACCTGATGCACGATGGAGGATTCTCTACTTCGGGTATCACAGAGGCCATGGTAGAGGAATTGAGTAAGTAGCAAGTTTCAGGTCTCAAGCTACAAGTTTGATATGCGGAACTTTAAAGAGTTGTTAATCTGGCAAAAAGGAATGGAGATTTGGGAAGAATCTTATAAGATCACTCAGCTCCTTCCTACAGATGAACGATTTGGACTTGTAAGTCAAATAAATAGAGCTTCATCTTCTATTCCTGCCAATATTGCAGAGGGAGCTAGCCGAAAGGGCATAAAAGATCAGGCCCGATTTATTCAAATAGCTCTTGGTTCTGCTTTCGAACTCGAGACCTTCTATCTTGGAATCCTTAGATTAAAACTCACAGAAGAATCCGAGATTGAGCAAATTCTTAGCTTAATTATTGAAGAACAAAAAATGCTTTCGGGCTATTTGAAAAAACTTAGTTCTTAAGCATTTGCTTAAAGCTTGCACCTTGAAACTTATAGCTAATGATCACCTTCCCAAACGCAAAAATCAATCTTGGACTCAACATTGTGAGCAAGCGGGAAGACGGCTACCACAACATTGAAAGCTGCTTTTATCCCATCCCCAGGCACGACAGCCTGGAGGTGATAGAAGCCGCTTCTTTTGCTTTCCATAGCTATGGACTGGATATCCCTGGGGACGCTACCTCCAACCTATGTGTGAAAGCTTATGAGCTCATTAAAGCAGATTTTGATATTCCTCCCGTAGAAATTCATCTGCTCAAAACCATTCCTATGGGTGCCGGCTTGGGTGGGGGCTCAGCAGATGGAGCGTTCACTTTAAAAATGCTGAACAACCTGTTTAGACTCGAACTTTCCGATTCGCAGCTTGAAACTTACTGCTTGAAGCTTGGAAGCGACTGCCCTTTCTTCATCAAAAACCTACCGGCCATAGCTACCGGACGAGGCGAGCACCTTCAGCCCATTGATTTGGATTTGTCTGGTTATTATTTAGCGATATACAATCCCGGCATTCATGTCTCGACCAAAGAAGCCTATGCAGGCGTCACGCCGAGGAAAGCTAAAATCTCCATTAGCAATTTCATAAATACACCTATCCAAGAATGGAAGGATAAGCTTGTAAACGATTTTGAGTCCTCCATCTTCCCCAATCATCCCGAGATAGAGCAGCTGAAAAGGGAAATGTACGATGCTGGCGCCATCTATGCCTCTATGACCGGAAGCGGGAGTACGGTGTTTGGGTTGTTTGAGGAAGTGGTTGAGATGAATGGGTGGAAAGTCGTAGAATTATAAAACGTTTTCATAAACGTTTATATACGTAACTATACGTTTAAGAAACGTTTATTGAACGCTTTGAAATAGAAGAAAACGCTGAATACACGTTGTTTGAAAGGAATTGGTTAGTTTGCACGCTACATTATTGTTAGAAACAATACCCTTCCCTTGGACAAAGAGACTGCTAGATATATTGTAATTCACTTTGCTAACCTTCTAACGGAGAACGAAGCAACTGCTCGCAGGCATCTAAACTCAATTGAAAAGCTAGGGGAAGCAAACGAAGATGATACCAAATGGCGACTTTATAAGGAGAAAAACTGGATATCCGAAGATCCCGAAGTTCTAAAATTGGTAAAAAACGGATATGATGAATTTGAACTAAACGCAGCTGGCAGAATTATGCTGGAAGCAGGTAATAAAATTTACCTCAACAAATGTCCTAACTGTGGAAAACTTGCAAGAACTCCTCAAGCAAGACAATGTCGACACTGTGGTGCCAATTGGCATAACATAACTACAGCTAAATTTCAACTCAACTCTTCTTTTCAACTCACTGACAGACCATTCTTCCTAACAGGCCAGATAACAGAAGGACAGGTGAACAAGGGTGACTTTATCGACCTAACCATGATCGGACTTAACTGTAAACCAAGAATAACTGCAATTGAATACGTATCCTTGAAAACCGAGGATAATACAAGGAAAGAAGATATTGCTCTTGGAACGGACGAACTGGATGAACAAGAAAAGGAATACTTGAAAAGCTACGGCTCTCACGGAACTCCATTTGACATCATATCGAGAAAGTAAAGTTTCTAACAAACGATATTGCGCATGGCCTTACTTAGTCATCTGCCAAGTGTCTGCTAAACTTCCCGCTTATCTGTCGCCAAGAAACTGAAGTGCTTTCTACTTACATCTGCTCGTGGGAGATTTTTATTTGTGTTGGCGCAGTGCCATTTGATACTTTGAATGCACCGGCAGATAAGCTACTTTTATCGGTATTAAAAAAGCTCGGAGGCCACAGCGCCATATCTGAGCGTTAAATAATCTCACCAACCTTCCCTCCCCTCCCCGAATATTCTATCTTTGCGCGCTCATTTAAGCGCAGCAATGAAAAGATTATTCCGAAACTTCACTTTTAATCCCAAGAACGACATCCTATCCGGTCTTACAGTAGCTCTTGCGCTGGTACCGGAAGCTGTAGCCTTTGCCTTTGTAGCGGGCATAGACCCAATGGTTGGACTATATGGGGCATTCATGATGGGCATTGTCACCTCCATGTTTGGTGGACGGCCGGGCATGATCTCAGGAGCTACAGGAGCAATGGCCGTAGTGATGGTGCACATGATCCAAAAAGGAAATGAAGTTGGAGCTTCGTTGGCTGCACCTATCGAAAACCTTGGACTTCAATGGTTATTCATCACACTCTTACTGGTTGGTGGTATTCAGATTCTTGCAGGTGTGCTTCGCCTTGGAAAGTTTGTGCGACTCATCCCGCACTCTGTAATGATGGGATTTGTGAACGGTCTTGCAATCGTGATATTCCTCTCTCAGCTAGGTCTTTTCAAGGAGCGTGTAAACGGTGAGTACCAATGGATGCAAGGGCAAGATCTTTTCATCATGCTGGGACTGGCAGGGCTTACGATGGCCATTATGTTCCTACTACCAAAAATCACCAAGAAGATACCATCTGCATTGGTTGGTATTGTGGTGGTAGCATGCATCACAATTTTCGGAGGCCTGGATGTCAGCACCGTTGGTTCCTTTATCCGAGAAGGTGGTGGTAACGGCCTGGAAGGAAGCTTGCCAAGTTTTCAAATACAGATTTTTGGGTTACTTGACACACTAAATGGACATTGGGGGTTGATAATCTCTACCGCATTTCTTTTAGCAGCCGTAGGTTTAATTGAGTCGTTGATGACACTCAACCTTATAGATGACATGACGGAGACACGTGGAAGTGGAAATCGCGAGTGTGTGGCTCAGGGTGGTGCCAATATCCTCAACGGACTATTCGGTGGAATGGGTGGCTGTGCAATGATCGGTCAATCCATCATCAATGTAAGCTCGGGAGGTAGAGGGCGTCTATCTGGAATCACTGCAGCTATTGCCCTGTTGTGCTTCATTTTGTTTGCTGCACCACTTATTGAGCAAATTCCTATCGCAGCATTAGTCGGCGTAATGTTTATGGTGGTCATCGGCACATTCGCGTGGAGCAGCTTCCGCATCATCAACAAGATTCCTTTGGCAGATGCCATTGTGCTGGTAACTGTATCTGCAGTAACCGTCTGGCAGGATTTGGCTATTGCAGTGATAGTCGGTGTAATCATGTCAGCCCTCGTATTTGCATGGCAAAATGCTACAATGATCCGAGCAAGGAAGTATATGAAAGAAGACGGCACCAAAGTGTATGAAATCTGGGGGCCACTTTTCTTTGGATCTGTGCAGGCCTTCAACACTAAGTTTGATGCAGCTAACGACCCTGAGGTTATCGAGTTGGACTTTATGGAGTCCAGAGTGAGTGATCACTCGGGTATTGAGGCCATCTATGCGCTGGAGCAGAAATACAAGGAATATGGCAAGCGGGTGAAGCTGGTGCACCTTAGCCCGGAGTGTAAAACACTTCTACACAAAGCGAGCCCGGAATTTGAGCACATGATCGTATCATCCATCGATGATCCACGGTACCATGTGGTGACGGATTTGATGGATAGGGAGGTGTAGTTGTAACTCTTTGGTTTTGTCAAACGTCCTAAATTGGTCAACCTAACTGACCAATATTTTGAAAGCAATCGTTTGCAAATCGTATGGCCCTTCTTCTCAGCTTAAACTGGAAGAAGTTGAAAAACCCAGCCCTAAGCCCAAGGAAGTTTTAATTAAAATCCACTGCAGTGCAGTCAATGATTACGACTGGAGCATGGTGAGAGGCAAACCCAACCTTTATCGACTTCTCTTTGGGCTATTTAAACCCAAACATCCGATACCCGGCATGGAGTTGTCAGGAGTCGTTGAATCTTGTGGAGCAGAAGTATCAAAATTCAAAGCTGGTGACAAAGTGTATGGAGACATCTCTGCATTCGGATTTGGAAGTTTTGCAGAATACATCACCATCCATGAAGATGCAGTAGTTCAAAAGCCTGAATATCTTTCCTTTGAAGAAGCAGCAGCTCTCTCGCATGCTGCAAACCTGGCATGGCAGGGACTAATAGACTTTGGAAAGCTTAAGAAAGACATGAAGGTCTTAATCAATGGAGCCGGAGGTGGTGTCGGCTCAATTGGCTTACAAATTGCCAAAACCTACAATTGTCATGTGACCGGAGTGGATACCGGAAATAAACTACAGATCATGAACAAGATCGGATTTGATAGAATCATAGATTACAAGGAAGAAGACTTTACTAAAAGTCGTGAGAAATATGACCTGATTTTGGACACAAAAACTACTCATGCTCCTAAAGCATACATGAAGGTTTTAAATCCACATGGAAGGTATGTGACAGTAGGTGGAAATATTGGAAGGCTCTTACAGATCGCTTTGGCTCAGTGGGTGTTGAAAAAGCCTGTTTACGTAGTACCCCTTGATGCTAACAAAGATCTGGAACAGATTCATAAACTCTGTAAGTCCGGTAAGGTCAAACCCATTATTGATGGCCCCTATCCGATTGAAAAAACTGGAGAGGCCATTCAATATTTTGGTGAAGGGAGACACCACGGTAAAGTGATTGTCTCCCTGGATTCCAATTAGCTCAATTTTACAGCCGTACCGCTGGCGCTCACCATCATCATCCCTGAGTCCTTTCCCAGCGTCTCATAGTCAAGATCTATGGCTATGACAGCATTGGCTCCTAGGGCTTCTGCAGCAGCTATCAGCTCCTGCACCGCAATATTCTTAGCATCTTTTAAAGACTTTTCATAGGCACCAGAACGACCGCCTACAATATCTGTAATGGAAGCAAAAATGTCTTTGAAAATATTGGCACCAATGATGGCTTCACCTGTAACCAGGCCATAGTAAGTGGAGATGGACTTACCCTCCACAGTGTTCGTAGTAGTTAATAGCATATTATCTAATTATATCGGTTGAAAGCGCCTTTTTCTTATAGCGCCTGTTCAATAACGGGTATAGCAACACAGAGGTTAGGATCAACAATGTTCCCAGGTAAAATCCGGGGCTCATTTCCTCACTGTCACCAAAAATCAGCAGCGCTAATATGATTCCATAAACGGGTTCCAGATTCACGACCAAATTAATTGAAAATGCTGAAAGTCGTTTCATCAACTCGACGGAAACCGAGTAGGCATACACGGTACAAACCACAGCAAGAATACCCAGGTAAAGCCACTCTGTAGCAGTAGGATTCAGTGAAAGTGAATCCACAAAGTACATTCGATAAATCGGGAAGAACATCACTGTGGCCAGGCAGGCTCCAACCATCTCATAGAATGTGATCACATAAGGGTCATAAGATTTTGTCAATCGACCATTGATAACGGTGAAAACAGAAGCAATAAAAGCAGAAAGCACTGCAGTCAGCAATCCGGACAGGTAGTCAAACTCCACATTAAAAATCACCCCAATCCCCACAAAGGCGATGATGCTAAGGAGGACTTCAAATCCGCGGATTTTTCTACCCTGAGATAAAGGTTCTATCAGGCTGGTCCATAATGAGCAGGTAGCCATACCTGCCAAACAAACGGAAGCATTCGATATTCGGGCCGAAAGGAAGAATAAAATCCAGTGTGCAGCGATCAACACGCCTGTGCCCAAGATCATTAATAGATTTTTTCTGGAAGGAATGCTCAATGACTTCTTCCACAATTTCAAAAGCAACCATAGCCCGGCTGAGGCGATGAGCGTACGGAAGAAAACCACCTCTACTGATGGAATCTCAATCAATAATCCCAGGATGGCTGTAAAACCCCAGATCAATACAATGAAATGAAGCGTCAGAAAATCCTTTCGCTCCTGGATCATCGGGGTACTGTTTTATATAGGAACATAGCCACCCCTGTGAAGATAATATTTGGCATCCAAATGGCCAGAATGGTATTCATCGTCCCTGCCTCAGCAATTGCGGTAGCCAGGATAAATGTAATGATGAAAGCAAAGGCAATCACAAAACCTAGCGCAATCTGAAACCCTGTACCCTGACGCGATTTTTTTGCCGAAACAATCACCCCGATAGCCATCAGGATTATGAGCGTAAAGGGCGACATGTACCGCACATATTTTTCGATTTGAAAAATGTGCACATCGTCTGCACCACGAGACTTTTGAAGCTTGATGTGCTTATTCAACTCATCCATGGTCATCGTTTCCCAAATCCGATCTTTATTCCCAAAATCTTCAGGAGTCAGGTTCAGTAAGGTGTCCAGCTCCTCTCCTTCTGTAATCACTTCCTTAAAGTCTTTGATTTCACGCTTTTGCCATTTTTTCAGCTTCCATACTCCGGTGGTGTCCCAGTCAATTTGACGAGCTGTTACTTTTTCTACTAACTGAGTGCCATGAATGGTCTCCAGCGTCACAGATGACCCCACATCACGCCTTACATCATACCGATACATATAGATATAGTCTTCCAGACTGTCTCGCTCAGCAATTTTTATGTGGATGTGTTTATCGGTATTATAAAATGGGTCCTTGAGGTATCGCATTTCAAATTCAAGCCTGAACTTGTTGGCATCCGGAATCACATAACTATTTAAATAAAAGCTGGTACTGCCTATCAGAATGGAGGCTATGAAGTACGGAAACAGCATACGTCTAAAACTAATGCCACTGGCCAGAATGGCCACAATCTCCGACTTGGCTGCCATTTTAGCGGTTACGAAAACCGTAGCTATAAATACGGTAATGGGTGTAAGCAGGCTGGCAATGTATGGTATAAATGAAAGGTAATAATCCCAGATCAGGTCTGAACTTAGCTCGTTCTTGATGAAGTCGTCATTCTTCTCTGTAAAGTCAATGACGCAAATGATCAGCTCCAGCAATCCCACCACAAAAACGAATGTGACGAGAATCTTTTTGAGTATGTACCAATCGAGCTTTTTCATTGTTCAAAAAATGGATCAAAGACGCTGACTTACCTTTTTCACCATTGCTTCTTTCCAGCTTGCGAAGTTATCATTTAAGATTTGTTTGCGTGCCTCACCTACCAGCCACAAGTAGAATGTAAGGTTTTGGATGCTTGCAATTTGTGCGCCAAGAATTTCGTTGCTGGTGATCAAATGTCGTAAGTATCCTTTTGTATAAAAAGAGCTTGCATAGCCTCCCAACTCCGGGTCAATTGGTGAAAAATCATCCTTCCACTTTTCATTGCGAATATTCACAATACCCTGAGTGGTGAATAGCATACCATTGCGCGCATTACGGGTTGGCATCACACAATCAAACATATCCACCCCTAAAGCAATACACTCCAAAATATTCGCAGGTGTCCCTACGCCCATCAGGTAACGAGGCTTGTTTTTAGGTAGGATGCCACATACATGATCAGTCATGGCGTACATCTCCTCTGCCGGCTCACCTACAGACAGGCCTCCAATGGCATTTCCTTCTCTTTCTTTGCTGGCTATGTATTCCGCAGATTGCGTTCGCAAATCCTTGTAAACACTGCCCTGAACAATCGGAAATAAGGTCTGGGTGTATCCGTATTTTCCTTCGGTTTCATCAAATCGACTAACACATCGATCCAGCCACCGATGGGTCATGTGCATCGACTTTTCGGCGTAATCATACTCACACGGATAGGGTGTGCACTCATCAAAAGCCATGATGATATCCGCACCGATAGTTCGCTGAATATCCATGATGGACTCTGGCGTGAAGAAGTGCCTGCTCCCGTCTTTGTGAGACTGAAAGTGAACACCCTCCTCTACTATCTTTCGGTTATCTGCGAGTGAGTAAACCTGATAACCACCACTATCAGTCAAAATGGGTCGATCCCATCCATTGAACTTGTGTAACCCTCCCGCCTGCTCGATCACATCCAATCCAGGACGCATGTACAGGTGATAGGTATTTCCAAGGATAATTTGGGCTTTGATGTCCTCCTTCAGTTCACGCTGATGCACCGCCTTCACTGTTCCGGCAGTTCCAACCGGCATGAAGATAGGCGTTTGAATCTCGCCGTGATCGGTCTTTACCGTTCCTGCTCGTGCTGCTGATTTACTGTCCGTATGATGTAACTCGAATTGCATGGGGCGCAAAAATACGTTGAAATGTTATCCTCGGCTATTTACGTCAGAGGTTTTCAAAATTTGCTGAATATTAGTCTCAGGTTTGTTTACTTCACCGTATGATCTTTATTGTTTGGAGTATATGCTGCGCAATTCAAATAGCGTTTACCCTTTACCTCACCATCCCTTTTTTCTTCACAAAAAAGAACAAAGGTGAAGGTACCTTCCCTTCCATCTCCATTATCATCGCTGCGAGAAATGAGCTTGAGAATCTCAAGAAACTTATTCCTCTGTTACTGAGCCAAAATCATGATGACTATCAGATTGTGGTTGCACTTGACCGGTGCGAAGATCAGAGTGTAAACTACTTGCAAAAGCTAAATTCAGAGAAGATTAAGTTTATTGACATCAAAGATGTACCGGCAGATTGGAACCCAAAGAAATTTGCACTCCATACCGCCATAAAGCAATCGGATAGCGAATGGCTGGCTTTCACAGATGCTGATTGCTGTCCAGTATCAAAAGATTGGTTAGCTACACTTTGTTGGCAAATAAAACCGCAAACGGAAATCGTACTCGGTATTTCTCCATATGAAAGCAACAATTCATTCCTAAGTCAATTTATCCGATTCGAGGCATTTATGACGGCTTTTCAATACATCTCCAAAGTGCTGAGAGGGAAGCCTTATATGGGAGTAGGCAGAAACATGGCTATCAAGCGATCCACTTTCGTGAATGCGGGCGGATACTATTCCATAAAGTCAATAAAAGGTGGGGACGATGATTTACTCATTCAAAAAATCGCAACTCCTTCCAATACCTCGGTGGTATTGGGAAAAGACAGTCTGATGATTTCTCATCCTAAAAAAACGTGGAAAGAATACTGGAATCAAAAAACAAGGCATTTATCAGTAGGAACGAGCTACAAACCAGCAGATCAACTATTTCTAAGCACATTCCACCTGTCACATTTGCTCTGTTTTGTTCTCTTGCTTTTCAATCCTTCGTATACATATTTTTTTCCACTGCTCCTTTTTTACCTATTTATTAAATTAGTGAGTTATAGATTTGTCGCAGCTAAAATGGGAACCGGCTTCAACTATATGTTGCTCCCTCTCGTTGACATGCTGTATGCAGTGCTGATCCCTGTGATTGCATTGTGGTCAAAACTCGTAAAGGACATTCCATGGAAGAACTAAATCGTCAGTTTTCTGATAAGGCGCTTCGTGATTTTAAGTTAATCGATCTTGCTACTGAGGGTAAAGATCAGGCGGCTTATGCGGAACTCATGCAGCGATACAAAAAACCTGTGTACCATATGATCTTGAAAATGGTCAGGAATGTTGATGATGCTGAGGATTTAACCATAGAAGCATTTGCGAAAGCGTTTAAAAACCTGAGCAGATTCAAAAAAGATTACACGTTTAGTACCTGGCTTTTCCGTATAGCCACCAACAATGCAATCGACTTTATCAGGAAGAAAAAGCTCAACACGTTCAGCCTGAATAGCTCGTTTACCGACGATAGCGGAGAATCCGTGAATATTGATGTGCAAGACAAAAACTTAACTCCTGATCAGGAAACAATTAAAGATCAGAAAATCGAGTTAGTGCGGATGTTTGTAGATAAACTTCCGGCCAAATATCAGCGACTCGTAAAGCTTCGCTACTTCGATGAGCTTTCTTATGATGAAATAGCCAAGGAGCTTGATGCACCGCTAGGCACAGTGAAAGCACAGCTACACCGAGCAAGAGAGCTTATGTATGAGCTTGTGAAGGATAAGAAAAAGCATATCTAATTGATCACATCAGATATCATTTACAGGTACTTTCCCGATCTTTCTGAAGTACAGAAAAAACAATTTGATCAGTTGTATTCACTCTATGAGGAGTGGAATGCTAAAATAAATGTGGTCAGCAGAAAGGATATAGACCAGCTTTACGAACGGCATGTATTACATAGTCTTGCTATAGCCAAGTTTACATCGTTTAACCCTGGATCAGAAATACTCGATGTTGGGACCGGTGGTGGGTTTCCAGGTATTCCGCTCGCAATCCTATTCCCGGAATGTCACTTCCATTTAGTGGACTCTATCGGCAAGAAAATCACTGTGGTAAATGAAGTGGCAAAAGCTATCAACTTAACCAACCTCACCGCTGAGCACCAGCGCATGGAAAAGGTGAGTGGAAAGTTTGATTTTATTGTTTCCCGGGCTGTAGCTCAGACAAAGCAGCTATTTATCTGGGCGCACCAGAAGGTGAGTAAAGAGCAACGAAACGATCTGGACAATGGCATGATACTCTTAAAAGGTGGTAATCTGACTCAGGAAATGAAAGAATTTGGAAGACGATATGTAGAAAAGGACCTTTCAGACTACTTCGCCGAAGATTTCTTTGAGACTAAGAAGATCATTTACGTGCCTGTTCATTAAGGAGCATAAAAAAACCCTCCGGAGGGAGGTTTTTTTATATCTTATTACTCTAAAGAATTAGAAATAAATAGAGAAACCGATGTTAAAACCGAGTGTCTTTGAATTAATAATATCACTGCCAGATGCAATGCCGTAATTTAAGCTTGGCTCAATGGCAACTTTCTCTACAATCCAAATAGGATACCCAGCTTCAAAGGCAAGAATGCTAAATTTTATTTTGTTACCCGCACGAGCAAATACTTCTTCTAAACTTGCCCTTGCATAAGATGCTCCTACGAAAAAGCCTCCATTGATATAATATCTGGCAAAGGGTCCAAAAAATTTGGTTGTGGTTTCGTCATCACCCTGTTTTTCCTTTTCAAACCTTGCATTTAAACCCACTGCAAGATTGTTAATCAAAAAGTAGCCAGCCCCAACCTCCAAATCAAAGTTTGAAGTTTTTTCCAATGGTGCATCATAACTGGTAGATGCAAACCCTAGACTTGTGGATGCACTTAAAAGCAATCCACCTTGATCAGTTTGTGCAATAGCGAGGCTGAAACATGCCACCAATGCACTTGCGAGAATTAACTTTTTCATTTCATTTACTAAATTATATCAGTAAATTTATGGAATAACGGTTTGAAAAATAGGCATAAAAAAAAACCTTCCAAAAACGGAAGGGTTTCTCCTACAACTCTGAAATTGAATTTATCCACCAATATTGAAAGCTATTCCGGCATTGAGTACTAATTGCTCGAATGGTGTATTATATTTTGCCTGACCATTAAAAAACATTCCGTCACCCAACGGATAATTTAAACCCAATCCAAGATTAAGACCAACTTTAGAATCAGAATCACTTTGGCCATTGGCTTTTGCTGATGCAAGGCCAATTCCAATTCCAGCTAATCCATATAGCTGTACGTCACTATCGCCAAAATAGTATCTGCCATCCAAATTGATTGATGAAGCTTGGGTCTTAACTTCAGTTCCAAATATTGTTACGGATGATGGGAAGAAGTAGGTAAAACTAGGTGCAATGCTAATTACATCTGAGGCGAAGTATTCTCCTCCAATGTTAATTCCAATTCCAGCTTTGCTTCCACTTTCGTCAACTCCTGCCTTTGTTCCCAAGGCTAATCCTCCACCAATTCTCATTTCACCTTCTTGGGCAGTTGCTGCAAATCCAAAAATTGCTACAAGCATAGTGGTTAGTAATACTTTTTTCATAAATAATAGATGTTTGATTATTAATGCCCGCAATATATACATTCAAAATCGTCTTTAGAAGAATCGAGAAAGGGTATTTATGTTAAGTAAAAGCATAAAAAAACCCTTCCAGTTGGAAGGGTTTTTTATTTATATTCTTGTATTTCTTAGAATGAGTAAGAAAGTCCGAATTTAATGATCACCCCCATTGGATCTTGGTAATCTCCTTTTGCAAGGTTGTAATCAAGTCCAGCACCAATACCAATTTGGTCTGAAATACCATAAATTCCACCAACTCCTAAATTAATACCACTAGCACTGTCTCCAATTTCAGGGCTTACGCTAGAGAAACCTAATTTTCCATAAGCTTTGAAGGCATCAGTAGCAAAATAGTATTTGTAATCAATACCAATAACTCCTACAGAAAATCCGTCTTTAGCGTAAGAATAGTATTCAGCAGTACCAGACATAGCATCGGCGAATACATATTCGAAACCTCCACCAAAACCAGTGAAGCTGTCATCGCCACCAAAAGGTCCAGTTGCGATACCCATTCCAGCATTGATACTCATATCACCTGCTTCTTGAGCAGTAGCTGCAAATCCGAAAATAGCTACTAGTGTAGCGGTTAGTAATACTTTTTTCATTTTGTTGTTTTTGTTTGGTTGTACAATGTATGCAATATACTCACCTTCAAATCATCTGCAAATACCACTAAGAGGGTATTTTGCGGGTGGTCAATTAAAGTACTTGAGCATCAAAAAGTTAATGCCATTTTGTTTTTGATTAAAATATTCAATTTTTCTCTCCATAAAATGACATTTTAATTCAATTATGTACCTTTATTAAAAAATCTATCAACTATATGAGAAAGTTAATCTTATCACTTATTCTAATTACATTAATATCACTATCCACTCAGGCTCAATCACGTGTAGGTGCAGGACTTGCCTATGGGTCTCAGATTGAAAGTGCCGGTATTGGTGTAAACGGAGAGTTTGCAGCATCCGATCAAATCAATGTAGCCCCTAGCTTTATCTATTATTTTAAGAAAAACAATGTGACATGGTGGGAGCTCAATGGAAACATTAACTACATATTCAGTGAAAACAATGCGACCATATATGGTATAGCAGGATTGAATTTAACCGGATTTAAGGTAGATACTGGATTTGGAAGTGCAAGCGATTCAGAATTAGGTTTGAACCTGGGTATTGGAGCAAATTTCGATGCAGGTGGATCATTAATACCCTTTGCTGAAGCAAAGTATGTTCTGGGCAATGCTGATCAGCTCTCCCTATTCGGCGGAGTGCGGTTTCCTTTGAATTAAAAGAATCATTCTCACTAACTTAAAGCTCCTTAATTGGGGCTTTTTTTATGCAAAAGAAAATCGTAGTACTAACTGGTGCAGGAATTAGCGCCGAAAGCGGACTCAAGACTTTCCGAGATTCTGGAGGTCTTTGGGAGGGACATGATGTAACCAAAGTAGCTACCCCTGAAGCCTGGGCCAAAGATCGAGCTTTGGTGCTAGAGTTTTATAACCAAAGAAGAAAGCAAGCCCTTGAAGCCAAACCCAACCCAGGACATATTGCACTTGCGGAATTAGAAGAGTTTTTTGAGGTAGTCATCATCACTCAAAACATTGATGCTCTACATGAACGTGCGGGAAGTAGTAATGTACTACACCTACACGGAGAAATAAGTAAAGTAAGAAGCACACTAGATCCTGATCTTGTCTATGACCTGGAGGGCTGGGAATTAAAAGAAGGAGATAAATGTGCAAAAGGTTCTCAGCTAAGACCACACATTGTTTGGTTTGGAGAAGCTGTGCCCATGATGGAACCAGCCATTCAAGAAGCGCTTTCTGCAGATATTTTCATTGTAGCCGGCACATCTCTGGTGGTATACCCTGCTGCTGGATTGCTTGATTTTATCAAACCGGAAGTACCAAAGTTCATCATTGATCCTAAAATGCCTTCAGTCCCGCAAAGAGATAATCTTTATCTTTATGAAGAACCTGCAAGTTCAGGACTTCCAAAAGTGAAAGCACAATTAATCGAAAAGTACTCATGAGCAAAGCTATCCTCGAGAAATTCTACAGTGCATTTCAAGCCCATGATTCAAAAAAAATGGCAGAGTGCTATCACGAAGATATAATTTTCAATGATCCAGTTTTTCATAATCTAAACCATAGGGAAGCTACGGCCATGTGGGCAATGTTAATTGAGCGGTCTAAAGGCCAACTAGAGATTAGTTTCGATTCTGTAGTTGGAGATGACGAAATGGCGCAATGTATTTGGGAGGCGGATTATGAATTCTCAAAAACCGGAAACCCTGTTCACAACATCATCCATTCAACTATGGAATTTAAGGATGGGTTAATCATCCGACACACAGATGTGTTTGATTTTTGGAGGTGGTCAAAAATGGCACTGGGTCTCACGGGTGTACTCCTCGGCTGGTCTCCTATGATCAAAAACCGTGTGAAAAAGATAGCTAGAATGTCATTGGACAAATACCTGAATGAGAATGGTTAATTCTCATCCATCAACACCTTGAGTAATTCTTTGTTTTTAGTTTCACTCAGCCCCAACCAGTCAAGTGTAGATTGATAGAAAATATTGTCTAAATCTTTTTGAGGTAAATCCATTTCAGTGATAAACTTCCCAATTTCTAAATCGCCTAACGGGAATGGATAATCGGAACCCAGGCAAACTTTCTCCGAACCTATCAAATCAATGACATACTGCAGATAGTTAGTATCATGGGTGATACTATCCACCCAGAACTTACCCAGATACTCTCTAGGGTTCACATTGTTGTGCACTGCAACCAAATCAGGCCTGCAGTTAAAACCATGCTCTAACCTACCGATTGTTGCTAATAATGAACCTCCGGCATGAGCAAAACAAACTCTTAACTTCGGGTATCTCTCAAACACTCCTCCAAAAATCATGGAAGCAGCCGCTCTGGCCGTTTCTGCAGGCATACCTACCAGCCATGGTAGCCAGTACTTCTCCATGTACTCCTTACCCATCATTTCCCACGGATGTACTAAGATGGCCATTCCAAGGCTTTCACAAGCTTCGAAGAATTCAAAAAAGCGAGGCTTACTTAAGTTGTGATTATTAATATTGGAACCGATCTGCACTCCCGGAATACCCAGCTTTTTTAATCGCTCCAGTTCCTTAATTGCCAGCTCAGTATCCTGCATTGGAACCGTTCCCAATCCTATATAATGTTTTGGGTTTTCTTCCACCACCTGCGCAATGTGATCATTCAGAAACATGGAAAGGTCAAGGCAATCATGTCCATCAGCCCAATAGCTAAACATCACAGGAATGGTGCATACAACCTGCACCTGTGTATCAAATTTTTTATACTCTTCTATTCTGATCTTCTCATCCCAGCAGTTTGACTGTATCTCCCTGAAAAACTTATCCCCTTTCATCATGCGAGCTGCCTCCGGCTTGTGATGGAGCAAATGGATGAAGTCTCCATAGCCAAATTTCTCCGCAAAATTTGGGATGGAGTGTGGGAGGATATGCGTGTGCATATCAATTTTCAAACTTGTAGATTTTGCCATTTCACAAAGTTAAAAAGAATTTCACCTATTGACTATCGCAATGTTTCTCTATCAAAACATCAGCTTGAGTCATGCCCAGATCACTTGCTTTTTTAAGGTATCTGCATGCTTTATCGGATTCTTCTAAGCTGAGGCTCGCCATGGCGGCATTAAACCACACATTCTCATAGTCAGAATCAATACTAAGGTACTGCTCATAAAAGCCAAGTGCATCTTTGAACCTTTTCTCATGAAACAATGAATTCCCAATCAGGTAAAAAGTCTCAGTCCGTGAGGGGTTGAGCTGCATGGCTTTCATAAAATCCTGCCTGGCCGCTCCAAATTCCTCAATCCTTAAAAGTGCCTTTCCCCTTCCGATGTATGCAAAATCATCCTCCGCATTAGCTTCAATGGCCTTAGAATAATACCGAACGGACGTGTCAAAATCACCGCTCTCATAGGCATTCGCCCCTACAAGATTCAACATTGGCAAAAATTCCTCATCCTCCAACAGGTATGATGGAAGCTGGGTGGTTTCATCCAAAATGGTAAGATTATACCACGCATGATAGTTGGTCGAATCTATTTTTAAGGCCTCCTTTAAGTCATTGACAGCTGCTCTTTTATCTCCCATTTTATCAAAAACCTGAGAGCGGTTGATGTAGCAATCAGCAAGGGTGTCAAACTCAAAAGCTTTGGTAAAGTCCTGCAATGCCAGATCGTAGTTTCCCATTTTCTTGTGAGCCATCCCACGATACTGATAGACACGACCAATCATACTCTGAAGCGTGGTGAGAAAGGTGCCCTTTGCTCCTGTAGGATCGGAAGCATAGTAAACAGCCTTTGTTTCCGAGTTCCAGCTATTTTCTAAAACAAATGTGAAGTCTTTGATCGCTTGCTCCGTGCTTGCGGAATTGTAGTAGATCAAGCCTTTTTGAAAGTAAGCTTCCATGTTGTCAGGCTCCCGCTGAATCACAGCCTCATAGTCCGCTAAGGCTCGCAAATCCTTCCCTTCGGCCTCATGAATCATGGCGCTAAGAAAATAGTCCTCCGCGTTTGGCTTTTTCGCTAAATTCTTATTGATGAAGTACCTCGCAGAGTCAATATCATTTTCATGATACTTGGCTCTGGCCTTATCGTAGTAATCCTGAGAAAATACAGGAACAACTATCAATGCTAACAAGAAGGTTAAAAATGATTTCATCAAGGTTTGGTTTCCATCAGGAAAAACGAACCTTCATGATCATAGGTTATAGTACCCGCTGAATTTGCATGCTACTTTCCTTACACAGATGATTGAACTTCCCGCCATCCATCTGATAAAAGCTGACCGCCATCACCAAAAACAGTCCTGTGCCTTCCGGAATTATCCGGTTGTCAATGGAAATCATACCCGTCATTGGTTCTGTAGGTATCTTCAACAACGGAAGCATGGAGCTTTCGTAGGTGCCAAACTTGCCGTGAAGGTCTTTATTTACCGGCTTATAGCCTTGAGCTTTTTGATCATACTGATAATCAGACAAAGCAATTAGTCTGGCTGTAACCTTGAAGTTTGTAGCTCCCTTGGGATACTTAAAAGTCTTTTCTGGAATGAACGCCGGAAAGTGCAGAATAACTTGTCCTCTTTGCGAGCCTGGCTTCACAAAATACTTTGCTCCAAAAATCTTTTCGTAAGGGGCTTTCGAATTGAACTCAAACCCATTGAGTAGATGCCCGTGCTTGCTCAGAAACAACGGACGAGTACCTGTCTTGCCCTCTTCCATCTTTGCGAGATTTCTGAATTGAGCAGTGAGCTTCCCGGAAACATAAGTCTCGCATATTTCCGACATTCCGGTTGATAGTGACTGACGCAAGGTCTTGGCCATCATAGATGCCACACCAAATTCCTTTTGATTATTTCTTAGCTCCTTGTACGATGCTTTATTTTTAATTTGAGAGGCAGTAGGTCCTCCCTTCTTTGCGATGATCTCCCGATCAATCCCCTTTAATTTATATCTTCTGTATCCTTTTGGTATCTCTATTTCTAAAGGGGTTCTAGGTGAATCTTTCATGTGGCCGGTTAGATTTTTTGGTTGATCAAAACGTGTATTTTCGCTTAGGGTCGATGAATATAGTGAATTGACCCGTAACAACAAAATTTTCACCTTTACTTACACTTAAAATATTAATCACTACTCACTGAAAACTATGGACTTATACCAAGCAATCCTTTAACTTAATAAACAACGTCATAAAGAAATCATTTTTTTACTCATTGCTCGTTTTATAGCTTTCACTATCTAATGCCTACAATCCTGACAATTTAAATTCACAATGAGGTATATCAAATTAACATTTCTGCTTTTACTATTCATTAGTTGCCAATCACAGCAATCCTACAAACCGCTAGAACCTGAAACAGGTCCTCTTGGAGAGCACGCAATGATTTCAACAGCTCATCCCTTGGCTACCAAGGTTGGCGTAGATGTTTTAAAAAATGGAGGAAATGCCTTCGATGCTGCACTTGCTGTAAAGTTTGCATTAGCGGTAGTTTTCCCAAGAGCAGGGAATATTGGAGGGGGTGGGTTTGCTATCTATCGATTGAATGATGGGAGTACCGGAGCATTAGATTTTAGGGAGAAATCTCCTCTCGCTTCTAAAAGAGATATGTTTTTGGACGAGGACGGAAACGTGATTGAACATTTAAGTACCAAAGGGCATAAAGCAGCCGGTGTGCCTGGGTCAGTAGATGGAATTTTAAAGCTTCATGAAAAACATGGAACCAAGCCTTTAAACGAATTAATCCAGCCTGCGATTAATCTTGCCTATTATGGTTTTACAATCACCCAGGATCAAGCGGACGAGTTCAATGAAAAGAAGGAAGATTTTATAGAAGTGAATGGTGCAGACTTTTTTCTAATCAAACCTCAACCCTGGCAGGCAGGAGATACGGTAAAGTTCATCGAACTGGCAGGCACACTTACCCAAATTCGAGACCGTGGAAGAGAGGGATTTTATGGTGGGATAGTCGCTGACCAGATTGTAAAAGAAATGCAACGCGGTGGTGGGCTCATTTCTGAAGAAGACCTCAAAAATTATGATTCGAAATGGCGTGAGCCAATCACAGGAAACTACCGTGATCATAAAATCATTTCTATGCCTCCACCTTCCAGTGGTGGAGTTGCTATTCTACAATTGCTTCAGGGAGCTGAACAATTTGACATTGCAACAATGGGACACAATACTGCTCAAACCATCCATTTGCTGACCGAACTGGAACGAAGGGTGTATGCAGACAGAGCAACTCATCTTGGAGACCCTGACTTCTACGATGTGCCGGTCAAAATGCTACTCAACCCTGAATACAATAAAAAGCGCTTCTCAGACATTTCTTTAAAGAAGAAAACTGATTCTCAGGATATCAAGGAAGGCGAGGTTGAGGCAATAGAAAGTGTGGAAACCACACATATTTCCATTGTGGACCCAGAGGGAAATGCTGTTTCGCTTACCACCACTCTGAATTCATTTTTCGGTTGCAAAGTCTATGTGAGGGGTGCTGGCTTCTTTTTGAACAATGAAATGGATGACTTCAGTGCTAAACCGGGCGTACCAAATCAATTTGGACTTGTTGGCGGAGAGGCAAATGCTATACAGCCGGAAAAACGCATGTTGAGCAGTATGACCCCAACCATCGTGGAGAAAGACGGAAAGCTAAAAATGGTAGTGGGAACGCCTGGTGGATCTACCATTATTACCTCTAACTTCCAAGCCATCATGAATGTGATCGATCATGGTATGGGTATGCAGGATGCAGTGAATGCAACCAGAACGCATAGCCAGTGGCTACCGGACAGAATCCTCATCGAGGAAAGGCCAATTGATCCGAAGGTGATCAAAAAACTCAAAAAGATGGGCCACACTATTGAAAGAAGAACTTCCTGGGGTCGGATGGACTGTATCCTGATTCGGGATGATGGAATGCTAGAGGGAGGTGCTGATTATACCCGAGGGGATAATTATGCGGAGGGATTTTGATTCAAATACCCCAAAAACTCCTCCCTATTCACCTCCTCCGCTCCCATGGTCACCATGTGATCTGAGTGAACCTGGCAGTCAAATAACTTACCTCCTCTTTTAGCAAAATCCTGAATGAAATAAATCAGGGCAACCTTCGAGGCATTGCTCACATTTGAAAACATCGATTCTCCACAAAAGATATTTCCCAGATCCACGCCATACATCCCTCCGACAAGCTCATCTTCCTTCCACACCTCTACTGATTTCGCATAGCCCAACTCATGCAGACGGATATATGCGAGTTCCATTTCATCCGTGATCCAGGTACCCTCCTGTCCTTGCCTTGGCACTTTTTTACATTGTGCAATGACTTGTTCAAAGTCCTCATTGAGCGTAACCCTAAGTTCTCCTTTATTCAGCACACGTCTCATCGACTTTGGGATGTGCAACTTTTCAGGAAACAGAACAAAACGAGGATCAGGACTCCACCAAATGATCGGCTCCCCCTCACTATACCATGGGAAAATGCCTGAACGATAGGCGATCATCAAACGCTCCGGGAGTAGGTCTCCACCAACCGCTACAATTCCATCTTCAGCACCATCAACCGGTGGAAAAATCAGATCATCAGTGAGTCGATAGATGGGCATAGATTATTCCTTCCAGTATCTCAGGCGACTCCCATACCAGCTATACAATTCTCCGTCTACCAGCTCACATTCGATGGTGGGCCATTTGGCT
This sequence comes from Ekhidna sp., assembly GCF_964218185.1. Taxonomy (GTDB): domain Bacteria; phylum Bacteroidota; class Bacteroidia; order Cytophagales; family Cyclobacteriaceae; genus Ekhidna. The sequence continues at coordinate 224,411 of NZ_CAXPLV010000007.1, forward strand.
CGTGCTAACTCCAAATACTTCTCCTTGAATGGAAATGGTTCGGAGCTAAAAAGAATTTTATCCGGACTCAATGCGATGATCTGATCATCCGTTAGTTCAGGATAGCGCTCCTCATGTATCAGATTCTCGTAACCTAAATGATCAAGAAAATGATCAATAAACGTATTCTTTCCAGCAGCCATCCATGGGCTCTTCCAGATGAGGTAAATGACTCTACCTGATTTTGAGCCTCTTACGTTATTGACAGCTTCCTGGCACTCCTCCACAATTTGCCGAGCACTATTCTCAAGATCACAAAGACCAGCAATAGTTGTCATCATATCGAAGGCATCATCCAGGGTATAGATATCGCTCATCCATATCGGGAATTCCTCTGCCAATTGATCGATTCCCTCCTCGTAATTTTCCTCTTTATTGCCAATGATTAAATCCGGCTGAAGCCCTCGGATTTTTTCGAAATGAAAATTCTTAGTTCCTCCAATGATAGGAATATTGGATACACGCTCAGAAGGATGAATACAAAATTTAGTGCGACCTATCACTGGTGCACCAATGTCCATAAGAAATTCAGTCTGGGAGGGGACAAGAGATACAATCCGACGGGGCTGAGAGGGAATTTTCACCTCTCGTCCCATCTGATCTGTATACGTTTTGAAACTCATGAATCAATGCCCATGACCTGCATGAGAACCACTCTCCAGTCGTTCGAAAAGCTCATTCATTAGATCCTGATTCTGATCGAGGGTTTCTTTTATCACAGGCATCTTTGCATCTACCAGAAAATAAGTCTTCAGCGAATCCACCTTATCTCCACCTATGAATGTAGCCTGAAACAATTTTTCATCAGATTTAGTCACATCCAGCTGAAAATTGTGCTTATCAATAATCCTACTCTCAATTAAAGAGAAATTGAGTTTGGAACCTTCTCTTTTCAAATCATACAATAGAAACTGGTCAATTCCGCTCAAATAGCTCATGGCTCTCTCCTCCCCAAGCCACAACTCCATGTAATCACCGCTCTCTGCATAGGTATACCACTTTCCTTTTACAGATGTGCTTTCCTCCTTACCACAAGCAAAGATCAGGAGACTAGTTACTGAGATTAAGATTAGATTTTTCATTATTTGAAATAGGTAAAGTCTTGTCCGTCTTTTATCTGAATCACTGTTTCGTAAATCAGCCTGATTACATTTTCCACATCATCTTTATGCACGGTTTCTACTGTCGTGTGCATGTATTTAAGAGGTAACGAAATCAACGCTGAAGCTACGCCAATGTCCGAGTAAGCAAATGCATCTGTATCCGTACCAGTAGTTCTGGATGCCGCCATTCTCTGATAAGGGATTTTATTCTTGTCAGCCACTTTTAGGATCATGTCCCGAACATTATTCTGAACCGCAGGACCGTATGTAACAGCAGGACCCTTGCCGGCAGTCATGTCTCCACTCGTAATCTTGTCATACATTGGTGATTGTGTGTCGTGAGTCACATCGGTAACAATGGCTACATCCGGTTTGATCCTGCGAGAAATCATTTCAGCTCCCCTTAGTCCAATCTCCTCCTGCACAGAGTTTACCACATACAGTCCAAAAGGAAGTTTGATTTTGTTCTCAGAAATCCTTCTCGCTACCTCGGCGATCATAAAACCTCCGGCACGATTATCTAGTGCTCTCCCTACAAGGTACTTTTTGTTCATCTCAAAAAGTTCATCCTGGAAAGTAGCTACAGTACCCACATGGATGCCCATCTTCTCCACTTCTTCTTTGCTCTCTGCTCCCACATCAATACAAATGTTCTTCAAGGTTGGAGCATCCTCTTTCTCTTTTCTCACGTGGATAGCCGGCCAGCCAAACACTCCTTTAACGATACCTTTTTCGGTGTGAAGGTTTACCCTCATAGAAGGTGCGATCTGGTGATCTGAACCACCATTACGAACTACATAGATGTAGCCTTTGTCTGTGATGTAGTTTACAAACCAGCTGATCTCATCGGCGTGCGCCTCGATCACCACCTTGTACTTTGCCTTCGGATTCACCACACCATACACACTTCCGTAAGTATCCACCACATAGTCATCCACATATGGCTTGATGTAATCCAACCATATTTTCTGTCCCTCCTGCTCAAACCCTGTTGGAGATGCGTTATTGAGGTATTTAAAAAGGAAATCTCTGCTTTTCTTATCCATTATCTAAGTCTCAAGTTTTGAAGCTGCAAGCTACAAGTAAAGGCAGTAAGCAACAAGATTGAGTCATCAAATCCTTGAAGCTTTCGGCTTGTAGCTATAAGGCTTTGACTAATCCTCCATCAATGAGGAAATCTTGTCCTGTAATATATTCTGATTTATCACTAGCCAAAAATGCAACTAACTCAGCCACTTCTTTTGGTGTCCCTTGTCGCAACATTGGAATATTTTTAATTGTTTCTTTATCAGCCGGATAACTATCAATAAAGCCTGGTAAAACATTATTCATTCGAATGTTTGCCTTGGCATACTTATTAGCAAACAATTTGGTAAACCCACTAAGTGCAGTTCTTGCTACGGAAGAGATCGGAAAGCTTAATGATGGCTCTTTTGCCCCAAAAGTGGAGATATTTATGATTGATCCACCTCCACTCATATGATCAATTACTAGCCTGCACATACGAATTACATTCATCAAGGCAAGATCAAATCCTTCTCTCCATTGCTCATCAGTAAGCTCCAGAAGCTCACCTTTTGGTGGGTGTCCGGTGTTATTAACCACCACATCAATTTGCCCATAAGTTTCCATGGTAGCATCAACCAGCCTGGTCAAATCCTCAACATTGTCCGTTGATCCTTGTACTGCAATTCCCCCAAACTTATCAGCCAGATCATGGATTTCAGATGAGCGGGAAAGAATGGCCAGTTGATAGCCTTCTTCAGCCAGCTTTTCTGTGCAAGCCAGCCCCATTCCTTTCGATGCTGCGGTGATGATTGCTACTTTATTAAGCTTCATGTCACAAGGTTTAAGCTTCAAGTCTTTTGAGATACCCAGATAGCATCTTTTGCTCCTCGATAATCAAATTAAGTATTGGATTGACAATATTTTCTTCAATAAGCTCCAGTCGTGCAATTCCAATGAAAAATGTCTCTAATTCGAATGCTGAACCAAGTGCGATTTGAATGAATCTTGCCTGATCTTTCACGCTCTTTCTACCTGACCCTTCAGCAATATTTGCGGGTATTGAAGAAGATGCTCGATTAATTTGACTTACTAGTCCAAACCTTTCATCGTTTGGCAATAATTGAGAAAGCTTATAGCATTCTTGCCAAATGTCCATACCTTTCTGCCAAATCATCAATTCTTTAAAATTCCGCATAAACTTGAAGCTTGAAACTAAAAACTTTAAGCTTTAAAGCGGAATATTTCCGTGCTTCTTTCTTGGAAGTTTGTCAACCTTATTTTCCAGCATCTTAAATGCGTGAATGAGTTTAGTTCTGGTAGCATGAGGCATAATCACCTCATCTACAAAACCTCGTGCGGCAGCAATGTATGGGTTGGCAAACTTCTCCGTATACTCATTGATTTTTTCCTGATGCATTGCATTCGGATCGTCCGCTTTTTGAATTTCCTTTCTGAAAATAATCTCAGATGCTCCCTGAGCTCCCATCACGGCGATCTCAGCTGTTGGCCAGGCATAATTCATGTCCGCTCCAATATGCTTGGAGTTCATGACGTCATAGGCTCCACCATATGCCTTTCTGGTAATCACCGAAATTCGAGGAACCGTTGCTTCACTGAAAGCATATAGGAGTTTAGCTCCATTGGTAATGATGCCGTTCCACTCCTGATCTGTTCCAGGCAAGAATCCAGGAACATCCACCAACACTAGCAGCGGGACATTGAAGCTATCGCAGAAACGAACAAATCGACCTCCCTTGGTGCTGGAATGAATATCCAGCACACCCGCCATACTCATAGGCTGGTTAGCCACGATACCTATACTTCTTCCGGCTAATCTGCCGAATCCGCAAATGATATTTTCAGCAAAATCTTTATGCACTTCCAGGAATGAATCAGCATCAATAATGCCCTTGATTACATCGTGCATATCGTATGGCTGATTAGGATTCTCAGGCATCACACTATCCAGTTCCTTACGAGTTTCATCTCCGATCTCGTACTTCAGCATTGGAGGCTCCTCCTCGCAGTTTGATGGGATGTAGCTCATCAATTGCTTGATCCGACGAATACATTCGGCCTCATTGGCGCAAGCAAAATGGGTCACACCACTTTTTGTTGCATGTGTTTGAGCTCCACCTAATTCTTCGCTTGTTACATCTTCCTGAGTTACAGTCTTCACCACGTTAGGTCCGGTCACAAACATGTAGCTACTTTGCTCCACCATGAAAATGAAGTCGGTAATAGCTGGAGAATAAACGGCCCCACCGGCACATGGACCTAGAATCGCAGATATTTGAGGCACAACCCCTGAAGCCAGCGTGTTTCTATAAAAAATATCGGCATAGCCGCCTAGTGAAACCACACCCTCCTGAATTCGCGCACCACCTGAATCGTTAAGACCAATTACCGGAGCTCCATTTTTCATGGCCATGTCCATGATCTTCACAATCTTCTCGGCAAATGTCTCGGAAAGTGATCCACCAAAAACGGTAAAATCCTGGCTGAATACATAAACCAACCTTCCATCTATGGTGCCATATCCGGTGACAACACCATCACCTAAAATCTTCTGCTCTGCCATTCCAAAATCGGTAGCCCGGTGGGTAACAAACTTCCCAATCTCCTCAAATGAGCCCTCATCCAAAAGCAAATCAATTCGCTCTCTGGCTGTCAATTTTCCTTTCTCGTGCTGTTTAGCAATCCGATCTTCTCCTCCGCCTTTCAGAGCTTCTTCGTTCATCGATTCAAGGCGCTCAATTTTTTCGGCTATAGATTGTATGTTCGTTGCGGTTTTTGGTTTCTCTGTACTCATATTTATTTGCAAAACGCCAAAGATAAAATACTATCCTTCAATCCAAGGGTCTCTCTTTGAAAGCTCACTCAAATTAGTAAATTGCGCCCTCCAATATGAAAGTCGCTGTAATCGATCTGGGTACTAATACTTTTCATCTGCTAATCGCAAGAATAGAAAAGGAATCTCATGAAATTCTTCATCGAGAGCGAAAGGCTGTAAAAATTGGAGAAAAGGGAATCAATAAAGGTGAGATCAATCAGCAAGCCTGGGATCGTGCATTGGCCGCTCTAAATGAGTTTAAAACCACCATCGCTCAAAATGAAATTGATCAGGTTTTTGCCACTGCCACTAGTGCCATTCGAAATGCTAAGAATGGGCGAGCTCTTGTTGAAGAAATAAAAAAACAAACTGGAATTGAAATAGAGGTGATCTCAGGGATGAGAGAAGCTGAGCTTATTCACCTGGGTGCCAGCAAAGCGCTCAATTTTGGTGAAGAGAAGAACCTAATTATGGATATTGGTGGGGGGAGTATTGAGTTTATTATCGCAGATCAAAATCAGGCCTATTGGTTGCAAAGCTTTGAAGTAGGTGGCCAGCGGCTTGTTGAAAAATTTCATAGAACAGACCCAATCGCACAAACAGAAATATCTGATCTCTACAATTTCTTTGATGCGGAGCTTGAGCCCTTATCGAAAGCCTGTAAAGAATACAAACCAAAAACACTCATAGGATGCTCGGGCACCTTTGATACACTTAGTGATATCTATTGTGAAGAAAATGGGATTGAGCGAGACCTTAGCCTGACTGAATATCCCTTTGGGAAGGAAGCATTCAGAGCAATCTATCAAGAACTTATCTCCAAAAGCAGAGAACAACGACTCCTGATTCCAGGTATGATTGAGATGAGGGTGGACATGATCGTGGTAGCTTGTGTCCTGGTCAATTACATCATAGAAAAATTTGAACTTGAGTCCATCCGTGTATCTGGCTATGCGCTCAAAGAAGGAATCCTGTACAACGTACTTGATCGATTCAAAAATAATACCTCCAATTAGGTATTGCGAAACCACCACAAGTTTTTAACTTTTACATTTTAACAACCTACATATCTATCATGAAATACCTATTAGGATTCGTATGCCTCATTTTTTCAATTTATAGTTATGCTCAAAATGCTGAGTTTGAAGGCATTGTCTCTGAGATTCAGAGCAATCTTGTAGAAGTGCAGACCGGAGACGAAACCTACACCCATGAAATTGAAGTCCTTAGCCACTCTGTCTTGAAATACACTCAGGTAGAAGTAGATAAAAAAGGAGATCGTGAAGAGTTGGTCTATGAATTTAATGTGGCTGATCTCGATCCTTATGTAGTTCGTGAAGAAACAAAACAGGATATTATTTACCTGAGCCTTACTGTTGATAATGGACAAAAGTTCATCAAAGAATATGAGAATGGAGAGGTTAAAGGCTATGTCTCAAACATGCTGATGGTAACTAAAAACATTGACAATGCGCGTATCATCAAAGATTTGATAAAAAAAGCGATCCCCCTGGCTGAGAAGATCATGAGCAATAAGCTTTCTGTTGAAACCTACCCTGAGATGGAAAAGTGGCTGGAAACGAACATTGTGAACGCAGAGAGCGGAAGCAAATCTTATAATCAAACCCTGGTTGCACTTGAAGATTTTCCTGGCAATGTACGACTCATCCAAACAGCCATTACATCAAAATCCTCAGTGGAAAAGCAATACATTTTCAACCTGGCTGACATCAATATCAACAGTCTGAAATTCAATATCTCAGGATCAAGTTTCTCACTTGATTTTGAGACAAAGAGAAAACAAAAGCTGATCAAAGTATTGGATAATGGAGCTCCTGATGGTTTTGATGATGAGATTGAAATCTTTACCAATAATGTGGAAGAAGCCAGAGACCTTAAAAATATTCTGACAAAAGCCGTACCTCTTGCAGAAGACAAAGTTGAAGAGTCCATTCAAAAGTTTGAAACCCTATCCACTGCACTAGACTACCTTAAGAAGTATGTATTGAATATCGACTATGGAGATGAATCTATGGAGCAGTCAATAGAAGGCGACTGCCTCATTAAGTTTATTCAAATTGATGCTGATGCCAAGTCTACAAAGAAAACAGAAGCTCAGCTAAACCTGATCGACATCAATGGAAACCTGATTGATTACGATGTGTCATCCGATAAAATGTTTGTTGAATTCACAACCAAGGAGTCCCTGGATTTATTGAAAATGTATGAAAATGATGAGTTTGATGGATATGACGATGAACTCAAAATTTATGCGGAGAATATAGAGGTAGCAAGAAGGATAAAAGCTGCACTCACAGACGCGATCAAAATATGCGAGCGAGACTATGTGGATCCGTTTGCCAATATGACTATAGAGCAAAAAATAGTCTGGCTCACCGAAAACATGAATGAGGTTCGCGTAGGAGATAAAACGATTACACAGACGTTTGAGCGATTGGATGAGTCAGACCTTGAAAAAATCAAGCTGACGAAACTGGAAGTTGACGCGAAGGGTGGACAAGAAGAGATTTTTGAGTTCAACTTCACAGATATAAATCCAAAAAGCATTCAATATAAAATTGGAAGTAAAACTTTGGCAGTATCATTCGAAACCAAATTCAAGGAGGACATCATCAAGTATTACAAGGATGGTGAAATCGAAAACTATCAGGATGGATTTGAGTTGAGTCTCACAGATATTGAGAAGGCTAGAAACGTAATTTTGGTTTTCAACCAGATCATAGCAGAGCTAAATGAGTAATTTCGCCGAATGATTTTTTCAGCGGAAGAACTTAAGCGATTTGCCACAAATGTATTTATCAGCATAGGTTGTCCTGAAGCAGAAGCGAAGCAGGCTGCCGATGTTTTAGTAAGTGCCGATCTCAGAGGAGTTGACTCTCATGGAGTAGCCCGGTTATCCGGCTACATCCGACTTCATGAAAAGAAGCGTCTAAATGCCACGCCGACAATAAAAACTGTGCACGAAACCCCCTCCACCGCTGTGGTTGATGGAGATTTGGGGCTTGGTCTTGTCGTGGGGCCGCACGCCATGAAGCTGGCTATTGAAAAAGCAAAAAATGTGGGTTCTGGATGGGTAGCTGTGAAGAACTCAAATCATTACGGCATTGCGGGATACCATGCCATGATGGCGCTTGATGAAGATTGCATAGGGATATCCCTTACCAATGCAAGCCCTTTGGTTTCTCCCACTTTCTCTAAAGAAAGATTACTTGGCACCAACCCAATTTCCATTGCCATCCCAACAAAAAATCAGCCACCATTTGTCCTGGATATGGCCACAACCACCGCTGCAAACGGAAAGCTGGAAGTCCTTCAGCGCAAAGGACTGGATGCCCCAGAAGGCTGGCTTCAGGACAAAGAAGGCCACATCACTACGGATGCAAAAGGCCTGGTAAAAGGTGGCTCCATGCGTCCGCTTGGCGGGGACAGAGAGCATGGTTCACATAAGGGATATGCATTGGGAGCTGTAGTGGATATTTTATCCGCTGTGCTTTCCGGGGCAAATTATGGCCCTTGGGTGCCGCCATTTGTAGCCTTCATCGATCCCGCACCCAATCCTGTAGGTGAAGGACTTGGGCACTTCTTTGGGGCCATGCGCATAGATGCCTTCCGTGATGGTGAAGAATTCAAATCACACATGGATAACTGGATCGAGCGATTTAGAGCCTCTAAAACGGTGAATCCGGATGAAAAAGTACTGATCCCGGGTGACCCTGAAAGAGAGATGACTGCCGAGCGATTAAAAAATGGTATTGACCTGCTAGATCCGGTTGTTGAAGATTTAAAAGAACTTGGAGAGAAATTGGGAGTCGAGTTGATAGCTGGCAATTAGTAAATTAGTACCGGTAATCCTTAACGAAATGTCTGACCTCAAAACCCAACCCAACGACCAAAGTGTAGAAGCATTTATGGATTCCATTGAGCCGGAGTGGAAGCGTGATGATGCGTGGGAAGTTCTAAAGCTCATGCAAAAAGTAAGTGGAGAAAAGCCTGTCATGTGGGGACCTTCGATTGTTGGGTTTGGCAAATACCATTACGTATACGAAAGCGGAAGAGAGGGTGACTGGATGCTGACCGGATTTTCACCCAGAAAACAATCGCTCACACTATATCTCATGTCAGGATATGAAAAAATGGATCCGCTTTTGAAAAAACTTGGGAAGTGCAAAACCAGTGTCAGCTGTCTGTATGTCAAGCGCCTTTCTGATATTGATCTGAACATTTTGGAAGAAATGATCCGGACGTCTATTGATATCGTAAAAAAGAGGTATGCGGATTATAATTAGCCTTACCCTTCTTTTACTAATAGTATCCGCTTCGGCACAGCGGGTTACTTTCGACGATCCAGACCTCACATTCAGCATTAAAAAACCGAAAGGCTGGGAGGTATTCGATGATGGTTATGTCGTTAAGGTCAGCCCCTCAATGCAAGACACTGCCAGCACGTATTTTTCCATCACTTATTTTGAAGGCGCTCAGCCATATGGTGAGATAATATTTGAGGAGCAACTACAATTGGACATAAAGCCCGCACCAACTGGAAAAACTAAAATAGCTGGTGAGCCAGCATCTTACTTTGAAGCAATCGACGAAAAATCTGCAACCATAATTTATACTTTCTCAAAGTATAATCAACGTTTTGAGCTGGTGACCAAATCACCAATCACTTCTGAACATTCCAGGCAGCTAAACTCGCTGGTTCGATCCGTAAAAGTATCGAAGAACCACCGAGATAACTGATCACCTGAACTGGGTTTTTGGTCATCTCAGCTAATTATGAAAACCATCAAGTCTTGATATAGTTAATTTAGATATTAAATAAGTGCAATTTCAAATTAATGCAAATCCTTATGGATTACTTCAGAAAATCAACACACACATCCCCTACCATCATCATGGATTCTCGATTTAAGAGTGTGCTTATAAAAGGTGATTCCTTGTGTAATGACTCTCCACTTTTTTCTGAGGTAACCAATGAAATCAAAAAGCAATTGGCTAATGGAGATTATTTCAATCTCAACTTTAAGTTTCGTGTTTTCAATGCATGGACTGCAAAATCGCTTCTTGAAATGCTCAAGGATCTCAGAGCAAAAAAACCTTCCATGATTGTTAACTGGCTATACGAAAAGCAGGATGAAGAAATGAGAGAAATGGGGCTGGACTATAGCGAACTTCTTGAGATGGATTTCAACTTTGTAACAAACTAAAATATACCCACACCAATACCGGCACGGATCACCCATGGGCTACTGTATGGCCGTGGGAGTACCGTCTCATCGTAAAGGACATTGTACAGAGCCATCATACTAAAAGAGGCCCTACCTCCCAGTTGTTCGGAATATCCTCCTCCGATCAATAGGCTGTTGTATCCAGTTCTCTCCGTTCTGACCGGATCAAAATTCGCAGGGTACTCGAAAGACAAACGCTCAAACTCTGAATATGCAAAAAACTGTTGGACAATGTTGTATCGACTAAATACACTCCATCCATAATTGTTAATGGAAATATCTGGGTTTTTGACTTTCACATATTGATAAGAAATCCCCACACCTGCTGAAAAAGCATCTGTTATTTTGTAGCCTACTTGTGGTGACAAGCTAAGGTTTGTTTGATTAGAGCCTGCACTAAACCCAAAACCTCCTCCGAAATAGATTTTATCGGCCAATTTGTTTTGACTGGCTACCGTAAGAGCCAAAAACAGCGTAAGTACTGACAGAAGAGTTTTCATCAGTTTTCTTTAACGACAATGTATAAATCCTCGTTATCCTTTTTCATCAGATACTTTTCGCGAGCCATCTTCTCCAGAAGATCAGGATTGTTATTCAGAGCCGCCTGATCATTCTTTACCTGCATAATTTTATCATGATAAAACTGACGAGCCTCTTCCAGCTCTGCTTTCTTGCTGGAAAGCTGTGCTTGCATAAACAGATCATTGCTGTCTACAAATGCCAGCCAAACAATAAAAAAGAATGTGGCCAGAAAATAGAAATTCTTGAAGAATGGGGGAATACGATCCAGTAATTTTTTCATCTGCCTTTGAATTTTATGGGTGGTTTGTCTTTCAAAGCGTCAGCAGATAATACAAATGTAGCGATTTTCATTAATAAGGCTTATTTTTCTTCCACTTCAAAATTTTTCAATCGCTTCTCCCTCCATCTCCATACAATGAAACTTGCAATGGCAATTACAACCCAAACAAATACCGACCATTTCAACTTTTCATCTTGGAAAAAGTACTTGTACAAATTGACGCTACTCATAATGAGGGCCAGAATACAAACCAACAATTGACCAGTCGCTTGATTTTGTTTGTCTCGGTATTCTTTCTTTGAGATTTTCATTGATTCAAATATGACGGAAATTCCTTTTCATGCTCATACCGACCCTCTTCTTTTTTCCAAATAAAATGACTCAACCCATTCGTTATCGCTACATACCTTGCATCCAGCACCTTGTTATACTCCGCCACCTGATTGAGTACTTTTTGATCCATCTTCACAGCCGGGGCTTTACATTCTACCAGCAAAAACATTTTCCCTTCTTTGTCTAAAACAGAAATATCTGATCGCTTTTGGTTTTTGAAGTACCGCATCGAATGCTCCAGCTTAAACATTCCCTTCGGGTAGCCAAGATGTGTAATCAATAAATTGAGAAAATGCTGTCTTACCCACTCCTCCGGAGTAAGGATCACCCACTTTTTACGCACTAAACAAAATATGGAGTTTTCTTGCAGCTTGTAATCAAACTCAGGCAGTTTGAGTGGTTGCATTTTTCAATTTTACTTGAGATAAGAAAATGATACCTATGATGAAGAATGAAGCTAGTGCCAACGTACTGTTTCGCATGCTTCCTGTCACCTGTTCGATATATCCATACACAAACGTTCCGAATACAATGGAAAGATTGTAAGTCACATCGTAAAAGCTGAAAAATGACGCAGTATCAACCGTATCCGGAGGCATAATCTTAGAAAATGTAGCTCTGGATAATGACTGGATTCCTCCCATTACTAAGCCAACAACAGCAGCCAGAGCAAAGAATTCTATCTCCTGTTTGACAAAATAGGCAAAAAGGCAACACACAATCCAGATAACGATCATGACCAACAGTGACTGGATATTACCTCGCTTTTTAGAAACAAAAGCAAATAAATATGAGCCAGCAATCGCTACAAATTGAATAAGCAAAACGGTCATAATCAGTTTTGAGGCTTCCATCTCCAACTCCTTTGAACCAAACGTAGCAGCTAAATACATGACCGTCTGCACGCCCATATTGTAAAAGAAAAAGGCCAGCAGATACTTCCGCATTCCCTCCATATCTTTCAGCTGACCCCATACATTTCTCAGCTCTCGATAGCCGTTGGTCAGGTAGTGCCCTTCAGGCTTCCTTCCATGGGGGTTTTCGGGTAGCTTAGCGATAGCGTAAAGTGAAAAACCTATCCACCAAACTCCGACTGTCAAAAAGGCAACTCGAGAAGCAATGCCAGCATCAGCGAGTCCAAACGTATTTGGCATTTCTATCACTACAAGATTGAGCACCAATAGAATAACACTTCCAAGGTATCCGTATGAATACCCTTTGGCACTCACAATATCGCGCTTGTCCTCGGTGACAATTTCATTTAAAAAGGCATCATAAAACACCAAACTGCCAGAGTATCCAACGCTCGCCATCACAGAGCACAGTATCCCCCACTCAATATTTTTTCCGGTAAAAAAGAAAAGGCCAATGCATGAAAATGAACCAATGAACATGAACATTTTCAAAAAGAACTTCTTCTTGCCTGCATAATCGGCTATCCCGGATAATATAGGTAGTATGATTGCAACCAATAAAAAAGAGGCAGAGAGTGCATAACTGTATAAAACCGAGTTTACCACTTCCGCTCCAAAAAACTTAACCTTATCACCTCCATTGGCATTGACAGCCACTGCCTGATAATAAATAGGAAAAATGGCGGATGTAATTGTAAGAGAGTAAACAGAGTTTGCCCAATCATACATACACCAGGCTCGGATGGTCTTCTTTTGGTTCAGCATATAAATAGCGTTGATGCGGCAATATAATGAATGCATCTTTTACTACTTTTAGTGCATGGCAAAACAACGCAGAATTGACCCACTTCAGGTGCTCATAGAAGTGGTCGTAATCACCATCGGTATAGTGCTCGCCTACCAACTTAATGCCATGAGGGAGGTCAACAAAACGAAAGAAGCGGAATTTAAGGCATTGCAGGAAATTAAATCAAACCTTGAGCTTGACCTGATCGACCTCACCGTCAATCAAACAGCTCATGAAAATGCACTGGTGCTCATCGACTCATTGGAGCAATGGGATGGACCTTATGAAGATCAAATTGGAATGATGCTGTTTCAGATATTTAGGGATTACTTATTCCTTCCCCAAACCAGCGCTTTCGAAACCCTGAAAGCTAAAGGTGTGGATCTGATTACCAATGATAGCATTCGAATCAAAACACAACGACTTTACGATTTTTACTACCAGATTTTAATAAAGTATGAATCTGAATATGAGGCCAATCAACTATATGACGATTTTGAGTGGGTGGTAACTACCTATTACAAGTCATTCCCTGTGAGAGATCTAAACGCCGATCCCATTCCAAAGGTAAGATCGTCTGCATGGTTGAAAGACGATGAGGTCACTACCCGATTAGATCTGTGCAAGTTTGAACATCAGTATTCTCTTGCTGCTTATCAAAAGGTCAAAGTTGAAATCAATAACCTTATTGCTTCTATCGATAAAGAATTAAAATCACGCTAATATGGACTTTGACTTAAAACCAGAAAAACTGCATCGGCAGAATATTCCAACTGCGCGGCTTCCATCGGGCACGGTAATTGAAATTCCGATATTTTCATATGAGTCTAAAAAAGAAGGCTCCACGCTATTGCTGATGGCAGGAATGCATGGCGATGAGATTAATGGAGTAGAGATCATGCGGCGGATCATCACCAAAAAATTGTACCAGGTGGAAGCCGGACGAGTGGTTCTTGTTCCCATTTTCAATGTGTTTGGGTTTATCAACTTTAGCCGTGAGGTGCCTGATGGCAAAGATGTGAATCGATCTTTTCCCGGCACCAAAAATGGATCTCTAGCCAGTCAGTTTGCATATTTCATGATGCAGGAGGTCATCCCTCATATTGATTATGGAATAGACTTTCATACTGGTGGCAAGCTCATCAATAATTACCCACAGGTGAGAGCCATGCTCGACGACCCAAAGAACGAAGCACTCGCCAATGCATTCGCCTCTCCCTTAATCATCAATTCTCCTTTTAGAGACAAATCGCTACGGAAAGAAGCAGGGAAGCTTGGCAAAAGTATCCTGGTGTATGAAGCAGGAGAATCATTAAAACTGAGAAAGCCGGCCATAGATGAAGGACTTTCCGGTATGAAGCGCGTGATGAAACACCTTGGAATGATCAGTGAGGCTCCCAAGCCAACGAAAGAACCGGTGACAATTGCCAAATCTACCTGGTCCAGAGCCAGTAGAGCCGGGCTTCACTATGCGCAGGTGAGAAACGGAGCGTTTGTAGAAAAAGGGGAAGTGCTGGGTGTCATCTCAGATCCTTATGGAGATTATGAAAGGCCAATAAAAGCTTCCCACGATTGCTATATTTTGAGTGTAAACAATAACCCAGTGGTGAATCGAGGGGATGCGTTGTTTCATACCGGGGTGAAGTCAGAATGATCCTTAAGCTCGATCATCAAAATAAAAGTATAGCCACGAAAATTCGTGAAGTGTTTCAAGTATCTTATGTGGTGGAAGCAAAACTCCTCAATGCGGAGGATAATTTTCCTCCGTTGAAAAGACCGCTTTCAGCATTCATAAATACAAATACCATTTTTTACGGCTATCACAAAAATGAAAAGCTGGTGGCCGTCATGGAAATAAAAGCAGATGCACAATCTACCCACATCCAAAGCCTAGTGGTAGATCCAGCGTTTTTTAGAAAAGGTATCGCAGGCAAACTTTTAAGTTTTCTTTTCGAAAATTTCAACAGTCCATTGTTTACCGTAGAAACAGGTGCTGCTAATGATCCAGCTATAGCACTATATGAACGCTTTGGATTTAAGCTTGTAAAAAAATGGATGACGGAGTTTGGGATCGAGAAGGTAGCATTTGAAAAAACTAATCCTCCACTACTTCAAACTCCACCCGTCTGTTAAGCTTCCTGGTTTCTTCGGTTTCGTTTGATGCTATTGGCTGATTGCCACCATAGCCTCTTCCTGTCACCCGGTATGGACTTATGCCCTGGGCGATGATATATTCTTTCACACTTCGTACCCTTGCTTCTGATAGCTGAACATTTCTTACCGGATCTCCGGTATTGTCAGTGTGGCCTTTAAGTAAAATCTTAATGTTAGGGTTGTCATTCATTACCTCCACCACCAGGTTTAGCTCCTTCTCAGAGCCTTCAATCATATTTGGCGTGCCTCGATGAAACAGGACATGATCCAATGTGATCACACTCCCTTTTGCAACAGACGAAAGCGCTATAACGTTTTCACCGACCTTGAGCTGCTCATCCAACATTACCATTTTAGGGAGGTATCCGGCAGACTTTATCTCAACTTCATTCCCAGATAGGGAGTCTATTTGAAAAAGCCCATTGGCTCCAATTCGTTTTTCTTTAGCAAGGATCATCTCAGCAGGTATTTGCTCTCCTGTTTTTGCATCCACAATTTTCAAAATCACCGATTTAGGATCTTCTGATTCTCCTTCTGCTACAATTGCTGGTTCCTCCACTTTCGCGGTATCCGCTTCTATATCCTCTCTGAATTTGATTTTCATGATATCACCATACCCATCGCTATCCTGTGAACTTACATAATAGGCCCACTCGGCTCCATCTAAAAATGAGAATGAGGTTTCAGAACCACTTGTGTTTATTTGTGACCCCAGGTTTACAGGTTCACTCCAGTTTCGCCAGGAATCATCCTGACGCACACTATAAAAAATGTCAAAACTCCCTTGACCTCCTCTTCCATTCGTCGCGAAGAAGAGTGTTCGATTATCCTCTGCGAGGAAAGGAGTGACTTCCTGAAACTCGGTATTAAGCTGATAGCCCAAGTTTTTTGCCCGATCCCATGTTCCATCGGGATTCTTTTTGACTACATAAAGATCTTCTACCCCGTATGTGTTATTGGACTCCATACTCAGGATCATATATCGACCATCTTTGGAAAGACAGCCACTTTGAATGGGAGCCTTATTCTTCAGATATGGAATGTTCACTTCATACTTATCATTGTTTGAAACAAACATGACATTTCCATAATACATCCCTTTATCAAAGGTCACCTGGCTATAGAAAATACCAAACGGTGTGAATCCTAATGGACTCAACATTCCTTTTTCACCGAGCCAATCTGGAAAGGTCAGTACTTCCCACTTTTCACCATCGATGATTCTGTTCCCTGAGAAATAGATAAGAGCAGATGTAGGCGATCCACCCATTTCCTCAGTAAAGGCCATTGCCTTTTTGAATGGGTTCAGTACCATATAGTTCTGCCCATTGGGAGTGTTGAGTGAATCAATTTTTATTCCTGTTCCTTCAAAGGCCACTTGTGCATACAGAAACTGACCAAATATCAACAAAAGAGTAATTATTGAACTTTTCAATTATTTATTTTAATTTTTTTGTGAAAATTATTTGAATATATAAATATTCGTATATATTATTGTACTTGTAAAGTTTCTCTATTGGTTAGTTGGTGACAAAGCTAAACAGCTAGTGAATTATTTGAAGTCCGGTGTGGTTAGCCGGACTTTTTTTCTTTCACAGCCTTACTCACAAACTTGTTGCCAGCTATCACAAACCTCCACAACCTTAAGGCATCTTCTTCTGCATATTCTACACCTATGCGAGTATCTGCTAAAATTTCAATTTTCTCCCGATTCGGATCTTCTGCTATCCAGATTTGATCTCCCAGCAAATCCACTCCTGTCAGCCTGGTAGTGATTCCCATGGCTTGAGATAGTGTCCCGGGACCGGATGCAAGTTTAGCCTTTGTTTGCTTTCTTCTATGAGCCATCGTATCCTCACCAATCACAGGCTCCAGCGCGCGAATCAAAACAGCGTCCGCCCTATCTTTTACATTGGTCACCACATTAAACAAATGATGGATGCCGTAGCAGAGATATACATAAGCCTGTCCGCCTTCTCCATACATTACCTCAGTTCGCGGTGTTCGTTTTTCATTAGCATGGCAAGCCTTATCTCCTCGCCCACAGTAAGCTTCTGTTTCCACGATTTTACCGGCTGTCAAAACACCATCTATCTCTGTGACCAAATACTTTCCAAGTAAATCCTTTGCTATTTCCACGACATCCTCCCGGATGTAAAACGATCTTGGAAGTTTTTCGTAAACGGATGTATTAATTTCGAAAACCATAAAACCTTTAACAAATGAAAAGAATCACAAATCTAATCGCGCTATGCTTGTTGGTCACGTTTGGTGCCACTGCGCAAATCAACACCCCACAACCAAGTCCGGCAGGAAGTGTAAGCTCCACTGTTGGTCTAACTGAAATAAACATTGATTATTTCCGGCCGGGTGTTAAAGACAGAAAAATATTCGGCTCAGGAGATGAGTATCTTGAGCAATATGGTTCTGTCTGGAGAACAGGTGCCAATGCAGGAACTGTGATTTCCTTTAGCACCGACGTGAAAATAGCAGGACAGGATGTGAAAGCTGGTGAATACCAAATTTTATCAATTCCCGGGGCTGATGAATGGCAGGTAATGTTCCACTCAGAAAAGATTGGAGGGAATATGAACAACTACGATGAGGGAAAAGTAGTAGCTAAAGCGACTGTTAAACCTATGTCACTGGATAACTCAGTAGAAAGAATGACGTTCCAAATTTCGGACATCAGTGCAGACAACACTTCTGCAAATATTCATTTTGCATGGGCAAACACGTCGTGGAAAGTACCTGTTACTGTTGACTTTCACGAGGCTGTAATGAAGGACATTGCTGCTAAAACTCAGGTAAATCCTCAGAACTATGTTGCAGCTGCTAACTATTACCTTAACTCAGGTGAGAATCTGGAGAAAGCATTGGAATGGATGAACAAGTATCTTTCAATGGGTGAGAATTCAGGTCAATTTTGGCATGTACACACCAAGGCTCAAATTTTAGCTAAGTTGGGCAAAAAGAAAGAGGCAATCGCTGCAGCTCAGGATTCAATGGCTAAAGCCAAAGCTTTTGAGCAAGGTGATTTCGGTTATATCAAGAGAAATGAAGACTTGATTGCTTCATTGAAGTAATTAAGCCCATAACAGATATCAAAAGCGTGAACTTAGTTCACGCTTTTTTTGTGTCCAATGATTCCTTGCAAGATTATACTCAGAATGATCGTTCCACAACATCCAATCACATTGTACCACAGGTAGCTGAGTGAAAACATACCCGCCTCTGTCATGAAGTGTACGATGATCACGCCTGTTTGAGCAATGAGCGCAGAAATAAAGACTGCATGTCCCATCACACGCTTGAAGAAAAAAGCAACGAGAAAAATACCCAGAACCGTACCATAGAAGACGGATCCCACAATGTTCACTGCCTCGATCAGGTTTTCTGAGTTCTTGGCAAGTATCGCAAATAAGATTGCTAATACACCCCAGGCTAATGTCAGAATTTTAGATGTATTCAAATAGTGATGTGCCGAACCATCTTTTTTAATCGCTCTTTTATAAAAGTCTACTGACGTGGTGGAAGCCAGTGCATTCAACTCAGATGATGTGGATGACATGGCTGCCGAGAAAATAACTGCTATCAGCAAACCTATCAGCCCATGGGGCAGGTAGTTGATAATGAATGTCAGAAAGACGTAATCTGAATCTTTCGTTTCAAGAGTTTCATCTGCCTTTAAGATCACCTCTTTTGCTTGCTCTCGAATCTGTACCGAGCGAGCATCAGCTTCTTTGAGCTGGCTTGCAAATGCCATCCTCTGATCATCTGATATGGCTTCATTAGCTAAATTTTCTGCAGCTGCTCTTCGTTCTTCCAGCACATGAGCATACTCGTGATCAAGTGCCTGAAACTCCCCTGCATATTCGGAATTTTCCACTATCTCCACAGATGCCTCTTTAAAATGAAGGGGTGGATTGTAAAAAATAAAAAACACATATACCATCACCCCAACAAACAGAATAAAAAATTGCATTGGAATTTTTAAAATGGCATTAAACATCAATCCCATACGACTTTCCGCTGCACTGGTGCCACCCAGATATCGTTGCACTTGTGATTGATCTGTTCCGAAATAAGAGAGAGCTAAGAAAAATCCTCCGGTGAGCCCCGACCAAATGGTATATCGCTCACCAGCATCGGTACTAAAATTCACAGCTTCAAGTTTCCCCAAATTTCCCGCTATCTCCAGTGCTCCACCAAATGAAGTATGATCCCCAATGTATCCGATGATCATAAAAAAGGCTGCAAACATTCCCACCATAATAACTCCCATCTGCTGCTTCTGAGTGATAGAAACTGCTTTCGTTCCACCGGAAACGGTATAAATAATCACTAAAATTCCTGTTCCCAGAATGGTCACCGTAAGGTCCCAATGAAGAATGGACGAAATGATAATAGCCGGAGCATAAATGGTGATACCGGCCGCTAAGCCTCGCTGAATAAGAAAAAGAGCTGCTCCAAGGTATCTGGTTTTTAGATCAAACCTTTTCTCTAAAAACTCATAAGCAGTGTACACTTTGAGGCGGTAGAAAATGGGAATGAAAACTGCTGAAACAACAATGAGTGCGATAGGTAATCCAAAATAGTTTTGAACGAAACCCATGCCACTCTCATAGGCCTGACCTGGTGTGGATATGAAAGTAATTGCACTGGCCTGAGTAGCCATCACGGAGAGTCCAATGGTCCCCCACTTCATGGTATTCCCTCCTAGGAGGTAGCCTTCTATATCTTTTTGTCCTCTTGTTTTATAAACACCATAGGCCACAATAAATAATAGTGTGCCGAACAGCACAATCAGGTCGAGGGTATTCATTTTTTAATACGCAGAGCTAAAAATGTGAAATAAAATAATTAGAACAGCAAGCCAACCAGCAATAAACAGGTAGAGGAATCTCCACTTTTTGAAAAATGGTGGCTTATCTATATTTTTTTCAGAAATCAATTCGGTCATTTACCTAAGGATATCAAGTTTACAAAAATTCTATAAGCTCCCGGCACTCCTGCTGGCAATTCTCTAAACCAGCTGTACCCAGAGTAGACATAATACCCCTCTCCATATCTTGCTACGAGCAGCCCCCCTGTTTTTGGACTTTCTCCCGGATCATTGCTCTTCAATATTGGCGTGAACTCATCAGCCCATTCGTCTGGAAAGTAAAGTCCACGCTCTTGCACCCAACCATCAAAGTCCTTTTCAGTTATTCGATTGGGTGAATTCATGACCGGGTGGTCAAAAGCCAAAATATCTACCGGAGCTTGCTCTACAGCCACACGATCTCTGGACAGCTTGAGACTATAGGGGGCAATTTCCTGTGTGACCAATCTGTGACTCGTGTTGTATTGGATGATCAGGTTACCACCTCTTTTCACATACTCGAAAAGCTCACTGTTTTTGTATGATAGCCAGTCAACAGTATTAAAAGCACGAATACCTAAAATGATTGCATCGTATTTTTTCAGATTATCCGCTACTACATCATCCTTGCTTAGAATCTCGATCTGATAGCCAACCTGCTCCAGATTAGAAGGGATAGCATCACCAGCTCCCTCGATGTATCCGATGAGATTACCTTTCTTTTTGAGATCTACCCTGACAACCTTGACCTTTGAATCCGGGTAAAGTGTTTGCTTGGGTATATGATCATAGTCAATTACAGACAAACCTTTTTGATAAGTTCTACCACTAACGGTAGCCCTGGCGGTAATGTATCCTTCTGAGGCCTCAGAAGGAGGTG
>NZ_CAXPLV010000008.1:0-606192 GCF_964218185.1 Ekhidna sp.
ACCAGTGTGGGGGATCATCCTCTCAGAACCCCTAAAGATCGTCGCCTTGGTGAGCCGTTACCTCACCAACTAGCTAATCTTACGCATACTCATCCAATACCGATAAATCTTTAATCACTTCAAGATGCCTATCTGTGATACTATGAAGTATTAATCCGAGTTTCCCCGGGCTATCCTCCAGTACTGGGTAGATTGTATACGCGTTACGCACCCGTGCGCCGGTCGCCACCAGTCCGAAAACCGTGCTGCCCCTCGACTTGCATGTATTAGGCCTGCCGCTAGCGTTCATCCTGAGCCAGGATCAAACTCTCCATTGTATATAAATCTTAATGTACTGTTTAAACCTAGCTACTTATTACTCAAATAATAAAACTTAAGTTGGAACTAAATTGCTACATAACAACATCCGTTCAAAGAACTTTTGCTTGACTTTTCAAGCTTAGAGAGCATTTAAAGACTGTTTTTTAGTGCTCTGTGTCTGACCTCCCTGCGAAAGCGGATGCAAAGATAAGAACATCTTTTTTATCCGGGCAAGATTTTTGAAAAATTATTTTTAAAAATTTTCAAATTATTTCAGGAAGTCTTTTCCGTGTTTACGAACCCGTTGTGATCTTTATCTCGAACGGGGACGCGAAGATAGAACTTTAATTTCTACACTCGCAAGTTTGATCTCATTTATTTTTCAATAAATTTTCTTGATCACCTAGTAAACATCTCAGCTGGAATCTTTTTTCCGAAGCGGGATGCAAAGATAACTAAAGGAGTGATTTTGCAAAGTTGAAAAATGCTTTTTTCTAACTTTTTTTCAGGACCGTTTCGTTACGGTCTGGTCCTAAGGAAATTAGGTGTATTGGGACCCCTACAGATTGCTCAATTGAATGAATAAATGAGTGAAGATTATCCGGAAGATCGCTGTAAGCAGGTACTCCATTTAATTTCCAAGATGGAACTTCTCTAAATATTGGAGAGAATGTGTCATCCCATATATATGGAAATTCCTTTATAATTCCGTTTGAAGAATTGTAAGACTCACATATTTTAACCGGAGTGACATCTGATAGTACGTCCGCCTTCATCATGAAGAGCTGGGTTACTCCATTAAGCATACATGCATAATTTAGAGCAGGAATGTCTAGCCATCCGCATCTTCGTGGACGTCCTGTTGTTGCACCGAACTCATTTCCCAATCTTCGCAGATCCTCCCCTTCCTGATTGAATAACTCTGTGGGAAAAGGGCCACTACCTACTCTTGTGCAATATGCTTTGAAAATACCAAAGACTTCATTGATTTGGTTTGGAGCTATGCCCAGTCCTGTGCAAGCACCAGCCGTTGTGGTATTGGAACTTGTGACAAACGGATAACTACCAAAGTCTATATCTAATAAGGTTCCTTGTGCTCCTTCTGCTAAAATATCTTTTCCAGACTTTAATGATTCGTTGATCAAATATTCAGTGCTCTGAATTTTGAACTTTCGCATAAGATCCAGGCTTTTAAAGAATTCCTGTTCTTGCTGATGAAAGTCATCATCTAATTCAAGTGTTGATAATAGCGATAAATGCTGTTTTTTCAACTTCTGATATTTGACATCAAAATCCTTATGAATAATATCTCCTATCCTGAGTCCGTGCCGACCAATTTTGTCTTGATAAGTTGGGCCTATACCTCTCAGCGTTGATCCGATCTTTTCCTCCCCTTTTGATAATTCTAATGCTTTATCAATCAACTTATGTGTCGGTATAATAAGCTGAGCCTTGTTGGAAAGGATCAGTGTCTTGGAAGCATCCACTCCAAATGGTTCCAGATCCCTTATCTCTCTAGCAAAGACAATCGGATCGATTACCACTCCATTGCCAATTACATTTAGTATCTCCGGATGAAAGATTCCCGATGGTATCTGGTGGAGTACGTGTTTTTTTCCGTCGAACTCCAATGTGTGTCCTGCATTGGGACCACCCTGAAAACGTGCGACTATATTGTACTTAGGAGCAAGAAAGTCTACTGCTTTACCCTTACCCTCGTCTCCCCATTGAAGACCTAAGAGTACATCTACTTTTGACATCTACTTATTTGATTTTTTGGAGTGCTTCTTCTTCTGATTCCGCAATATTAAATATTGCTTGAAGTTTTGTCATAATAAGAAGCTTATTTACATGCTCTGATGGATTGATAATGTAGAGTTCGCCGTTTTTGTTTCTGAATTTCGTCAAAAGGGTGATGAGAACTCCTATCCCGCTACTATTGATGTATCGAACATCCGAAATATTAAGCAAGCAATGAGTGATACCATCTGCTATAGCATCATTGGCCAATTCAACCACTTCCGGTCCGTTGTTTTCACCAATTAAATCACCACTGAAGTTGAGTTTTAAAATTCCGTTGCTTAATTCCTGGGTATACTTCATTTATTTATTCTTAATAATATGATCTATCTATTCTCACAGTTTTCCTTTTGGCATGCTCCATACAGAATTAACGAATGGTGCATCACCTTAAACTGCAAAAGTTGACCAACGGTAGTTTGTATATTCTGAATGCGTGGATCGCAGAATTCATGAACCTTATTGCAATCAGTACATATAAGGTGGTCGTGCTGACGAAAACCGTAAGCTTTCTCGAACTGCGCCAAGTTTTTACCAAATTGATGTTTGGTAACTAAATCGCAATCAACCAATAAATCCAGCGTATTATAAACAGTGGCTCTACTCACCCGATAGTTCTTGTCTTTCATACTTACATATAAAGACTCAACATCAAAGTGGCCTTCCCGCACATATATCTCTTCCAAGATTGCAAAACGCTCGGGGGTTTTTCGAAGATTCTTGTTTTCAAGGTGTGCCTGAAAAATCTTCTTTACCTCTTCCATAATATTCTGTCCCTGCATATTGCAAATATAATTTAAGCATCTGATCAATTTGACCTGCTGACCTTGACAACCCCAGTTACTTTTTCGAGCTTTTTCACAAGCATGTCCAAATGTGAGGTATCCTCCACATATAAGCGTATAATGCCTTCAAAGATTCCACCCTCGGTGTTGATTGAGAGCGAACGCATATTTACTTTCAGTTCTTCTGAGATGATGTTTGACACATCACTAACCAAGCCAAGTCTATCCGTACCTATTATAGAGAGTGTGGCCTCAAAGGAATGCTTTCTTGAAGATGCCCACTTTGCTTTAATGATGCGATAGCCATAATTAGAAAGAAGCTCTGCCGCATTGGGGCATGTGGTCCGGTGAATTTTAATGCCTTCACTTACCGTAACGAAACCAAATACATCATCTCCGGCAATTGGATTGCAGCACTTGGCAAACTTATAATCGATGATATCCAAATCCTCACCAAGCAATAGCAGGTCGCTATCTGTTTTTCTAACCCTGCTAAGTTTTTCTTCTACCTCCTTAGCTCCCCGTACTCTAGCATCAGGTTTGGAATTTACTTTGTCAGTTTTGACAAATGATTTAATAAGGGAGTGATCGATTTTACCAGTACCCACCAAGTAAAGCAGGTCAGAGGCCGATTTCACATTGAAGTAGTGAGCGATTTCTTCAAGGACAGTTTGTTTGTAATCGATCTTGAGCTGCTTCAGTTTTCTCTTGACGATTTCTCTACCCTCATCTATAAACACCTTTCGCTCTTCCTTGAGAGCATCCTTTATTTTTGACTTTGCCTTCGAGCTTACCACATATTGCAGCCAGCTCTCATTTGGTTTTTGCTTGCTTGAGGTTAATATTTCAACCTGATCGCCATTCTTTAGTTCAAAGTTTAATGGAACCAACTTCTGATTCACCTTGGCTCCTAAACAGTGCTCACCAATCTCTGTATGTATATCAAACGCAAAATCAAGAGCTGTGGCTCCCTGGGGTAAAGTTCTTAAATCTCCCTTTGGAGTGAATACGAAAACTTCATCACTATATAGGTTGGATCTGAAGTCATCAACGAACTCAATAGCATTACCATCATTCTGCTCCAGAATCTCGCGCACTTTGGAAATCCACATTTCAAGTCCTGTTTCATCCGTGGCTCTTCCATCTTTGTATTTCCAATGAGCTGCGTATCCTTTTTCGGCGATTTCATCCATTCGCTTTGTTCGTACCTGCACTTCGACCCATTTTCCAGTATCACTCATTACGGTTGTATGAAGTGATTCATAACCATTTGCCTTAGGGATGCTAATCCAATCCCTTAATCTGTCCGGATTGGGCTGATAATAATCCGTGACCAACGAATAGACCTGCCAGCACAGCGCCTTCTCTTCTTTATAAGGCACATTCAATATTATCCTTACAGCGAACAAGTCATAAACTTCTTCAAAGGGAACCCCCTGCTTCTTCATTTTACTCCAAATAGAATGGATGGATTTAGGTCGTCCTTTGATTTCATACTCAACCTCAAGAGAGTTGAGTTTATCCTTTATAGGTTTGATGAAGTTTCTAATAAATTTATTCCTGGAGTCCTTGGTCTCATTGATCTTGCCGGCAATGTCATTGTAAACTTCTGGCTCACTGTATTTCAGGTACAAGTCCTCTAACTCTGATTTGAAAGCATAAAGACCTAGACGGTGGGCGAGCGGTGCATATAAGTAGATGGTTTCATTAGCAATTTTAAGCTGCTTATTGCGAGGCATACTTTCCAGCGTCCTCATATTGTGAAGCCTGTCTGCGAGCTTTATTAAAATCACCCTCACATCATCCGAGAGTGTTAGGAGCATTTTTCGGAAATTCTCGGCCTGCTGCGAGCTTCCATGATCAAACACCCCCGCGATCTTCGTGAGCCCGTCAATGATGACCGCCACCTTCTTTCCAAATAATCTCTCTATATCATCCAGCTCATAGTCTGTGTCCTCAACAACATCGTGTAACAAAGCAGCTACTATGGAAGTAGTGCCAAGCCCAATCTCAGCAACACAGATTTCTGCTACCTCTAACGGATGAAAAATGTAAGGCTCTCCAGATCTCCTACGCATCCCACTGTGCGCTTCCATCGAAGTATAAAAAGCTTTTTTTATGATTTTGGCATCACCATCTTTCAATATTGGCTTAGCCTTTCTGAGTAAGCGCCTGTATCGCCTAATTATCTCCTTTTTTTCTGATTCTAAATCTTCCTCTACTACCATAATAATTTTACAAAATTAATCCCTTGTTGAATCAAAAATATTACCTACTTTTGCCTTCCAATTTTCAGGGCAAGAAAAAGTTCGAGCAAAGAAAACTGCGGATGTGGCGAAATTGGTAGACGCACTAGACTTAGGATCTAGCGCCGCGAGGCATGGGGGTTCGAGTCCCTCCATCCGCACTGAAAAACAACCCTCTTTCCGAGACCCGATATACGGGACGAGTAAGAGGGTTTTTATTTTATAAACACCAAACAATAGTACGTTGGATATAACTTTTGACAAAACCGGAAAAACACAAGGTGTAATTAAAATTAGCGTAAACCGAGCTGATTTTCAACCTGGAGTAGATCAAAAAATCAAAGAGTACAGCAAGACTGCAAACATTAAGGGATTCCGACAAGGGAAAGTGCCTACTGGCATGATTAAGAAAATGTACGGCAATGCACTTATTGTAGACGAAATCAACAAACTCGTTTCAGAAAAACTAAATACCTATCTAAGGGAGAGTGAAACTCAATTTCTGGGCGAGCCACTTCCTGTGCAGCAAGATGTGGAGTTTGATTGGGAAAACCAGGAGTTATTTGAGTTTGAATATCAAATTGGATTTGCTGAGCCATTTGAGGTGAAAGCTGACAAGAAAGTGAAGCTGGAAAAGTACTTTATCAATGTAGACGATAAGGTAATAGATGAAACTATCGAAAATCTGCAGCGTCAGTTTGGGGAAATGGAAAATCCTGAAGTTTCTTCTGAAAAAGACACGCTTTATGGTCAGGTAAAGTCTAAAGATGGTGCTGTTGATCAAGAGATCAGTATTGATCTTAGAGACGTGGAAAAAGGCATTTTGAAAAAGCTGGTTGGGATCAAGAATGGAACGGAAGTGGAGCTTGATCCTAAAAAGAGTTTCAAGCACGAAAATGTTTTGAAAAATCAGTTGAGGATGGATGAAGATGAATTCAAGAAATTGAAGAAGTTGACATTCACTTTAAAAGCCATCAATCACTACAAGCTTGCTCCTGTAAATCAGGAGCTATTCGATAAGACTTTCGGAAAAGACACAATCAAAGATGAAGCTGGTTTTAGAGATCGAGTAAAGGAGATTGTTTCTCAGAATTATAAAGGCGAGTCAGAGCAGTTTTTTGATCACCAGGTTCGTGAAA
The DNA here is from genome assembly GCF_964218185.1 of Ekhidna sp. Taxonomy (GTDB): domain Bacteria; phylum Bacteroidota; class Bacteroidia; order Cytophagales; family Cyclobacteriaceae; genus Ekhidna. Next base: position 6,271 of record NZ_CAXPLV010000008.1, read on the forward strand.
AATTAACTGAGTCCGCTAAAATCAATCTTCCTGATGAGTTTCTGAAGGAGTGGCTCATAAAAACGAATGACAACATCACTCCTGAATTGATGGAGTTGGAGTATGGATCGTATGCGAAAGAACTGAAGTGGTCACTTATCAGAAATCAGATTGTGAAAAATCAGGAAATAAAGGTGGAGCATGAAGATGTGATTAATGAAGCAAAAGAGCTGATCAAAAAGCAATTTGCCGGCTCAGGCATTGGGAATCAGATGGATGATCAGTTGGACACGTTTGCTAACAACTACTTACAGGGAGAGAATGGTGAGAACTATATGAAAGTTTTCAATCAGGTTCAATCGAAGAAAGTGCTTGATTATATCAAAAGCGAGGTAACAGTGAAGGAAAAGACTGTTTCACTTGATGAATTCAGAAAACTTTGATTTTGAACCAAATAATATCATTTTGAGTTTTGAAGAAGTCCTGTACACGGGACTTTTTTATTTTTACACCTTATACTTTAACTTTTTGAAATGATAAATACTGAGGAATTCAGAAAATTTGCCGTAAAAGGCCAAAATATAAGCGGAACTACAGTAGATAGCTATGTTCAGCATGTTGAGAATATGACCCGCGCGGTGATAGAAGAACGACCAACTAATTTCCGAGAAATTGACGTGTTTTCACGTTTGATTATGGATCGGATTATTTTCCTTGGTATGCAGGTAGAGGAAAATATTGCCAATATTATTACTGCACAGCTTTTGTTTCTTGAGTCTGTAGATTCTAAGAAAGACATTTTGCTTTACATAAATAGCCCTGGTGGTTCTGTTTACGCAGGATTGGGTATGTATGACACCATGCAGTATGTAAATCCGGATGTAGCAACAATTTGTACTGGAATGGCTGCATCTATGGGGGCAGTGTTGCTTTCGGGTGGCGCTGCTGGAAAGCGATCAGCTCTCCCTCACGCACGAGTGATGATACACCAACCAAGTGGCGGAATGCAGGGTCAATCTAGAGATATGGAGATTACCCTCAAGCAAATGCAAGAGCTGAGAAAGGATCTATACGGAATTTTATCAAAGCATTCTGGTAAATCGATCAAAGACATTGAAAAAGACTCAGATCGTGACTATTGGATGCGCGCATCAGAAGCAAAAGAATATGGCCTCATTGATGAGGTGCTAGAGAAAAAATAAAAAATCATGGCTCAGGTAACTTGTAGTTTTTGTGGTAGAAATAAGAAAGATGTAGATCTGATGATCTCAGGCATACATGCACACATATGTGATAAATGTATAGCTCAGGCTCAGCAGATTCTTAATGAGGAGTTGAAAACTACTTCTGAAAATGATAGTCCAAACTTCAAACTCATCAAGCCAGCGGACATGAAATCGCACCTTGATGAGTTTGTGATTGGGCAAGATGAAGCCAAAAAGTATATATCAGTGGCTGTATACAATCACTATAAGCGATTGATGCAGACAGTCGATAAAGATGATGTGGTTATTGAAAAATCAAACATCATCATGGTTGGTCAGACCGGAACTGGTAAAACATACCTGGCAAGAACATTAGCTAAGATTCTTCAGGTCCCTTTTTGTATTGCTGATGCCACCGTGCTTACTGAAGCAGGATATGTTGGAGAGGATGTGGAGAGCATTTTGACCCGTCTTCTTCAGTCTGCAAACTACGATGTAGAGGCAGCTGAAAGAGGTATCGTTTACATCGATGAGATAGATAAGATTGCTCGTAAATCGGACAATCCATCTATCACTCGTGATGTAAGTGGTGAAGGTGTTCAGCAGGCATTACTAAAACTACTTGAAGGAACTACCGTAAACGTGCCACCGCAAGGAGGAAGAAAGCATCCGGATCAAAAGATGATCAATGTCAACACCGAGAATATTCTATTCATATGTGGAGGAGCGTTTGATGGTATTGAAAGACATATTGCAAATCGTCTAAACACACGGCCAATTGGTTTTGCAAATGATAATGAATTTAGAACTGATGCAATTGATAAGGATAATCTACTGCAATACATTACAGCTCAAGACATCAAGAGTTTCGGTTTGATTCCGGAGCTTATAGGACGTTTGCCTGTCTTAACTCACCTTGATCCGCTAAATACAGAAGCACTCAAGCAAATCCTGACAGAACCTAAAAATGCGCTTGTAAAACAGTACACTAAACTCTTCGAAATGGAAGATGTAAAACTGGATTTGCAGGAAGATGCTCTTGAATACATTGTAGATAAAGCAATGGAATTCAAGCTTGGAGCAAGAGGTTTGAGATCCATATGTGAAGCAATCGTAACGGATGCGATGTTTGAATTACCTTCAAATAAAGATATCAAGGAGATCATAATTGACCGTGCATATGCGGCTGAGAAGTTTGAGAAATCGAAGTTCAATAAGCTGAGAGCAGCTTAATCTTCCTCTTCTAGCCATTCAACAATTTCACGGGCAACCTGTCTCGCAAAAGGTCTATTGCCAACCTTTGCTCTAAATACTTGATATTTTTCGAGTATACCTGCACTGTAGTGATGATCTGAAAGTATCAAGTCGAGTTCGTTTGCTATTGCTTCTTTGTTACTCATCGGAAGATTCTTCACTGTCTGATCCTTAAGAAGCCCATTGATGCAAGACTGCTTGTTTGCAACCTTTCGAAGTAACCCAGTCCTGTAAACATTCACCAAAGGTACGTTGGACAATGCGGCCAAGGCATTTGCAAATTGATCTAAAGCAATAACGGCATTTGCCTGTCCTATCTGCTTGATTGCACTATCAAGATTTGAAGAATAATCAATGAATTGGAACTTATAATTGGTTCTCTTATCCGTTAATCCTTCAATAAAACCACCACTAACAACTGATCCACAAATGGCTATTTGAGCCTTGGTATCAATTTCATCTGTTCGATCCGACTTTCGGATTAAGTCAGAGAGCAAACTACCCTTTCCATCATCTTTCTGATCAACCGAAGGCATGTCCTGATAAACTTTCTTGCTTTTTGAAGAAGTCATGAGATTGGGATATGAATCCAATATCGACATATAAAAGAAACAGCATCTAATGCCCTTTCGCTCTGCTAATCGAATTGCCTTTATGGATTTTCTTCCCCCAAGAAGAATAACAAGACCAGGTTGAAAAGACTTTAAATTTTGTTTTAATGCTTTAATACTGTCAACTTCAGCTATCTCACTCCTAATGTCAAATCGGTTCAACTCTTCTATCAACAGGGATGACAGCCTAAAACAAATCTTATTCTCAGAATAAACCAGATATCTCACTTACTCACCGTAATAATCAACAAAGTTTCGAGGAGTCTCATAAAGACGCAAACGGTGGAGTTTGGCATTGGAGTTTACCTCTTGAATCTTCGGTTGGAGTATCTTCCAGAATTCAACCACCAGGCTTTCGCAACTAGCCATCTTGCCAAACATAAAAGGAACATCTAGATTCAGATTCTTGTGATCAACCTTTTCTATGATCTCATCCTGAACCAAGCTACTTAATTGCTGCGGATCGATAACATAACCTGTTTCAGGATCTGGATCACCTCTCACTCCCACAATCAATTCAAAGTTGTGTCCATGCCAGTTAACATTGGCGCAGGGGCCAAAAACCTCAGCATTCTTCTCATCAGACCAGTTTGGATTGAAGAGTTTATGAGCCGCGTTGAAGTGGTGCTTTTGAAGGATGATTGGCATTGCAACAAAAATAGAGTGATGAAACTGCAATTCTTACTTATATGCAGGCTTTATCAGTGGGGGGAGCTAATTTCCTTTACAAAAAAGAATACTTTTACAGCAAAAAAATACATGAAGTCCATTTTAAACATCGTCTGCATTTTCTTTATCTTAATCAACTCATTCGCACAAAAAAATCTAAAACCTGGGTATATCGTTACACAAGAATATGATACACTAAAAGGCCACATAGACTACCTTGTCTGGGACTCAACACCTACCAAAATACTCTTTTATGACGAGAATTCAAACGCAACAGAATTTGAACCCATTCAAATTAAGGCATTTGGAGTAATGAGTAAACATTATGTAAGTGAGAGTGTTGAACTTGAAACAAGTACTCGAAATATTAATAGCATTGATACTGGCGATGATCTAAAAATTACTAAAAAGGTAGTTTTTCTACAACGACTAATCGCTGGTGAAAAAAGCCTTTATTTTAATCGAACAGAAAATGGAATTGATAACTTTTACATTGTTGAGAATGGCGAATTTATCTTGTTAATCTATAAGATTTACTTGATAGAGGGCACCTCCAATGTTGGAGTTGAACTGACTCATCGATTTTCAAATGAAAACAATAAGTTTATTGGTCAATTGACGTACTACTTTTCAGACTGCAAAATCTCATCTAAAAATTATGAGAATTTAAAATATTCTCTTAAAAGCCTTTTAAGCTTATTTGAAAGATATTATGAGTGTAGAGGTATAAAACCACATTACCAAACAAGTCTACCAAAGATGCAAGTTATTCTTGGTCCTTCTTTTGGATGGAACATTAACACACTGTCGTTCGATTATCCAATCTCACATATCAACTATGATTATTTAAGAAATTCAGACTGGAAGCACTCAGGTTTTTCAGCTGGTATTTTCTTCGATTTATTGAATCCAAAAAGTAAACTATCATTCCACAGTGAATTTCTCTATTCGAAATTCAAGTCAGAGAATAACTATAATTTCACACAGGGTATAACCGAATTTGATATTGAAGCAGTATTTGATCTACAGTACATTCGTTCCATTATTTCCTTACATTACCAAGCTAAGAGAATTCCATTATTTTTTGAAGTAGGACCTTCATTTAATTACTTAATAGGGGACAATTCATCCAAAACAGAAAGAAGAGAATTTTCAAACAGAGTAGAAATAACAACTGAACATCCTATTCAAAGTGGAATTAACAAAGTTAGTCCTGGATTAAATGTAAGTATAGGCACGAACTATGATAACATGGATTTTAGGTTACGTATGGAAAGAATGATTGGGATTGGTCAAAAAACAAAAGATTTGGGATCCTACTATAATAGAATTGAATTTGTATTAAATTATTCACTTATTAAATGATTATCAAAAAGGAATGAGAAAAGTGCTTTTCGTAGCTATTGGGCTTTCAATAGCTACTGCTTGTAAGACAAAACAAAACTATTCGAGCGGAGAAGAATGCATCAAGAAACCTACTCTCGAAATGAACTGCACTCAAGAATATATCCCAGTATGTGGATGTGATGGAAAAACATACTCCAATGATTGTGTAGCTAAGAGAAATGGAGTTCAAAAGTGGACAAAAGGAGAATGTGAATCAGAATAACGAATAGATACTCCTCCTTTAATCTAGGGTTCCATTTATTTCTGCAAAAAAATCTATTATTTCAATTGATGATTGAAGTGAATATTGAAGCTCATTTTCCCTGACATATTCTTTTAGCTCATTCTTATTACCTAAAAGTTTGAAAAGGCTATTGAATGATCTAAACCTATTAAAAACGTCACCTTCTCTTAGGTAAAGAATATTGTACTCTTTAACGATGTTCCTGTCTCCAACACCCAATACAGCATTATAGTCCCCTTTTAAAATTTTAATGACTCGTTCAACAAGGATTTCATAATCCCTGGTGACTTTTACAACTTCCAAAAAAGTCATATTGGTTTCTAATTTATCAGATTTCACTCGTTCAAAAAATCTTGCGGAGGAGTCAACTTCAACTTGAAATCTCATAATCTGATTGAGACCATAAACTTGATCTAAACCAGAAATGGTAGCATGAAGAAGATTTTTATGATAGTTAAATTTCAATAAACCTTCAGAGTTGAATGACGAAAAACCTATCTGACCTGGAAGATTTCCATCCCAAAGCCACGGATTAAAGTCTGACTCATTTATAGTCCTATCCTCAAGAAAAGGCACTAGAGATCTATTTACTACCACATTTCCCCTTGTGCCAATACTGAAGTCTTGTTGACAATATGACTGTAAAGCAAATATTATGGCTAAAAGCCATGTAAGCATTCTAAAAATCATCTTTTGATAACTTTAATAGATTTCACATTGTCACCAGACACAATACGAACAAAGTAAACTCCACTTGCCAACTCACTCCCGTTTAGCAAAACCTTACCATTATATCTTCTTAAATTGGTTAGATATTCCCTTCCACTGGTATCAAACAAGCGCACTTCTGCTCTTTGTTCTGTTAGATTTAACATGAGATTGTCTATGAATGGGTTAGGATAAATCAGAAATTCTTCATCATCCTCATTCAAATTCAAAACAACATAAAATAGCTCTTCACTTATAACAGTACATCCTCCTGAAGTAACAGCTACAGTATAAAAACCTGTTTGAGTCGGCGAAAAGGTGGCAGATGTTGCACCTGAAACATCTATTCCATTTAGTTTCCACTGATAAGCATCGCCCACGACATCAACTGTCAATTCAGAAATATTCTGCTGAACTTCAGGTTTCAAAAGCAATGGCTCAACAACCAATGATGACTCACCACTCTGACACCCTCCATCATTAGCAGTAACAGAATATGTTCCGACGTTAAATGAATCAAAACTTTCTATTTGAATCATTGATCCTGATTTTTCAAATCCAAAAGGGCCTGACCAGAAGTATTCAAGCGATTCATCAGGATTTTCAACACTTAATGTTACATCATCTCCTAAACAAAATCCAGAAATGGATACAACAGAAGGAGTAGAAGGAGTAGTCGATGCACCTATAGTTATTAATTCACTATCAGAAGAACATCCAGAATTAGTATCGGTTACAGATACCGAGTAATCTCCGGGAGTCGTAACAATTATTGATCTTGTAATAGCTCCGTTACTCCAAAGATACTCATCCCCTTCTGAAGCTATCAACTCAATTGCAACCCCGTCACATATTACATTTCCATCAGGAGTACTTACATCATTTTTTGGTAAAACATTTAGATAAATTGGAGTTCTAACACTTTCGTCTTCACCAACAACATTGGACACATACACAACCTTATCATCAACTAAATTACCTGTTGAATAGATTTCATTTTCACCTAAAAGAGTACCGCCCTCAAAACTATCATACCATCTTACACTACTAAATCCATCCATAGATATATCCTCAGATGTCCCATAACAAACATCGAAAGATTCTGAAGGGACTCTTTCAATTGAAAGAGTCGTATTATAAAGATAATCAGCAGTGTCATATGAAGATAGCATTCCCTCACTTCCCAATGCTCCGCCAACAAAAAAAGCTATTTTTATTTTTTCTCCAGCTGGAATACTCAAGGGGCCTAATCCTATGAAACCGCTCACATCGCTGGGCGAGGAAATCACAGAATTCTGAAGCCCCCCAGTTAACCCATTAATATTATTTTGAGATGAAAATGTAAAGTCTGCGTTATCTACTATTAAATAATTGGCCTCACCCAAATTAGTAAGAGGTGCTATTCCCGCATAGATTGAACCATTTTGCGATGATATGAGTCCCATTTTTCTTTGGTTATCAAATTCTGCTAAATTATTTGCAGGATCATCTCCAACGTCCCAATCGGAATATAAACCAGCGTAATAATTGCTAATATCACTGACTGATGAGTTTTCAATCTCGTATTCTACTATAATAAATTCATTAATTTCAGGTGACTCCCATGCATAAATATTATAAGTATAATTGAGGCCTAAAGGAGTGTCAGCTCCAGTATCATCAAATGTCCCTGTTACATGAATAGCTGATTTCCGTATTTCATCATCATCTATTAAGTACGCTTTGACGTCCTTTTTAAAATCATTATCAATATTACCAGCATCGCTTCTAACACTGCTATTCAAAATAGTACCATTGCTAGCCAAAAAGCCAAGTTCATAAAGTAAGTTTTCATTATTGTAAATAAACCCTAATCCTAAGGGTTCTTGAGAAGGCTGCAAATACCCAAGTCTACCATTACTGGCAATGGTGGTGGAAATTTCATCTGTATAAACATTAACAATTGACCTATTTGCTACCAATGTGTAAGAGTCCCAATCCATAAATCCTGATGGAGAAGAAATCTCAAATCGAAGTAAAATCTTAAGATTCTCAGGAGCTGTATCGGAAATTTTAAAAGACAATTGATCATCGATTCTTGTAGAAGAATTTGTACCCAAGGAACCAATTATAGATGAAGAATTTATAAGTTCCACATGATTATTACTCTCAACTATGGATACTTCCAAACCAGAAATCGGTTCCAAATAATTGGTAAACTCCAGATCCAAAGTAACTATATCCCCAGCCTGAAGATTTGAGTTGTTTATATCAAAATCCGTAACTCTAATTGCAGCTGACTTTTCAGTCAATGCTCTAAATAGATTTACTCTTCCTTTACCAAGTTCATTTGAAAACCCACCTGTGTTCTCTGAAATATCATCAGAGGTGATTCTAATTTGCTCCGCTATTTGACTTGGGCTATAAGATGGGTATCTCTTTTTTACTAATGCAGCCATACCGGCAACAACAGGGGAAGACATAGATGTACCAGTCTTTGTACCATATTGTCCATTAAAAACGGAACTATATATATCAGTACCCGGTGCTGAAACATCTACTTGATAGTTGTATGTGGAGGAGAAATTTTTTCTATCTTCTACATTAACATTTGCAACAGAAAGGACGTTATCATATGAAGCTGGGTAAGACAATTCGTCATTCCCATCATTACTTGCAGCGGCAACTACTAAACTTCCTAACTCAGTCGCATAGTTTATAACATCCTGCTCGAATTGACTAAAGCCTGGCCCGCCCCATGAACAATTGATTATGTGCGCTCCTTGCTCTGCTGCGTAAGCTATTGCATCATAACCTCTCAAAATAGATGTTGAATAATCTCCTCCGGCATCCTCGCCGCATTTTAATGCCATAATTTTTGCTCCAGCAGCTATTCCAGCTATGCCAACACCGTTATCAAAAGAAGCCGATGCGATTCCTGCTACATGCGTACCATGATCGCTTCCACTTGTATTAGGATTATTATCCTCCCAATCAGCCCAATTTACTGGTGCTCCTGCATCTATTATATCACTAATACTAGCCCCTACAAAGTCCCAACCCAAATAGTTGTCTATATAACCATCCTCATCATCATCAATTCCATTGTCAGGGATCTCATCATCATTCGTGTAAATTTGATCTTTTAGATCAGAGTGATTTAGCTCCACACCTGAGTCAACGATGGCGATGATTATATCTCTAGCGTCTCGTACAACATCCCATCCCTTATAAGCTTCAATGTTATCCAAATGCCATTGCTGGGATTTTAATGGGTCGCCAGGTTGATATTGCATCTTCCTAAGAAAGATCGGCTCAACATACTCAACTTGCAACTTTGACTTAATATTCTGTATTTCTTTTTGATGATCTATTTCTGAGTCATAAATAACTATAAAGATGTTATCCAACCTTGAGCTTAATTTCCTCGCATGGGAAATCATTCCAGGCCTAAAATTTTCTATTCTTAAGAACTTTGGAACACTAACAAGTCTATTTCTTAGGTCTTGTGGTGAACCTGCTTTTGTTTTAACAACAAGCATGTTAGGAAGAATGTCTGGGGATACTAAAGTCCGCTTCTTATCCTGAGAATAGGAAGCGGACAAGAGACAAAAAAATATTATTAGGCTAGAAAGATTCTTCATACTTCAATTATAATTGAATCATAAAATTAAAATAAAAAAGGCTCATCAAGCATTGATGAGCCTTTAAAATTAAATGCTATTTAAATCATGATCCTCCATGAACCTCTGTAGCCGTTAATACATCCGGTAGAGGACTTGGCGTACTTGTATTAGTATTTATTTCAGATTGAGGATAAATCAATCGCTGTGGAACTCCTGAAAAATTCTTCAACTGAATTTCAGCGATATTATTAGTCCTTCTTAAATCTGTGAATGGCTCTACAGTACCTGCTAATGATATATATCGCTCTTCATATATTTCTCTCAAAAGCGCATTAACAGGCGAGGACGCAGTACTTCCTGGATCTTCTAAACCACCTGGGTTAAAATCAGCATCAACATATGCTTGGAAATCCCATGTCGTAACACCCAAATTGGTTGTAAATCCATATCCACCATTAATCAATGCTCGATAAGTATTATATGCTGTAACACCGGCAGATAACCCATTAAGTCGAGCTTCTGCTTCTGCTATAATTAAAAGTGTCTCACCATAAGTAACTAAAGGGAAATCCTCACCAAATCTTCCACAATCCTGACAACCCCAATCGAAACCATTCAAAAAGTTCGGCTCATACCCAGCTGTATAGTATTCAAATGGCTCGTAGTAGTAATAAAATCTAGCACCCTCGTCATGTTTTGCATGATTTCGATTAGCTCCTCCATACGTATTAGCAAAATTTCCATCTGGATCCATAATTGTTGGTGCATATGCATCCATAGCACCCATATAGCCTGATCTGTCATATACTAAAAAAGAATAGTATGGATTAAAACTTGTACCATATCCAGCGCCGAAATCAGCAATCATATCATTCGCAGCTGAACTAATACCTAAAGCTGCATTGGTAGCTGCATCGGCGTAATCGCCAGTGTGCAAATAATACCTCGCTTTCAAAGTATAAGCTAATTCAGTCCAAGAAGCTAAATTTCCACCGTAGAAAATATCCTTAGCTGAGCTAATTCCAGGACCACCAGCAGCTAAATTAGTTATTGCATCATCGAGAAGATTCTGCAAACCAGTATACACATCAGATTGTGAATCATACGCAGGGTTCGGATTTGTATCATCCGCTGCTTCAGTAAAAGGAACGTCCCCCCATAGAGAAGTTACTGTTCCCATTGCATGAGCTTCCAAAACTTGAGCGATTCCAGCTAAAGCTGGATTACCCTCTGCTATAGCTTTGTCTGCTGCAATTCTTGACTGTGTAATAATTCCATAATATGCTGTACCCCATGGGCTATCAAAATCAGTTGAAGCCGTAGTATTCCAGTCATTCAACCCGACATATTGTCTATCTTGTCCTGTAAAATGATTGGTCCACAGCCCTACTAAACGGGCTACCTCGCCTGCATGAAAAAGCTGATTTGCCACCATAGGACCCTGAATCATGTTTGTTGCATCAGCATCCAAAGGTCTGTTCGGGTCTATTCGTAAATCCTCAGTGAAGCTTTCACATGCGAATATTCCTCCTAGTAATAATACTATCGAAATTCTATTTATAATTTTCATATTAAACTTCTTTTATTAATTAAAAAGTAGCAGTCAAAGTGAACACATAAGACTGTGTACCCGGGTTGTTAAAGTAAAGGAGTCCTCGTCCATTACTTGATCCAGTCAAGTTAGACTCAGGATCTACACCAAAGTACTCTTTACTCCAAATCTTCAAGTTTCTACCTGTTGCAGCTACTCTCAGATTATTCATCTTAAGCTTAGATGCGATTGAAGATGGGAAATTGTAAGCCAAGGTTACCTCTCTCAGTCTAGTCCAAGAACCGTCCTTAACGAATTGCTCTCCTACAGGCCCAAAACCACCTCCAAGAGAAGAATACCAAGCCTCATCAAGAGCAACAGTCCCAAAACCAAAATCCTCTAGATTTCCTCTAAAAGTATAAGTTCCATCACCATTATCAGTTCCAAACGCTGTGATAGGATTTCCTGCATAATTAGTAATAGTTGCAGCATCAGCAGCAGAAACAGTTGTTTCATTCGCAGTTTGAAGTGCTCTACCAAACGTATGAAGCGCACCATCAGTTCCGTCCCACATGTCTCCACCTTGCTTGGTTTCAACCAACACAAACAAAGAGAATCCCTTATATGATACAGTTGAGTTCAACCCTGCCATCCAATCTGGGTTAGGATCTCCTAAAATCCCTTCATCCAATGCTTGCTGAGGGAATCCAGACACAGGGCCTTCTGTTAGGTTACCATCTGCATCACGATCCCATCTACCTCCCCAAAGAGTACCTACTGCTTGACCTAGAACTGCTCTTGAAGAAGTACCGGTAAATCCAGCCAAGAATAATGACTCAGTACCACTCAAATCGGTTACAGTATTTTCGTACTTAGACCAGTTACCACCAACTGTGAAGTTGAAATCGCCTGTTCTTATCACGTTTGCAGAGAAATCTAATTCAATACCGTTGTTCTCAAGGGTAGCAGCATTATCGTACTGGTTAGTGAAACCAGTAGAAGCAGCAGTTTGAACAAAAAACAACGCACCTTCTACTTTATTCTGATAATAAGTTGCTGACAGGTTGAATCTATCTTCTACAAATCCTAAGTCAACTCCAACCTCAAACTCAGTTTTCTTCTCAGGCTCGACAGCTTCATTACCCCTAGTGTTATCTCGGATAAATGAACCATCATATGCAGAAGCACTCGCACCTGGCCCCCAACTCTCGCCGAATGCTGCAGAAGCATAATAGTTATCTGCAGTATAGGCCGCAGGTGCAAGACCCACTTGACCATAAGTTGCTCTGAATTTACCATTTGAAATAACCGGAACGTCAATCAAATTAGAAAACAACACACCTAATTCAGCGGATGGGTAAACAAATATCTTAGAAGCATCACCAAAAGCAGAAGAATTTTCCGCTCTAGCAGTCAAGTTTAAGAAATAAGTATCATCATATCCGAAATTAGCATTTAGATACCCTGCAGAAGTCCTTACTTTAGACTCACCTGTGAATGGGAAGGTATTGTTATCAGTTGCGTTAGCAAATGTAACTGCCTCAGTATTCAAGATGAATGTTTGGTATGTACCGCCCATGCTCAAGAACTGTCTCTGATTTAGATTCATACCAACAATAAATGATCCAGTTAAATCATCAGAAAGGTTAGTTGCAATTCTTGCCATGAAGTCTGCATTCGTTTGCGTTTCAGTAATCACGTTATCTGTTGCAGATCCATTACCGCCATTAGCAGCTGAATTAATTGGAAATACAGTAAGTCTTCTATCTGAATAGTGATCAGCACCTACTCTTGCAATTAATGTCAACCAATCGGTTGGCTTAACATCAACTTGGAATGATCCAATGATACGATCTACTTCACTCGTATTTGTAAATTCATTGATTACCCAAAGCGGGTTATCGTAAATAGGACTTGCGGAGTTTCCTATTTGTCTTCTATAACTTCTTTGTCTATTGAAAGAAGGAACACCTGCTGCATTATAGTATGTTCCCTTATAATCTCTCTGATCAAAGTCAGCTGGAGTTCTCAAAAATCCTAGATATAAACCACTAGTATTAGATCCAGTTTGAATTCTATTGGATGTAATTGACGAATAAGTTACTTTCGTTGAAGCTGTAACCATATCGTTGAATTGCATTGTTGAATTCAATCTTCCTGTTGTTCTTCTATAGTCAGAGTTATTTCTAATAATACCTTCTTGGTTCATATCTGAGAAGCTCAGATAGAATGTACCATTGTCTCCTCCGCCACTTAAGGAAATATTATTTTCAAAATAGTTACCATTCTGGAAAACACTATTAAAGTTACTTTCCTCATAGTTTGAGTTATCATTCTTTGTAATGATTGGATAATAGAGAGAACCATCTTCAGCCTCAAAGTATTGGCCAGAAGTGTCAACCTCATCAGCTCCACCAGCTCTGTCTTCAATTTTATCACCCCAAGAGTTACCAGTTGTACTAGTTCCAGTTGCAGCATTACCACCACTTCCTTTACCATATTTAGTCTGGAGATCATGTTTGTAAGAAATCTTATCAACGGAATAAGTACCTGTGTACTGTACCTGTACCTGACCTTTCTTACCTTTCTTTGTTGTTACAACAATAACACCATTTGAACCTCTTGAACCCCAAAGAGCAGAAGCTGACGCTCCTTTAAGAATTTGAACACTCTCGATATCGTTAGGGTTTAAGTCATTTAGTCTTGATTGCTGGTGAACACCACCTGTATTGTTACCTATTTCACTATTGGTCATAGGAACACCATCAATAACGATAAGAGGTTGCAAAGATCTTGTAATTGAACTTTGTCCTCTAATTTGAATGTAAGCACCAGAACCTGGATCTCCAGAGTTTTTAGTAATTCTAACACCAGAAGCTTTACCAGCTAATGATTGAATTACTCCAGGTTCTCCTGATTTTTTGATGTCGGCTCCACCTACCTGGGATGAAGAAGATGCAATTTTATTTCGATCTTCTTGGAAGCCCAATGCAGTAACCACTACTTCTTGAAGCTCAGTAGCTCCCCCCATAGAAATATCAATAGTCGATCTAGCACCAACTTGAACTTCCTGAGTTTCAAAACCAACAAATGAAAAAACCAAAGTAGCTCCTTCATCTACTGAGAGACGGTAATTACCATCAAGGTCAGTAGTTGTACCAGTAGTTGTGCCTTTTATCACAACATTCACTCCTGGCAGAGATTCACCTGAATCATCGGTGACCTTACCAGAAACCGTTCTTTGCGCCATTGCACTAAAAGCAACAACAGTTAAGAACGCAAAACTTAGTAGTAAAATCCTCTTCATACTAACTAGTTAATCGTTTAACATTAATTTAATAAAGCCCGAAAGATATTACTTTTTAAGATTATTTAACAAAATATGAAACCAAGAAATCTATCGACATATTAACTACTAGTGAAGATAAACCTGATTATTTTGATTCATTTTGAATAAAAATAACAAATGACAAAATAAAAAATGCCCGTCCCTAGTAATACTTCAATTAAATTCTGATTTCAATAAATTTTAAAAATTGTAATAAAAAGCAAAACCTTTCATTGCTTCGTCCGTATGACACGAAATTCTATTCTACGGTTGGATTGACGGTTAAAATTTGATGTGTTCGGTAATAAGGGTTGCGAGTCTGCATAGCCTTTGAACAGAAGTTGATCCTTAGCACACCCCATTTCTATTAGCTCATTATAAACCGATTCAGCTCTCTTCTCGGAAAGGTTCTGGTTATAAACTTTTGAACCTGTATCATCTGTATGTCCAGAAATCTCAACTATGATTCTTGGATTTTGATGTAAAAGCTGAGCCACATTCTCAATTTCAGACTTAGACTTTTGATCAAGCATATAGGAATCAACATCAAAATAGATATTCTTCAAAATCATTTTCTCCCCCACTTGTATTGGCTGTAAAGCGATTTCAATTGTATCAGGATTAGCTAGTGAGTTCTCGTTGGTTGTGAAAGTATAATCAGCAAAAAGGTATCCTCGCTTTTTTACATAAGCAGCAAGCTCCAATCCCAGGGGTAAGACCATTAGATATTCTCCCGATATGGAATCTGAAGAATTTTCATAAATCGTCTCATTGGTCTCCATATTCACCACCTGAACTTCAGCCCTAAGTGGATTAGAATTTTTAGAATCAATCACCCTACCTATTATATAGGTGACAGACTCTGTTTGTTTTTCCTTGGGTACTTTGAATGAGACTATTCTGCTATCTAAAATCTCAAAGTTCTTTTGTTCCTCCTTTGCGTAGAAGGCAGTACGTCCATCTGACCCTATCACGATAGCCACTTCATCTTTATGAGTATTAATCGGAAAGCCTAGATTCTCAGGAACACTCCAGCTTGAATCATGCTTCGATACATAAAGATCATAGCCTCCCAAACCTATATATCCATTTGCAGAAAAATATAGAGATGTGCCATTTGGATGGATGAATGGGGTTGTTTCATCTTTTGGTGTATTTATCGATGGTCCGAGATTAACTGGCTCACCCCAGTCTTCGTCTACTTTCTTTGAAACCCAAATATCCCTTCCTCCATATCCCCCAACTCTATTGGATGAAAAGTAAAGTGTATTGCCATCAGCTGAAAGTGAGGGCTGAGATTCCCAATACCTTGAATTGACAGGTTTGCCTAGGTTTTTAGGCCTAGACCAAACATCGCCTGTTTTCTTAGAAATATATAGATCACAACTTCCCAATGAGTTCCTTCCATCACATGAAGTGAAGATCATCGTTCGACCGTCAGCAGAAACGGCGCAGGCTCCTTCATTCAGAGATGTGTTGATTCTTGGCGAAACAGATTCAGCAGCCGACCATTTTCCATCCCGGTAATACGAAACCACAATATCCTCATCACCCTGCACGAAATCACGCTTGGTATAAAACATGGTAGAATTGTCTACTGTGATGGACGGTAAATACTGAAGTTTGAAGCGATTAATCTCTTTGGGCAGCTCTTCAATCTTCAAACTATCGCTAAAATTTTTGATTTCATTTTGTGCAAACTCCAAGCTCTCAAGAAGAAGTTTAATATCTCCGCCGGATCGTCTTTCGGGTACTTTTTCTAAAAAAGCATTTACAAAGGACCTGGACTTACCGTACTCGCCTCGATCAAAAGCCATGAATGCTAGCTTTTCCAAAACTGAGGCAATAGGATCATTGGCTGTTTTAACATAGGCCTGAAACTTAGAATAGACCGAATCTACCTGCCCCATTGCATTATAGAGGCTACCCATCCTTATATAAGCCTCAAAAAAAAGAGGATCTTCATTTGCCGCCTCTTCTAGAAGCCCTAATGCTGTTTGAAAGTCCCGCTCTTTGTATTTCTTATCAGCTTTTTCGTAAAGCTTTTTGGCCTTTTTGCTTTGGGTAGACAGGCCACTTTGAGAGAATGAGAAAAGGGTGAATATGAAAAGAAGAATGTATAAGAGAATTCTCCTCAGGGAATGTCCATGTATTTGTGAGTCTGTAATGATATCTTCCATCTTGGATTTCTCTTGACAAAATCAACGACCAAAGGTGTCATTTCTTTTTCTTTTGACCACTCAGGTTGCAGAAACAATTGCGAATCCTGGTTCATTTTATCCCCATGCTCTGAAGCCCACTTGAAATCGCTCTTATTGAAAGCAATCACCTTAAGCTCATGAGATTTGGAATAAAACTCCTCCAAAGGAGCTTTGAATTTCTTTGGTGAAAAGCAAATCCAATCCCAATCACCTGATAATGGATAAGCTCCAGATGTTTCAATGTTGGCTTGTAAACCGCTTGCTTTGAGGGATTCTGTGAGCTTAGTCAGGTTGTACATTAATGGCTCACCACCTGTAACCACCACGACTTGGGCTCCAGAAGCTTTTGCTTCTTTCACAATTTGACCCACACTGAACCATTCAAATTGAGATGCATCCCAGGAATCCTTTACGTCACACCAAACACATCCCACATCGCAACCGCCCAGACGGATGAAGTAAGCTGGGGTTCCGGAATAGAAGCCTTCTCCCTGAATTGTGTAAAAGGACTCCATCACCGGAAGGTATTCCGGATCAGTGATTGAGCTCATAAGCTTTTAGCGTATTCAAAAGCAAAGATGCAATGGTCATCGGGCCAACGCCACCAGGGACCGGGGTTATGTAGCTCGCAATCGGTGCGACTTCATCGTAAACAACATCACCCGAGAGTCTGAAGCCTGATTTTTTAGTCGCATCCTCTACCCGGGTAGTGCCAACGTCAATTACCACAGCACCCTCTTTTATCATGTCTTTTGTAATCAATCCTGGCTTTCCAACAGCCACAATAAGGATATCGGCTTGAGAGGTGTGAGACTTTAAGTCAACCGTGGCTTTATGACAAACTGTAACGGTAGCCTTACCCTCCTGAAGCATCATCAAACTTAAGGGTGCTCCTGCAATTCTACTTGCTCCGACCACTACGCAATTTTTTCCTTCAGTTTCAATTTCATATCTGCGAATCAGCTCCATAATACCATAAGGAGTAGCAGGCAACAATAATTGATTCTCTGAGACAATACTTCCAAAGTTTTGGTTAGTGAAACCATCAACATCCTTGAGAGGAGAAATGCGCTCAGTAATGTGTTCAACAGAGATATGATCAGGGAGCGGAATTTGAACAATGAATCCATCGATATCAGAATCTTCATTCATCTGCTCGATATGCTTGATTAGTTTCTCTTCAGAAATGGTACTCGCAAAATGCATTAAGGTGAAATCAAAACCTACCGCTTTACATGCATTAATCTTTCCGTTCACATAGGTATGACTTGCGCCATCATCACCAACAATTATGATAGCCAGATGAGGTGCTCGCTGACCTTCTGCTTTGATTTTTTCAACCTTAGCAGCTATTTCATTCTTTATATCCTTGGAGACCTTTCGTCCGTCAATAATTGTAGGCATCTTTTCTTTGATTAGTCAAGTTTCAAAACAGCCATGAATGCCTCCTGAGGAATTTCTACGTTCCCTACCTGACGCATTCTTTTCTTACCTTTTTTCTGTTTTTCTAATAATTTTCTTTTCCGTGAGATATCTCCACCATAGCATTTTGCCAATACGTTTTTACGCATAGCTTTCACTGATTCACGAGCTATAATCTTTGTACCGATTGCCGCCTGTACCGCAATCTCAAACATCTGCCTTGGAATTAACTCTTTCAGTTTTTCACAAAGCCTTTTCCCCCACTCATATGCTTTATCCCTATGAACAATTGCCGAAAGGGCATCTACTTTATCACCATTGAGCATGATATCAAGCTTCACCATATTCGATTGTCGATATCCAATCAACTCATAATCAAGAGAAGCATAGCCTCGTGATATTGTCTTTAGTTTATCAAAGAAGTCGAAAACAATCTCAGCGAGCGGGATTTCGAAAGTCAGTTCTACTCTATTAGAAGTGAGGTATACCTGGTTTTTGATCTCTCCACGCTTGTCCATACACAAGGCAATGATAGGTCCTATAAACTCCGCCTTTGAGATAATCTGAGCTCGAATAAAAGGCTCCTCGATATGACTGATTAGGTTGGACTCTGGCAGCTCTGATGGTGCACTTACTTTCAATATTGAACCATCATTATTTATTGCATGAAAACGTACTGAAGGCACTGTGGTAATCACAGTCATATCAAATTCTCGTTCAAGTCTTTCCTGTACGATTTCCATGTGCAGCATTCCGAGAAATCCACATCTAAAACCGAACCCAAGAGCTGCGGATGTTTCCGGCTCCCAGATCAATGAAGCATCATTCAATTGTAGCTTTTCCATAGATGCTCGCAGCTCCTCAAACTCACTGGTCTCAACAGGGTAAATTCCAGCAAAAACCATAGGCTTCACATCTTCAAATCCCTTCACCTGCTTCTGAGTAGGGCGACTCACATGGGTAATTGTATCTCCCACTTTCACCTCTTTTGCCACCTTGATACCTGAAATCAGATATCCCACATTACCTGCTGATATAGAATTTTTCGGCTCGTGATCAAGCCTCAGCACTCCGATCTCATCCGCCTCGTAAGTCTTTCCTGTATTGACAAATTTTACCTTGTCGCCTTTGTTCAGTGTGCCATTGAATACTCTAAAGAATACCTCAATTCCTCGATATGGATTAAATACTGAGTCGAAAATCATGGCCTGAAGCGGCTCCTCTGGATCTCCGACGGGGGCAGGCACTCTGCTTACAATAGCTTCCAGTATATCAGTCACACCAATACCCTCTTTCGCACTCGCATGAATGATTGATTCTTTGTCACATCCAATCAGGTCAATGATCTGATCGGAAACTTCTTCGGGCATGGCTCCCGGAAGGTCAATTTTGTTCAGTACCGGAATAATCTCCAGATCATGCTCCAGAGCCAGATATAAGTTTGAAATGGTTTGTGCTTCAATCCCCTGAGCTGCATCCACCACCAAAAGAGCTCCCTCACATGCCGCAATTGATCTAGATACCTCGTACGAAAAGTCCACGTGTCCGGGAGTGTCAATCAGATTGAGCGTGTATTTCTCACCATTCAGCTCATAGTCCATCTGAATAGCATGACTTTTTATCGTAATCCCCCTCTCTCGCTCCAGATCCATATTATCGAGCAATTGTGCCTGCATATCACGATCTGATACGGTATGGGTAAACTCCAAAAGTCTATCGGCCAAGGTGCTTTTACCATGGTCAATGTGTGCTATAATGCAGAAGTTTCGAATGTTCTTCATAAATGTAAGTCAGCGGATTGTTGACTTTCAATCTCCTCAATCCTTTGAAAATTAGGCGCAAAGGTAGCAATCCTTTCACCTATTCAATCAAAAAATATCATTGTTTGTTTTTGGTGTCTACCAAAATTGTAACAGGACCGTCATTGACTAAAGAAACCTTCATATCAGCACCAAATTCACCTGTTTTAACTTCATGGCTCAGATGGGTTTGAAGCTCCTTAACAAATGATTCATATAGAGGAATAGCAGTATCAGGTTTTGCTGCCTGAATATACGAGGGGCGATTCCCTTTTTTGGTACTTGCATGAAGGGTAAACTGGCTCACCACCAATGCTTCCCCATCAACTTCAATAAGACTTTTATTCATGACACCACCTTCATCCGGGAAGATCCGCATATTAGCAATCTTTCTGCAAAGCCAATCAATATCCTCTTTCGTATCGGCCTCCTCAATGCCTAAAAGGATCATGACGCCAGTATTTATGCTGGATTTGATTTGGTTGTCAATTGTAACTGAAGCCGAAGAAACACGCTGAATAACTACTCTCATGAATAGGCAATATCTATCATGTGACTGGGCTTGTAGCGGTTAAAGCCCACTTCATTTTTCTTGGCTACCTCAATCATTGCTTTGGCCACTTCTACATCTCTTATGGCTCCTACTCTTCTTTTTGAACCAATTACAAAGAATGAAGCTATTGAGCTGATGACTTTGGCTACCTCTTCAAAAAATCTACTTTCTGGTCGATCACCAAGCAGCAATGATGGTTGAAAAATTTTCAGAGACTTTAAATCCAGATTTAGGAGGCCATCCTCCAGTTTCCCTTTTGCCATATTATAAAATAAGGGAGAAGAACTATTAGCGCCAACAGCGGTCACAACCAACAATTGCTGAAAATCCGGAAGGTCTGAGACAATTTTTGCGAATTCTAAAGGAAAGTCAACATCTACTTTAAGGAAAGCTTCTTTGGATCCCGCCTTCCTCCTTGTGGTTCCCAACGCACAATAGTAATCGTGCGCTTTCATCTTGGATTTGTACTTGCTGAGTTTTGAGAAATCCTTTACAATCACCTCTACAAGTTTGGGATCTTTTAGTTCGTGTGAACGACGGGTCACAACAATAACAGAGTCATAACTCTCATCTTTTAACAATAACCGAACAAGCTGTTTCCCTACAAGTCCAGTCGCTCCAATAACCAATGCTTTTTTTGCTGACATTCGTAATTTTTTGTGTCTAAAAGAATTTAGTACAATGAAATTAGTCAGCTTGTTCCCATTGCTCCTCTTCCCATAGATGAAACTTCTCAATATCTCGATTAAGCTTCCGCGCGATCAGAAAAACCACCGAAGCATCGTCTGTAAATCCGAGGGCAGGGATAAAATCAGGGATGAGATCTACAGGTGTGATAAAGTATACCAAGGCAAAAACAATCAAGACTATGGTGGATATCGGGAACGAACGATACTCCCCCGCAAGATGTGACTGAATCATGCGCATCAATATCTCAAGTTTCGACTTCAGCTCCTGCAACTCTCTGGAATTTTCAGCCAAGTTCTTCAGTTTATTTCCGGCAGAAGACAAGGTGCTCTTGATTTGCTCCTTATCCGTAGCAGTCCTTTTAGCTTTTTCCCAAATCTTCTTTGTCTTATCCATAATTAAAATACGTCCTGAATCTCTTCTTTGATGTATCTGATCGCCTGCTTTGGAGTGTCCATTTCTTCACCTGCACTATTTTCTATGATCGCCCTGGCCAGATCAAACCCTTTCGCTTTGTCATCCAGTGCATTGGTGGAGGAGTTGATGATAGAAATAGTCTGTTCCACTGCGGTGGTTACATACGTCCAGGCACTGTCTGACATGTAAACTTGCTGGGAAAGGTTGTGGTTGAATTCATTCCTGATTTCATGAATCAAAATCTGCTGAAATTCCTCTGCTGTATAATCTGAGCTGCTTAGCCTGGAAATCAAATTGGATGGCGTGATTCGCTCCAATAGCAATACAATCCGCTCGTAAGCCTGTAGTCGAATAGGTACCACGATCTCCTGATTTTTCTGGCGAACGCTAAATGCAATTTCGTCGAGTTGCTTTTGTAAAAAGGAACGAACCAGTAGGTATGCCAGGTATAATACCAGTCCGGCCGGAATTGTAATTTTCAGAAGGTCGTAAACCATTTCCATGTATAGGATTGTTTAGTGTTTGATAATCGTCAAAAATAATACTTTTACAAGGAGGTCGTAATCCTTTTGCAAAAGAATGAGCAAGCATATGAAACCACCCGTGGAAATAACGGAAAGAGCGCTGGAAGAGGTGAAAAATATCCTAAAAAATAAAGGCATACCCGAAGGTTATGGCCTGCGCATTGCTACTAAAGGCATGGGGTGTGGTGTGGGATTTAAGCTGGGATTTGATAAGAAAAAAGAGACCGACGATGAGTACATCATCGATGGTGTGCAGGTGCTCGTTCAAAAACGGGAGGTGATGTTTTTGATTGGGAAAAAGATCGAATTTTATGATGAGGCCGATGCGAGGGGGTTTGTGTTTGTTTAACCCTCCAACTCAACAGTAGCCTTATGACATAGCCCTTTGATCGGTGGGTTGTATTTGCTGATTCGAACTTGTACCTGATTGATTTGAGAGAAGTTTTCTTTTAGTGCCTTAATCATTTTACCTGCCAGATGCTCCAATAGATTTGCGTCTATGCTCATGACATTCTGTACGATTTCATAGACCTTCTCATAATTGACCGTGCCTTCCAGCTTATCATCTGTGGCAGCTTCCGAAAAATCCACATCGAGCGTTACATCCACGCTGTACTTGTTGCCAATGACACGCTCCTCCTCATAGTAGCCATGACGAGCATAGAACTCCATCCCTTCCAGCGAAACCTTCCCCATGTTTTAGTCAGTATCTAGTTCGTCAAAAAAGGAAACAGTTTTTGAAACACGAGGGCCTTTCTTTTCTTCAGCCGGCTCCTCTTCTTCGTTAGATTCTGCCTTTGATGTTTCAGGCTTGGGCTCCTCTTTTTTTATTTCTTCTTTAGCTTCCTGCTCTGGCTTCTTAATCTCAAGCTCTTCTTTTTCTTCAGCCGGTGCAGGCTTAACTGATTTTTCCTCTACCAACGGCTTCTGCTGTATGATTCGCTCGCGCAATTCTTCCGTCTTTGGAGGTTCTTTTGCCGCCTGAGCTTCTTGTTTGGCAACTGGTTCTTTCTCTTCTTTCTTTGGCTCAGGTGTTTCCTTTGGAGGTGCCTCTATCCGGGTGGATTCTATACGAACCTCTGTCTTCTCAGCCTTAATGCGCTCCTCACTATCACGAGCCAGCTGTTTCACACGCTTCACATAGTCGTCAAACCTAAACTCCTTGGTGGTCTGGCTGTTGCGCTCCACTTTTTCAATAAGCGTGACAGAAAGATTCTTTAGCTCCTGAATGGCAATTTGACGATGATTTTCAATATCACGGTGATTCTGCTCAATGCTTTTTACTGCATCCTGAAGCTCTTCGATGATCTGGCGGGCCTCCATCTCAGCCTGCTCAATCATCGCTCGGGCCTTATTTTTTGATTCGCTCAGGAGTGCCTCGGCATTCATCTTGGTCTCCTTCATGTGAAGCTCAGCAGCCTTGTTGGCTTGCTCTATCACATTCGCCCCGGTATCTTCTGCAGTTTTTAATGTTTTGTAAAGTGAGCTTTCTACCTCACGAAGCTTCGATACTTCTTTCTCTGCCTGCTTCAGCTTGAGGTTAAGCTCCTTATTCTCCTCCAGCATGCGCTCCCACTCATTGGAAAGTGACTGGAGAAAAGCATTCACTTCATCTTTATCATACCCCCTAAGCTTCTTTTCAAAGTCTTTCTGACGAATTTCCAGCGGTGTTATCTTCATTCTGCAAATTTAATTTCCCAAACGGAGATCGAACGATCATCGCTACAAGTTACTAACAAGTCACGATAATTCATCCAAAGGAGCTTATTAACGCTATTTCCATGCCCAGCGTGCCTGTGTTTGTCCAATACCTTCAATAGCTGAAAATTATGGGCATCCCATAGTTTGATGGACTTGTCCATGCTGGCGGTGACGAAATAGCGTCCATCCTGACGAAAGATCACATCGTTGATCGTATACAGATGGGCGGCAATGGACTCCCTTAGCACATAATCAGCCTGTGTATCCCAGACCTTAAGCTGAGCATCTCTCCCCCCTGAAATCACATATTTCCCAGATGGGTGATATTTCGCAGCAAAAACCGAGTTTTTATGTCCACTAAGCTCATTCACCACTTTCATGGAAGCTAAATCCACAATGCGTGTAAGGTTGTCACTAAAAGCTATAGCCACCTGACCATCACATGCATCAAATCTTCTCACACGATCATTGGCATACTTTACTCTATTTTCTATGGCCAGATCTTTGGTCAGTGTCACCACCTCACCATTTGACAGCCCAGCCCAGATCGTGTCATTGATGATTTTGATATCAAAAATCTGATGATTGCCCAGCTGAACGGATTTCAGCTCTTTCTTTTCCTTGAGATCGATCTTATGAATACCGTCGTTGTTTTGGCCAACATATAATATACCTTCCTCCTCATCGAAAGTCAAGCCATAAACAGACCCTTCCACCTTTGCAATCACCTCCCCCTCATCCGGTGATTTTAAATCCCACAGCACCACCATACCGTCACCTCCGGCCGAAATAAACCGATGATCATCCAGGCTTTGCAAGGTGTAAATGCTGTCATTGTGGCCAAGAAATGTGTGGAGTTTTTTTACGCTGATCATGCTCATTTGGTATGCAAAAGTATTACAATTGCTTTATGCCTTTGCTATTGAACAAGCAGATAGATGATGTGTCTGCCTATGCTGTCTGGAACATTCAGGAAACGTTTTTAGAACTGCCGTATCTGTCTCCAGAACCATTTCCAGCTGATCTCAATCCCGTGAGGCAGGCTGAATGGATCGTCGGAAGAATTTTGGTGAAATCGCTCTGCGAGAAGTTTGGTATTGAATTTCAGGGGATCAGTAAGCATGAGAAAGGCAAGCCATTCCTCAATGGAAGCAAAGCGCACATTTCCATCTCTCATTCATTTCCAATCGCGGCAGCAATGATCCATCTTGAAAAACCGTGCGGAATAGATATGGAGCGTCCCAGAGACAAGCATGAATATGTGAAGATGAAATACCTGCATGAATCTGAGATGGAATTTCAGAATGACCTGCAGAAGCTCTGCACCATCTGGTGTGCCAAGGAGGTGATCTACAAAATTTTCGGCAGGAAATTTCTCAGCCTGAAGGATGAAATCAAAGTTTCATTTGAATCGGACAGGATTATCAAAGGAGAGATCTTGAAGAAAGGGCATGAATCCACCCATATGATCAACTATGAATGGGTGAAAGAGTATTTGCTGGCGTTTGGGGTTTAAAAAAAGCGTGCTGAGTTTCATCTAACCCAACACGCATTTATTTTATTCATCTTTCAATGTTTTTACAGGATTGACCCTGGCCGCCTGATAAGATTTAAAGCTTACCGTAATAGCACCTACCATAAAGGTGATCAAGCCTGCTACAATAAATAAACCAATACTCACTGAGGTTCTGAACTCAAACCCATCAAGCCACTGCTGTGCATAGTAGTAACCAAAAGGAATAGCCAGGATGAATGAAAATATCATCAATACTGAGTAATCTTTCGATAGCAATAAGACAAGGTGTTTCACACTTGCACCATGTACTTTCCTCACCCCAATTTCTTTCGATCGTTGTTCTGCTGTAAAGGCTGAAAGGCCAAAGAGCCCTAGGCAGGATAAAAAGATGGAGATGACCACAAAGATTTTCACCAGGTTGCTGATCAGAAATTCGGTATTGTAGTTTTCGGCATATGCCTGATCCACAAAGTTGTAGTCAAACTCATAGCTGGAGCTTAGGGAGGTCAGGATTTGCTCAGTTTGCTCAAGTACCTCGGCAGGATTTCCATCAACCCGTATCAGCGCCACATCTGATCGCGACGGAGCAATACAGCTTATGATCAATGGCGAAATACTCTCATACATATCTTGCATGTGATAATTCCTGATCACCCCAATCACTCTTCCATCAATCCCCCAGAAAGAAACCCTTTTGTCAATCGGATCATCAAATCCCATGAGCTCTGCTGCCACCTCATTGATGAGGAAACTGGTAGAATCAGCTAAATCATCAGAAAAATCCCGTCCTCTGATTACTTCAACTTCTGTGGTCTCAACAAATGATTTATCTGTAAGCATGATGTTGATTTCATAATCTACATTGGGGTCTTTTCCCTCCCAGTTCGTGGAGCTCGTGGATCTATTTGATGCAAGCGGATTCCCAGACGCAACTGAAACGGCTGTCACATTTGGTAGCTTATTTACTTCTTCTTTCACTGTTTCCCAACGTTCGCCCAGCTCATAATTAAGGTCCACGGCAATGAGGTTTTCTTTATTTAGTCCAAGGTCTTTATTTAACACATAGTCTAGCTGCTTATAAACTACACTGATGCCAATGATCAGAAAAGTAGATATGGCGAATTGAAACACAACTAGTCCTTTACGCATCAACGCCGAGCCTGAAGTTTGCTTCACCATACCTTTCAGCGAACTAATGATATTGAATCTGGGCAGTAGCATGGCGGGGTAGCTGCCTGACAATAGTCCCACTACCAACACAATCCCTATGATATACATCCAGGTGATAGGAAGGCTGTAATCAATGGTTAGCGTTTTATCTACCATCTGGTTAAATGAAGGCAACAAGAGATAGGTCAGAATAATTGACACGACCATGGCGCAAGCAGAAAGAAGAACCGACTCCAGCAAAAACTGAGTCCCAATCGATGACTTATACGCTCCCATCACTTTTCTTAATCCCACTTCTTTGGACCTTCGGCTGGAGCGTGCAGTGGCTAGGTTGGTGAAATTGATGCAGGCAATGATCAATATCAGAAGAGCCACCACACTCAAAATCTTTACATACCCGATACGCCCTCCATCCACGACACCATTGGAGAAGTTTGAATAGAGATAATAGTCCTGAAACTTATGAAGAACCAATTCCTCATCCCCGGCATTATCCAGGCCAGCAGCATAGATTTTGATCGCATCCCTTATTCTATCTGCCACCACAGGTACTTTTGACTCTTCATGGAGGTTGAAATAGATTCTGAAACTACCATTCCCCCAATCGTCTACCCATTGATTTTCCTTAAAAAAAGATTCTGCGTTTACCAACCAGTCAAACTGTAGTGTGGAGTTTGATCCTGTGTTTTCAAAGACGCCTGTCACTATTGCCTCACGATCGTTATCAATCTTAAGCGTATTGCCAACCGCTTCATCTTTCCACTGAGAGCCAAAATATTTTTCTGCAACAGACCGGGAGATCATGATGGAGCTGATGTCATCAAGTGCAGTGTTTTTGTCTCCCTCAAGCACTTCAAATGAAAACATGGAGAAAAAACTTGAGGTCACGAAGTAGCCCACTTCATCTGATTTGTCATCTCCTTTTTCAAATCTCATTTCAATAGGCCAGCTAACCTGTACCACCCGATCTACTTCCGGATATTCATCTCTCATAAGATCAGCGGCAGGTTTGGGTATTGTCCAGGTAGTTCTTGTCTCCTTACCGGATTGCTTCATGTTTCGAAACATCTGATAAATTTTATCCCCATCCGTGTGAAACTTATCCATGGACACTTCATCGTGCACCCAAAGGAAAATGATTGATGAGGTGGTAATGCCGACAATCAATCCCAAAAGATTCAGCGCGGTAAATCCTTTGTATCGAAGCGCATTTCGAAGCGCGATTTTTAAATAATTTTTAATCATAGCAGTATGTATTAGTCCGTTTTTGAGTTCGATGTTTTTGATAATTCCCGGTCGAAAAAGGAGCATTACATCCAGTAAGTATCTGAACTTTGCTCCAACAGGGCTTTTGCTTCTTCGTTCTGCATAAAGCTCAGAAAGATCCCCCTCCACATCTTCTATAAGTTGTGGGTTGCAAAACCATCTTAAAAATCTGGTCGGCAATCGTGGAGGTGATATTTCTGATGAATTGCTCATGCAAATTTGAAATCAAAAGCTACCGATGGGATCGAATCCCATAGTTGTTTGCGGGTTTCCATTACTTGCTCAAGTACTTTTTTCCCAAGTGGAGTAACTTTGAAATAGCGTTTCCTCTTACCCCCTCTTACAGCAGTCGCTTCACCAAATTCAGAGTCCAGAAATCCCTTTTTCTCAAGTCTATTGAGTGCGGTACGCATGGCTCCTACACTCACTTTCCTTTCCAAACGCTTTTCTATTTCTTCCTTGATGGAGATACCATAGGCATCATCGTAAAGAATAGCGACTGTTAGCATTACTACCTCCTCAAACTCCCCTATTGAATATTTTCCCATAGAATTTTTATTTAAATCCTAAAAGTAATCTAAATATTTAAGTCCTAAACGTAGCTATTAAAAAATGGTTAGATTTTTTTTGGATTAAGGCTTGAGCCTGTTCTGAATTTTATCGCTCCTTAGCTCTCTCAGTGCGTCAGAAGCAATCCAGCGTGCAGCCTTAGAATCTTGAGCCTTTATACGCTCGGCTACCTTAATCGCTTGTCTGTTGAGATATAGATTTCGTTTCCCAATTTGCCTTAAAGCCCAATTAACTGCTTTTTTCACAAAATTTCGATCATCCCATGCCTCTCTTTCGATGATTGGAAAGAATTGTTCTATTCTATCATCCGTTTGCTTCGCACCTTTAAGAGAAAGGCCGACCATAGTGGCAAACGCCATCCTTTTTTCGAATTCTGGCTTGCGTCTGCTCCATTCTTCGACTTTAGAATAAGCGTATTCTTTTTTCGGGATGATCTTCATCCCGATACCATCTACCAAATCCCATGAATAGCAGTCAGATGTCCATTTTTCTGCAATTGCTTCTGAGAATTCTTTAGGATTAGCTGTCAGTATTGCCAGATGCTTGCACTCATGAATAGATTGATCCCAAAGTGCATTAGACAAATCTTGATTTTTCCCAAGTTCTTTTGCGTAGGGTTTCAGCACTGCATTTTTTATACCCAGAGATTTTCCTCCTTTGATACCGAAGTATTCCATTTGGGAGATGTAATCTGGATCTGCCATCTGACGGAGGTCTGCCAGGATTTCATTCAGCATTTTCACAACGAGAAGTACTGATCGTCCATTTTCTGGAGGATCATTTTGATTTCGTCTGCTTTGTGGTAGTCACCTAGCTTTTCAAAAGAGACAATGAGGTTTCGGAGTGCCCTTAGAATAATGTCAAGATTGGAACAAGGATCGTAAAAGATGTCCTGCTTCTCGAGTTGAAGACTTTCCAGGTAATTGTCGATATCGTCACGCGTAAAAATGAGCCCACGATTAAATACATTGATGTAAAACGATTCATCTCCTACTTGATATGTCAAAATGAACAGATTTGGGAGGTTTACACCATAGACTGGCAAATCCATCTTTTGGGCAAGTAGCAGATAGACGGCACAAAGTGAAATGGGATTCCCCTTTTTTGTTTCTAAAACCGCATTAATCATGGAGTTGGCAGGTGAGTGAAAGTTTTTGGTATTTGCCCTAAACTTGAATTTATTGAAGAAAACTTCATTGAAGACTTTGATGCGATCATAAGGGGTCATATCATCCTCCATGTGTCGCCACAGCTCATGATAAAGTTGCTCTACCTGCTTGCTCAGCTCCTCCAATTCCAAATCCGGATAAAGGTATGTCGCAACAATCCAAAGGCCTTCCAACAGATTTTCCGCGCCTCCTTCCTTCCACTCCAGAAACCGCTCTTTCAAGAGCTCAAACTGGAGCTCATGAACCAGGTCTTCGATCTTACTTTGAATGATAGGATTGAAAGTGCTTTCCCACTCTTGCTCCAGTAAAGGAATAACGCTTGTGCCGATAGACATGATTTTTTCTTCCACATGAGAAACCACCTCATGATCTTCATCGTCAAGCAACACAACGAGCGCTTTTATTTCAGATTCTTTTAGCAAGGAATAAATTTATCAAGTTTGAATGACTCCTACATTCATACGCTCCTCTATGGGCGCATGATTTGCCATTTCGATTCCTCTTGAGATCACATCACGTGTTTCCTTTGGGTCAATGATACCATCTACCCACAACCTTGAAGCTGCATAATATGGACTTAATTTTTCTCGGTAGGAATCTTCAATTTTCTTCAATTGTGCCTCTTTTTCTTCATCAGAAAGTTCCTTCCCCTTGGCTTTTGCTGATGCAATTTCGATCTGAAGTAATGTTTTGGCTGCTGACCCACCACTCATAACTGCAATTTCTGCTGTTGGCCAGGCGTAAATCAATCGAGGATCATAAGCTTTGCCACACATGGCATAGTTTCCGGCCCCATAAGAGCTACCCATCACAATGCTAAACTTGGGCACTACCGAGTTTGAAACGGCATTTACCATCTTAGCTCCATCCTTAATAATGCCTCCATGCTCTGATCTGGAACCCACCATAAACCCATTTACATCATGGAGAAAAACCAATGGAATCTTGCGCTGGTTGCAATTCATGATGAATCGGGCAGCCTTGTCTGCAGAGTCAGAATAGATCACTCCACCCATCTGCATTTCGCCTTTTTTGGTTTTCACCACCTTGCGCTGATTAGCGACAATTCCCACACTCCATCCGTCTATTCGACCATATCCACAAACGATGGATTTACCATACAGCTCTTTGTATTGATCAAACTCCGAATCATCAACCAGGCATTTGATCACCTCGACCATGTCATACTGAATTCCACGATTCGCAGGGAATTCACCGTAAATGTCCTCTAGTTTTTTCTTAGGCAGTTTGGGCTCAGATCGATTGAAACCTGCACTTTCTGGCTCCCCTACCTTGTCGAATATCTTTTTTATTGCATCCAGTGCTGCCTTATCATCTTTAAACTTATTGTCGGTCACACCTGATATTTCACAATGGGTGGTGGCACCTCCTAAGGTCTCGTTATCTATATCTTCACCTACTGCTGACTTTACCAGATAGCTTCCTGCCAGAAAAACAGATCCGGTTCCATCCACAATCAAAGCTTCATCAGCCATGATTGGAAGATACGCACCTCCGGCCACACAGCTTCCCATAATAGCAGCAATCTGAATAATACCTTTTGAAGACATCACTGCATTGTTTCTAAACTGACGCCCGAAGTGTTCTTTGTCAGGAAAGATTTCATCTTGCATCGGGAGAAAAACGCCCGCACTATCTACCAGATAAATGATTGGCAAATTGTTTTCAATGGATATCTCTTGTGCTCTCAGGTTTTTCTTGGCAGTCATGGGAAACCATGCTCCTGCCTTTACAGTCGCATCATTGGCTACAATCATGCACTGCCGCCCCGATACCTTACCAATTCCTGTAACTACACCTGCTGATGGGCATCCACCCACTTCTTTATACATGCCGTCGGCAGCAAAAGCACCAACTTCCAGAAAGTCATTTGGATCGTCCAAAAGGTAATCTATTCGCTCTCTGGCAGTCAGTTTCCCTTTTTTGTGGTGAGATTCAATCTTCTTTTCGCCTCCACCCAATTTTACTTTTCTTAGTCGCTCGTTGAGCTTAAATACCAATTGCTTATTGGCATCCTCATTTTTATTGAATTGAATGTTCATTAATATTCGCTACTTACCCTCCTGAGAAATTCCTTTTAAATTTTTGTTTTTCTTGCCAAGCGGCCCTAAGAAATCTTTTGGATAATTATTGAAATGAATGATGAGTTCATCCATATCTACTAAAAGCTTATTAAGATTATTATACACAGAATCATTGTTCAACATTTTGCCAACTGTTCCTTCGTCTGATTGAATGGCAAGTAATAATTTGTTTACGTGCTCTAAGGATTCGTTCACTTTCGCTAGTGTTTCAGATAAAGGAACAGCATTAAGCGAATCCATGAGGACTTTGGTACTTTTAAGTACTCCAGCCAACTGATCAGATCTTTGCTTAAAACTTATTAACAGGTCATCTGCATTTTTGATCGTCCCCTCTACATTGAGTCGGTTGACTTTACTTGTAATTGTACCTATGGAATATTTCAAGGTATCTACTGTACCCGCTATATCTGTTCTGTTGAGCTCATCTAAAAGATCATTGAGCTTAGTAATTGTGGTATTAAGGTTATCGGCCACCGGCTCAAACTGAGATAACATACCTCCATCCATATCAGATGCCAGCGTATCTCCGGGCTGTGCAAGCTCGGTAGATTTTCCAACATCCAGCACAATGGCTTTTCCACCAAATAGTCCATCATTTGCAAGAGTGGCGGATGCGTCCTTTCCAATAACCAATCCTTCATCGATATCTAGTGAAACCACGATATATCCACGTTTCTGCTTTAATTGAAATCCGCTAACCCTACCCACTGGTAATCCATTAAAGTAAATTGGATTAGAGACATTCAGTCCCGACACATTGGTGTAAGTGGCATAATATCTATTGGATGGAGAGAATAAATCCGAACCTCTTAAAAAATTGAAGCCATAGTATAAAAGTGCTCCAGCAATTATGGTGATAAGACCAATCTTAAATTCTTTTGACACAATTCCTAATTTTTAGTTTTGAGCATCAAATGCCTCTTTATATTCTTTGATGGCGCGGTATATACCGGAAGCAATATATGACTGCACCTCGGGGTTATTTAATTCCTTTTCTTCAGTTGGATTGGAAAGGTAGCCAATTTCCACTAACACACTGGGCATGGCAGTGCTCCACATCAAATAAAGACTAGATTGTTTAACTCCATAACTCCTTCGTCCCGCTCTATTTGTCAGTTGGTCATCTATAAGGCTAGCTATCAATACACTATTATCCTGATAGGCGGATTGGGTCAGATTGTAAAGTATGTAAGACTCCTCAGACTGGGGGTCAAATTCGTACTTCTTCTCATAGTCCTCCTCAAGCAATATCACTGAGTTTTCTCTTTTTGCAACTTCAAGTGCTCGGTCCGTGTTTTGTGACCCCATCACATACACTTCCGAACCTTTTATTGCTGCTTTCCTCGAAATTGGTGTGGTCTTTGGTAGGGAGTTGGCATGAATAGATACAAACAAATCTGCTTCATGCTTATTAGCAAGCGCAGCTCGTTTATCAAGATCTACAAACGTGTCATCTTTTCGGGTGTAAATAACTTTTACATCGGGGATGTATTTTTCTACATATTCCCCAACCATCATAGCTACTTTAAGAGCAACGTCCTTTTCCTTGGTATAGGACCCCAAGGTCCCTGGATCTTTTCCACCGTGTCCAGCATCAATTACGATTTTCGTTACAGCAAAATTCACCTTGCCAATCGGGTGAAATGAAGCCAAAACAAAAAATAAAGTCAATCCGATGGGTAGTACTAGATTTCTCACGCCCTTTATTGTCTAAAATGAAATACTTTTACGCAAAAGTTAGAAAAACCGGCTACTGCGGCAGTTTTCCAATCCGATCGATTGCAAAAAATTTGCCAAACGTGCCAATAAATAAACATCTCAAAGATAGTTTGGTCATAGTTCATTTTCAAAAAAGCGAGTTGGATTGAGGTGTCTCATATTACTTTTCTGTTTATTCGTTTCGATCTCTTCATTTTCTCAAGAGACAGATTCTACCTACCATAGGGCAGAAGAAGATGTTGTAATAGGTGAGGGTGAGGATCCGACCATTCCTGCCCTGGTATCAGATACAACTAAAAGAGATAGTATTCCTACACCCTCTCAAAACTCGAGACTAAGTGATATAGAAACCACAATTAATTACAGCGCCAAGGATTCGTTGTTTTTTAATATCAATAGTCGGGAGCTTTTTCTATACGGTGACACTCATATAGATTATGGAAACATTGCGTTGGATGCAGAGCGCACGGATGTAAACTGGAATAACCGAACACTTAAGGCCAAATACATAACTGACTCTACAGGTAGAAAAATTGGAAAACCTGTTTTCACCGAAGGTGCCGATACCTATGTAACAGATGACATTATCTATAATTTTAAAACTGAACGAGCGCTAATCAAAGGTGTAATTACTGAGAAGCAAGGAGGCTTTATGCACGGGGAGGATGTGAAAAAGAATGAAGAGGATGAGTTATTCATCAGGGGAGCCGAGTACACCACTTGCAACCTTGAAGATCCGCATTTCTCAATAAAGTCGACAAAACTCAAAGTCATCCCCAACAATAAAGTTGTCTCAGGACCATTCAATATGCGGTTCAGAGACGTGCCAACCCCTCTTTTCTTTCCGTTTGGTATGTTTCCACAACCAAAGGAAAAGTCTTCAGGGGTCATAGTCCCATCCTATGGAGAGGAAACCCGACGAGGATTCTTTCTTCGAGACGGTGGATACTATTTTGCCATTAGCGATTATGTAGACCTAAGACTGACTGGTGATATATATTCAAAAGGTGGAAATGGGATAAATGCCACATCGAACTATTACAAAAGATATTCATTTAGAGGTACCTTTAATTTCTCCTACATAAAGTCAGTATCTGATGATTTGGAAAATGCATTGGAAACTGAGGACTATAGCCTTCGATGGAATCACACTCCTGAATCTAAAGGAAACTCTTCGTTCTCAGCATCCGTGAATGCTGCCACCAGAAGCTATACTCAAAACAACAACCTGGTAGTTCAGGATTTTGACAGAAGTATAAACTCCCAACTGGCTTCAAGTATTAGCTATCGAAAAACATTTGCCGGCACACCATTTCAGATGTCATCCAACCTGAGACACAGCCAAAATCTGCAAACTGGGATCGTAAACCTGACCTTACCGGATTTGACTGTAAATATGAATCGGATTTATCCATTGAAGAATGTAGTAAAATCGAGCAAATCACCACTTTCAAAACTGAACTTTAGCCACAATTTTGCTGCAAAAAATGAGCTCTCAAACGATAAAGTAAGTCAGCCTTTCAACTTTGATGTTATCAACAGAAGCGCACGATCCGATTCAGTTATATCATTCAACAAAAGCAACTTTGGCGAAATTTTCAGGAGATCACAGCTTGGTGGAAAACACACCATTCCCGTCTCTACCTCCATGAGTGTCCTCAAATACTTCACCCTGAACCCAACATTCAACTATCAGGAATTGTGGTACAATAAGGAGTTAGCATACACTTTTGTGCCTGAGGAGAATGGCGTTCAAATTGATACCGTTGATGGATTTAGCCGAGCGGGAAGTTGGTCCACAGGAGCTTCTTTAAACACTCGTGTGTACGGTACAGCCTTTTTCAATGGTGGTAAAATTCAGGCTATCAGACATGTAATGACTCCAAGTATTTCATTCAACTATAGTCCAGACTTTTCAGATACAAAGTATGGTGTATATAGTGATATTCAGGTAGACACTTTAGGAAACACGCAGCGTGTAAGTAGATACCAAGGGTTTGCCTACGGCTCACCACCGGGTGGAGAAAGTAAGACACTTGGTTTCTCGCTTTCCAACAACATTGAGATGAAGGTAGCCAGCAAGAAGGATACGGTCAATGGATTCAAGAAGGTGAAGCTTTTTGATAACCTCGGGGTAAGTACTGGCTACAATCTGGCTGCAGATTCTTTTAAGCTCAGCAATATCAACGTGAATGCCCGAACTAGCTTTTTTGATGGTAAACTATCTCTGAACGTCACAGGAACCTTGGATCCATATGAATATTTGTTGTTGTCAGAAACGACAAATGCCCGTGGTGACAGGGTGGTGAGTCAGCGCAGGCTGGATAGGTATACATGGAACAATGGGAATGGACTTGGCCGACTGTCAAGCATGACTACATCATTAAGCCTTAATCTTTCACCCACTGGTTCAAATAGAAATAATAATAACAACTCAAATCAAACTGGTAGAGGATTTGATGATCCAAGTGGTGTAGCACCTCCGGAAGATCAGGTTGGTTTTGATGGATATTCAGAGCAGGAACGGCAACAAATTGAGCACATTCAAAACAACCCTGAAATGTACGTAGACTTTGATGTGCCTTGGACTTTGAGAATGCAATACTCAATCAACAGAAACAAACGAGGCTTTGAAGACGCATCCATTCGACAGAGCTTTCAGTTTAGCGGCACATTAGGTCTTACAGATAAAACACAGATCACATTTAACTCCGGCTATGACTTTGAGGCCAAAGATTTCACAACCACGCGTGTAGGTGTTTCACGTGACCTTCATTGCTGGACAATGAATTTTGACTGGGTTCCATTCGGTAGATACCAATCTTATTTCCTCTCCATACGAGTTAAATCCTCCGTGTTACAAGATTTAAAATTGGAGAAAAGAAGGAGTTTCTTTGACTTTTTCAATTGATCGAAAAAGCTAGCAATGTTTTAAGAAAGTCTATAAATTCATGGAATAAACCCTAATTACCATGATTAAGCATATTGACTTTACTCCTAAAGTGACAAAAAAAGGCGGACTCTTCAAGTCAACTGAAATTGAAACCTTTACAGATATTGTCACCTCAATGAATGAATGGACCACCGATTCTGGTCATGAAATCATAAATATAGAGACCGTTCTGCTCCCAAATATTCATGACTCTGATGAAGAAGGTAGTGAAGACACAATGCTAGGCACAGGACGGGAGAGTTCGTCACATTGGTACCAGTTAATCAGGGTATGGTATAAAGAGTGAGAAAAAATTGTAAAATAGCTTTGTAACTATTTCAAGCCCCTAAATCCCCTACGGTTTAGGGGCTTCTTTTTTACAATTAAAAAGACTTTTTCGGCGCTACCCTTACAGGTTTAAACATTTTTTTAACAAACAAATCATGCGTATGAAAAAGTTTTTCTTTTCAATGATGGTATGTCTCTTGGTGGTGGCTCAGGTCCACGCCCAGAGAACGGTATCCGGAAAAGTCACCGACGATGTTGGTGAGGGATTGCCCGGAGTGAATGTGGTGATTAGAGGCACCACGAATGGAACTACGACGGATCTAGACGGAAACTATCGACTTCAAGTAAATGATGGAGATGTTTTGGTTTACTCATTTGTAGGTTTCGAAACTCAGGAGATCAATATCGGTACAAGAACGACAATTGATGTCACAATGGGTGGTGCCACTGAACTTCAAGAGGTAGTAGTGGTTGCTTATGGTGAGCAAACAAGACAGTCAATTACAGGGTCTGTTGACGTAATTGACGAAAAGGATTTGAATAATGTACAATCAGGAGACCCAATTCAAGGATTGGTTGGTCGGGTTGCGGGTGTGCAGATCATTAATGATAATGGTCAGCCTGGCGCATCACCAACGGTAAGATTTAGAGGAATTGGCTCAATTGGTTCGTCAAGTGCTCCATTATATGTTGTAGATGGGGTGCCATTTTATGGCAATATCAATTCACTAGCCGCACAGGATATTGAGTCAATATCTTTCCTTAAGGATGCATCTGCAAATGCTCTTTATGGTAGTAGAGGTGCCAATGGTGTAATCATCATTACAACGAAAAAAGGTAGTAATAAAGGTCTTGAAGTGACTTTTAATGCCAAATACGGGGTGAATGATCGTGCGGTAAAGGAGTATGATATCATCACAGATCCTGGACAGTACTACGAAATGTGGTTCGACAGAGTAAGAATCGGTCGTATGAATCTCTTGGGTGAGGATAATGCAACAGCGAGTGCTGCAGCTGCCACCGGCCTAATTACAGGAGGAGATGCACCTTTGGGATACAATATTTACAGCGCCGCAGATGATGCTATTATTGACCCATCTACTGGAAGATTGGCTTCAGGATTGCAGCAAGTTATGACGCTGGATAATTGGGAGAACGAACTCTTCAACCAAAGTACCAGACAGGAGTATCACTTGGGAATTAGATCATCAGGAGAAAATACATCGACATATTTCTCTCTTGGATACCTCGATGATGAAGGGTACGCTATCAACTCTGGATTCTCAAGAATAAGCTCAAGGCTCTCCATTGATTACAATGCTACAGATTGGTTAGACTTTGGAGGAGCGTTCAATTATGCATTTACAGATCAGGATGCCCCATTGGCAACTGTTGGTTCAGCTACCTATAGCAATACATTTAGCTGGGTAAGAAACGTAGCTCCGATTTATCCAATTTATGCGCACGATGCTACAACTAAAGAGCTTCTATTAGACGCTGACGGTAATAGAATCTTTGACTTTGGTGAGGCGGATAACGGATATTATGGAACGAGACCATATGGAGCATTCAACAACCCTGTAGCTACAGGACTTGCTGATGTAGACAATTTTGTGACTCATAACATTACTTCCAGATTCTATACAAAGGCCAGATTCTTGAATGACTTCCAATTGGAATTAAGAGGATCAGGTGATATCGTAAGTGGAGAGTTTACAACTTTCGCCACTCCAATTGGAGGTGATGCAAAAAATGCGAACGGTAGACTTACTCAAGGTAGAAACAATGCTACTACCCTAAGTGGCCAGCAATTATTGACCTGGGATAGAGACTTTAATGAACATAACATAAAAATTCTCTTAGGTCATGAGTCTACAAAGTATAAGTTCACTTATACAAACGCTCAGAGAACTGAGGTAGCTATTGGCACCTTGCCAGTGCTCGACAACTCTGCAAACTTTCAAGCACTTAGAGGCTTTGAGAAAAACTATGCCGTTGAAGGATACTTTGCAAGCGCGA
This sequence comes from Ekhidna sp., assembly GCF_964218185.1. Taxonomy (GTDB): domain Bacteria; phylum Bacteroidota; class Bacteroidia; order Cytophagales; family Cyclobacteriaceae; genus Ekhidna. The sequence goes on from NZ_CAXPLV010000008.1 coordinate 44,849, forward strand.
ATTACTCCTACAGAAATAGATACTTTGTAAATGCTAACATCAGAAGAGATGGATCTTCCGTATTCCACCCTGATAACAGATGGGGTACATTCTATGGTGCAGGTATTGGTTGGATTATAAGTGAAGAATCTTTCCTTTCAGGTGTTGATCTGATCAACAACTTAAAGTTGAAAGCAAGTATCGGGCAGAATGGTAATGATGCTGTTCTTTATCCTTTCAACAGAACACTTGTTGGCGATCCTGATAACAGAAACTACTTCCCTTATTTGAATCAAAACCAGGTAGTGAATGTAAGTGGATCTCCAGGTATTCAATTCTATACACTTGGAAATCCAGATCTGCAATGGGAGACCAATACAAACATCAACGCCGGATTTGAATTGGCAATGATGGATAATAGAGTTGCGCTTGGGTTCGACTACTGGGTAAGAAAGGTGGAGGATATGATTTTTGACAATCCACTACCAATCTCAGAAGGTAGACCTTCATTCCCTCAAAACATTGGATCAATGGAAAACAAGGGATTTGACTTCTCTATAACTGCAGATGTAGTGAGAACAAGTGACTTAACTGTTACGCTTGATTTTAACGGATCAATGTGGAAAAATGAGTTAACTGAACTTCCTGATGAAGCTATTGATGACCCTAATGCTACTAGGTTTAGATGGCAGGTAGGTAAATCTAGATATGAATACTTCATGAGGAGATTTGCTGGTGTAGATGAAACCAATGGTGATGCCCTATGGTACATGGATGTTACTGATCCATCTACTGGTGAGCCTACAGGAGAGATTGTAACTACAAATGTATGGAATGATGCAACTGAATATTACATCGGTAAGACTGCAATTCCGGACATAAACGGAGGTTTTGGCCTTAACGTAGCTTACAAAGGATTTGACCTGAACGTTTCATTCGCTTACCAAATGGGTGGATATGGATATGATGGTTTATACCAAGGACTAATGGGATCTGCAGGAGACATTGGTCAGAACTATCATAAGGATGTGTTTAACACATGGACTCCAGAAAACACAAGTGCTACAATTCCTAGATTAGATGTTTTCGATGACGATCAGGATAATTTCTCTGATTACTGGTTGGTAAGTTCTGATTATTTGAGCTTGCAAAACATTACGCTTGGTTACTCAATGCCTGAGGCTCTTGTAAACAAAGCTTCTCTTACAAATACCCGACTATTTGTAACGGCCAACAACGTTGCTCTTTGGTCAAAAAGACAAGGGTTTGATCCAAGACTAAGCTTAACTGGTAACGGACTCAATGAGTACTCAGTGGTAAGAGCTGTCAGCTTTGGGCTTACAACCAGATTAAAATAAGTTTTTGATAGAGCTGGCAATGAACAATTGCTGGTTCCATGAAAATATAAAAATCAATAATATGAAAAATTTAAAGTCAAGTATTTTATTAACAGCGGCTTTGGTTTTGATTTCCGGATGTAAAGAAGATTTTCTGGAAACAACTCCGGCTGAAGTGGTGAGTGATGAGCAGGTAGGTTCAAGCCCCGCGGCTGCCCAGGGACTTATAAGTGGTATATATGCTTCACTCAGAACGTTCGGAATTGGTGGTACCACCGGACATACAGACTATGGCCACATGTCAGCAAAAATTGGCTCTGATATGATGGCGCATGATATAACTATGTCATTCCTGCATTGGTATGGATTTTACCATAACTTAACTGGTAGACTCCAGACTTCTACGAGAACAAGGCTAACATGGACTACATATTACAGCCAAATCGCACAATGTAACCTTCTGATTAATGCTACTGATCCTGCTACTGCTACAGATGAAAATCTATGGCTGCTTGGACAGGCTCATGCATTGAAAGGAATGATGCTTCTGAGGCTTGTACAAATGTATAGTTCTCCATATAGCCAAGATCCGTCTGCCTTAGGTATTCCAATACCAGATGGAGCTGACTTCTTAGGTAAATCAAGAGGTACTGTACAAGAAGCGTATGATCAGATTGTATCAGATCTCACTGCTGCAGTAGGTTATTTAAGTGGATTCACCAGATCTTCTAAACAAGAGGTTGACTTGAGCGTAGCAAATGGATTTCTTGCTAGAGCATATCTGGATATGGAAAACTGGGCCGGAGCAAGAGATGCTGCATTAGCTGCTAGAACAGGATATACTCTTGCTGCCTATGATGGATTCTCAGATTTAGGAAATGCTGAAGTGATGTGGGGAGCTGATATTGATGCAGAGTCTTCAACCGTTTTTGCTTCATTCTTCTCTCATTTTGGAAACACAACTCCTGGTTACACAGGTGCTTTAGGTGTGTACAAGATGATTGACAGAGCTTTATATGATGCCATTCCTGTCTCTGATACCAGAAGAGACGCATTTGTTGATCCAGTTGCGGGTGACCCTACTGGAAACGGACTTCCTGCTTATGCTAATATCAAATTTATCGACGATACGTTCTTTGAAGGAGACTATGTGTACATGAGAGCTTCAGAGATGTATTTGATTGAAGCAGAAGCTAGAGCAATGCTGGGAGATGCAACTGCCGCTAATGTGCTATTCGAACTGGTAAGTTTCCGTGATCCAGGGTATACTTTATCTACCAATACAGGAAATGCGCTAAGAGAGGAAATCTATCTTCAAAGAAGAATAGAGCTTTGGGGCGAGGGTGTTTCTTATAATGATCTAAAAAGGCTTAACAAGCCGATGGATCGAACCTATGCAGGAACAAATCACGCAGCATTTGCTTTGCTTAGCTATCCGGCCAATGGAATTCCATCATTATGGCAACTTCCAGAAGCTGAGATTTTGGCAAATGACAACATCCCTGCTGTAGATCAAAATGCACGAAACGAAATCAAAGCATTTGATTTAGAAGAGCAGTAATTTTCTAATAACAATCCATTAAGAATAAAAGCTATCAAATTGATAGCTTTTATTCTTTCAATCAATAAAATCCATGAAGCATTTAGTAAGTATCATAATTCTACTCCCTTTTCTGGGACTGTATTTCTGCAGTCCTGTGGCCACTTACAAAAAAAGTTTGAATGAATCCGTAGGTAAGCCAGATTGCCAACCAGATCAGTCTGACAAATACTACTTGTGTACTGTAGTGGATTCCAAAGGTCATCTGGTTATAACTGTATATTCAAAAACATTGAATAAAGAAATTGTCCGAAAGGCCACTGGCTCTATCGGGTCGGCTTCATGGGCTGAAGGCAAAATTCTTGTCAGCCTTTTACCTGCATTACCTCAAGTCAACCAAACCACCTACGACTATTATCTAGACCTGGATAATGGAGACTTAATACCATTAAAAAAAGAGAATCATGAAAGTCATTAAAATCAGCATATTATTCACATTAGTAATTCTAATGGTTGGAATTGTACACCGATCAAAAGCTCCTACTCCCGAAGAGCTAATCAAAATCAAATCTGACATAGATATCAGCAACTATCTATTCAGGATGATTAGGACAAAATCAGGAAATGAGTCTTTGAATATAAATCCCAATAAACAAATTCTCAAATACCTTAAAGCCGCTGAAAGCTCTCGTTTAAAAAATGAAACCCAAAATTCTTGGGTAGAACGTGGACCGTCCAATGTTGGAGGAAGAATGAGAGCCATTGTTGTAGATGAAAATGATCCATCAGGTCTCACTTGGATTGCCGGCTCAGCATCCGGAGGAATATGGAAGACCTCCGATGGAGGGAATACATGGACAGAAGTCTCAACAAACCTTCCTAACCTTTCAATTGTCACAATTGCGCAATCAGAAAGTAATCCTAACATTTTATACGCTGGTTCAGGGGAAGGAGCATTAGGCGGAGGGTTTGCAGACGGGTATGGAATTTTTAAAAGTACAGATGGAGGAGATTCCTGGGATTTATTGGAATCTACCTCCCTTCTAAATTCTTCGGACTTTACAAATACAAATCGCCTCATTGTCAATCCTGAAGATGAAAATGACATCATTGCTGCAACTTCAAATGGTGTAGAAGGAACACTTGAGTCCGCTTTGATGAGATCTTTTGATGGAGGAGCTACCTGGAGCAAAATTTGGGAGCCTGACTCTCGTGTTTTGCAAGTTGTCGCACACCCAGACTCATTTGACACACTCTACGCTTCTGTTCTTTTTAGGGGCATAGCTATATCAACCGACGGGGGTACCACTTTCGCTTACGCCAATCTTGATGACATTGTCAATTCTGCTGGAGGTACGACTGGAAGAATTGAAATGGCCATCGCTCCAAGCAATTCAGACATAATCTATGCTTCAGTAGGGTATGTAAACAGGACAGGATCGGGACTATTTAGGTCTGATGACATGGGCTATACATGGATTTTAATTTCCGATCCAAATCAGTCCAGCGACATAGATTATTTGATACAAGGTGAATACGATAACTGCATTGTAGCTCATCCCTTTGATGCTGATAAAGTTTTTTGGGGAGGTGTAGAGTTATACACCGGAACAGTCAGCGATCAGGTAACTGAAGGGTCTCCAAATTATTTAGGAACGGAACAGAATGACACAGAAGATTTCCTCTCTTTTGTAAACTTTGACAATGGCACTCACTTTCAGAATAGACTCTCTATTAACGATCCTGAAAACACGCCCACCATTGAGATTAGATTTGGACCTGGAAAATCTCAGTTAGCCCATAGATTCCTTGTGCCAGCAGGAGGAAATGCCGGTGTGCCCGCGCAGAATTATGCATATTCTAATTATGTTGAGGTGCCTTTTGAAGTTTGGGATATCGACAATAATACTCAGCTCATGGTTTCATTCAGAGATCAGGAAAGAGATGGTGCATTTAATTTAAATGAAAGAGACCCGGATGACGATGAGCTTTCAGATAACCGAGAGTACATTTATATACACTCTTTGGCATACAGTGCTACACCAAGTTCAGAAATTACTGTGAATGGTGGCCAGGAGATCAAGCAATATTTATTTTTCTGGCCAACGTTGACTCCCGGTGGTGAATGGACACCAGACAATCTTCCGGAATCTTCATTAAAAATAAAATTCGGGCCACTTGTCTTTCAAGAATCTCAAATTGCACAGCTAAATGGAAATGTACATCCTGACCATCACTATTTAACGACCATTGAGACTTCCGAGAACACTTTTAAACTTTTGAGTGTAAACGATGGCGGAGTAGCTTCCTCAACAAACAATGGTGCTACTTTCACTGAACACGAGAGTGGTCTTAACACCTCACAGTTTTATTCTATTGCTAAAAAGCATGGAGAAAATGTCTACCTGGGGGGCACTCAGGATAACGACGTGATGATGTCTACAGGAACATCTCCAAATGCTACCACTCCATACATTGAGCAACATCCAGCGCAGTTGGCAGATGGATTCGATGTGCTGTGGAATCGAAGAAATACCGATGAAATCTTAATCTCATATCAGAGAAACGTAATCAATAAATCTACGGATGGTGGAAACACATACATTTCGGCAACCTCCGGACTTGACGACTCTGGGTTTACAAATGGGAATGCTCCATTTATAACCAGACTCTCAAATTCATACCTGGCTCCTCATGTTGTTTTTGCAGTTAGTTCACGTGGGGTATGGAAGAGTACCAATTTTGCGGATTCGTGGGAGTCTGTCACTCTTAATAGCGACGAGACAAATAGCTGGGGTGGGTTTCTCAATGTAGAGGTATCTGATATTGACCCTAAGATTGTGTGGGCAGGTGGCGCCATTGATGATGACAGAAGCATATTTGTTTCCACGGACAGAGGAGAGACATTTGATCCGGTCAGCAAATTCTCAAAAGCTTTGGGGAATGTAACCTCCATTGTACCTCATCCTTCAGACCCAAACTCTGCCTTTTTGTTGTTTTCACAATACAATTCTCCTAAAATTCTCCGCACAAATGATCTGGGTGAAACATGGGAAGACATAAGTGGGTTTGGCTTAAGTGGGGAGGAAAGCAATAACGGCTTTCCTGATATTGCCACATTTTCCATGATTGTGTTCCCCGACAATCAAAAAATCTGGGTAGGCACTGAATTAGGCATTTATGAATCTATCGATAATGGGATGTCTTGGAATCCCTTAAATAGCAACATCCCTAAAGTTCTCATTTTTGATATGAAAGTATTTGAAGGAGAGATAGTAGTGGCTACCTACGGAAGAGGTATATGGACAATTGATCTGGATTTGGAATATGCCTATGAAAGCATTCTCTCTGCCGGCAATTCCGATAAGGATTCAAATCTATCCATATACCCCAACCCTGTAAAAAATGGCATACTTAACTTCAAATACTCTGAAAGAGTCCAGAGTATCAATGACATCTCTATTTTTAACTTAAATGGCAAACTAATTAAAACGATCTCCCCTAACTCATTCAGGAATTCTAATAGTTTGAATATCGGTGAACTCTCCAGCGGAACATACCTTTTGAGACTTCAAAGTAAGAGTGGCCAAACTCTTACAAAGAAATTCTTGGTGCAATAGGGCTTCTGCTAGATCACTCCTAATTGATTAAAATACTTCTTGGGGCTTGTATCCAAGAAGTATTTAAAATCCTTAATCAGATGAGATTGATCGTAATAGCCACATTGGTATGTCAACTCTGTCAGACTAAGCCCTGCTGCCTCCTTGTAGGTGTTTATGAAGCAATTGATCTTTTCAATTTTGCAAAATTCTTTTGGCGTAAGACCTATTTCTTTATTGAAGTGCTGTTCCAGTTTTGATTTGCTCACATTTAGCGTAGAGTAAATTTCTTTGATTGAAATCGTGCCACTGGTACTCCTGATCTTTTCAATCGAATCCAATACAGTCATGTTATATTCAAACAAGTCTGAGGCGTCTGGTAGCAAGTTTTGGATTACATCGCTTGCTTCATATATATCTCCACTATAAAGGGTTCTAAGAAGTGTCTTTACATCTCTAGCGCCGATTTGGAACTCATACACACCATTACATACTTCCTGAAGTCTCTCAGATATGTTTTTGGTATAGATTGAATTGACCTTTGCAATGAAGCAGTTTGTGTCTTCCAGCAAAACCTCAACTCCCCTACCTCTGGGCTTGAAAAAATAAGCTTTGCCAGCCTCTAAACTAATGTCCCTAATGCCCCCAATGGGTTTAAGTGAAATATCCTCACTTAGTGGAATGAAAATCTCAGCCCGATTGTCCGGTACTAGTATGTGATATTTTTTTGCGTTTCCTTCCAGCAAAATCATTTCTTCAACGATCGCCAGTTCTTCTGTTAGTCCTATTTCTTGAGTATACATCTTGGTGATATTTTGTTTCAACCAAAACGTATTTAATAGGACCCCTACTTATTGATTTTCAGGTACATATGTTAAGAATCGTGATTCTTTATATAAAGGATTATGCTTTTTTACATTTTCAGGAAATAATGATAGGGTTTTAGGAATTACAACTGTTTTACCGCCCGAAATTGTGTTGGCGACATTCCGGTCTCGCTTTTAAAAGCATTGTAAAATGAAACCTTGTTTGAAAAGCCGCACTCCTCAGCGATAGCCTCAATGGTGTAGTGGTCAAACTTCCCCCCCGTGAGTAGCTCTTTAGAGTGCTCTATGCGAAAAGAATTAATGAACTTATTGAAGTTACCACTCCCGTATTTGTTTATAGCTCGGGAAACTAACCGTTCGTTGTAGGAGAGCTCTTTGGCCAGATCTGATAGCTTCACACTCTTATTCAGATAGTATTTTTCTGTGTTTACCAGCTCTATCGTTTTGTTAAAGATGGACATTAGCTCAGCCTCATCATCACCCTCATTGTTCTCTGTGGTTTTCAGAGATCGGTATTTAGTATACCATATAAGAGCTATTCCCAATAGGGTAAGGCCTATCGCTATCATTGTCCAGTTCACGTTGAGTTGTGTTAGTTAAAACAAGCAATAAAGCTAAACACCCTGATTGGTCAGAAAAATCTTCTTTTTTACAGTTAGATGGTTTCAACCTTTTTTACAATTATCCAAAACGGTGCTACAATATCCTTGCATTCCTCTTCATACTTAACAGAGGGGTACCGGGTTGTTATTCGGCCCCTCTTTTTTATGTTTGGTAAATATTCTATTTAGAATTATTCCAAGATTACCATTTCATAATTCTCATTTATTTCAATCGTAATGAACATCCAATGAATTTTTATCGTTAAAAAATGTACATTTGATTTAACAATCAGCTTAAGTGTAAATCATGGAAAAGAAACGAGACAATTGGCTCAATTTCAAAAACATCATTCATTACGCGTTTGACGATATGTGGACCAGCATGTGGAGATTCCTTCTAAAAAGACAGAATAGATTCCACCACCATCATGCTAATCACGAAAATGATTAATGTTTGATTCAGAATAAAATACTAACAGAAAGTCGGCCTTAGCCGACTTTTTTTTTGTTTTAAATTCACCCCATGCAACCGTCAGCCTACAAGCTGCATCTACCCCATGAAGGTCATAACCATGCTGCGAATAAATAAGTCACTAACCGAAGAAGAATTGCTTGAGGGCTGCCGAAAAGGTAAGGCTTCATCGCAGCGTGACATGTATGATCGTCTGGCTCCCAAAATGTTGGGGGTATGCCTCAGATACATCAAGGATCGGGAAGAAGCAGAACATGTGATGATCGGGGGTATCGTAAAAGTCTTTGAAAAATTAGATCAGTTTAAAAGTGAAGGAAGCTTTGAGGGGTGGGTCAGAAGGATAATGGTCAATGAATGCCTAATGTACATCCGAAAAAATCGAAATATGTCATTGGAAACAGACATTGAGAACGTTACTGATAGTCCGAACCTCAACGTCATGGAAGACTCCCTTGATCAGGCAGACCTGCTTAAACTAATCGGTGAACTACCTGTAGGATACAGGACGGTTTTTAACCTCTACGCAATAGAGGGTTATAATCATGCGGAGATTGCGGAGCAGCTGAATATCAGCGAAAACACCTCAAAATCTCAGCTGAGCAGAGCCAGGAAATGGTTACAAACCAAACTGGCAGAAATTGAAAGTGAAATAGAAAATAATATTACCAATGGATCAACATAACATTGATCGGTTATTCAGAGAAAAGCTAGACCAGTTGGAGGTGACTCCTTCTGCGAATGCATGGTCTCAAGTAGAAAAACAGATTCGTCCCAAAAAGACACCCGTTGTTTATTGGGTGGCTGCATCTGTGTCATTATTCTTGATTTCATGGATTGTATGGCCTGACTCCAGTACGGAGCATCTTACTCCGATTGCTTCTGAGGTGAGTCATCCAGTTTATCAAGGACATCCTGAGTTTGTGTTGCCTGTATTGGAAGAAAGTGATGAAGATCAAAGCTCCAAGAAACAATCGAAACAACCTCAAAATGCTCCTGCAAGCAGGAAAAATAACAAACCACAAGTTCAGTTTGCGGTAAATGAGACACCAGATACTCAGCAAGAAGTAGAGGAAACGCTACCATTGGCAGAGGTGGAGTCAAAAACCATGGTAGCAGAAGTGGAAGTAGACCAACCGACCATACTTGAAGAAGTGAAGGAAGAGGTGATCAAGCCTGAGTTCAGAACTGTGAAAATCACCTACATAGCCTCCTCGACTAGCAATGAACCAGAAGGTGCACCAAAAGCTGATTCTACCAGTGCATTTAAGAAGTTTATTGCTTTCACCGAAAAAATTGACCCGGGAGATATGTTGGCAGACATTAAAACTGCAAAAGACAATCTGCTTAATGGCGGATTTAAAAATAAAAAGGACAAAAACTCATTATAAACGACTAAGGACATGAAAACGAAACATAAAATATACAGTAGGATGAAATCAATCTTAACCTTGGCAATGCTGGCTGTGATCATACCTGCAGTAGCATCCAGTCACAACGACCCCAGACAAGATACAGTCATCATCGAGCTCAATAACAACAGCAAGATCGTGATAGTGACTAAAAGCAGGGAAGATCTTGCTTCACTGGAAAATTATGATATCAACCAGATGATCAGAGATTTAAACAGTCAACTATCTGATAGTGTAGAGTATATGGAAATCAACGATGGCAAAGCATATGTAAATAATGATCAGGTTGAAATGAAGGACTGGAAAATCAATGATGATGAAATTCGCATCAAGCTTGGAGGTGTAGAAGTAGACGTGGATCCGGATAAAGTTGACGATTGGGATGATGACGATTGGAACGATAGAAAGAAAGTGACCTATGAAGCTGATCGTGCTGACAGAACCACCCACCACTTCAATATAGATATTGGTTTAAATAACTGGCTGGAAGATGGAAACTTCCCAGCGGGAAATGCTCCTCATTCTGTCAAGGCATTTGGATCATGGTACGTTGGTTTGAATAGTACAAACAGAACCTGGCTTGCTGGCCCGCTATTTCTGGAGTGGGGCCTTGGGATAAACTGGTACAACTGGAAGCTTGAAGATACAGATTACATCATAGTTGAAGGAGCGGATGCCACTGAGTTTAACCTGGCACCAGCCACCCAAAATGGACTGAAAAGTAAGCTCACAGCCTCATACATCAATGTGACAGCTGTTCCAATGTTTGATTTCTCAAGAGGTCGTCAGAAGATCACGAGCATCGAATCCAGTGGGCTGAAAATCAAAAAATATTCAAGAAAAGGATTTCGATTCGGGCTTGGAGGATACGCTGGATATAGAATTGGCAGTCACACCAAATACGTGTACAAAGAGGACGGAAACAGAGAAAAGGATAAAGAAAGAGATGACTTCTTCCTGGAAAACTTCAGATACGGACTCAGAGCACAGGTGGGCTGGAAAGGTGTAGAACTCTTTGGTACTTATGATCTAAACAATGTATTTTCACAGGGACGTGGACCTGAGCTTAATGCAATAAGCTTCGGAATCACCCTCTAATTATTGCGTTTAGAATCAGCTTTAAAAGCGTCATCCAATCGGGTGACGCTTTTATTTTTCATGCAGTTTTTGCCTATCAGCTTTTGTGAGACGCATATCCCTTACAAACTTATCCTCAGAGGGTCGCAGAAAAGAGTACTGTACCAAAATCGAAAAATAAGCAATCACTAAAATGAATGATGGCGCCAGCCACATTGCTCCTGCCATTGTGATTCCAGCCACACCAAGGATTAAATATTTTTTTGTATTGACCCTCTTAAATTCCCGGAGCTTGTCAATTAACTCCATCTTTTCACCTAGTCGATATTGCACTTTAGCTCCTCGCCATACATACCAGCTCGCGTAAGCAACCAAGCAAACAAGAAGGATGGATAAAATGAACAGGAGGTTATCCATTCGCTCATCAATGGAAGATGTATCCCACTCCAAAAACAAGAGTGCAAAGGGCACCAATGTCAGGGCTATGATCCCATGGTATATCTGATAAATCTGATGGTGAAAATCCTTCCAATTGATCGTCTCATTTTCCATCCTGCAAATCAATGAAAATATTAAATGATAACCATTTATTATTTTTCATCGTATATTGATATGATATCATTTTAATATCACAATTAAAATTGACTACTATGCAAACACAAGAAAAAACTCATACTCCCGTGTCAGGTTATCTGGCCCTACTACTAAACATTACACTACTGGGAGGGTTCATCGCCATGATTTCGATCACAAAGCAACCAATCTGGCTACTCCTACTTCTCCCATGGCTCCTCATGATGCCTGGCTTCTTCTATGTAAACCCGAACGGCTCCCGGGTTTTAGTCCTTTTTGGAAAGTACATAGGCACTGTCCGCAGCAATGGATTCTATTGGGTCAATCCCTTTTACACCAAAAAGCGAATAAGTCTTAGGGCAAGAAACTTTGACAGTGAGCGAATCAAAGTGAATGACAGCATTGGTAATCCTATCATGATCTCTGTCATTCTGGTTTGGAGAGTTAAGGACACATTTGCGGCCGCCTTTGAAGTGGATGATTATGAAAACTTCGTAAGGGTACAGACCGATGCTGCTGTAAGAAAACTTGCTGGTACCTATCCATATGACAACTTTGATGATGAACAGGCAGATGTAACACTGAGATCAGGAATAAAAGAGGTAAATGAGGATCTTGAAAAAGAGCTGGACGAACGTCTAGCCATCGCAGGAATCGAAATCCTAGAAGCAAGAATCGGATATTTGGCATATGCTCAGGAGATAGCAAGTGCTATGCTGAGAAGACAGCAGGCTACCGCCATTGTAGCAGCCAGACATAAAATTGTTGAGGGTGCTGTAAGCATGGTGGAGATGGCGTTGGATCAATTGAAAGAGAAAGAGGTTATTGATTTGGATGAGGAACGAAAAGCCGCCATGGTCAGTAATTTAATGGTGGTGTTGTGTGCTGATAAAGATGTGGCTCCAGTGGTTAATTCAGGTACACTCAATCATTAGAAGTCATGAATAGCTATAAATTCATTAAACAAAAGACCTTCGAAAAGCTGGAGAGCTTTGAAAAGAGAATGCAAGAATACATCGGACAAGGCTGGAAAGTACACAGCTTCACATCAGATCACAGAACGATCATTGTAATGTTGGAAAGGGAACGTTGAATTTTTTGTATCATGAAAGGAAAACTAATTTTTAAAGAAGAGCAAAGTTTCGTCGGCACCTGGATGTGGTATTTGGTTATTGGAATTTCACTGGTATCTGTTGGTGGCACAGCATTGGCAGTTTTTTACAGACAGGATACGGAAGGAATCGTTGGGTTGATCATAGCTGCAATTGTCACTGGTGGTTTGGTCATGCTCTTCATTTTTTCCAAACTTCACATTTCCATAGATCAGGAAAATCTATACTATCGCTATCCTCCTTTTGTGAATAAAGAAAAAAAGATCACAAAAGATGATGTGAAAGAGATTTACATTCGTCAATACAGCCCAATCATGGAATATGGTGGCTGGGGCTATCGAATCAGCATTAGAAATGGTAAAGCATTGAATGTGGTAGGAAATACCGGACTTCAGCTCGTTACCAAAAATGACAAACGAATTTTACTGGGAACTCAAAAATCAGATGAATTGGAGAGAGCTGTGCGGAGGTTGAAAGAAAACTGGGGAATAGATGGCTAAGAAAAAACCATTTGCGCTTAGGCTAAACGAAGAAACCATGAAGGCTTTGGAAAAATGGGCTGCAGACGAATTTCGCTCAACCAATGGACAGATCGAGTGGATTATCCATAAGGCACTGAAAGAGAATGGAAGATTGAAAAAGGAGTAACAAGCGATCCTGCTCACAGACCGCTTGCTCCATTAAATTTTATTGTCCCACAAAAAACATTGCATTCACCATTAAGAGCTTCCCGTTTTGCCAGAAAGAACGAAACAGCGGATTATCGACAATATGAATAATCTGCCCCCTACCCTTATTCTCCACTCCAAACACCAGTGATTCAGCCATGTCTTCTTTAGCATACTGACCGGCAAATCCACTTAGCAAATCTTCTTTATTAACCACAATGCCCACATTGTTTCCATCAAGATATGCCACCTTGTTTGAACCCGTTTTCAGCGTGTAGTAGGTATCTCCATACCCAAATGCTAATGGGTGAGTTTTATCCATTTTCACTTTGTAAATAGCCCCCGGAGCAAACCCTTTAATGAACTCTCGCTCCTGCTCCTCGTATGGCACAAGCCTTGCGGCCTCTTCTCGCTCCTTATCATTTTTCTCAGCAGCCTTCTTTGCATCCTCATCCACATATGCAGTAAGTGAGGAGTAGTCGCTATCCTTTAGTTTATTCAAGGCACCTTCAACAGCTATCAGCCTGCCTCCCGCAGAAACCCACTCGATAAGCTTCTTCATTTCACGCTCACCAAAATTCCCATACCATCCACTCTGCATGATAATAACATTATAATCGGACAGATCAACCCTTCCAAAGTAATCAGATCCTAAAATGGTAACGGGATAATCAAGTTCCTGCTCCATAAAATGCCAGGTGGCACCAAAAGCCAGCGATGAGGTGCCCTCACCTCCAATCAGCGCAATTTTTGGTCTCTCAAGGTATCGAACATCGGAAGACCCAACATCTGGTCCTCCATCCATAAATCCACTTTGAATAACAGCCAGTGATCTCTCGTATTCATTTGCCATCTCTGTAATCCTATCTTCAAAACCTTGAAGATTTTTGTTATCGCGCTTAGCAATAATCAGACTTCCTCGATCAAAAGATTCGCCCTTATAATTCATAGACTTTTGAGTAAACCTCACCTTCACACCCTCTTTCAATAGGGCAGCAAGAAATCGTGCGTCATCCATGCTGTTCCACTTGCTGATAAAAGCATAAGCTTTCTCTGGAGCGCTCGCTACTTGAAAAGGTTTGGGATTCTCCTGACTCACAGAAATTGATTGCTCTGAAGCATAGGCTTGAATTCCATAAGCATACGGCACACCCCATGCTGTGATGTCGTATGTAACCGAATCAACCAACTTTGTTTTAGGCTCAAACAAAATGTGAGCAAGCGTAGCTTTAGGTTGATTGGTGGTGACTACCAGGTCATTGGAAGAAATAGAAAAGTCAGTAGTCCTGCCTGTGGCATAGTCATACCCCTTCATCTTTCCGGTAGCTCTTCCATACCTAATACCCTGATCATCAAGCCAGGATTTAAGTGCATTAAACTTATCATCATTCCCGTCATACTTTAGTACAAATGTCTTGTACTTCAATGCTGAATTATCTCCAAAAAATCGTGAAAACTGATTCAGCAGACGTTCAGAGTGCTGAACGGCAATTTCGACCGTAGACAATCCTGTTGTATAATGGTGAGCTATTCGATCTTTCAGCGTGAGGGAGTCGCCCTCTTGCTTTATAATACCAAGCCCTGCACGTCCATGACCAGCCTGCTCATAGGTCATACCAATAGCACCACTATAGGTCGGGTAGGTATCTCCATAGCTCGGATAGAGCAGGTCAAAAAACTGCTTCGTGAAGTAAAACCAGTTGTTCTCATCGAAATATTTGGCGTGATTTCTACCAATTTCGGTTTGGAAATTTCTTTGAAACTCCGTGATCAACTCGTGATACGGCTGTGCGGCAGGCGCAAAATAGTATGGAGAGTTTATACCTTGCTCATGAAAATCAACGTGGATTTGAGGCAACCACTGGTTATACACCTTAATTCGACTTTTGGTCTCTATTTGTGTTTGCCATGCCCAATCCCTGTTCAAATCAAACAAATAGTGGTTTGGGCGACCCCCTGGCCATGGCTCATTATGCTCCAGCGCATTTGGATCAGGGTTGTATGGCTGGCTTGCATTCTGCCAAAAGAAATTGACATATCTATCCCTTCCATCCGGATTGATACATGGATCAATGACTACTACTACTTTTTCAAGCCAGTCACTTTTGTCGGAACCATTCCTGATTAACTCATAGATAGTAGCCATAGAGGCCTCCGTAGATGAAGATTCATTTCCATGCACGTTGTAGCTGAGCCACACAATTGGAATATTAGTGGATGGCGTCCCCTCCTCTATTCCGGCTCTTTTGAGATTGTCAAGCCTGATATTCTCTAAGTTTTCCAGATTTTCTTTGGACGAAACAAAGGCGAGAAGAAGTGGGCGATCCTCATACGTTTTTCCGTATTGAATAAGGGTTACTTTTTCTGATTTTTCGGATAAATGAGTGTAGTAGTCCACGACCTGATGATGTCGAGAGAATTTTTCACCTAATTCATACCCTAAAAATTCCTTGGGACTTTGAATCTGCGCTGAAAGAAAAACAGGGAAGGTGAGTAGGATGCTATAAAATATTTTCATTGCTTTTTGTTTAACGTCACCAAAATAAACCGCAATTCAAATCCATCAAACATAAAAGTGTTGGACGGTCATTTCCTACCCTTTTACCAATAGATTATATTTGGAATACCAGCTTTACAAAACCATGAAGAGAACTTTTCTAATCGCCTCATTTCTATTCGCTACCTGGACAGGTTTTGGCCAAAGCAATGCTATTGATAGTCTTAAAGCTGAGATTTCAAAAGCGGAATCGGATACAGCCAAAATCACACTATATATTTCTCTGGCCTATGAGCTGACAGATTCTGCACAACTGGCAGCCGCCAAATCTGCGTATGAGCTGGGGAAGAAGGTTGATGACCCAAACTATGTGGGTAGATCTCAGGCAGTACTGGGGTTATTCTACTCCTATTTCGATCTTGATTCTGGAATCACGCTTATTTCTCAAGGCATTGATACCTACCTTCAAAATGAATTGACTGAGAAAGCTTCAAATGCAGCCTGGATTAAAGGGCTGCTCTATGAATCCTCTAATCGATTAGACTCTGCGATTCAGTCACACCTTTTTGCGCTCAAGATTGCCGGCGATGAAGACTACAAAGAGAAAGGTCAAGCCAGTAGCTCACTTGCTAGCATATATAATATTCGAGGGGAAAATGTTCTTTCTCTACAATACTCAATGCAAGCCTTGGATGCCTATTCAAAAGGCGATATGCGAAAAGAGGTCGGGCAAACCCACAACCTAATTGGAATCATTTATGATCAAAAGGGACTCTACTCAAAAGCGCTGGATCACTACCTACAGGCACGTGATATTGCCATTCAGACCAAGGATATCAATGGAGAAATTTTGATCAGCAACAATATGGGCGTCATCTATGACAACATGAATGACCTTGAAAAATCAATGGAGTATTATGGAGATGCCCTCGAGAAAGCTCGCATTCAAAATCTGGAAGATAGCGAGGCTACACTCCTCAACAATCTATCCTACATCCACCTGAAAAGGGGTGACACTTCCAGAGCTATTAATTTCTTGCGGAAATCATTGGAAATTGATCTTTCGGACAATTATCCATGCTTTGAAAGCTACCCACTGGAAGGAATGGGGGCTATTTATATAGCACAAGACAAGCTTGATTCAGGTGAGTACTTTTTGAAAAAAGCTTTAAAAACAGGTATAGAATGTGAAGACGCTGCTATCCTAGCAGCTGTATATCGCGGATTGGGCGTGCTCTATTCCAAAAGAAATCAAAATGAAAACAGTCTGAATGCGCTGCAAATGGCACTCTCTATTAGTGAAAAATCCAACCTTCAGACAGACACCAAGGAGTCGCTACATGAGCTATACAAATTCTTTAAAAGCCGTGGAAATACTGAAATGGCCATGAAGCATCTGGAGAAATACCAGACGCTTGTTGACTCTATTTATGAAGCCAAGAACGTGGAAAAAGCTACTCAACTTGCTGCAGAATATGAATTCCGCAAGCAGGTGGCTCAGATGGAGCAGGAAAGATTAGAGGCTGAACAAAAGTACGCTGAAGAAATTGAAGCTAAGTCGAAACAAAACAGGCTTGTGCTACTTGCACTGATACTTTTCTTTTTGCTGGCGCTTACCTTGGGCAGATCATATTTCTTAATTCAAAAGCAGAATAAAAAGCTAAAGTGGCTAAATGATGAGAAGAATAAACTCATGGGTATCGTGGCACATGATCTCCGAAATCCGCTTAACCTGATTGTTGGATTGATGCCGCTCTTTGAGGATGCCATCAAAGACAGCACGGATGCCAACTTGAAAAAGTATGTTGAGCTGTTAGAGGCCTCATCTGACAGAATGCGGAACATGATCGATCGTGTGCTAGACATCAGCGCCATTGAAAATATGAAAGTGAATCTTAAAGTAGAAAAGACCGATCTTTCATCACTGACATATCAATCCATTCACAATTTTGATATCATAGCTGCCCAAAAGCAGATTAAAATCGTGGACAACATTGATAAATCCACGGAACGCTTTTCTAATGTTGATCCAAACTATCTGGTGCAGGTGATCGACAATCTGCTATCAAATGCGATCAAATTTTCTGAGCGAGGAAAAGAAATTGAAATCTCATTAATATCTAATGAATCCACTCACAAGATCGTGGTAAGAGATCATGGACCGGGAATTTCAGAAGAAGAGCAAAAGAGCTTATTTCAGTCATTTAAAACGCTAAGCTCAAAACCTACAGCGCAGGAGCGTTCAACAGGTTTAGGCCTCTCCATTGCCCATAAATTTATTGCAGCTATGGGTGGCACGATTGAATGTGAAAGTAAACTTGGAGAAGGGACAACCTTCAGTTTGGTATTCAAGAAAGCTTAACCCATCTCTACACGAACACGATCCGTAATTGGCTTACCGATACATGTAAGTACATAACCCTCATCTAGTTCGTCCTGAGAAAGTCCTTCAGCTTCATCTATACTAATTTGACCTTCTACACACTTTCCTCGACAGGCGGTACATAGACCACTCTGACACGAATATGGCATGTCCAGATCATTATCCAGAGCAGTGTCTAGGATAGAAGCAGTTTTCTTAACCGTGATTGAGTATTCTTCACCATCCAGCAATATTGTAACCTCACTTTCAGACGCTCCTTCTTTGTCAATGATTTCGGAAGGTGAAGTCTTTCCAGCTTCAAAACTCTCCATCCGAACATTTGTCTCAGGGAATCCAGCTTTATTAAGTCCTGAGGATACAACATCCATCATAGGCTGAGGACCGCATATATAGAATTCGGTGTTTTTATCACAGTTGGTTTCCTTGCAAATCTCTGCGATCATCTCATGTGTAGGTCTGCCACTATATCTTGTATCTCCCTCTTCTAAAATGTGTATAGCCTGAAATCTGTCAGTGTGTTTAGCTTCTAACCCGGCAATCAACTCTTTAAAAATGACAAATTCCTCTCGCCGGTTTCCATAGACCAAAGTAGTCTTACTATTTGGCTCCTTTAGTAGAATCGATCTGATGATGGACATGAGAGGCGTAATTCCACTTCCTCCTCCAAAGAATACAGCGTGTCTGTTATTATCAGCTTTAAACTCCGTGGTGAACATCCCCATCGGCTCCATGATCTCGAGTTGATCTCCTGCCTTAGCATTATCATTCAGATCATTGGACATGGCCCCACCTTCTACCCTTTTCACGGTTACAGCAGGATGCTCATCTTCGAATGGAGTAGTACAAAGTGAATAAGCTCTTCTAATCTTCTTGCCATTCACTTCTTTGATGATCGTGATAAATTGACCAGGCTCGTATTCAAAAGAATCCGGCTTTTCAAAAACAAGATTTACCGCATCTTTTGCCACATTTACCACCTCTTTGATGGTTAAGGTTTGATACCTGTCGTCTTTCTTGCTCTTTTTCTTTTTGAATAATGAAAATGCCATATTGTCAATTTTAAGGGCGCAAAGATAGTTCGCTCATGGAGGTAAGGCAAGTAAACTTTCCTTTGAACTCTTCTTTCCTCAAGTAAACATGATGAGGTACTTTTGTGTTCGATTTTCATCAAGCATAAATCCATGAATTTTAATCCACTTGAAGGGATATCTCCAATAGATGGCAGATACAGATCAAAAGTTTCTCAACTAGCCGACTACTTCTCGGAAAAGGCACTTATTCAATATCGGGTAAAGGTTGAGATACTTTATTTTATTGCTTTATATGAAAGCGGGATACCTCAGCTTGAAAAATACGATCCTGAAAACAATGACGCACTCCAAAATATCTATGAGAGCTTTTCGCTTGATGATGCCGATGCAATAAAAGAGATAGAAAAGACCACCAATCATGACGTGAAGGCTGTGGAATACTTCATCAAGGAAAAATTTGATGGTCTAGGCCTTTCTCAATTCAAAGAATTTATCCACTTCGGGCTTACATCACAGGATATTAATAATACTTCTATCCCGCTATCACTGAAAGATGCTTTGGAGCAATCATTCCTGCCAAAACTAAATGCGTTGGTGGTAGAGCTTGAAGCCAAGGCCAACCTTTGGTCAGCAATTCCTATGCTTGCCAAAACTCACGGGCAACCTGCATCTCCTACCAGACTCGGTAAAGAAATCATGGTTTTTGTGGTGAGATTGAAGGAACAACTAGAACTTTTAAAGCAAATCCCATATGCAGCAAAATTTGGAGGTGCCACTGGTAATTTCAATGCACACAATGTGGCCTACCCATCTCACGACTGGCACTCTTTTGGAGATAAGTTCGTGTCTGAGAAACTACGCCTCAAAAGAAGCCACCCCACTACTCAGATTGAACACTACGATCATATTGCCGCACTTTTTGACGGACTGAAGCGGATCAATACAATCCTTATTGACTTTAGTAGAGATATATGGCAATACATCTCAATGAACTACTTCACCCAGACAATTGCAAAGAATGAGGTGGGCTCATCTGCAATGCCACACAAGGTCAATCCTATTGATTTTGAAAATGCTGAAGGAAATCTGGGAATTGCCAACGCACTTTTCGAACACCTAAGTTCAAAGCTACCTATCTCAAGACTACAGCGAGACCTTACAGATTCTACGGTTCTTAGAAACATCGGTGTGCCGATTGCTCATTCATTTATCTCATTGCTATCGCTTGAAAAAGGTCTGTCAAAAATCAATGCCAATGAAGCTGCAATCAAGGCAGATCTGGAGGATAACTGGGCAGTGGTTGCAGAAGCGATTCAGACAATTCTGAGAAGAGAAGGGTATCCCAAACCATATGAAGCACTCAAGTCATTGACCAGAACCAACGAAGCGATTACTGAGAGTTCTATTCAGTCTTTCATTGAAAGCTTGGATGTTTCTGAGAAAATTAAAAGTGAGTTGAAAGCAATAACTCCTTTTAATTACACCGGGAGCTAAGCCACTCCCGCTAGCAGGTACAAAACAGCCATTCGGATCGCTACACCATTTTCTACCTGCTGGAGAATGATTGCATGCTCTGAGTCAGCAACATCACTTGTGATTTCCACTCCTCGGTTTATCGGGCCCGGGTGCATGATGGTTATCTCCTTTTTTAAGGAGTCGAGTAACTCCCTATTGATTCCGAAGTATTGAGAATATTCTCTTAAGGAAGGAAAATATTTCATTTGCTGCCGCTCCAGCTGGATCCTAAGAACATTTGCAATATCACACCACTCCAGAGCCTTCCTGATATTTGTTTCCACCTTCACTCCCATCTCCCCGATATGCTTTGGCAACAAGGTGGCGGGTCCACAGACCATGACCTCAGCTCCCAATGTTTGTAGTGCGAAGATATTTGAAAGAGCCACTCTTGAATGGAGAATATCCCCAACGATAACCACCTTTTTACCTTCCACCTGACCTAATTTTTCCTGAATGGAGAAAGTATCAAGCAAGGCTTGCGTAGGGTGCTCGTGTGTGCCATCCCCTGCATTGATAATATTCGCATCAATGTGTTTGGAGAGAAAGTGTGGTGCGCCGGGACTTGAGTGCCGCATAACAACCATATCCACTTTCATTGCCAATATGTTGTTTACTGTATCCAGCAATGTTTCGCCCTTCTTCACGGAACTTCCTGATGCGGAAAAGTTGATCACATCTGCCGAAAGTCTTTTCTCTGCCAATTCAAAGGAGAGCTTTGTTCTTGTGGAGTTTTCAAAGAAGATGTTTGCTACCGTTACATCTCTCAATGATGGCACCTTCTTGATCGGACGGTTGATTACTTCTTTGAAATTAGTTGCAGTTTGAAAAATGAGCTCTATATCCTCTCGGTCGAGGTTCTTAATTCCTAGGAGGTGTTTGGTTTTCAGTTGACTCATTCTTTTTTTGTAATTAGCCAAATATGATCTTCTTCCTGATTTTCATCCAACTCTACCAATACTTTCTGCGACTGAATCGTATTTACCTTCCGCCCCACATAGTTTGCCTCTACCGGAATATGTCTGCTATAAAGTCGATCGATCAGCACCAGTAATTCCACTTTTGCAGGTCTGCCAAACGTGTTCATTGCGTCAAGAGCTGCGCGGACTGTTCGTCCTGTAAATAGTACATCATCTACCAGAATTACATTTTTATTTTCAATCAAAAATGGGATTTTCGTCTGGCTTGGCGTGATGGGTTCGTCCCGTCTTCTAAAATCATCTCTGTGGAATGTTGTATCCAAATAACCTAGATGAATCTCCTTGCCAACAAGCTTTTCCAATCGAGCTTTTATCCGTTCAGCTAGAAAAATTCCTCGCGGCTGCATCCCAATAATGACCGATTGGGAAAAATCTTCATGTACTTCAATGAGTTGTTGACACAATCGACTGATTGTGACTTTGAGTAGTGGGCTATCAAAAAGCAGTCGCTTTTGCATAGGTTATTGTTCCCACAAAGGTAATGCGTTCAACTTAATTAGGCTGGCGATTTAAGTTGTATTGGATTTTATTGATGTAAAAAACTTTTCTGGTTGTTTTGCCTCCTACACCACTTTCATTCTTGATATTCTGCTCCCCATAAGCAAAAAGAGTTTCACCATACCACTTTTTCAATCCTTCCACATTGGGATCTTTAGTTTTCAACTCGTCAGTTTCATATGAGAGTTTTACAGGATTGAATGTTCTCCCCTCTACTACCTCATTCTTTTCTACTACTTTGGATCGAATCTCATTTTCCTCCACATACATCAAAATCACTCGATCTCCCGATGCACTCACGACAACATTCTCCTCAAGCGAATAGGTCTGAATATCATCAATTTTGAATGTCTGATCCCAAAGAATATTACAGTTTGGATCGAATCCTAAGACAACAGCGTGAGTATATTTATAACCAAGAAAGTAGGGATTACCTCTCGAAAAACCTGGTGTATATCCGGGTCCTCCGTAAGGACTAAAGCTATTTCCGGTAGTGGAATAATTGTATCTAGGATAGTATGCTTCAGCAATCATTATGTACTCCCCGTCTCTCTCGAGGATTTCATGCACAAGCAGTCTATAATTGAATTTTTTCACTTTGCCACGAGCTCTTTTTTTCTCAATTCTATTTTTTATGCGTTGCTCTCTTTTTGGCTTCATGTGCCCGAAGAAATTATTCAAATCAGCAAAAGCAAAGTACTTATTGAACTGCTGCTGCCCGTTGATGAATTTACTCAGGTAAAAACCTTGACTGTATTGCAGTGACTTCCTGGAGTGTGTGCCTGCCAGGTATTGAAGTCCGCCAGCAAACGTGGTACTTGCGGCATCTAAAAGACTTTTTCTCTCTCCGGGATTTACAAGATTGTCCTGAATGATATCTCCTTTATCCGTGAACGTCCGCACTCTGACTGTATATTTTTTATTACGCATCTTTTCAGACATAATGACGCTGAAAAGCTTAGACTCCTCGTCTACCACAAGATCTAAAATATCATTCTTGTTGTCATAGAATCCCGGAACAACCCGTGGAATCCTATCATTGATGTTGTAGGTGATTACAACTGGACGAAAGTTTGCATACCCGGCCAATAGGATGGTTTCACCCACCGATTCAAAATGGGTGATTTCAATCGGGAAAACTGTTGTTATTTCATAGGCAATATGATCAGTAGATTTGGCCGATAGCTGATAGACGATAAGATCCTCACTCCGATATCTGTTTTTGCTAAAAAGAAGATAAAACTTACCATCGAAATACTCATAGCCCAAAATTGAGCCATCAGCAGGTATCACTAGGGTTTGAGACCATTTGATTTGAAGAGCAGTGTCAATCATATGAAGCTTCCATTGATAGCCGCCTCCCTTTGCAGGCTCTAACGTTTCCTCTGCTACCAAAATTCCATCCAGCCCGCCTTCAACCACAAAGAATTCAGATCCATCTCTATTCTTTTCGAATTCTATTCGGTTTGGCTGCATGATAACAGCACTTGTGTCCCTGTCCTTTTTCTTTTGGCTAAAGGATATTGCAGGTATCAACGAAAGGATGATGAGTAATTTATACATGGTCTTCATACAACAATTACGAGACGAAGCTCCCTATCGTTCGCTCATTTCTAAAATGATGTCAAATTCTTCTTTCTTGACTACTTGAACTGAAAGTCTGGAATATCGAACCAACTGCATTTCGCTCAGCCGATCATCTGCCTTCACTTCAGCTAAGGTAACTGGTCGTTTTAGCTTTCTAACAGGCACTACATCCATCACATACCACCTATGATCGTCTGTTGTAGGATCTTTATAATATTCCTTTACTACCTCTGCAATGCCTACAATCGACTTCTCATTCACACTATGATAGAACAGACACAAATCCCCAACCTTCATCTGTTTGATATTGTTTCGAGCCTTGAAATTTCTAACTCCATCCCAATGATCTCTACCAAGTTTCACCAGATCATCCCATGAGTATGTGTTGGGTTCACTTTTAATCAGCCAATAATTCATAATCGTCAGTTTTAGTTAAAACTAATAAAAGCCTGAATTGCTTTTCTCGAAAGAAAGATCAATTTCTTAACATAAATGACTTTTAAACAATATTCATTTAGATCACTTTTACTGAAATGAAAGTCTTAATCATATGCTTTTCTTCCTTTAGCAAAATCCTTTTTTGCACACCTGTTATAAGGGCACTAAAGACGGAACTAGATTCAGAGGTTCACATTATCACAAAAAGCAAGCATCTCTCTCTCTTAAATGGTAATCCCTATCTGGATAAGATTCATGAAATGAAAGGTACCAAACAGACTTTAAGGAATCTAAAAGCGGAGCATTTTGACCTGGTTATTGATTTGCAGAACAATCTGAAAGCAAAAAGGATTAAACTTCATTTGAACAAAAAAGCCTATTCGGTGAAGAAGCTGAATTTCAAACAATGGCTGTTTGTAAACTTCAAAATCAATCTATTGCCGAAATCTCATGTGGTGGATCGATTTCTAGATGTAATCAAACCCCTGGGAACATCTAGCGATAATTTGGGTCTGGATTTTTTCATTCCGGAACGCGATGAGGTTGATAAAGACTGGCTTCCCGAAACGCACGCACAGGGGTATGCTGCAGTGGTTCTCTCTGCAAGGTATAAGACTCGCCAATTGCCCACTGATCGCTTAATAGAGCTTTGTGACCGAATAAATAAACCGATCATATTGATTGGAGGACATGAAGATGTAAATACGGCAAATGAAATAGAGGCCTTTTTTAAACACGGCTCAGCGCATGAGGAAAAGGAAATCGAAGAACTAAACAAAAAGGCAGTCATATTTAATGCATGCGGAAAATTCAATTTCAATCAATTAGCCTCACTGATAAAATCCGCCAATTGGGTATTTACCCACGATAACGATATGATGCATGTAGCCGCTGCTTTTAAGAAACAGATTTATTCAATCTGGGGTAGCACCTCACCAGCCTTTGGTGAATATCCATACAGAACGAAGTTTGTGATTTTTGAGAATAATAAACTTAGCTGCAGACCCTGTTCTAAAAGAGGATTTAGCAAGTGTCCAAAGGGACATTTTAAATGCATGAATGATTTAACTTTTGACTTCTATTTACCCGACTAAATGAAGACTCTTTACCTCATCCGGCACGCCAAGTCATCCTGGGCTTTTGATCTTAGCGATCACGATCGCCCCTTGGGCAAGCGCGGGAGGAAGGATGTAATAAAAATGGGGCAACATTTGGCAGCAAATCAGCTGAAGCCCGAGGTACTAATTTCCAGCACTGCGAGTAGAGCTTTCTACACTGCACTCCATCTGTGTGATCAAATAGGCATAGATGAAGGTCAGATACGCTTAGACAAGAGTCTCTACCATGCCGGAGCATCAGATATCTTGGAGGTAATAAAAGCAGCTCCAAACTGCGATAGACTAGCTGTTTTTGGTCACAATCCAGGATTTACGAGTGTTGCAAATGCGCTAGCAAACCTAAACTTTGACAATGTGCCCACCTGTGGGGTAGTGGGCATCAATTTCAATGTCAAATACTGGAAGGATGTACAGTTTGGCAAAGGAATGCTTTCCTTCTTCTACTTTCCGAAAGAGATTTAAAGAATATATCTGCTCAAATCTTTATCCTTCACTAACCCTGCTAGTTTCTCCTCTACCATTTTCTTATCAATCACGATTTTGGCATTCGGACCAATGGTGTCCGGAATGTCAAACAAGATTTCATTCAACAGCTTGCTCATGACCGTATGCAGTCTTCTAGCTCCAATGTTCTCAACTTCTTCATTGATCTGAAAAGCCATTTCAGCAATTTCCTCAAGGGCCTCATCTTGAAAGGTTAATTCTACTTCTTCAGCAGCAACCAATGCTTCATATTGTTTCGTTAGTGCATTTTTCGGTTCAGTCAAGATTCTTAAGAAATCAGCTTTGGTCAGGTTATCCAGTTCTACCCTGATCGGGAAACGTCCCTGTAGCTCCGGGATCAGATCAGATGGCTTACTAAAATGAAAAGCGCCTGCCGCTACGAAAAGAATGTGATCGGTATTGATGATTCCATACTTTGTGTTTACGGCACTACCTTCAACTATAGGCAGCAAGTCCCTTTGTACTCCTTCCCTGCTCACATCTGGCCCTTTGCCTCCATCGCCACCCTTTGCGATTTTGTCTACCTCATCAATGAAAATGATGCCTGTATTTTCAGCTTTGAAGATAGCTTCTTCTTTCACCTCATCCATGTCGATCATCTTAGAGGCTTCCTCCTCCAAAAGAATCTTTCGGGCTTCAGAGATGGTGACTTTTCTCTTCTTTTTCTTCTTTGGCATCATGTTGCCAATCATCTCCTGAATATTGATCATTGAAGCCTCATCCATTCCTCCACCAATCACTCCCATATTTCCACCCGGAGTTTGGGTTACATCTATTTCAATCTTACGATCATCCAGTTCGCCATTTCGGATTTTTTCTCTGAAACGAGCTCTGGTTTGTTCATTTAACTCAACTTCATTTTCCGGCTCATCACTTCCTATTTTTGTCGCATAGGCATTAGGACTTCCCTTAAGAGGCGGAATCAAGGCATCAAGAATAATACCCTCGACTACCTCAGCAGCCTTCTCCTTCACCTCTTCTTTTTTCGCAACCTTGACCATGTTCACAGCTTGCTCCACCAGATCACGCACCATGCTTTCCACATCTCTCCCTACGTATCCAACCTCGGTGAATTTAGACGCTTCAACTTTCGTAAAAGGTGCATCTGCAATCTTTGCCAGCCTCCGGGCTATCTCTGTTTTTCCAACCCCGGTTGATCCAATTAAGAGAATATTGTTAGGCACAATCTCTCCTTGAATCTCCTCCTTTACATTCATCCGTCTCCATCGGTTTCTAAGTGCAATTGCGACATTCCGCTTTGCATCTTTTTGTCCGATGATGTATTTATCCAACTCACCGACTATCTGTTTGGGGGTCAAATCGTTTTTTATCGTACTCATAAAATCTTCTTAAAATCGTTCAAATCTGTTCGCAGGCTAATGAAACTACTTCCTCCTGCTGCATGATAGGTAGCCCTTGAAAATCGAAGTTCAATTCGCTTCACCTTCACCATTAATCCATAGGATAAACCAGCACCTCCTCCAGTGTCCTCAAGTCTCAACTCTTGTTTTCGCTTATGATTATAGCCAATCAATACATGAAAATTATCACTCAATAACAGTTCAGCTCCTATATTTATTCGTTTCCACACCCGATCTATTGCACCGGTAGATCGCCCACCTGAGGTTTCCTCTTCTTCTGAATTCTCTTCAGTCAGAGAGTTTGAAGTTAGTGTAAATCTCAAAGGCATATACTGAGGTTTAAATGTTGTCCCCAATTTCACATCAAAAGGAATGGTTGGGGAGCTAAAAGCCGAGTATTCTGAAATTCGGCCACCTATGTTCTCAAAAACCATCGCAGCTGTCCAGTTTTTATTGATCCTGAATACACCTCCAATGTCCATTAAAATGGCTGTAGACCCATAACTTTCAATGGATGAGTGTGCCAGCTTCAAATTGGCACCCAAAGTAAATGGACCAACCTGATGTGCTTTTCCAAGCGTTATCGTGTAATCCTGAGCTCGAAACTCACCAAGCTGATTACCCGTCTCATCCGTAAGATTAAAAGCCCCATAGTTGATATAATTAATCCCTGAAGCAAACGTGCCCATATTTTTCAAATTGAATGTGTATGCTCCCGAATAGACGAACACATCTGCAAAATATGGATTGAAATGAAAGAAAATATTGCTTGTCTCCACCGAATCCAATGTGGCGGGATTTTCGAAAAACTGAGAGATATCGCCATCGGCAAGGGAAATAGTGGTTCCTCCTAGTGCCGCTGCTCTTGGATTTGAGGTCAGGTTTAACGACTGATACCCTGACTGCCCTCCAATTTGACACCATCCTAAAAATGGAGATAGAACTGCTATGAGTGCTAAAAATTTCAATCTTTCTTTTCTTCTGGAAGGATGAATTCGATTGGGTTGCTGACCTTTTGTTTGGTTAACGCTATTTCCAGTACTTCAGGTACATACTCCACGAAGTGGATTTTCAAGCCCTTTAGGTATTTAGGATTAATCTCTTCCAAATCCTTCTCATTTCGCTTGCACATCATTATTTCCTTAATGCCGGCTCTACGTGCTGCAAGAATTTTTTCTTTGATACCACCTACAGGCAATACTTTTCCTCGTAGGGTGATTTCACCAGTCATTGCCAACTGCTTTTTCACTTTTCTCTGCGTGAATACTGAAGCCAAGGACGTAAGCATGGTGATCCCCGCCGAAGGGCCATCTTTTGGAATAGCTCCAGCTGGTACGTGTACATGCAAATCGTAATTATCAAATACACGATGATCTATGCCAAGCATCTCAGAATGGGAGCGTAAATATGATAGAGCTGCCACGGCAGATTCTTTCATCACGTCCCCTAATTGTCCAGAAAGCGTAAGTTTTCCCTTTCCTCTGCTTAGAGAAGACTCGATAAATAAAATATCCCCGCCAGATGGGGTCCACGCAAGACCTGTAACCACACCGGGCACAGAATTATCCTCATAGTTGTCTTTGTCAAAAATCTCTGGCCCTAGTATTTCTCTAACTCGTATATCTGTGATCTTTGAATCATACTCCTCCTCCATAGCAACCGATTTTGCTATTGAGCGGATTACAGCAGCCACCTTTCGCTCAAGGCTCCTCACTCCAGATTCCCTGGTGTAATCGTTGATTAGCTTACTGATGGCCGATTTATCGAAAGTAATGTCAGTTGCCTTCAGGCCGTGTTCTTTTCGTTGTTTTGGAATCAAATGCTTCTTTGCTATTTCCACTTTTTCTTCCAAAGTATAGCCCGTGATATCTATGATCTCCATCCTGTCTCTAAGGGCTGGCTGGATAGTATCAAGTGAGTTTGCTGTTGCAATAAATAACACCTTGGAAAGGTCATAATCAACCTCCAGATAGTTATCCTTAAATGTTGCGTTTTGCTCCGGATCTAACACTTCCAACAATGCTGAAGATGGGTCCCCTCTGAAGTCAGAACTCACCTTATCAATTTCATCCAGAATGAATACGGGATTTGAGGACTTAGCCCGATTCAAATTTTGAATAATCTTACCTGGCATAGCTCCAATGTAGGTTTTTCTATGCCCTCTTACTTCAGCCTCATCATGCACCCCTCCTAGTGACATACGTACATACTTACGATTAAGGGCATCTGCTATTGATTTCCCCAGGGAAGTTTTACCAACTCCCGGAGGGCCATAGAGACACAAAATTGGGCCCTTCAGGTCTTTTTTAAGCTTTCTGACAGCCAGGTATTCTATAATTCGCTCCTTAACCTTTTCTAACCCAAAGTGATCTCTATCCAGCACTTTTCGAGCATTCTTTAAATCAAAGTTGTCTTCAGTAACTTCATTCCAAGGCAAGTCTACTAGCAGCTCAGCGTAGCTCATCGCCACAGGAAACTCTGCTGCTGCAGGATTCATTCGCAAGATTTTATCCAGCTCTTTATCAAAATGCTCCTTTACCTCCTCAGGCCATGCTTTTTTTTCACCTCTTTTTCTTAATGCCTCCACTTCCTGATCCGGGCCATCTTGGCCCAACTCATCTTGAAGGATTCTGATCTGCTGACGCAAAAAGTAATCTCGCTGCTGCTGGTCGATATCGGTATGTACTTTCTCTTGAATTTCCTGCTTCAGTTCCAGCATCTGAAGATCCTTGAGCATGAACTGCAATAGTTTTTCAGCACGTTCCTTCGGGTCTTCCATTTCAAGCAACATCTGCTTATCGCTCACCTCAGCATTTACATTGGAAGAGAGAAAGTGAGTTAAGAAATTGAAGCTGTCAATATTATCTACAGCCACTCTTGCCTCCTTCGGAATCTCAGGACTCAGGCTCATGATCTTGGTGGCTGTATCCTTCAATGACTGAATGATCGCTTTTTGCTCTTTTTTAAGAAGTGTATTTTTTAAATCCGGAAGAGTATTGAAAGTAACAATGTGATGTGGTTCTTCCTGAATCTGCTCTGAAATCTTAAATCGACTTTGCCCCTGAATAATGATTGTGGTATTACCATCCGGCAGCACAATCATTTTCAAAATTTTGGCAATGGTCCCTACCTCATATAAATCCTTAAATGAAGGTTCCTCGGTCTTTACATTCTTCTGAGCCACAACCCCGATAATTCGATCCCCTCGATAAGCCTTCTTAACTAGTCTGATGGACTTAGTTCTACCTACAGTAATAGGCAAAACCACCCCTGGAAAAAGTACGGTATTCCTGATTGGGAGAATGGGGAGATTCTCAGGGTAGTCAGACTCTGCCATCTGATTATCTTCTGGTGAGATAATTTGAATTAACTCTTCAGAGTCTTCGTCCACAAATTCAGGTATAAAAATTGATTTCAAATTAGCGTCATTCATAAATGCCAATGTGTCAGATAAATTGTACACATCCCTACGTTTATAGGAAAGGTACATAATTGTCAATCGCTATGCCAAAGTGGATGCAGAGGTTAAATAGTGCTAACTTTAAATTAATTTTAATTTTTACTGACGAATCGACAGCATGCGCCGTAATTTTCATCGCCATATTGGACTTTTCTTAGTTCTTGCCTCGCTTTGTGTTTCTGCACAAAGAGGGAGGAAAGAGGTGCAAATATTAGCCGATTCAATCCCTAAAGATGTGGTATTCAATGCGTATGAATTTAAGGGAATAAACAAGTACCCCGAATACTACAATAAGCAAAAACTGGAGCGGATCATCGATCTCGATAGAAACGAGCAATGGGAAGAATTATATGATGCATTAAAAGACTATGTAGGCAGATTTGGAATTCGAAACTTTTATAAAGACACCAAGCTTATCTGGCGACTTGCAAAAATGACAGAGCTGTTTGGCGATCCGGATGAAGCTATGACGCTTTATCGAATGGTACTTAGGCACCACTATCAGGGCATCAATATTGAGGAAATTGAGTTGTATTATGACTCACTCAACCGTCAAGCCGCTGAGCAATTTGTACCCATTGATTACTATTATGAGCTGGTAGAGCATCGAAAACTGATAGATACACTTCAGCCTCCAAGAGGCGTTTTGCTCAACATGGGAATGCTTGTGAATAGCGCCAGCGCCGACTATGGGCCTTCGCTTAATATTCACAATGACATTTTGGTCTTTACCTCAAAGCGAAAGAAGGTAGATGAGACCATTCGCTTTCGAGAAGATGAAGACTTGTATTACAGCCGAAAAGATCCTTATGGAACCTGGTCGAAAGCAAAGCCAATCACGAAACTCAATTCGCATTATAATGAAGGGTCCCCATGCCTAAGCGGAGATGGTAAGACCCTTGTTTTTTCCCGTTGCGATTCTCCGGAATCGTACGGTGACTGTGACCTCTTTATTGCAACCCTTCAAGAAGACAGCACCTGGACAAAACCTATGAATCTGGGTGTGACAGTAAATAGTATAGCGTGGGATTCTCACCCTGCTCTTTCTCATTCTGGCGATACAATCTTCTTCTCTTCTGATCGACTTGGCGGATTTGGGCTTGCTGATATTTACTACACTATACGAGATGAAAAAGGCCGATGGTCACCGGCTCAGAATATGGGGCCGGTAATCAATACAAGGCAAAATGACGTAAGCCCGTTCTACCACCCCGTGTATGAGGTTTTGTACTTCAGCTCAAATGGTCAGCTCTACAACTTCGGTGAGTTTGACATCTACAAAGCATATAATGTGAATGGATACTGGACAGAACCTCAAAATATTGGTCCTCTTGTAAATGGCAGAGGTAGTGAATTCTATTTCACAATCGATTCTAAATCTGAGCTTCTGTTCTATGCCCGATCTTCCACTCGAGACCTGAACAAGCAAGACATCTATTCCTTTCCCCTTCCAATGGAAGCCCAACCTGAGGCTACTACAACGGTGACAGGAACCCTGACCGACTCCCTGACTGGGGCCCCCTTCCAAGGGATTGTTTCCATCATCGATCTGGACAAAGGGCACGAGGTTGCACCCAAGTTTTTGAAGCAAGATGGATCTTTCGAGTTTGAATTGATCAATCAACGAAATTATTTGCTCATCCTACAGGGTGATGATTTCTTTAGAATTGAAGAAGTCTTCTACCTGGATGGACCGATGGAGCTCAACTCTGTAACTGAGCCCATTGCTTCAAAAATGAAGTTTGAGTCCATCGAATTTGATGTGGGGAAGGCGGAACTCAAGACAGAGATGTATGCTGACCTGAACAAGGTGGTGAATTTTCTGTACGACAACATTGATTTTAAGCTGCGAATTTCCGGACACACAGATTCCGTGGGTGATCCTGAGAAGAACCTACAACTATCAAAAGAACGGGCCCAAAACATCAGGGACTACATTGTAATTTTTGCCGGGATATTCGAGGGACGAGTACAAGCCGAAGGATTCGGAGATACAAAACCCATCGTGCAAAATGAGGTTACCGAAGCGGATAGAAAACTAAACCGACGTGTAGAGTTCGAAATTTATAGAGAAGTTCCCCCAACTGAAGAGTCAGGGGAAATCAAAGATTTTTAGAAAGGCAAAATGCTAATGGTGTCATTGATGATTACAAATGCCATCAATGAAAGTAAGATTACCATTCCAACCTTTTGAGCGTTTTCAAGGAATTTATCTGAAGGTTTTCTTCCTGTTACAATTTCCCAGGTCAAGAACATTACATGACCACCATCGAGTGCAGGAATGGGAAGGAAATTCATAAAGGCAAGTACCATAGATAGTAACCCAACAATTCTCCAGAAATTATTCCAGTCCCATGTGCCTCCAAAAAATGTAGCAATTCTAATTGGGCCTGAAAGTGATTTTCTTACATCCACATCTCCAGCAATCATTTTTTGAAAGCCTTTGATATTAAGCCACACTACAGCGAAAGCATTGTATGTTCCTTCTCCCACGGCCTCTCCGAAAGTGAAATCACGAGAAACGTAATCCAACTCACGGTTTTGATAGAATCCTATAGTTCCATCCTCACCTACTGCAATTTCAAGATTGATTTCTTCTCCGCCTCTCAATACTCCGAATGATGCTACTGCTCCTTTCAAATTATCAAGTGAAGAACTCAGTTCATCAAAGTACTGAATAGGCTGTCCGTTAATTGAGGTGATACGATCTTTAGCCTGAAGTCCTCCTTTTTCAGCATTGCTACCGGGAGCAACCGATTCCACGGAAAACGGCCATCTCGGAGCAATAACATTCACCCTATTTTTCTTATCGGCAAACTTGTCAATAAAATCATTTGGCATGTCTACCCGAACTTCTTTACCATCACGGAGAACTGTGTAGTAATTATCTGATCCCAGCAACAAATCAGGACTTAGCAAATCTGAAAACCGCTCATAATCCTGTCCATTAATAGAAAGTATTTTATCTCCGGTCTGAAAACCAAGTTGCTCTCCAAGGTCATAAGCAATGATTCCATGCTTATTGAGCTCTTCTTTAGGTAAATATGCTTCACCGTTCGCAAGGGCCAAACCTATGAAAATGATGATTCCGGTAATTACATTCACAATGATCCCCCCCATCATTACAATCAACCTTTGCCATGCCGGCTTAGCTCTAAACTCATATGGCTCAGGTTCGGCACTCATGTTTTTTGTATCCAATGACTCATCGATCATCCCGGTTATTTTCACGAAACCACCCAAAGGAATGGCTCCTATACTGTATTCCGTCTCTCCAAACTGCTTACCCCATATTTTAGGAGGGAATCCAATCGAAAATTTCTCCACACGCATGCCAAATGCTTTGGCTGCCACCATGTGACCCCACTCATGCACTCCTACTAAAATCGACAGCCCCAAAAGGAGCTGAGCTACCATTATTAATGTCTCCATTTATTTTATCAATTCGAGCGCTCTTGCTCTTGTTTCTTTATCAGTTTGAATAAAATCATCCAATTCAGGATTGCGAATATAGCTCACCTTTTTCAGGCAGTTTTCAATCACATCTGAAATCTCGAGGAATCCAACCTTATCTTCCAGGAATCCCTGAACAGCGATTTCGTTTGCAGCGTTCAAAATACAAGGCTGATTTCCACCTTCCTTGGCAACTTCAAATGCTAGACTTAGGTTACGAAAAGTTTTCATATCCGGTTGTTCGAATGTGAGTTCCGGATAGTCTAAAAAATTAAATCTTGGGAAATCTGCCTTCAGTCTTTGAGGATATGACATGGCAAACTGAATGGGTAAGCGCATATCCGGAAGTCCCATTTGAGCTTTCATAGATCCATCTTCAAACTGAACCAACGAGTGAATGATAGACTGTGGGTGAACCACCACTTCAATTTGGCTCAGAGAAACACCAAACAACCACTTAGCCTCGATTACCTCGAGCCCCTTGTTCATCATAGTAGCTGAGTCTATGGTGATCTTCGCACCCATATCCCAGTTTGGATGCTTCAACGCCTGCTCCTTGGTCACAGTGGCCAGAAGCTCACGATTTTTTCCTCTAAACGGGCCTCCTGAAGCAGTAAGGATCAGCTTTTCAATAGGATTATGAAATTCTCCTACAATGCACTGAAAAATTGCCGAATGCTCAGAGTCCACCGGCAAAATATTCACTCCTCGCTCTTGCGCAAGTCTGGTGATCATTTCACCTGCCACCACCAAGGTTTCCTTATTCGCAAGGGCGATGGTCTTTCCAGCATTTATCGCTTTAACGGTTGGCAAAAGGCCTGAATAGCCCACAAGCGCGGTTAGAACCATGTCTACAGATTCCATTTCAACAACCGAAGCAAGGGCATTTTGTCCAGCGTACACTTTTATATCATGAGGATCCAATGCATCAAAAACCTGCTGATAAAGTCCTTCATTGGCAATAACTACACAGTTTGGTTTTACATCCAATGCCTGAGTGATCAGTAAGTCTGAATTGTTTTGAGCCGTCAAAACTTCAACCTGAAAATGATCTGGATGCCGCTTTATCACATCCAGTGCCTGCGTTCCAATAGATCCTGTAGAGCCAAGAATGGCTATATTTCGTTTCTTCATTTCGTACTTTCTCCGCACCCTGCTACACATGGTGACCGGCAAAGGTAAGAGTTTGCATTTTTTAACAATCAGATGGAATAAAATTTGATCGCATTCGGTTTAATTTCAAGAGTTCGTTAAACCCCGATCCCAATGAAGACATTAAAAGTTATACTTATCGCTTTTTGTTCAGGTGCCCTTGGAGCATTGCTAATAGATCAGCTCTCTCCCCAACCCAGTAAAAATACTCCTCGAGAGGAGCAATTAAGCTATTCACAACCGAGCAATCCGGTTAGTCATGTGACCTATAATTCATCCATCCCGAACGAAAATTTTGTAGAAGCTTCAGAGAAAAGCACCGGAAGTGTGGTCTTTATTCAAACACTTAGTGAGGTAGAATACCGAACTGGCGGGTGGATGGACTGGTTTTTCGAACCACGATCATCTCAGCGTGTGGGTAGTGGATCTGGGGTCGTTTTTTCGAACGATGGATACATTGTGACCAACAACCATGTGATCATGGATGCTGACGAAATAACCGTGATTGCGGGTAAAAGAAGCTTTGAGGCAGAGTTAGTTGGTCGTGATCCCAGCACTGATCTGGCCGTGATTAAGATAAACTCAAACGAGCTTCCAGCCATTGAAAAAGGAAATTCAGAAAATGTTAAGGTGGGTGAATGGGTACTTGCCGTAGGAAATCCATTTAACCTGACCTCAACGGTAACCGCCGGAATTGTAAGTGCAAAAGGAAGAAACATCAACATTTTGCGTGACAAGTTTCCTATTGAGAGTTTCATTCAAACGGATGCGGCAATCAACCCGGGTAATAGCGGTGGTGCGCTGGTTAACTCTGAGGGTGAACTCATCGGCATAAACACAGCCATACTTTCCAGAACCGGATCATATGCAGGATACGGATTTGCCATTCCTGTCAACATTGTAAAGAAAGTCTTCAATGATTTAGTAAAGTATGGCGAGGTGCAAAAAGCATTTACAGGTGCTGATTTTATTGATGTTGACAGTGAATTAGCATCTCGAATTGGGGTGAGCGATCTTGATGGTGTGCTCGTGACTGAAGTGAAAAGTGGGAGTGCCGCAGATAAAGCGGGGCTGAAAAAGAGAGATGTGATTCGAAAAATCAATGGTCAGCAAATAAAAAGTAAAGCGAACCTTGAAGAGTTGATTGCAAGCAGCTACCCTGGCGATAAACTGAGTGTTCTAGCAGAAAGAGATGGTGAAATGATAAATAAGGAACTGGTACTCACAAATCGAGAAGGCACCACATCAATCATTATAAGAAATATTTATTATGCAGAAGAGCTGGATGCAAGCTTCGAGAGTGTATCTAAAGTGGAAAGAGACTTGCTGGGAATTAATAGCGGAGTGAAAGTGATTGACTACAAAAACAATGGTTTTTTTGCAGGACTTGGTATTCCCAAAGGATTCATAATCACACAAATCAACAATAAAGAAATCAACAAGCCTGAAGAGCTTGCTAAAATTCTTGAAAACATCAGAGGTAGATTTGATGTGATCGGGATGGATGAAAGAGGCAGAAAGGTCTATTTCCCTTTTAGACGCTAGGCTGTACGCATCTTCAGCTTTTTCTTCAGTTCGTCCACTGAGTAGCGAAACTTAGCGTCCGTATCCATCATGTCATTTACAGACTGTAAAGCATGGATTACGGTGCTATGATCTCGTCCACCAAAGTGGTAGCCTATAGATTTAAGGGAATGATTTGTATAATCTTTTGAGAAATACATGGCTACCTGACGTGCAATTACAATTTCCTTCTTTCGGGTCTTAGCTTTCAGGTCATCCTGGCCTACATGGAAATAATCCGAAACGGTCTTTTGGATATAATCTATACCTACTTCGGAATCAATCTCCTTAACTATGTTTTTCAGAACTTTCTTAGCCAGTTCAAGATCAACTTCGACACGCATTAGTGAAGCGTGAGCTATCAAAGAAACAATCACTCCCTCAAGTTCTCGGATGTTTGTATCCACAGTATAAGCGATATACTCAATCACTTCTTCAGGGATGTGAATACCATCCTCTTGTATCTTTCGCTGAATGATAGCCATTCGGGTCTCGAACGCAGGCTGCTGTAAATCTGCAGTTAGTCCCCATTTAAATCTGGAAACCAATCTTTCCTGCAGACCCTTCAAATCTTTAGGAGCGCAATCACTGGTCATAACGATTTGCTTCCCAGCCTGGTGCAAATGATTAAAAATGTGAAAGAAAATTTCCTGAGTTTTTTCTTTATCTCTTAAGAACTGAACATCATCCAAAATTAAGATGTCAACTTCTCTATAGTAAGAGATGAAGCTTTGTACGTTATTGTTCTTTAATGAATCAATGAACTGATTTGTGAATTTTTCAGAAGCTACATAAATAATCTTCTTCGAAGCATCCTCTTTCTTGATGAAATTTCCGATAGCCTGCACAAGGTGGGTCTTGCCCAATCCAACTCCCCCATAAATCATGAGTGGGTTGAATGAAGTAATGCCTGGCTTTTTTGCCACGGCATATCCAGCAGACCTTCCAAGTCTGTTGCAGTCACCTTCTATAAAGTTGTCGAAATTGTACGTTGGATTGAGATTGTTTTCATTCTTAAGATCATCAATAAATGCAGTATTGATACCCTTAGCATTACTTCCATTTCTATCAGCTAGGTTGTTGATTTTCAGCGAAGTGGGAGTTGTTTTTTTGCTTTCCTCATTTTCAACAACAACAGAATATTCCAATCTGGCATCATCCCCCATTTCCTTAGCAATGGCTTCCTTGAGAATATGCACGTAGTGCTCCTCTAACCATTCGTAGAAAAACTGACTAGGAACTTGAATAGTAAGAACGTTACCCTCTGTCTTTAAGGGTGTTATAGGATCAAACCAAGTACTAAAACTTTGATTAGGAATGCGCTCTTTTATGTACTCAAGGCAGTTTTTCCATACTAATTCATGCATTTTCGATTAGAGTTAAATAGTGGTTTATGTTGGCTTAGGTGACCCTTCTATTTTCGAAAGGGCATCAAATATGTTTCAATTTTTTTTCTTAAAAAAATGACTTTTAGCCTTGACTTTTTCAAATAGTTTCCTATGTTGAAATAAGGGCTATTTCGATTAAAAAAACTTTGAAAAATACAATTTTTCTTAACATACTTTTTCTGGCCTAATTTCGTGATTTCAAGCTCCCAACCAAAACATATTTTGAAAGATCTAGATCTAAGTATATTTCCAAGAGTCGATAAAAATCATTGGACTCAACTTGCTGAAAATCAATTGAAAGGAGAAGATCCAGGTGAAGCATTGAGGTGGGAAAGCGCTGGTATCTCACTTAATGGATACTATGATTCTTCCGACATCTCTGAGCTACAATATCTAACGGATTTCTTCTCCGCAATAGAGCCACATCGATGGAAGCTGTACGAGCAAATAGAGGTAATCAATGAAACAGAGGCTAATAAAAATGCACTCAAAGCACTTATGGGTGGTTGCGATGGAGTGATCCTCAACTTGAATGACACTCAGTCATTGGGTACTATCCTTAAAGATGTTGACCACAACATATGTGACATCTGTTTCATTTCAGAATCAGAGATAGAGGTGTCGGGATTTACAGGGTTCATCCTTGCGCCTAATGGCAATTGCGTTTCAGGTCTAGACGCCAATCCAATAGATCAAATCTGCAACTTGATTAAAAATCAAGACAAACAAAAGCATATTTATCGCAATGCCTTCCCTGACTTTTTCCTCGAAATTTCTACTGTAAGGGCATTGAGGTATTTGCTGACCACAAAAAATTTTAAGGAAGTTCAAATTCACACTCATGTCCCTATGCATGCTTCTGAGGAACATCAGTGGTTTCTAAACACCACCGCCGGGCTCGCCAGCATTTTAGGAGGATCACACTCAGTTGACTTTTCTACTGCTATTGGTGATCCGAGAATCAGCAGAAATACTGGCAATTTAATCCGGGAGGAAAGCGGGATTTCTGAGTATTCAGATCAATGTGGTGGATCATACTACGTTGAGGTGTTAACAGACAAAATCATAAAAAGTGTACTTGAAAAGCTGAGCAAATGAGTGAGAGAAAATATATACAGGATGGATTTTCAGCGGGTGCTGCTCCTTTTTTAAGGGGGCCGTACGCCACCATGTACACTTCTCGTCCGTGGACCATCCGGCAGTATGCAGGCTTCAGCACAGCAGAGGAATCAAATGCGTTCTATAGAAGAAACTTAGCCGCCGGACAAAAAGGGCTTTCTGTTGCGTTCGACCTGGCCACTCACCGAGGGTATGATAGTGATAATCCCAGGGTAAAAGGAGACGTAGGTAAAGCAGGTGTAGCGATTGATTCTGTTGAGGACATGAAAATCCTCTTCGATCAAATTCCGCTGGATAAAATGTCCGTTTCGATGACCATGAATGGTGCGGTTATTCCAATCATGGCATTTTTTATTGTTGCTGCTGAAGAGCAAGGTGTATCCCCAGAACAGCTGACCGGAACCATTCAAAACGACATTCTGAAGGAATTCATGGTTAGGAATACGTATATCTACCCTCCTGCTCAGTCGATGAGGATTATTGCGGACATCTTCAAGTTTACATCCTCCAACATGCCAAAGTTCAACTCTATAAGCATAAGTGGGTATCATATGCATGAAGCTGGTGCTACAGCGGAGTTGGAGATGGCATTCACACTGGCGGATGGGTTAGAATATGTGCGAACAGGTATTCAGGCAGGAAT
Organism: Ekhidna sp.; assembly: GCF_964218185.1. GTDB lineage: Bacteria > Bacteroidota > Bacteroidia > Cytophagales > Cyclobacteriaceae > Ekhidna. The sequence goes on from NZ_CAXPLV010000008.1 coordinate 84,734, forward strand.
CAACATAGATTCTTTTGCCCCAAGGCTTTCTTTCTTTTGGGGAATAGGCATGAATTTCTTCACCGAAATTGCCAAAATGCGAGCTGCCAGAGTTTTATGGGCCAGAATTATCAAAGACTTTGATCCTAAAAATGAAAAGTCTATGGCACTGCGAACTCACAGTCAAACTTCAGGGTATAGCCTGACAGCTCAAGATCCTTATAATAATGTAGCCAGAACTACCATAGAGGCACTTGCTGCTGCGCTTGGTCACACGCAATCCCTTCACACCAATGCGCTGGATGAAGCCATCGCTTTACCAACCGATTTTTCAGCCAAGATTGCCAGAAACACGCAGATTTATCTTCAAAAAGAAACCAACATTACCCGTGTTGTGGACCCAATGGGTGGATCGAGACATGTAGAAAAGCTTACACATGATTTAATAGAATCGAGCTGGAAAATCATCCAGGAGGTAGAGGAAATGGGCGGAATGTCAAAAGCTATAGAGGCAGGATATCCGAAAATGAAGATTGAAGAGGCTGCTGCCCAAAAACAAGCTAGAATAGATTCCGGAGAGGAATCGATTATAGGTGTAAACAAGTTTATAACAGACGAAAAAACCGAAATTGAACTTCTGGAGGTTGACAATGATCAGGTTAGGAGAAAACAAATCGATCGGATCAATCAGATTAAAAGTGTGCGAAACGAAGCTGAAGTACAAAAAAGTTTAACGAATCTCGAAAATGGAGCTAGAGGCTCAGAAAATCTGCTTGAACTAGCCATTGAAGCTGCTAGAAATCGGGCAACTTTAGGAGAAATTTCACTAGCCATGGAAAATGTTTTTGGTAGATTTCAGGCCACAAACAGAACTATTTCAGGCGTGTACTCCTCTGCAATAAAAAACAACGAAGATTTTAAAAAGGCACTCGAGCTATCAGACAAGTTCGAAGAATTTGATGGTAGACGCCCTCGAATTATGATTGCTAAAATGGGCCAAGACGGACATGATCGTGGTGCCAAGGTGATAGCAACCTCATTCGCAGATTTAGGCTTTGATGTGGATATTGGACCTCTTTTTCAAACTCCTGAGGAAGTAGCTAAACAAGCAATTGAAAACGATGTACACATTGTTGGAGCTTCATCTCTTGCAGGTGGTCATAAAACACTGATTCCTGAGTTGATCGAAGAACTTAAAAATCAAGGGAGAGGCGATATTCTTGTGGTTGCTGGAGGCATTATCCCAGAAAACGATCATGAAGAACTGCTCTCAAAAGGTGTGACGGACATTTTTGGTCCTGGGACTATTATTTCGAAGGCGGCAATAAAAATTCTTAACAAGCTTATGAGCTAATAGTTCTTTCATTTTCAATAACTTTATTCATCAGAAGAATCCAATTGAAAATGAAAAACTTCCAATCCGCTATAGTGGTAATACTGATGCTATGTTTCAGTGTTACAAATGCCCAATATCAGAAATCAATAGACAAGGCTGACGACAAGTACGAGTCTGGAGATTACTCATCAGCACGAAAAGAAATTGCCAAGCTTAAGAAAAAAGCAACCAAAAGCCTCGGATACAACAATCCATACAATGCAATTGCGCTTGTAAAGGAAGCCAAAATCAATGTTGGCTTAGGTGAGCTGGTGAGCGTAATGAAGCCACTTGAAGAGGCCATTGCGATGAGCGAGCAAGTAAACGGTGCAGAAAGTGCAGAGCACGGCTTCATCTTAATGGAAGCTTCCGAGGTACTCATTACTTATGGTAATTTTTTACTGGCCGGACAGTATATTGATAAAGCTACAGAAGCATTTGAGGCTTCAGGCTCCCTCATAGAGGATATTAAGGCCAATTTGGATGTCCAAAGAGCTCAAGTACTTTCAGGGAAAGGTTTTTACAGAGATGCTGTAAAACTGGTGGACAAACAAACAGATTATTACCTGGGCAGAGCTCTCTCCCCAAGTGGAGATAAAGACCAGCAGGAAGAGCGAAAAGAAGAATTCGCCAAAATGATGATTGTGAAGGCAAACTCTTTGAGGCATATGGGTGATTATCAATCAGCCGACTCTGCCTTCATCACCAACTTGAAATGGGTGGATGATAATCTTAAGAAAAGCCATTTGCTCTGGTCACAAAATGCTTTCCTAAACGCAAAACTTTTGGAAGAAAATGGACTGGCTGTAGAAGCGCAAGCCAAACTATACGAAGATGCTTATGTGTGGGCCATTCGGAAGTATGACCTTTCTCACAATACAGTCATGACCATGCAAGCTAATCTGATGCGAGCCTACTATAGAAATGGGCAAAATGCCAGATTGAAAATTACGCAGGCCGACTTCAAAAAGTCATTAAAAGAATTTGACAAGACAAGTATTTTCAACCTGGCTGAAGACAAAATGGACTTGACTTTTGACCTGGCAGATCAGGACATCAAAAAGATGGAAAATAAAATCAATGCCATGCTTTCTAGTCCCACCATTCCTGAGTTTCATAGTGAGCGAGTGGAGTTACTTGAACTAGCTAAGCGAGTGGCCCTCTATGCCGGAAATCACAAAAACACAGAGTCTTACGACAATCAAATTCTGAAAATCAAAGAAAATCTACTTGGAAGTGACGCTCCGGAATATCACTTAACCAAAGTGAAACTTGCCAACTATTATGTAGACTTCACTGACAAGTTTGCAGAGGCTAATAAAATTTATCAGGAAAGTTTTCATGGAATAGTGGAGCCAGAAATCACCAAGGGTCATGTTGACTACCTGGAGATTATGAACCATCTGGCTAAATTTTATGAGGAAACAGACAACTACACTAAGGCATCCAGCATCCTCGATGAAGCCCTACTCGCTGCTCGTGTGAAATACGATAATCAGGATATTGAGTATGGTAAAGAGCTGGAGAAAATTGCCGGACTTCAGATCAACATTGGTGAGTACGATAAAGCCACCAAAAACCTTGAATCTGCCATTAAAATAATGGAGGATACCAAGACAGCTGAGGCCACTGCTTACCTTGCTTCTGCATTCATTACAAAAGCAAAGCTCCTCTCTATAAAAGGGGAGTATGATGAAGCTGAAGATCACATTTATGATTCTGAAGATTTAAGAAAAGCAGGAGCTCTTACTGCAGATGGAGGCGGGTTGAGTTACCGGGATGATTTAGGTGGGCTTTACACCAATATTGGTCGCTACTCAGATGCAGCCGAGCTGTTGACAGCATCTTTAAAGGAGAAGCGAAATCAATTTGGAAATACAAGCCGTCATTTGAATGAAACTCTTGTGCTCAATGCAAGACTTAATCTAATCCGAGGTGACTATACAGCAGCGGAGCAGCAGGCACGAAATGCAAATACAATCGCTATCAGCACATTCGGTGAAAGATCTTCTAAGGTTGTACCTTCCATGCTGCAACTAGCTGATGTGTACACCACCATTGGTGATTATGATAAAGCTGAGTCTTTGCTAAAAAATGCCATCCGAATACAAAAAGACAAATTTGGAGCGGAGCATGTTGATGTTGGTAAATCCACTTCAAAATTGGCGCTCGTATACTTCTACCAGGACAAGCCCCTCCCACAGATTCAATCACTCTTCCAGGAGGCTGAAGGAATCATTGGTAAAAAGCTTGGATCCAACAACCCAACGTATGCTGAGATCCTAAAAAACATGGCGATCGCAAACATAGCGGCTGGAAACTATTCGCTTGCATTTACTTACCTGAATCAGGCAGAAAACATCTGGAAAGCGAAAATTGGTAAAAGAAATAACATCAATGCTGCAACTGCACAGGTATTGAAAGGAGATATTTATTACAAGCAGAAAAACTACGCTGAAGCAGAAAACTACTATGAGAATGCTCAGAAGCAATATCAGAGAGTTTTTAATGATACGCACCCTGAATATGTAAAAGTGCAGTCCAAGCTTAGCAAGACTTATTTCATGCAGGCGAGGTATAAAGATTCACAGGATGAAATGGAGAAGGTACTTGCCAACTACAAGAATTTCATTCGCGAGTACTTCCCGGCATTGAGTGAGCGAGAAAAAGCAAAATTCTGGAATACCATCAAGGGAGATTATGAGTTTTATAACACGCTCATCATCAATAGAAATAGAAGTGCCAAATACATTGGAGAGCTTTATAATAATGCACTCCTTACCAAAGCACTTCTGCTAAACTCCTCCATTAAGGTTCGTCAGAGAATCATGAACAGCAACGATGAAGAGTTGATCAACATGTATAGCAAGTGGATCGATGATAAGGAGTTGTTAACAGCCGCGCTCTCTATGAGCACACAGGATCTTGCTGAAAATGGAATCAACCCTGTTCAGTTGGCCAACGATGTTGAGTTGCTCGAAAAAAATATCAGTTTAAAATCGGAGCTATTCTCCCAAAGTGCTGACAGCCGTCAGGTTGTTTGGGAAGATGTGAAAGGAGCCTTGGGTGAAAATGAGGTAGCAATTGAGATGGTTCGCTTCAGGGTGTTTGACCATACTTTCACTGACAAGGTGATGTACGCTCTTCTTTATGTTAAAGGTGACAAACGATCAGAGCCTAAGATGATTTTACTGGAGAATGGGGAAGAACTTGAAAACAAATTCTTAAAAACTTATAGAAACAGTATCAAATACAAAATCGGAGATAAATTCTCATATGACCAATTCTGGTTCCCGATTGAAAGAGAGATTGGAATTGTAGCCACAATATACCTATCTCCGGATGGAGTTTATAATCAAATCAACCTGGAGGCTATTCCTACACCGGATGGAAAGTATGTTTTAGATAATTCGAATATTATTCTGGTCAGCAACACCAAAGATTTGTTCATGAATAAGATCAAATCCAAGGTGGTGTCTGAAAAACAATACGCCATGATGTTTGGTAATCCTGAATTTTACGTGCAAACCGAGCCTGGTCAGCCATTACCTAGCTCTGGTTTAACAAGATCGACCGCTGAAGTTGTATCGCCTCTACCAGGTACCAAACAAGAGATTGAAGAATTAAATGACCTTTTGGATCGAAAGGGCTGGAGCATTGACAAATTCACAGAAGCAAAGGCAGACGAACCCTCCATTAAGCAGGTATCTAACCCACGAGTTTTCCATGTGGCCACCCACGGATTCTTCAAGGAGACACCTAAAGCCTCCGCTCTTGATCAGGAGTATAACGAAACAGCAGCTTATGAAAACCCATTATTGAAAACAGGATTGTTGTTGGCTGGTGCGGGAGACGTACTCAACCAAACACAGTTCAACTATAATGTGGATAATGGAATCCTGACGGCCTATGAGGCTATGAACCTAAACCTCGATCAGACGGACCTGGTTGTGCTCTCAGCATGTGAAACAGGTCTTGGTGAAGTCCAGGCCGGTGAGGGTGTGTACGGACTTCAACGAGCCTTCCTGGTGGCTGGTGCCAGAACGATTGTGATGTCACTCTTCAAAGTAAGCGATGAAGCCACTCAGCAGCTAATGGTGAAGTTTTACCGCAAGTGGATTGAGACGGGCAACAAGCGTCAGGCATTTATAGATGCGAAGAAAGAAATCCGAAATGAATACCGAGATCCTATCTACTGGGGACCATTCGTGATGATTGGATTGGATTAAGGTTTTAGAAATCGAATAGAATAAAAAGGGCACCTGATGGTGTCCTTTTTTGTGAGTAAACTCAATTCAAAATGATTTAAAACTTACTCTTTCACTGTCAACTCCTAATTTCAATACTCAGAACTACTATTAGGATTGAAATTAGAAATAGCCCAATTGTTAATTGAATATTTGAGAAGATAATACCTCCTTTTACTACGTTGACTAGGATGAGTGATACAATTGCGCTTCCAATTCCTATCAAATATTTCATCCCTTTTGAAAGTGGTTTAGTAGGCATAGCAAAAATTTAAATATGGTCCTGAAAGGCCAAGGTAATCTCAACGGATTGAAACATAGACTAGTCTTCGATTTCAAAAACAAAAAACCCTGATCCATGCGGATCAGGGTTTCTGAGAATTAGTTTCTATGAAGAGGCTTATTCAGTCTCTTTGTAAACTTTGATACCATTTCTTTCGATGATATCCTTCTTAAGAATTTTGAAGTCTTCTACTTCAGGATTCATTTTGATCGCCTCTTCGATAGCTGTTAAAGCATCTACAATCAGACCGTTTTCTTCGTAGAAAGAAGCATAGATCACTTTATTAAGCGGGCTATTCTCATCTACTTCAGCTTTTAGGCTGTTTAATCCTTCAGCATACTGAGATGGATTTTCAGGTCGCTTGATCGCGATATCTCCTGAAGTCACATCCTGATTTTCTTTTGCTTTCACGTTGATGATCCAAAGACCTTCTTCGTTTTGCATTTTACTGTCTGTGAAATTAAGCTCAATGGCATTTCCAGACACTTCTTTCTTCATGATCTCCTCATCGAAGATGTTTTTCACGGTAACGATGAACGTGTTTTCTTCCATTCCTTCAGGAGTATCCCAGTTCAAAATGGCATTGTCACCCAATACGCTGGCATCCTCCGCAGGAATCAATACCTGAATCTGCTCATCACCGGCAAGCGCTCTTGAAACCGCTCCAGTAGCATTCAGTCTGGCTCGGTAGTCAGGATTCTCTTTTTCGTTCATTTTATTAGCAAGGAATGTAGCATATCGGCTAGACACACTAGCAGATTTGGTATTCACCATTTTAGCTAAATCCTCAACTTTCTTCGTCCCCGGGGTTCTTACTTCCAAGGTTTTACCGGACTTGTGCATAAGCCCAATGTATGCACCCTGAGATGCAATCAATTCATCACCGTCGCTCAGTGTAGCTCCGGTTTTAAGAGCCACAGCAGTGGTAGCTCCGTCTTTTTTTACTTGGTTCTGACCCTTATTGGCCAAAACTCTGAATGTGTATCCCTGGCCGTTGGCAATGCCAAAACCAAAAACAAGCATAGTCGTGATAGCGATAGAAACAAACTTTCTCATAATAGTTCCAATAATATTTGGCGTTTTTCTAAAATTTATAATCGTGATACTTTAAATAATTCTTTTCTTCCTTCTCTGGATAGTGAATTTTTCACCACCCCATAAAATACTTCCAGACCATCGCCCGAAAGGGCTACTGCGAACAGTAGATATGTAAGATCCAATTTCATACTGAAGATATCCATGAAGTAAACCATAAGATAGATCAGTCCAACAAACTCAATTACCTGAATAACCTTGGTAATTCCGTCGTACCATTTTGGTAGTTTTTTGTAAATCCATGAGAACACCATGATGTTCAAAAAAAGTCCAATAAATCCTACCAATATTTTCTGCCAATCTTTCAGGTAGAAAATGTAATCCTCGTTCATGATCATGGAAACGATGTTCGCATGAATCACTCCTCCGTACATATCAGGGAATGCCCTTCCAATGTATACTTCATTCAATGGAGTGAAAAACTTATCCTCAAAATTTTCTCTGTCACCAAGGTATTCGCCCAAGAAACAGAAAATGACCACTTTATCTTTTATAATGTCAGGGTAGTAATTTCCCCCAAAAACATCTCCAACATCTAGCGCAAAATACTTGTTGCCAAATTTAGTCGCGCCATAGTCAAGCACGTTACCTCTATAGTTAATCACCTCCACTTCATTGCCTCGATCAACAAAAGCTTTGGCTTTTTCCGGTTCTACATATGATGCTAGTTTAACGGCAAACGCCTGATGAACAACCGAATCAGCGGTAGTGAGTGTTGGATTAAACTCCCTGCACATTTTCAAGTCCTCCTGTACATCTGCATCTGTAATTAGATTAGCAAATGCAGGTTCAGCATTGAATGTGAACCATGGCCAAGACATATGAACTGAATCAAATTCCTCAGTGTCAGGATTAAATAGAACTTTGGTAACCATAACCAAATTCTCTACCCTACTCAATGCATCCATAAGCATCATATCCCCAAGCGTATCTTCCTTTGGATAGTCAAAAAATGAATCTACTCCAATCACTGCTGGGCCATGTTGGCTTATGGAATCAATCATCATGGCAATACCTGCCCTGGATTCTAATCCCATATTTACCAAGACCACATTTTCGTCAGCAATTGGGTCATCGAGCAATTGCGAAAAATAGATGTCCGTAAACTCCATGTCCGCAAAGGCATCTCCAATTGGATCAAACATGTCAAAGACCTTGAAGGCTGATACTGATCCGATAAAGACCATCAAGCCTATGATAAAAAACGTTCCCAGGATTACATCCCGCCAGAATCTTCTAAACATTGTCTATTCGTTGGTGAGTTAGTCGGTTAAGATTATATATGCAATTAAAACATTTATCAGCAACGATCACAATCGATATATTAGAAGAATTCAATTTTTTCTTCAAATTACGCTATAAAAACTCTAATAATCGTCCTATGGATTCAACTTTTCGGCGAACAGGTAATATTCATCTACAAGACTTAATCGATGGTCTATTGAGCGGAAATAGGGCATTTTTGAGTAAAGCAATCACGCTTGTGGAAAGTAAAAGGTCTGATGATAAAAAACTCAGCGCTGAACTCATCGATCAAATTCTAAAGCCAACCAATAAAAGTTTTAGAATAGGAATAACCGGGGTGCCAGGTGTAGGTAAGAGTACCTTCATTGAAGCGTTTGGAAAAATGCTTACCGCAATAGGTAAAAAGGTGGCCGTATTGTCCGTCGATCCGAGTAGCAACCGAACCAAAGGAAGCATCCTCGGAGACAAGACACGAATGGACGAATTGTCGAAAGACCCGAATGCATTTATACGTCCCTCTGCCTCTGGATCAAGCCTGGGGGGTGTGGCTCATAACACGCGTGAAGCAATTTTACTTTGTGAAGCTGCAGGATTTGATGTGATAATCATTGAAACGGTGGGTGTAGGGCAAAGTGAGACCTTAGTGAAAGATATGGTTGATTACTTCCTACTACTAATGCTGGCAGGCGGTGGGGACGAACTTCAGGGGATAAAACGAGGCATCATGGAAATGGCCGATCATATTCTCATTAATAAAGCTGACAGAGACAACCTGAAAGCTGCAAAACGAGCCCGGGAAGATTATAAAAATGCAGTCCATCTGTTTCCACCAAATGAAGCAGCATGGGAGGTACCGGTAGGTTTGTGTTCAGCGATTGAAAAAACCGGAGTTAAAGAGACATGGGGGGAAATTGAAAAATTCTTATCACAAACTAAATCAAATGGTTGGTTTGATGAAAACAGAAAAAGACAAGCCCTGAAATGGTTTCATGAACGTATCCAGGCTCGATTGGAAGATCATTTTTATTCGAAACCCGAAATAAAGCAAGAGATAAAAAAAAGGGAGGAGTTGATCTCCTCCCAAAAATTATCAGTTCGTAAGGCTGTAGATGAATTATTTAAAGATTAAAAACTGTAATTCAGGCCGATATTATAATTGCGCCCTGCCACATTATACCCTGCAATCGCCACATAATCTTCATCAAGGATATTGTTCAATGATGCTGAGAATCTGAGACTATTGAGGGTGTAAGAAGCCTTGAAGTCTAGCAAACCAAATGCGTCTCCTGTCACTTGAACGGTTTGGAAGGTATTACTATCAAAATATTGAAGAGGTCGATCGCCGGTATATAGGTAGCTCAAGCGGGTTGACAGGTTTTCAACAGGACTTACAGAAATAGCAGTCCCAAACTTATGCTTTGGTATACGATATGCGGTTTCATTGCTTAACCTGCGAGTATAAGTGTAGTTGGCTGACCAGCTTATCTGATCTGTGATTGCATAACTGCCACTCACTTCAACCCCATCGGTTTCAATTTCTCCCTCTGCATTAGCATATTGGAATTCAGAATTGTATATGATCAGGTTTTCATCCTTTCGGTAGAAGTAGACAATATCTGATTTAAACTTATCACCTAGAAGTGAAAATCCACCTTCAGCCGATTGTGACTCCTCAGGATTGAGATCGGGATTTGCACCAAAAGGGCCGTAGAGTTGTGTCAATGATGGAGCAATAAAGGCAGTAGCATATGAGCCAAAAACCTTAACATCAACTGTTCCCGATTCGATCAGATAGGAAGGATTGAAATTCCAAACAAAATTTTGTCCATAATCGCTGTGAATGTTCAGCCTTCCTCCAAGTTGTACAGTGAGGTTAGCATTGTCATAAATAAACGTGGTGTATGGATCAAACATGCTGAAATCAAAAGTTTCGAAATCCGGCTGCTCACCATATTGAAAACGCTGGTAGTTTACCCCTCCTATTATTTTAATCTGATCAGAAAGATTTTGATTGACGACCACATCTGCCTGATGGTTTTTTGCATCATAATCTGAAATCCCAAAATCTGTTTCAAAAAAGCGATCAAGCTTGTTGATGAAAAATTTACCATGAATATTTCCATCATTCCATGTGTATGACGGTCGGATGCCTCCTCTCAGCTGGCTGTATTCAGAAAAATTAGTCTCTGAATCTGCAAATGCACTCGCGTCAAAATCAGAGGTAAAGTCATCATAAGAAATGGTGGCGCCAAGTGTAAATCGCTCAGTCAATTCAATATCGTACTTAGCCAGAAGGTTGAAACCCTCAAATCCATCATTATCAAAGTCACCATTCTCATTTTCATCTTTGGCAGCAGAAAAACCGTCTGACTTTTTGTATCCTCCGTTGAAGACAAACGAAGAATTGCCTGCTGTTCCTGAAAGATTGGCAGTGGACTGAAATGTATTGAAGCTGCCATAGTTTGCACCCACATTTCCACCTAGTTGATCACTTGAAGCCTTTTTAAGACTAATGTTGATCACACCCGCCGCAGCTCCTGTTCCATAAAGTGTGCTAAGACCTCCCTTAAGTACCTCGATGGATTCTACCTGTTCAAGATTCAATAATCTTAGATCATAGGTTTGATCAATACCTGAAGCATCATTAAATGGTACTCCATCGATCAAAATCAATGTGCTTTTACTTCTTGCCCCTCGAACAAAATAATCAACATTAGTTCCAAGCGGGCCAAAGTTTCCATCCATTTGAACCCCCGGAACTTCATTGAGAAGATCGGCAACAGACCTGGCGCTGCTCTGCTCAATATCCTTTCGTGTGGTTTTAAAAATGGATTTACCTGATTTTTCAACAGGAATTTCTGATTTGGTGCCTGTGATCACCACTTCATCCAGCTGGACGGTTTTGAGGGTGTCCTGTGCCTTGACAGTCCATCCCATGCATGCAAATGCAATGATTAAATGTAATTTTCTCATAGGAATTATTGATTACTATGAGCCTCGTAGAAAGAATGGAGCTAACCCCTTCCTCTGCTTTCACCCGAAGCTTAGAATTATTTAAAATGACCGTGGCAGGTCTCCTGGCTTGTCTGGTTTTGATTTCCTTCCCATCCGCCAGCAGCGAACAGTGGATTTTGATGTGATCAAAACATTCTTCAGACTTACAGTTGCGGGGACAGCTCCCGAATTTCACCATATGGCGATCACGAGATTCCCATTTTAATTCTCTCCGCCAGTTGGCGGATCAGAAACCATAGTCAGGCACAAAACTAAATAACATAACCAGTCGATGCGCTACTTTTGGCCCATGATCAGACTTGTTTTTGGAATTTTAATTGTTTTAAGTGCCTGTACTACCGAGAAAAAAGAGGAATCTTCGGTTTCTACGAATGAGGTGAAGTACGCAAAGGGCTTTCATTTTGAAGAAGAAGGAAGTAATAAATACTTGGTAATAGATGAGCCCTGGCCAAAAGCCAGTACACCTATTAAGTATGAACTTAATGCAAGTCCAAAGCGAATCGTTTGTACCTCCACTTCTCACCTTCCCTATTTTGAATTGCTGGGAGCAGAAGAACTGGTTATCGGCTTTCCAAACCTGAATTATATAAGCTCAGAGGTGTTTATCGAGCGAGGCAATGAAGGTTTGCTGACTGATCTTGGACCAGATGGAAATATCAATATAGAATTGTTGCTTGGTATAAATCCTGATGCAGTGGTGGCATTTGATATGGGAGGGGAATCCCTGACTTTAGACAAGATTGAGGAGTCGGGAATTCCGGTTTATTATAACTCTGATTTTTTGGAACAAAGTCCACTTGGGAGAGCCGAATGGATCAAGTTTTTTGGAGCCTTACTTGGCAGAGAAAAGGAAGCAGATTCTATTTTCTTAGCAATTGAAACTGAATATTTGAGATTGAAAAACCAGGCCTCTGCAACCGCAGATAGGCCAACCATATTGAGCGGTGTGGTATATGGCGACACGTGGTTTTTACCCGGTGGAAATAACTGGGCAGCTACTTTTTTCAATAATGCCGGAGGTGAGTATTTATGGGACGATGACACGACTTCAGGATGGCTGGAGCTTAGCTTTGAATCAATTTATGAAAAGGCCAATTCGGCAGATATGTGGATTGGCACCTCTACTTTAAACTCCATGAACGAAATGTTGGGGCAGGATGACCGATACACTGCTTTTGAGGCTTTTAAAAATGGCGATGTATACAACTACAACAAGAAAATAGGCCCCAATGGAGGTTATGATTTCTTTGAGTCAGGATACTCCAGACCGGATTTAGTATTGTCAGACCTGATCAAAATCCTGCATCCCGAATTGCTCCCTGAGTACGAAACTGTTTACTTTCAGAAGCTGAAATGATTGAATCACACTTAGATGAGTCTAGAAAGAAGTGGCGCTTAGTCTTTATTTGTTTAACGCTTGGACTATGTCTATGCTTCCTTCTTAGCATCTCGCTCGGTTCTGTCAATATTCCATTCGGATATATCATTCAGCATTTCTTTGGTGAGCCAGACAATCAGATTTGGTCCAATATCATCCAGAATTTCCGCATTCCTAAGGCACTCACATCCATACTGGCTGGGAGTGCTTTAGCTATTAGCGGACTGCAAATGCAAACCCTTTTCAGAAATCCGCTTGCCGGCCCTTTTATTCTGGGAATTAGCTCAGGAGCAGGACTTGGCGTTGCTCTTGTGATCTTTCTCGGGGTATGGCTGGGTGGATTCATAGGGATGTCTGGAATAGGCAGAAGCTGGCTGCTCGTAGGTGCTTCTGGAGTCGGATCATTTTTGGTGCTCTCAGTTGTGCTAATTGCATCATTCAGAATTCGATCAGGTGTTTCATTGCTCATTATTGGGTTAATGTTTGGTTCAGCGGTGAGCGCGCTTGTTAGTATACTCCAGTATTTCAGTCAGGCTGAAAATATTCAGGCGTATGTTATATGGTCATTCGGGAGTCTGGGAAGCCTTTCCTGGACAGAATTGCGGATTATGGCTCCAGTTATCTTTTTCTCTCTTATCCTTTCATTTTTGCTTTCAAAACCTCTGAATGCGCTTTTACTGGGAGAAAATTATGCGGAATCCCTTGGCTTGAATTTGAAAAAAGCTCGCATGCTCATTATTATCAACACAAGCTTGCTCGCAGGAACTGTTACCGCCTTTTGTGGACCAATCGCCTTTATCGGACTGGCAGTTCCACATATTGCCAGAATGCTTTTCAATACCGGCAATCACTTGCTGCTTACCCCATTGGTGATCTTGCTTGGAGCAACACTTTTACTCGCATTCGACATTCTAGCCCAACTGCCAGGCATGCAGGAAACGCTTCCAATCAATGCGGTTACGTCCTTGTTTGGGGCACCATTTGTTATCTGGCTGATTATGAGAAAATCCAACCTTAATTACCGATTCTGATGGAGTTGCTGAAAATTGATCGACTAAGTATTGGGTATGGCTCTGAAAAGATTTTAGCTGACGGGATTGATCTGACTATAGAAAAAAGTAATCTCATTGGTCTGGTGGGACAAAATGGCGTGGGTAAATCTACACTCATTCGAACGATCTGCGGGCTGCAATCCGCTATGAGTGGATCTATCCAAATTGACGGAATCGATCTCTCTCAGCTTTCACCCAAGGTAATTGCACAAAAAATAAGTGTAGTGCTAACTGGTAAGCCCGACTCACTCAACCTGTCCGTGTTAGAGCTTATTGCGCTTGGGAGGCATCCCTATTCCGGCTGGCTGGGCAATTTGAGCAAAAAAGATAAAGAGGTTATTGACAGAGCTATTTCTCAGATGGAGATTAACTACCTGGCAAAAAAACGATTATACGAACTTAGCGATGGACAGCTTCAGAAAGTGATGATTGCTAGGGCCTTAGCTCAAGACACTGAGTTGATCATACTAGATGAGCCTACCTCCCATTTAGATCTAAAAAATAAAATTGAGGTGCTTGATCTATTGAAAAAGATAGCTGATTCAGGAAAGGCAATCTTAATTTCAACTCACGAGATTCAGCTTTCAGCAAAAGTCTGTAATCAATTTTGGTGCATGGATTTTGGGAAGGATTTGCTAATTGGAAATCCTGTGGAGCTTATTAAGTCCGGTGAATTGCAGAATTATTTACATATCCCGCGAGAAATATTGACATAAAAAAGGGACCCTGGCGGGTCCCTAAATATGGGTGAGATAATCGTAACCTAACCTAACCGAATAGAAACGTGCCTTTGCACGCTAACCCACCCATTTCACCTAATCACCATTAATAGGTACGTAATAAACCAAAAAATGATTAGGAAGGTTTAAAGATTTTTTGTCTTGATTTTGACAAAATGACACACAAAACAAAAAAGCCCTTCTAAAACATCAGAAGGGCTAAAATTGATTATACTACTCCTCTTACTCCACTACTATTCTCTTGAAAATCTTATCCTGCTTGGTCTCAATGGTCAGAATATATATGCCTTTGCTCATGTTGGAAACATTCAGGTTCAGGGACATGCCTTTCTTGTATTCTAATCCATCCATCGTAGTACGACCGTTTAAGTCAATCATTTTCAAAACCGCTTTATCAATAGATTCATCCAATGTTACAATCATAAACTCTGAGGCCGGATTAGGATAGATTGAAACCATTGCCGCATTATCCCCCAATCCTAGCGGATCATCCACATCAATAATTGATATCGTTACCGTTTCGCTTATTTCTTCGCCATTCTGATCAGAAGAGGTAATGGTTATTTGGTAAGAAGATTTAGTCTCAAAATCAAAGATTTCGTTACTCAAAAGCTGATTACCCTCTAGTTTGAAACTTTGAGCATCCGCACCTGAAATCACATAGTCAAATGAATCTCCGCTATCCTCATCCTCGGTAGAAATTTCACCAATCAACGTCCCGGACTGTAGATTCTCCTCAATGCTATTCCCCGAAAGATTAAGTGCGGTTGGTGCATCATTTACATCTCGAACAACGATCGTAAAATCTTGTGATTCAGTAGTCATTCCGATTTCAGTGATGGAGACAGTAATTTCATAAATAGATTTAGCTTCAAAATTGAATGATTCGGCTGTTTGAAGCTCATTTCCGTCCTCACCACCAAGCTGAAAGCTGGCTGCATCCGTCCCAGAAAGAGCGTAAGTGTATGAACCTAGCGCATCCCCTTCCGGGATGATAACACCAACCGCTGATCCATTTGGCTGATTCTCATCTATTGAAGACCCGGATAGTAGTACACCCGTCAAAGGTTCATCAATATCATTGACGGTTATAGTAACATCTTCTTCATAGGTAAGACCGTCTTTGTCTGTTACGATCACGGTAAACGAATAACTGTCCTTGTTTTCGTAATCAATAGGCTCATTCGTATAGATATCGGTAAAACTCAAAACCTTAAAGCTTGCTGCATCTGCTCCGGTCAACTCTACAGTATGAAACTCTGAGGCATCCTCATCTGTCACAAGTACAACCGCAACAAAATATTCATTGCCTGGATTCTCGTCAAAAGAAGTTTCGGTAAGGACTATATCAGTCGGCGCTTCAGGTTCATCAGTGATAGTAATGGTGAAATCATCATCATCGGATGCTCCTCCACTATCGGTCACTCGTATGTTGATGCTGTAACTAGCCGATGATTCAAAATCGAAGCTTTGCAGCGCGATCAAGTTATCATCCACCACATCAAACAATGCAGCATCTGTCCCGGTAATTATATACGTGTAAGTGTCCGAAACATCTTCATCATTCGTTGTGATCTCTCCAATGACAGTTCCTGCCACGAGATTCTCTGCAATAGAAGCATTGCTCAATTCTACCACTCCAATAATGTCATTGGCATCCTCAATTGAGATTGTGAAATCGGTGGATACCATCTCAGTACCGTCTGTTGCGGTAATAGTAATCTCATACGAATTGTCATTTTCATAATTAAAAACAGCATTCGTTTGTAGCTCATCATTTGAGGCTCCACCAATCTTAAATGCACTCGCATCCGTGCCTGATATTGAATAGATAAATGGTCCTGTCAGATCATCTGATTCTACAGACAAAGCACCTACAAGTGTTCCTGTTGACTGATTTTCTGCCACTGAAGCATTAGAAAGGACAACTGACAAACTTTGATCCTCGATAGTGATGGTAAAGTCTTTGTCTAGAGATGCCCCATTTTCATCTGTTGCAGTGATCGTAATTTCATAGGTTGCCTTCGTTTCAAAATCAAATACCTCATCTGAAACTAAATAGTATACATCGTCCACCACTTCATAGTCAAAGCTGGCTCCATCTGTTCCTGCAACAGTAAAAGTCATGTCGTCATTCTCCGGATCTACTCCACTGATCACTCCTACAGTGGTACCAGCAGGCTGATTCTCAGCAATAGAACCGGAAGAAAGTGTAATTGTGGTAGGCCTAAGATTGGTTACTATTTCAACACTATTCCTTATCAAAGTAAGTCCGGGAACTGCACTATTAGTAACGGTAGCATGATAGAAAGCATCTATATCAGCATTTGCCCCAATGATCTCCAGTGTTGAGTTCGTTTCTCCATCAAAGACCTCATCGTCAAAATACCATTGATATACATTGCCAATAGCATCTCCGCTGATGGTAATGGTATAGTCATCTCCTTCATTTAGTAGCACAGTTTCTGTGTTATCTAAATTGGCTTGAGGGCTCACCGTCAGATTAGTTGCAGTTGGTAGGTTACCCACCAAATCGCTAAAATCCAATTCATTGTTTTCTATGGAAAAATCTATTAGACTGAGGCCTGAGTAATCCCTCAAGATGGTCATCTTATTATCATCTGCATACAGATGTGTCAGGTTGGTCAATAATGCCAGACTTGACGGGAGACCATAAGCAATGTCATTTCCACTCAAATCGATTTTAACAAGAGAAGGAATAGCCATTTCTTCTGCAGTAGCATCTGTTAGTAAATTTTCAGACAGGTCTATTTCCTGCAATGAAGAAAGCCCATTAATATCCTCTGGAATCCAGCCGGTAACGTTGTTGTTAGGTAGTTCTAATTTAATCACTCTACCATCTCCATCTACTGTCAGCCCATACCAGGATGAGAAATCAGCCGAGGTACCCCAATTGGTTGAATTAGTCCAACTGGAACCTCCATTGTTTCCATAAAAAGACATCAACGTTGCATAATCTGGCCTGGTGGTGTGATCTGTATTCGATACCGTCTCTGTCAGACTGTTGTTACTTTCATCTTCATCTCCAGCCAAAGTAAGCGACACTGTTACGGAATAGTCACCGTAGACAGACAGATCCACTGTGGTCGAAAAATTATGAGTGTAAGTGTCTCCAGCCATGATGGTAGAACTGATATTATCTGTGACAATATCTACTCCATCCACACTTAAGGTGAGCGAATAGGCGTTTTGGTCGTCGGTTCCATTGTTGGTGATCAGAGCGGAAATGCTTTCTGAGCTGCTGAGTGCTCCGTCAGAAGGAACATTTACTGCAGATACTTCCAACTCATCAACCGGTGGAATCACAATGTCATATATTGCAGTGAAAACACCATTTCCGTGCGTCCCTACAACCATCGTTCCGTCAGACTTGCCAACCATGTGCTCCACCACAACTTCTCCGATTCCTGTACCATCTTCCTGCGTCCAGACAGTAGAGGTGCCACTCAGTGAGGAAGTGGAATAAAGTCCGGTACTTGTACCTGCAAAATATTTAACTCCATCTCCCAAGATAGCCACCGTTCTAACCGATGGTCCATCTCCAGAGCCATCGCTGTTTTCTTCCAGCGATCCGCTTACATCAGCCCAAGTACTACCTGCATCTGAGGAATGCCAGACACTTTTAACACCGTAGTTCGAAAATGAGACAAGCAATTCATCATCATTTTCAGGATTTACTCCAATACCAGAAACATAGCCTGAAGGAAATGAAGCAGATGTAATCTCATTGAATGACTCTGTTCCGTGCGCATTAGTGACTTTAAATACTTTCCCTGTGCTGGTTCCTACATATACTGTTCCGACAGTACTCGTAAGTCCAAATTCACTGATCTTTCCGGAGGCTAGTACAATTGACTTCCAGCCTGTTGAAGTAGTACTTGTTGACGCCTGGGTATTTACATACAAAGTGCTAGTCCCACCCATGTACAGAATCTCATCATCATTTGGATCTAAATAAAGTGGAGCTATGAAAAGTGAACCAGAATATCCACTAGGTTTTACGTTGGTATAGCTATTGGGCGTTTGATCATTCGCATTGGAATATCCGATTCGGTATACCTGACCATTTTGAGCTGAAACAAAACGGACAGTGCCATCTGAATTGAAGGCATTGTAAGCTCCATCGCCGCTAAATTGATCTGTCCAGGTAGCGTCCGAATCAGTAGCAATAGAAAGCCAGGTGCTATTATCCTGAAAGCCAGCCATCACCTGATCGCCCGGCCCGGAAGATACAGCATACACCTGTGTGGTTAGGTAGCCGTTGTTCAATGGCGTCCAGGAAACCTGCTCGTCATTGGCATTCGTGGCAGTGATATCGCTTGTGTACTGAACACCACCGTCATTACCAGAAAGGGCTGCATTGCTAGACAAAAAAACAAACGAATGCTGGTCTGCATGATGATTGGTGTATTGTCCGTAAGAATTGATATTTGAAGGTGAGTATCCACCAATCCATGAAGTATTGGTTGTTGTAGCAAAACCATCCGTAGAACGGAAAAGACTGGTACCTCCAATGATTACGAAATCTTCATCAGTAGGGCTAACCTTAATCAATAGATCATAGCCTCCCTGAGAATCAAAATTACCGGTTGCTCCACCCAGTTGTGGGATTTGATCTGACCGATCTGTCCAGGTATCTGTTGATTCATTAAAGTGCCACAATTCATGGCCTGAAGCATGCGATCCTCCTTCTCCTAAAAGATAAAGGCTATTGCCATTTCCAGAAATGGCTAATTCTTTCCGTTCATACTGAACTGCTGACATGGAAGGTGTAATATCTGTCCATGTAATTGCATCATCTGTTTTGTACACTCCCAAGCCATCCAATACGGCATATATTGTTCCTGTAGAGGATATTACCACGTCAGTCCAGTAAGCAGCATTGGAACCACCTAGCTCAACACCGAAACTTGTACCTCCATTTGTGCTTAGGAAAATACCATCGTAAGTGGCTGCATACACATCTCCGTTGGTAGGGTCAACGGCTATTTCATTGATGAAATCAAAACGATTGTCAAAAGTAGACGGAGTATTGGAAGCAGTGGATGAAAGTAAGCTCCAGGTAACGCCATTATCTGTTGATTTATAGATTCCATTTCCATAATAGGTGGCTCCATTTCCACTTGCGCTGTTGCCTGCAAGTTCACCGGTTCCGTAGTACCAGATGTCTGGTGAATTTTGATCCTGAGCTATGCATGAAACACTTTGAAGCTCATTGCTACCTGTCGTTTTAGTCCAGGATACTCCTCCATCTGTGGACCTCCACATTCCCCCGGATACACCTCCAGCCAAAACAATATTTTCATTTCTTGAATCTACGGCTAATGCTCTTGTTCTTCCGCCCACATTGTGCGGCCCTCTGTTATACCATGCAGTTGTTATTTCCCCGAGAGCAAAAGGCTTAATTAAATCAGACTCCTGGCTCCTCATAAATTCAAGTTCTCTTAGCCGAATACCCGAGGGTACTTCTCCCGTGGAGGGATCTTTAGTTTTTAGAATCTCAAAGTCCAGTCGTTCATTCGGGCTGTCTTTTTGAATAGTGATCTGTTGAGCCTGTCCTAAAAACGAGAAGACAAGCAATAGAATAGTAATGATTTTGTTCATTTTAGTTTTAGTTGATTGACGGATAGATAGATGACGGGCAAAGCCCAAAATACCCTCCGATCAGCTATCTGTTAGCTCAATTTTGTTGTGGTTTTTGAAAGATGGTGGCTGTCTATTTTAGGATTCTGATCATTCTAAACATGGGTTGGTTAGCATTCAATGCTTCTATTTTTTGAATGATCGCAAGGCTGGAATTTTGATTAACTGCTTCATTGGAAAGTATTTCCAGCATTTCAATGGCATTGAACTCCACATTGAATCCAAAACCTGCTTTCTCCACAGACTTGATTTTTGCCATAAATCCCACTTCAGTCTTTTGAATCCACTCAAATTCAACAATCGCCTGATCAGGTGAAAGTTGAATGTTTTCAAAGTCAACTTCCTGATCGTTTGGAGCAGAGGGGCTGGGCTGCACTTTACATGCTATTGAGAATAAAAAGCAGAGTAAAACGGTTAATCTCATCTTCAATTTTAAAATTGCTAAACTATGTCAATGGCTTGACAATCCTTGGTTGTTCTGAGTAACTTCAAAGCCTCCAGTCACACAAAGACGTATTATTGACCTGTTAAACTCACTCAATGCAAAAAATAGTCATCATTGGAAATGGAATAGCCGGTATTACTGCAGCACGGCATATAAGAAAGCTATCCGATGATCAAATCACCGTTATTTCAGGAGAAACAGATCATTTTTTTTCCAGAACCGCGCTCATGTATATCTACATGGGTCACATGAAATATGAGAATACCAAGCCGTATGAAGACTGGTTTTGGGAGAAGAACAAGATCAATCTGAAAAGAGCGTGGGTAAAAACCATTGACTTTGATAAAAAAGGAATCTCTTTTGACTCGGGTGATTCAATGAGCTATGACAAGTTAATTCTGGCTACAGGAAGTCAGTCCAATAAATTTGGATGGCCCGGCCAGGATTTGGAGGGTGTGCAGGGACTGTATTCCTATCAGGATTTGGAGCTGATGGAAAAGAATACACAAAATGTAGAGAGAGCAGTCATAATTGGAGGTGGCCTGATCGGTGTGGAAATGGCTGAGATGCTTCACTCACGACACATTCCTGTGACTTACCTTATACGCGAAAATCATTTTTGGGACAATATGCTTCCGCAGGAAGAAGCCACTTTGATTGACAAACACCTATACAAGCATGGTATTGATTTGAGACAGGAAACCGAACTAGAAGAAATTTTAGATGATGGAAATGGAAGAGTAGAGGGAGTCAAAACGAAATCTGGAGAAGTCATTGATTGTCAGTTTGTGGGGCTCACTGTGGGAGTGCACCCTAACATCAGTTTGGTCAAAGACTCAAAAATCGAAACTGATAGAGGGATTTTGGTAGACAAGTATCTTCAAACCAGCTTACCTGATGTCTATGCTATTGGTGATTGTGCACAGTTAAAAAACCCTCCTCCTCACCGAAGAGCTATTGAAGCCGTTTGGTATGCCGGACGGATGATGGGCGAAACGGTAGCTAGAACGATAACCGGAACTAAAACTGAATACAAACCTGGCATCTGGTTCAACTCTGCAAAATTCTTCGATATCGAATATCAAAACTATGGGATTGTTCTTCCGCAGTGCCCTGAAGATGCTGCTTCATTTTATTGGGAGTGCGATGACGAAGAAAAGTGCATGAAAATCATTTATAAAAAGGAATCTCTGGAGGTGCAGGGTGTCAATCTTTTTGGTATCAGAAACCGGCATGAAGTCTGGGACCGGTGGTTGAACGAGAAACGAACATTAGACTACATCATCGGACATTTGCCAGAGGCAAACTTCGACCCGGAGTTTTTCAAACATTGGGAAGGTGAAATACAAATGAAGTTCAATGAGGTGTTTCCAGATAAGAAAGTGAGCGTCAGAAAAAAGGGACTTTTAGAAAGAATAATGGGATAACCTTAACCGCAGAGGGAACAGAGTTATGAACAGAGAATTGGGTAAAAAACATCCCCATACCCCCCTTCAAAGGGGGAATACATCTATACATTAAGCATCATTATGAAAGCAATCAGATATACAGGCCTTATTCTATTCCTCTTTTCCCTCGGGTTATTTTTGGGGAGCTTTTTCATGTCAAGTTTCACACTGACTGAAGATACTTTTAAAGAGATCGTGAAGGCAGAACATCAAGAGATTCTACAACCAGCACTCTCTAGTGTCATTGACAAGGAATATGCTCATAGCATTCCTTTTGTGAATGACATTCAAGGAGCCGTAGAAAAAGTAAATGAAGAAGCCAGAGCCAAACAGCAATGGGACAAAGTGATTTATGACGACTATGCAGGTTCCTTAACCAGAGCATCTGCCAAAGGCTATGTCCCAAACAATAAGCTTCTTGTATTCCTGCTAATTTACGTGGTTGGAGCACTGGGAGCTTTAATGTTTATTGTGCCTCAGATAAAATTGAGCGGCCCTCCGGGGATTAAAAACAATCATATTTTTCAGCATGCACTAAACAGTCGCGGCTGGATGGGAATTGTAACTGGTGCGCTTCTAATTGGATTCTATATCCTCCTTTACTTTTTCCCAGCCTACATCACCAACTGGATCATCATTGTTGATCCGCTTCAAAAACTGATCAACCCTTCAGCTACTTCAAGTCAATGGTTCCTGTACGGATTCCTGTACACGTTCGCGGTTTTAGTGATGGGCGTTCGTATGATTATCAAGTATCGTCATAGCAAGTACCAGATTTTCAGAACCTGCTCCGTCATGTTTTTTCAGCTGGCCTTTGCTTTTCTGCTTCCAGAAATTTTAGTGCGATTGAACCAGCCCTACTTTGATTTCAAAAACATGTGGCCCCTAGACTATGATTTCTTTGATGCCTGGCATATCAACACACTGACATCTTCAGGCGGAATTGGCATTTTCATGTTTGTATGGGGCATTACTCTTTTTGCGGTAGGTGTTCCGGTATTCGTTTACTTCTTTGGTAAGCGCTGGTATTGCTCATGGGTTTGCGGATGTGGGGGATTAGCGGAAACTGCAGGAGATCCATTCAGACATCTCTCAGATAAATCATTAAAAGCCTGGCAGATTGAACGCTACCTTGTGCATGCAGTTCTTGTTTTTGCAGTAATTATGACCATAGGTGTTCTTTATACGTTTATTACCGGTTCCAACACTATCTTAGGAATTGACACCTATACCTATTTACGAAAGCCTTACGGATTTGCAATTGGATCCATCTTTTCCGGAGTTGTTGGGACGGGCTTTTACCCATTGATGGGCAACCGGGTTTGGTGCAGATTTGGATGTCCACTGGCGGCCTATCTTGGGCTGGTACAGCGATTTAAATCCCGGTTCAGAATTACCACCAATGGTGGACAATGCATTTCATGTGGGAACTGCTCTACCTATTGTGAGATGGGGATTGACGTTCGTTGGTATGCGCAGAGAGGCCAAAATATTGTTCGTTCTTCGTGTGTGGGCTGTGGGGTATGCTCCGCCGTTTGTCCGCGAGGCGTCCTTAACCTCGAAAATCGAAACGAAGATGGGCGATTTAACCAACCTATTTTGCTCGGTAACGATAGTTTTACCGTAACTAAATAATCATGAAACGATTAATTCTTCTATTAACTCTTTCGGGCTGTGTTGGTCAGGACATAGTGTTGGATGAGGTACCTCCTGAGGTACGCATCACCAACGCCATTTCCCAAATGGAAATAAATACCTCGTGGCAATTTAAGTACATGTATTTGGATAATGTGGGTGCTGAAAGTACTCCTGATGAAATTACCTGGTCTACCTCAAATGCGGACATTGCTATTGTTAATCAGGATGGTCTGGCTACAGCTTTGGACTATGGTAATGTTGAGATCACTTTAACTGCAACCATGGATGAAGTGACTGTTGACACGACTATTGCCTTTGAAGTAACGGACAACCCTACCATGATGTCTCAAAGCACAAGAAGCGGAACAATAGCAACAACCAGCAGCTATGAACTGACTGGAGATTTTGAAATTTCGATGGATGGAAACGATCTCATTATCGAGTTTGAATCCAATTATGTAGCAGATCAAGGCTTACCAGGGCTTTATGTATACTTGACAAATAATCCGAACACACCGACAGACGGGTATGAAATTGGTGCTGTACAGGTCTTTTCAGGTGCTCATCAATATCGAATTCCTGACATTGATCTGTTTGACTATGATTACCTATTCTATTACTGCAAACCATTTAAAGTGAAAGTTGGCCATGGCGATATCGAATAACTTTAGAAAGACATCATTATTAATCTTACTTCTAAACCCTCTTCTATTAAGTGCCGGAGGTGGGTGGACCAAATCGAAAGGAACAGCCTATTATAAAGTTTCACAATGGTGGGTGGAAGCAGCAAAACACTACACAAGCAATGGTGGCATTGACCCTAACGCCACAACCGGGATTTTCAATTCTTCATTTTATGGCGAATATGGTATCACAGATAGAATTACTGGTATTGTATACTTCCCGTTTTTCAGCAGGACGTACCGAAATGAACAAGTGTCCGGTACTACTGGGATGGTCACTTCTCCGGGAGAATCAGTGAATTCCATAGGAGATACGGATATAGCAGTCAAGTATGGGATAAGTAAGCCTGGCAGCAAGTTTGTTTTATCAGGAACATTGCTTCTGGGTTTACCGCTAGGAAAAAATGATGGAGGAAGTGATGGCTCGCTTCAGACAGGAGATGGTGAATTCAACCAGATGGTTCGGTTTGATTTGAGTCGATCATTTTCAATAGGAAGCGTAAATGCGTATGGAAATGTTTATACGGCTTTTAACAACCGAACTCAAAATTTTTCGGATGAATTCCGAACAGGTGGAGAAGTAGGTGCATCATTCTTAAAAAGTAAGCTTTGGACTATTTTAAGGCTGGATGCAGTGGAGTCCCTCCAGAACGGACTGAGTTCAGCCGAAGGCAGTAGCGGAACGACGATTTTTGCTAATAATACTGAATTCGTTTCTTATACCTATGAAGTGGCTTATTACGCTACAGAAAAGCTTGGATTCTCAGCTTCTTATAGTGGAGCATTTAGTGCACGCCTGATTTTGGCGGCTCCCTCCTATTCTGTTGGGGTATTTCTGGATTTGAAATAATTTGTCCAATTCATAGGTATCTTCTCGTCTCATATTAAAAAAACTCATGGGACAAAAAGGAGATAAGCATACCAATGAAGCACAGCTTTCAGCAGAACTGATTCTAGAAAAGCTTTCATCAATCAATGGAATAACTTCGAAGAAAATGTTTGGTGGACATGGTATTTTTCATGAGGGCAAAATGTTTGGGATTATCGACTCAAAAGGGAAAGCTTTTTTAAGAACCAACGATGATAGTAAAACTGCCTTTATAGAAAAGGGTGCTGAGCAGCACTCTAAAATGCCTTATCATTCTATTCCTGACAGTATTCTGAATTCGGACAATCTCATTAAGTGGGTTGAAAAATCTATCAGGATTTCGAAACAATAGGTGTGAATTGTTGGAGAATTCTTATGTTGCATGATGCGCTATGAGAAACTTGATCCGTCAGACAGATTAAGGGAATTTGTTAAGGAATACTGGATTTATGAAAATGAGGAAAGTATCCCTACCGTGCAAAAGATCATTCCGGATGGATTTAGTGAGATCATCGTTCATTATGGAGATCCATACAAGATAAAGCTGAAGGATTCATGGCAAATTCAAGCTCCACTCCTTTTCTCAAATCAAATAAGCAAATACTTCTTTCTAGAAAATACCGGCACCACTGGTATGTTAGGCATAAAACTTCATCCTACTGCATTTTATGAAATTTTTCAGACAGGAATGGAGCACCTCACCGATCAGGTGCTTGCACTTGATTCTTTGGTGGATATCTCAGGCTTAAAATCGATTCAGCAAACAGAATCAATCGAGAGTATAGTTCAGCTTGCTGAAAACTGGTTGATAAGCTATCTGAATAATGTAGTTCCCCAAACTAAAATCAGAATATGTCTGGACACAATCTTCAGTTCTCATGGAATGGTAGATGTCAACGATCTGGCTAATAATGTACAGCTTAGTACACGCCAATTGGAACGTCAATTTAAAAAAGTGATAGGTCTTACCCCAAAGTTTTACTACCGCATCATTCGCTTCAATTACATCTTCGAAGTGATGAAGGAGCATAAGGATTCCTGGGTTCGAACCGCACTTCAATCTGGCTATTTTGATCAATCTCATTTCATAAAAAACTTCAAAGAATTTACCGGTGAAGAACCCTCTGCTTATGGTTTTGATGAGGTAAATCTGGCTAATTTTTTTCTTCAGAAATAGGTGTCGGTTTTTTACAATATTCCAAATCAGTCGCTTAGTATCATTGCTATAAAAAAGATGAAAAGAATAGCTCTACTACTACTCGTTTGTTTTGGTGCTCAGGTAGGATACACTCAATCCATGGCAGATTTTTCCTGGCTGGAAGGAAAATGGGAGCGCCACGATGTGAAACCCGGTACTTCTGCATTTGAGGTTTGGGAGAAAACAAAAAACGGATACTTTGGACAAGGGGTCTCGCTGAAAGGAGTGGATACCACGTTTGTGGAAAAGCTTAGTTTAATCGAAAAAGAAGGGAACTTATACTATGTGGCTGATGTGGCTCACAATCCAGAACCGACTTATTTTGAGATTACCTCTTATACAAAAAATGGATTTGTGAGTGAAAATCCACAGCATGATTTTCCTAAAAAAATTGAGTATATACTTGAAGGAGAAAGAATGACAGTCATTATTTCAGACGGTGATAAAAAAATGGGGTTTGTTTTTGAGAGAAAAGATTAAATCTCGGTGAGGATAAATAGCAACATAAAAAGGACAAAAAATCCTGGTACTAATCCACAGGAAAGTCGAAAATCCGTGTATTCTTTATTTCGAATTACAATAGCAGAAAATATCAATATGATAACAGAGAATGCATTTCTAAAGGCATATATGGATCCATTCACAATGTAGTCCTCTGATCCACTCATTGACTTAACCCTTACCGGAATATCAAACAGGCCAGAATATTTTATTACGACCTGATTTCGCTTGTCTTTCATAACCACATCGTAAAACGTGCCTGAAGTTGAAATATGAGTGCCTTCTTCTGTGATCAATGTAGTGGCAAATGGCTTATTCTTTATTTCTTTGATGCCCTCGATCTTTTGATCAGGCTGATAATAATAATCAACGGTTAAAATAATGGCTATTACAAAAAAGGCCTTATTGGCCATTCTTTGATACTTGTAAAAACGAGTTTTTAGCTTAACCAAATAAATAATTTTGTCTCGCTCTTGTTTGACCCTTTTGGCTCGGTACTCTTCTTTATATCGTTGATAAGGAGTTGCCTCCTTGATATCCGTTTTAACTGGAACACCACTTAAAAACAAGTCATAAAGATTTCTTGAGGTAGGATTTGAAAGCACCTCATATGCATCATTAATAATGACCATTTTGTCAGCTGCAGATAAATCGGCATTGATATCAGGGTGATACAACTTGACCAGCTTCCAATATGCTTTCTTTATTTCACTTTGTGTAGCTGAATTTGATACGCCTAGTACTTCGTAGTGATTCATGAAAGCATAAAACTAAAACCAGAATTTTATGTGACTGTCATTATTAAGTCATTTTTAGTCTCACCATAAACCTACCTTTGCGCCTCACTAAAGAAGCGCACATTTGAACAAGCCAGACATACGTGTAATTATTCCCGCATTTAACGAACAAAATGCCGTAGGTCTGGTCATCGATGAAATCCCCAAAGATTGGGTTGCTGAAATTATCGTGGTGGATAATGGCTCCACGGATGACACCTTTGAACAGGCCGTTTCAAGAGGTGCAACTACTCTAAAAGAGCCAACTCGAGGCTATGGAAATGCCTGCCTCAAGGGTATGGATCATATTGCTTCATCACCAACTAAACCGGATATCGTTGTTTTTCTGGATGGGGATCACTCCGACTACCCGGAACAATTAATTGACTTAGTAAATCCAATCATTGCCAATGAAGCCGACATGGTAATTGGCTCCAGGGCATTGGGACGGAAAGAAAAGGGTAGCATGACTCCCCAGCAGTTTTTTGGAAACTGGCTGGCTACCCGCCTCATTCAGCTTTTTTACCGAAAAAAGTACACAGACCTTGGGCCTTTCCGAGCTATCAGATATGAAAGCCTCTTGACAATTGGTATGAAAGATCGCACCTATGGCTGGACGGTAGAGATGCAATTAAAGGCAGCTAAGCTAAATTTGCGCACGAAAGATATTCCTGTGAATTATCGACAAAGAATAGGTGTTTCGAAAGTAAGTGGCACAGTCAGGGGTACTTTAGGTGCCGGATATAAAATTATCTATACAATCTTTAAATATCTATAAGAGGTGGAGTGGTTAGTGATCGTGCTTTATGGAGTCACACTATTGATTATTTGCCTTTTCAGTCTGGGTCAATTCAATCTTACCTGGCATTATTTACAAGCCAAAAAACTAAAAGAAGAAACCCCTGAAGAGCTCACCGAATATCCGATGGTTACGGTGCAACTTCCAATCTTCAATGAATTGTACGTGGTTGAGCGACTTATTGATGGAGTAACTAAAATTCAATACCCGAAAGACAAACTGGAAATTCAGGTATTGGATGACTCTACGGATGAGACTCTTCAGATCGCGGAGAAAAAAATAAATGAATATACTGCCAAAGGCTGGAATATCTCTCACATTAGAAGACCAGATCGTTTAGGTTACAAAGCAGGCGCTCTTGCTTACGGGCTTGAAAAAGCTAAAGGAGAATTCATCGCCATCTTTGATGCCGATTTTGTGCCCAACCCTCAGTTTTTGCTTCGCACCTTACCTAAATTCAAAACTGCAAAAGTGGGCATGGTGCAAACCAAATGGAGTCACCTGAATACTGATTATGGCTCACTCACCAAGATTCAGGCGTTCTGGCTGGATGCTCACTTCACTGTCGAACAAAAAGGTAGGGAACACGCCGGGAGCTTCATCAACTTCAACGGCACGGCCGGAGTATGGCGAAAGAAGTGCATTGAAGATGCCGGAGGATGGCAATATGATACTATTACGGAAGACTTAGACCTTAGCTATCGAGCTCAGCTTAAAGGGTGGAAGTTTGTTTATCGCGAAGAAATTGAGTCACCTGCTGAATTGCCAGTGCTAATTCCGGCCGTAAAATCACAACAGTATCGCTGGAATAAGGGAGCAGCAGAAACAGCTCGAAAGACATTGGGGAAAGTGCTTACTTCGAATATTGGTTGGAATCACAAAATACGAGCTGTATTTCATTTACTGAACAGTTCTGTATTTCTCCTGCTCCTTATCGCTGCAGTGCTAAGTATACCTATGCTTTACATCAAAGAGTATAATCCGGATTTAGCATTGGTTTTTGATCTGGGTAGCATTTTCATCATCGGATTTCTGGCCATGGGTTTCTTTTACTGGGTGGCAGCAAAAGCTACTCATCCGGAATATACCTTCCGTTACTTCATTAAAAATTTTCCAATCTTTTTGGCTTTTTCCATGGGGATGGCACTTCATAATTCTGTTGCAGTGGTGGAAGGGTATCTTGGAATAAAAACTCCTTTTGTCCGTACACCAAAATTCAATGTGCAATCCAAAGGTGATTCATGGAAAGGAAATCAATACCTCAGTAAGGTACTGACACCAGTGACTTTTATGGAAGGATTGCTTTCCATTTACTTCATCTATGGCATCTTTTCAGGCTTCAAGCTGGAGGATTACGGACTGATGCTTTTCCATGGAATGTTGGCCATTGGTTTTGCCTATGTTTTTATCTTGTCGGTGAAACCGATCAAGCATGCCTAGCCAGCACAAAACAGGACATTACACCTTCCTTTTTGTCTACATCTTAGCCATCTTCTCTATTGGCAACTGGATAGAAAGACACAATACGCTACCACTTTTGTTAGCCTATTCAAGTGCTTTTTTTGGATATGTTTTTCTCCTTCAAAAAACCAATGAATCAAGGCTCCTTTTTAGTGCGGGAATAGTCATCCGTATATTGCTATTCTTTAGCCTCCCCTCTCTTTCCGACGATTTGTTTCGATTTATTTGGGATGGGACATTGCTAAAAAATGGAATACACCCATTTAACGAATTACCTGGTTATTACCTAAATCAGAATATACCCGGATTAGATCATCAGCTTTACGACAAGCTTAACTCACCCAAATATTTCACCATCTACCCCCCTCTCAACCAATTCATTTTTTGGCTGAGCGCTGTAATAGGAAATGAAGATTGGCTGGTATCTGCCAATGTGATTCGCCTCATCTTGTATGCTGCAGATGTGGGATCGTTTTTCTTATTGAAAAAATTGTTGAAGCAATATCGCAAGTCTGAAAACCTGGCTTTCTGGTATTTTTTGAATCCGTTAGTAGTTCTGGAGTTTACGGGTAATCTTCATTTTGAAGGACTGGTTGTTTTCTTTCTCCTTGCCGGAATTTATTGCTATGAAAAGAACAAAAAGTGGCTATCTGCAACTGGGTTTGGGCTAGCGGTTGGCACCAAATTGTTGCCCTTGATTTTTCTTCCTTTTTTATTTTTAAAAGGAATCACACAAAAAAAATGGTCAATAGCAATCATTGCCGGAAGCATAGGATCATTAACCCTGATACCAATGTTGAGTGAAAGCTTTGTGAAAGGTATGATGGAGAGTCTGGATCTCTACTTTCGGTCTTTCGAATTCAACGCCAGCATATATTTCATAGCCCGTCAAATAGGCTATTGGATATATGGCTATAACAATATTGCATTGATCGGGCCTCTATCATCATTCGCTTCATTACTTACGATTCTTGCCATATCGCTGATTGGGACTAAGAGAAAGTGGTCAATTCCCAAAACCTTCCTGTTTATTCTAACTACTTACCTACTCTTCGCTACAACTGTTCACCCATGGTACATTCTGCCTTTGATTGTCCTTTGTACTCTATCGGGATTTTGGTATCCGATCGTTTGGTCCCTTTTGATCTTTCTGACGTATATCGGCTACACCAAAAATGGTTTTGAACTTCCCATGTATATCGTTGTTGTCGAGTATATGATTGTGTTCTCTACATTTTTAATAGAAATTCGTTTTAGCGATAGAAAAACTTAATTTTATAGTATGAATGCTGACGCGAAGCTTGAGTTGATTAATTCGATTGCAAAATCAAAAAACCATCTCTTACTGGAAGAAATTAGAAAGTTGATTGATCTTACAGATGGTAGCGAAGAATACGTGCTCTCAGAGTCCCAGCTTGCTGCACTGAAGGCTGCCGAAGAAGACGTCCAGTATGGCAAAACTTTATCTCAAGAAGAGGCAAAAGAAGCTACTCAGAAATGGTTCGAGAAATAATCTGGACTCAAAAAGCTCACCTTCAAAAATTGGAAATTTTTAGATATTGGAATGAGCAAAACGCTTCCGATTCGTTCAGTCGCAGTTTGGATGATGCAATCAATAAAGCCATTGATTTACTGTCAAAATTTCCAAAACTTGGAATTAAGACTCAAGTAAAAAATGTTCGAGTCAAGGTTGTCAAGAACTATTTACTCATTTATCGTATTGATGAAGAAATTTTATACATTCTTCTTTTCTGGGATAGCAGACAAAATCCTAATGATTTGAACAGGTTATTGAATTTATATCAATGAAAAAATACCTCCCACCATTTATTCTTTTTTTAGCGTCAGCACTTACCTCCTGCGGTCAAAAAACCTTTGATGAGAAGATGGAAAGCTTGTACAAAAAGACCGTTCCTCTTATTAAGGCCGATTCCCTTAAACCAAAATTATCTGAAGTGGTGATCCTGGATACCAGAGCCAGAGAAGAGTTTGAGGTAAGTCATATTTCTAGTGCCAGGTTAGTGGATTATGATGGTTTTGAAGTGGAACAGGTAAATGATATTCCGAAAGACAAGGAAGTAATTGTTTACTGCTCTGTTGGATACCGCAGTGAGCGTGTGGGGGAAAAGTTGCAAAAGGCCGGGTACACCAATGTTAAGAATTTATACGGCGGTATTTTTGGCTGGAAAAATGAAGGTAATGAGGTGGTCGGAATGAACAATCTGCCGACAGACAGTGTACATGTATACAACCGGCTATGGGGAAAGTGGCTATTTAAAGGAACTAAAGTTTACTAAAAGAAAGTATTTGACATGAGTGATAGCTTGCTAATGATTTTTGTGAAGAACCTGATACCCGGTATGGTAAAAACAAGGCTTGCGGAAGATATCGGGATTGACAAAGCGCTGGATGTGTACCAGGAGCTTGTACATCACACACACAAAATCACTAAAAAAATCGAAGTAGATAAGACGGTTTATTACTCAGAATATGTAGAGATAGAAGATATCTGGGACAATGGAGATTATAAACTCACCTCCCAAAAAGGATTCACACTTGGAGAGAAGATGTCCAATGCTTTTGATGAGGCTTTTGACTCTTACAACAAGGTGGTCATTATCGGCAGTGATTGTTATGATCTTTCATCTAAGCATATCAAACTAGCCTATGAAATGCTTGAGGAAAATGATGTGGTAGTTGGCCCTGCAAAAGATGGTGGATACTACCTACTTGGAATGAAAGAGTTTCTCCCCCAACTATTTAAAGACAAAGAGTACAGTACTGATACCGTTCTTCAGGAACTCCTACAGGAAGCTGAAGAATTGGAACTTTCAGTTTATAAACTCCCGGAACTCAACGATATCGACACATTGGAAGACCTGAAAGAGACTAACATCGAGTGGGAAAAGCTGGGTGCTGACGCTGAAATAGACATAGATGATGAAGAGGCCTATTAAAGCCTCTTCATGATTTCTTATTCATACCTCAAAGAATCTATCGGATTTGCGCCAGAGGCTTTCCATACCTTCGCTCCAATGGATGCCAGTGCAATGAGTACTGACATTATTCCTCCCAATACATATACCCACCAGGAAATTTCTGTTTGATATGCAAAGTCCTCCATCCACTTGCTGATGAAGTAGTAGGATATGGGTGTGGAAATAACAAAAGCCGCCAGAATTAAAAGAACAAACTCTTTGGATAAAATTCCACCAATTTGCAGGAGGGAAGCACCCAGTACTTTTCGTATACCCAGCTCTTTGGATTTCTGTACGATTGTAAATGATATGAGTCCAAACAAACCAAGACATGAAATCAATATGGCAATACCCGTCGCAGTAGAAGCCAGTTTTGAAGTCCTTTTCTCGGTTTTATAAAACTGCTCAATAGTTTCATCCATGAAGTAAACCTTCAATGCATTGTCAGGATATACCTCTGACCATTTATCCGTCAGTCTGTCAATCGTCGGTTTTAGCTGATCATCTATTGTCAGTTTCAGAGCAATGCATCTGGAATCTTCCTGATAATAGTACATCATTGGCTCAATCGGGTGATGAAGAGATCTAAAATGAAAATCTTCTACAACCCCTCTAATGGTGTATGGTTTTTCGCGAAACTCAAAGGTGGTACCAACAGCCACTTGCGGATCATCAAAACCCAAATCCCTCATGAATGTCTCATTTATCAACAAATGCGGAAGCGTATCATTGGGCAGTAGGTTTTGACCTGCCAGCAAGTCGATATCATAAAATCTGAGGTAGGTTGTATCCCCAGATTTTAGGTGGGCACTGGTCACCACCTCTCCCTGAGGTGATTGGTATTTTACTGTGGACGTAGAATAGCCATTCTGCACAGGTGGCGTATTTTGGAGACTATACTCTTTCACCTCAGGCATTTTGTTCAGCTCGTTGAGAATGAGATCCTGTTTTTGCATGCTCTCATAGTATGGAGTGTAGAAGTAGATCACGCCTTCCTCTTTGAAACCTAAATCCTTGTCAAGCATAAAAGAAATCTGCCAGGCTATAGCTAATGTCCCAACAATCAAAAGCTGAGAAAAAAGAAACTGAAAAAGAATCAGTGTTTTTCGTATAAATGAACCACCAGGATTATTCGAGGTGGATCCAGATCTCAATGCTCTTACTGGTCTAAATGACGAAATAACCCATGATGGATAAATTCCAGCAATAACACCGACCACCAATATCAGAACTACCAATACCAACCAAAACAATGGGTTACCATAATCAAGTGCTACTCCTTCCGGCAGAAATTCGTTGAAGTAAATAAATCCATAATGAGCAATTGGAATGGCTAGCACAACGGCAAAAAATGAAATCAGAATACTCTCCGTCAGAAATCTTCCTACCAGCTGTCTTCGAGGGCTTCCAAGGACTTTTCTTACACCTACTTCCTTAGATTTACTCGTTGACTGAGCTGTTTCTAAATTCACAAAATTGAAAATAGCGATGAGCAAAATGGCTATGGCAACCACGCTTAAAATAGTGAGTGTAGGAAGGTGAGCTGTGCTCCTTCCCCCATCAAAAATTCCTAATTCGGGGCTAAAATGAAGATCAGCTAAGTCTTGCAGTTTGTAACTCTGCACCCAATCTGCATCTTTCGTTTGCTCCGCCACATGAGCATCCAGCTCTTCCATCTGAAGTATAAGATCAGCTTTGCTCGTGTGTTCATTTCTTTTTACCCAAAGTTGAGATGAGCTATTGGTGCTCCCCCAATCATCGGATCCAAACCGTTCTTTTAGCCAGGATTTGTCAATGGTCGCATGGGAAATGAAATCAGTAAACTCAAAATCCGTGTTGTAGGCAGGTTGCTGAACAATCCCGGAAACAAAAAGATTGAGAGAATCCCGATAAATAAGCTCCCTACCCATCATTTCCTGCCAATCCTCACTTCCAAAATACTTCAATGCCTGATCGGTTGTCAAAACCACTCTGAATGGTTCATTTAGGGCCTCCTCGGGTGATCCCGCAAGCCATTGATATTGATTGATCACCTTAAAATAAGATGGTGTGGCCACAATAAAACCACCCTGTCCTTCAAACTCTTTTTTATCCCCGTCAGCCTCCGGAACGTCTACCTGTGCCCAGAAAGTGTGGAAATAAGCAACTTCATCTAAGCCTAAAACGGTCTCCTTTACATGCGGTCCAATAGGCACTGACACGCCTTTGTTTGTAGAAGTGAATGAGCCTGTATAGGAGGTGTACACTCTATGAATTTTTTCTCCTTCCGGTATCTCTGTATTGAAACTCAACTCAAACTTCACAATACTCAGAATAGCTAAAAATGCTCCAACTCCGATCGCCAGGCCGAGCACGTTGATGACAGCTGTTGTCTTGTTTTTTCGCAAATTTCTCCATGCAATCACCAGGTTGTGTCGCAAAAAAGTCATTGAAGTGTTTACCTTGTTATTTTTCATTTTAGTCCTTTTAAGTGCAAATGAGCGGAAGCTTCTGAATACAATCCACCAATAGAATAGACCAGCAAATCGCTTCCCTTTTTCTGCTATGTATTCATTGTATACCTCGTATAGATCGCCTTCCAACTCTTCCAATCGTTCGTCAGAACAGTAGAATCGAAAGATCTTTAAAGGAAGCTTCGGTGGCTGATTGGTACTCATCCTAGATTTTCAAATGCGATCTTGGGGATCTGATTTCTCATTCGGTTTCTCAATTCATTGGCTGTTTCCAACGATGCTTTACCAGCTTTGGAGATCGTGAATAGCCGCTTGCGTTTTCCTCCCCTTTCGCTCGACATCTCCCCCATTCTGGAATTCAATAGTCCTTTTTCTTCCAGACGATATACTGCCGCATGTACAGAGCTTATACTGACCTTCCTATCTGTTTGCTTGTTTAATTCCTGCTGAATAGCCACACTGTAGGCATTGTCATACAAAATGCCCACGGTCAACAGCACCAGCTCTTCAAACTCTCCAAGATTCGTTCCTTTCATTTTCTTGAAATATTAATTTCGTAAATGTAAGTATTATACAGGAAAAGAAAAGGAAGGTTACAAACCCTCCTCCTTTTTTATGCTAATTTCTCCAAATCCCGGATGAGAATTCTGCGCCTGTCAAAGTTGATCAGGTTCTTGTCGCGAAGTTCATTCATTACTGTGGTCACCGTCTGCCTGGAAGTACCGGTTAGGCTGGCGATATCCTTATGTGTCAGGTGATTTTTGATCATCATTTCAAACCCGACCTTTTGGCCTTTTTCTTCGGCTGTTTCACGTAGAAAATCCACGATTCTGGTGCGAGCGTCTTTAAATACGAGAGATTCAATTTTACGCTCCATCTTGCGCAACCTGAATCCTACAATCTTCAAAATTTTAAAACTAAGTTCCTTATTATCCAGCATCAAATCTTGGAGATCATCGATGGTCATTGCACAAACGCGAGTATCATTGTCCATGGCCTGAGCAAAATCCTGACGTTTCTCCTCCCCGGCCAGCGCAAGCTCCCCGAAAATTTCTCCTCGAGTAAGGATTGCTTTTACAATTTCCTTTCCATCCGGACCATATGTCCCAATCTTCACGCGACCATTCGATACCATATAGATATTCTCAGAGGACTGATCTTTGAAATAGATAAATTCATCTTTTTTGTAAAGCCCTGGAGTGTGCTTTTCCTCCATATGAGGAGTCTTCTTGGGGCACAGCACCTCAAATAGGTCCGTGTCTTCAAAATACCATAGATTTCTTTCGGCGCTCATGATCTTGTGAAGTAGGGATTATGCAAATTTGCAACAACCACGGGTTAACAACAATTATAACAAAAAAGCTCCCGGATGGATTATTTATATCTGAAAGCTCTCCATATCATATTCGTAATAACCTGGTTCGCCGGATTGTTTTATATCGTCCGGTTGTTCATTTATCACACCGAAGCACTTCAAAAGCATGAACCAGATCGATCCATACTATCGGATCAGCTTGCATTGATGAGTAAAAAACTCTGGTACATCATCACCTGGCCATCTGCTATTATTACGATTATATTGGGCACCTCTCTATTGATTTCGCAACCCTCCTGGCTGAAGATGCCATTCATGCATATCAAACTAGGTTTTGTTTTTCTCTTGATCCTGTATCATTTGGGTTGTCATGGCATATTCAGGCAGCTTCAAGCACGTAAAGCGAAATACACCTCCATGCAGTTGAGAATATTTAATGAAGCTGCCACGCTGATTCTTTTTGCAGTTGTATTTCTAATTGTACTGAAGAATGAGCTTAGTTGGGTATGGGGCACAATGGGACTTGTTAGTTTTGCAGTAATACTCATGATTGCAATTAAACTCTATAAAAGACTTAGATCTTAAAATGAAAAAATTACTTCTCCCGTTCATCATTTTTGTTGCTTGTGACCAACAATCTTCGTCAGAAAAGTTACCCTTCCTGGGCAACACCATTTATGAAGAAAATGACACCATATATCATACAGTTCAGGATTTTCAACTGGTGGATCAGGACAGCAGTATTGTCACCAACGAGACTTTTGCCAATCAGATTTATGTAGCAGATTTTTTCTTCACCTCTTGCCCTACCATTTGTCCTACCATGAAAGCTCAAATGCTAAGGGTATATGAAAAATTTGAAACCAATGATCAGGTAGCCATCCTTTCCCATACCATAGACCCCAACTATGATACAGTGGCACTATTGAGGGACTATGCCGAGCGATTAGGTGTGCGATCGGATAAATGGAAATTTGTGACCGGAGATCAGGATTATATTTATGACCTGGCCGAAAAGAGCTACATCTCTCTGGCTGATGAAGACGGAAATGCACCGGGCGGATTTGTTCATTCCGGAGCTTTTCTTTTAGTAGACAAGGATCGACGAATCAGAGGCTTTTATGATGGTACAGTGCCGGAGCAGGTGGATGTTTTGATGAATGACATTGAAAAACTTTTGAAAGAATATGAAGAACCTAACTAAAACTTTGCTGGCATTAGCTGCAATCCTACTTTTCTCTTGTGGAAGTGGTAGTGAAAAGAAAGAAACCTCTTCCACGCTTTCTTCCAGAGATCAAGTCAGGTTGAAACAATATCAGGTGCAGGGCGCGAAGGTTTACACCACTTACTGTGCTAACTGTCATCAGCAGGATGGCAAGGGCCTGGCTTCACTTTATCCACCGCTGGCAGGATCAGATTATTTGATGGAAGATATGGCCAGAGCTGCCTGCATCATCAAAAATGGCCAGAGCAAAGAAATAGTGGTGAATGGCGTGACCTACAACTCCATGATGCCGGGCAACCCCATTACTAATCTGGAAGTAGCCGAAGTACTCACATTCATCGCCAATGCGTGGGGCAATGAGGGCGGCTTGATTGGTGTGAAGGATGTAGATAAATGGTTGGAAGAATGTGAGGAGGGGTATTGATGAGAATTTTTGTTGCCCTTCTATTAACTGTTTCTTCGATATATGTTTTTGGCCAATCAAGAATTGGCTTAAAAACTGGACTAAATTTATCCAACCTTGGAGGCGATTCGAAAAACACCGATTTTAAGTTAGGATATAATTTCGGATTATATGGAGAACGTGAGATCAATGAAAACCTTTTCCTTAGACCCGAACTTTTCTTTTCATCGCAAGGAGCAAAAATTGAAGATTTAAGCTATAGATATTCCTATGTCAATCTTCCAGTTCTGTTGAAAATTCAGATTGATCCTAATTCTGCTTCATTATACATAGGTCCTCAATTTGGACTACTCTTCAATGCAGTTGCAAGAGACAATTCAGAAAAAGAAAATATAACGGCAGGTCTAAACAATGTTGACTTTTCAGGTACGATTGGATTGATTGCTCCTGTAAATGATGAATTCGCAATTGATTTTCGTTTCAATCATAGCTTTAGTTCTACCTCGTCAAAAATTAGCGATGATGATTTCATTCCTAACCTAGTGTTGTCTATTTCATTAAACTATACAATAAAATGAGGGTTCTAATCTTTAGCTTATTGGCCTTTATATCAATAAATGGAATAGCACAGTCTGTTGGAGCAATAAATACATATCACTATGATCTAAAAATCATAAATCCGTCTTTAATTGGCCTAGAAGAAAGCCCTTCTTTCAACATCATTTATAGGGATCAATGGTCAAACATATCAGGTAGCCCGAAAAGCATACTTCTCTCATATGAGCAAGGTATCAATTCATTAGGAGGTAATGTTGGGATTATGTTTTCAAGCATTAAGGCCGGAATTCATAGTCAAAATAAAGGAAGTTTTATTTTTTCAAAAGAAATCTTCCTTTCAAAAGACAGCTATCTCAATATAGGATCCAATCTTATTTTTCAGTCTGACAATGTATATTTTGATGATCTTCAGATTCTTAATCCAGATGATGAATTAATTGCTGGGGCAACCACCAATAATGATTTTAATATGGATGCTGGGGTCTCCTTTTCGAAGGATCAATTTGTCATTGGTATAGCTTTGCAAAATATCCTGAGAAATTCTTATGATGAATTTTCTCCTGCTAGAGATATTCAATTTTATAACCTATATGCCCATTATCATTGGGATTATTCAACCTCTATTGCCCTAAAACCATACGCTTTCTACCAAATCGTTGATACAGATAACTCCTGGAGGTTTGATGGAGGGCTAGATGTAGAGTTTTTTGATCTAATTACCATCGGCGGACGCATTAGAGTTTTTGATGAAGATCAATTCTACTACCTTATCGCAAGCCTTTCTGCAAAAGATTGGTTTAATGTTTATATGATCTTGTACGACCAGAGCATTCAAGAATTCAACTCTGGCAATACAGATTTCGGGAACAACTTTGAAATGGGTATGAGGGTGTTTATACCTGATTAATCTCCCAAAACCTCTTTTCCCTTAGCCAGAGACTTATTCATATCTTCTTTCACCTGCTGGATGGCTATTTTTTGATCTTCAAGGTATTGTCTGATTTCATCATCCGTTCCTTCAAATTCCGGCTCAAAATCTCGCATCCACTGCATCATCCCCTCATTAGCATCTCCAATCTGAGTAGCAATAGTGGTGAGCAAGGCTGCTCTGGCTGAATCTACAACTATAAGCGAATCGGCCTGAAGTAAAAGATCCTTTCTAATTCTTCGCAACTCCCCCATTTTTGGCATCACCTCATCATGGATCGTCATGACCTCATCTTTAAGCTGCTGAAGTTCTTCTTCCTGCGAAGGACCGCATGATACAATAAAGAATAATGTGGTTATTAATAATAGGTTTTTCATTTCAGTTGGTATCAGGTTTATGGTTAGTCAATTTTTACTTCAGCGTCTTTCAGGATATACATGAGTTGGTCATAGTCAGTATCATTCAGTTCCAATCGTCCGGTTACAGTCACAGGTTTAGCTGTATACTTCACTTCCTCTTTGAGATAGGCCTCTGCTACCGTCTCCGGTCCACTGCCACCGCAAAAGAAACAAGCTGCAATAGGAAGTGATGATATGATGATATGCTTTGGTTCGAACATCCCCTCAAAAGGAATAATGAACCCTTTTAATGAAACCGTCTTCCCACTCATTTTCTTTACATCATCACCAAACTTTGGCACATAGATCTCACCATACTCATCTTGTGATTTTTCGTACTTCACATCTGCCATGGTTTCCCAGTTCTTGCTGGAATCGGTAAATTGTGCAGAAGCAGCAACTGAAATCAAAAGAGCTAGAAGAAATATATTTTTTTTCATAGTTATGCTTTTGAGAGCGTTTCCGAGATATCTGACTTATACGCAAGAAATGCCGGAATGATGGAGGCAAAAATACCAACGGTAAGACTTCCCAGCATCACATAATATTCATCATCCACAAAAAACATTCCACTGCTCTGAATTTGTTCCATTGTGTTAGTCAAAATGCCAAACCCTAAATGTGCCAGACCAAATCCACACAGGCTTCCGATGATTGTGAGAACGATTCCTTCTGTAAGGATGAGCAGAAATATTTTTAATTGGCTGGCTCCCATAGAACGCATGATAGCCAACTCGTACTTTCGCTCTTTAAGTGAATTGATGAGTGCGATGAAAACACTGGTGGCACTCAGAATGATGATGACCAAACCAAGCACATTCACTACATCTACTCCTACTCCGATGATATTGAATAATCGAGCAGTTTCATAGGGTGGAGATGCTGCCTGAAGGTTGCTCGTGCCATTAACAATCCGTGGAAGCTGCACTGCTGCCATTGGTGAGCGGTATTTTATCAATAGAGCTGTGATATCTTCATTTGCTAGCTGTTCGTTTGTTACTTCTATTCCCAGACGATCCAACGATACTATCTCATGATGATCACCCCCCTCTTCATGATCATGTTCCTCATGACTTCCATGAACCGCCCAAACACTTTGAACAGAAACCAAAATCAATTGATCCATGACTGATCCAGTCGGTTCCATAATCCCAACTACTTTAAAGGGATGCTCTTCATGCCCGCCTGCCCCTTCAGACAATCCATGTGCACTCTCGAGTTCATCGCCTATCTTAATTCCCAGGTTTTTGGCAATGGTGGATCCAACTGTGGCTGTCATTTCGTCACCAAACCATGCTCCTTCAGCAAGAGTCGCTGCATATAAATCAGCATAAGCTTTTGATGTACCTACTATCCGATATCCCTGGTAACTGTCACCAAGCGAAAGTGGAATTGCCGATGCGATCAGTCTGTTTCTGGTTAGATTGTTTGCGTCCTGCAATGAGATATTTCCTGTAGGAAAATCGATGTGAAAAATGCTGGCGAGAATGATTTGCAACGGACTCCCCTTGGCTCCCACCACCAAATCTATGCCTTGTGCATTTTTATTAATCTCATTTTTTAAAAATGTGCTGGTAAGTAGAATCGACACAATAATTGCCACCCCAAAACCAAACAAAAGCACACTCAAAAGCGAGCTCAAGGGCTTAGCAAATACATTTTTGATACTCAGTGAAAATAAGTTCATAAGGCCAGCTGATTTTTAAATTCACTTTTCACACGATGATCATGCGTAGCAACTATCAATGTAGCACCCGTTTCCTCCGCCTGAGATTTGAGTAGATCAATTACTTTCTTGCAGTTTTCATCATCCAGACTGGCGGTTGGTTCATCGGCAAGTAGCAACTTCGGAGAATTGATCACTGCTCTTGCAATTGAAACCCGCTGCGCCTGTCCCTGACTTATCTGGTGAACTTTACGGTTGGCAAGCTCTTTGATCCCCAATTTTTCCAGCACTTCATCGGTGCGCTTTTTATTTATTTTCCTTTGCCCCAGATACTGTGACAATGTAAGGTTTTCTCTGACGGTGAGAGACCTTACCAGATGCGGCTTTTGGAATACAATGCCAATATGCTCCCCTCGAAACCGATCCAGGCTGGCATTTCCCATTTTGCTAAGGTTTTCGCCCGCTACTTCTAAAGATCCTTCCTTCGGAGGCATCAAGCCGCCAATAAGGTGGAGGAGTGTGGTTTTTCCACAGCCTGAATTACCTAAAATGATGGCATGATTTCCCTTTTCTACATTCCAGTCCGGATAGCTAATCATTGCTTTCTCGTCATACGAATGTCGCAACGCTTTTATTTGTAGCATTAAAGTCCCAATTGTTTTTTGATACGATTGATTTGATGCACGTGATGAATTTGGTGATAGATAAACGACTCAACAGCCCGCTCCAAATTCTGTCTACCACCCATCGGGTGCTTGTAAACAAGTCGATTGAGCCATTGTTCCGGGTATTCATCAACAAACTGCTGAATTCCCTTTCTGGTTTCAGTCCACTTCGATTTAATTTCTTCCAGCTCATAAGCTGGAGGATTAGAAATATAGGATGGCGCTCCCCACTTCAATGGGCTTCTCAACGCCTGGTTGGTAAGCCACATTCTGATAGCGTTTCCAACACCTGATTTATTCATTTTATCTCCTGCTTGCATCTTTTTTTGCATGTACTTTAGCGAAGCAGTTTCTGCATCATTCAAATGTGAAAAAACCTGAATAATGCTCCATCCATAGCTCTGATCACCCAATTTTTCAGCAGGGATTTTGTCAATAGACTCATAAATTCTCTCTGTTTCCGAATTGAGCCTTTGCAGCTTTTTGTTAATCGATTCTTTCACCAATATTCCTTTTTTGCTAAAAAATATAAAAAAAGTTATCTTCGTTCCTGTAAATCAGCCTTTTATAAAGGTATAACCCACCAAAATGAGCCCTTCAAATCAGGGTCGGTACTAAAAGAAGTACCAAATTATAAAGTATTCTACAATCGCCTGATGTATTCTTGTGATGGAGTGAATGCTAAAAAGTCTCTCTCATACGCTTGTATAATTGTTCGTACTGTTAGTTTTTAAAATTAATATTGCGTTGAATCACCTTTAAATTACACGGAAGTGAGTATTCTCGACATTATCGCCTTATTTATCTTCCTTTCGGGAGCATTTATTTTCATAAATACCTTCTATCTGAAGCTGCCATCATCCATCGGATTGATGATCATGGCACTCGTGCTTTCGGCTATTGTGTATTGTGTAGGTACTTTTTTCCCGGAGCTTCACCTGGCAGAACATGTCAAGGAATATGAATTTGAAGAGGTGCTATATCAAATAGTATTGAGCTTTATGCTCTTTTCAGGGGCATTAAATATTGACTTTAGGAAGCTGAGCAGTCAGCGAAGCTCGGTTCTTGTGCTGGCTATTGTTGGAGTACTTATTTCCACATTGGTGATAGGTACGGGAGTATATTTTATGCTGGATGCAATGAGTATCCACCTAGACTACCTGTATTGCCTGGTATTTGGCGCGCTCATTTCTCCTACTGATCCTATAGCAGTCACCAAAACAATCAAACGATTCAACCTTTCCAAGGAGCTCGAAATAAAGATTGCCGGCGAATCCCTATTCAATGATGGAATTGCCGTGGTACTGGCTCTAACCTTGTTAGATATTGCTCACGCTGGTGAGGATCACACTTTGACTCTTTTCGAAACGGTTTACATAGTGGTTGCGGATATCGGAGGTGGTATTTTCATAGGACTATTGCTTGGATACATCGGCTATCGATTACTTAAGTATGTAGACAATGACGCTGTTGAAGTTGAGGTATTAATAACCCTTGCTCTGGTTCTAGTTGGATCGCAGCTTGCTGACTTTATCCACGTTTCTGCTAAGCAAGCTGCCGTGGTAATGGGACTGGTAGTAGGGAATGAAGGAAAAAGTACGCATGTCGCTAGTGCCGCCGGTGATTACGTCTTTAAGTTTTGGAAGCTTCTGGAAGAGACCTTCAGTGCCATGCT
Source organism: Ekhidna sp. (assembly GCF_964218185.1). Taxonomy (GTDB): domain Bacteria; phylum Bacteroidota; class Bacteroidia; order Cytophagales; family Cyclobacteriaceae; genus Ekhidna. Next base: position 128,888 of record NZ_CAXPLV010000008.1, read on the forward strand.
TTTTGTACTCATTGGTTTGGAAATGCTAGTGCTGGATCTAAGGCTGGACTTCATTGCAGCAGGATTCTTCGCCATATGCATCGTTCTATTTGGGCGATGGACCAGCGTTTTCGTCCCAATAAAGATGATGTCTGTCAAGAAAGATTTTGCCCCAAATACCATTTCAGTACTCACCTGGGGTGCGCTCAGGGGTGGACTACCGATTGCTCTATCATTATCCCTTACTGATTTCCAGGGTAAAGATGTGATTGTAACCATGACCTACATTGTGGTAGTATGTTCGGTTCTTTATCAAGGACTAACAGTACCTACACTTATGCGTTCGAGCACATCAAAGTCCTAAGGCTTATAGACAATGATTTCAAGGGTATCTGCTAAATTTATGGCATGATAAGACTAAGCTATGTGTTTCTTGTCCTGCTTCTGATTTCATGCACAGACAGCAAGGAGGAAACAAAAAAACCATCATCTCCCAGAATCAGGAAATCGACAAGTGTCGAAAATCCTGCACAAAACCAAAATGTAACACGAGGAGAGCAAATCATTGTCGAGTTATCCTCAAGCGAGGATATCAATATCGATTCGGTTGAAGTGACAGTGGGGGATGTGACCAGCACATACTACCAGCAAACTTTCAATATAGACATTCCTACTCGCAAAGTAGGAACGTGGAGATTGCTGATCAAAGCTTATAGCGGGGAAAGCTCAGAAACACATTATCGAAAAGTGATAGTGCTTCCTGAAAATGCTCCAGAGGAGTTTACCTACACCATTGAAAACACCTACCCTCACGATACCGATGATTACACGCAAGGTTTGTTAATCAAGGATGGCATTTTATATGAAAGCACCGGGCAAAACGGTAAATCAACTTTCAAAAAGAAAAACCTGACAACAGGAGAAACTCTACAAGTAGTCAACCTTGCTTCTAATCTGTTCGGGGAAGGCTTGGCCTTGCTTAATAACGAATTTTATCAGCTGACCTGGACGTCCGGAAAAGGATTTGTTTACAACTTGAATATGGAGCAGATCCGTACATTCAATTATCAGGTACAGGGCTGGGGATTGACAACTCTAGGCAATGAATTGATTCTTACCGATGAGACCGAGAAACTTTATTTTATTGAGCCGCAAAGCTTTACTACTCAGCGAGAAATTGAAGCATACACCAACGAAGGCAAAATTGATTCTCTCAATGAGCTGGAGGTAATAGATGGACTGATTTATGCTAATGTCTACCAAGAAGATTTCATTGTTGTGATTGATCCGGAAACGGGGGAAGTGCTTCAAAAAATAGATTGCTCAGGAATGCTAACAGCTGAGGAAGCAGAGGAAGCCGATGTACTTAATGGCATAGCCTATGATTCAGATACAGGGCGTATTTATATCACTGGGAAATGGTGGCCAAAACTATTTGAAGTGACTTTTCAACCAAAAACCATATAACCATGACTTTAGAGGAAATAACCGCAAAAATTCAAAAACTCGCTGATAAACATAGCGGCCAGTTTAATGGTAAAGCGAATTTTAAATTTGATGAAGGAATCGTTCACCTGGATGATACCGTATCCCCAACACTGGTAATCAATGAGGAAAGAGAGGCCCCATTTGCAATAAAAATGTCTGCTGAAAATTTCAACCAAATTTTAACCGGCGACCTGAACGTGATGATGGCGTTTATGACTGGTAAACTGAAGATTGAAGGGGACAAGGGTGCTGCTATGAAACTGACGGCATTGTTTTAAGCTTACTCAATTTCTTCATCCAAATTCATATCTTCAAGGTCCTGATCAGGTGTTTTTGCTTGATCATGGTTCTCGTCATTTAGGTATTTTTCAAATGCCATGTAGAAAGAGGTGGCAATGATTACTCCCATGAGTGATCCGGCCATGATGTCAATTAAGAAATGTTGTGCCAGATATACCCGGGATATTGCTGCCAGACATCCCGCAATCAGGAGCAACATTGAGTAATTGTTGTTTTGAAGAATCAATGCAACAAATGTCGCCAACGCAAAAGCTGTCATTGCATGACCAGAAGGAAAAGAGTACTGACTTAGCAAATCAACTCCTTCAACAAATCTTAAAATCTCCTGATCTCTGAAAAATATACTTGGGCGAGGTGCGGTGGGAAAGAGCACCTGCTTAAAAAATAGTGAGGTAAGCCCTACACTAATCCCAATCAGCGACAGCACAATCCCAAATTTTCGCTTTAGAATCAAAAGTGCAATTGCAATCACAGAAAAGAAAATTCCGTCACCTGTGTGTGTCCAGTATTTGAAAAAAAAATCCCAAACAGGATTATGAAGACTATTGAGCCACAACACAAATGCGCCATGACTTTGATAAAAAAAGAAAATCATACTCAGGCCGAAAAGAACCAGGTATGGAATGTAAAAATGACTCGTGTTTTTTAGTCGATCTATCATTGCTTAACGCAAGATATACAGTTTACCAAATCCATGCTTAAATGCACGATCGGCACTGGTAGATCTCCGCTCGATGGCGTTTCCATTGGAGTTGACAAAGACCTTGTAGAAATACACTCCGTTGGCTAACTGGTCTCCATATTCGTCTCTACCATCCCACGCATACGTGGTGATGTTATTCCCAATTCTAATTGGCCCAATCTCGTCTTGGGTGATTTCACGAACAACCCTCCCCGAAACAGTCAGGATCTGAATTTTAATCTCATCAGGTATCTCGCTACCTGTTAGAGTAAAAACAAATCTGCAATTGGTAGAAAAAGGATTTGGATAAGGATAAAAGTGCGTGATGGTAGATTCATTGATTACCTCAAAATTGATTTCATAAGGCTCTGCACCCGCCTGATTTCCAGACTCGTCCTCTGCTTGCACTTGCATGGCGTGCATCCCATTTTCAAGTGGGCCGGGCAAATATTCTATTTGAAAATCCTGATTTTCTGAAGCCGGTGTATAGGTCAGCCGTGGATCAGAAAAGTTCACTCGCTGAAACTGGCTTCCCTCGTCAGGTAGCTTCAAAGAAATATTTATTCCGGTGGTATCCGTCTTCGAGGCAAATGGATTGTCATCCCTCATTTTCACAATGATGGTAGGATTGGGAGAAACTACATCCCCATCCAAAATATGATAACCATCGAACGTAATATCCAAAACTGGATTTGTTTCATCAGCCTGAACTTCTATCAAGTTTGTAAGGGTGATTCTGTTGTTGGAAGTATAAGCTTCATTTTCATTGGCCATCACTTCCACCACCAGACTATTAGATCCTGCTTTGTTGAATGATGGAAATGTTGTGGTAAATGATGTCGTATCATCAGCTAATGGGGCCGCTATCTTAAAACTTGATTCCAACAGGGATCCATCATTCTGATTTATCAATGTAGCCATAACGGAAAGTGAATCGGCAAAGTCCACATCGGAGATATTATAGAAATAAAAATCCCTGGTAATCTCGGCTCCCTCCAGAACAGATGTTACCCCCTTTCCATTGGGGAGAATCAGTCCCTCTGGAGGAAACTCATAGTTGACTTCCCAAAAATTTAGCTGAGATGGTGTCTGGTCAGTTTCATCATCAAACGAAAAAGAAAGCTCCAACTGCGGATAAAGAATAGGGTCTGTTCCGGCAATGTTAATCGTTTCTGCTCTCGCACGTGATTCCAGCGTGGTGAGGTTTCCATCTCTATCTACGCCATAAACATCTATGGCAATGTTATCATTTATTTCCTCGGTTATGTTGTACGAAAAAGCACTCCAACTCTTCGCCGGACCTATTCTTCTACTTCGTATTTCACCGCTGACGAATTTACCCGTCACATCATCCTGCAGATCTATACTTTGCTCTCGCCGTGGAGTAGCAGATTCATTATCAATAATGGTAGTGGCTGTACCTGGAGCATCTCCTTTTCTTCCAAGAAAAATTACTGGTTGTCCGTCTACTAAAGATGTAATAGTGGCGGTACTTACCCCAAGTGAATTAAGTGTTGCTTCCACATTTGCATCCCAATTCGAATAGTCCACATTTCCAATGTTGAACATTACAATCATATCCCCCACTCGCATATTGTCTACCAACACCTGGAATCGACGATCAGTACCTATCATATCAGATTCCTGAAATTGATAGATTCTCTGGGGTAGTCTCCCACAAACTTCCCTGTTAAATACGTCGATCTGGGTGGTCTCGATTGGGCGGTAAGGGTCGCCACTCTCCTTGTCAAAAGCGATTGCGTTGAAGGTGTTTGTTTCGCAAACCGGATCAATGGTGTTGGAAGTGATGAAAAAATCCAATCCTCCAATAATCGCCTGCATATCTTCATAAGTGAAGGTGGAATTATCCACACCAAAAGTGAAAATATCAATTGGGGTAATGGTCTCAATAAACTCCCATCGGTTAGTCAATTGATTGTAGCTCACCCCGGTTATACTTCCTTTTTCTGCTTGCTCAGGATCATATTGTCCCCATCCTTCTCCAATATTGTTTACCAGGGTAAAAGATGTTTCTACCCACTCGTTGGTTTCTTCAGGTAGTGGATTGGTAAGTTTTGTGCGCCAATAAATAGTGGATGAGTCTGGTAGGGAAAAAGCCGAAAAATCAAAGCTTTGTGAGGAAATCACTTCACTTGAGATTGTGAACTTTCTATTGTTAGGACCAGAAAAATCGGCCTGCGTATCTATCTCCAAATCAAAGCTCCGCTCGTCTTCCAATAAATCACTCGACTGCCAGATAAATTCCACCTCCGAACTTGCTAGAGTACTATTATCTATTGGGTAGAGATGGATGGTATTTCCACTGAAAATAGGAACAGTCAGCGTTGCTGAGTTATTCGTCTCATTGAGCTCCGGAGTATCATTCTGTGGGTCTAAAATGACCGTAAATAGGTTTTGACCATCATTATTTTTTGTAGGGTCATTGGGAATATAAAATGTGAGGGTATCCTGCCGTAGAGGTCTCAAAAACTCTTCCACGTAAGTTTCCTGACCTCCATCAGGGAAAGTGCGGTTTACCTGTACGATCAGAGAGTCTAAAACTGTTCTTCCGAAATTCTTTACTACCACATCCAGTTTAAAAGAATCCTGTGAGGCCAAAATCTCACCTCCATCAAGTGCAGAGGCGGACAGTACGTTACTATCAATTTGATAATCGGGATCATTAGCACCAAAAACCCTGTAGGCAGGGTCACCTTGAAGTGTCATTTGCTGAATCTGTGTGAGATTAATATCTGAAGAGCCATAACTATTCAGGTACCTTCTAGAAACCTCAAGCATGACATTACCCACAGTCTCACCTATAAAAACATCATCACCAAATCCAAGTGCATAGAACAAATCACTCCATCTTTTCAAAGTACTGGAAATAGCCACATCTGAGTGAGCTATAAAACCAATGGCGCCTAAATCGGGAGTGATCATCCAGTCTTCTCCAAAAGTAAAATTGGAGCCATAGATTTCTCCGGCTTTACACCCATTGACAAGGAAAATCGGATACTTACCCTTATTTGAAAATCCAAAAGATGGATTGCTAACTCGTCCAATTTCAATATCAGTGACTGTACCACTGGAATGGCCGAAGAAGGTGACATATCCCACTCCTTGGTTTATTCGGTCAGTCACATCTACATATTCTACTGCATCACTCGTTTCCTTACCCGTATTGAAAGCACGCCCACCGATGAAGTCGTTCTCCAATACACTTGTAAAGCCTTGCACAATACCGATGAAATTTGAAATCTCCGACTGATTGATTCCACCACTCAACTGCAAAAAGTCTTTTCGGAATAGGTTATCAAACGGTAAAGCCTCCATCTCAATGATTTTATTGAGGTATGCCGTGACATCAGCAGGTGTAAAGGCATTTAGCCTGCCAATGGGAATCCCGGGGAGGTTGGCGTCTACTCCATTTAATCCCATGACATACATCAGGTCACTTCCAGGAAGTCCGTAAGTCGGCACATTCAATTCCGTCTGCGCACCTCTATAGTAGTTGGTATTTAACGTGAATCCCTTTCCGATAATAAAGACATTACTTATCGGGTTTTGATTATTTGCATCCAATATAAAATTTGAAATGGCAAGTGGGGAGGGATCCCCATAGCTGTATAAATTGTACAAATCATCAATGTTACCTATCTGAACATTGAAAGAACCACCTGCTACTGATTCACGATAAGTCTTATAATTGTTTACAGGATCACCACTTTTTCTAAGATCCGAATGTGTGACGATCAGGTAGTCCTTACTGCTTAGGTTATAATTTGGTAAACTCACTGGCTCAATTGAACCCACAGTTTTCGGGGTGGTTACCGCCAGCACCTTATGCCCGCTTGTGACAGCCGGGATCACCGCTTCCACTCTGGTTGAAAAATTGGTAGTAGCAATTCTAATGGCGTTATAGGGATCGGTTATGTCAAAAATCCGAGTGCCAGATGCATTAGTAGTGCTTATTTGTAACCAGGCCTTTGCGGTAGAAGGATTACTGATTGTAAATACTTTATTCTCGTTTACCCCAAGCTGAATATCCTGCGGATACTGAAGTCTCATATATGCAACAGATAGTCGTTCACTAAATTCCGGATAGCCTTGAGCAGTCACACGAACCACAAACTCACCTCCACTACCAATGCTAGAGCTTGCAACCGAACCTGAATAGAATTCTTTACCCCACCCATCAAACTCCACATTTGCCATTAGACCTAATGAACTGGTATTTTGACCAATCCTGATTTCCGCATTATGATTCAGGCTGTTTCCTCCTATGATCACAGTCTCTAAAACCGGGTTGATCCCAGAAGACACATAGTTCTCGAGTGTAAAATTGAAGTCCTTAAAGGCGTTTTTGGATTGAAAGTTTCCGGTCCACCCCTCCCCATTATCATATTTACTCAAGCTAAAAGATGAGCCGGTTCCAAACCTCACTCCTGCCGCATAACTAGATGTAAAAAGCTGGATCGTGTCCTCGATATGATAGGCCTCTGGTGTTAATCCTGTAGTGTTTTTATCTGAGGAAAAAGCCATTCGTTTACCACTTTCGCTACCAAGCTTATAGGTCAGAAAATAGCTTGCAGTATCTGAGTAGAGATTATAAAATGTATGAGGTTGATCCCCCGGATCATATAATGGAGAATCACTAACACCATCATTTTTCATCCCATAGAATTCAAAATAATTGAGCGTCCCATCACCATTTGCATTCACATTCAGTGCCACCTCAGTGCCACGTCTAAATAGCTGCACTCTACTGGCCGGAACACTCGAAATGGGGAAGCCAATGGCCTGCAATTGTTCCTGGGTCACTCGGTAGAAGCCATCCTCACCCACCTTAATCTTATAATAAGACTGTGTGAAATCAATCCACTCATTACCTACCTGCCCAAAAGTGGTGAAGGAAACAAAAAACAAAAGCGCTATGATTCTATTTCTCCACATTGAAATCTACTTTGATTGAAAAAACATGTGAAAAAAGTCCTGGTGCTAAATCGCCAATATCAGTGAGTGCGTAATCAATTGTCAATTCATTGATGTTAACACCTAAACCGAGATTGGGCTGAAATGTCCATGATGAGGAGCCATCAAAATCCTTGATTTTTTGAAATTGATTGATCCCTATTCTGAGAAAGGCCAGCTTCTTATAATCAAACTCCGCCCCTGCCTTTGGGTCTATGGAAATCAGCCCTGTTCTGATCAGGGTATTTCGCTTTCCATCAAAAGTCATATCCAAATCCATGGATGCCATGGCTCCAAATTTATCCGTGATACTAAACTCCCTGGAACCACCAATTATCACCCGAGGAAGTGTGATTTCCACTGAATTGATGGGCACATCATTTCCGGTGAGAGCGTAAATTTCTTCTACCTCTGATGCATTATGAGACCATGCATTAAAAGTGCCCAGAATGTCTCTTGCTACCACCCCAAGTTTCCATTTATTTATTTCTTTCTGGGCACCTACATCAAACCCAAATCCCCATGCCTTGGAAAAATTACCAACTGTGCGATGGATTACTTTCAAGTTTCCACCAGCATCAATCCCTCCAAACACAGGAAGTTTTCTGGAGTAGGAAAGTAAAAAACCATAATCAGCAGAGGAGAAAAACTGGATGTTATCATAATTTATTGATCCATTCACATCAACCAGATATCGGGTGTCCGGGATATCATCTACTGAAAATCTGATTATAGAGAGCGCGATTTTACTTTCATCATCTACTGAAGTTGCAAATGCAACATAATCGTAATTTGCCAGTCCTCCGAAATAAGACGAGTGCATTAATGCTAGCTGGTGATCTGATTTTAGCTTATTTAGTCCTGCTGGATTCCAATAACCAGAAGTAACATCGTCAACGAAAGATACGGCTGTAAACCCCATCCCAAACGACCGGGCACTCACCCCAATATTCATAAACTCATTGCTATACTTAGGCGTATTGTCACGGGTTTGTGGTTCATCTTGTGCCAAAACAAAATGAAAAGAAAATGTAGCTAAAAGGATAAATACCAGATACCTCATACAATCAGAATCAAAGGCAATTTAGCCATAGCGGATGGATTGATATAGCGATCATTCGTTCAATAATAACTTATATACGACAAAGGAGTTAAAATTTCATTTCCATAACTTATCTAAGAATTCATGTAACTATATAAAGAATATCGCGGGTATCTCATAATTTTTCATCAAGTACTTGGCCATGCCAAGTACCTTTACGTATATAGCACCGAAACCTATCCATGTAAACAATGAAAAGTTTGACCCGAAATGAGAGTTTATGAATATTGAAAACACACAAGTTCAGATGAGAAAGGGTATCCTTGAATTTTGCATCCTCCACATTATTTCCCGAGGTGAAGTTTATGCCTCGGACATGTTGGAGGAGCTCACCTCAGCCAAAATTATGGTGGTGGAAGGAACCCTTTATCCTCTATTGACACGCTTACGAAAAGCAGGATTGGTAGACTATAAATGGGTAGAATCCAAATCAGGGCCGCCCAGAAAGTACTATACGCTGACAAAAGAAGGTGGGGATTTCCTCGATGGCCTGGATCAAACCTGGACTGAGCTTGTCGGTTCCACCAAAAAAATCATCGCTAATAAAAACACCAAGAAGAAAGCATAGATGAGCCCATGGGCAAATTGTATGTGATTCAACATAAAGACACAACACATGAAAAAGAATATAAGTATCAACATTGGCGGCATCATATTCCATATAGAAGAGGACGGATATGATAAACTCAAAAACTACCTCGATTCGGTCAATAAGTACTTTTCCTCTTTTGAAGACAGTAAAGAGATCATTGACGATATAGAAGGCCGAATTGCGGAAATCTTCCTTTCCAAACTCGACGATGGCAAACAGATTATCACCAAAGAAGATGTGAATGATTTGATCGCCACAATGGGAACAACCAAAGACTTTGAAGCTTCTATTGAAAGTGAACCGGAAGAAAAGCCTGAAGAGGAGCCAGAAAAAGACGAGAAAAAAGAAGAGGCTCCAAAAAGTGAATATGAAAAAGCTAAGCGACTATATCGAGACAATAAGCGCAAGGTAATCGGTGGGGTAGCTGCCGGCATTGCCAACTATTTTGGTATGGATCCGATTTGGGTTCGTCTGCTCATGCTGGCTTTCCTATTCAATATCTTCTTCTGGGGATTGAGTGGCTTCACTTTTCTTGCCTATATCATCCTATGGATAGCGGTACCTGCCAGCGACAAGTTGGATGATGACAAGGCAGTGAAAAAACTATTCCGAAGCACTGATGATCGTGTTCTGGGAGGTGTTTCAGGTGGTATCGCCTCTTATTTTGGTGTGGATGTAGTTGTGATCCGTGTAATTTTTGTAGTCTCCATTTTCCTAGGTGGTGCTGGTCTGCTAGTCTACCTGATCATGTGGATTATCACACCTGAAGCCAAGTCTATTACTGAGAAAATGCAGATGCAAGGAGAGCCTGTTACGATCTCAAACATTGAGGAGAACGTGAAAAAGAGCCTGAATGTAAAAGAAGGTGAAGAAAATGTCTTTGTGAAAATTCTTCTATTCCCATTCAGACTTGTGGCAATCATATTTAAGGCACTAGGTGAAATCCTGGGGCCACTTTTAAGGTTTGCAGTCGAGGCATTGCGAATCGCCTGTGGCGTATTCCTTGTATTCCTTGGCTTTGTATTGATGATTGCATTCACTATCTCATTAGCCGTTCTTTTAGGAGTAGGTGGAGCTATGGAAACCTGGGTTCACTTTGGAGACTTCCCAACACGTGAGCTATTCAGCTCAATGAGCACCATAGCAATGATATCTTCCTACATTGTAGGTCTGGTACCTTCTGTAGCCATCTTGCTTGTAGGTCTAATGATCATTCTGAAAAAGAAAGTAACGAGTGCCGTAGTTGCCTGGGGACTATTTGGAATATGGCTACTTGGCATGATAGGACTTGCGATATCTGTCCCTACTATCATACGAAACTACAGTGTGGAAAGTACCCATAAAGAGGAGCGTACTTTTGAAATTACTGAGGGGATAGCGGAGTTGAGACTCAATGAGCTCGATTGGGATAACTACAACAGTGTAGATCTTAAAATCAGAGGATATGAGGACACTACGGCTTTCTTGCTAGAGTTGGAAATCGACTCCAGAGGTAGCTCTCGAACCAATGCCCGTGAGAATGCCGAAGCGGTAGCATACAATGTAAAACAAGAGGGCAACATCATCTATTTTGATTCAGAAATTACTTTCGGTGATGCACCTTTTAGGTTTCAGGATGTATCTGCCACTTTTTATGTCCCTTATGGTAAGGTCTTCAAAATGGATTATGAGCTTAGGGAAATCCTGAGGAATACCCTATGGATTCACGATTATGATGCTGGAGACCTGGGTGATAACGAATGGGTGTTTGACAAAAGTGGCCTGAGATGTATTACCTGCTCTGACTCAAGCAGTAGTACTTATAAAAGGAAAAGTTATGGATCAGATAGTCAGGTGTATCAGTTTGAAGATTTTGATGAAGTACAATTGATCTCGCTTTTTGATTTTGAAATAATCAAAAGCGATTCCTATTCCGTGAGGTTGGAAGGTGATGATGAAGATCTGGATGAAGTATATCTGAGCCAAAATGGAGATGAACTGGAAATCAGATATGGCCGAAATAGCGACTGGTGGAAACGAAGAAAAAACAGGGATAAAGTACGTGTATTTATTGAAATGCCTGAGCTCCAGTATCTGAAGGCAACTGGCGCATGTGAAGGAGAAATAAGGAATTTCACAGATGATGATATTGAATTTGATATCCAAGGAGCATCAGAGGTTTGGGCTGATATTTCACCAAATTACCTGGAGGTAGACCTAACGGGTGCTTCTGAATTGATTTTGGTCGGAAGAGCAGAAAATTTGAAAGCGGAACTAAACGGAGCATCAGAGTTGGATGCTTTCAATTTTGAGGTGGACTATGCTGACATCAATGCGTCAGGAGCTTCTACGGTAAAAGTTTATGTAAGAAATGAATTGGAAGCGGATGCATCAGGTGCGAGCACGGTGAGGTATCGCGGAAATGCCCGAGTCTCTTCGGACAGCAACGGACTAAGCTCAATAAAAAAGGATTAAAAACATCTAAACTGGTCGCGAGTCAACTAACTGACTCTGTCATTTAGGTTTTGGTATCCCTCGCTTTTGGTCGGGCGAGGGATTTTTATTGTGGGTCCAGCGAATATGCCAATGGCTTCCCTCCAAACAAGACTTTAGTCTTTGCCCAGGTATCTTCAAAAAGCTCCGAGCGTCTGTATTTCTCCAGATCGTTCTCACTATCCCATTTACTGAATGTATAATAAACATGATCAAGCGATGCATCCTTACAAAGCTCAAGGTGATTGCACCCAGGAAAAGAAGCTATTTTCTCTTTTACAGTTTCAAACAAGCTCAAAAAATCATTCACTTTTTCAGGATCAAAATCCATCCGTACGATACGTATTAGCATAGCTTATCCATTGGAAAATTCAATAATAACCGGAGCATCCTCAGAGAGGCCAAGTAGCTCAGAAGCATTCCCCTTATTTATCCCTATCTGCAACTGGCCGGAAGAATTAAACAGCACAAAACAATCACCTGAGTCTACATCGCTAAAATAGCCGTGCGTACTTTGAAACTGCTCCCGACCGAACCTTATCAGATACCGAACTCCCGCTCCATTTATCTCCAAAATCTTATCAAACTCTGTCTTACTAATATTTGTGATCAAGTTTCCAAAGTGATCCACGCTCACCACATTTCCAGCTATCTCTCGCTTAGTCACCTTTAGCTGTCGGCCGTAAAGTTCGGTCATCTCACTGACCATCGTCCCCACATCCTTGAGTGACTTCCCATTGGCCAACTGCAGAGCTGTCTTTGCTAAAACATCCTTGGCAGGAAAGGTGGACTGCCCATTTTCCAACACGGCAATCTGATCCGGCCTTTTTTCTGAAATAAGGCTGAAAATCCCGGAATCAAACCCCACGAACAGGTGTCCATCCAATTCGATAGCAAGGGCCTTCGATTTTTCTTTCATAGAATCTACCGCAACAATGTGAACCGTTTTCTGAGGAAAATCCTTGTATACACTCCGGAGAACATTTGCGGCATGCGATATATCAAATGGCCGAATATTATGCGTAATATCCGCTATTGGCTGACTCGGAGATTCGGAGACAATGGCAGCCTTTACAGCAGCCACATAGTGATCCACCGTTCCAAAATCAGACATGAAGGTTATTAACGCCATTTGCGGGAATTACAGCTTACATTTGTTCTCACAAAGCTATAAATTTTACCTTCGAAGGATTAACAGAAATATCTATTGCTGGAAAAAATTATTACACTCGAAAATGTTTCGCTGGTTGATTTCCTTGGGATTGAAAATCAGAACATAAAAACCATTGCTACAGCGTTCCCAGATAGCAAAATTGTGAGCCGTGGCAATGAAATCAGAATTAAAGGATCCGCTCCGCAAATTCTCAAAATCAATGAAATCCTGAATTCTCTGCTAGCCCACTACCATGAGTATGGAAAAGTGACTGCCGAAAATGTAAAGGATTTTGTAGATAATGAAGAAAATACCATCCAGGCGGGTGGCAATTCTGCTGTTCTTGTGCATGGCACACGTGGCACACGAATCGTCCCAAAGACGGTTAATCAAAAGAAGCTAGTTGCTGCTGTAGAGAAGAATGATCTGGTATTCGCAATCGGTCCGGCAGGAACAGGTAAAACATACATTTCTGTAGCGCTTGCTGTCAAGGCACTGAAAAATAAAGAGGTCAAAAAAATTATCATCACTCGACCGGCCGTTGAGGCTGGTGAAAATCTGGGGTTTTTGCCCGGTGACCTCAAGGAGAAGATTGATCCGTACCTGAGACCGATTTATGATGCCCTGAGCGATATGATCCCTGCGGAAAAGCTGAGATACTATAAGGAAAATGGGATCGTGGAGATTGCCCCTCTGGCATACATGAGAGGACGTACACTCAATGATGCCTATGTGCTACTGGATGAGGCGCAAAACACCACTCCTATGCAGATCAAAATGTTTTTGACGAGGATGGGACCACAGTCCAAGGTGATCATTACCGGTGATCAGTCTCAAATTGACCTGCCGAAGAAACAGATTTCGGGACTTATCGAGACCATGAAGGTGCTGAAAGATGTCAAGGGAATCGGCTTTGTGCACCTGGATGATCGCGATGTGGTGCGACATAAGCTGGTGAAAGCAATCATAAAAGCATATAATAAGTATGACGTTCAGGGTGATACCAGCGACAAGTGAGGAGCTGAAAAAGAAATCATTTATAATTCGTGAGGAGGTCTTTGTGGTGGAGCAAAAGGTGGCAGCACATGAGGAATTTGATGAATTTGAAGATGAGTCTCATCACTTTGTAGCCCTGGATGAAAACGACAACCCCATAGGATCTGCACGCTGGAGGTATACCGAAAAAGGCATTAAGCTGGAGCGATTTACCGCCAAGAAAACCATGCGTGGCATGGGTCTGGGTACCGCCATCGTAAAAGCCGTGATGGAAGACATAGAACAGAAAGCTGAGAAAGGCACCTACCTCTACATGCACGCTCAGCTACCTGCCGTGCCGCTTTACCTCAAGTTTGGCTTCCAGACCAAAGGCGACCAGTTTGATGAGTGTGGAATTATGCATTATTTGATGTGGAGAAATTTGTAATACCGCTTTTTGCATTTTAAAGAAATGATTGCCATCTTTATTATGCAACGGTATGTATTTCTGGAACACATATCCTTTTGTGCGACTTACCATCGCATTAATCTTTGGTATCGCCTGTTTTGATCACTTCCCATCTCTTTGGGCAAATCCATTCTTAAAACTAGGCATCCTCATTCTACTCCTAGTTTCTTCGGTAATAAGCTCTCACAAGTTTGGATTTTATAAACTGAGAAGGCTAAATGGTTCCCTTGCTCTACTTATTATATTTTTTCTTGGAGGCTTCTATGTTAAAAACTCTTATCATAGTTATGAAAGCAGTCATTACCTAAACAACCATGAAGCTATCAAGGGATTTTCAGGAACGATCACCAGTCCAGTAAATGAAAGAACCAACCACTTCAGGTATGACTTTGAATTGGATCAGCTTGTCACAAATTCTGATTCCATTATCAAGTCTTCGGGGAAGGTTCATCTCTATATAAGGAAAGATTCTCTTGCTGAACCTTTAAACTATGGGGATCACCTCCATGTTCTTGGTAGATTTTATACTGTTCCTGGTCCTGACAATCCCAGTGAGTTCAACTACAAAAAGTATTTGGAAAGACAGGCAATCTATAGTCATGCTTTCGTCAAGTCAGAACATGTACAAGTAGCTTTCAATAATCCTCCTAGTCGATTCCTAAAATGGGCTTACCAGATTAGGGAGAAAGCTTCAGAAATCATTGACAAAAACATACCTACTCCGCGGGAAAATGGGATAGCCAAAGCGTTGCTGCTAGGTATCAAAGATCACCTGGACAATGATATCAAAAAGGCCTATTCTTCGGCTGGCGCGATGCATGTGCTGGCTGTGTCCGGCTTGCATGTCGGAATTATTTATTTACTCATCCAATTGGTTTTTGGAAAATTAAGACAATCAGGAAAATGGGGAAAGCGGCTCTTTGGAGTCATCAGTGTAACCATCATTTGGACATATGCAACAGTTACTGGGCTTAGTCCGTCGGTGTTAAGGGCCGCAACCATGTTTTCATTGGTGGCCATAAGTCAGGCATCTGCACGTGAAGGTAACATATACAATACCTTAGGTTTCGCTGCTTTTGTTCTTCTTTTATTTGATCCATATCTCATCTATTCCGTAGGTTTTCAGCTGTCATTTGCTGCCGTCATCGGGATTGTATACCTCCAGCCAAAGCTTTACAGATTGCTAGATTTTAAAAATTTAATTTTAGATAAAGCGTGGGCCATAACTTGCGTTTCAATCGCAGCACAGCTGGCTACATTCCCACTCTCTGCTTACTATTTCCATCAATTTCCCACTTACTTTCTGGTTTCTAACCTTGTTGTAATCCCAGCTTCATTTCTAATGCTGGTGGTTGGCGTCTCCATGCTTTTAATTGATCCAGTTTTCTCAATTATTGGTGAGGGGGTTGGTTATGTATTACATAAGTTCATGTGGCTTATCAATGAAGTAATCAGCTATGTGCATATACTTCCAGTAAGCCTTATTGAGTGGATTTACTTGGATCAGGCGGGGCTAATCCTGACTTACATGATCGTCCTTACATTTATTGCCGGACTTCATTATCGATCTTTCAAAACACTGGTAATTTCTACCTTTTTAGGAGTCCTCTTTATAGGGTGGATTACTTTTTCCAATGAGCAGCAATCTAGAAGGAATGAATTAGTGTTCTATGAAATATCAGAAAAGATGGCCATTGATCATATTGATGGACATCAGGCCAAACTTTACCTGGATAATTATGACCCTTCAGAACTGGAGCTTCTTTCGTTTCAAATCAACCCTCATCGGCTTTCTTCTCACCTCGCACCAATCAGTAAATCAATAAATACATTAGCAGAAAAGCAAAAGGAATCAATTGATGCTGTGAATTTTATACAAGTAGCCGGAAAGCGGATCATCGTTTTTGATTCAACAACATTTCATTTGGAATTCAAACAGCCGATCGAATCTGATTACATCCTCATTAACAATCAGGCTATCAAAAGCATGAAATGGCTGACGGAAAACTTTAATACCAATTTGGTGATCATCAGTAATCAAAATTCTAATTTCTATTCAAAAAGGATGAAGAGTCAGGCTAAAGAATTAGGGATGAGCATTCATTCGTTAAAGGAAGATGGGGCGTTGGTGATTCCTTTAAATAAAAGCATAAAAAAAGAGCGGACAATTCAGTCCGCTCTGTTCACCACCAATCCCGACTAGCATCGGGAAAAAACTTACTACCGCCTAGTAGTATCACAAATGTATATACAGATGGCTATCTGCCAAACATTATTCTGAAAAAAAAACAGACTATTTTTAATAAAATCACCACTTAAGGATGGCTCCCGCAAAGGTTAGTCCACCACCAAATCCAATAAGCAGCAATGTATCTCCCTTCTTAATTTTTCCATTCCTCTCAGCCTTGGCTATAGCCAATGGAATAGAGGCTGAGGATGTATTCCCAAACTCTGTAACACTCTCAGGTATACGATCCATAGGATAGTTCAAATCCTTCGCAATAGCTTCAATTATACGAAGATTGGCACTGTGCGGAACTATATAATCAATATCATCAAGTGTCAGTCCTGCTTTTTCCGCCAGCTCCCGAACTTTATTTGGAATATTGCCGACCGCCCATTTAAATACCGACCGCCCATTCTGAACGATCTTACTGTTCGGATTGATCCCTACACCATTGATGCTATTTTTCTTGTGGCTGAGGTAAAGGTCATGCCCCAAATCTCCATTTGTTCCAGAATTGAACGCCATAAAATGCTCCTGCTCATCTGGCTCCACCAAAGCAGCTCCTGCACCATCACCAAAGAGGATACAAGAGGTACGATCTTCCATGTCTGTAATTTTGGTCAGTGTTTCTGCTCCTATTACCAATACTTTTTTGTAAACCCCTGAATTCACAAATCCATGTGCCATTTGGAGTCCATAGACAAAGCCCGCACACGCAGCATAAATGTCATTGCACCCCGCATTTTTAATTCCCAGCTTGTACTGCACGCGAGATGCGGCGTTGGGCATGGGCTGATCAGGTGAAGTGGTGCACACCACGATGAAATCAACATCACTTACATCTTTGCCACTATTAGCCATCAGATTTTCCACTGCTTTTACGGAAAGGTCGCTGGTGTACTCTCCATCTTTGGAAAAGCGTCGGGTTTTAATTCCTGTCCTGGAAGTTATCCATTCATCATTGGTGTCAATGATTTCTTCGAAATAATGATTGTCTACGATTCTTTCAGGCACATAAGTGCCAAATGCGGTAATTTTTGACATAACAAATACGGGGGATTTAGGTTTGAAAAAGATTAATCTTTTGGGATTGTTGTCTATTTCAAAAGCAAGTTGAGGTAGAGGGAATTGAAATCCAAAGAAGCTACTTGTTTTCTTTTAGTAATTTTTCAACCTCTTGCAATTCATCCCTAAGTCTTGCTGCCTCCATGAAGTCAAGATCCCTGGCAGCCTTTTCCATCTTGCGTCGGGTTTCACCAGCAAGCTTGGTCAATTGACCCTTTGACATGTAGGAGACAACAGGATCGGCAGCCAGCGAATGCTCTTCTTCCATGTAGTATTTTTTGGCTCCTTTTTTCTTGTCAGCCACACCAGTCTGTCTCAGTATTTCTTCCTTGTTCTTCTTCAGAGAAATCGGTGTGATGCCGTGCTTTTCATTGTATTCCATCTGGATACTCCTACGCCTGTTGGTCTCATCTATCGCCAATTTCATAGAGCCCGTTACCTTATCGGCATACATAATCACCTTCCCCCTATCATTTCGGGCTGCCCGACCGATGGTCTGCACCAGTGACCGTTCGTTTCTTAAGTAACCCTCTTTATCTGCATCCAGAATAGCCACGAGCGATACCTCTGGCAAATCGAGACCTTCTCTTAGAAGATTTACTCCCACCAAAACATCGAAGATCCCAAGACGCAACTCACGTAAAATTTCTACACGATCCAGTGTATCCACTTCTGAGTGAATGTATCGGGTTTTAACTCCAGCATTTAAAAGATATTTGGTTAGCTCTTCAGCCATCCGTTTGGTCAGTGTAGTCACCAATACTCGATCTTCCAGTTCTATTCGCTGCTGAATCTCCTCCATCAAATCATCAATTTGATTCTGGCTTGGACGGACATCTATCACCGGGTCTAGTAGACCAGTAGGGCGGATAAGCTGTTCTATGATCACTCCCTCTGATTTCCTTAGTTCGTAATCCGCTGGTGTGGCGCTTACAAACACGACCTGATTAAGCATATCTTCAAATTCATTGAAAGTCAGCGGACGATTGTCCATCGCCGATGGCAACCTGAAACCGTAATCAACAAGGTTTACTTTTCGAGCTCTGTCTCCTCCCCACATTCCACGAACCTGGGGCACTGTAACATGACTTTCGTCAATGACCATGAGAAAATCATCAGGAAAATAATCCAGTAAGCAGAATGGACGACTTCCCGGGTTCCTTCTATCAAAGTATCTTGAATAATTTTCAACACCGGAGCAGTAGCCAATCTCCCTGATCATCTCCAGATCAAATTCAGTACGTTCCTTTAGCCTTTTCGCTTCTAGAAACCTTCTTTCATCCTCAAAAAACTGCACCTGCTCCACCATATCGTCCTGAATCTCTTTGATGGCCACCTGCAACTGATCCTTTCCCGTAACGAAAAGATTGGCTGGAAAAATGGTCACAATTCGTTCATCTGATTGCTTCTCCCCTGTTACTGGGTCTACTCTTTGAATAGATTCTATTTCATCGCCCCAGAAAATAAATCGGTAAGCAAAATCAGCATAGGCGACAAAGACATCAACCGTATCTCCCTTTACTCGAAAGGTTCCTCTTTTAAATTCTGCTTCCGTACGACTGTATAGAATATCCACCAGATCGAACAAAAACTTATTTCTGGGAATGGAGTCTCCTTCCTGAATCCGAATCACATTTTTGCCAAACTCCTCCGGGTTTCCGATACCATATATACATGAAACCGACGCTACCACTATCACATCCCTCCTACCAGAAAGAAGAGCTGATGTGGCACTCAAACGCAATTTTTCTATCTCATCGTTGATGGAAAGATCTTTCTCTATATAAACATTACTCGTAGGAAGGTATGCTTCCGGCTGATAGTAATCGTAATAAGAGATGAAATACTCGACTGCATTTTCCGGGAAGAATCGCTTAAACTCACCATAGAGTTGAGCTGCAAGTGTTTTATTATGGCTGAGGACAAGAGTAGGTCTCTGTACCTGGGCAATTACATTTGCAATGGTGAAAGTCTTACCAGAACCGGTAACTCCGAGCAGCGTCTGGGCAGGCTCTCCATTCTGGACTCCCTCCACCAATTGCTTGATCGCTTCAGGCTGATCGCCTGTAGGGCTATATTCAGATGTGAGTTTAAAATCCATTAACTAGCTGCTCCAGATTTCCCATGATTTTTCTGCCTGGAGCTCCAACATCTCCAATCCATTTTTAGTTTTGGCACCATTCAATTCCCCTTGCTTCATAAAAGCAGTTTGATCAGGATTGTAGATAAGATCATAGAGATAACACCCCTTTGTCAAACGCTTGTATGGCAGATCAGGCAAGGAATCATTGTTAGGAAACATCCCCAATGGAGTGGTGTTTATAATCAGCATAAACCTGCTTAAGATGTCAGGGTTGCTTTTTAGTTGATCGTAGGTGTAGTCGCCCCCCTTACTCGTTCTGCTCACTTGATTGTATGGAATATTGAGATCGGACAATGCTGCTTGAATTGCTTTGGATGCACCTCCTGATCCAAGAATAAGAGCTTCGCCTTTAAACTTACCAACCCAACCCTCTAGCGACTCTCGAAACGCCATATAATCTGTATTGTAACCGACGAGCTTACCACCTTGCTTGTGAATCACATTCGCAGCACCTACTTTAATGGAGCTCGTGTCAAGCTTGTCCAAATATTGGATTACCTTCTCCTTGTGCGGAACAGTCACATTTACACCTTGAAGTGTTGGATTCTTTAACCATAAGGCAGGAAATTCATTCAGGAATTCCATTTCAAAGAGATCGTAGGAATGATCTTTCAGTCCCAATTTTTTAAACTTCTTTTGAAAAAAATCCTGGGAATAACTGTGACCAACAGGGTATCCGATTAATCCGTACTTTTTCATGCGAAGGATAAAGTTACCTTGAAATTATTCTTTTGATTTTCCAAAACGCTCCAACATCACAACAATTATACTTCCTGCCACACAAAACAAAATGGCTAGCACGAATTGACTGGGTTGACCGGAAAGATTAGCGTAATCAGCAGGCAATAAATTTTTGAACGATTCACCAGCCACTTCTTTCCATGGCCATATTTTATTGAGTGACCCCAACATAAAACCGGCCAAAGCTGCCATTGTGATGTCTTTATATTTCTGTAACAGCCAGTGAATAAATTTTGAAAAAGAAAGCAAACCAACAACACATCCCAAACCAAAAACAACAATCACCACAAGGTTAAATGACTTCACGGCCTCAAGGACATATTCGTACTTTGCGAGTAGAATAAGAATAAATGACCCGGAGATGCCTGGCAAAATCATGGCACAAATGGCAATTGCTCCTGCTATAAACACAAACCATAAATGATCAGGGCTGGAGGTAGGGCTAAGTGATGTAATCAGGTAAGCAATGCCAGCTCCTAGCACTCCGAAAAGACAGGTTTTCCAATTGATCACTTTGGGGAAAACAAAAAAAGTAGAAGCTAGAATTAGCCCAAAAAAGAATGACCATAAGATGATTGGCTGATTCTCCAGCAGGTAACTAATAGCCTTAGCAAGGGTGAAGATACTTATTAGCACCCCGGAAAAAACACTGACTAGAAAAGCTCCATTTATATGACTCCAAAAGTCTTTGAACTGCCCCCTCAAAACGTACCTGAGTGCAGTATTATCCACCGACTTAATCGAATTGATCAGCTCTTCATAAATTCCTGTGATAATTGCAATGGTACCGCCTGAAACTCCCGGGATTACATCTGCACTACCCATAGCGAGTCCTTTCAATAAGAGTCGAAAGTTTATCATAGTGCGAACTTAATCACTTCACGTGAGTAACCACCCACACCTATTTCACAACCGGGATTTTATTAAAGTATCTTATAGGAAGTGGCTGAATGTATCCCCTCTCAGCCCTAGCCTAATTGTTTCAAGAGGGATTACTTCATTTGGAGCAATGTTTCCAAGGTTTACATTTGGCCCACTAAGCTTGATAAACCAAACTTGCTGAGCCTTTTGAGGAGCTTCCCAAAGAATTTTTTCTGAAGGTATTTTAGTTAGAATTTCTTCCACAAGACCTTGTCTCACCTCACCAGAATCACGGAAAAGGCCTACATTCCCACTCTCACGAGCTTCACCGATCACCTTCCATGCACCAGCCTCCAATTCAGTTTGCATTTGCTCTATCCATTTATATGGAGGGATGATTTTTGCAGCATCCTTCGATCCTACCTCACTAAGTACGGTCACTTGCTTTGCCAAAGTGCTGATGTACTCACACTTTATATCATGATCCATCTCAATAGACCCATCTGAAACCTCAGCGTACTCAAGACCAAACTCATCCAACACCTTCTGGTAGTCTGCAAACTGATCTCTGACAACAAATGCTTCAAACAATGTACCTCCAAAATAACATGGAATGCCAGCTTCTTTATAGAGAGCTATCTTTTCCTTCAGCTTTGGATACACAAAAGATGTAGCCCAGCCAAACTTTATAATATCTATGTAATCGCCGCTTGATTCGATTAAATCCTCAACCTCCCGTAAACTGAGGCCCTTATCCATCACCATGGTGTAGCCTTCATTTCTAGGTTTTGCAGTTCTTTCTGGGAGGTTATTTAAATGATAATTCATGAATGCTTGAGAGGTCTTTTTAAAAACAAGCCCCAAAAATCACAAATTATCCTTAGACGGCAAAGATTATTTGTTGTCCTGACGGAATTGATCAATAATTCTGTACAAAGCTTTTTGAGTAGGTAGGTTTGGAAAGAAATCGAAAAGCACCTCATGCCCTTCGAAATCAAGCATTAATGCAGTCTCTAGTCTATTGATTGCATTTTTATAGCTTCCAGATCCAATCAGATAGACCACTCCTCGATAATACATTTCTGCATTGTCAGGACACTCGTCTAGCCCAGTTTCAAGAACGGATATAGCCTGGGTATAATCTCCTTGCTCATAATATACCATGGACCAATCCAGCCAAATCCTCGGATCATCAGCATCCATTTCGCTGGCCTCACGATAGGCCTCCAAAGATGAAACCAGATTTCCGGTCTTGTATTCAGCGTCAGCTACTGCTTTCCAATAATTCACATTTTCAGAATCCAGTTTTAGAGCCTTATTGAGAAAATGGATTGCTTCGTACCACTTGTCTTGCAGGGCCAAGCATACTCCCACTCCATACCATGCCTCGTGATACATCTGATCCAGCTTGGTTGCTTTTTGATAGTATTTTATCGCCAGCTCCAATTGCTGAAGTTTTTCATATGCAGCACCTATGTGGCAGTATGTCTCAGGAGAAGCACCTTCCTGATCGTATGTTTTGAGGTAGGCTGCAAGCGCTCTATCAAACTTGCCTAGATTCATAAGGGCATTACCCATATTGAACCAAGCACTGCTAAATTCTTCGTCAATGGCGGTGGCATATTCATAAGCGTCTACCGCCTCTTCAAACTTGCTGAGCTTGTTGTAGACTATACCGAGATTGTACCAGGCATATTCAGAATAGGGATCCTGATCGATAAATTTTTGATAATAAGATAAACTGCTCTCCAGCTCTCCGGAAACATCCAAACAATAGGCAAGCTCATACAGTGCATTTTCATTTAGCATATTTATCTCAATGGCCATTTTATATTGCTTCGCAGCTTCCTTGTACTTGCCCATTCCTTGGTATGCCATCCCTATGCTAAAATACACTTCATCCTTCTCCTCTACATTCATTAATGCTGCCTCATAAGCTTCTACTGCTTCTTCAAACTCTGATAGCAGACAGTGAATTGCACCCTTTTGAAGTAGAAGTTCCGGATCGTTTGGTTGGATATTGAGCGTCTCTTCGAGCAAATCAATCGCATCATCAGATTTTTCCATTTTCACCAGCACATCAGATTTTTCAATCGTGATATCAATGGAAAAAGGGAATTGTTCTAGCGCAATATTGGCAGCTTTCAACGCTTGATTCAGTTTGTCATTCACACTGTAATAGCAAATGATCTGAATCATAGCTTCCTCATCAAAGAAATGATTCTCCCTGTTTTTAAGGAATGCTTCAAACTTTCTGATCAACTCTCTCTCTTCCTTGCGTTTATGTTCCTCTGCCATGCTAAAAGATTAAATTTCGGTGGTAATGATTAAAGGAATTTACTCGAAATTGGTCCTAAATTCCTCAGGAAATCGACGAAAAAGTTTTCCACATCCTACTGTAGAAGGTGATTTTTCAATTGATTTTCTTTAATTGATTTTTGTACTTCTTTTGATTTTAGTCCTTTGGCTAGAAATTCAAGATGACTGTATCTATGCAAATCCGAACCAAGAAAATCTACCATTTCTCTTTGTAATAATTGCTTCCCCAGCTTTTGAGGAATGGAGCCATAATAACCCCCAATCGACCCCAGCGTAACCTGCAACATCACACCCATACTTTTGAGTTCCTCTAGCCACTCCATTCTACCTTCTAAAAACTGATAACGCTCTGGGTGTGCTAATACAGGCTGATATCCTTTGGTTTTAAGATCAAACAAAACTGATTCAAAAAATGCAGGCTTGTTTATAAACGAAGATTCTACCAAAACATATTTGTCACCAAATGAAAGGATTGTATCGTCTGCTTTTACTTTTTTCATGAAAGCATCATCCACATAGTATTCAGCGGCTACCTCCATCTCCATTTCAAAATCCAAACTGGACACTGCCGCTTGCAGCTTTTCGAATCCATCCATAATGATTTGAGGAGTATTGGGATACCTAGGGTGAATATGTGGAGTGGTGATGACTTTCTTAAAACCAAGCTTCACCAACTCACGAAGCATCTCTATACTTTGCTCAATTGATTGCGAGCCATCATCAATATTATGAATAAGGTGCGAATGAATATCAACTTCCAGAGGAGCAAAGCTCTTCTTCCCAAAAAATCCCATTAGAACAGGTTTTTAATACTTGAGGCTACTTTTTTAGCTTTAGAAGATTCGTCTTCAGTATAATAACCGTAACCATAGCCATAACCATATCCATAACCAGGAGTAGAGTCTATTGAGTTCAGGATGGTAGTCATACTTGAAAATTGCCCTGTAGCTTTCAGATCATTCAACACTTTAACGAAGCTTCTTTTTGAATAATCAGCTCTTACAATGTACAGCTGTATATCACAATGTTTCATCACCAGCCTACCGTCTGTTACTAACCCAACCGGTGGTGTATCAAGTATCACCACATCATAACTCTTTTTCAACGTAGACAACAACTCGATAAACTCAGGCTGCAAAAGTAGCTCTGATGGATTTGGCGGTGTAGGGCCAGCCGACACAAAGTCCAGCCTTTCTATTTCTGTTTTTTGAACACTTCCTTTTACCGTACTTTTCCCCGACAAGATGGTACTCACACCATCCGAGCCGCTAGCTGCACCAAACGCGAGGTGTACCTTAGGTTTCCTCATGTCAATATCGACAACACAGACTTTTTGGCCTGTCATGGCCATGATTGCTCCCAAATTCGCTGCAACAAACGTTTTACCTTCTCCTGAAATAGTTGAGGTGACACTTATAGACTTTGAACCTTCCTTCGAATGAATGAAATCCATATTGGTTCGAATCGTCCTGAGAGCCTCACTCAAAGAGCTTTTGGAATCTCGTTTTACCACCAATGAAGTATGGTTTAGCGACTCATTTTTATAATGAGGGATCGCTCCTAACACTGGTACATTTACCAGTTTTTCAAGCTCGCGAACACCTGCAACTTTATTATGGGCAAGGTATCTAATCAACAAAAACACCACACTGATGATCACACCAATCATGAATGCCGCCCCCATAATTAGTGCTTTTTGAGGCTTAACAGAACTCTGAGGTAAAGACGCAGGTGAAAGAATCACATTTTTTGTTACCGTGCCTGCCCTGGTAATCTCCAACTCCATTTTGGATGTTTGAAGGGTGAGCATAAACTCCTCCTGTATGTCATAAAGCCTTCTATTCTTTCCATATTCTGTTCCCATGGAAGGCATCTGGGTGAGATTACTTTCTAATAGGTTTCGCCTTCTCACTACTTGAGAAACACGATCAGATAAAGACTGATCATAGGAATCAAGTAATTCTTCAAGCAGATTCTTAGATTTTTCCAGTTGAATATCTAATTGCTCAATTACATATGAAGACTCGTTATATGATGAAAGTTTTAATTCGCGCTGCTGTTGGAGCTCAGAATATTCCGTTATCGACTCGCCTAGCATTTTTGGTAGTTGCTCCAAAAGAAGAGGATTTACGGCAATGGCACCCTTCTCACTGACTTGTTTTCTTATAACCTTTAGGTCACCAACATTTTTTCTAAGTTGGTATCGCTGAGAATCCAGGGCGGCCAGTTGCTCAATCGTACGATTCAAATCGTCATTTAGGTTTGTAGTTCTGTTTTGAATCGTGAATTGCTCAAAATAATTTTCATACTGTGAGAGTTTTGCCTCAGTGCTTTCTATCTGTTCATTCAGAAACTCAATCTTCTGTTCAATAGCCAAATTTTTGACCTCTTTCGTGTAATCGAGGTATAAAGAATCAATTAAATCAACCAGATCTCGAGCCTTATACTTATTAAAGTCAGAAAAGGAAATCTTGATTGTTTTTGCATTGAAATTTTCAGGCAGCACCTGAAGGTTGGTTTGCAATGAATTAATCAGAGCATCTTTGCTACTTATGATGAAGAAATACTTACTATCATCTTCCGGGTTGAAATAGCTAGTCCGCTCAACCAACAAATTGAAGTTTTCGGTTTTAATCTCTTCAGCAAAAGAGTAATCTTTCTCAACC
Source organism: Ekhidna sp. (assembly GCF_964218185.1). GTDB lineage: Bacteria > Bacteroidota > Bacteroidia > Cytophagales > Cyclobacteriaceae > Ekhidna. Next base: position 155,096 of record NZ_CAXPLV010000008.1, read on the forward strand.
GTTCGCCCATTCACCTGATAACTAAGACTGAAAGAATCTTCAGCTCCAAACTGAATGTCAAATGGAATGTCGTAATAGTTAGGGTTGTGAATTTTGTATGACACAATAAAGGGCGAATTTCGATATCGCTCGTCTGTCAGGTACCTCCCATAAACATGGTAAGAAACGTCTATTTTGGCTGCCTCTACTACTCTGGATAAAAACAACTTGGACTTGATCAATTCAATCTCACCCGAAATCTCATTTCGCTCCTGATTGTTGACCACATCCGCAATCCCTAAAACATTTGCTTCACTTTCAAACTCAAGCTTAATGATCGATTCAGAGTTGTAAACTGGCTTTGTGTATCGAACGTAAACGTAGGCGAGAGCTGTGGTGAATATCACAAACCCAATCATCCAGAACTTGCTACGCTTCAGCACATACCAAAATCGCTCTAAGTCAAATGATTCTAAGAAATCATTCTCGGTATCCATTTTTTTTTGTGGTGAGTGATTGTTTTCCATTACAGGTTCTGAACTACAACTACTAAGGTAAGTACACTAGATAAGAGACTTAGCGCAGGAGAAACGTCTCTCAAAGTCTCCAGCCACGGCCTTCTCCAAGGCTCCACATATATGATATCCCCGGGAGCCACGAGCATGTTTGTAGATTTCATACCGCTGATCGTCCCCAGATTTATTTGATAAACATTGTCTCCTCTGATGAGTTTTATGTTTTGAGCTTTGGCTCCAAGATCAAGCCCTTCTGCTGCGGCCAGCACTTCCACAATGCTTGTATTCTCATTGGGAAGTGGCACTACCTTTCCTCCGGGTGCTCCCAATACAAAAACCCTACGATTGGTTATTCTAAGTTTCACAAATGACCCTTTATAAACAGCATCAAATTTTTCTGCCACTGCAAGCTCAGCTTCAAAAAGTGTCATGCCTGCCAGATTCATAGCCCCAATCATTGGAAAAATGATAGAACCATCCACCTGAATCACATATTGAAATCGATCTTTAAATTGCTGCTGCTGCTGAGCGGGGTTAGTCACCATTTCCAGATTTGGATCGATCAGTCTTTCACCTTCATTGGTAAAGACATCCAACAGCAAAGCATCGTTGGGTCTGAGCTTATAATTACTTTCCAACTCTCCAGTAGCATTAGATAAATCTTCCTCAGTGAAGTTTTTATCGAGCTTAAACATGATATCCTGCTTATAGGCTTTGCAGCTACTTAAAACAGCGATTAAAACAATTAATACTAAACGGTTCACAGATAAGTGTTTATAAGTCGTAAAAATAGAAGAAATAATCTATGAAGGCTTGATGATTCGATGTATAACTTGATCATATGCACGAATGACTATTTCCTCATCAAAAGTCTCCTCTACTAACTTACGAGAATTGGCCGCCATCTGCTCTCTCTCATCCTTATTTAGTGATAGAAATAGCTTTATCTTATCTACCATGCTTTTAGCATTTTGCACCTCGAAGAGGAATCCGTTATAACCATCCCTTACAACCTCTTTACAGCCCGGCACATCAGAGGCCAGCAGTGGTTTGCCCAATGCAGCCCCTTCCAATAAAGTTCGAGAGGTACCTTCCCTATATGAGGGAAGTACTACTGCATCGTGTTCATTTATGACATCTATGATTTTATCCGAATGAGACCTGTAGCTTAGCCATCCTTTTTCAATCCAAGAGTCCAGCTCTTTTCTTTCAATAGACCTGGTATGCCCATCATCAAATTTCCCAATTAAAGTAAAATCCACTCGCTCATCATCCTTAAAATAAGAGGCAGCCTCAGCATACTCCCGCACACCTTTTTCGACTATCAACCTTGAAATCATCAGAAACCTTACTTGATCTCTAGTTTCAATTGGCCCTGGTTTAAAGTGGGCTAGATCAATACCCGAGCCTGGAATGATATTCACTTTTTCATCATCAACCTTTATCATGGATGTGAACAGATTGCGATCATCCAAATTCTGAAAAAAAATGTGACCGCTGTATTTAAAAGCAATTCGATATAGCATCATAGCCATTTTACCGGCTATACCTTCCACAAGAAAAACTGTTCCCAATCCACTAACATTACAAATTACAGGCACTGATGAAAATTTGCCTGCTAGCGATGAGTAGATGTTTGACTTAATAGTAAATGTGAGCGCGATATCCGGCTTCTCATGTTTGAAATGCTTCAAAAGCCTTCTCATATACTTCAAATCCTTCACAGGATTGGATCCGGTGCTGTCAAGAGGTGTATTTATCCATGTCAGCCCCCACCCTACAATCTTGGATGTGTACTTATCTTCTGGAGCCAATACGATTACATCATCTCCTTTCGAAAGAAAGTGATGAACGAGACCTTTACGAAAATTGTAGATATTCCAGCACGTATTGGCAACAAACGCAATCTTCACTGTGTAAACTCTTTGTGTAGCAAACTTTTGTAAGCTATGGTTTATTAGCAAACTTTGCGACAAATTATGATCGAAACTGCAAAAAAGAATGAACGAGGTATTCTCGTAGCTGTTGGCTCCAAGTCTGAATCGGAGGAGCGAATGGAGGAGATGATGGATGAGCTGGAATTTCTATCTCAGACCCTTCAGATTGATATTTTAGGAAAAATCACTCAGCGTCTAGAGCACCCTGACACAAAAACTTTTGTAGGCAAAGGCAAGCTTGAAGAAATCAACTCGATCTGTAAAATGGACAAAATCGATGTAGTGGTTTTTGATGATGACCTTACACCATCGCAGCTAAGAAACCTGGAGCGAGAATTGAAAGTAAAGATTTATGATCGAAGCTTATTGATTCTTGACATCTTCTTAAAGCGCGCCAAAACAGCCCAAGCCAAAACACAAGTAGAGCTAGCGCGGTATCAATATTTACTACCTCGTCTTACCAGAATGTGGACTCACCTGGAAAGGCAAAGAGGGGGTACCGGAACCAGAGGTGGTGCAGGTGAAAAAGAAATCGAAACGGATAGAAGGATCATACGCGATCAGATCAACGTATTGAAAAAGAAGCTTGAAAAGATCGAAAAGCAATCAAATACGCAACGCAAATCACGCAGCGGAATTGTAAGGGTTGCATTGGTTGGATATACAAATGCAGGTAAATCAACTCTGATGAATCTTTTGAGTAAGGAGAAGATCTATGCAAAAGACGAACTCTTTGCAACGGTGGATTCAACTGTAAGAAAAGTGGTGCTTAATCACATTCCTTTTCTCCTTTCTGATACAGTAGGATTTATAAGAAAACTTCCACATTCTTTGATAGAATCATTCAAGTCTACTCTAGCCGAGGTAATGGAAGCGGATATTTTACTACACGTAATAGATGCTTCTAACCCATCTCATGACGATCACATTAAGGTAGTAGATGAAACACTAGCTGAAATTGGCGCCAATGATATCACAACAGTAAAAGTTTTTAACAAGATTGATAAAACGGATCAGCCGGTTCCAAACAATGGCAAAGGACTTTCGATTCAAATAAGTGCTAAATCGGGTCAGGGAATCCCCGAACTCAAAGAGCTTCTTTTTCAGGAAGTAAAGAAAGTACACATGAAAATATACCCACATTTCATGCAGCACGAGACATATTAAAGAATTTCTGACAAAATGACCTGTTTGTAAAATTCTGGAAGTCAAATGAACATTTGGAAAGAAATTTGAATTGAGGACTCCAAAAAAGGAGGTTTTATGGGAAAACTTGCTTTAGGATTATCGATTATCATTTTTATAGGAGCAGTTCTATTTCTCGCAATCATGACTTCAACTGGCATGATTGAGTCTAAAGATTTCAAACAGTTGAAAAAAATAGTAGTGCCTTCTAGTGACAGAAGGTTTAAAAAATCGAAAGAGGATCAAATACACTTATAGCTTCCTATCGCTAAATCATATTTTCTATTTTTGCTCTTTGGCCTCTTAGTTCAAGGGATAGAATAGGCGTTTCCTAAACGCTTGATCCAGGTTCGAGTCCTGGAGAGGCTACTTTCCCCTCAATCACAAGCTATTTCGAGCTATTCCTAGCTCTCACATTGGGCTTTCATTTCTGAAACTTTTCTCATAATCAATTACGTTTTCTCATTTTGAGAAAAAAATAAAAAAATCTAATTTTTATAACTATTTGATATTCAGTGATTTGTGTTTCTATATGCCCGATGGCATGGCCTTGGCAACTAAGGTTGGCAGGAATAAAATGTAAAACACTTAAAATTTAATATCATGAAAAAGTTAAGAATAACATCGAAATTATTAGGAATTGCGCTTTTAGCAGGCCTATTCGCATGTGGAGACGGAGGTTCAGAAGTGACTTCTAATGGTAAAGCAAGCATCTCCATGACTGATGCAGCAGTAGATGCTGAGAATGTGAGCAAAGTAATGCTATCTGTAAGTGAGGTTCAGGCAACTGCAAACGGACAGTCAAGAACAGTAGCTACTTTCAGCTCTCCAAAACAATTTAATTTGATGGCATATCAAAATGGTGAAACCTATTTCTTAGGTGAAGGAGACCTTGAAGCCGGATCATATTCAGACCTTAGATTCATTCTTTCTGGCGAATCTGATTCATATGTAGAGATGAAAGATGGTTCTACTAAAGAGCTAATCATTGAAAACGCAACTACAACTGGTTATCAGGTTAGCGGCGCATTTGATATTGCCGCAAACAGCACTACTAATCTTGTGGCAGACGTAGACTTGAGAAAAGCACTTGTTGCTCAATCTCAATCAGCATCTGAGACTTCATTTAAATTGAGATCTACAGCAAGACTTGTTGTGTCTGACTTGACTGGTGAAATCAAAGGTACTGTTGACGGTGAAATGGATGCATCAAGAAGATATGTGGTATATGCTTATTCTAAAGGTTCATTCTCTGCTTCTGAAGAAGCTGAGCCTGCAGAAGGAAGAACTAGGTATGAAGGATCTATCAACTCTGCAGTAGTAGCAAATGATGGGTCATATACTCTAGCATTTATGGAGGAAGGTGACTATGAAATTATCGTAGCTTCTTACTCTAACCAAGATAATGATGCAGACCTTGAGTTTGAAGGAAGAGTGTCTTCAGATCTAATGATAAACGGTTCATTATTCAATACAGTAAGCGTTACTTCAAACACTTCTGTTACAGCTAACATTATGCTGAAATAAGAATAAATTTCATAGGGGGCAGTTTTTTGCCCCCTTTTTTAGTTACCACAAACATTTCCACCTTTGTCCAAAAAAACATCTTTGAAAAGAAACAGATTCCCATATATACTGGGATCAATCCTTATAGTATTAACCGTTGGTGTGTCGCTTATCGGTTTTTTGGCGTATAAGAATATCAATCAAATCATTGGTACGCTTGAAAAGGAATCACAGCCTAACGTTAATCTCTTACTTCTCAATAACATTTCACTCGAGCTTCAGGAAGTGGAGCATACTGTTGAGCGATTCGTTTATACAGGCGAACAAATCCACATGGACAACTTCCGTGAAAGCATTGCCGCCTCTGTATCCATATTGGACACATTAAAGGCCGAAAATCAGGAGCCTCAGATTCTTTTTTTCATTGACTCACTGCGAAACCTTATACTCACCAAAGGAACCATCCTTAGCCAGGTTGCCAGCCTGGACTATGAATCGATGGAAGAGACTTTTGCTAACCTGAAAAATCAGCTGAATGACATTCAAACAAAACGCATTCTAGAGGATACAATCCTCAGGAAAAAAAGAGGTTTCCTGCAGAGTCTTTTTAGTAAGGAAGAGCCAATTATTACTTCAGATACCGTAGACATACTCGGATCTGATGAGTACAAAAGCATTGTCAATATGCAACTCGACTCTCTAGCCAGCCAATCTCAGCGAATGGCCTATGCGCAAAAACTTAAAGAATTTACCCTTCAAAGAGACCACCAGGACATTCAGGAAAAAATTGCAGGGCTCCTAACTGAAATGGAAAGGTGGGAGCTAAACAGAATCCGCTCCCAAACTTCAGATGCAAGTAGTATAGCTGCTAGCACCAACAAGTATGTTACCATGTTCGGTGTGGCAATTCCACTCCTGCTGCTAATTACACTTACGGTGTTAATCATCTACATTATGCGCACCAAAAAGCATCAGGAAGCCATGGATTCTTCCAGAAAAAGTGCGTTGAAACTGGCAAAGGAAAAAGAGCAATTCCTAGCCAACATGAGCCATGAAATTAGAACTCCGATGAACGCTATCGGAGGGTTTTCCAAAATTCTTCTGAAAAGTGATCTGGATTCAGAGCAGCGAGAATACCTATCAATCATTGATAAATCTACAGAGCACCTCACACACATTGTCAATGATGTGCTTGATTTCTCAAAGCTTCAAAGCGGTAAGATCAAACTTGAAACAAAACCTTTCAATCCTGCAGAGTTAGTTGAAGAGACCATAAAGCTCCTTGAGGATAAGGCAGATGAGAAGCATTTACGCTTGGAGTTTGAATCTCACGACTTACCTAAGATGGTAATTGGTGATCCATACAGGTTGAGGCAAATCCTGCTGAATCTTATTTACAATGGCATCAAATTCACTGAAAAGGGCGGAGTTTATGTGAGTGTGAAAAAGGAGAAAATGACCAAAAAAGGAGTTCAGTTGACTTTTGAAGTCATGGACACAGGAGTAGGAATTCCCGCTAGCTATCAAAAACACATCTTCAATGAATTTGAGCAAGTAAATAGGGACGATAAAAAGAAAGGAACCGGTCTGGGTCTCTCAATCACCAAGAAGCTCGTATCTATCCACAGAGGAAAAATCAAAGTAAACAGCACAGAGGGAAGAGGAACTACATTTTTCGTAACAATTCCATATTTACTGGCTGATGAAAAAGCAGTAGAAAAGAGCACAAGGTCTTCAAGTACACCTACTCTTTCCAATATGCATGTTTTGATTGCCGATGATGAAGAGTTTAACAGAAAGCTACTGATGACAATTTTCAAAGAGCATGACATCACCTACGACTTGGCAGAAGATGGCGCTGAAGCTTATGAGAAAATGACTGCTGTGAAGTATGATGTAGTCCTGATGGACTTTAGAATGCCCGAAATGAACGGTCCTGAAGTTGCAGAAAAGATCAAAAAAGAAGGGGGACTCAATAAAGACACAACAATTATTGGTCTGACCGCAACAGTATCTGATCAGGACATGGAGCTAGCTAAGCAATCAGGCATATTCAAAGTGATGAGAAAACCATTTGACACCAATGAACTTTTAGGTCTTATGCAAGGAACCAATACTTCTACCAATGAACCACTTGAACCTAATCAATCAGACAATATTGAGTTTGATCTGGAAGGTCTCAAAAAAATGGGCGATGAAGAGTTTGTAGCTGATATGGTTGAGACGTTCATTACTGGCACCAAAGCAAATCTGGAAGAGCTGGAGCAGCACTATCAAAACAAGCGATGGAAAGATGTTGCAGAAGTTCTTCACAAAATCATTGCACCAGCAAGGCATTTCAAAGCTACTGAGGTAGTAGATATGCTCAAAAAACAAGAATTGAATACGAGGAAGGGCAATCCAGTGACCTCAGCAGAATATGAAAAGCTGAAACAAACTACCCTCAATCTTGTTGAAGCTCTTCGATTACATTTACATCAAAACAAAAAATAATGAGTGAGCAGTCTTTCAAAATTTTTGTTGTAGAGGACGATGATTGGTATCGAAAATTACTCGTTCATACCTTAAGCTTAAATCCTGATCATCAAGTAAAGGCATTCCCGGACGGGGAGTCGATGCTAAAAGAACTAAAAGAAAAACCTCAGTTAGTTACCCTTGACTTTAGGCTGCCCGATTATAGCGGATCTGAGCTATTTGACAAGATTAAGTCTGTAGACCCAACGATTGAGGTTATTATCATTTCCGAGCAGCAGGATATTGAAACTGCTATCAGCCTTCTGAAAAAAGGGGCCTATGATTATCTCACAAAAACCGATGATATCAGGGATCGTTTGATTCATGTTTTAAACAAACTTGGAAAGAATAAGAAGCTTGAAGCTCGAGTAGAGTCACTTCAAGAGGAAGTAGAAAAGAAATACGAATTTCAGTCCAATATCATCGGCCAAAGTGCCGGCATCAAGCGCGTATTTAAGCTGATAGAAAAGTCCATAAACACCAACATCACAGTGATGATCACTGGTGAAACAGGGACAGGAAAGGAAGTGGTAGCTAAATCCATCCACTATAATGGAAAGCAAAAAACTAAGCCTTTTGTCCCAGTGAATATGAGTGCCATTCCTAAAGACCTGGTAGAAAGTGAGCTATTCGGTCATGAAAAGGGGTCCTTTACAGGAGCCACAGGCAAACACATCGGCAAATTTGAGCAGGCAAATGGTGGCACTCTGTTTCTAGATGAAATCGGTGAGATGGAAATTTCACTTCAGGCAAAATTGCTCAGAGCCTTGCAGGAAAGAGAGATTACCAGAGTAGGCGGATCATCACCTATCAAAGTAGACTGTAGGGTAATTGTAGCTACGCATAGAAATCTACAGCAAGAGGTCAAAAATGGAAACTTCCGAGAAGACCTGTACTACCGCTTATTTGGCCTGCCGATTGAGCTCCCTCCACTAAGGGAGCGAGACAAAGATGTCATCATTCTGGCAAAACATTTTGCAGTGAATTTTGCCAAAGAAAATGGACAAAGTCCTAAAGCATTCTCAAAGGAAGCCCTACAAAAGCTGATGAACTATTCTTTCCCAGGTAATATCCGAGAACTAAAATCTATTGTCGAGCTAGCGATGGTTATGTCTGATGGGGATGAGATAACACCCGATGACATCACTTTTGCCCAGAAAGACGTACTAGCTGATGTACTCACCGAAGAGATGAGCATGCGAGATTACCAAATGCGTATCATCCATCTTTATCTCAAGAAATACGATGATAACATCAAGCTTGTAGCCGAAAAGTTAGACATTGGTCAATCTACCATTTACAGGCTTTTAAAGGAAGAAAGTCAATCCTCTCAATAAGATATATTTTCTCAAAATGAGAAAATAAACTAAAAGCTGAAAATTATAACTTATTGATTTTCAGCTTTTTACTTTACAGGCATACCTATTGGTTATTCATAGTCGGAATAAAACAAATACGACTATGAAAATATATAAGTCAATAGCAATCCTAACACTGAGTGTTTTTCTGGCCGCACCGGCAATGGCGCAGCAGCTTAAAACCGGAACATCTTATAATACAGCCATCGGTGTGCGAGGGCTAGGAACCTCGGGATTGACAATTAAACATTTTACAGGAGCCAATAAAGCTCTGGAGGGTATTATCGGATTTTATCCCAATGCCTTCTCAGCCACTTTATTGGTAGAGCGATACGCACCGGCATTCGATGAACCCGGACTAAACTGGTACTATGGTATCGGCGGGCACATAGCCACACAGTCTGATGTGATTCGAAATGACGGTATTTACCGAAGAGAAACCTCTGAAGTAGGTTTTGGAGTAGATGGAATCTTCGGGATAGAATACAAAATACGAGAAGTACCTATAGCTATGAGTCTCGATTTCAAGCCATTCTTTGAAGTGGCCACAGATGGAGATGCATTCATCGCTCTAGACCCGGGCTTAGGTATCAAAGTAACCTTTTAATCAAATGAATCATGGAACTAATAGCAATAGCATACATCCTTTTAGGAATTACAGTCTGCAGCATCGCTCACCTGAGCAGCTATGGAGACACATATAAGGAACGAGTTCCAGTGATATTCAGACTATCGAGTCTTAAAAGGTGGATTAAATCAGTAATTAATAAAGTAAACATCTAAAAAATAAACGTTATGAAATCTAGCACTAAAAACATACTTGCAGTGGTGATAGGCCTGGCCATTACCATTGGGCTTGCAGCGATGTTTATATCGATGCAGGATGAGAAAGAAAAGCTCACTGTACAATCCGTGCAACTGGAGCAGGAACTACAGCAGAGAGATTCTGCCTACAATGAAATCATAGATATCATGTATGGGGTGGAAACAAAGATTGATAAAATCAAGCAGCGTGAAAACCTTCTATCAGATGTAAGCGGAGGAAACGATTTTTCTAAAGCAGATAAAAAACAAATGATAAAAGATATGAGCATGATCGACAGTCTGATCGTGGAGACAAACGAGACAGTAGCTCGATTGGTATCTAAACTTGACAATGCAAACATCAATCTTAACTCTTTTAAAAGCAGAGTAAATCAGCTCTCAAAAGAGCTTGAAGATCGCAAACTATCGATCGCATCTCTAAGAGATGAACTGAAAGCAAAAGATGTAGAGATAGCTGACTTGACTACAGATTTGAAATCATTAGAGTATACAGTGGAAACTCAGGAAGGAACTATTGAAACTCAAATGACTAAAATAAACATGCAGCAAGAAAAGCTAAACAAGGCATTTTTTGCAATCGGCTCTGAAAAGTCACTTGTGGAAGATGGACTTGTCTCTAAAGAAGGTGGATTCCTTTGGTTTGGCAAAACCAATGAGTTGGACCCTGACGCTGCAAAAGACAAATTCAGCGAGATAGATATCCGAACCACAAACAGACTGATTGTGGACGCTGAAAAAGTAGATCTGATCACGGAACACCCTAGTGACTCTTATGAGATCGTGAAGGATGGAAACATGATCAGGTACATAGACATCAAAAACCCGGACAAGTTCTGGGAAATTTCAAAATACCTGGTAGTAGCTGTAAAAAGCTAAGACCAGTTATGGGTTGTGGTGACTCAAGGGTTCGCGTCCTGCGAACCCTTATTTTAAAAACAATTTTAGAAGGAATAAAACAATACGATTATGAAAACGAAAGCAATATTCTTTAGCATACTATTACTAACATCCGGACTACTGATGGCACAGCGAAGTGGTATCAAAGGCGGGGTGAATTTTGCCAACCTTTATGTAGATGATGTAAGTGATGAGAACATGAAACTAGGTCTAAACCTTGGCTTGTGGCATCAGGCAGCAAATGGTGCATTTCAGGCTGAGCTAAACTACTCGAATAAAGGTGCACAGATTACCTACAACAACTTTGCGGGTGGTAGTGGTAAATACAGATACAACCTAAACTACCTGGAAATGCCTCTTCTTTTTGTAGGGCACGTAGGAGCACTTAATCTGCATGTCGGACCTTACATAGGTGTGTTGGTTGGAGCCAATATCAAAGATGTAGACTCTGACGGAACGGTAAATGGAGTAGCTTCTTTAGATAGAAATGACTTTAACACATTCGACTATGGCCTGGCCGGAGGTGTAGGTATCGATTTTGATGCTAGCCAGATCGGCGTAAGATATAACTATGGATTGAGGGAAATAGGCAAGTCAGGATCCTTTGCTGGTGAAGCCGCCAATAATGCAAAGAATTCAGTATTTCAACTTTATGTTGCTTTAGACTTCTAAGACTTGTTTTATTCCTCACCTAAAAAAGCTCGTCTGCCTTTGGCGGATGGGCTTTTTCATTTTAAGACAGTTTGTTATACAATTAGGAAACTAATTCAAGAAAGCAACGTATCACTTTTCCATGAAGCATACTCAGCTAGGTGAATTTGAAGAATTAGTACTTCTGGTTGTAGGATCACTCCATGAAAATGCCTACAGCATCTCAATAAAGAATGAACTGAAAGAAAAAACAAAGCGAAATCCAAGTATTGGTGCTCTTCATTCTGCACTAAATCGGCTGGAAAGGAAAGGATTCATTCATTCACATGAAGGTGGTGCTACTACAGAGAGAGGTGGGAGAAGGAAGCGATTCTATGAAATCACTGCTTTTGGTCGCAAGGCATTGGATCAATCCTACCAGCTGAGAACATCTCTTTATCACACCCTTCCCAAAACTAGCTATGCAGGCTAAAGGCACTAAAAACAAATATTGCCCTCCAAAGTGGCCAGACGCATTCCTCTGCTGGTTTTGTCATGAAGACCAGTTGGAAATACTGAGAGGAGATGTATACGAGCTATACGAAGAGCGCATTCAGCGCACCAAAAAATGGAAGGCCGATTTTCTATTTCTCATTGATATTCTAGGACTCTGCAGGCCCTTTGCTTTCAAAAAAAGACATCAAAACTCAAATCAAATTGCGATGATCAAGAATTATTTAAAAATCACCTACAGAAACTTTATCAAGCAAAAAGTTTACTCTACACTCAATGTAAGTGGACTTGCCATTGGTATAGCTTGCTCCATCCTCATCCTGATGTACATCAACGATGAACTGAGCTACGATAAATTTCACAGCAAATCCCACCGAACCTATCGGGTGGTTGAAAAATTTGAAAGCGAGGGTGTAGGTGAGCACTCAGCCTCTCTGCCATTTCCTTCCGGACCGGCACTTAAAAACGATTTTGAGCGACAGGTAGAACACATGGTCCGGTTTTTCAACTTCCAATCCCCATCTCTGGCGCTGGCAAACAAAGCTGCTGATAAAGGTTTTAACGAATCAAATATCTTCTTTGCGGATTCTACCTTCTTCGATGTTTTTGATTTTAAACTTATAGCCGGGAACAAAGAAACTGCTCTGGATGAGCCTAATTCCATCATCATCACACGATCGATGGCTAAAAAATATTTTGTCGAGGAAGATCCAATGGGCAAAACACTGGAGTTTCAGGGTAATAAAAATCTGTTGGTCACTGGTGTGATGGAAGACACACCCAAAAACGCTCATTTCCAAATAGATTTTGTTGTTTCGTTTTCCAGCTTGAAACAAAACTTTGGTGGCGGATACCCCACTACATGGTATTGGAATCCATGCTGGACCTACATAGTTCTGGAAGAAAATACGAGCAAAGAAGAATTTGAAGCCCAATTCCCGGATTTCGTCCAAAAGTACTTTCCTGATTTTGTTAAGGATGACATCACACTACAGCTTCAGCCAATTGAAGACATTCATCTGCATAGCAAACTTGACTATGAAATTGCTGCCAATAGTGACGTGAAGAATGTATACATCTTCGGCATGGTTGCCATTTTTGTGTTGCTCATTGCCTCTATAAACTTTATCAACTTAAGCACTGCCAGAGCAAACAAACGAGCTAAAGAGGTAGGGGTGAGAAAATCCTTGGGCAGTGCCAAATCACAACTCATCAATCAATTCATCATTGAGTCTATCCTTCTGACTTTTGTTTCACTTTTGGTTGCAGTGGCTATTGTGGCTTTGGTTTTACCTGCATTCAACCTGCTCACAGAAAAATCTGTTCCTCTTTCAGTTTTGTTAGAGCCTTTTTTCTTGTTTGGATTGATTGGTTCAGGACTTATCATTGGTTTGCTGTCTGGATTCTATCCTGCATTTGTGCTATCCTCCTTCAAAACAGTACTTGTCTTGAAAAACGGGCACCTAAAAACCAGCGGATTAAACTTCAGGAGAATTCTTGTAACGTCACAATTCTCCATATCTATCATGTTGATCATCGGAACAATCATCGTGCTGAACCAGCTGGATTTCCTTCAAAACAAAGATGCCGGATTCAATGATGAGAATGTCGTGATGGTTCCTGTGATACAATCCCCGATGGGTCATCACTACGAGAATTTTAAAACAACTGCTTTGCAAAGCCCATACATACGCTCTATGACGGCTGTCGAAGAAATAGTTGGAGCGAAATTTCAAGTAGGTAACTATCAGTTTGAAGGGATGGAAGAGTCTAAACCTTTTCCGCGATTCAATGTAAGACATGAGTTTATTTCCACAATGAACATACCCTTAGCTGCTGGAAGAGCATATGATCAAACCATACAAACAGATGATTCGCTAGCGCTTGTCATTAATGAAACCATGGCAAAAACGCTTGGGTGGAGTGCTGAGGAAGCTATCGGTAAACGCTTTAAGTTCAAGGGAGAATTTAGAGGTCAAATTGTTGGAGTGGTGCAAGACTACAACTTTGCCTCCAAGCATCATCCTATTGCCCCATTAGTGATTACGCTGAATACAAACCCTGGCGCATTCAACTTATTTATCAAATACGTGGCAGTAAAAATTGATGGTAGACAAACTCAAAATGCTGTTTCTGATTTAGAAAAAGCCTGGCTATCAGTCATGCCTGAGCGACCATTTGATTTCTTCTTCCTAGACGATCGATTGAATGATTCTTATAAATCTGAGCAAAAACTGAGTAGTGTAACATTGGTATTTTCTTTACTTGCTATCCTTGTAGCATGTCTGGGATTATTTGGTCTGGCAACATTCAGCGTAGAGCAACGCACCAAAGAAATTGGAGTGAGAAAAGTTCTGGGGATAAATACTTCTCAAATTATGGCGCTCCTTTCCAGGGAGTTTATGATACTAATCGGGGTTGCTTTTCTTATTGCCATTCCACTCTCCTATTATTTTTTAAACGAGTGGCTGAATGGATTCGCGTTTAGGATAAACATCGAGGTATGGCCATTTATCATAGCGGGAATCATCACATTCCTAATCTCCATTGTGACGGTGGCCTATCATGCAATGAAAGCATCGCTCATAAACCCAGTGGATACGCTGAAATATGAATGATCAGTAGTCGGTCTTTATACTCTTATTCAGAGGCAGCCCAAGCTGATAGCTGATGCTTTCATCTTTGGTTTCGTCGGCTACATCCAGACCATACTTGATTTTGCGAGGATCATCGTAGACGTATGTCCCAAAGATTCGATCCCACAAAGAAAAGATATTCCCGAAGTTGGTATCGGTCCATGGACGTTCAAAATGATGATGAAACTTGTGAACATTAGGAGTAATAAACATCAGACTTAGTGGCTTATCCAACCAAAGTGGCAATGAGATATTAGCATGTGAAATGTAGGTGAAGAAAATCGTGCAAATACGATAGAACACATAAAAAGAAACAGGAATACCGAAAACAATCACAGTCGCTATTGCAAAACACTCCCTCAGTAAATAATCCCCAGGGTGGTGTCGGGTTCCTGTAGTTGCATCTACTTTGGTGTCACTATGGTGAACCATGTGAAACTTCCACATCCACTTTACCCGGTGAAGCATATAATGCACCACATACTGTGCAATAAAATCCAGCGCCATTACTGCAATGAGCAGCTCAGTCCATAATGGCAATTCGACCATTTGCAGAATACCAATATTGGACTCACTCACCCAAAAGAAAACCCCAACTGTGGCAAGTCCTACGATGACATTGATCACTAAAGAAAAGGATAAAAAAATCAGGTTGATACCGTCGTGTTTCCACTTCTTGTAATCGTGACGAACCAGAGGTATGAGTGCCTCCAGAATCCACACAAAAAGCAAACAACCGGCAACCCAAATTAGCTTTTGGATGGCTGGCATATTCTCAAAAACAGACAGGAAATCCTCCATAGTATACTGGTTAAATCATTAACGAATATACAACAGAGGACTTGAAATGTTTGCTATTAGAACTCGCAGTTGCCCGGTGTACGTGGGAATGGGATTACGTCACGAATGTTACCCATACCAGTCACAAACTGTATCATTCGCTCAAATCCAAGACCGTATCCACTGTGGGGAACCGTTCCAAACCTTCTGGTATCCAGATACCAGGAAAGTTCCTCTTTCGGGATGTTCATTTCATCCATACGAGTCTCCAGATTGGATAGACGCTCCTCACGCTGAGAGCCTCCAACGATCTCTCCAATACCAGGGAAAAGTACATCCATGGCCGCTACGGTCTTATTGTCATCATTCTGGCGCATATAAAAAGCCTTGATGTTTTTCGGGTAGTTAAATAGTATCACAGGCTTTTTGAAATGTTTCTCCACCAAAAATCGCTCATGCTCCGATTGAAGATCTGCTCCCCATTCATCGATCAAATACTGAAATTTCTTCTTCTGATTCGGTTTCGACCTCTTCAGGATTTCAATGGCATCAGTATATGACAGCCGCTCAAAATCATTGTCCGCTACAAATTGAAGTCTTTCCAGGAGTGACATTTCACTTCGTTGATTTTGAGGTTTAGTCTTTTCCTCATCTTCGGCTCGTTTGTTTAAAAATGCCAAGTCATCCTGACAGTTGTCTAAAGCATGTTTCACCACATATTTCAGCATTTCCTCAGCCAAATCCATCGTATCATCCAGATCGTAAAATGCCATCTCTGGCTCTACCATCCAGAACTCTGCCAGGTGGCGAGTGGTGTTGCTGTTTTCGGCTCGAAAGGTAGGGCCAAAGGTGTAAATCTCAGATACAGCCAATGCCGCAAGCTCTCCTTCCAGCTGTCCTGAAACGGTCAGGTTTGTCTCCTTTTCGAAAAAGTCCTGCTTGTAGTCAACTTCTCCTTCGTCATTTTTAGGGACATTGTTGAGATCCAATGTGGTCACTCTGAAGGTCTCCCCTGCTCCCTCAGCATCGGATGCAGTGAGGATTGGAGTATGTAGATTTAAAAATCCTTTTTTATGAAAAAATGAATGAAGTGCATAAGCCATCTCATGACGCACCCTCAAAATAGCCCCGAAAGTATTTGTGCGAGGACGCAAATGAGCAATCTCTCTCAAAAACTCAAGCGAGTGTCTTTTTGGCTGAAGTGGATATACCTCCGGATCAGCTTCTCCAAGCACCTCTATTTTTTCTACCAAAACTTCAAAAGCCTGGCCAGCACCCTGAGATTCCGCTAGTTTCCCAATTACTGAAATACTTGCACCAGTGGTGATCTTTCGGAGTACCTTTTCGTCCGTCTTTGGCACATCTAAAACCAATTGCAAATTATTGATAGTAGAACCATCATTCAAGGCCACAAACGCTACATTTTTACTTTCACGTTTTGTCCTTACCCAACCTTTTACACATAATTCCTCTCCAGATTTTCCATCTGTAAGAATTTGCCTGATTTTTGTTCTTCTAATTTTATCCACCATCGTTAAATATTTGCGCCGCAAAAGTAACGAATGTGATATTTTTGACTCACATAGTGAGGCCTTTTGCTTTTAGGCTTGCCTATCAGAAAAGACTTTGCTAACTATAACACCTCAGAGGTGACTCTGAGAAAAAGATTAGGATTAAAGAATGCAAAAACTCTCTCTTACTCAATCGCTTCAGCAGAAACTGTCTCCACAGCAGATACAGTTTATTAAGCTCTTGCAAGTACCTACGGCAGAGTTGGAAGCACGTGTTGAGGAGGAGTTAGAGATAAACCCCGCACTGGAAGAAGGAAAAGAAGAGAGTCCTGATGATCAGGCGGATGATTATGAGGATGAATATGAGAGTGCCACCGAGGGAATCGAAGATTATCTTCAGGATGACTATGCCGGCTACAAAATGCAAGGTGATGGAAGAAACCCAGATGAGGAAGACAAAGAGTCACCTATCTCAATGGGGAAAACACTCCATGAGCATCTCATCTCACAGCTTGGCTATTTGAAACTTGATGAGCGACAGGAAATTTTAGGCCGACAGTTGATCGGAAGCATCGATTCTGATGGATACATTCGGAGAGAAATTGAGGCAATTGTGAATGATCTTGCATTCTCTCAGGGAGTGGAAACAGATGAAGAAGAGCTGGAAAGTCTGCTCTATAAAATTCAAACATTTGACCCGGCAGGTATTGGAGCAAGAAACCTTCAGGAGTGTCTGTCTCTTCAGTTGGAGAGGAAAGATGACGACAATGAAGTTGTTCAGATTGCACGAAGGATCATTGACAATTGCTTCAATGAGTTTTCAAAGAAGCATTACGATAAAATTTCCCGAAAGCTAGGGATCGAAGACGAAGACTTGCTAAGAGAGGCGATCTATCTAATTACCAAACTCAACCCGAAACCAGGCGGAACAGGTGACGAGGTGGCCAAGACTCAGTACGTGATTCCTGATTTTATTTTAGTCAATAATGACGACAAGCTTGAGCTCTCCCTCAATTCCCGAAATGCGCCACAGCTAAAGGTGAGTCGGTCTTACTCTGAGATGCTCCAGGCTTATGACAAGAGTGACAAAAAAGATAAAAAGCTTAAGGAGACAGTTTCCTTCATCAAGCAGAAACTGGACTCTGCCAAGTGGTTTATTGATGCGATCCGTCAGCGGCAAAATACACTTCTAAATACTATGCAGGCCATCATAGACTTCCAGTATGAGTATTTTCTGGAAGGTGATGAGAGTAAATTGAAACCTATGATTCTAAAGGATATCGCCGATAGAATCAACATGGATATCTCTACAGTTTCCAGGGTAGCCAGCAGTAAGTCAGTACAAACCGAATTTGGCGTTTTTCCTCTGAAATACTTCTTTTCAGAAGGTATTGCTACAGATTCAGGTGAGGATGTAAGCAGCCGGGAAGTAAAAAGTAAGCTAAAGTCATTTATCGATGAGGAGGACAAGTCCAAGCCTCTTTCGGACGAAAAACTAGAGAAAGCACTGAAGGAGTGCGGCTACAACATCGCTAGGAGGACCGTAGCGAAATATAGGGAACAGTTAAATATACCTGTGGCGCGCCTCAGAAAGGAACTTTGAGAATCATAATGAAGATAGTCTCGGTGGTGTTTCATCCACTGCTCATGGCCACCTACCTCAGCGCTGTGCTTTTTACCAAAGCACCTGAGCTTTTTCCCAGGGTGATGCCTCAACTAATACCACAATTTATTCTGGTCATATTCATTACCACATGCATCATGCCCGCTCTCAGCATCTTTCTCTTGCGGACATTTTCATACATCTCCAATCTGGAATTAACCACAAGAAGTGAGCGAATACGTCCTTTTATCTTTATTGCGCTGTACTATGCAGCCTCCTCGTATCTTTTCGGAGAAAAACTGGAAATGGGCCCGGTGTTTATGACAGTCATGATAGGTGTATCTGTCCTTATCGTTCTCTTACTGATTATTACTGCCTGGTTTAAAATTAGCATTCACGCAGCGGCTACCTGGAGCGGTGTTGGGTTTGTAAGTGCGTTAATACTGAGTATGGGAGTAAATCCCGGCTGGTACTTCTACTTTTTGATTTTGGCAGCTGGTATCACCAGCACTAGCAGATTGTATTTGGGCTATCACCAACCGAAAGAAGTGTGGTCAGGTGCTATACTTGGTTTTGTGTACAGCTTCCTGACCATCATTATTTTTCTTTAGAATCCGGTAACGTTGATGCCTACGGTGGTCAACACGGGGCTGGTTCCATCCTGGAATGAATCCTTGAATACATCTGATACAAATCTTTTGTAGAAGAAGTGAACTCCTCTAAAACCAAATCTTACCTGGTATCCGTATCTGAATGAGTTTAGATTATATTTTCCAGAAACTTTATCTCGAACCGTCTCTCCCTGATAATCATACTTCTGCTTGATGTGGCTGTTCAATCTCAACCCAACGATCCCACCCACACCAACAAATAAACCTTCGCCATCTTCGGTACCCATTGGATGAAACCTGAACTCTACAGGAATATCCAAATAAGTGGTTGCTAGTTTGTTTTTGCTAAATGCCAGGGTATCTGATAATGGAGAAATCAAAACCGGTTCTAAAGTTTGATTGGTGCCAGATCCAACAAGTCGATTGCTAATCAAAGTTGATGAATCTCCAAGACTCATTTTTTCCAAACCTAATCCCACTCCGTAGTTGAAAGACAACTTCCCGCTCAATGGCTTTCGCTTGGTATAGTACAGAGCTATTGACTTTGAAGACCATGTTTTGCGCTCAAGAGCACCTGGCATAGAAGACCACACATTAAATCCCACATCCACCATCAACTCTCCAGGAATGTCTGGACGCTTGAAGCCCCCATCCTGTGCACTAGCTGTCATTACCAAGAGTGTAAATAGCACCCCGTATACATATCTCATATTTCTTATCATGTTTCCTGCAAAGAAGTGGCTTTTTCTCTTTTTAAGTTCTTAATGAATGTTAAATGATGAAAGCCCCTGTTAGAAAAATTTCGGCAAAGATAGAATCATGGAGCAGTAACGAAAATTTTAAAGCATAATTGTTACTTTTGCGCTCCTGTTGGACTCGTAGCACAACTGGATAATGCACCTGGTTACGGCCCAGGAGATTGGGGGTTCGAATCCCTCCGAGTTCACTTTTAGAACATCAAATTGTTCATAACCCCTCATATTAAATGTATGAGGGGTTTTTTATTTAATAGCCTATCCAAACTATCTAAGTATTTTCATATTATTGGTGACCTATTCGGTTACCTCAATAATTGGTCACCGAATATCCTTTTATGCATCAAAAAGAGGTATATTGATGCTTTTTGAGTATATTTATATAGGGATCAAGGGTTCTGATCCACCCCAAATTGCTCAATAAAGTTCAATTTTAATCATTTCAATTATGCAACATACATTCAGTGTCCTATTCTGGTTACAAACGCAGAAAATCAGTAAAAAGAATGGTGAAGCTCCGATCTGGGCAAGGGTGACTGTGGATGGTAAAAGAGCTGAAATATCGACTGGAAAGAAGACGTCTCCTGAGAAATGGAACGTCAATTCAGGTCGGATTAGAGGGAATACGGAGGAGGCTAGAACTATAAATAGTCACTTGAACAAGATGATTGTTAAGCTAGAAAAGATCTTTGATCAATTAAATGAGAACAATCAGTACGTCTCATCTGCTACAATCAAGAATATATTCCTGGGCAAAACGAACAAACAACACTACTTACTTGAGTTATTCAGACATCACAACAATCAAATTGAAGCTCAAGTAGGAAAGCAGTATTCTGCTGGAACCCTGGAAAGATACAAGTGTGCTTATCGACAGGCAGAAGCATTCATAAAGCATCAATTTGGACAGGAGGATTTTGCTTTAAAGGATCTCAACTATTCATTCGCAGCTGAGTATGAAATGTATTTGAAAACAGTCAGGAACATTGGGCACAATACGGCCATCAAATACATCAAGCAAATGAAGAAGATCATCTTGATGGCAATCAAGAATGAGTGGTTAGAAAAGGATCCTTTTGCTCGATTCGAAATGACAATGAAAGAAGTGAAGAAGGGATACCTGACTAAAGAAGAGCTCAGCTCTCTATACAAGGGTGAGTTCGAGTTCCAAAGATTGGAGCAAGTCCGGGACATCTTCTTATTCTGCTGCTATACTGGCTTGTCATACTCCGATGTGAAGAAGCTTACCCGGGACAATATCTCTAAAGGCCTTGACGGTGAATATTGGATTTTTGTGGATCGAACCAAAACAGGCTCAGCTTCCAATGTACCTCTCCTACCCGTGGCTGATGAGATTGTGAAGAAGTATGAAAATCATCCGGAAGTTGTAAACTCCGGAAAGCTGTTGCCGGTGATATCCAATCAGAAAATGAATGCCTACTTGAAAGAAGTAGCTATCGTGTGTGGTATCAAAAAGCACATCACTTTTCACATGGCCAGACACACCTTTGCAACTACGGTGACTTTATCGAATGGAGTAGCCATTGAATCTGTGGGTAGTATGCTCGGCCATAAAAATTTAAAGACCACTCAGATTTATGCGAAAGTGGTTCAGGAAAAAGTGAGTGAGGACATGAAAGCTTTGAAGGATAAACTTGGCGCAAGTGGATTTGGAAAAGCTGTCAATCAATAAACTCTTCAATGAGTTTCTGATCAATTCCAGAATAAAGCGAAAACTCATGGATGGTCACCAGTTGGTGATCATCTTTTTTTAATTCTTCTTTAATTCGTTTAATAATTAGCCTACCGTAGCGCTCACTTTTGCCAGTGATGCGCTGAATATCCTTCGGGTAGATTATGATTCGTTTTAGCTTCATTTAGCGTCTTTCATACTCCATCTATGCTTTATCCATGAGGCATCTTCGGCAATAAGTGTCAGATGCTATCAAAGCCGGAATACGGTAGTTGTCATCTCTTTTTAAATATGCGTTTTTTCAGCCATTAACCAAATTTTTTACATGTTATGGCTCGACAAAAGGGTATCATTAAACTAAAGGGAACCATCGGGGATGTGTCCTTTTACAAATCAAAAGATGGCTATTTAGCCAGAGAAAAAGGTGGCGTGGACGGTGATCGAATCCGCAATGATCCGGCCTTCCAAAGGACCCGTGAAAACGGTTCAGAATTTGGACGTGCTGGTAAAGCCGGAAAGATCCTGAGAAACGCACTGCGGCTGCTTTTGCAGAACGCTTCTGACTCTAAAGTCACCAGTAGGTTGACTAAAGAGCTGCTTCGAATAATCAAAACCGACACGAACAGTGCACGGGGACAAAGGTCAATCGCCGAAGGTGATTTGAACCTCCTCGGTGGGTTTGATTTCAATGCTAATGGGAAGCTAGGTGCTACGATGTATGCGCCGTATCAATCGCAGATTGATAGAGCATCCGGGGCATGTGGCGTGACGATTCCAGATTTCATTCCAGGTAACACTATTGCCTTTCCTTCAGGTGCGACGCATATGAAGTTTTTGGTAGGTGCTGCCGGTGTTGATTTTGAAACTGAAACGTTTGAGTTTCAGCAAGAGGATAGCGGTGAATTGGTCATTGGACCGGATGTGGTCAACCAACTGGATTTGGCTGTGAACCTTTCTGCAGGTAGTGAGCTGGATATCTTCCTGGTATTGGGTATTGACTTCTTGCAAGAGGTGAACGGCGTGATGTATCCATTGAAAAATGGATCCTACAATCCACTGGCTATTGTGGGGATTGATCAATTCGTTCAAGCACCAGCGGAGTAAGTGACACATGGAAGTCATTCTGAAAAGAACCTACCATGAGAATGGAACTAATGGGAAGCTCTACTATGGGAAGCAGCTGGTCTGCTTCACCATAGAGCTTCCCTGGCTTCAAAACCGCAGGAATGTTTCCTGTATTCCTGAGGGATCTTATGAGATAAGAAAACGATTCACAAAGGCCCGGGGAAACCATTTGATCTTGGAACAGGTGCCTGACAGATCAGGCATTTTATTACATCCAGCCAACAATGCCCTGAAAGAACTGAAAGGATGCATTGCTCCAGTGAGCAAATTAGATGCTCCAGGAATCGGGTCTTTATCTCAAAAGGCTACAGAGAAACTTCAAACCCTCCTCTTTGAAGTTTTGGATCGTGACCAGGAGGTGATTCTAACTATTCAAAAGCAAATCGATATGAACGTTGTAGATAGAGTGAAGGCACCCACTCCTAAATTTTTTAAGGTGCTTAGAACTATTGGGTTAAGTCTGGCTGCAGCTGGTGGAGCAATCCTGGCATCTCCAATTGCACTACCTGCAGGTATTGTCACTGTTGGTGGCTACCTGGTGGCTGGTGGAACAGTACTCGGTGCTGTTAGTCAAACAGCAGTCGATGATAAATGTGAGGAAGATGAGTGATCATCAAATAGCATCAGGTACAAAAGCAGGGACTGTAGGTGGAACACTCTTAAGTGTGGTTATGAACATAGATGCCGGAGACATTCTTCGGACAGTGATTTTGGCCACCGTCGGAGCAATTGTAAGTTTCACAATTTCGGTACTTCTTAAGTGGCTGGTCAGATCCTCGAGGAGGAAAAGAGATACTGCAGAGTAAAAACCAAAGCCCTCAAAATAATGAGGGCTCATTTTTTGGGAAGTTATTTACTTGATGTGCCTGGCACCAGACGAACAACCTAATGTACATCCTCCTCTTATTACCCACAGGTAGATTTAATGCTTTGTCCTTGATAAACTCCAAACATTCCTCAAACTCCTGTTGATTCATTCTACCCAGGACACTTGTGATAACTGATGGATTCATGTGATTGAAAAAGCCTTCCATATAATTCATTTCTAAAAGAAAAAAAGAAAAAAAAGAAAGCTTGCTTGAGAAATGGCGTGGGTAAAATGCAAGGCTTTGGTTCAGCGAGGGATGTGCCGGCATTGCAATTTTAATTGGTGTGGCTGGGGGCGTGGAGCCACTTATTTTTGATTGACTTTTTTACTTCCGATTTACTACGTTCTTCTTTTTAATGAACTCATGGTTACCGGTACAGTTTACTGTGGTCTTGTCATAAGGAAATGAATCCTTGTATTCTATGTTTAAAGGTGGTTGATTCGAATTTATCAAAGCAGCTTCAACTCTTTCATTATTAGACTTATCAACAAAGGAGTAGCAAAAACAAATTTGTTCTCCTGATTTCAACTTTCTGCGCCAAACATCCCAATCTTCATGATTATTGATCCTTTTATTAAGGTCATCAGCTTTACCTATGTACAATAGTTGGATTAGAGTTACCGTTTTTCCTTTTTCATTGTATTTACAACGATAAACACCGTAAACACCGGGTTCGTTAGAAAGAGATTTGATATTAGGCTCTCGTCTGTAACCATTGAATTCTTGATTATAAGTCTTTTCAGCCATCGTGATAAGGATTTAGATTTCAATTATTGCGTATGGCACTCGCGTGAACAATGCCAGCAACCGTTAGTTTGGGTATAGTGCTTTTTAGCTTCGGCTACTGCTTGCCAGCAGTTAGAGAAATCACCTAGGTACTTTTTGTTTGAAGGCATCACATGGCAACCTGATTTGTGAACTTCATGATCGCCATTGTCATCGGTATTGTTGTTTACATAATAATCAGCCATAATTGATGTGAATTAAAGTAGAGCAACTAAGGTATCTGTAATAATACATAACATCAATACCCAAAACTGGGTAATTTGTATTGAATGCAGGTAAAAGAGCCTTCAGCTTGCGGACGGCCTATGCGCTGCGAGCCGTCAACGGAGCGAAGGTGGCCGGAACGCAGTGGAGGCACATCCTGAGTGGAGTGCGAGTGCGAAGGAAGCCTGCCAGAAAAAGACCGGACTGAAAGGAGGACGACTGGTGGTGTGGATCAGCTTTGGATTGAGGGAAGGTGGTGGGGCTGATCCTATCTGACTGAGCCCGCAGGCGAGCCTAAACACGGGCAGTGACTGGACTGGGAGCTGGACGGGCGGATGGATATTGAAGGAAGAGATCGAGGGTTCTGTGGGTGCTTGTGGGTGGATTCTCTCGATGCTTCCGAAATAGATTGGCTTAGAGGCCTGCTCCCAGAACAGGGAGAACTGCCGTGAGGAAGATGGCAGCCAAAGCAGATGGCATGACAGGCTGGCGATAGCCACTGAAAGCGAACCATGTGCTGAGGTACGAATGCTCATGGTGAGGCCTGGCGTGACAACTGCTGGCAACTGATGACGAACACCGCTTTACCTGCTTTTCGTATTTTTCACAACAAAATATTTTTAACTTCGTAAGACATTAATGTCACCTATTTATATTTTTTGTTTTTAGTGACATTTTTATTATCTTTGAATCTCAACGATGCAATCAAATACAAACTAATAATATGAACTCCGTAAGTCCCATAAAAACATTTGCCAGGAACCTATCATATTTGAGAGATTCCCAAAATATGACCCAGGCCGAGTTAGCGGAATTAATTGGAGCAAGTCCCAAAACTGTTCTTCGGTATGAGAGTGGATCTTTCAATCCCAAAATGGATTTAGTGGCTTCTCTTGCAGATGCGTTGAAAGTTAAAGTTGAAGATTTCTTTAACGAAGACCTAAAACGTGATTCATTATTCAATGTTGAGTTTGAAATAACTGGGGTGTCGAAGAAGAAATCTGGCTTTGAGTATCGAGAAGAGGATAAAATCTCAGCAGACCTAAAGGAGTCTATTAGAGAGATAACCATTGACCGCTTGGTCAAATTTCATGAACTTTTCGATCTATTAGATTATGACATCAAGTTTGCTAATCCTCTCGAAAATTTCAAAATAATTAAGACTCGTAAAGATGCCGAGAAAGCTGCAGGAAAGGTTAGAAGGAAATGGCAAATTGGTAAGACTCCTATTTTATCCGTTGTAAGTACACTAGAAAATCATGGCGTAAATGTCATAGATGTATCGGTACCGGAAGAATTTGAAGGATTGAGTGCCTATATCAATGATCTCCCAGTGATTGTACTCAACAATCAAGTCCATGAAAAGACTAGAAGGCGATTCACCGCACTTCATGAGCTAGGTCATTTGATTCTTGAAATCGATGATAGTCTAAGCTATCAGGATATTGAAAGGATCTGCGATGCTTTTGCCGCGTCTATGCTTCTACCAAGAGAGTTGTTAATTGTAGAATTAGGTCAGAAAAGAACTAAGATTTCAAGAAAGGAGCTTAAAGCTCTTAAGCAGAAATATGGAGTTTCTGTAAGATCATTGCTTGTTGGTGCAGCATACTCGGGTATAATAGACTGGGATGAATATCATGAAGTTAAAGATACCCTAGTTGACTTAGGCCAATATGAAGGAGAAGAAATCGCCAGTAAATACCAGCAGTTGGTATATCGTGGAATCACGGAGGGTCAGCTATCCCCTGGAAAAGCCAAATACTTTACTGGAATGAATAAAAGCGCCTTTGATAGTATTAAAAATAATTTGGAATTTGGCTGATGGAAGTTGTTGTTAACGATACCGAGCTTTTACGCAATTTTATTACCAGGGGTATATTGACCGACACCTGTGAATTCGACTATGTAGTTAGCTCGGCTATAATTGATAATAGTAACCTCATTGAAAAATTCATTCTAAAACGCTTCATCAGTTCAGGTAAAATCAGAATAGAGAAATTCGGTAATCTGACCTATTCTGATTTGTATCATTATACGAGTACCTATGGTACCGATCGATACACATACTATGAGTTCCATTCGATTGAAATTGCAAAAAAATATAACCTAAGATTGGTTACAGATAATAGTGCAATGAAGCAGTTAGCTCAATCGGAAAATGTCAAAATATTAACCCTCACTCAAGTTGAGGATATACTTATTAGAAAAATTAAAATTGAAGATGTAATCAAAATAAAAAAGCCAGACAACTTGTAATTACCTGGCTCTAAATCTTAGTGGACAAAGTCTAGGAAACTTTGACTTCATTTGATTTGTCGTGAAACAAATGTAGGAATCCCTCCTGAGATTTACAAGAGCAGTTATACAAGCGGTATTGGTGATGTATAACCTTAAATAACTGTAGATCCTTTTTCATTATACAATTTGTAAGCCTAAAAGAGCTGACAATTAGATTGTCAGAATAGGACTGCTATAGTATTGACCTAAGCTATGGTATGAAAACCTAGGTCATTTATAAACATAAATAAATATCAAGATGATAGATATAGTCAAAGAAGGTGCCTCAGGCACCAAAGACAAGGTCAAGGTGGCCTTGATAGTGAATGGTGAAGAGAAAGAATGGAATTCCAAGGAAATCAGCTTCGAAGAGGTTGTTATCCTGGCGTTCGATTCAATTTCTAATAATCCGAATATATGCTACACTGTAACCTATAAGAGAGGTCCCGGGCAAAACCGAGAAGGCTCGATGGTGAAAGGTGATGTAGTACGTGTGAAAAACAAAATGGTTTTCAATGTCACATCAACTGATAAGTCGTAGTAAGGATCTAAAACGCCTTCAGGATGAAGGCTTTGAAATCCAGGTAAGAGACGGTTACCTGATTGTGCATAGTATTCCCTATGTCAACAGTAACCGAGAGATTAAGTTGGGCAAGCTAATTGCCCAACTTTCTATTGCAAACGAGCAGGTATCAAAACCTGTGACTCATGTAATACATTTCATGGGAGAAATGCCATGCAACAAGGATGGTACGCCAATCCTAGGCATACAGCATGGCAATCCTAATACCAAGTTGTTTGATGATGTCACTATGAATTATTCATTCTCGAATAAGCCTAAAAATGGATATAGTGATCATTATCAGCAGGTGACAAGGTATGAGGAAATAATATCTGCTTCCGCAATATCAATGAAGCCAAATTTGACATCAAGGACTTTTAAAAAGATGCAAGAAGAGTACGCTGGCGCCTTTAAGTATTTCGATACGAATGCTAGCCGAGCTAATATTCTTCCATTTTTAAGACAGTTCAATGAACAACGGATTGGGATTGTTGGTGTTGGAGGAACTGGGTCGTATGTTCTAGATCTGATGGCTAAAGTACCTGTCAAAGAAATCCATTTATATGATGGAGATCTAATGAGACAGCACAATGCCTATCGGTCACCTGGAGCAGCTCGTGAAGATGAATTGGATGTTCCTAAGGTTGAATATTTTGGAGACATTTATTCGAGGATGCATACCGGAATAGTGCAGCATCCATATTTCATTGATGAGTCTAATCTTGCAGATCTAAAAGATAAGAGCATCGTATTTCTATGCGTCGATAATAACGACGTAAGAAAGCTGATTATCAATTATCTCAAGGAGCATGGTGTTACAGTCATTGATATTGGCCTGGGATTAAATAAGGTAAACAATTCCTTAATTGGTACAATTAGAGTCACAACAATTGATGCGACTCATAGCGATCATGTGGAAAAAAGAGTGCCTTTGGAAGAACCAGGTGAAAATGAGTACGCACCGAACATTCAGATAGTTGAACTGAATGCATTCGGAGCTGCCATGGCAATAATTAGGTGGAAAAAATTGCTTTCGTTCTATCAAGACTTGGAGCGGGAGTATAATGCTACCTATACGATCAATGTATCTCAACTTCAAAACGATGAATGTGATGTCGAAAGTGATGAAGACGATGAGATTGCAGCATGAGTTTTGTGAATTTGTACCGGGTAATTTAAAGCCCGGTACTCTTTACATTTCTATGGAATATGGAACAGCTGTACATCTGTGCGTTTGCGGCTGTGGGCAAAAGGTTGTAACACCTCTTTCTCCTACAGATTGGAAGCTGATTTATGACGGAGATACTGTTTCACTCGATCCATCAATTGGCAACTGGAGTTTTGATTGTCAATCGCATTATTGGATCAAAAAGAACCGTGTGATTTTCTCGAAAAAGTGGACCGATGATGAGATCAAAGAAAATAGAAAGTTTGACCAGGAAGTCAAGGCTGACTATTTCAATGATTCTAAAAGGGTTATTCCAAAAAGCGAATCCGGATTCTTTGAGTTTGTGAAGGATTTGTTCCGGAAAAAGTAAAGTTTTAGAGAGAAGGTGCAATTACGCCTTCTCTCTATTCATTATGCGGCATAATGTCTTACTAGGATGAAAATACGTTGAATGTATTGCTCATCTTAGCTTTTTGCGAACTCTATTAAGGGTAAAAACTTTCCATTATCGGCAAGCTTTACTGCTCTTAAATATTGCTCTCTCCCTTCATTATTGTCAGAGAGGTTGCTTGCGCCCCAGGAAAAGACTTCCTGACTAAATATTTTTTCAATGATCACATCTGCCATTAGCCTGCTGTGGCGGCCATTGCCATTAGAAAAACAGTGAATACTTACTAAGCGATGTTTAAATCGAATGGCTAGCTCCTTTGACTCAAAGGTCTTCTCACTATGCCAGAGGAGCACATCATCCAGTAGCATTCGTAGATCTACAGGCACTTGCCAGTAATCCGACCCCAAGTTCTTCTGTGTAGTTCGGAACTTTCCTGCCCATTTCCAGACGTGTCCAAACATTCGTTTGTGAATATCTAGTATGAATTTCTCGGTGAATATTTTTTCTGCCGTCAATGATCTAGCCATCAACCATTGTATGGCTTCCTCAATGTTTTGCTGTTCAAATTCATCCAGCTCCTTTTTTGTGGAAATGGAAGGAATAAGCAACCCCTCTAGTTCTTCTTCATCCAGAGGGGTTTGTCCTTTGATGTACTCTAGATTTAATCCCATAGAATTTTCGGCACCTCGCGTTTCAATTCATCCGCACGTTGTTCAATAGCCTTCCGGATTCGCTGCTCTGAGTTTTCTTGATCCTCGAGCTTCATAGTAGTAGAAGTTCTGGAAACAATTTTAGTCGCAAGTTCCCTAGCTTTCCGATCTATCAAATGATCCAAAGAGCCATCTTTAGGAACAAAGCCGTAAACCAAGTTCATGTCCAAAGCGATGGCTGCCTCTCGAAGTGATTTTAGTGTAATGGTTTCTTCTATTTCCCTCTGCTCGATCTCCGCTGCGCTTTGCTTCGTAATGGAAAGTTTGTTAGCCATTTGCTGCAAGGATATTCCCAATGCTGTACGAATGGCTTTAATCCATCCAATGGAAGGAATTGCCTCATCTTGCAGTGATTGAAATCCTTTCAATCTACGATCAAGTTGTTCTATTTGGAGCTGCTGCTTTTTCATATCGTAAGGTTATAGCCTGACAAAAATATGACAAATGTAAGGTTATAGCCTGACAAAAAGAAATATTAAGTCAGGTTATAGCCTGACTATTCGAACAAATTACCACTCAGGGCAGAAACAGGTCTATACTAAGTCCGTACCAACTCCTATCACACTCTTTACTTTCGTTTGTCAATGGTAGACCCATCAAAAGAAATTAGATTACATGTTTCTCTTAATCTACTCCTTACCCTGCTTCCATATAGCTTTTCAATTTCATCACTGTCCAGATTAGTAGTAATATGCGTAATCATCTTATGTGATATGAAATAGTCATAACGAGATAGCAGAATCTCAGTCATCACGTTACAATCATTCCCGTAGTATTTTAGGCTGTTTTCAACACCAAGATCATCAAAGCAGTAGTGTTTAGGAATCCAGACATCCGTTTTGAATTTGAAAGACCGGTCACTGTATTTTTCAATCACCTGGTAACCATTCTGAATGAAGTCATAAGAGATTTTCCGAGTAGCTATCATTAAATGCTGATCATCCTGAGAACGTATAAATCTCATGATATTCATGAGTGAAGTTTTACCACAACCTATCGGACCCATAAGGAGGATCCCTTTTGAAAGATCCATATCGAGGAGGTTAGCGTTTTCTTGGTCACGGAAAAAGTAGGTGAAGAGTTTGAAGATAATCGGATGATCCTCCCCGATCACTTTGAATTTTGGACCATATATTTTTTTGCCTGTTCCCTCCAGAAATGAAAGACATTCTTCGAAGTAGAATTTATTAGATTTATACGTAATGGTTTTGGGCATAATTAGGACTTATTCAAAAGGCCTTGATAGAGATTCCGAAACAAATCTGGAATAACGGCCATTGGGTTAAAGCGGCTGGTCATATTTTTTTTTCAAATTGGAATCATTGTTTACTTGTTTAGACTGTTTACTACTGTTTATATAAGGTCGCAATGCTGTTGCACTGGTTGTATCATAAGTTGTCTTGGTAGTTGTATCAAAAGTGAACATGTTCACTTTGCTTCCTTTGATCGGATCATGTGAAGGAAAGTATTCCAAATAGCCCCAGCTGTCGAGCTCCCTTAGGCACTTCGCATAGGTGTTGTTTGAACCAATTTTTGAAAGCTTCATAAGTTCTGATCTTGCTACCGAAAGTGGATTCCTAAACCTGTTGGAATTCCAAATTTGAAAGAGAGCCAGGTACAAACTGATGTGACTGGGATATAGCCTCTCATCAGCTTGTACTTTGGCAAACCAGTTATTCATGTGATGGATGTAGTTAACACCCCCCGACCGTCGGTCACCCCCCTCAAGGGGGGAATTCCCAGCGCTCATGGTTACGCATTATTGAATTTATTCTCCTCCAGTATTCTTAGGATGTCGTGATAATCGTAGTAGATAACTCCACCGATTTTAGTGTATGGAAGTGTCCCGTTTACCCTAAGATTCTGAAGAGTTCCTGGAGAGATCTTCAACATCTTTCTTAGTTCACTGGACCTTAACCATTGCTTATTTTGCGTACTATCTTCTGATAAGACTTGTCTGATGTCCTGGAGAAGCTCCATTTTAAATTCATGTAGATCGTCGGTTGTAATAATTGTTGCTGCCATCTTTTGATTGTTATTGATTTTCGATGGACAAAGCTGTTGTGGCTTGTATTGATTTATTCACAAGATGATCCCAAGTTGGGATAAATAATTATTGATTTTCAGTCCTGATCTTATCTAGTAGGCTGGTTTTCAATACATCTAATAGTGAATTGGGATTCTTTTTTAGTTTGATATCGGTATAAAGCCGATAGTAATTCCCAACATCAACATTCAAAGCTTTCTCCATTACTAAAAAGGAATGTTTGAGGTCTCCTTTTAGCTTTCCTGCGGCGTGGAGGGCGTAAATTAATTCTACCAGATCTGTTTTTGATCCATGCCAGTCCAGCGTTTTCTGAGAATCCCAACTTGGGTCCAAAGATGGATTCTTCAAAGTAAACTTCTGATCCTTCAGAAACTGCATGTATCTATCCGCAGCTATAAGACAGGAAAGAGTTGGATCAACCGGTGAGCTGAAGTCAGGATCACTCGGATACTCAAAGCTCCCGTGGAGCTTTGGACAGTAGTCACGATTAGTAAAGTACAGCTCATCCAAATGATCAGATTGCATGTTCATGTAGTTTCTAAACTCACAATGTTTAATCATAAATGAGGAGGCCTTCTCCATACACTCATTGATGTGTTGACCTTTGAGCTTCTTACTTCCCCTCGGGCGCTCTTTGTAGTAGTTCAGCACTTCTAAGTTGAAATGAAGCTCAGAAACGAATTTTGGCTTGATCGTTTTGAAGAAATGTATCTGTTGGTTTACTGTTTCAAGTGAAGCCTGAAAATAGAGTTGTCTGAGTGTCTTGGTTAGATCTTGGCAAAGAGTGATTTTGAGCGAGCATTTATCGATAGGTGATCTATTGTTATTATCTATTTCCAATAATCGATGCTCCAACTCACTGAGTAAGTCAAAACAAGGGTTTTTCAACGTGTTGGTGATTAGCTGTTTCCAGCACGTGAAATTATAAATCTGTCATATTATTTGAAATAAAACGGATAGATAAATGTGGGTTTGTGTGGATTTGTAACGTTTGAGTTCACTATTTACATAGTAAATTAACAATCCTCCAACCTACAATTTTCGTTCTGTCCTTCAAACTCAATCGTGATGTGGTTGATAGACTCATCTTTCAGTTTTGATCGGACTGTTTCTTTGAGCTCTGCTTGTTCAGATAGCTTGTAGTCCTTGTCTAGTTTTAGGTGAATTGTGAGAATATTATATTCCCCGTCCATTGACCAGGCATGACAATCATGCACATCAGTCACTTCAGACATGGTCCTTAGTTTTTCTCTAATCTCCTTGATGGATACTTCTTCTGGTATGCCCTGAAGAATGACTAACAAACTCTTTTTGAGATTTCTGTAAACGTTGTAAAGCACAAATATTGAAATGAGCACAGAAAGTAACGGATCAATAAAAGGTGCATCCACATACATCATAATAATACTGCCGATGAGCACAGCTACCCATCCCAAAACATCCTCTAATAAATGGAGTGACACGACTTTTTCATTGAGTGATTCCCCTTTTCGAAGTTTGAGTACCGCTGCTCCATTCACTACTATTCCCAGAATAGCGAGGTAGAGCATTCCCTGAACGTTTGTTTCCTCCGGGTTGAATAGTTGTGGAATTGCTTTAGTAAGAATAAAGATTGATCCTGCTACCAAAACGATAGAGTTAATGATGGCACCCAACAATGAGAATCGTTTGTACCCGTATGAGAATTTTTTGGTTCTTCCTTTCTTAGCCAGTTTTTGAAAATACCAAGAGAGACCCAAACTCAGGCTGTCTCCCAAGTCGTGCAACGCATCAGAAAGGATGGCTAAGCTATTGGTATATAGTCCTCCAATGACCTCAATGATGGTAAATGCCAGATTGAGAAAGAAGGCAACTTTTACATTGCCTTCTGAATGATTGTGTGAATGATCGTGATTATGTCCCATAAACTTTACGATTCTTTTAAATTAATGTCCATGACCACCTTCTTCCTCGGTGTTTTTAGCTTTTGCCAGCACAGTGAATGCTCCTTTTGTAACCAACTCTATGGAGGCAATATTGATAGATGAATCGATCAATGTTATCTGAGTAAAACCATCTTCACTAAAGCCTTTGTTTACTTCAACCATTTCAAAATCGAACATTGTTTCTCCATTTTCCATTCGCTTATTGCTAAGTGCGAAGAGGTAATGCTTGCCTCCATATCTTACGATTGATTCCTCAGGAACTGCCCATGTTTCATTGCTGCCTGTTTCGATTTTTGCAGACACATACATACCAGGCATCAAATCATCATCCTTTTCTTTCAAATGACCATGTACGGTGACTGACCGATCCTCACGAACACCACTTCCTACCAGAAACACCTCTGCTTCCCTCCATAGATCGGGAGTATTGGCCAATGCAAAACGAATTCTTTGACCTTCTTTGATCAGAGGAATATCGTTCTCATAAACTGTTAGTTCTACATGCAAGTCTTCTGTACTAGTCAGATCCATAATTACATCCTGAGGGTTGATGTATTTACCCACATTGGTGTAAACCTCCCTCACCTGACCAGTCACTGGCGCATAAATACTGACATAAGAAATCACCTTCCCTTCACCTATTTTGGAGGGATTAAATCCGATCATTTTTAGCCTTGCTTCCATGGCGTTTATTCTAGCTTCATTGGCGAAATAGGCGCTCTTGGCTTGTTGAAAGTTTTTCCCGGAGGCGACCTTCTCGTCGTACAGCTTCTGTTGTCTTTCAAATTCAGCTTTCAGATATTCCTGATTTGCCAGACCTTCCAGGTAATCCTGCTGAAACTGGATGAAATCAGGATTTTCAATGGTCACCAATAGTTGGCCTTTTTTCACTGAAGTTCCCGGAAGCATATCCGTGTATTTCACAAAACCTCCATAAGGCATGTTGATTGAGATATTGCTTTGCGGAGGCACATCAATGATTCCACTCACTCGCAGCTCCGAACCCATGACACGCTTTTCAATTGCTCCAATCTGAATATTAGCCTGTTCAAACTGAGCTTGCGTTAGCTCAATGCTACTTTCATCCTCGTGATGCTCTTCAGGTTGATCTACTGTTTTTGAACTGCATGAAACTACGATCATGCTCAATATGCTGATCGAAAATATGCTGATGATATATTGATATATAGTGTTCATTGTCTTTGTATTTATTGAATTCCGGAAATGAATTCGATTTGAATAATGGTCTGATTGTATTGATTGAGAATGTCCAGATAATTGAATCGTACGTCCAATGATCTGCTAAGCCCCTGGGTGTACTCCACATAACCTATGTCTCCACTTTGAAATCCTGCTTGCGCTTGCTTTAGAATAAGTGAAGCTTGCGGTAGAGCTGTTGATCTGTAATAACTCAGGCTATTTTGAAATTTGTAGTATTGCTGAAGTAGCGCTTGTAATCGTCCTTCCAATTCGTTGTTGACTGACTGAACAAGCGCCTCGCTTTCTTGCTTCTTTAATTCGATTGTCTTTATAGATGCAGCTTGCGATTTTGCCCCAAAAATAGGGATGGCAATGCCTACCTGAAATCCAGTAAATCGATCACTCGAAGTATAATTGACCGGATTGCCATTGATATCCTGATTAGGACCAATGAGTGACTGATTAAAATAACCAATCATCAGATCCGGCATCAACTTCGATTTTTCAACCGACTTTTCTCTTTCTGCCACCTCAATTTGTTGCCTAAACCAAGCCAATGTAGGATTGCTATCAACATTGGCGTCACCAATTAAGCCAGCTACATCCCTTTCAATAAGGCTATCTGCAGCCAGATCAATCAACTCGTCTGTATTCAGTAAGGTTTTTAAGGCTGTCTGATAAATCTCGATATCCGCCTTGTTTTGCTCCATCATCACTTTGATTTCTGCCACCTGAGATTCGGCAGTTGCCTTTTCAAGAAGGTTCGTTTCACCCGTCTCATACCTAAGATTTGCTGCTCGCGAAAAACTGCGATAGATACTATCCTGTTCAATTAGTAGCTTTCTCTTGTTCTTTTCCATAAGCAACCTATACCAGGTTGATTTTACCTGCTGAACCAATTCATTTCTGGTCATCGCTTCCCTCCATTCACTAGATTCAACTTTTGCATTGGCCAACTTGCTCTGGTTGGCGTAAACTGTGGGGAATGCTATCGACTGACTTACGTTGAATTGATTGTCATTATCAAAAACACTGTTGTATTGCCCATGCGTCAGGTTAAAATCAGTTTTCGGGAGATTCCAGCTGGCTCCCTTCAGTGCCTTTTCCTGTTGCGTTCTTAAGTCAGCAGCACGAAGGCTTGGATTGTTCTTGATGGCAGTCTCAATGGATTCCTCAAGTGTGTAATTCCTTGACTGCCTTTCTTGGGCTTGCACTCCATTCACTTGAAACATTAGCGCTCCCACCAACAAGATTGGTAATACAGCACCTGGTTTAACTCTCACTCCCTTCTCAAAATAGTAGTATAGGATAGGGAGTACAATCAATGTTAAAAATGTTGCAGTGATTAACCCACCAATCACAACAGTAGCCAGAGGCCTTTGAACCTCGGCTCCACCGGATTGTGATAGCGCCATTGGTAAAAAGCCAAGTGAGGCCACAGAAGCAGTCATAATCACCGGTCGCAATCGGGTTTTTGTTCCCTGGTAGATGCGATCAAATATATCTGTCACTCCTTCTTGCTTTAGGTGGTTGAATTCTGCGATAAGCACAATGCCATTAAGGACAGCAACCCCAAACAGTGCAATAAACCCAACCCCGGCAGAAATACTAAAGGGCATGCCTCTTAAATAAAGCGCCAAAATTCCACCAATGGCTGACAAGGGAATTGCGGTGAAAATCAGAACACCCTGCTTTACCGATTTGAATGTAAAATAGAGCAATACAAAGATGAGCAGAAGCGCTGATGGAACGGCTACAGCGAGTCTTTGTCGGGCTTCTATCAGATTTTCAAATTGACCTCCATAGGCAATGGAATAACCGGGAGCAAAGACCACAGACGCTTCAATTTTTTGCTTAAGCTCAGTAACCACACTTTCAACATCCTTATTTCGAACATTGAAGGCAACCAGGATTCTACGGCGAGTATCATCCCGCTGAATCTGGTAAGGCCCGTCCTTGATCTCCACGTTGGCCACCTGATAAAGAGGTATCTGGTGTCCATCTTTACGCGAGATGTAAAGGTTTCTAACTGATTCCACATCATTACGATTGGCCTTCTCCAGTCTCACTACCAGATCGAATCGTCGTTCATTTTCATAGACCAGACCAGCGGAAGCTCCGGCAAATGCCGCCTGCACAGATCGATTCACATCCAGAATACTCAAGCCGTATTTAGCCAACTGATCACGCTTATAGGTAATGACTATCTGAGGAATTCCAGTTACTTCTTCAATGTACAAATCCACCGCACCTTCAACCCCTGATGCAATGTTCCCAATTTGATCGGCGTATTCAGACAGATCGTTCAGATTTTCACCATAAATTTTGACTGCTACATCCTGCCGAACACCAGTCATGAGCTCGTTAAAGCGCATTTGAATGGGCTGTTGAAATCCGAAGGTTACACCTGGAATGATTTCGAGTGCTTCTGCCATTTTGTTGGCCAACTCCTCACGGTTAGAAGCACTAACCCACTCTTGCTTGTTCTTTAGAATGATCATGAGGTCTGCTGCTTCAATGGGCATTGGATCAGTGGGTATCTCTCCTGCTCCTATCTTGGACACAACCTGCTCTACCTCTGGAAATTGATCCAGAAGTATTTTCTCTGCCTGGGTAGTCGCTTTAGTAGTATTCTCCAATGAACTCCCTGTCATCACGCGCGTCTCCACAGCAAAATCTCCTTCTTCCAGTGTGGGAATAAATTCACCTCCCATATTTGAAAAAAGCCACAAGGCGCCTACAAACAGGCCTGCCGTCAGTCCAAGCAAAGGCAACCTTTTATGCATCACCCACCGAATGGTAGGATCGTACAATCGATGAAAGAAGTTCATGATACGGTCAGAGATGTTCTTTTTGTATTCTGTTTTCTTGCTGAGAAAGAGTGCAGACATCATCGGAACGTAGGTTAGTGACAAAATGAATGCACCGAGAATGGCGAAACTCACCGTTTGTGCCATGGGCCTGAACATTTTCCCTTCTGTGCCCACTAGTGCCAGAATCGGCAGATAAACGATAAGAATAATGATCTCACCAAAGGCCGCTGAGTTTCGAATTTTGCTGGCTGATTTATAGACCTCCATATCCATTTCATCCTGTGTTAATTTCCTCCCCAGCTTAAGCAACCCAAGATGGTGCAAGGTGGCTTCTACGATAATTACAGCCCCATCCACTATCAGCCCAAAATCTATAGCCCCCAGACTCATCAGGTTGCCAGAAACTCCAAAGAAATTCATCATTCCAAAGGCGAAAATGAGTGCCAAAGGAATAACGGAAGCCACGATCAGTCCTGCACGGAAATTGCCTAGCAGCAACAACAAAACGAAGATGACAATCAATGCTCCTTCGGCCAGATTTTTAGTCACGGTTCCTATCGCGGTATCTACAAGCTTAGTTCGATCCAGAAAGGGTTCGATTGTCACCCCTTCAGGCAAAGACTTACGGATTTGTTCGATCTTTCCCTTTACATTTTCTATGACTTCTGCTGAGTTTTCTCCCTTTAGCATCATGACAATTGCGCTGACTACTTCGCCTTCTCCATTCCGAGTAGTTGCTCCATAGCGCACTGCATTCCCCAATTGCACTTTAGCCACATCTTTAATCAGTACAGGAATACCGCTTTCATTTGTTCGAATATTGATCTTCCTGATATCATCAAGATTACCGACAAGGCCTTCTGTTCGAATGAAGTAGGCATTCAGATTCTTTTCAATATAAGCGCCACCGGTATTTTGATTGTTTTCCTGAAGGGCCTGAAATATATCAGCAATGGAAACATTCATGGCCTTTAACCGATCTGGCTTGATCGCTATTTCGAACTGTTTTAGATAACCTCCAAAACTGCTCACGTCTGCTACTCCAGGAGTACCCAGCAGTTGTCTCCTTACTATCCAGTCCTGTATCGTTCTTAACTCACGCGCATCATACTTCTCCTCATAACCAGGAGATGTACCAACCACATACTGATAGATTTCTCCCAAACCTGTTGTGATGGGAGCCATACCTGGCGTCCCCACTCCTGATGGAATTTGTGATTGTACTTCAGGCAAGCGTTCACTTACCTGTTGACGAGCCCAATAAACGTCAACATTTTCCTTAAAGACAATGGTAACAACCGACAATCCGAAGCGGGAAAATGACCTGATCTCATCTATATCAGGAATGGTCGCCATGGTGATTTCAATAGGAAATGTAATGAGCCGCTCTACTTCCTCAGCAGCTAAAGAGGGAGATGCGGTGATGACCTGAACCTGATTGTTCGTGATATCAGGAACAGCATCTATCGGTAATTGAGTGAGGGAATATCCTCCCCAAATGACCAGGCCAAGCGTAAGTAGGCCAATAATCAATTTATTTTTCACTGAAAAGTGAATGATTTTATCCAGCATTTTTATTTGGATTTAAAAATTCTAAATGATTTGAGGGTGGCATGTTGCCAAACATGTAGACACACACTGTGTGGGCTAAAAGCACACAGATTTGAAAAAATAAGTGTCTTGAAAAACTAGGCCTGAGGAGGCTGGATTAGCTTATCCAGATATTCTGAAGAAATTGAAAACTGATAGAAACTGCCTTTGGTCTGAAGAGAAAATGATTTGTTTCCTAATTCGATGTTTGAGAACGTGTATGTGAGATAAATAGGTGCATGATTGCACTGATGTTGGCCATGAAATGGCAGATCATCATCCTTATCATGGTCGTGATGGCCTTCACTGTTGTCGTCATGATGTACATAATCTTCGACCAAAAATTCAAAAAAGGAATCTCCATCAAACGCCTTATGCTCCTCAAAATGGGCAAAAAGGGCAGGAAGTTTCTCCAATTCGCAACACATGTCCATGTTTGGAGCAAAAATTTGCACCACAAAAATCATCGATAGTGATATGGACGTTAGACGATTCATCTGAGCAAATGTAATCATTTAGGCATGCAACCAATTTGCATTGTTTCTATGAGCAATTGGCGCAAGTGCCCTTGTAAACCATACTGGCGCTAGCTGCTTTAAAACCCGATGGGATGTGCGTTTGTGGAATCTTAGACTGAGTCAGGCAATATGTCTCACCACATTGAACACAGTGAAAGTGGATGTGTTGGTCTTGTGGTTCACATTCACAACCTTCTTCGCAAAGTGCGTACTTGACCGAACCGGTGCCGTCATCAATGCTGTGAATTAGCTTCTTGTCTTCAAATGTCTTCAGGGTTCGATAAAGGGTTGCCTTATCCGCTCTTTCAAACTTGGCTTCTAAATCACTGAGACTGATCGCTGCGCCCGATTCCACAAGCTTTTTGAGTACCAACATCCGCATGGCGGTTGGCTTGATGTCACGATCTTCAAGTTTTTGTTCGAGCATGTAGCTAAATTAGCAATTGCAAGTTCCATTTTGCATTGGTGGACACTTCTTGGTCCCATAACTGCAATACACGCAGCAATCTCCTTGCTTGGGTTTTACTACTTGATTACAATTCTCACAATCATAGAAGTACTGGCATGCATCCGTTGGCATGGTTTCCTCTTTCCGGTGACCACAATGAGGGCAAGTGATGGTTGACGCTAAAACTGCTTCTTTCTCCATGTTATTAATCTTTTGGCTTTTCAATCACTGTATATCCGGTTTTATTAATCACATCTATGATTGTTTGCTCTTCAAGCTTTGATGGCAAATACTCAATGGTAGCTGAACCCTCAGCATAGATGGCATCAACTGATTTTACACCGTCAAGAGCGCTTACTTCATGCTCAATATGACTTTCACATCCCGCACAAGTCATTCCCTTTACTTTCAGTACAATCTTGTGAGTTTTGGTCGTGTCTTGTTCAGCGAATGTAGATGCACCCAGATCACCTCCATTAGAGTAGAAAATATGTGCGTAGCTTGGAAACGAAAGCATTAACCCTGCAAACACCGTGATGATTCCTAAGAACCTTTTTGAGTGCCAAAAGGAAGGTTTCAGGTCCTCGTCACATGCACAGGCGATTTCTTCGGCAGTTCTGGGTCGTAGTTTCTGGTACCATGCAAACCCTAAAACTAAAAAAGTGACACCAACAAAAAAGGGTCTCGCAGGATCCAGCCAGGAAAAAGTGGAGGCAATGCCGCTAACACCAGCCAATAAGGCAAGCAAGGGAGTAATACAGCAAAGTGAACTTAACAAAGCTGCCAGAATACCGCTGGTCAAAAGGGAATTTTTCATTGTTCAGTCAAATAAAAAAAGGAGGGCTTGCCCCCTCCATGTTACTTTTTCTTACAGCATGCTGGTAATTCAGCCGCTTTCATATCATATGGGCATTCCGAAGTACCTGCCAAAGGGCAGTTAATTTTCGGACATTCAGAGGTTCCTTCCAAAGGACAAACATTTGAAGAGGAATTGAACCCGAAAGCAAGGCCGCCAATTGCGAGAATACTTACTGTGGCCAAAATCATTAGTTTATTTTTCATATCTATCTTTTTAATGAAACATGAACCAAAGATCAGTTACGGGGGGAGGGGGTATCCAATTTTTTTCGTGACAAATATTCCATTAGTTGCTTTTCAAGGAGTTTAGCCTCTCTGAGTTTAGAAGGAACATCTTCTGCGGCAATATCTGGAAATAATAATCTCAGAGATTCTATGGTATCCTCCTGCCCACAATTACCAGGACAACTTGATGCTGTAGATGAAATTTTTTCCGCTAAAGCTTTTCTGTACGAATCGTCAAGTAATTCATAGGTGGTTTTTGAAAGCATTGATTGAACCGCTTTTAGCTGGAGTAAAATGTTTTCTGCCTGATCTTCCTCGTCAATTTTATCATAGATATATCCCAATTGGCCCTGAGCAGTTCTGAGTGAATGTTTAATGCCCTTTATTAAATCAGCTGCTATCATGATAAAATGGTTTTAGATTGATTGGATAGAATTTGAAGAACAGGGAGTAATAATTGGGTGTTTTCAGGGATCATCGTGTAAAACACCGTTTGTCCCACCTTCTTATCTCGGACCATTCCTGCGTCTTTCAATTTTCTTAAATGTTGAGATACACCTCCCACAGAGATTCCTAAAATGTCGCTGAAATCGCAGGGGCACATTTCACCTTCTTTATGAAGTAGAAAAAGGATTTTCAACCGTGCTGCATTTCCTGCCAAGTTGAAAATTTTAGTAGTCAAATCGAGTTGCCCTTCCAGTCTGCTGAGGGTTCCCTTACATTCCTTGATTTGGACTGGATCGGCCAATACTCTGATACACGTAGTACTCATCTTTTAATATTTTAGTAATTGCTAAAACGTAAAGATAGAGAAATGGTTCAGTATTTAAGTAAATGCTAAAATATCTATGTGGTTAGCTAATTAAGCTTAACTCTCTTGATTAAGATAGATGTGGATTGTTCTTGAAGGTTAGTCCAAGCAAAATACAATGTTCCATCAACCATTTCCATTTGAGGAAATCCACTCCCTCTTGAGGCGCTGGTTTCGGAAACTATTACCGGATTACTCAAAGATCCATCCTTGGAAACATTTCTAAATTTTATAAGCGGTGTTTCGTCTTCTAAATCTAGCCAACTAACAATAGCAGTTTGACCATCAGCCATAACAATATCTACTCTTCCCACTGACACAGAATTGTCAACAATAATTGGTTCATTGAAAGATTCTCCCGAATCATCCATAAAAGCGACCTTCACTTTAGCAATTCCTTCTGCTGCAGTAAACCAAGCTGTAGCTGTAGTATTATCATTCGATGCGATTCTTGGGCCATTTACTGGGCATCCCGCAATCTTCCAGCCATCATCATTCACTGCTTTTGGCTCGGTCCAGCTATTGTCCACCCATCTTACAAATGACATGTCTCTCATTTCTTCATCAGATCGATCACGGTAGACGATCACCGGACCATTTGAAGTCATGGTGCCTCCTGTTTGACAGCAGTCGCATACTCGCGAATCAAGTTCTGCTTCCTGTTTAAGATTTCCAGTCATGTCGAGTGTTGAGGTTCGGATGGTCATCGCTCCACCACCTCCATGACCGCCCGAATCGTGATCTCCGCCTCCAGTATTTCGACCGTCTAGCCAGGCGAGCAGAAACGTACCGTCATTATTTGGTAGCAAGGTCACAAAACCATGCTCGGTAGGAGTCCCATCCTTATGAGGAATAACCGGTTCTGACCACTCCCCTCCGGCAGGTTTATAAACCACATTTACATCGTAGGAGTAAGTGCCTGATGAACTCTTTGCCAGGAAATGAGCAATCATGTTTCCTTGATTATCTACAGCCATCATAGGATAATCTGCCCAGTTGACAAACCAGTCGTTTCCTGATGCGATGACCTCAGGCTGTTGCCAATTATCATCTTTCAGAGCTGAATACTTTAAATCGATCCATCCGGAATCTCTTTTTTCCACCCATGACATGTACAAGAGATTATCACCACCCTTAACCAGATAGGGCAATGAAGCATTGCTCCCTGCAGGTGATTCAATGCTTTCAAGAGCGGTAGTTTCTTTCGTTTTTTCCGTACCCTGCTGGCACGATAAAAGAGCGATAGCGATGAAGGTTAGTAAGGTTAATGATTTCATTTCAGGTAGGTTTTAAGTTGTTCAATTTGATCAGGGCTGTCCCATTTTCGGGCACCCACCAATGTTTCTAATAGTTGACCGTCTTTGCCTATAACGAAAGTCGTCGGTAAAGAATAGACACCTAAAGATTCCACTGAAGTCTGAATTTGTGTGAAGGTGAGATCGAAAGGTCGTTTCTCCGTGAATTGACGAATCTTTTCCGGGGATTCATCTGATGCAAGTATGAGGACAAAATCATTCGGTAATTCAGTCTGCATCTTCACAAGGTCAGGCATTTCCCTGATACATGGAGTGCACCAGGTAGCCCAAAGGTTAAGAATGACCACTTTGTTTTTGAACTGCTCAGAATCGAAGGCTTCACCTTGCAGGTCTGTCAATTTAATTTTGCTGAGAAAGGTCTCCTTCGGAGGTTGGCATGAGAATAATCCGCTTAGAATTAATGATATGATCAATAGGTTTCTCATTTGTTCTCAAATCCAAATGAAACAGCCGTCTGATCCCATTTGATAGAGATTTGACCTTTGCCATCACTCATTTCTACCACTTCAAAAGTGAGTGACTCAGCTACCTCATCAAGTTTATGGGCAGGAACGGTGACCCTCACAACATCATTTGCTTGATCGTAATCATCGGCCAGGTGCATGTCCCAATCTTTGCTGATAATAACAGTCCATTCGCTCTCGCCGGGAATAGTAAAAAGCCCGTATTTACCAGCCGAAATACTCGTTTCATTGATCTTCACATCCTTATCAAAAGAAATGGTGGTGGCTTTATGAGCGCCTGTTGCCCAAACTGTACCATATCCAACCAATCCCCCGAAAATCATTCGACCTCTTTTGCTTGGAGATCCGTAATCAATGTGGACGTGATTAGATCCAATCATAGCCATAGCCGAAGTTCGAGGACTCAGTGGCTTTTTAGCCCCTTCCTCTTTTTTAGCATCATGCTGGTGTTGAGTGTGATCTTCAGTTTTCTCATCTTTCTTTTCACTGGTGCTGCACCCCATCAGGGCAAGCACGGCAATTGTGAACATTAGGTTTTTCATTTTCATATCTATCTTAATCTTAAACTATTGCCAATTACTGAAACGGAACTGAGGCTCATGGCTAATGCAGCGAGCATTGGGCTTAACAAAAGACCAAACACAGGGAAGAGAACGCCTGCTGCTATCGGTACTCCCAGCACATTGTAGATAAAAGCAAAGAACAAGTTCTGCTTAATGTT
The DNA here is from genome assembly GCF_964218185.1 of Ekhidna sp. Classification (GTDB taxonomy): domain Bacteria; phylum Bacteroidota; class Bacteroidia; order Cytophagales; family Cyclobacteriaceae; genus Ekhidna. The sequence continues at coordinate 199,572 of NZ_CAXPLV010000008.1, forward strand.
TCTCATCACATCCGTACTCAATTTTCGAGCCCTTACTATTCCATCCAACTCACCTTTAACTAATGTAAGACTTGCACTCTCGATAGCTACATCTGTTCCTGTTCCCATTGCAATTCCAACATTTGCCTGAGCCAGTGCAGGAGCATCATTGATTCCATCTCCGGCCATTGCAACTATTTTTCCCTCTTCCTGAAGAGCTTTCACTTTCTCGTACTTGTTTTCCGGTAAGAGATCGGCTTCATATCCATCGAGTCCAAGCTTGTCAGCAACCGCTTTGGCAGTGTTCTTATTATCACCTGTGAGCATAATCACTTCCAATCCTTGGTCTTGCAAATGCTTAATTGCTGAAGCCGATGATTCTTTAATAGGGTCAGCTACACTGATGAATCCAGCTATTTCATTTTCAATCACTACAAACATTACGGTTTGGCCTTCTAGCTGTCGTTGTTTTACATCTTCTTCATGCTCCTGCTCAAGAGTAAGGTTAAATTCTTCCAATAGCTTTTTGTTGCCAATGGCAATTTGGAGCCCATCCACTTTTCCTGTAATCCCTTTTCCTGTGATGGAATTAAAATCATCTACTTTTTGTGGCTTTAATCCCTTATTCTCAGCACCCTGAACGATAGCGTGTGCCAATGGATGTTCACTGCTTGATTCAAGAGAAGCGACATTTTTGAGAATCACATCTTCACCGTGTTTATCATTAATGGACTTCACATCCTGAAGTGATGGCTTGCCCTGTGTGATTGTGCCAGTTTTATCAATAACCAATGTGGTCACCTTGTGCATTTCCTCAATGGCCCTGGCATCTTTCACCAAAATCCCTTGCTTCGCGCCTTTCCCGGTTCCAACCATGATGGACATAGGAGTTGCCAAGCCTAATGCACAAGGGCAGGCTATGATGAGTACGGTAACTGCACTTGTAAAGGCATAAACCAGTTTTGGATCTGGTCCCCAAATCGCCCAAACTGCAAATGCAATGAGCGCTATTGTCACTACTATAGGAACGAAATAGCTGGATACTTTATCTGCAAGATTTTGGATAGGCGCTTTTGTTCTGCTGGCCTTATTGACCATTTCAATGATCTGTGAAAGCAACGTATCACTTCCCACTTTCTGCGCTTTCATCAGAAAGGTGCTTGTCCCATTGATGGTACCACCAATCACATTGTCACCTTCAGATTTTTCCACTGGAACGGGTTCACCAGTAATCATAGATTCGTCGATACTGCTTTTTCCTTCTGTGATCTCTCCATCCACCGGAATCTTTTCTCCTGGCTTAATCTTAATGATGTCATCCAGCTTCACATGCTCCAATGGAATGGTCATTTCTTCACCGTCTCTAATGATCGTTGCTTCTGGTGGCACCAAATTGAGCAGCTCCTTTATTGCAGAGTTGGTTTGGCTTCTTGCTTTAGCCTCTAGCAGTTGTCCTAACAAAATCAAGGTAAGAATGACTACAGCCGCTTCAAAATATAAATGAACAGCTCCTCCCTCAGATTTGAATTGGTCAGGGAAAATGTCAGGAAATAGTAATGCTACTATGCTGAACACATAAGCTGCACCTGCTCCCAATGTGATCAATGTCCACATGTTTGGAGAGCGATTGATGATGGATTTGTACCCCCGAACAAAGAAATTCCAGCAAGAGTAAAAGATGACTGGTGTGCTCAATGCAAATTGTACCCAACCCCATGCCCTTTCACTGGCTATTCCTGTGAGAGAAATGCCAATCATCTCACTCATTGCAATGAAGAAAACGGGAATTGTGAAAGCGACAGAAATCCAGAACTTGGTGAGCATCTTCTTGTATGCTTGATGTTCCTCAGAACCTTCCTCTGCGGAAGCCTTTTTACGTTCTAAATCCATCCCGCACTTTGGGCATGAGCCTGGATGGTCTTGCTCGATTTCAGGATGCATTGGGCAGGTGTAAATGGTTTTAGAACTTTCCTCTTTTTCCAAATCCATTCCGCATTTTGGACAATCGCCTGGCTTATCGTATTTCTTATCGCCCTCGCAGAGCATCGGGCAATAGTATTTGCCAGATCCTCCAGTATCTTTTTTCTTAGATTGAGCAGGGGCATGATGGTGGTGATCATGAGATCCGGGAAGATGAATATCATAGCGACCTCCATCCTTTTTCATGGCTTCTTTCAATTTCTCCAACGGCACATGTTCATCCATATGGACAACTGCTTCTTTTTTCTCTAAATCGACAGAAACATTGGAAATACCCTCAACCTCTTTGAGTGTTTTCTCTACATGACTCTTGCAACCATTGCAGGTCATTCCCGAAATTTGATACGTGTGTTTCATCTCATTATACATTTGATGAAACAAAGTTCGTAGGAGCAAAACTGAATCGATTTCATAATCATGGATTTGATTTACACAATTTTGTCGAGCGGTTTTCGATCCCTATTGATCATCGATTTGTACTCTGACATACTGAGCCCTGTTTCCTGTTTGAACTGGCCGGATAAGTGATTGATGCTTGAATAATCGAGCATAGCTGCAATCTGAGAAAAGGAATGGTTACCGTCTTGAATCAACTCTTTGACCTTCTCTAGTTTCAACCGTAAGAAGTATTTCTCAATGGTCAAGTGTTCTCTTTGAGAAAATACTTTGCTTAGCGAAGAGTAGTCCTTCCCCAATTCATCTGAAATCATAGTCGACAATTTGTGCTTTCTCTGCATCGGAAGCTTGTCAATGATGGATATGAGAAACACTTTTATCCGTTCGACAAGGATTTCTTCTTTACTTTCTATCAATTCAAAACCATGCGCTTCGATTGTTTTGGCAATTGCTTCAAGATCAACAGATTTTGGGTCAACCTCGAGTACGCCCAATTCAATAGAATGCACCTCCACACCTAAGGCCGTTAGCTCGTCATTGATCACTTTCTTGCAGCGATCACAAACCATGTTCTTTATGTGGAGAGTGCTCATAATTACAATCTTCTTTAAAACCTTATCGACAATCCTCCGCCACCACCAAAGCGATTGTCGTAGCTTCCCATCAAAGAGAAGTTTTTAGATAACAAATATTCCGCTCCGGCATTCCAGACGATTTCTTTTGTAAAGTCTGTATTATTTTCCAGCTTGTTGACCAAGCCGGCATCTAACTGATATTCATAATAACCAAATACTGAAAATCTTGGGAAGAGCATAAGCGATCTTCCGACACCAATTCTAGGTCTTAACTCATTATCAATTCGAATGTCCACATTGAACATATAAGGTGAATACCATCTGACACCCGCAATAGCAGTCGTCTTAATATCATTCAGGCTATTTCTGGTGGTGTTCTCCACATTTACCCCTCCAAATACACGTAGATAATCATAGAGGTAATATTCATAGGAGAATTCGGTCTCTATGTTTTCGTTCCAGCCATATTCTACACCAAGATTGAATTGGTTTCTGATATTGGACGTCACAAAGTTTAATGCACCTGTATGGGAGGCAATATCTGCCATGCCCCATGAGTAGAATCTGTTTGTCTCATGTACCAGTTTAGCAATAGGATATGGTTCCATGCGTGGGTCTTCGGGTGTGTCATAACTGACTACCCTGGCCATACCGCCCATCATGTGATAGAGGATATGACAATGGAAAAACCAGTCACCATATTCATTCCCATAAAACTCGATGGTAACTTTTTGCATCGGAGGCACATTCACTGTGTGCTTCAGCGGTGAGTATTCACCATTCTCATTGATCACTCTGAAGAAATGTCCGTGCAGGTGCATGGGGTGGTGCATCATGGTAAGGTTGTTGAACGTGATTCGAGTCACTTCACCTTCATTGATCTTGATCTTATCAGTTTCAGAAAGCGGAATCCCGTTCATGCTCCAGATATATCGGCTCATATTACCTGTGAGATTAAGCAACACCACTCTGACAGGCACATCTTTGTCATAAGTCGTAGCATTCGGTGATTTTAAATAATCGTAGTTGTACTCCGAAAACAAGCTCATATCCATTCCGTCCATGGGCTTACCTTCTGTATTAATCATGTCCATCTTGGCCATTCCGGACATCTTTTGCTCATCAGATTTCATTCCTTCCATACCAGAATGATCCATTTTTTCTGACCCCATCTTCATATCACCATCGCTCTTTGGCGTGTCTTTCATTTGCATGCCCCACTTGCTCATGAGTTCTTGAGGATCGTCTTTTTTAGGTCTAAATTTTAATGCTGGTGCACCCATACGCATATCCATCTTGGCCATTTTTTTCATCATGCCTATTTTATCCGGGCGAGACACCTCAGGAGCCTCCATTGCTTCGCCTTTCCCAAAATATGCGGAAGCTGTCCCGGAACCATCCTGCGCTGTGGTTCTAAATTCTATTTTTCCCTTTTCAGGGATGGTAATAATGAAATCATAGGTTTCTGCGATAGCAATGAAGGTTTTGTTGTGCTCCACCGGAACAACATTAAGGCCATCAGCCGATACAATCGTTGGGTTACCGCCTCCAAAAGTCATCCAAAAAGAGGTGGACGCAGCTCCATTAATTATTCTGAGCCTTACTTTTTCACCTGGTTTAAAATCCGGGTATTCTTGTGTTTGCTGTCCATTGACTAAGAATGCCGGGTAATAAATATCAGCGATATCAGCACTTTCCATTCTTTGTCTCCAAAAGTTGAGCTGTGCACCCAGTGCTCCTCGTGCAATGACCTCATTGAGTGGGGTGGCGGTACCTTTTCGCCAGTTGTACCATTCTGTGCCTCTTTTTAAAAAGCGCAATACGCTCATGGGATTTTCATTCGTCCAGTCGGATAGCACCATGACCAACTCCTTGTCGTATTCTAGTGATTCTTCTTTAGGCTCTATAACGATCGAACCATAAACACCACTCTGCTCCTGAAGCATGGTGTGTGAGTGGTACCAATAGGTTCCGGATTGCTTAATAGGAAACTCGTATTTCTGAGTCTCACCTGGGGGGATAGGTGGAGTAGTCAGGTAAGGGACTCCATCATAAAAGTTTGGTAGAAGCAGGCCATGCCAGTGCACCGAGGTTTCTTCCTCCAGTTCATTTTTCACATATATCACCGCATATTCACCTTCCGTAAAACGTAAAGTTGGGCCCGGTATGCTGCCGTTGATGGTCATGCCCATCACTTCCTTTCCTGCCTTCACCACTTTCTCGGCTCGAATGGTTAGGCTGTTCTCTCTGACCGGAAGGTTGTCTACATTCCCCTCAATTGATTTTTCTAAGAGGTCTTGTGCCTTTCCAAACATACTACTCATGAGCATAGTCACAATCAGTAAGATTTTTGGAAAGCCTTTTCTTTTCTTTTTATTTAAATACATTTTCACGGTCTTAGCAAAATTTAAAGTTTCATTATTATCTCACTGCCCTAGATGAACTGTGTGTTTTTATAATCTTCCAGCTACCATCGATCTTTTTAAGCACGGATGTGGCCGCAGCTTTTCTTTCCACTTTCCTGAATTCTTCTTTTAAGACAATGTTGTAGATGTACGATTCAGTGGTGAAAGCATAAGGCATATCCACGATAACGCTGATCTCATAGTCGCTGAAAGTGAACGACTCGAAATGTCCCAACTCAGGACCGATGTGATTAGCAATGTAATCCCGATAAGTACCTTCAATTTTACCTTGCTCTAATACTTCCGATTCTTCAGAAAAAAGTGCATAAGACTCAGTAACATCCAGGCTTTCAAGTGTTTCCTTATAGGTCTTCATTACTTTTTTGATAGCATTTTCTTCGGCTGTCAAATCAATGACTTGTTCCGGTTTTGTCTTAGCTGTTTCGCCCTGACTTGAAGTTGAACAAGATGCCAGAATAAGAATGGCTGATAGGTATGTTATGTTTTTCATCTGTGTAGGTAGTTTTAATTATTGGGTGTTGAGGTTTTCAAAAAATTGAATTAACTGCTCAGTTTCCTTTTCAGATAGTTTCGCTTCAGGATGCATCCAGAGATATTCTTGGAGAGGCATTTCTCCATCCCTCACTTGAGAAATCATGGAGCGAATTTTCTCTCTTTTCATACGTCCTGAGTAGTCCTGAAAGTCAGAGAAGTTTAGATCCTCTTTTCCTTCCCTAATGTGCTTTTGTAGAAACCAAGCAAATGGACGTACACGGCCATACCACGGATAATTGGTGTTATTGCTGTGGCAGTCATAGCAGGAGGCTTTCACTACCTGCTGTATATTCAATGAAGCCTCTACAATTTGGAAGAAATCCGTTTTTAGAATTTCATCACTTTGATTGATGGGTACAGGAATGAATTGTATTCCTGCACCCACTATCAAAATAATTAAAAGTGCTTTTTTAAGCATTTTTATAGCTTAATCACTTCCTCTACTTTTCCACATTTAAGCATGGAAGAGCCAAAAAGTGGATTTCGAACTTCCTCGTTAGCGCTCAGCCACATACCCCCTTTATTTCCATTGTACATAGGGCAATACTGGTGATATAGCGTTCTGTCTGTTCCAACAATTCCAGCCAAATCTTTAATATCCTTACTTAGCGCTTCAAAATGTTCACGCTGATGCGCAATCTCGCTCTCTGAAATATGCTCACCATGGTTCTTTGCCACCTCCACAATCTCCTTTAATTCGGCTTGCTTATCTGAATCGAATGTGGACAAATCCAATGAGCCTAATGCAGTGGCCAGGGTTCCGCCTGCTTTTGCGGCACCTTCCTGGTTATCATTGACCAACGCATCTTTTACTGCCAGATAGGCGTCAAGAACAGGCGTCAATGCATTTCCATTTTGCTCTTCAACGGCAGCTGTTTTCTCAACTTTGGCTATAGGTTCAGCTTTAGTCTCAGCTTTTTCTTCTGTTTTTGTGGGACCACAGCTAGCAATAAGTACAGCAAGTCCAAGTGTTAATAGTGTTATTTTCATCGTATTTAAGTTTAAAAGTTTATCTAATTAATTCATTTAAGTTCTTCTTCAACATTCCCGCAGGTGAGCATCGCATCCCCGAAATATGGGTTCAGGATTTTATCTGAATCACTGAGCCAGAATGCTCCCTTATTATCGAAGGCCATAGGGCAGTATTGGCGATAGCCGTCAACTTCTATCTGGAACTTTTTGAGTGTATGAAAAAGTTGATCGCTCAAGGGAGAAAGCATCATTCGAGCCATTTCGACATCTGTTTCATTCCTGATTGCATCAGTAGCTTTCTGCAGCACCGCCAGATCCTTCATCCATTCAATGTGGGCTTCTTCTTTGACCAATTTCATATCTACTTTATCAATTGCAGCCTGAAGACTCTTAGCTTCTCTGCCTGCCGTTTTTGCATCACTTTGAATGAGCGCATCTTTTACAGGTAAATAAGCCGTGAAGACAGCTTGTATTTGCTCCTTAAACTTAGGATTGCTTGTATAGGCCTGTTTAGATTCATTCACCTCCAATTGCTCACTCATTTGATGTTGCGAGTGATCTGGTTGTGAGGAACTTTGGTTCGTTCCTCCGTGATTATGACCTGTCATAGCTGCTCCACCTTCTGGAGACATCATACTTGGTTTACCCGCCAACTGCGCAGCAGCATCAATACTGAATGTTCCATTCACGGCAATTTCCTCTCCTTGCTCCAATCCAGCTTCAATGACGTATGCATTGCCTAATGCAGGTCCAAGTGTCACTTCACGCATCTTGAAATGCATACCCTGATCAGTAGATTGTTTCACATAAACCACGGATCGTTTACCGGTCCACATGACGGCCGATTTAGGAACTGTTATTTCATTCCCAGTACTACCCAATGCAGCTTTGACCTCCCCTGAAGCAAACATTTCTGGTTTAAGGTTCCTGTCCTCGTTATTGACAACTACTCTGGCTTTTGTCACACGAGTTTTAGAGTTGATCACTGGATCGATGTAATCAATCTTACCTTTGAAATTTTGTCCCGGTAATGAACTAATAGCGAACTGAATGGAATCTCCCTTCTTGATCCAGGAAAGATCGTTTTCATACACATCGAATAGGACCCAAACACGTGAAAGGTTTGCAATTTCATAAAGGATTTGGCCCCTGTTTACATAGTCTCCAAGGTTGACTTTTTTACTAATCACATAACCAGACTGATCTGCGAGAATGGGAAACTGATCCTTCACTTTACCAGTAGATATGATCTGGTCGATTTGATTTTCTGATAGTTTCCAGTTTTTCAGCTTTTCCCTTGCTGCTCGATATAAATTAGGCTGGCTTTCTCTGATTTTATAAGCCTCAAACAACTCCTCTTGAGCTGTCACCAATTGAGGTGAATACAGATTGGCAATCACACTTCCTTTACTGACCAATTCACCTGTGAAATTCACAGAAAGCTTTTCAATTCTTCCAGGAAAATGAGTGGACTGACTAAATATCAGGCGCTCGTCTTCCTGCACTTTGCCATTCAATCGAATCGTTTTCATAGCTGATTCGCTACCAACTTTTGCAGTGACTACATCGGCAAGTTGCATAGCAGTTGGTGACATGGTAATGGCCATTGGATCAATACCTTCTCCATTGTCATCCTCTAGTGGGATCAAATCCATTCCACAGATTGGGCAGCTACCCGGTTCGCCCTGACGAATTTGTGGGTGCATCGAACAAGTCCACACAGTCTCTCCATTGATAACTTCAGTGTGCGAATGATCTGTTTCGGAACTTCCACCATAAAAAGCCCTCCCAAGTAGCAAACCACCGGCAAGGGTCGCTACCATCACAATAATTAGTGTTCTTATAGAAATTTTCATTTTAATACTTTTTAGCTGTCAAATAGTTAAGCTGGGCTACTGCAGTGTGATAATTCATCAGAGCTGTAGCTTTCATTTTTTTGTACTTTAAGAGTTGCTGTTGTGTCCGCAATACCTCTTCGAATTCCTTTCCTGAGTTGCCGTAAGCAGAAAGTAAAAGATTAAGCACCTGTTGTATTTCGGCGATTTGCTCATCGTATAGTTGCAAAAGGTCCAGGTGTTTTTCACGATCAAAATCAGCCATTTCATATCCTGTTATGAGTTGATTGATCCGTTCTTCCTTTTGAAGCGAATAACTTTCTTGCATCAACTGAGCTTCCTTCTTTGCTGCCTTATACTTCCCTCTGAAAATTGGGATTCCAACAGTGACCATAGGCATGAAAGCGTTTCGTCCATTATCCGCAACTGCCATGTCTGTTCGCTCTCCTACAATCACATAATCAAGTCCGACTCCTAGCTTGGGTAAGCCCTGCTTTTCGGCCAGCTCCTCTTGTTTTTTGCTTGCTTCTAATCGAATATCCAGTTCGTCAAGTATTGGATTATTCGTCAAAAGAGAATCGCGATTGATCACGATGCTGGAGACCATAAGGGAATCAGCTACAATTACTTCTGCTTTCTCGTCTTGATTCAAAAGCTTATTGAATGACGTAACTAAAGGTTGCTTTTTCTTTTTTAGAATTTCCAGATTGGTCTGCGCATCTTTCAACATTAGATCCACCCTGAGCACATCGACCAATGTTCCTTCGCTATTTTCAAATCTGGTAGTGGCAATGGTCTTATAAGACTCCAGAATTTCAGCATTATCGCTTTCAAGCTCAATCCATTTTTCCAATTCATAAAGTGGATAATATGCTGTAGCGACCTGATAATAAAGCCTATTTCTGGCGTCCAAAAAGGTCTGATATTGTGCTTCTGCATTCAGGGTTGCTACATCACCACTTGCCTTCAATGTACCAAACCAAGGAAACATTTGAGTTAATGAAAATCTTGCTCGTTGCGGACCTACACGTGTTTCAACTGGCGAAATAAAGTATCCAAATGAAAAGGTTGGATCTTGCAAGCTGTTGGCCTGAGGGATTTTTTCCAATGCGGCTTCAAAGGTTTTGTATTTGGCCTGAAGTCCTGGATTATTTTCTGCAGCAATCTGAAAGTAATCTTCTAAAGTTTGAGCACCTCCTGGAAGTACCACACTCAATGTTATCAATATGATTAGATACTTTTTCATTGCTTTTTCAATTTTCGTTCTTCACGCATACAGTACAATACCGGTACCACGAAGTAGGTAATTGCCGCCACGGCCATACCCCCAAAAGCAGGTATCGCCATTGGAATCATAATATCAGATCCTCTTCCCGTTGAAGTAAGAATAGGCAGCAAGGCAATGATGGTGGTGGCAGAAGTCATCACAGCTGGTCTAATTCTTCGCAATCCCGCTTCTACTACTGCATTTCGTATTTCTGGGATTGTTTGTGTCCGATTCCGATTAAAACTTTGATCCAGGTAGGTACCCATTAATACCCCATCATCGGTAGCTATTCCAAACAATGCGATGAAGCCTACCCAGACAGCTACACTCAGGTTGATCGTTTTAATTTGAAAGAGGTCTTTAAAGTCAATTCCAAGTAGTGTGAAATTGAAAAACCAGTCCTGTCCATAGAGCCAGATCATAATAAAACCTCCACTAAACGCCATGGCAATTCCTGTAAACACCATGAGGGAAGTCGTAGTTGATTTGAATTGGAAATAGAGAATCAAGAAAACGATACCCAGTACCACGGGAACAATGATGGCTAATCTTTTCTCAGCTCGAACCTGGTTTTCATAGCTTCCAGAGAACTTGTAGCTGATTCCAGAAGGAACATCGAGCTCACCATTGTCAATTCGCTCCAGAATGGTTCGCTGCGCATCATTTACCACGTCCACCTCAGCATAGCCATCTCGTTTATCAAAGAGGACATATCCCACTAAAAACGTTTCCTCACTTTTGATGGCTTGCGGCCCTCTCACGTACTCAATTTCTACCAACTGCCCTAGAGGAATTTGCACTCCGGTTGGTGTCGGGATCAACACCTTGGCTAGTGATTCTGGATCATCACGAAGTTCGCGTGGATACCTCACTCTTACTGGAAATCTTTCTCGCCCCTCTACTGTAGTGGTAACCTTCATTCCGCCAATAGCAGTTTCTATGGTTTGCTGAACATCCTCAATGCTGAGTCCATATCGTGCGATTTGTTCTCTGTTGATGTTCAGATGCATGTAAGGTTTCCCGACTATTCGATCAGCAAATACAGCTTCTGTTTTTACAGAAGGAACTTGCTTGAGTATTTCCTCGAGCTGTAATCCAAAATCCTGAATGGTCTGCAGATCGGGACCATATACTTTGATTCCCATAGGTGCCCGCATACCTGTTTGTAGCATTACCAATCTTGTTTCGATAGGTTGGAGCTTAGGAGCAGAGGTTACACCTGGGATCTTCGTTACCTTGATGATTTCATTCCAGATATCATCCGGAGATTGTATTTCAGGTCGCCAGTTACGAAAGTATTTACCATTGTCATCTTCTATCAACTGGTCTTGTTTGATTCCCTTTTGTAAGGCATCCTCATTGCTTACAAACGACCCATCTTTCAATTCAAATCGTCCTTCATCCACTTTGAATCGTACACGGTGACCACTTTGATTGACCATGTACTCCGGCTTGTAGTTGATGACGTTTTCGTACATGGAAATGGGTGCTGGGTCAAGTGCAGATTCTACCCTTCCTAGTTTTCCGACAGTTAGATCCACCTCCGGAATATTTGTTAATAACATATCCAGCTGGCCAACTACTTTTCGATTGTACTCTATACCTGAATGCGGCATGGATGTTGGCATCAGAAGGAAACTTCCTTCATCCAGTGATGGCATAAATTCTTCTCCAACGCCAGGAAAGGTATGTGCTAGTGTAGACCAAACTTTGGTTGGTTGAATCTCCACTCCAATAGTATCAAAACCTTTGGCAAGAAATCCAAACACTGAATTGAATCCCAGCCAGATATTAGCAGCCAAAAGGATGAGTAGAGTGGGCAAGAGCATGAACTTTATCTTATTGTCCAGGCACCATTTAAGAATAGGCTTGTAGTAGTATTGAAGTAATGTGAATGCCCCAAGGATGACGCCAACAAGAAGGGATACAAAAAGAACGTTAGTAAATACACTGCTACTAGCGCCTAGAGGCAACCAATATTTTCCTAGCAGCCAAACCACTCCGATAACCGCCAGAATTAATTCAGCTTTATCAATTAGACTGCTGTACCATTTTTCAGAGCTTTCTTTCTTTTGATACCAGGTTTTGAAGAATACAATTGAACCAAAAAACACCAACATGATTCCACCCCAAATTTGTCCGAATATCAAGCCTCCAATCCCAATCAGGATCAATCCGATATTCACTATTTTCTGTACTCTCTCATTCTTGATTCTTGCTCCAAAGAACCAGTAGGCCAGTGTCGGTAAAATGAGGAGTGAAACAATTAAAGCAGCAACCAATGCAAAGGTTTTAGTAAAGGCCAAAGGCCCGAACAATTTGCCTTCCGCAGCTTGCATAGTGAAGACAGGAATAAAGCTGACAATGGTAGTAGAAACTGCAGTGAGTATCGCTGTAGCTACTTCCGCAGACCCATTGTAAATGGTCGTGATCAACTTCTGTTCTGCTGGAGCTTCGTCCAGATGTTTTATGATGTTTTCAGAGAGGATTATTCCCAGATCTACCATAGTACCAATGGCAATGGCAATTCCGGACAGGGCGACAATATTGGCATCCACGCCAAAATAGCGCATGGCAATGAACACCATGAGTACCGAAATAGGCAAAATACTTGAGATCAGAAATGAAGCTCTAAGATTATACACCATGACAATCACCACTAAAATGGAAATCAGTATTTCAAGAGAAAGTGCTTCCTCCAATGTGCCCAATGTCTCATAGATCAATTGTGATCGATCATAGAAAGGCACAATGGTTAATTGGCTCTCCGTCCCATCGGCAAGCGTCTTCTTTGGAAGACCTGGAGCTATTTCTTTGATTTTATCTTTGACATTGTTGATGACCTCTAATGGATTGGCACCATATCTGGCTACTACAACTCCACCTACTACTTCTGCACCGTCTTTATCCAATAATCCCCTTCGAGTGGCAGGACCAAGCGACACTATACCAACATCTTTTACTCGAATCGGCACATTGTCTTGCACGGCAACAACTGCTTTTTCCAGATCCTCCACTGACTTGATGTAGCCCAAGCCTCTAACCAGGTATTCGGCCTGATTTATTTCAATGGTTTTGGCTCCAACATCTTTATTGGATTGCTTCACAGCCGTCATCACTCGGTGAAGTGGAATATTGTAAGCCAAAAGGGCATCAGGATTTACGTCAATTTGATATTCCTGCACAAATCCACCGATGGAAGCTACTTCTGACACTCCTTCAGTGGCATTCAATCCATACTTCACATAGAAATCCTGAACGGTCCGAATCTCGTGAAGATCCCATCCTCCTGTAGGATTTCCATCACCATCTCTGCCTTCAATGGTGTACCAATACACCTGACCAAGTGCTGTAGCATCTGGTCCCAGTGTAGGTTGAACGTTCTCCGGAAGCAGTCCTGATGGAATGGAATTCAGTTTTTCGAGAATTCGTGATCTACTCCAGTAGAATTCAATATCTTCATTGAATATGATATAGATACTAGAGAACCCAAAAATAGAGGAGCTACGGATAGACTTTACTCCAGGTATACCCAAGAGGTAAGTAGTCAATGGATACGAAATTTGATCTTCAATATCCTGCGGTGACCGTCCCTGCCACTGAGTAAATACAATCTGTTGATTCTCCCCAATATCCGGAATGGCATCAACAGGGACAGGATCAGAAGGCAAAGCACCGACTTGCCATCCGAATGGAGCTGTCACTATACCCCAAGCAATGAAGCCAATGAGGATCAGAACGGTTACAAGCCTGTTTTCTAAGAAATATTTTATGATTCGATTGAGCATAATATGTTTTGAAATGAAACTGAAACATCAGTCCAAAATGGGTGTTGATTAACCCTCCTGACAATTTTTGTCAGGACATATTATGCGTATTATATTATGAAGACCTGGTGAAGGATCGATATGTCCTCCGTGACCAGAGGTGGGTCATACTCCGCGAGTTGTCCATTTTCCTCATCAACAGAAAAGAAATCAAGGTATGAGACTACAAATGCTGCGACAAACTCAAAACTGAGAGCAGTTTGTTCAACACTCGGCTTAAACTCATCCTCTACCTCAATGGTGAGGTATTCGTTTTCACAGCAAGGCGACTTATCCAGATAGGTTTTCCCATCTGACTTTCGTTCACACTCCTTATCCATATCTGCCATACCACAGTCAAGATGCTCATGTCCAATCATCAATTTAGCTTCTACTGCCAGACCCCCACAGAAGTGAGTTCCCACAGCAAAGCCCAGATGACTTGTTAGCATCAGGAGTGCAAGCGATATGGAAATAACCTTTTTCAACCTAACAAATATACGAAAAGCAAAAAGGAAGGATTTACAGAATTATGGAAGAGAGTTATATGATTTCTTTTCAAACCCAATTACAATCCATACTAATTGAGCCTAAATCACTCGGTTACCTATTCGGTTACCATAACAAGAGAATGATTTATAACTAATTGATAATCAATATATAAAAATGAAGGTTCATGTTCCTCCGAGTTCACAAAAAGGCTAGCGTTTGCTAGCCTTTTTTATTTCTGTGCATGGTAGCCCTAGCTATTTTCTTAAAAAACTGTCGCTAAAAGGCACTCTTTCACCATTTCCATTTGGTCAGCAGTATATTGTTTTTGCTGTGCACAAAGGCCAATGTATGTGTTTTGACTAATCCGTGAGATTTTAACATCCGACGTATCATCCTGATGATGATAATAGTTGGTTGTCTTTGTCAACTTGTCAATACCATGGACTTTGTCAAGAGATATGACTCGTTGCTCGCAATCCGGACTTTCTTTTGATTTGAATAGAAAAGATCTATCCGTGGTATCCAGAATGAACACGAAGCTGTCAGGAGCTAGTTCGCGTAGTGCGTTAACTTTTTGATGAGTATCAGATATTACCATAGTGGTGCTTTTAAATTAAAATAATCGGTGATTTTATTTTAACTCAGCATATCACTAAAGTAGACATCAAACAGGTTTAAATGACTTAAGGTAAATACGGCTCTTTAATTAGTAATTATACCTAATAATCAGACACTTATGAGACCAAGATTCATCGCCTTTTTTATCAATTCTGCCATATTTTTCGCATGCAGTTTCTTCATAATATTACCTCTATGAGCCTCAACGGTCCGCTCACTTATAAATAGCTTATCAGCTATTTCCTGACTTTTCAGTCCGTCAGATATGTCGTTTAATATCTCAAGCTCTCGCTTTGTGAGCTGGACGCTCTCTGACTTTTTCTTCTCCTTCTTGATCTCTTTGTAAGAGTTGAGTGCGGTATCAATAACCTCCCTGCTAAAGAATTTTCCTCCTTCTATCACTTTTTCGATGGCAATCAAAATCTCATCTGCCACACTATCCTTTACCACATAGCCCGCTATGTTAAAATTCAACCCTTCCATCACATACTCTTCGTCTTTGTACATACTCAGAATAATGATTCTAATATCAGGATACTTTTCTCCAATCACTTTAGATGCTTCAAGACCAGTCATTTCAGGCATGGAAATATCCATCAAAATGATATCTGGAGTGTTTCCCTCAGCCAGTGCGTCAATAGCTTTTGCCGCACGATCATATTCGCCAATGATATCAATGGACTCGTCCATGTCTATGATACTTTTTACGCCCTTGCGTACAAGCTCGTGATCTTCGACCAGAAATAGTTTAGTCTTTTTCATTGAATGGAATTTTAATGCTTATGAAAGTACCCGAACCTTTTGAGGTATCAATATTACACTCGGCATTTAAAACTTCAGCTCTGAACAAAATGTTTTGAATACCGTGATGAGAAGTGCCCTCAGTATAATCTCCAATCTCAAACCCAACGCCATCGTCTTCGATCGTCATTTGCAGGTGATCCTCAAATCCATAAAGCTGGATAGAAGCATTTTTGGCTTGGGAGTGTTTGATAATATTTGAAATATTTTCCTGTGATATTCTGTAAATATTCACCTTGTGTTTCATGTCGAGCTCCGGCAGATCTTCGGCATAAAATTCAAATTTAATATTGGAACTATTGCTGGCTTGATCTACAATTTTTCTGAGGCACACCTCAATTGGAAAATCGCTCAGTAAAGTCGGCAAAAGACCGTCCGTCACCTTCCTCATTTCATCCAGAAACTGATCTACCATATCCACAAGCTGCTTACCTGTTTCTCCCTTTTTCACCGATAATTTGATCATGTTGGCGATCTGTCCTACGCCATCGTGCAAGTCCCGAGCAATTCTCTCGCGCTCCTTCTCCTGCCCCTCAATAAAGGAAAGTAACCTCCGATTCTTTATATCTTCATTGGCCTCCCTAATCCTAACACGCTCGGTGATATCCTTAAAGAAAAAAAGCGTGTACTCCTCATCCAGAGACACGTTGTGAGAGTAGAAATCACCATAGACCCGATCGTCTCCCGCCAGCATCAGTTCTTTTTCCGAAGCGTCTTCCATCCCCACAATATCCGAATAGTCGCCTCCCTCTCCACATACAAAGTGGATGACTTCTTTGATGTTTCTATTGACAAGTTGGTCAAAAGATTTATCAACAATGTCCTCTACAACTGAGTTTGTGTACTTAATCGATCCCTCAGCATCTAGTAAAAAAATCGCCTTGTCTATGGAGTTGATGATAGCCTGAAAAAGCTCACTATTTTCTTTTATTTTTTTCTCCGCCTGTGCTTTAAAAAGCGCAACGTCGATATTAGAAAGTAGCTCAGCTTCATTAAATGGCTTGACTACATATCCGTATGGCAAGCTGAATTTTGCTTTTTCTATAGTCGGCTCATCTGTAAGAGCTGTCAAAAAGATAATTGGTATGTCCTGTCTCTGCTTGATTTCAAAGGCTGCATCGATCCCATCGGAATTGGTCTCCATCATGATATCCATCAAGATTAGATCAGGCTTTTCCTTTGACGCAACGTCTACAGCTTCTTTTCCAGAGTAGACGGAAACAACAGCGTGCCCACCCGATTCCAGTGCATGTTTAATGTGTTGGTTGACAATAAGTGAATCTTCAGCAACTAAAATTTTTCCCATAGTTAGTTTTGGACATTTAACAATTTATAAGATTTTGCCACATATTACAATACGAAATATGGCTGAGTGCTAAGAAACGGTCTAGAAATGAAAGAGCTATTTGTTATTTCAAAAAATCCATCGCTATCCAACTATATTTTCATGCTGGTGAAAGAAATCGTGCCCAATAGTTGCTCATTGGCTCCTGAGTTTTCGACCAATCTTGATTTGGTAATAGTTGACTCTGACACCACTTCACCACAGGAGGTAATTCAGTATGGGATTAAATCACCCATTGTACTGTATGCCAATGAAATCAAGCCATTGATCATTCAGTATACAACTATTCTCGACATAAACGGAATTATATCACTCAGTATGGAGGCAGATGACATTTTAAAAACTATGAGGTCTGCTTTTGAGAATGATATTTTTTACAATGAGGCAATGATCGCCATGCTTTTTTCAAATAAAGCAAATGACACGGCTGAGCGTATTTCGTCTCTTACTAGTCGGGAAAATGAGATTTTACAGTTGATGATGAAAGATATGACAAATGAGGAAATTGCTGAAAAGTTGGATTTGAGCGTACGAACTGTCAATGCTCACAAGGGTAATGTAATGCGAAAGATAGGCGCAAAAACCACCAGCGGTCTCATTCAAACGCTGCTGGACTACTCCCCAAACTTTAAAAGCTCACTGTAAAGCCATTATTTTCTGTTGTTACTATTTTGCCGTTTAGCTGTTTCACAAACGTTTTAACGAGCGAAACCCCTAATCCTGTGCTTCGCTGCAAAACATCTACCGGTATTTTAGCCCCATCATTTACCACCGTTAGAGAGTAAAGATCATCCTTTTTCTTAAAGATAATTTCGATCTTGCCCCCCTTGCGATTTACAAATCCGTGCTTAATAGCATTACCAACAAGCTCGCTCACCACCAAGCCAATAAGCAGGGCTTTTTCCACGTCTAGAATAATATTATCGGATTCAACTTTGATTTTGATACCCGTCGTTCCCTGAATAATCTGAAGCTTGCTGGAAATGCTTTTTAAATATTCCCCAATGTCTATCTCCGACACATTATCGAATGTATAGAGATTGTCATGAATGACAGACATGGCTTTTATTCTCAAGTTGATTTCTTCAAAAATGACTTTCGATTTATCATCTTCCAGCTCATAGGATTTTAATGCCAGGATTGATGAAATCAATTGCATATTGTTCTTTACCCGATGATGCACCTCCTTGATAAGCACGTTCTTCTCATCCAGCGAAGACTCGAGCTGCATTTGAAGCTTCTTATCGATTGTGATATCATAAATCACTCCTACCATACCACGAAGCTTGCCGTTATGATCACGAAGGATTCTTGTGAAAGATCGTAGGTACTTCACTTCATCCTGTATGTTTAGTCGCATTTCTCCCTCCAGAAAGTTTATTCCTGAACGAATCAAACGAAGACCCTCAGTTACAAACTCTTTGTCAGAGTCAACAAAGTTTGCCTGAAGTTCCTTGAGAGAAAGAGGCTCTTTGGTGTTGGTAAAAATGGCATACATCTGGTCTTCCCAAAAGATTTCATCTGTCTCTCTATCATATTCCCACACTCCAAGATTGGCTATCTCTGTGGCTAGCAAAATCCTGTCTGTAAGCCGCTTTATTTTCTGTTCTGCAAACTTCTGTTCGGTTATATCCTGTACCGTTCCGATCATTTTCACGACCTTCCCCCTCTCGTTCTTTATCATCTTACCGCGACCAGAGATCCACTTGATCTTACCTGTTCGTAAATGCTTTATTCTATAGATATGAAAAAAATCTTTCCCCTCCCTAATACATTTTTCAAGCTTAGTTGCGAACTCAGTAACGTCTTCCGGATGTATAAGCTCTTGAATAACTGAAATGTCTCTTTGATCTTTAGAAAAACCCATCATCGCCACCATTTCGTCAGATGGTTCAAAATCACCTGTCAACGTTTCATATTCGTAATTGGCGATTTTTGAAATCCGTTGGGACTCCAGCAACTTAAACTGACTCTCTTGCAGTTTTTGCTCCGCTGCTTTTAGATCGGTTACATCGAGCATTCCGGTAATGGATCTTTCAAAGTTTCCGTTTTCGTCATATTCGGCAACAGCAGAAAGAAGAACATTCATCAGCTCACCTGATTTTTTCCTATACTTATATTCTACATTCTTTACAGATCCTTCAGAAAAAAGCTTCTTGAGATTTCCTGCAACAGCACTCATAGAATCTTCTGATAGAAAGTCCACAGGAGTCTTCCCAATCACTTCATTTCGCTCATAGCCCATTTTCTCCAGCCAGAAATCACTCACACTTACGATCTCCAGTTTTTCATTGATGGAGTGCATCATCACCGGTGCTTTGTTGTAGATATTCCTATACTTCTTAAGCGATTTTTCCAGTGCCATCTCGATCTCTTTTCGGGTGTTGATGTTCTGCCAGGCTATAACAGCTCCGAAGGGTGTATCCAGCGGGGTAGCCCGCATGTTATACCAAATACCATCTCCTAGTTTCACTTCATGATCCAGCACCCTGATCTCCTGACTGAGAATAGACTCCAGGCCACTTCTTAAGAAATCACTATTATCAAGAAACTTAATGAAGTCAAATACTGACTTGCCAATACTCAGCTCAGAAAAAGACCGGTTCTTCACATATGCCTTCAGGTTTTTATTGATACTGATCACTATTCCACTTCCATCTACCACTAGTATAGCCTCATCCAAAGCATCCAGAACACCCTGCTTTAATGCCTCTTCCTGCTTGATCTTCTCTTCAGCTTCAATATTTTCAGTAATATCCTCTGTGATATAGACCACATTGTCCAGTTCATTTTTACTGTTGAACAATGGGTAATATTTGATTCTGTAGTGCCTGGAATCACCAGAGTGAGTTAGGGGAATTTTCGTAGTTACCTCACCACTTAGTCCACTGAAAGCACGATTGATCGTATCTATTTGGGATTGTTTAGTGAAGAGGTCATTCTCATGAATATTAAACTTACCTATATACTCATTTAGATCCACCTGCCAATACTCTTCACACTTTGAATTAGCAGCTATCAACAACCCATCTTTATTATAAATTGAAATGGCATAGGGAGCCTCGGTAATCATCTGCTTATACCGCTGTTCACTTTCTTTGAGCTGCAATCTGGCATTTTTCTGATCAGAAATGTCCAGCATCAGTCCCCTCAAAATACGGGGCTCACCGTCCATTTTAACTACCTCTACCAAATCACGAACCCAAATCAAACTACCGTTTTTATGAACTATTCGATATTCAAGCTGATAATTATCAACGTCAGAGGCCTTATGCCTTTCATATGCAATTACATGCTCTTTATCATCTTCATAGATTCGTGACTGCCAAAAACCCTCTTTCAACCATTCATTTTGAGGAAAACCAAAGAGTTCCTTCACTTTAGGACTGATATAGGAAAATGTCTGCGAACCAATATTGGTCTCCCACACAACAGCGTTTATATTCTCAATCAAAATTCGATAGCGATCAGCATCCTGTTGCTGCTTCTCACCTTCTGCAATTTTATCAGTAATGTCAGCAAAATTCGAAATTCCACCCACCAGTTCGTTCGCGTCGTTGTAGATAGGGGCAGCATTCACAGAAAACCACCGCCGATGGCCATTTACGATAGCTCCCTGAATGCGTGACGTGATTACTTTCTCATGATTCAGAACTGCATATAGTGAATGATCCTGCTTCCGAAGTGGTTTACAATCCTTACCAAATTGATCCCATTGGAATGATTCATAATGTACACCAACAAGATCCGATTCATTTTTAACACCAAGGAGTTTAAAGGAAGAGGCATTGGCATAAATGACAATTCCGGAAAGATCAACCTGGATCACACCAAATGGCATGCTTTCCAAAACATTTTTATGTGATATTTCTATTTGACTTTCCAAGAATTTTAGCTGGTAGTGAAAATTTTCGTCACTTATAAATTTATCAGAATAAGGTGAAAGTATCATGGACTCTCCAGACAGATTCAAATATTAAGCATTTTAACTAAACCAAATTCCACACTAACACGGGGTGTCATTCCTTGCTAAAGTTGGTCTATTTGTAATCGAAAGCGAAACAAAACATACAGATTAAAGGGTAGAGTTTATTTAGCTCCCCTCATAAGAGTACAGTGCGTTAAAGCAGTGTGATTAGGTGATTAGGTGCCTCCATCGAGGTACCTTTTTTTATGTTCAAAAACTTTATTTAGATCGATTCTAAATAGTACATTTGCCGAAAAACAAGACTATGCGATATATAAAACTATTATTACTCTTACTAACGATAGCCTGTACAGGCACTACAGAAAATAAAGAAGAATCAGGTTCAGAAGCAGTTTTGAACGTATACTCTCACAGACATTATGATGCTGATAAAGCTGCATTTGAAAGATTTACCGAAGAGACCGGAATAAAAATAAATCTGGTAAAAGCAGGTGCGGATGAGCTGATCAGCAGGTTGGAAATGGAAGGTGAGAACTCCCCCGCGGATGTGCTCATTACTGTAGATGCAGCTAAGCTAAATCGTGCGAAAGCTATGGGGCTACTTCAACCAGTTGAAGCCAAGACTAACAATGATGATAAGTTTATTGATAGTGATAAAACCTGGTATGCAATCACTTATAGAGCCAGAGTAATAGCTTACGATAAAGAAGATGTGGACGTAACAGAGCTTTCCACCTACGAAGACCTTGCTAATCCGAAATGGAACGATCGAATCCTTATCAGATCTTCGAGCAGTTCATACAATCAGTCTCTTATGTCATCAATTATTTATGAAAATGATGAAGAAACTGCTCGTCAGTGGGCATCTGGAATTGTAGAAAACATGGCTCGTGAGCCTAAAGGCGGAGACAGAGATCAGATTAAAGCAATCGCATCCGGAGTGGGTGATATTGCCGTTGTGAACACTTACTATGTTGGCTTGCTCTTAAACTCTGACAACCCTGAAGAAGTACAGGCAGGACAAAGAGTAGGAATTTACTTCCCAAATCAAGACGGACGAGGCGGCCACATCAACATCAGTGGCGTTGGTGTGACTAAAAATGCACCTAACAAAGCCAATGCAATCAAGTTCATTGAGTTCTTGACAAGTGAGGAAATTCAAAAGTTCTATGCCTCTACTTCATTTGAGTATCCCGTGAATAAAAATGTAGCTCCAGACTCAACAATTGCTGCATGGGGAGACTTTAAAATTGATAATCTGGACTATGCGAAAAATCCGGATCTTCTAGATCAGGCTATCAAAATATTTGATGAAGCTGGCTGGAATTAAAAGACCCAGGCACCTTTATTGGCGACTCGCTACTAATATCATCCTTGCAGTACTACTACTGCCTTTGATATTGGTGGCGAGTCGCTCCTTTATGCTGGACACCTCAAATCTGAGACACATTGCTACCAGCGTACTTCCACTTTACCTATGGAATACCTCCATCCTCGTTCTCGGCACTTCTATTCTCACCCTGATCATCGGTGTTGCCACAGCATGGTACGTCACAGTTTATGATTTTCCTTTCAGAAAACAATTTGAGTGGATATTAATCCTTCCACTCTCCATCCCCACATTTATCAATGCGATAGCATACGTAGGGTTAACAGACTATGCCGGACCAATTCGGATATTGATGAGATCGCTTGGAACTGATATTTACCTGGATGTAATGAATCATGCAGGAGCCATTTTTGTAATGAGCCTTGTGCTCTATCCGTACGTTTACGTTACCTCCCGATCGGCATTTCTACTCCAATCAGCCTCCCTAATTGAGGTTTCACGATCATTGGGACAACCGATGAGCAAAACATTCAGAAAGGTGGTGTTGCCTCTCGCCTGGCCAGCCATCTTTGCGGGGCTTATACTGGTCATCATGGAAGTCCTGAATGACTATGGAGTAGTTTCATATTTTGGCATCCCTACCTTCACTGCTGGCATTTTTCGGTCATGGCTTGCCTTAGGTGATTTATCAACGGCCATCTTCCTCTCTGTAATCGTGCTCATTTTTGTTGTCATCCTTTTGGTCGTTGAATTCAGAGCGAGCAGAAACAAAAAAATCACACATGATAAAGCTGAAAGAACTTTCACAAGGCTTAAACCATCTAGGAAATGGTTGATGTTTTTAGTGTGTTTAATGCCTGTACTATTCGGATTTCTAATCCCTGTGGCTCAGCTAAGCTGGTGGTTTGTACTTGCTTATTCACGTAACATCTGGACTCAACTAATTGAGTTGGCCGGAAACACTGCATTACTTGGTACCATATCCAGTTTAATCGTCGTATCCTTAGGAATAGTTCTTGCCTATACTTTTCGGTTAGTAAATAAAAGAGGATTCAGAAAGGTCATCTCTAAATTGCCCATGCTAGGGTACGCTATGCCTGGGGCTGTGATTGCTGTAGGTATCGTAGCATTTATTTTATATGTCAACCCTAACTGGATATATGCTGGAACAATTGCCCTCATTTTTGGGTATACTGTTCGGTTTTTTGCAGTGGGATATGGCTCTATAGAATCTGGTCTCGAGAAAATTCCATCGCAAATTGATGATGCGGCTGTTTCTCTGGGAAGCAATTCGTTTCGAAATCTTTTTAAGGTTCATCTACCTGTTCTCCGACCCGTACTGCTTGGAGCCTTGATCATGGTTTTTGTGGATGTAGCAAAAGAGCTTCCACTTACGTTGATACTTCGTCCCTTCAACTACGAGACACTAGCCACAAATGCTTTTCAATATGCCAAAGACGAGATGGCTCCAAGGGCAGCATCTCCAAGCTTGCTCATTATTTTTGCAAGCGCAATCCCCGTTTACTATCTAAATCGAATTTTGCACAGAAAGTGATATTGAGAGCAGAACATATCAGTAAAGAATTTGAAGGCAATCGAGTATTGAGAGATGTCTCGCTCCAGGTGCAAAAAGGGGAAATACTATCACTTACTGGTGAAAGTGGGTGCGGTAAAAGCACACTGCTACGCATCATTTCCGGATTGGAAATACCGGATAAAGGAGCCGTATACTTTGATGATAAGGAAATCACTTCCTGGAAACCAGAGAAACGGAAATTTGGGTTTGTGTTTCAAAACCTTTCTCTCTTTCCGCATCTCACGGTAAAAGACAACATTTTCTATGCGCTAAAAAGGAGTGATAAAGAGGCCGCTAAACTGGCGGAATTGCTTGAAATGACGGGGCTTGCCGGTCTGGACACCAGATACCCCCATGAGCTATCAGGTGGACAGCAGCAGCGAGTGGCGCTGGCCAGAGCATTGGCAATCAACCCGAGATTACTCATTCTGGATGAACCATTTAGCAGTCTGGATGAGCTATTAAAAGCAAAAATAAGAGAAGAGATTTTTGATTTGCTTCGATCATTGGAGATCACAACAATTCTAGTTAGTCATCAGGCATCAGATGCTTTCCTAATCGCAGACAAGCTAGTGGTGATGAAACATGGAGAGATTCAGCAAACAGGCACTCCCTCAGAAGTATATCAGCATCCTGTTTCGCCATATGTTTCAGAATTTTTTGGTGCGAGTGTAATACTAAACGCAAAATCAATTGATGATACAAAGGCTGAGACCCCTTTTGGTACGTTGAAAATCCAAAATGGGAATAAGAGCAAACTTCAGCTCTTCATCCGTCCGGAGAATATCGAAATTTCAACGCAATCGGATTTCAATCTTACTGGTGTGATCAGAAAAAAGGAATTTAAAGGGCCCCATGACGTGTTAAAAATAGGCACTTCAAGTTCTGAGGATCTGATAAGCCTGGAAACCGAACGGGTGACCCAAAATGTGGGCGATACCGTGTACCTAAAAGTTCCAGAGGAGAAAATTCAGATTTTTAAATAGTGTTCGCTCTTCCCTAATGGCTGTTCGATTTTGTACAAAAGCCCAATCAAATAATATTATAACTTACTGATAAACTGATTGTTACAATTATTGGCACGCACTTTGTAAAACTACAAGCATGGCGACCAACCGAACCAACATACGATTTAATCGCACTTTGCTCATACTGCTGGGCATCCTCCTAGCGTGTCTACTTACACTCAATGCAAAATCACTTTATTCTGCTGATTTGCTGAGTGACCCGACCAATACTTCGACAGTGGACAAAACCTCCCCCAAAACCTTTTTTGACAAAATCGAAGCGATCAACTTTAAGAGTTTTACGAAAAAAATTTCATCTTTAAAGTAAACTTTTATGGAAATGACAAAAAGGCTCTTTAGATCAAATGACAGAATGCTTGGTGGCGTATGTGCCGGAATCGCAGAATACCTGGGATGGGATCCAACACTTGTCAGAATCGCCTACATAATCCTTTCGATTGCAAGCATTGGATTTCCAGGAATGCTCGTCTATATAATCCTCTGGATTATAATGCCGCCTAGGTACTAGGCTTTGTTGTAAAAGTTCATCCAGCGATCAGGGAGCTCACCTTTCAGAGCCAAATCATAATCACTGTAGTTGCAGGCAATCATTCTATTCCGATTGAAAAGTCCTTCTGCTTCTGGATTTGGTACCTCCATCCACCAGCGCTCTGAGAGTTTGCTCTTATAAAAACGAATGGTTTCCGGGTCTCCCCCTAGGTGAACTTCGTACATGAGATAATCATTCGATTTAAAGTTTTTATCTCCCTTTCTATGGTAATATCCTTCAATGAAGTACCAAATCATGGTGCTTAATACAAAGGCAGTTTTTCGATCTTCAGAGTCGCGGGAAGCGTTGTAGTTGTAAAAGCCAACCGAACTCATTTTCTCATTCTGGCCAGCATACCAGGAAAGCTGGCAAGCTTCTTCTCCTGTAAGTCCATAAACCTTTGAGTTGCTCGCCCCAGGTGAATAATGCGCCTGCAACGCAGATAAATCAAATGACATCATATCGGCATCCCTTACCATCGGCTCAATGTCTTTTATATTTTCCTTTACTACACCAAGTCTCACAGACTCAAAAGATAGCTGCTCTAGTAACTCAATAGACTTTTGATTGGTGAGGTAGCTTTGATACGCCAGATGGTAATAGCTGAAAAGAAAGTTGGGGCTATGTTTAAATATCCGATTGACATGACTTTTGGAGGGAGCTCCATCGTCAGACAAATCAATTTCATTGTCAACATTCAGTACTGAGATTAATTTCTCTGTGGTTTCGTATGCATAATATTGACCAAGATCTAAATCATGACTCCCGCCGAAAAGCACAGGAATGATGCTCTTTTCCATCAAGTAAGCACATACTTCTTTGAGTCTTAAGTAAGTATCTTCAAGGGTGGGTCCATTCCTGAAATTGCCCAGATCTATTATTGCATAGTCGCCAAATCCTTTTTTAAGCTTATACATCTGCTTTCGGATCTCATCTGCTGATGATTGGTCAGCTTTTTCATCTTCACCACGGTATTCAGTTAGTCCGATTAAAGCGATATCCATGCCCTCATGATCAGGCATTTTATGTCTGTTTATGTAAATAGATGACTGGAATGATGTTGGGTCTGAATCTACATCAACCTCAGTGGGATTAAAAAAGAGTTTTAAGTCCATGAGGCTAAGATAGGTATAGTCACAAAATGAATACAGACAGTAGAATAACTATCTTATAGTCAATCCAAACGTCTCTGTATCATCACCAAGCTCAATAAGGATTGTGTAGGTCCCTGGACTAAAATCAATCAACTTATTTAGCTCAATGACCTCTGAGTTTATCAATACATCCAATGAATCATTTATGACAACCCTCACTCCATCCATATTCGATTTTCTAATTAGTGTCGCTTTTAGATCCTCCGTAAAAACAGGTTGACCACTCTCGTATGAAACAGACTTTTCAGAAAATACAACACTGGCGGATCGTTCCGTTACTTTTTTCTTTTTGGTCTCACCATTTGTCAATAAAACAACGACTAGAATAATAATGAACTTAAACATGACTGAATCTTTATTTGATTAATTGAGATCAAAATTAGATTCCACATCAAGCTTAGACAGGAGTGAAATACGGAATATGAATTATACGGGTATTACTTATCACCAAACAAAAAAGCCTCGCATCTCTGCAAGGCTTTTAATCTACTGCTGGCTAAACTTATCTTATAGTAAACCCAAAAACCTCTTCATAATTTTTTCCCTGAATAAGGACTGTATAGGTGCCTTCAGAAAAATTGATAAGGTCTGATAGCTCTACCTGATCTGAGTCAGTGAAGATATCAACGGAATCATTGATGAAAATTCTAACCTCATCAGATTCAAATTTATTTAGAGTGGCATCCGTATCCTTTGAAAAAACTGGCTGACCACTTTCAAAATCTATTGCTGGACTGGAAAATTCGATAATGGGCATACTTTCCACTCTTTCAGATGGTGTGTTTTCTTTTAGGGAATCTCCCCAAAAAGCAACGGCAAGAACTAGGATGAACTTATGCATTGTATAGTGTATTTTTCTTATTGAATTACACTACAAAATTGCAAATCAATTCAGCATCAGAAAGGAGTCTAATACCGAAATTGAACTAGGAAAAATGCGTAGTTCCTAAATCATAGGACACAAAAAAAGCCCCACAGTAGGTGTGAGGCTTATTTTAGATATTTGTTTCAATTACCCACCGAAATCATCGAATCTGATGTTTTCGTCAGGAATTCCAAAATCTTCTCCCATTTTCTGAACGGCCTGGTTCATCAATGGTGGCCCACAGAAATACAGCTCGATCTCCTCTGGATTGTCATGTTTGCTCAGATAGTGATCTATTACTGCCTGGTGTACAAACCCGGTGAACCCATCACCCTCATCTTCCATACTATTCTTTGCCTTCCAATTGTCCTCCTCCAGGGGCTCAGAAAGCACTACGTGAAACTGGAAATTCGGGAAATTTTTCTCTAGATCGTAAAAGTGGTCCAGGTAAAATAACTCTCTCTTGGAGCGACCACCATACCAGTAGCTTACTTTTCTACCAGACTTCAATGTTTTGAACAAGTGATAAAGGTGTGACCTCATAGGTGCCATACCTGCACCTCCACCTACATAAAGCATTTCTGCGTCTGATGGATTGATGAAAAACTCTCCATAAGGACCTGAAATAGTCACCTTGTCTCCGGGTTTCAATCCAAAAATGTACGAAGAAGCAATCCCAGGATTCACATTCATCCAGGTATTTTTTGCTCTATCCCATGGTGGAGTAGCTATACGAACGTTTAGCATGATCTCACGACCTTCTGCAGGATAAGAAGCCATTGAGTATGCTCGCTCTATCGTCTCATCATTTTTCATTTTCAGATCCCACAGACCAAACTTATCCCACTCAAGCTGGAATTTCTTTGGATCATCATGCTCTTCTGGGTGAGCTGTGATGTCAATGTCTTTAAAGTCTACCTCACATTTTGGAACCTCAATCTGGATGTATCCTCCAGCTTCATAGTCCATTTCTTCAGGTAGCTCTACTACAAATTCTTTGATGAATGAAGCTACGTTCCAATTTCTCACAACCGTAGCTTCCCATTTCTTAATTCCAAAGATCTCCTCTGGAATTTCAATCTTCATGTCATTCTTCACCTTCACCTGACATGCAAGTCTTACGTTTTCTTTCTGTTCAGTTCTGCTTAGGTGACCCACCTCTGTAGGGAGTACATCTCCTCCTCCTTCGAGCACAGTGCACTTACACATGGCACAGGTACCTCCACCACCACATGCTGATGGTAAAAAAACACTCTTTTGAGAGAGGGTAGAAAGTAATGTCGATCCGGCAGTGGTAACCATAGGATTTTCCGAATCGCCATTTACGGTGATTTTAACCGGACCGGACTGAACAAGCTTAGATTGCGCCACCAGCAGGATTAATACCAAAAGAAGGATTAATACTGTGAAGGCGATGATTGAAGTAATGACAATTGAAGACATAAGTCTAAAACCTTTTTATTTAAAAAATCAGGGCAAATATAGCTTATCTCGCATACCATACTCACCGATAAATAGAACCTTTTTTATATCCTAAACTCCTAACACATAGTGTCAGAAAATGTTATCTCATTCAAGCATTTTCAAAAGCATAGTCAAGCGAGATTTTAGTTGTCGCCTGTCCACTATGAAATCCAAGA
The DNA here is from genome assembly GCF_964218185.1 of Ekhidna sp. GTDB lineage: Bacteria > Bacteroidota > Bacteroidia > Cytophagales > Cyclobacteriaceae > Ekhidna. Next base: position 228,648 of record NZ_CAXPLV010000008.1, read on the forward strand.
ATCCATGATCCAACACAAATTCTGAACTCTGGAATCCCTTTGGCAAATCCTTTCCAATCGTCTCCCTGATCACCCTTGGACCTGCGAAACCGATTAGAGCTTCAGGCTCAGCGATGTTAAAATCTCCAAGCATTGCATAAGAGGCAGTAACACCACCGGTAGTTGGATCAGTCAAAAGAGAGATGTATGGGATTTTCGCTTCTGAAAGTAGCGCAAGCTTGGCAGAGGTTTTAGCCATCTGCATCAAAGAAAATCCTGCTTCCATCATTCGTGCTCCACCCGATTTTGAAATCATCAGGAAAGGAATCTTATTCTTCAATGAATAGTCAATTGCCCGTGCAATTTTCTCCCCCACTACGGAACCCATAGAACCTCCAATGAAAGCAAAATCCATGCATGCCACAACGATGTTGATTCCGTTCATTTTGCCTGTAGCACTTCGTACCGCATCTTTCAATCCAGACTTTTTCTGAGTCGCGCTAATACGATCAGGGTATTTTTTAGTATCCTGAAACTTCAATGGATCGCCTGAAGTCAGGTTTTCATCTAGTTCAGTAAACTTGTTATTGTCGAATAATATTTCGAAATACTCTTTAGATCCAATCCTAACATGGTAATCATCATCTGGACATACATAGGAGTTGTTTTTCAACTCGCGCATGTGAATGATGCTGCCGCTAGGAGTTTTATACCAGAGCCCGTCAGGGACTTCTTTCTTATCTTCTGTCTTTGTGAGTATTCCTTTGTCTTGTCGCTTAAACCACGCCATTCGAATTCTTTCTCAGTGAATGGGCAAAGCTAAATGATAATTGCTAAAAGGGGTGCTTGAATTTGCCCATCAATTTTTAAATAATCAGTGATTTATTTCACTTCCTCATAATCCACATACTCTCCTCCAGAAAATCCTCCGCTTCTTTGCGATTTGCTATTCGGTACATCATCAATATTGAGATTGCTGTTGCGTGCACGTCTGGAGGAGCGTTGATAGTGCTGGTGCTGACCAAACTCCTGATGTCTGGTGAAGCCTCTGAACATCCCCGAAAAAAGGAAATTCGTGACTCTGTAAAAAACGTACCCAATCAGGATTAATATGATTATTACTTTCAACATGCCTATTAAACCTATCGACTTAAGTACAAGTTTCGCTCAGCATAAATTTCCATGAAATAATCATCCATGAGGTCATCGATGAAGTAAATCGCCTCTCCTGTCGATTTCATCTCCGGACCTAATTCCTTATTTACATTCGGGAACTTGTGAAAGGAGAATACCGGCTCCTTGATAGCATATCCCTTTTTGTAAGGTTTAAAATCAAAATCTGTCACTTTATTTTCCCCTAGCATCACCTTAGTTGCATAATTCACATACGGCTCCCGATAGGCTTTACAAATAAATGGTACAGTTCTGGACGCTCTTGGGTTTGCTTCGATGATGTACACCTTATCATCTTTCACCGCAAACTGGATGTTGATCAGACCAACGGTTTCAAGTGCGATTGCGATCTTCTTTGTGTAATCTTCAATCTGACGAATCACCAGGTCTCCTAAGTTGTATGGAGGAAGTACCGCATAAGAGTCTCCAGAGTGAATACCGGCAGGCTCTATGTGCTGCATGATACCTATGATATACACATTCTCACCATCGCAAATGGCATCAGCCTCTGCTTCAATCGCACCCTCAAGGAAATGATCCAATAGAATCTCTCCGTCAGGCTTGTCCTTCAAAATATCAACCACATGTTGCTCAAGCTCCGTCTCATTGATCACGATCTTCATGCTCTGTCCGCCCAGAACATAACTTGGGCGAACCAGCAATGGAAAGCCTAGCTCCTTAGAAAGCTCAACGGCATCCTCGGCGGTTTCAATGGTTCCGTAAAGTGGGTATGGAATATTTTGCTCCTTTAGAAGATCTGAGAATCGACCTCTTGCCTCGGCCAGATCAAGAGCTTTAAAGCTGGTTCCAATGATCTTAATACCATAACGTTCTAACTTCTCTGCCAACTTCAATGCAGTCTGTCCACCCAGCTGAACGATGACTCCTTCTGGTTTTTCATGGAGGATGATGTCATATATATGCTCCCAGAAAACCGGCTCAAAGTAGAGCTTGTCTGCCACATCAAAATCTGTGGAAACAGTCTCCGGGTTACAGTTGATCATAATCGTCTCATAGCCACACTCTTTAGCAGCCAGAACTCCATGCACACATGAGTAATCAAATTCAATCCCCTGACCAATTCGGTTGGGACCAGAACCTAGAACAATTATTTTCTTTCTGTCCGAAACCTCTGATTCATTCTCCTCCTCGAAGGTTGAGTAATAATAGGGTGTCTGAGCTTCAAATTCTGCCGCACAGGTATCCACGAGCTTATACACTCGCTTGATTCCAAGGTCATTTCTTTTCTTATAAACTTCACTTTCCAGACATCCTAATAAGTGAGCAACCTGTCTGTCCGCATATCCCTTTTGCTTGGCCTCCATCAAGAGTTCTTTCGGAATTGACTCAACTTCATATTTTCCAATTTCCTTTTCCAATGTAATCAACTCCTCAATCTGGTTTAGGAACCATGGGTCAATCTTGGTAAGCTTGTGAATGGTTTTGAATGGAATGCCTAGTTTAAAAGCATCATAGATATGGAATAGTCTGTTCCAGCTTGGATTCTCCAAACTATGCAAGATTGCTTCCTGATCTTTCAGCTCACGCCCATCTGCACCTAGCCCATTTCTTTTTATCTCCAAAGACTGACAGGCTTTCTGCAAGGCTTCCTGGAAATTTCTCCCGATTCCCATGGCTTCTCCTACTGACTTCATCTGAAGACCCAGCTTTCGATCTGAACCTTTGAACTTATCAAAGTTCCAGCGTGGTACTTTAACTATTGTATAGTCGATTGCCGGCTCGAAGAATGCCGAAGTTGTTTTCGTGATTTGATTTTTGAGTTCATCCAGATTGTAACCAATCGCCAGCTTGGCAGCAATCTTTGCAATAGGATATCCGGTTGCTTTGGAGGCAAGCGCTGAAGATCTTGAAACCCGTGGATTGATCTCAATTCCAATAATATCTTCAGTGTCAGGATTGACAGAGAACTGCACATTACATCCTCCGGCAAAGTGACCAATCCCATTCATCATCTTCTTGGCCAAGTCCCGCATTTTCTGATATACCGTATCAGAAAGTGTCATCGCAGGTGCAACAGTGATCGAATCACCTGTGTGAACACCCATCGGATCGAAGTTCTCAATAGAGCAGATAATGATGATGTTCCCAAGATTATCTCTCAGCAATTCGAGTTCGTACTCCTTCCAGCCCAGAATACTTTGTTCAACTAGTACTTCGTGTATTGGAGAAGCCTGAAGGCCCGCATTTAATGCATTATCAAATTCATCAGGCGTATTTACGAAACCACCACCATAACCACCTAGCGTATAGGATGGTCTGATCACCAATGGAAATCCAATTTCCTGAGCAATCTCTTTTCCTTTCAAAAACGAAGTAGCTGTTTCTCCCTTACAAACACCGACTCCCAACTCGATCATTTTGTGGCGGAATTTCTCACGATCTTCGGTTGTCTCAATCGCATCGATATTCACACCAATCATCTCCACATTATACTTTTCCCAAATTCCAGCCTTATCACAATCAATTGCCAGGTTCAGGGCTGTCTGACCTCCCATGGTAGGAAGCACCGCATCGATTTGTGGATGTGCTTCCAGGATTTCCCGGATCGATTGTTTGGTTAGAGGCTTCAAGTACACATTGTCTGCCGTAACCGGATCAGTCATGATCGTTGCAGGGTTGGAATTGATGAGTGTTACTTCAATTCCCTCCTCTCGCAAAGAACGTGAGGCTTGAGATCCTGAGTAATCAAATTCGCAGGCCTGACCGATGATGATTGGACCGCTTCCGATAATTAAGACTGACTTGATGTTTGGGTTTTTAGGCATTGGATGAGTGTATTTCCTGTGAGTTAATCAGGTTAAAACAAATTCCGGCAAAATTAAGGTATGAAGGATGGGCGACAAAGGAATTTCTTAATTAGTAATGTGGTTAATTGGTAGGTAAGTCAGAAGGCTGAATATTTGCACCCCGAACATAACCCACAGGAGATGAAAGAAGCATACATTATTGATGGAATTAGAACCCCAATCGGAAACTTTGGAGGAACACTTTCTGCCGTGAGAACCGATGATCTTGCAGCATTAGTGATTAAAGAACTGATGAAAAGAAACTCAGAAATTGATCCATCAGCTATTGATGAGGTGATTATGGGGTGTGCCAATCAGGCTGGAGAAGATAATCGAAATGTAGCCCGAATGGCTTTACTGTTAGCCGGCCTGCCGTTTACTGTTCCCGGTGAAACGGTCAATAGATTGTGCGCCTCCGGAATGTCCGCTATTGTTCATGCGAACAGAGCTATAAAAACTGGAGATGGTGATTTGTTTATTTCCGGAGGAGTTGAAAATATGACTCGAGGACCGTGGGTCATTTCAAAATCTGCCAAACCATTCGGAACAGATGCTCAGATGTATGATTCCAGCTTTGGGTGGAGATTCATCAACCCAAAAATGGAAGAATTGTATGGGACTGATGGTATGGGAAATACTGCTGAAAATTTGGTGGAAATACACAAAATCAGTCGGGAAGATCAGGATGCTTTTGCCTACCGTTCTCAAATGAAAGCTACAGAAGCTCAAAAAAATGGTAGGCTGGCTGAAGAAATTGTTGTCGTAGAAATCCCACAACGAAAAGCTGATCCTATCATCTTTGACAAAGATGAATTTGTAAAGCCAACAACTTCGATGGAGGTCCTGGGCAAGTTGAGAGCTGCATTTAAAAAAGACGGATCGGTTACAGCCGGAAACTCATCCGGTTTAAATGATGGTGCTGCTGCAGTTTTAGTGGCGTCAGAGGATGGTGTGAAAAACCATAACTTGAAGCCACTTGCAAGAATTGTATCTTCAGCAGTTGTGGGTGTAGAGCCAAGAATCATGGGAATTGGCCCTGTTGAGGCTAGTCAGAAGGCACTCAAAAAAGCAGGATTGACTTTGGATCAAATAGACATTATTGAGCTTAATGAAGCTTTTGCCGCACAGTCTCTGGCATGCACACGTACATTAGGTCTTGCTGATGATGACGAAAGAATTAATCCTAATGGTGGTGCAATCGCGATTGGTCATCCACTAGGGATGACCGGTGCAAGAATTACTCACTCAGCGGCACTTCAGCTTCAAAAAACCGGAAAGAAATATGCGCTCTGCACTATGTGTATTGGTGTAGGTCAAGGGTATGCAGTGATTTTAGAAAGGACGTAATATGATCTACGAATTCAACAACCTCCGCCCCGTCATTCATCCCTCTGCATTTATCCACCCACTTGCAGCAGTAACGGGTGATGTAATTATTGGGAAGGATGTGTATGTTGGGCCAGGAGCGGCTATCCGGGGAGACTGGGGTCGCATCGTAATTGAAGATGGCTGCAACGTGCAAGAAAACTGTACCATTCACATGTTCCCCGGCATCACAATTACCTTAAAAGAAAGCGCACATATTGGGCATGGAGCAATTGTACATGGGGCTAATATTGGCAAGAATGTCTTGGTGGGAATGAACGCTGTAATTATGGACAATTCGGAGATTGGAGATGAAAGCATCATTGGTGCGCTGGCATTTATAAAGGCAGATTCAGTTTTTGAAAAAAGGAGTCTTATCGTGGGTAATCCTGCCAAAAAAATAAAGGAGGTTAGTGATGAAATGATCGTCTGGAAAACGGAAGGCACAAAACTTTATCAACAATTACCCAAAGAGTGTTTCGAAACACTAAAAGAATGCGAACCTTTGCGCTCGATCGAACCAAATAGGCCTATTGCCTCGGCGGCCTATAAGACTTGGAACGAATCCAAAAAATAACCAACCATTCTGTCTGAATGAACGAAAAGAATATGCACATTGCCGTTTCCGGAAACATCGGCGCAGGAAAAACCACGCTCACCGAAATGTTGGCCAAGCACTATGGATGGCAGGCAGAGTTCGAATCGGTGGAAGACAATCCGTATTTGGAGGATTTTTATGGGGACATGCATAAATGGGCATTTCACTTACAAGTTTATTTCCTGAATAGTCGATTCGAGCAAATAAGCAAACTGAGAGGTGGTGATAAGACCATCATCCAGGATCGAACTATCTATGAGGACGCATACATTTTTGCAGAAAGTCTTTATAAGCAGGGTTTTTTCAAAGAGCGTGACTACAAAAACTATCGAGCTCTTTTCGATTCCATGATCGAATTTGTGAAACCACCTGATCTTTTGATCTACTTGAAATCTGACATCAGTAAGCTTGTGAAAAACATAGAAACCCGTGGACGGGATTATGAAAACCTGATTCGCATCGAATACCTGAAGAGTCTCAATGAACATTATGAAAATTGGATCGCCAATTATGATGCTGGGAAGCTCTTGATCATCAATGTGACTAATCTGGATTTTGTAAAAAATCCTGAAGATTTCTCAGATATCGTTTTTAAAATTGACACGGAACTTCACGGTCTCTTCAGTTAAAATCTCCTTTTCATATCTGTTAACTTTACAAAAAGAATTTAAGAACACACGATTATGTCAATACCTAAGATTAAACACTACATAGCGGGAAAATGGATGGAAGGTTCAGGCGATGGTGAAGTCCTTCGTCACGCGATTACAGGCGAGCCAATTGCCACGCACACCATCGAGGGTATTGATTTCAAGGATGCGTATGATCATGCGAGGAATGTAGGAAATCCAGCTTTGAGGAAAATGACCTTTCAGGAGCGAGGCTTAATGCTAAAAGCATTGGCTTTTCATCTGCTTGAAGAAAAGGAAAAGTTTTATGAGGTGAGCAAAGCCACCGGAGCAACCAGACTTGATAGTTGGATTGATATTGAGGGTGGAATTGGTAATGTGTTTTCCAATGCAAGCCTGAGAAGGCAATTTCCTGACCTCCCCTATCATGTGGATGGTCAAACTGTGCCACTGTCTAAAGAAGGAACGTTCGTTGGCCATCACATCATGGTGCCAAAAGAAGGTGTAGCTGTCCATATCAATGCGTTCAACTTCCCCATTTGGGGCATGCTGGAAAAAGCTGCTGTAAACTGGCTGGCGGGTATGCCATGCATCATTAAGCCTGCAGAACAGACCTGCTACCTCACAGAAGCAATGGTGAAAAACATCATCGATTCAGGAATTCTTCCTGAGGGAGCTTTACAGCTAGTTTCAGGTTATGGCAATGGGATTTTGGATCATGTAGACATGAATGATGTGGTGACTTTTACCGGTTCATTCGAAACCGGTAAAAAATTAAAAACACTTCCTCAGATCGTCGAAAATTCTGTGCCTTTCAATCTGGAAGCAGACTCACTAAACTGTGCCGTATTGGGTGAAGATGCAGTTCCAGGAACTCCTGAATTTGATCTTTTCATCAAAGAAGTAAGAAAAGAAATTACGGTAAAATGTGGACAAAAATGTACTGCAGTGAGACGGATCATCGTTCCAGAAAAACTGGTAGAAGATGTCCAGATTGCTTTGGGTAAAGCATTCGAGAAAACAACCATAGGTGATCCGAGTGTAGAAGGTGTTCGCATGGGTGCATTAGCCGGAAGGGAGCAGTTGGAAGAGGTGACCAGGCGAGTGGCTGAGCTGGCCAAAACTTCGGATCTGGTGTATGGCTCACTGGACAATAAAGGAGAGGCAGTGGGTGCCGACTGGAGTAAGGGCGCTTTCATTTCCCCGATGCTCTTTGTCAATCAAAACCCTATGGGAACGGAGGCAGTGCACAATATTGAAGCTTTTGGTCCGATTAGCACAATCCTCCCATACAAAACCATTGATGAGGCGATAGCCATTTCAAAAAAAGGAAAAGGATCACTCTGCTCATCCATTACCACAGCAGACGACAAAATCGCTCGCGAATTTGTAGTAGGAGCTGCAACGCATCACGGGAGAATCCTGGTGCTAAATGAAGCTTGCGCCAAAGAAAGCACAGGACATGGATCACCCATGCCACAGCTGGTGCACGGTGGGCCTGGACGTGCCGGAGGTGGAGAAGAAATGGGTGGAAAGCGCGGGGTAATGCACTACCTGCAGCGTACAGCAATTCAGGGATCACCAACTACCTTGACAGAAATCACGCAGCAATATCAATACGGAGGTGAGTACAAAGACACGGAGAAACATCCATTCTCTAAGTATTTCGAAGAGTTGGAAATTGGAGACACAGTAATCACAGCGAAACGTACAATCACCGAAGGTGACATTGTCACGTTTGCCAATGTGAGCTGGGATCACTTCTATGCACATACGGACGTGACCTCCCTGGAAGGCACCACCTTCGAAGGACGGGTCGCTCATGGGTATTTCATCTTGTCAGCGGCGGCAGGACTCTTCGTTCAAGCCAAAAAAGGTCCGGTTCTTCTTAACTACGGTCTGGAAGAATGTCGATTTACCAAGCCTGTTTATCCTGGGATGACTATAGGGGTAAGATGTACCGTGAAAGAAAAGGTAGATCAGGAGAAGAAAGACGATATCGCTAAAGGAATAGTGAAATTCCTGGTGGATGTCTATGATGAAACCGGAGAGACTGTAGCCATCGCTACGATCTTGACGATGATTAAGAAGAAGGATCAGGGGTGATTGGCAGGGGTGATTGGTTGATTTGAAGATTTTTCGATTTGGAGATGATCGAAGCTAGAACGTCATGCCGGACTTGATCCGGCATCTTCATATAAAAAAAGGTCACGAAACCTCAATCAACCCTTTTTTAAGCGCATAAAGCACCAAACCAGCCACATTTCTGGAATGTGTTTTTTGTAGCAGGTTATTTCGGTGGCCGTCTACCGTTTTTGTGCTAATGAACAGTTCTTCGGCAATCTCTCCGGTAGTCTTTTGCTGGCAAACCAAACGCAGCACATCTATTTCCCGCTTCGTCAACGCCTCATCCTGGCTCTTCTTAGTACTTGTTTTATGCTTCTGATTCATCTTTTTCTGAATCGCCAACAGCGTCCGGTGATTGATGTATGAGCCCTTGGAATAAACGGCCTTGATGGCCTCTGTCACCTCGTTTGGATCAGAATCTTTGATGAGATAACCATGTGCCCCCCGCTCGATCAACTCAGCAATGAACGCATCATCATCGTGAACAGACAGAATCAGAATCTTAATATCTGGATAATTTTCTACCACGGCATCCGTGACAGCAATTCCATCGAAATCACTATCACCCATTTTGGGAAGTGAGAGATCTACCAGCAACACATCTGGCATATTAGTGCAGCTTGCTAGCTTGTCCATGACAGAAAACCCATCTTCTGACTCGAAAACAACTTCAAATTCATCGTAAGAAGAGAGGATAGCCTTCATCCCCTCTCTAAAAAGAAACTGGTCCTCGACCAGCCCGATATTGATCTTATTATCCATTCGAATTTTCAATTGGTGCCTTTAGCTGAGCTGTAAAACCATCTCCCTCAATAAATTCAATACTTCCTCCTATTGCTTTAATTCTTGCTTCCATATTTTTTAGCCCCAGCCCATGAATCATTTCATTGGGTAGCCCCACCCCATTATCCTTAAATTCTATATACACATTTTCCCAATCTTCTCGATAGTTGATTTCAACTTTAGTCGCTTTTGAATGCTTCAGGGTGTTTTGAATAAGTTCCATAAATATGCGATAGAGACTAAGCTCCTTTTCCCATGAAAACTTTGTTGGGCTTGGAGGCACATTAAGTTCAATCTTAATTTGCTTCGATTCATTTATTTGATCGATCATGCTTTCCAGTGATCGGATAAGCCCGAAAGCTTCAAGTTGATTGGGCATCAGGTGATGACTGATCTGGCGTACTGACGCAATAGACGAATCAATGATGCTTCTGACGTTGCTTAATGAGAGTCCTTTTGACTCCAGGGAAGGGTGCATTTGTTCCAGTCGCATCAGGTGCATTCTGGCAATTGAAAGAGTAGCTCCAAGCTCGTCATGCAGGTCTTTGGCAATTCGCTTGCGTTCAGATTCCTGTGCTTCAATGTTGGATTGAAGTAGTTGTTTTTGGTGCTTATTGCGCAACTCCTCACGCTCCAGCTTTTGCTGGTAGAGGTTTTTCTGAAAGTGCTGATTGAGCAGAAAGACACTAATGGCAATGATGAAAATCACCCCAAGCAGTGGCAGCAGAATATTTAAGAAATCAATTTCCTGGGTCGTTTCCATAAACCAATAAAAAAGCAGACATACATGACGATTAAGAAAATGGTATGTATCGTCCAAGTATACTGATTTAGAACCAGAGAATAGTTTTCTATTAGAAGATCACTGACATAAAATACCAGTAAACTGGATGAATAGTAGATGAATAAACCAGAGTTTATCCAATTCAAGGATTCTACCAGACTCATATCCGTTTCACTTTTTACTATATCATTCAGAAACAACATATAAGTAGAAAGAGATAAAATGATCACAAGAATGGATTGAACCGTCAGGGCATTTGAATTGAAGGTGTAAATGCTTTCAAAAAAAATCGAATTCGCTATTGTGAAACAAGTAAATAATACTCCGATAGTCCATATCACTTTCTTACTTATGAACCTCTCCAATACTTTGGCATAAAACCATATTTGAAAGATAAACCCAATTAAGACATAGATGTGGAGTAGTGGCAAATTATTCAGCCTCATAAACCACATGATTTTTGAAGACACCTCAATAATCAAGGAAAAAATAATAAAGCAGCTAAACACCTTAAGTTCAGAACCCAAATTCCTGAATTTGAACAAGGCATAGGTACCGGTTACAATAACCGGTAACGAAGCTGCCTTTAATATGATTTCTGCCAGAGTCTCCAAAATTCAAAACTTATTCTCCTCCTTGAGGACACGTTTTTGGACATGGGGCGCTAAAGTCCATCATATATTGCCCGTCGCTCTCAGATACATCCCCATTTGAATCCGGAATTCCTTCATAAGGTCCATCAAGAATCACATCTTTCCCTGCCTTGCCAGCACTAAGCTTTGCCCCTTCGACAGGTGTCATATACACCTTGAATTGGTTTGTGGCACTATCCAGTCCAAGATAGATTCTTACATGCTTGTACTTTGATTTAGCATCTGCACTTGGTGGCAACCCGATCGCCTCGATCAAGTCAACTGACCGGATAGTAAATGCTTTTATTGGATCTGTTTTTAGAAATTTATAAGCCATTGTATCATAGTAGGTGATGTTTTTCTTAGCTTCCTCATATGAAACTGCATACATAGAAGGCTCACTATCCTGAACCTCATAGCTACTTTCCATAGCTTGATCTGAGTTTTGTTGCTGGCATGAAAGCGCAAGCAACACGAGCATTACAATTGATAAGTTTTTCATAATAGTCATAATAGTTAGGTTTTTTAACAAGTCTAATACGATCAATGCACATATCATATAGTCTATCACTCGAAATGGTTAATTGTATCCGTAAAAGAATTCAAAACGGGTATTTCTACCTGTTTTTTCAATTGGGCAATTATCCTCTGAAATAACACAAATCCTTTTCCAAATTTTACATATCGATTAATACAAAATCGATGGCGCAATTCCGAAAAGCCTCACGAGTAGGAGTCAGTAAACTTTAAGGTTATGTCTGATATTAAGGTAGACTTTGCAGTGTATGGAGCTTTAAAAAATGGAGTTTCCAACAGCGGTAAAGCCATGGATGTGAGAGCAACATTGCAGAACCTAATCAATCAAAATAATGGTGTAGTGACCATTACCAGTTCTTATCTGGGTGGTGATCCATGCATGGGATTCACCAAGCAATTTGGGGCACAGGTACGGCGCAAAGACGGCACCTTTCATTTCGCTTGTATGGAAGGACAAACCATTGATTTTAGCTGTGGTGGCACCCTGACATAAAAAATTTAAAACCTCATAGTAGTGTACTCAATGCTCCCCGTCATAGTTCGGGTGAGTTAGCTGGTTGGGAACAGCTCTCCAAAAGTGGAGAGCTTTCTTTTTTAGGGGTTAGAAAACTTCGGCCTACTAAAACAAGTAGAAATACCTGTTTTCCGAAACGGTCATTTCTCCTCTAGAAACTTCTGTCATTACTTTTCATCTTTACTTCATAATCCAAGCGGTGGACTATAAACTGGAAGGCTCTCCAAATTTTGGAGGGCTTTTTTTATGATTCCACAAAAATTATCCCCCCATCAGTAGAAATACCTGTTTGTAAAATCCAGCAGTTTTCCTCTTTTACACTCATAACGGTTATATCAATTTTACACCACTGATATCAGCAAACGGTTTACCTGCAACCATAACAGCAGGGGTGGATTCCGAAAAGCCTTACGAGTAGGAGAAAATTTAAAAACAAAAAAGAAAATGGATAGCTCAATTATCAAACAACAATCATTAGTAGGTACCAAATGGTTGGTTCAAGAAACAAAAGGTCGTTTTGCGCCTTTCTTCATAACCTTCCAGGATGGTGGAATAGCTGATGTAGTGACTGTGAATAAGTATTTCTCAGGTCAATGGAACTATGAAGGAGACTATGAAAGTGTGAACTTTTACGGCCACTACAGCGGAAACTCTGAAGAGTACAACTGTATCGGTGAGCCTTCTCAACAGGAGGGTCACTACACAGCTAAATGGTCTGGAGGTAAGCAGATTGGGAAATTTACAATGGTTCAGCAATAACTTATCGTAAGTTCAGCGATTCTAAGAGGGTGTTTTCACCCTCTTTTTATTTGTATCAGCTAGTCTATTTTTGCATTATGAGCAACTACGTAAAACTTGACATAGAAAACGGAATCGGTACCGTAGAATTCTTTACCGAGCAAAGTAACTCGCTTCCGGGAGATATACTGAAAAAGCTTGCAGACACGATTACCGAAGCTGGTAGTAACCCCGATATTAAAGTAATCATTCTGAAAAGTGGTGGAAACCGCACGTTCTGTGCAGGTGCCAGCTTTGATGAACTGATGGCAGTGGACAGTCCGGAGAATGGAAAGAAATTTTTCATGGGCTTTGCCAATGTCATCAATGCCATGCGTAAATGTCCGAAATTTATCATTGGACGATTGCAGGGAAAAGCCGTTGGTGGTGGAATTGGTTTGGCTGCATCAGTTGATTACTGCTTTGCTTCCAAACACTCAGCAATTAAGTTGAGCGAATTGGCTCTTGGTATCGGACCATTTGTGGTAGGCCCGGCTATTGAAAGAAAAGTAGGTCTCTCAGCTATGTCACAAATGGCGATGAATCCTGATGAGTTTTACGATCCAAAATGGGCACATCAGAAGGGGCTTTTCGGGAAACTATACGATGATGCAGCGTCGCTGGATAAGGCCGTAAATCAACTGGCAGAAAAACTGGCAGCATATAATCCGGAAGCCATGGCCGAGCTAAAGAAAGTATTTTGGCAAGGCACTGAACACTGGGATGAGCTCTTAGCCGAGCGGGCAGAGATGAGTGGAAAGCTGGTGCTTTCAGAGTTTACCAGAAATTTTATACAGAAGTTTAAAGAAAAGGCCTCTTAAGGCCTTTTTTTATTGATAAAGTGAGAATCAGTAGCTTTAGGCATGTTTCTACGAAAACTTTTCAAAGCCGAAAATAAATTCACCTGGGTTTTAGTCGACCTGCTTATTGTAATCATCGGGGTATATTGTGCCTTTCTCATTCAGAGCTATGCCGAACAAGAAAAGAATGAAAAAGAGAAGGATCGTGTCATCACAGCTTTGAAGTATGAACTGGAGGCCTTTCGTTTTCAAATGACTGAGTTTTCACTGGGTATGATCTCATATGCACAGGAACTTAGCAGCACGCTAAAAGAAGGGGATTATGCAAATTTCTCTGACTTTCGTTTCATCGAACCTCAATATGATTACCAAACCATACAATATTCGTTGAGTCTGCAAAATCCTGAAATCGTTGATTTTGAACTATATAATACGCTACAATCTCTTTTTGTGGAAATTAAAAAAATGGAGCATGTGGAGCGACTCATCACTGAGACTTCCAGACGGTATCATACGCTCCCTTCCAATCTTTCGAAGCAATCCCCTGAATACAAACTCGCCTGGGCTGACAATTATGACAACTTTAACCGATTTGTTACGCTAATAAACGATCGAGGCAATATCGCTAAGCGTATTGCAATTGCTTCGGAAAATGCCCTACCACTAATCAATGATAGGCTTGGAGAAAAGAAAGCTAAAGCAGTAGAAAAGGATCTGATAACTCAGAACCTCGATAAGGTTAAAAGTGAAGATGAGGCAGTGTTTCTGGCTAAGAAATTATTTCCTGATTTCTCGGAAGAAGAAATTAGACAACTGTACCGGAAAGCCAATGAAGAAAGTAGCTCCAAATGATCAACATGATCTGACAAACGGTTTCGTCGCAAACCATTGCCTTTACTAACTTAGCGCTCCCAAAAATTAGTTATGGCAAAAACAGCGACAGCACCTAAGAAGAAGAAAGAAACTGCGATAGATTGGAAAGAGATTGCATTGAAAATGCTCATCTCCAGAGCCATGGACGATCTCGAAGAGAATAAACTGGTACCTGAGAAAAAGGTACTGTACCAATTCTCTGCCAGGGGACATGAATTGGGCCAGCTAATTCTTGCTAATCTGCTTGACAAACCGAAAGATGCTGCCAGTGCCTATTATCGCTCAAGACCATTAATGATCGGGCTGGGATTGTCGGTGGAGGACGCACTTTCCGCACCATTGACCAGATCAGGAGGCTACAGCGACGGACGAGACATTGGGGTGGTATGTAACATGCCAAAATCTGATCGCGGCTGTGTGGTATTACCGATGGCAGGAGATGTTGGTGCGCAGTATACCCCGGCTATCGGCTGGGCACAGAGTATTGAATACTATGCCAAAACGCTGAAAGACAAGACATATAAAGATTCAATCGCTGCAATTTTAGGAGGTGATGGATCTGTTGCTACTAATGGCTTCTGGTCTGCCCTTACTATCGCGACCACACAAAAATTACCTGTCCTTTTCTATATCGAGGACAATGGCTATGGCATATCGGTCACCAGCGAATATCAAACCCCAGGAAAAAACATTGCAGAAAATTTAGCTTCATTCAAAAACCTGGACATCTGGGATGGAAGTGGGACCGATCCGGAAGAAGCCTACAAACTATTGAAAGCTGGGACCGATCATGTTAGATCAAGAAAAGGGCCGGCGCTTGTCCGACTGACTGTGCCAAGGCTAAATGGTCACTCCTATCAGGACAATCAGGCATACAAAGACGAGAAACTCGTAAAAAAAGAGCAGGCCAACGATCCACTGAAAGCAGTGAAGAAAATGTTTTCCGATAAGGAGTGGAAGGCACTGGAAAAAGAAGCACAGAAAATCGTAGATGAATCCGCTGAAGCTGCATTGAATCGACCACTTCCCGATGCATCCAAAATCAAGAAGTATGTCTTTTCCGAACCGGATGAAGTGCAAGGAATTGGTGGATTGAGAGCTTCAGGGCATGAATTTCCTACCTCCTCAGAAGAACCGAAACCAGATAAGCGTAGAATCAATATTGGTGAAGCGATCAATCTTGCGCTGGATTATGAGTTGAAAACCAATCCAAAGGTGCTGGTCTTCGGAGAAGATGTAGGGATGAAGGGTGGCGTGCATGCCGTGACCATGGGCCTACAATCGAAGTACGGAGAAGATCGGGTGTTTGACACTTCGCTTTCTGAAGAAGGAATCATTGGTCGCGCGGTAGGTATGGCCTATGCAGGACTTATGCCAGTGGCAGAGATCCAGTTCAGGAAGTACGCCGATCCGGCGACTGAGCAGCTAAACAACTGTGGTACGACACGCTGGAGAACTGCCAACCGGTTTGCAGCTCCGATCGTTGTACGGATGCCCGGAGGGTTTGCCAAAGTAGGTGACCCGTGGCACTCGGTAACCAACGAGGTGATGTTCGCTCATGCGATTGGGTGGCAGGTAGCCTTCCCAAGCAATGCTCAAGATGCGGTGGGACTGATCCGATCAGCGATGCGATCCGATAACCCAACCATGTTCTTCGAGCACCGAAACCTGAACGATAATCGGTATGCTCGACGACCTTATCCGGGCGATGAGTTTGTGGTACCATTCGGAAAAGCAAACCTACTCAGAGAAGGAACTGACATTACATTGGTAACATGGGGAGCAATGTGTGAAGCATGCGAAGCTGCCGTGGATGAGACAGGTATCTCAGCTGATGTACTGGACCTGCGCACCATCATGCCATGGGACAAAGAAGCAATTATGCGATCCATCCAAAAAACGAACAGGTGTTTGATCGTGCATGAAGATGCACTTACAGCCGGGTTTGGAGCGGAGATCGCTGCAGTGCTTGCCTCCGAAGGATTCAGCTACCTGGACGCCCCGGTAGAGCGAATCGCTATGCCAGACATCCCTCTGCCGCACAATGTGCCTTTGATGGAGTCAGTGGTTCCAAATGCAGAACGGATTGCTGAGAAGATGCAGGAGATATTGGCTTTTTGATTTAAGAGTATGAAAGAACAGGAAATTCGACAAAAAGAGAGTGAAATAAACTGGAATAGAAAAATTAACTCTCCATTACTTAAAGAAAGATTCCCTCAGGTTGAAAGTATATGTATTTCATTAACAAGAGAATATTCTGGAGCTTATGCTTATTCGGACATTCAAGAATTCACTTTCACTAAAAGTGATAAATCTTATTTTAAAATTGATTGTTTAAATCCAGAGTGCATTTACTCTGATTTAGATTTTGAAGAAGAAATTATCAATGCAGTTAACCAACGAACTCAAAAAACTGAAGGCAGAAAAATATGTCATGGCTGGCAAGATTTTGAAAGATTAAATCAATATAAATGTCAGTCAAGAGTTGATTTCGAGCTGGTAATCCATTTTGTCAAAAGTTGAAAGTAGGTCTACAAAATCAATAGTTCGAGATAAGCTGATATTGACCAACCAAAACAAAAATCCGAATAACAAAAAGTATCCAAAATACAAGATTAAACAGCTTCCAACTATATTTTTTCTCCTTGAAAAAACCTACCAGCCCTATCAAAAGAGGAAAGAAATAAAGAAAAAGTAACTCAACAATAATCCTTCCAGCTAAATAAGAGAATGAGCTATTGTCAGGTAGATAAAGCCAAACTATAAATACAATAATCAAACTTGCCAGAATCTTCATCACTTAAATGTAGTTTATTTATGTATGATACATACTTCAAGTATACCTCTATTGAAAATCACGACATGGTTCGTGTCTCCACGAATCACCATCAGGACTTTGACGAATACAACTAAAAAAAGCTCCCAGGGCAGGGTTCGATACCTACTTGCCTGCCCTTAGCTCAGGCAGTCGCTCTGTTATCCTGAGAGCTTACACAAAATTAATAAAATACAATTATTGATAATTTTCATTAAAATGAGAATCATTCAATAAATATGGATAAAATCATTGTTTTTACAATAATTTGATGCTTTTATATCTAGATATCAACACGATTATGAGATAATCATGATATGATAAAATCAAAAATTCTTTATAAAATACAATTTATATGGAAAATTGAACAACACCATCTCCTAAATAATAAGATCCCGGATCAAGTCCGGGATGACGCACAGAAACAAGAACGTCATTCCTGACGGAGCGCAGCGGAGATCAGGAATCTCCCTAGATGCTTCCTCCGTCAGCCTGTCTGACACAGAGAGGCACGACAGCAGAATTTCGTAAGTAGGGATATTCAAGTTTTAGCACAGAAATAAAATCGGAGCTGTCATCCTGAACGCAGAGAAGGATCTCTTCTTCAAAGTAGTCAGACTCTAAAGCGTCAAACCGTACCCATATTCTTAGATCCCGGAACAAGTCCGGGATGACGCACAGAAAAAAGAACGTCATTCCTGACGGAGCGCAGCGGAGATCAGGAATCTCATACTCATATCTACCTTCTGTTAAACTTTTCCTTCATCCGATAAAAGACGATTGTCATCCGATACAGCTAGTTCAGCATCAAATAAGATATTACCACCTTCAGATGCACTATTCCAGCATCTTTTGCCCTTGGATGATCATCCGATGCGAGTGGACGACCATCTTTTGCGTTCTTCTAGCATCTTATGAGAATTTCCAGCTTCAGATAAGAACGGACTAGCATCTTTTGCAAGATTCCAGCGTCCGATGTGAATGGGTTGGTATCCGATAAGAACTTGCTATCATCTGATACTAAGAAAGTGCATCCGATGATATCGGCTGAATCAAAAACTCCCTTACCCTCCCTACAAACCTTTGTGGAGGAGAAGTCTTAAAATGATAAACCAAATATGTGAAATCTCCAGAAACGAGATACTAAAGAAATCAAAGTGTAACTTGGTATTCTACTGTGTCAAACTTTTCCAATAATATCTCATCAGCATATCTAATATCATCAACATTCCATGTGACAGATATACTTTCTCCATCAGCGAAAAACTGGAAAATTGCTTCCTTTTTATTTGCATCCAGTGTGTATGACTCACTGTAATACCTAGCAAGTATTTTACCGAAAATATCGCCTGTATTCCGAATTATTCCTCCGGACAAGGTGACGTCCAATTGTTCTGAAGAGCCTTGCGGGATGATCAATTTTACATATGCAGCATCGAATGATATCAAGGTATCATAATTATAACCCTTGTTCTGAATGGCAATCACGTTGGTGTTATAATTATCAATAATATACTTGGGGGATTCACTTTTATAAATTGAAGGCAAAAACTTCTTCAGCTTTTGGAAGGCTAATGACAAACTCACCATTCACATCCGAAATACCCGATTTAATTGGAAGCAGATCTAATGGATCATCCCCTCCTAATAAAGAAACCTCCACATTTTCTAATGGTTGTTCGCTATTCGCATCCAAAACTATTCCTGAATATAGTGTTTGATCAGATTCGTCATCCGAGCAGGACAGCCCCACGCAGCTAAGTACCAAAACTAGATTTATCATCTTCATCGGACAATAATAACGTTTTCTAAAAATTTATTAAAGCTTGGCTGAGAATGAAACCTACCTCACACCAAAAACTCCTCCACCGTCTCCACAAACAATCGCATATGCTCCGGTTTACCGATGCTCACACGAACATGTTGGGTCATGTCCGGCCACTTGGTGATGAGGATGCCTTTCTTCTTCATCTTCGCCACCAAATCTTTCTCAAAACGGTCATCCCTGGCATAAATAAAATTGGTTGAGGACGGGTTGTACTTCACTCCCCACCGATCATATGCATCATAAACAATCTGCTTTCCTTCGGCATTCTTAGCCACACACATATTGATAAACTCAGGATCGTCCAGTGAAGCACTCGCAGCAACCAGCGGAGGCCATCCGGCAGCAATCTCTGAGCCCAAATGTCGATCCCGAAGTGCCTGGATATTGCGAACATTGGAGACGGCATAGCCCATGCGCAATCCTGCCAGTCCGTACGTTTTAGAGAAAGTACGCACAATGATGAGGTTCGGTAGCTCATTGACTAAACTGATCATACTGCCCTTTAAGCCTGCATTCGAGTACTCGACATAGGCCTCATCCATCGCGATCAAAACATTTTCAGGAACCCTCCTGCAGAAGCTTCTTAAGTCCTCCGTTAGAAGCTCCGTCCCGGTTGGATTGTTGGGATTGCAGATAAAGACCATTTTGGTTTTGTCTGAAATGGCGTCTAAAACTTTATCCAGATCGATCCGATCATCGGTATCCAAACCTACTCTTTTGATGGATGCTCCCGCTCGCTCGCCAAATCGCAAAGCGGTAGGAAAAGTCGGATAGGGACTCACAATCTCGCCTTTTTGAAGACCCACATGCTGCCCCAGCAAGCTTAGCACTTCCGTAGATCCTGCGGTGAGCAGGAAGTTGGCCGGTTTTAATCCATTTTTATCTGCCAGCTTTTGCTTGAGCTCATTCACCACCTCATCGGGATACCGATTAGCGTATTTCATAGCATCATTTACCGCCTGAACGGCTACATCAGATGGGCCATAGGGATTCTCATTCCAGTTGAGCAGGATAAGGTCATCTTTCTCGCGAAGTTCTTTTGATCGCTCGCTTGCACATCCCTGTGCTGCATGTGGTCCTGCCACCAGCATGGTAGCGGATGCAAGTAAACTTTGTCTGAGCCAGTCCCGTCGATTGATTCCCATGATTTGATTTATTTGATGGTGCTGGCTGTATTCGGATTGCTAAGCAGTTCTTTAAAAACTTCCCATCGCTTTTCAGGCTGATCAGCAGTACCTCCCTGTGCTTCGATGTAGTTGGCCACCAGGTCTTTGCCCAGATTGTAATTGATCACATAGCTACGATACTGATCAAAGAACCTGGTCCGCTGCAGTGCTCGTTCCGGTTCGTTAAGCTGGTACTTCTCCATCCATCTGGCTGCCTCCTCTCGGCTAATCTCACCGTTGAGATACATTCGCGCGGCTTCATTCCCGGCATAGCTGAGCTTCCCAATTAGGCCTTGTATTTCGTAATATTTATCTGCCTGAGATGCATCCAATCCCGCCAAAGGAAACAGAACTTCCTTCTCATACTGAACTCGCTCTTCACCTGGAAATGCTACATCAATTCCATAATTGGCGCTACCCTCTGCAATTAAGGACTGAGGGGAGAAAAGCGGATAAACCGAATACTCTTTCCATCCTTTGTTGTTTACCAGATTTTGCTCCAATAAAGCATTAAATACATGATGCCCCGGATAGCCCTCATGACAAGCCAGATCAATGGCTCGACTGATTTTGATTGGAAGATCGGTGTTGATCTGAATCAAACTCTGGCTGTTGCCCTGGTAGTAGTTGTACCCTGACCAGCTCTTGTCAGTGACGTATTCCAAAACGAAGTTTTCATTTTCAGGAAGATCATACCTGGCCATGGTGCGTTTTCTTGCCTCAGCTATCGCGGTTTGAAAAACTGTATCAAGGTTTTCCTTAGGTATTATGAATTGATCAACAAACTCATTGTATCTATCCGCTAAGCTGCCCTCTCCCGGCAATGCATTTTCCAGGTCAAGTAAAAGACTATCAAAATACGATTCCGGATAGGAAGGTGGCTTAGCATCATACAGTAGCTTAGCTTCTTCATCAAATGGATAAACCTTCCCATTGATAATCTCTACTTTAGTGCGAGCGGCAATTAGTTGCTTCACCAATACAAATTTTCGGTCTTTATCTCCTTCTACCGACTGTATCTGACTGATGAGATTATTGGCTCGTTCAATAAAATCACCAGATGGAAACGTATCTTTTTTTGCAGTAGGTTTCCATTCTTCTGGCCCGTAATAGGCATCAATAAAGTCACTATCATACTGCCCGATTTCCAGCATGAGTTTGACATAGCTTTCAGCAATGTTGTCAATGGTAAGTGGTTGCTCTTGTGGTGTGCACGCCAGTAAAAAGCAAAGCAAAAGACATAAAGGGCTGGTGTTTTTCATATCAATGGTTTTAAGGTTGTATGGTAATTTACTGAATCGAAAGATTATTAGATTTGAAATTATCAATTCAATTCATTGAAAAAGCATAGCTGTAAATCCTGTGGGAATGAGTTTGAAGGCAACTACTGCAACACCTGTGGGGAGAAGGTTATTAATCCTAATGACCGGTCACTTAAATATTTTATTAATGAGTTTGTAAACGCCATCACTTTTGCTGACAACAAACTCTGGCGCACGCTAAAGGTCCTTTTTCAAAGGCCTGGCTTCCTTTCCAAAGAATTTGCGGAAGGTAGACGTAAGCCCTACATGAAGCCGGTTTCCATTTTCTTTCTAGCCAACCTCATTTATTTTCTGTTTCCATTGATCAACACATTCACTACACCTCTTGAAATTCAGAGAACGTCGTTTCACTATAGTCCGCTGGTTGTCGAATGGGTTGAAGATGTCATTGCCAAAAGGGACGTTTCTTACGATGAATATTTGACCGTCTATAACACTAAAACCACAGAACTATCAAAGTTATTGCTAGTAATATTTGCTTATATGCTTGCGATACTTTTCTGGCCTATACACCTGGGAGGCAAGCGCAAATATTTTGCAGACCATTTGACCATCAGTCTTGAAGTAATGACCTTCATTCTTCTGGTCGTAATTCAGCTATATGGATTGATTGGGCTAACTATTAGCCAATTTGGGTATAGACAATTTCTGACTAATATATATTCTACATCATTTGCCTTCCTGGGGCTGTCTTATTTCTTCTACGTAATGGAGCGTACGTTTTACAGATTCAAACCCCTAAGGGCTTGCTTAAACACAGCCCTATGTTTAGCTGCAGTGCTGGTTTGCTTAATCGGCTATCGTGCACTTCTGTTTTTCATCACTTTTTGGTCTATTTGAGGTATGAAGAAAGTCTATTATTTATCTACCTGTACTACCTGTAAACGCATCATGGATGAGCTGGGTGATCTCATTGCTGATTTTGACAAACAAGACATCAAATCTGATCAGATGACTTTTGACCAGATTGATGAAATGAAAAAACGAAGCGGATCTTACGAATCCCTTTTTTCAAGAAAAGCCATGAAGTTTAGATCGATGGGATTGGGTGATAAAAATCTGTCTGAAGATGACTACAGAAAGCTCATTCAGGAGGAGTATACCTTCCTAAAACGTCCGGTTTTCATTGTTGAAGATCAGATTTTTGTGGGCAATAGCAAGAAGGTAATTGAATCCCTCACAAGTTATTTAAGCTAAACCCAATCAATATTAGGGCGTATAATGCTCATGCCCAAATACGCATTTCTTTTGGTTTTATCACTTGCTTCTTGCGGCATTGATCGGGAAATAAACTCAATCTCATCTGTTGATGAAGGTGTCCTTAAAACCTACCAAGAGTTGCCAGAACAAAATCGACTGCAAATTAGCAATCGGGATGAACCCGGTGAGCCACTGATTCTATGCCTGACGTTTGTAGATAAGTCATCAGGCAATCCTCTACCAGATCAACGCGTACATTTCTACCACACCGATACCAGCGGGGAATACAATCCATCGGTTGCGAATGACGAGTCTACTGCCCGCTTAAGTGGATCGGCCATAACAAATAGCAAAGGCCAGATATTAGTTCAGACCATTTTGCCTGGCGATTATGGCAGCTCTGCAGATAACCGTCACATCCACACTACGGTATTTGGCGCTAGGCCGGAAGCGTATGATATCCACTTCAAACAGTATACCGGAGTAATGGGTAGAAACTTCATTGATGGTAGTGATCAGCACTTTCTGGCCGACCTGAAAAGAAATTCGAATGGAAGCCTGATTACTTTTTTATCGATAGAAGTGAAGTCTCCGTATTAGGAAGACAGCTTCTCATCCCCAAAACATTCATTTCACTCAATTTTGGTTAAAGTATTACTTTAAGTGAAATCATCTAGAAGCTAGTAAGTGTATTACCTATGCCAAAATGAGCGTAATTATGAGGTTTTTGCAACTTACCTCCCCCTAAGTTTGTATCGTACCAATTTTAGCAGGTATGGCACTAATTACACTACTTCTGATTTTAGGGTTTCCACTATCAAGTGAGAATACCGGAAACAACCACGACAAAAGCACTTTAAAAAGTGGCAATATCATCATGGAGTCCGTCTTTGACAGATTCCACATCAACTATGAAATGAGCCGTGTGCACAATTTCGGCTATTATCGTGAAACCGTTTCCAAGCGACAAAAGGACATTTATGAAGCTGAGGGCATTATTGATATTTATATCCCTTGCAACTTAAACCAGCGGTTGGAGGCAATGATCAGTCCAATCAAAACTCGCAAGAAATTGTACAGAAAGGTCGATGAAAGCAAGTTGATCGAGGGTCATGCGGCAGAGATGGCTCGCTCCTCGATATGGAGAGGGAATTCTTTTCTGAATGAAAAAGACCGCCTAAGATACGAGTACAAGCATGTTGGCGATACATTCTACAATGAACGAGACAGCTACATCATTACCTTCCGCCCACAGAAGAAACTGGGCAATACACGAGGGACACTCTTTGTAGACAAGGAAAGTCTGGCCATTGTCCACATGCAATACCAGCCAATCTTTAATGCAAACAAGTCAATTTGGAAGTCAATCAAGTGGGAGGAAAATTTCGAATTTATAGATGGGGCTTGTGTGTTGACAGACGTGAAATTTAGAGGAGTAACGTACGATGGCTATATCTACAACTCGCTACTCCATATGAACCAGATTGAAGTGATTAGCAAAATTCCTGAGCACGAACTCTTCCTTCCTATGGGAGCTTCACTTTTCAGCGACTCAAAAGATTTGGATGCTTCAGAATTCTGGGAAGGATTTGCTTTTTTAAAACCAGAATCAGATTAATCCTTAACCTCAACTAGCTGTTTATGCGTAAGAAAGGAAAATTGGATAATTTTCCTTTCATGAATCGCATAGACCGACTTAACGCACTACTTATACACCTTCAAGGCAAGCCGCGTGTCACCCTTACCGAACTGGAAGATCGATTCGAAATAGGCAGACGGACTGTTTTCCGAGATATCCGATCGCTCATGGATGCTGGTGTTCCCATTGGGGGAGATGCCGGTGAAGGCTATTTTATTGTGGATGGCTATCACCTACCTCCAGTAGTATTCAACAAAGAGGAGGCCAGCGCCATTCTGATGGGTGCCAAATTTATAGAGCGTAGTGCCGACACTCAGACTATTGAGACGTTTGAGAAGGCCATGTACAAAATAAAGGCGGTGCTGAAATACTCTGACAAAGAATTTCTGGACAATCTGGAAGATCGCATATCGATACGTCCATCCCCAGTTCCAATCCAGAAAAAAGACTCACATCTTGCAGAAATCCAGTTAGCAATAGCCACAAATCGGGTCATTTCAATGACTTACTATTCTCATTATAATGACAGCACCACCCAACGAGAGGTGGAGCCCCTGGGAATGGTATTCTACTCCAGTCGATGGCATCTGATTGCATTCTGCAGGCTGAGGGAGGACCTAAGAGATTTCCGAGCTGATCGTATCATGAAAGTTCAGGTGCTGGCTGAGGAGTTTGATCCTTCCACGCATCCCAATTATTTGGAGTTTCTGCATGATGCCTTAATTGGGACAGATGCTAAGGAGGCACAGATAATTGTTTCCGCCATGGTGGCTAGATTCATGGGAGAGCAAAAGTATTTTATGGGTTTTGCAGAAGAAACCAAACTTGCGGACGGACGTTATCAAATGAAGTTTGTGACTCCACGATACGACTATTTTGCGAGGTGGCTTATGATGTTTGGCAAAGAGGTTGAAATCATTTCTCCCAGTGAACTACAGGGAATAGCCGCTACACAAGCCAAAGAACTATTGGAACATCACAGCGCCCCATTTTTAACCAATGCTTAGAACATGAAAGTATTAATCGCCCTTATCATCCTTTGCACTTGCATCAGTAGCTCGGCCCAAACCGCCCAAAACGAAATAGATGAACAAGTATGGAAGGCATTTACCAAAGCCTGGGAAGCCAATGATGGCGAGGGATTCAATGCCATTCACTCAGACGATGTGTGGCGCATCAATCCTGGACGATTACTGGTTGGTGATGAATATAAATCCAGAAATGCTGAACGAATGCAAGGACAGAAGAAGGAGCAAATCATTGAATTCTCCTTTGAAACAAGAACTTCCAATGGTGATAATGCCTATGAGGTTGGGTATTATCGCATCACAGATACCTCACAAGACGAACCGAGGTATTTTGTCGGGCGATTTCACGTGGCACTAAAAAAAATAGAGGGGGAATGGAAAATCGTTCAGGACTGGGATACAGGAGAAATCAATGGAGTAACCATTACGCCTGAAAGTGTCGAAAATAGAGAGTTTATTCACTTCGAATAAAAAATTTTCTTCATTTCAAAAATGAGTGACATAAGGCTGTCACTGACACTTATTTCTTTGTTTTCATAATCAAAACTCACACACAATTATGGAAGCAATAATCGAAAAATTTGATCTTCAAAAAGCTGACCCTAACTATTACAAGGTTTCATCAAAACCCGAGATTCGAGATTTAGACCCCTACTACTACCTAACTGTGGAAGGCAGAGGTCATCCGGAATCTGAACCTGTATGGAATGCCGTAAGCCAACTATATGCAGTTGCGTATGGTGTCAAGTTTACATGCAAGGCAGAAGACATGGACTTTAAAGTGCCCAAAATGGAGGGATTTTGGTGGATTGATGGTGGACCTGAAGCCCAGAAAAACTTCACACTAACTCCAAAGGAGCAATGGAATTGGAAGTTTCTCATTCGGATGCCTGATTTTGTAGAGGGGGATCACTTCTATCGTGCCGTTCAAAAAGTAAAAACAAAGAATCCTGAGTTGATCGCAAATGATGAAGTAAAGTTTGAATTGATCAATGAAGGAAAATGCGTACAAATACTACACATAGGAAGCTATGACGAAGAAGAGCCAACAATCATGAAGATGATTGAATTCATGCAAAAAAATGAATTGACCATGAATGGTCATCACCATGAGATTTATCTTAGTGATCCAAGAAAGACTCCAACAGAAAAGCTGAGAACGATTATCAGGTACGCTGTAAAGTAAAAAAATTATGAAAATCTTAGGTTTAAGAACTACCATTTATCACGTACCTGATCTTCAGAAGGCAAAGGAATGGTACTCGATAGCTTTTGAATGCAATGCCTACTTTGAAGAGCCTTTTTACATCGGGTTCAATGTTGCGGGATATGAACTGGGGCTAGTACCTGATGAAACTCCGGCAGATAAAAAGAGTGATAACATCGAATCGTTTTGGGGAGTGGAGGATGTGGAAGAGGCCCACAAACGCCTAATTGAATTAGGTGCTACTGAACATGTAGCACCCACCAATGTGGGCGGAGAAATAGTAGTCTCCAACCTCAAGGACCCATGGGGCAATGTTATCGGATTGATCTACAATCCTGAATTCAAACTACCGTGAACTCCATCCAAAATTTCATTGCAGGACTCGATGGTCAACAAAAGGCCATCGTTTCCTATTTACATCAGCGCCTGACAGACTATCATGGATTGACTCAACACATCAAATATGAGATACCTATGTATTATCAAAAGAGCTGGGTTTGCTATCTCAATCCAATAAAGAAAAATGGAATTGAGCTGGCCTTTCTCAAAGGACACAGACTATCTAATGAGCAAGGCCTACTCTCTCAAAAAAATCGTAAGATGGTGGCTGGAATAGATCTCTTTGAGATGAATAATCTTCCTGAAATCGAGATTGATCAAATAGTCCAAGAAGCACTGATCTTGGATGAGATGGACAAGTCAAAAAAATAATTCATACGCAAATTGACTACTGCATTTGTAAGGGTTGCCCCCTAATTTTCATCTTTCAAACTGCATTTGAATCACTTCTAATCCCCTTTTTATCTCCAGCTAGCTATATTTCTAAGTCAATAAAATCACCTCACCACAGTTGGAGTCAGCATTAACGCAATCTAAGTCTTCCGTCCATTCACTTTTGAATGACGCTTACGAGCGTCGCATAAATAATTTAAAGTCTAGCATTGAGTTGGCCGAGAAGGCACTAGCTATCAGCAAAGATTTGGATGACAGCTCTTGCATTGGGAAATCACTTTCACACCTCTCGCTCTTTCACATGATCATCGGAGATTTTGATTTAGCTATCAATATGGCCAATGAAGCGATTGAGCATTTTGAATTCGAAAATGATGAAAAAGGGATAGCTGACGCTAAGTACAACATTGCCGGAGTGCTCTACAAAACCGATGATTATAATCAGGGACTCACCTACCTGATGGACTGCCTCAAAACCTATAAAAAGCTTAACGATTGGCATAATAAGGCGCGTGTAGAAAAATCGATGGGTACAATCTATGAGTACTTTGGCGATACGGAAAGTGCCATCAAAATATACCAATCAGCCATCGAATCGGGCGAAAAGGCCAATGATCTCAATCTTCAATCAAATGCTTTTAATCCACTTTCAGGAATATATCTGAATCAGGGTAAAATCCGCGATGCAATGGATTTGATTGAAAAATCAATAGCCTACAAGACAGAAACAGGGGACACACGGGGGTTTGCATTCGCTTTGTACGGTCGGGGCAAGATTTACACTGCCACCAAGGAGTACGAAAAAGCAGAAAATGACTTTCTAGAGGCTGAGCGTATTCATCTGGAAATGGGTGAAAAACTTGGAGTAGCCATGTGCTATCATAAACGTGGCGCATTGTATATCAGGATGAATCGTCTGGATGAAGCCAGAGAAATATTAGTAAAAGCGCTAGAGTATAGCAATAAGAATCGAATAATCCTTATCAAATTCAGAGCAAACTTGTTACTGCACGAAATAGCGAAAAAGGAGGGAAATCTTGAGTTGGCGTTGAAATACCTGCAGCAATACATTGATGAAAAGGAAAGTGTAATCAATGATCGAACAGCTAAGGTGATCAAGAGCTATGATGACATCAACAAGATGAATCAGCTGGAGCAAAAGGCCCAAATCCAAAAGGAAAGGGCTAAGATTATTGAGAAAAAGAAGATTGAACTCGACTCTTTTTTCTACCGTATTTCGCATGACCTAAAGGGGCCGATCACCTCGATGATGAGTCTGAGCTATGTAGCCAAGCTGGAGGTCAAAGATGAAACTGCCCTGAAGTTTTTGGCAGAGTACGAGACTCAGACAGCCAGGCTCAATACCATTCTGGATGGGTTGCTAAACCTGACCAAAATGTCTTTCAACGAAGATACGAAGCAGGAAATTGATTTCGAAAAGATCATTTATGACTGTATCTCATCCTATAAATTCTTGACCAATTATGAATTGGTAGAATTTAAAATTTCGGTCGATCCCACAATTAAATATCGAGCCGAATGGGCATTGATCAACACCATCATCCAAAACCTGATCGAAAACGGCATTAAGTATGCCCGCACAGAAAATAACAAACCTCAATTTGAGATTTCAGTCAATCAAAAGGATGACTGTATAGAGATTATATCCAAAGACAATGGCATAGGCATGGATCAGGAAACAGTAGACAAAATATTCACCATGTTCTTCCGCGTCAACAGAAAAATTGAAGGAACTGGGCTTGGGCTTCACATCCTGAAGCGTGCCATTGAAAGGCTGAACGGTGAAGTGAAAGTAGAAAGTGAGCTTGGAGAAGGTTCTACATTTACGATCACCCTCCCCAAACACTAAAATCACATATGTATCGGCCTGTTATCGGTAGCCGCCAAGGCTGCCTCTTTAAATGCCTCCATATAGGTTGGGTGCGCATGCGACATTCTTGAGATATCTTCTGCCGAAGCTCGGTACTCCATCGCGGTAACGCCCGCAGCGATCATATCCGCCGCTCGCGCTCCTATGATATGAACGCCAAGGATTTCATCGGTAGTCTTATCAGCCAAAATCTTCACCAATCCATCCGTATCCATACTTGCCCTGGCTCGCCCAAGTGCCTTGTAAGGAAATTTTCCGGTCTTAAATGATCTTCCCTGCTCTTTTAGTTGCTCCTCCGTATATCCAACTGAAGCAACTTCCGGCCAGGTATAAACTACTCCAGGAATCAAATTGTAATTGATATGTGGCTTCTGACCAACGATAGACTCAGCAACAAAAACTCCCTCTTCTTCAGCCTTGTGAGCTAGCATCGCTCCCTTCACCACATCACCTATCGCATAGATATTATCAACATTCGTCCTCAGGTGATCATCAACTTCCACACGTCCTCTATCATCCATCTTCACACCTGCTTTGTCCAGACCCAGATTGTCTGTATAGGGTCTTCGTCCAATAGATACAAGGCAATAATCACCTTGAATTTCCACACTTTCACCTTTCTTATTCTCAGCCTTAACCGTCACGTTCTTGCCCTTCTTTTCCACAGCAGTGACCTTATGCCCAAGGTAAAAGTCAAATCCGATACCTTTCAGCGATTTTTGAAGTTCCTTACCCATTGTAGAGTCCATCGTAGGAATAATACTATCGAGGTATTCAACAACAGAAACTTTAGCTCCCAGCCTTGCATATACAGAGCCTAGCTCCACACCAATCACACCTCCACCAATCACGATCATGTGTTTAGGTACTTCTTTTAGTTCCAATGCTTCTGTACTGGTGATCACACGATCCTTATCAAGTTTGATAAATGGCAGACTTGCGGGTTTTGACCCAGTGGCTATGATGACTTTTTCCGCAGTGATTTTTTGCTTCTTTTTTCCATCAATCTGAATAGTGTTTTTATCAACAAAGCTTCCCATCCCATGAAAGACATCAATTTTATTCTTCTTCATGAGGTAATCGATTCCCTCCACATTCTGCTTCACCACATCCGCCTTACGCCCAATCATTTGCTTCAGATTCACCTTTGGCTTGCTGATATCGATACCATGAGTTTTGAAGGTATGCTCCGCATTGTGAAAATGCTCTGATGAATCTAAAAGCGCCTTTGAGGGAATACATCCCACATTCAAGCATGTACCTCCTAGCGTGTCATACTTTTCGATTATTGCTGTTTTTAATCCCAGCTGAGCACA
Source organism: Ekhidna sp. (assembly GCF_964218185.1). Classification (GTDB taxonomy): domain Bacteria; phylum Bacteroidota; class Bacteroidia; order Cytophagales; family Cyclobacteriaceae; genus Ekhidna. Next base: position 259,170 of record NZ_CAXPLV010000008.1, read on the forward strand.
ACGGATCGCCGCTACATAACCACCAGGACCTGAACCTATTACTACTACTTGATAATCCATTTTATTAGATTTTAGATTGGGAGATTTTAGATTTTAAATTAAACTCCCAAAAGGAGTCTGGTTGGGTCTTCGAGAAGTTGCTTCACTCTAACAAGGAAGCTTACAGATTCTCTTCCGTCAATAATTCTGTGATCATATGAAAGAGCTACGTACATCATTGGTCTTACTACCACCTCTCCATTTTCAACCACCGCTCGCTCAACAATATTGTGCATCCCTAAGATTGCAGATTGTGGTGCGTTGATGATTGGAGTGGACATCATAGATCCGAAGACACCACCATTGGTAATGGTAAACGTTCCTCCTTCCATTTCTTCAATACTCAACTTGTTATCCCTTGCTTTGGTCGCAAGTCGAATCACTTCTTTTTCTATCTGCACAAAGTTCATGGACTCTGCATTTCTAATCACTGGTACTACCAGACCCTTTGGCGCAGATACGGCGATGGAAATATCACAATAGTCACTAAAGACCATCTCATTTCCATCGATTTGAGCATTGACTGCAGGCCATTCCTGAAGTGCTACACAAACAGCCTTAGTGAAGAAAGACATAAAACCAAGTCCCACTTGGTGCTTCTCCTTAAACTCCTCCTTGTATTTCTTTCTCAAGTCCATGATTGGCTTCATGTTTACCTCGTTGAAGGTGGTCAACATAGCCGTCTCATTTTTCACAGAAACCAGTCTACGGGAAACAGTCTTTCTTAACGAGGACATCTTTTCTCTGTGCTGCTCTCTGCTTACCCCACCACTAAACGTAGGTGCTTCAAACTGAGGCTTGGCAGGCTTTTCGTCTGCAGATGACTTGACTGGTTGACTACTCTTTTGAGCTCCCATGGCATCTTCTTTAGTGATACGACCATCCTTGCCGGTACCTTTCACATCAGAAGCAGAGATTCCTTTTTCTTCCAAAATTTTTGCTGCAGCAGGTGATGCATGACCTGTCGCATAGGTCTCTTTGCTCTCACCAGAACCAGATGTTGATGAGCTTTCGGTTGATCCGCCTGAAGAAGCACTGGATGCTGGCGCACCTCCTTCCATCACTTCAATCTTGCAAATCAAAGCACCTATCTCCAACGTGTCGCCCTCTTGGGCCACAATCTGTAGTTTTCCCTGAGCTTCAGCTGTCAGATCAAAAGTGGCCTTGTCAGATTCAATTTCAGCAATGACCTCATCCAACTCCACAAAATCTCCATCCCTCTTGGCCCAGTTGGAAATTGTAACTTCCGTAATAGATTCACCTACAGCTGGCACTTTCATTTCCAGAACCTCTCCTGTAGTCTTTGCTTCAGAAGAGCCCGTTGGTGAGGATTCAGCTTTACTTTCTTCAGATGCACTGCTAGTGGAAGATCCTCCACCGGAGGCACGCTCGTCTATTTCGCAAAGAACCGCACCTATCTCAAGTGTGTCACCCTCTTGCGCTTTTATGCTAAGCTTTCCGGCTGCTTCGGCTGTTACTTCAAATGTGGCTTTATCAGACTCCAGTTCACAGATGACCTCATCCATTTCGACCATGTCTCCGTCGCTTTTTGTCCATGATGCTACGGTCACTTCAGTGATTGACTCACCTACCGCAGGAACTTTCATTTCAAGACTCATTTTCTTCTTGTTTAATTTTTTATGTTTTCAGCTATGCTGATTTATAATTCAAAAGCTTGCTTTACCAATCCTGCTTGCTCCTCCTTGTGAACTTTGGAGAAACCGGTGGCTGGAGAAGCACTAATTTTTCTCGACACTACTTCCAGATCCATATCTACACGCATGTTGATGAAACTCCATGCGCCCATATTCTTCGGCTCCTCCTGTACCCAAACCAATTTAGGGTTTTTGTATTTCTTCAAAATTGCATCGATCTGCTTCTGAGGCCATGGATAGATTTGCTCTATGCGCACAATGGCAACATCCTTTGCTTTCTTCTTTTTCTGCTCTTCTAAAAGATCAAAGTATACTTTACCTGAGCAGAACAATACTTTCTTCACATCCTTGTTTGTAGCATAGTCATCGCCAATTACTTCCTGGAATCTTCCGTCGGTGAAATCCTTCATTGGAGATACAACACCCGGATGTCTAAGTAATGATTTAGGTGAAAATACCACAGCAGGTTTTCTGAATTCCCATGTCACCTGTCTACGCATTAAGTGGAAAATATTTGCCGAAGTAGTCAGGTTCGCAATGATTATATTCTCACTCGCACACATTTGAAGGAATCGCTCCATGCGTGCACTTGAGTGCTCAGGGCCCTGCCCTTCATAACCATGAGGAAGAAGCATTACCAGGCCATTCATCCTTTGCCATTTGCTTTCAGCACTGGTTATGAACTGGTCGATCATAATCTGTGCCCCATTAGCAAAATCACCAAACTGCGCTTCCCAAATAACCAAAGCATTTGGAGTTGCCATCGCATAGCCATACTCGAAACCTAGTACTCCATACTCCGATAGAAGTGAGTTGTAAATTCTAAGGGGTTGTTGCTTTTCCTGAATATGATTTAGCCCACAATAGGGTTCATTGGTATTAGAGTCAAAGAAGTAAGCATGGCGATGAGAGAAGGTACCACGCTTTACATCCTGTCCGGACATTCTAACAATGGTGCCATCAGCAAGTAACGATCCATATGCAAGCAATTCTGCATCTGCCCAACCCAACTCCTTTTTCTCAAAGAAGCTTGCTTTCCTATCCTTCAATAATTTTTCAATCTGACGAAGCGGCTTGAATCCTTTAGGGACTTCTGTAATCGCCTTTGCCACCTTTTTAATCATCTCCTCCGTGATACTTGTATCAGGAGATTTGTCAAAATCTTTCTCATTCGACCTTCTCAGGTGATCCCACTCTTCCTCTATTTTTTGTGGCTTGTATGGAAGCGGGTGTTCCTTGATTTCGTTGAGTCGGTTTTGCAATTGATCTTTGAAATCTTTGTCCAACTTTTTAACAGCCGCATCATCCAAATCTCCCCGCTCAGTTAGATACTTCACGTAAACTTCTCGTGGATTCGGGTGTTTCGCAATTGCATTGTAGAGCTTTGGTTGAGTGAACTTCGGTTCATCGCTCTCATTGTGACCGTGCCTTCTGTAGCACAGCATATCGATGAAGATGTCCTTGTTGAATTTCTGCCGATATTCTACCGCCAGATTGGCACAGAAGTTTACTGCTTCTGCATCATCTCCATTTACGTGAAGAATGGGAGCATCCACAATTTTTGCCAGATCTGTACAATATATACTTGAGCGAGCGTCTGCAAAGTCAGTTGTAAAACCGACTTGATTGTTTATCACAAAGTGAATGGTGCCTCCTGTTTTATACCCCTCTAGAAGGGACATCTGCACACATTCATAAACTATACCTTGACCTGCGACAGCAGCATCTCCATGTATTAAAACTGGAATAGCTTTTCCTAGATCACCCTGGTACTCATCGTCAATTTGCGCTCGTGAATAACCTAAAACAACCGGATCAACTGCCTCTAGGTGAGACGGGTTGGGAGCAAGTTTTACATACATCTTCTTCCCAGCCTGGGTATCCATATGTGAGGAATATCCAAGGTGGTACTTCACATCACCATCGCCCATAGTCAGATCTACTTCCTGATTTCCCTCAAACTCACTAAAGATTTCCTCATAGGTTTTTCCCATGATATTCGCCAGCACATTCAGTCTTCCCCTGTGAGCCATTCCTATGACGATTTCCGCTGCATCCAGCTCTGCCGCTTTGTTGATGACCTTATCCAGTGCCGGAATCATATTTTCTCCACCCTCCAGTGAGAATCTTTTCTGACCAAGGAATTTGGTATGAAGGAAATTTTCGAATACTACTGCTTCATTAAGCTTGGAAAGAATTCTGTGCTTTTCATCTTTAGAAGGATTGATATTAGCACCCTCTTTCTCTACCTTGGTTTTGAACCACTCATGAATATCTGAGTCACGAACGTGGTTGTACTCAAATCCAATATGTCCTGCGTAAACCTTCTTAAGCTTATCTAAAATATTTTTAAGGGATGTCTTTCCCAGCCCTATTTCACTTCCAACTTCAAATTCCGTGTTAAGATCATTCTCAGACAGGTCATAATCTTTCAACTCAAGCTTTGTAGAATGAGGGCGTCTAGCTCTGACCGGGTTCGTGTTGGCAATAAGGTGAGCCCATGATCGATAACTATATATAAGGTTTCTTACAGCCGTTTCTTTAGGAGTGGCTATCTGCTGCCCGGCTCCATCTTCTCCATACTTTTCCTGAGCAAATTCAAATCCCTCGAAAAACTTTTTCCAGGATTCATCAATGCTAGCAGGGTCTTCTTTATATGCTTTGAATAGCTCATCTAGGTAATTTCCATGAGCATTGGCGATGTAGGAATATTTGTCCATATTCATTGTGTTCTGAAACAAAAGTAAGGGTTATTAAGTTTCTTTGAAAATTGTAAAATCGGGTAAGCAAATAAGCATATGTATTTATACTGATCATCACTATGTTATCTCTTTTTGAGTATCAATGAAATTAACTTTGTGAGGATGAGAATTTGATGCAAAATCAACTGACTTGTGGTGTCCAAGGTTTAATGAGAATAGAATGTCTGATTGAATCTTCTCACTAACAGAAAAATACGCTACATTTGCGCTCCATTTTTAAACTTTTGATGGACGAGTTCCATAAACAAAAAGAATTATGCCAGTAAAAATTAGACTAGCGCGTCGAGGACGCAAAAAACAAGCCATGTACGATGTAGTTGTGGCTGACAGCAGAGCACCACGAGATGGTCGCTTTATTGAGAAGATTGGTACTTATAATCCCAACACCGATCCCGCTACCATTGATTTGGATAACGACAAGGCGTTTGATTGGGTAATGAAAGGAGCTCAGGCTACAGATACTGTACGAGCTATGCTTTCTTACAGAGGTATTATGATGAAAAAGCACCTTCAGATTGGTGTGAACAAAGGTGCAATCACGCAGGAAGAGGCAGACAAAAAGCTTGAAGCTTGGATGAAAGACAAAGAGTCTAAGATTCAAGGCAAAGTGGATAAGCTTGCTAAAGAAAAAGCTGCGAAGAAGAAAGCCGCTCTTGAGGCTGAGAAGAAGGTAAGTGATGCTAGAGCTGAGGAGTTGAAGAAAAAAGCTCAAGAAGCTGAGGCTGCTTTAGTTGAAGAGATAAAAGAAGGTGGTGCCGAAGGTGACGAGGATGTAGCTGAAGATGTAGCTGAAGTAGAGGAAGCTCAGGCTGCTGTTGAAGCACCTGCGGAAGAGGCACAAGCAGAAGAGCCTAAGGCTGAGGCAAAGGAGGAAACTCCCGCTGAAGAAGCAAAAGAAGAAGACAAAAAAGAGGGTTAATCTGCTATGAGGCAGGATGATTGCTACCAACTAGGGGAAGTAATCAAGACCCATGGTCTTAACGGCGAAGTTGGCATCTCATTGGATGTAGACTTTCCAGACGAATATCAAAATTTGGAATCAGTTTTCCTTGAACAACAAGGGAAGCTGGTTCCTTTTTTTATTGATACGCTTCAAATCAATGGTGGTAAAGCGTTGGTGAAATTTGAGGATATTGAGACAGTTGATGATGCCCGGAATCTTTTGAAGGCCAAACTCTTTTTACCACTCTCTACACTCCCGTCACTTGAGGAAGGTCAGTACTATTTCCATGATCTGGTCGGTTGTGAAGTAGCCGAGGGACCCAAAAAGCTTGGAATTATCAAAGAGGTAATCGATTTAAATGGAAATCAACTTCTGTCCGTAGACTTAAACGGCAGAGAAATTTTAATTCCCCTTAAAGACGAGATCCTGACTCATGTTGATATTGCGGGAAAAAAAGTTGAAGTAAAACTCCCTGTAGGTCTTCTGGACATCTATAATGATTAACTTCATCTCATGAGGATCGACATCATCACTTGTCTGCCAGACCTTTTTGAAGGTCCCTTAACCCAAAGCATCGTGAAAAGGTCTATGGATAAAGGGTTGGTTGAGCTCGAGATTCACAATCTTCGTGATTATGCAACAAACAAGCACCTTAATGTAGACGATTACGCGTTTGGTGGTGGTGCTGGCATGGTCTTAATGATTGAACCTATTGATAAGTGTATTTCCGAGCTGAAGAGAAAAAGGGATTACGATGAAGTGATCTACCTAACCCCTGATGGAGAAACTTATAATCAATCAATTGCTAATCAGCTCTCACTTAAGGAGAATTTCATCTTGCTTTGTGGACACTATAAAGGAGTAGATCAGCGTGTTCGCGACCACTTGATTACCAAAGAAATAAGTATTGGGGATTATGTCTTGTCTGGTGGAGAATTAGCCGCAATGGTGCTCACGGATTCACTAATACGATTGGTTCCAGGCGTACTGAATGATGAGACTTCTGCATTGTCAGATTCTTTTCAGGACAACCTCCTCGCTCCCCCTGTTTACACTCGCCCAGCAGAGTACAAAGGCTGGAAAGTGCCTGACGTTCTTACCTCCGGGCATGAAGCCAACATCGAAACTTGGAGAAACGAGCAAGCCCTTAAAAGAACCGAAGAAAGAAGGCCTGATTTGCTCAGCTAATCCGTCAAATGGTAATTTAAAATACCCCTAAGTAGGTATTTCAATTGGCTTTGAGACTTCTTGTATTTGTAGTATAAAATTTACTACCATGAAGACTCTTTACAAATCAATCAAATTTTTAAGCCTTGTATTTGGGCTTACCGCACTGACTCTAATTACCAGCTGTGGTGGTGATAGCGATCCTGCACCTGCTGAAGTAGACCCATCCGATGCTGATGCATTAACAGGTGTTTTAGTCATTCCAGGAAGCCAGAATGTAGGTGGTCAGCCACCTGCTTCAAGTACCGACGCAGATGCTCCCAATGTATCAAACAATCAAACATCAGCAACTGTTGTTGCCGACAACACCCTTTACCTACCATTCAATTTTGAATCAGTCCAAGGATATGGAGGGTGCTATGTCCAAGTCAATGGAGCATCGAGCTATTTTGATATCCCTAGTGGCAATTCTTCTACAGATGGTCTGCTTGTAGTTCCAGTCGGAATTCCCGCAAGTGTACAAGAGGGAGATTTTTGTCTGACCTATTGCATCTATGACAACAGTGGCCGGGTGAGTAACTTACTCCAAACTTGCGTAACCGTAGGACCAATTCAGGAATGCCCTGCCTTTACAAGTGGAAGTGATGGTCTTACCATTGCTACCTATGATTTAGGAGATACACCAGGTACCGCATCTATCACCTATGATATGTTCTCTATTCAGGATAGAATCGATGTTTTCTACAATAATCAATGGATTGGTGGATCTGGCTCCAGCATAAGTAGCTCATCATTCCCTCCCGTAAGTAGCTGCGGCGATGGGCAAAATGGATATGTAAGTGGTACTGGCACAATTGATGTGAATTACAATCCATCTACAGCTAGAACGGTTACAGTCTATATGAGTGGCTGCATCGGCGGAGGTACCGCATGGAATTTGAATGTAAGCTGCCCTGAGTAAATCAACCTTCTCTTTAAAAGTCAAAAGCCCTCCAATGGAGGGCTTTTTGTATTTACCCCTAGAGGGGTATTTCTATTATTTGATTTAATGATGATCTTTATTGCAAAACCATAAAATCATTTACTAACCTAAACTTTACAACTATGGACATCAAATCAAAATTGAGGCTTTTTCAAATACTCACAGTAGTTCTAGCTCTTGGATTAATCTACATCGTGCATAACCAATTTAATAGTGAGTTTACGTACGATCGAATTGTTAAAAAGAAAGTTGATGATGCCTTTATTCAGCAAAGTGGTATAAGAAAAATTGGAGGAGAAATCGTCCCTTCTGCTGAATGTAAAGAGAAGTATCAACAATATTTAGATCGTAAAAAGAAAGACATCTTCTACGCAGTGGATAAGCAAACTCATGGATACTTTTTTGATATCGAATCATTTAGACAATTCTCCTATAAAGTCGATTCAATTTATCAATCAAACCCTGAAGGAATAGAAGGAGTAAGAGTATTCAAATGTGTAAATCAAATAGAAGACGAAAGGTACTATGATGCATTTATTGTAGCACAGCGATATGCTGACAGGGATAAATTTCATGGAGGCAATAAACTAATTGATGCCGTCGATGACTTCAATTTTGCTTTAAATACATCTTGGCCATGTCCAGACATGTGTAGTGGCGGATCATGAATACCCAATTTGCAATAGCATATGCTTCGACATTATCGTCGCTAATTCCTTTATTTTTCATTAGAAAGAAACTAATTGACTCTGGAGTTAAGTTCATAATCGTACTTGTGATTGTTTCGTTTCTTTCCGATGCAATTATGTTTCTTCTAATGAAAAATGGAATCAGAAACCTATATCTTGCTCACGTATATGGCCTGACAGAAGTAATTCTTTTATCCGCTTACTTCATCCGAGTGCTTAAAATCAACCAGATTATTTTCAAATCTGTGGTGATAGTTTATTTGATTGCCTACGTTGTAGATTCTTTTCTTATTACAGGATATAACAGCTTCAATGGGGTTTTACGCTTATTAGAAAGCTTTTTATTCATGGCTTTCTGCTTGAGTTATTACTTTAAACTTTATTCTCAAGAAAATATATTCTTTCTTGAAAGGTCAATGAGCTTTTGGATTGTAACTGCCGTGTTTACCTTCTTTTGCGGCGCCTTTTTTTCATTTCTATTAGGAGATATTATCCTATCATCTTCTTCAAGTTGGGCATTCCATAACATGGCGAACGTATTGAAAAATATCATTTTTGCCATTGGTTTTTTCGTAGGAGCGAAAAAAAATAATTACCAAAATGGATAATGATACCTTCTTATTGATTGGTTCAACAGGCATGCTACTGCTTGCATTTTCCATTGTCTTTTTCATTTACCTATATCAACGAAAGCTTATAAAAAAGAATCTTGAGAATCAACAAATCAAAGACCTCCTCCAAGAGCAAGAAACCAAAACCACCTATGCGTTGCTGGAAGGTCAGGACAAGGAACGAAAAAGAATTGCTGCTGAATTGCATGATAGTCTTGGAAGTATTTTGGTGACGCTTAATATGTATGCCGACACATTGATCTCCAAGAAACCTGAAGAGATGGAAAAACTTGCTAAGAAAATCAGTGAAACTGCCCAGTTAGCCAATGAGGAAACTAGAAAGATATCTCACAGCCTTGATTCCGGCATGCTTAAGCATTTTGGATTAGAAGCTGCGATTCATCAACTTTCTGAAGCTGTCAGCGCTGCTAGAAATATTAAGTTTGAAGTGAACATCCAACTGCATGATGCCCTTTCCACCGAAACAAGTCTGGAGGTTTATAGAATCATACAAGAGCTGGTAAATAATACATTAAAACACGCACAATGCTCAACAATAAGACTGGACCTTACTCACATAAAAGGTTCACTGAATCTAATATTTGAGGACAATGGAATTGGTTTCAAAAAAGAAGAAATCCAATTTGGGATGGGACTTAAGAATATTGAAAATCGTGTGAACAAGCTCGACGGAGAGTTAACCATTGACTCGAGTCCTGAGAAAGGAAGTGCTTTCATTGTAGAAATTTCGACTGTATGAGTTCGGTAAAAATATTAATCGCAGATGATCACCAGATAGTCCTTGATGGACTTAAAATGGTTCTTAGTGCCCGAGAAGATTTTGAAGTTGTCGGTGAGGCGTCCAATGGATTGGAAGTCCTTGATTTTGTCACAAAAAATAGGGTGGACATAGTAGTGCTGGACATAAATATGCCGGGGATGGATGGTATTAAGTGCGCCAGAAAGATCAAAACAGATTATCCCAACATCAAAGTCATCATTCTTACCATGTATGCACAAAAGTCTTTCATTGAAGAGATTGTGAAAATAGGGATCGACGGGTGTCTGCTAAAAAACAATACAGGAAAAGAACTATCAGATGCAATTGCGCGTGTTCACAGTGGAAAATCATACTATGATCAAATCCAAAACTTCAGTAAGGATGATAAAGAACTCAAAGAATATTCACTTAGCGAACGAGAAATTGAGATCATCAGAAAGCTTGGCGATGGGTTGACAAGCTCACAAATTGCCGATGCGCTTTTCATATCGGAACATACGGTAAAGACCCACAGAAAGAACATTCTCAAAAAGCTAAATTTGCATAGTAGCTCTGAGCTAATTCAATATGCGCTCAATAATGGAATTATTTAATTCAATATCTTTTTTTCCGATACTTATTTCTATATTTGCACTCCTTTTTCAAAACACTCATCAAGGAGTATAGAAATGAGCACAGAATTATTGAACGTAGTAGCGGAAGAATATAAAGACATCAGAGCTAAGTATCCTTCATTTGGCCCAGGTGATACCATCAACGTACACTATAAAATTAAAGAAGGTAACAAAGAGCGTGTGCAGCAGTTCCAGGGAACTGTAATGTCTATCAACAATAGAAACACAAACGGTGAAACTTTCACTGTAAGAAAAGTTTCTGGTGATATCGCTGTAGAAAGAATCTTCCCCATCCTTACTCCTAACCTGGAAAAGGTAGAGGTACTAAGACAAGGAAAAGTAAGAAGAGCAAAGCTTTATTACTTGCGAGGTAGGAAAGGAAAAGCGGCTCGAATCAAAGAGAAGCTTACCAAAAAATAAAATTAACATCCCTACCAGTCGGTGGGGATTTTTTTTGCTCTTTATCCGTTTAACTTAGTCACATGAAGTTAAACTTCTCAAAATATCAAGGTACCGGCAATGACTTCATCTTAATAGATGACAGGAATGAAGTTTTTCCTCAAGATTCTAATATCATAGCAAAGCTATGTGATCGCAGGTATGGGATTGGTGCCGATGGCTTAATCCTAATCCAGAATCACAAGGAGCTTGATTACAAAATGATCTATTTCAATTCTGACGGCTCCCAAAGCCTTTGTGGAAATGGATCTCGCTGTGGATTTGCATTTGCCCAATCAATAGGAATGGTTAGTGATAGTGCGATTTTTGAAACCACGGACGGAACTCACCAGATTAAACAAGAAAATGACATAATTCACTTCCAATTGTTTGATGTTTCTCAATTCGACGAACTAAACAGTAAGGAATGGTACATAAATACAGGTTCTCCTCACCACATTGTCATTTCTAAAAATGTAGATAACCTGGAAATTGTCTCGGAGGGAAGGAAAATCCGCAATCTCCCATCCTATTCCAGCCAAAATGGCACGAATGTGAACTTTGCACAGCTTTTGCAAGACAAAGTGAAAATCAGAACTTATGAAAGAGGTGTAGAAGATGAAACACTGAGCTGCGGGACAGGCGCAACAGCTGTTGGCCTTATGGCAGGAAAACTAGGATATAAAAGTCCTGTTCATATCCAAACCATGGGCGGAGATCTTAGCGTATCATTTCAGCAGAACGGAGATACTTTCACCAACATATGGCTGGCTGGGCCTGCAAAAAAAGTGTTTGAAGGAAGTGTAACAATCTGATCACTCTTACATTAAACCATTATAACTTTAAGCCCTTATAAAAGGCAGAATTTTTAAAGAACTTAATAGCCAAAACCGCTAGGTCAAGGCTTTAAAAATAATTTTTTTCAATGCTAGACTCGATTACGAAGGGATTCGCCAAAATTTTTGGAACGAAAACAGAAAAAGACCTTAAGGAACTCACCCCATATGTCGGACTGATCAATGCAGAGTATGACAAACTGCGTAATATTTCAGATGATGAGCTTCGAGGAAAAACAACTGAGCTAAAGTCAATTATTAAGGATCGACTGAAAGACATTGATGATCAGATCGAAGCACTTCACAAACAGGTAGAAGGCGATAAATCACTTGACGTTCACCAAAAAGAAGACATCTTCGCTCAGATAGATAAACTCGAAAGCGACAGAGATGAAGAGTTGGAAAAAGTGCTGATGGAAATCCTACCTATGGGGTTTGCTGTAGTGAAGGAAACCGCTCGAAGATTTGCAGAAAATGAAAAAATAGTTGTGCAGGCTACTCAGCATGACAAAGAAATTGCAGCCAAAAAATCGAATGTTGAAATAAATGGAGATACTGCCACTTGGAAAAACAGATGGCTTGCTGCTGGCAATGAAGTGGTTTGGAACATGGTGCATTACGATGTGCAGCTTATAGGAGGCGTGGTTCTCCACCAGGGAAAAATTGCAGAGATGCAAACTGGAGAGGGAAAAACATTGGTTGCTACTCTCCCAGCCTACCTCAACGCCCTTGCTGAGCGAGGCGTCCACATTGTAACGGTAAACGACTACCTAGCGAGACGAGATGCAGAGTGGAATGCTCCCATTTTCGAATTCCACGGTTTGAGAATCGACTGCATCGACAATCACCAGCCAAACTCTGCTGAAAGAAGAAACGCATACCTGGCAGATATCACCTATGGCACCAACAATGAATTTGGCTTTGACTACCTGAGGGACAATATGTCCAGAAGCCCGGAAGAGTTGGTTCAAAAGAAACACCATTATGCAATGGTGGATGAAGTTGATTCCGTTTTGATTGATGATGCCAGAACTCCGCTAATCATTTCTGGACCCATCCCAAAAGGTGACGAGCATGAGTTTTATGATCTTAAACCTAGAATTCAGCGACTGGTTGATGCGCAGCGTAAGTTGGTAGGTGACTACCTGAATGAAGCCAAAAAGCTAATCAAGGAAGGTAATGAAGCAGAAGCAGGGCTTCCATTATTCAGAGCATTCCGAGGCTTACCAAAAAACAAACCTCTCATCAAGTTTATGAGTGAGACAGGGGTTAAGCAAATCCTTCAAAAGACTGAAAATATTTACCTCGCAGACAATCAAAAGCGAATGCCAGAGGCTGATGAGCCGCTCTACTTTACCATTGATGAAAAGATCAATAGTATAGATCTTACCGAAAAAGGTATTGATTTGATCACCGGAGAAGGTGAAGATGCGAACTTTTTCATTCTTCCTGATATTGGAGATGAAATTGCTCAACTGGAAAAAGATGAGACCATTTCTGAAAGTGAAAAACTTCAGAAAAAGGAATCAATTATTCGGGATTATAACATAAAAGGTCAGCGAATACACTCTGTAAACCAGCTTTTAAAAGCATACTGCATGTATGAAAAGGACACGGAGTATGTAGTGATGGATGCCAAGGTTAAAATCGTAGATGAGCAGACTGGTCGTATCATGGAAGGCCGCCGATACTCGGATGGACTACACCAGGCCATTGAAGCGAAGGAGAATGTGAAGGTTGAGGATGCTACTCAGACCTATGCTACCATAACACTCCAAAACTACTTCCGTATGTACCACAAACTGGCAGGTATGACAGGAACAGCTGAAACGGAAGCAGGTGAGTTCTGGGACATCTATAAACTCGATGTAGTGGTGATCCCAACTAACCGCCCTATTGCCAGAAAAGACGAAAACGATAAGGTTTACAAAACCATCCGTGAGAAATTTAATGCCGTAGCTGAAGAGGTTGTGGAATTAACTCAAGCGGGTAGGCCTGTGCTGGTGGGTACCACATCCGTTGAAATCTCTGAGCTCCTGAGTAGGATGCTCAAAATGCGGAACATCAATCATCAGGTATTGAATGCTAAACAACACGCCCGAGAGGCAGATGTGGTGGCCGAAGCTGGAAAGCCTGGAGCAGTGACTATTGCCACCAACATGGCTGGTCGTGGTACGGATATCAAGCTCACGCCCGAAGTAAAAGAAGCAGGTGGATTGGCGATTATCGGCACGGAAAGACACGAATCAAGACGAGTAGACAGGCAGCTGAGAGGAAGATCTGGTCGTCAGGGTGATCCAGGATCATCTCAATTCTACGTTTCATTGGAAGACAATCTGATGAGACTCTTCATGTCTGACCGTGTGGCTAAAATCATGGATAGACTTGGACTGCAGGAGGGCGAAGTGATTCAGCACTCCATGATTACAAAATCTATTGAAAGAGCACAGCGAAAAGTAGAAGAAAACAACTTTGCCATTCGTAAAAACCTCCTCGAGTATGACGATGTAATGAACAGTCAGCGGGAGGTAATCTACAAGCGAAGAAGAAACGCTTTATACGGCGAGCGCCTAGAACTCGACATCTTAAACATGCTCCTCGAAACATGTGAGGACATCATCTTCAATGCTAAAGGTCAAAATGATCTGGACAGCTTAAAGCTCAATGCCATCTCAATTCTTGGACTCGATTTCCACATAACCCAAGAGGAGCTCGAAAAAGGTGATGAGAGTATGCTGGCTGAACGATTATATGAGGAGGCACTCAAAAATTATCAGCAAAAAAATCAGCACATAAAAGATAAAGCACTCCCTATTCTAAAGCAGCTAAACCTTACACGAGGTGCAACACTGGAGAATGTACTGGTACCATTTACCGACGGGAAAAAGCAAATTGGAACTTCTGTAAATCTGAAAAGAGCAGTAGAAACTGATGCGCAAGAAGTGATACTGGAAATGGAAAAGATGATCGCTCTGGCGACCATTGACCTACTCTGGAAGGAACACTTACGAGACATGGATGATCTTCGTCAAAGTGTACGAAATGCTCAGTACGAGCAGAAAGATCCATTGTTGATTTATAAGTTTGAGGGTTTTGAAATGTTTAAGCGCTTTGTGGGTAAAGTCAATGAAGAGACCATTTCTTTCCTCATGAAAGCAGAAATCCCTGTAGAGCAGGCTGACGATGTGCAGGCCGCCCAGCAGCAACGAACTGCTAGAAATTATAAAGAGCAAAAAGAGGAAAGTAGGTCTGCGCTGGCAGGTCCTCAAGGAGGAAATCGTCCACCGGTACAGCAGCAAACACAACCCGTACAATCGCAAAAAATTGCCAGCAGAAATCAGCGGGTGAATGTGCAATATGCTGATGGGTCTGTGAAAAAAGACGTGAAATACAAGACAGTTGAAGACGACATCAAAAACAACAGATGCGTATTAATAGACTAGCAATATTGATCCTTTTGGTTGGTTGTAAGGCTGCCACACTCACATCAACGAGCAAATATTCAGAAGACCTGAGTATACACAGACCTGTGATGATGGATGAAATGAAAGAGGATAATCGTCTTGAGAAGAAAACCTTGGAAGAGGCTTATACTCCCCTGACCGGGCACATCAAAAATGAATTGGACAGCATCGCTAGGGTTGCCTATGCTGAGAATAAAGCCGGGAAATATGTGGATGGCTATGTAATCCAGGTGTACTCGGGAAGTAGTCGGGAAGAAGCCAACAACACAAGATCAAGGATGTATGAGCTCTTCCCGGAATTAGAACCTAAAGTATCTTATCACCAGCCAAATTTTAGGGTGAAGGCAGGCCGGTTTACTGATCGGCTAAAAGCCAATCGCATCCATGAACAAGTGAAAAAAGATTTCCCAAGAGCCTTATTAATTCCGGATCGGTTTCTGCAAAAATATGAGTGACCTGATTCAACAAATAAAGTCACTATCTGAATCTTATTTTGAGGAAATTCTTGAAATCAGGAGGCACATCCATGCCAATCCAGAGCTGTCATTTCAAGAGCACAATACTGCTCAGTTCATCGAGTCTAAGCTGCATGAATTTGGCATCACCAACACCCAAAGGATAGCTGAAACAGGAGTTACGTTTTGTCTCGAAGGAAAGGAAAAAGGCAAGACAATTGCTCTAAGAGCTGATATAGATGCCCTCCCAATCACAGAGGCAAACGATGTGACTTACAAATCACAAAATGAAGGTGTGATGCATGCGTGTGGTCACGATGTACATACGTCGAATTTACTGGGTGTTGCTAAAATTTTATCTCAACTAACCGATCAATTTAGTGGTACGGTTAAGTTTATATTCCAACCTGCGGAAGAAAAATCACCTGGTGGTGCCTCCATCTTGATTAAGGAGGGAATCTTAAAGAATCCGACACCAGAAAAAATCCTGGGTCAGCATGTGATGCCACTAATCCCTGAGGGAAAAGTAGGATTTCGTCCAGGTAAATACATGGCAAGTGCCGATGAAGTGTATCTAACCGTAAAAGGAAAAGGTGGACATGCAGCCATGCCCGAAACATTTGTTGATCCCATTGCCATTGCCAGCCAAATTATCGTTTCGCTTCAGCAGGTTGTCAGCAGGATGGCCAATCCAAAGATTCCATCTGTGCTTTCGTTTGGTAAAATAGCAGGAGGAAATGTAAACAATGTGATCCCAGACGAGGTGAAAATTGATGGAACATTCAGAACATTCGATGAAGAATGGCGAAAAAAAGCGCTTCAAAAGATCAAAGACATTTCTACTTCCATCGCCAGTTCAATGGGAGGATCTTGTGAAGTACACATTGCATCAGGATATCCATTTCTGGTTAATGATGATGACTATACCTTGAAAAATATAGCTGCAGCCAAAGCATACATGGGCGAGAAGAACGTGGTGGAATTAGACCTTTGGATGGCTGCTGAGGATTTCGCCTTTTATACTCATGAGGTACCAGGATGCTTTTATCGTCTGGGCACTAGAAATGAGGATAAGGGAATCGTCTCAGGAGTCCACACGCCTACTTTCAACATAGATGAGAATGCACTGAAAACAGGCATGGGACTCATGGCCTACCTGGCCATTCATGAGCTAAACTCCTAGTTCTAAAGGGCAATTTCTGTCTGAAACCTGAAAATCAAATACTCGGTGGTAGAACCTGGAAAGGTCTGGTAGCTAATGTCACTTTGGAATTTCAGATCATGACCAGAAATATATCGTGACAATCCAAGAGTGTACTCTTTCTGATCATTAAACACCAGCTGCGTGCTCTCAGCATCTATAGTCGTAAACCGACCAGCTATTTCCCAATTGGAAGGGAACAAATAGCCTGCCTGAAAAACGAAACCTGTACCAGTTCCATATAAGTCGGCATTGTTTCCTGCCGAGCGAATTACAAACTCAGACATTGATGAGAATCCATTGTACTTAAACATCATATCAGCAATGAAGGATGTTAAGTCGGTTGGCAAATAATCTCGATCTGTATCTGGTAATTTTACAAAATCACCGAGATTCCCACGTTCTCGAACGGCATTTGTATTAAGGTCTCCAGTGATACCGATTGATAGCTTCGGGGTAGGCTCTCTTTTCAAATCTGACCCAAAGTAGTCCCCTTTCCCTGTGAAGGATCCCATTGGAAGGAACTCTAACCTTCCCGTGATTTGGTATCCCTCAGACGGATTTCTGTCGGTTACATTCCTACCTTGCCCCATAGAGATCGCCAAAATCTGCCTAAACTTATCTCCGGCACTTTTGTGCCTAAGCTGAATTCCGACATCCCGATCAAGGTTGAATCTGGAATTCACCAAACTTCGATCTACAAATTGAAGATTCTGTGAAGAAATTACCCGCTCCCTATTGCCTGGCAGCTTGGTCTGTCCCCACCACACATGCCAATTCTCAGCAAAATTCCATTTTACCACCGCATCCAAAACAATGTTGGCGGTATTGCCTGACTCTATATTATGCCCGCTTCGCTGATCCCTGTTCGAAACCGCTAACTCTAGTTTGTATACAATCTTTGGATCTATAGCCCATCCGTCAAACTTCAATCGAGTTCTTCGCACCAACAGTGCATCCTCATATACATCTGTATTCAGGTTATATCTTCCATCATACAGTGTTTGAAATCTGAAGCCGAATTTGAAAGCAAAAGTGGAGTCGCTGGCAACAAAGCTCAGGCGCTTGCCCCATGTGCTCGATGTTTCGTCTTGAGCTCGCGTGCCAAACGCACCCAACATCAGTAGAAAGAGTAAATATTTAGAAAATTTCATGTTTTTTTAATGATCCCTTCAATTCAGCCGCAATGTTAGAGCTTTAATGTTATTCAATTATTTCCCCTATGTTAAATAGTTAACAGTACGTTAACATTGCCTAAACCAAGAATTCGGGTTCATCGCCATACTCAGCGCTTCTAAAATCAACACCTATACAACACAATTTCTTAACATACACGAAACATTATAGGAATAACTTTGCACCTCAATTAATTAGAGATCATGCAGTACGGACTTTTCGAAATACTTAGTTTAATAGGAGCCCTAGGATTCTTCATCTACGGAATGAAAGTGATGAGTGAGGGTATCCAAAAGGTAGCAGGTAATAAAATGAGGAACATCCTTAGCTCGATGACTTCAAATCGATTTAAAGGAGTTTTTACCGGATTTACAATCACAAGTTTAGTTCAATCATCATCTGCCACTACGGTGTTGGTAGTAAGCTTTGTAAATGCTGGGCTTTTGTCACTTACAGAGTCCATCGGAGTAATCATGGGAGCCAACATCGGGACGACCATCACTGCATGGCTGATCTCAATCGTGGGATTCAAGGTAAAGATCGCCAGCTATGCACTACCAATTATTGCCATTGGTTTCCCATTAATGTTTTTCAACAAGGAAAAGGTCAAGTTTTGGGGTGAAGTACTTGTAGGATTTGCGCTCCTTTTTATGGGGCTTGCACTACTGAAAGATTCTGTGCCAGATCTAAAATCGAATCCTGAAATACTAGAGTTTTTAAGCCGATATACTGATTTAGGCTACCTATCCATTTTACTTTTTGTACTTATTGGAACAGGTCTTACAGTAATCGTTCAGTCATCAAGTGCTGCTATGGCCCTCACGTTAGTTATGGCCAACAATGGATGGATTCCGTTTGAATTGGCAGCAGCAATGGTGCTCGGGGAAAACATTGGCACTACCATCACTGCTAACCTGGCAGCAATTATTGGTAACGTTCATGCCAAAAGGGCTGCTCTTTCACATCTGATATTTAATATCTTCGGTGTATTGTGGATACTTGTTCTAATAAGACCAGCACTCAATCTAGTAGACTGGTATTTGGTATCAAGTGGCTCTGATTCACCTTTTGTTACAGCCACCAGCATTCCGATTGCACTTTCAATCTTCCACTCCTGCTTTAACATAATGAATACACTCCTCCTTATTTGGTTTGTGAATTTCATCGCAGCTACGGTAACGAAAGTCATAAAATCAAGCGGAGAAGAGGAGTTTAAACTGGAGTACATCAGCACAGGGCTGATGAATACAGCTGAACTTTCAATTGAAGAAGCGAGAAAAGAAACTGTTCGTTTAGGTGAAATGACACAAAAAATGTCAAAGCAATTCCAAAACCTGATTGTTGAGGAAAAACCTAAAAAGCAAAAGAAGCTACTTAAGAAAATCCGTGATTACGAAATCATGACGGATCGAATGGAGCAGGAAATCAGCGAATACCTGATGAAGGTGTCATCCGGAACCCTAAGTAATACTAGTACGATTAAAATGACTAGCCTGCTAAGTGCTGTCAATGATTTGGAGCGAATAGGAGATATCTTCTTCCAAATGTCTCGCGACGTTGATCGAATTCTAAAAAGTGGAAAGACCTTTAAAAACAAGCAGGTAAAAGGCCTTCAAGAGATGATGAACTTAATCGATGAAGCGCTTTCTATTATGGTAGCGCATCTTGATTCAACTGGTAAGATTAACTCTTTAGAGACAGCCATGATCGTTGAGGAGAAAATTGACAACCTTAGAAATTCACTGAGAAAAGACCTCACTAAGGATATCAAAAAAGATAAGTACGATCCACAACGAGATGGATGGTACAAGGATCTATTCCACCTGTGTGAAAAGGTCGGCGACCATGCCATAAACGTTTCTGAAGCCATGACTGGTGAAAAAGAAAGGGAATTAAAAGAAGAGCTAGAGGTTGAATGATTAGCAGCGATCTACTCTTGTCATCAGACATGAGAAAAAGTAGCTTCCAAACTATAACGTCAAGGACCATTGTCATTGTCCTGTCGATACTCTTTTTTCTGCTCTCTATTGAGCTGATGGGACTTTCGATTGGGGAAATGACAGGCGGACTGGCAGACACGATTTCCACCGTGACTGCTAATCCATTTATTGGACTTTTCATTGGCTTGCTTTCTACTGCACTATTGCAGAGTAGCTCCACCACCACCTCGATTACCGTGGCAACTGTAGCTTCTGGAGCGATCAGTCTGCAAAATGCTATACCCATTGTAATGGGTGCCAATATTGGTACCACTATTACAAGTACCATTATTTCACTTAGCTATATTTCTAAGCAGAAGGAGTTTAGAAAAGCAGTAGCAGCTGGTACCTCACATGACTTTTTCAACATTCTAACTGTACTCATATTATTTCCAATCGAAGTGAACTATCACTTTCTCGAAAGAATAAGTGCGCACATTTCCTCAGCTATTCACATTGTTGACAAAGTAGAAGTTGGCCAGTCAGGAAGCTACGGGTTCACCTCTATCTTTGACGTAGGAACTGAGTGGATACTATCTTCTTTCGGCCCTATTTTCACACTTCTTTTTGGTGTTATTATACTTTTTGCATGTATAAAGTTCATCTCAAAATGGCTTTATAAAATCCTCATTGGAAAGACCAAGGATCGTTTTGAAAATGTGGTTTTCAAAAACAAGTACAGAGCATTCGGATGGGGGCTGGTGATTACATCTGTTGCTCAGTCTAGCTCCTTGACAACATCTCTAATTGTCCCGCTTGTGGCCACAGGAAAGGTAAAAATCAAGAAAGCATTTCAGTTCATCATGGGTGCAAACATTGGAACCACGATTACTGCCTTGTTGGCAGCAATTTTCCAATCAGATGCAGCCATCAGTCTGGCAATAGTTCATCTGTTATTTAACCTGACAGGGGTAATATTCTTCTTCCTAATCCCTTACCTCTCAAACATTCCCGTTTATCTGGCTAAAAAAATGGGAAGGGTGACGATGAACATAAGACTGGTAGGTTTTGCCTATGTATTATTTGCTTTCTTTTTGATCCCTTTTACACTGATCTACTTTTCTCAGGATGAAAAATCACAAGATCCTGTGGAAATCACAACAGAAGATTAGCTTTGTGACTAAACATCGCTAATATGGCATCTTCGGCAAGAAAAGTGATCGACAACATAGTTGAGTTTATTGAAATAAAAACCGAGCAGATAAAGCTTAGAATTATCTCTCGTGTGGCTAAGATGCTTTCCGGAGTTATCGCACTGTCCATGCTAGCCATGCTTTCACTTTTTTTCCTATTCTTTCTCACCTTTGCTTTTGCGGAAATGATCAATACAAGTCTTGACAGTACTTACCTAGGCTACCTGATCATTGCGGGCGCATATTTGTTTTTGATTGTGGTGGTGGTTCTTTTGGTAAAATCAAGAAAACTGCAACGGTGGATTGAAACGGCTATTGTAAAATTAGAAGAAGCCAAATATGAGCAAGAAAGAAACAATTGAGGATCAGGTAAAAGCACTCACCCGGAGGGAGGAGAAGCTAAAGCTGCAATTGAGCAGTGATTCAGACGAGCTGAAAGAAAAAGCAAAGCATGTAGGTAAAATCGCACTTATTGCCGGGCTTGTAGCAATTGTTGGATACTGGATCTTTACCCTTTTTGCTGATGATGACGAGGAAGAAGATCGGCCAAAAAAGAAGAAAAAGAAAAGCAAATCCGCATCCAATGGAATCTCATCCAGACTCACAGCATTGGCAATTCCATATCTTGAGAAATTTTTAAGTGGGGTAATGGATGATTCGGATGATCCAAAAACACCTTCAAAAGACAAGAAAAAAACTGAAGTGAAAGAAGATTAGACGTTCATCAAGGACTCTCTTCTTCGCATCTTACCGGCAGGAATTCCAAACATCATTTTGAAACGTCTGCAGAAATAGGCTGTATCCTTATAGCCTACCTCCTTACCTATGTCTCTAATGCTTTTCTTACTGGTCCTCAAAAGATTCACAGCTGCTTCCATCCGCTGATACTCGATATAATCCTGCGGATTAATCCCAGTCAACATCTTAAAGTATTGACCAACGTAATCCTCAGATACATTAGCCACATTGGCTAGCACTTTATTAGAAAGATCATCTGACAAATGCTCTTTGATGAAAGTGAAAATATCTATGAGTCGTGGATCCTTAAAGTAAGTGCTGTTGGTGGCCAATTTTTCCACAAACAAACTATTGTTCAGAATGTAACGGATAAGCTCAATCGTCATATTCTCCGTGAGCACTTTAACGATCCTATCACGGCCCGGCATGCTATCCTTCACCTCATCAGTGATTTGTTTAATAAGCCCGGCCAGCTTATAGTTCTCCTCGATTTTAAATGGAGGTATATCCAGAGATGAAAAGAAGTTTACAGAGTCAAATGCCTTGGCGTCAAATGCTACGTAACTATAGTGCTCCTCACTTACCGTGTGCTCACTTGAAGACTTCAGAAACTGATCTTTATTGGTTAGAAAATCATCCTTAGATAAGATGGTAGGCGATCCAGACCCGTAGCTCATCGATATTGGTCTACCTCCAGGAACGAAGATCACATCACCTTCGGTTGCTACCTCTTTTTCTTTACCAAACTTTATTTCTCCGCCTGTTACAAGCAAAAGATAGTTTTCAACCTCATAGTTATTATCAATCGTGACAGGCTTCAAAATATTAATATTTTTAGCCTTTACGAATCGAATTTCAAGAGACTCTATGATCTTATTGTAATCCTCCATTTATGAATAAAGCTGGTTAATCTATTAATAAATAGTAAAATAATAGGACGAATCTAATAATATTCATCCTCAAAACCTAATAAACGAAGGGGGTGAAGAGTTTCGTGTATTGAACTATTTCAATAAACTTCGAGAAATGACGATTCGCTGTATTTCAGAAGTACCCTCATAGATCTGGGTGATCTTAGCATCACGCATCAATCTTTCCACATGATATTCCTTCACGTATCCATATCCACCGTGGATTTGAATGGCTTCTACAGTTTGTTTCATGGCTACCTCAGATGCAAATAATTTTGCCATAGCGCCCTCTCGAGAGAAGTCCTCTCCAGCGTCTTTTTTCTGAGCTGCTTTTAGACACAATAGTCTTGCGGCTTCAATTTGAGTGGCCATATCTGCCAGTTTAAATTGGATAGCCTGATGTTTAGCGATCTCTACTCCGAACGCTTTTCGCTCTTGAGCATATTTTAGTGCCAGCTCCATAGCTCCGGATGCTATACCCAACGCTTGCGACGCAATTCCAATTCTTCCACCATTAAGTGTGTTCATGGCAAACGTAAACCCGAATCCATCTTCACCTATTCTGTTAGCCTTAGGGACTTTTACATCCTGAAACATAAGCGAGTGAGTATCACTACCTCTGATTCCAAGCTTGTCTTCTTTTTTTCCGACTGTGAAGCCCTCCATTCCTTTCTCCACGATCAGCGCATTGATCCCCTTGTGCTTCTTCTCAGGATCAGTTTGAGCCATCACTATATAGTACGAAGCAGAATTTCCGTTTGTGATCCAATTCTTAGTTCCGTTTAGAAGGTAATAGTCACCCATGTCTTCTGCAGTAGTTCGCTGAGATGTTGCATCAGACCCAGCCTCTGGTTCAGAAAGGCAGAATGCGCCAATTTTCTGACCGCTGGCCAAAGGCGTGAGGTACTTTTCTTTTTGCTCCTCATTGCCATACTTTTCCAGACCCCAGCACACCAGTGAGTTATTTACAGACATACAAACCGAAACAGAGGCGTCAATTTTTGAAATCTCTTCCATCGCCAAAACGTACGAAACAGAGTCCATGCCACTACCTCCATATTTAGGGTCGGTCATCATCCCCATGAATCCCAACTCTCCCAACATTTTGATTTGCTCAGCAGGAAACTGCTGTTTCTCATCACGCTCAATTACTCCAGGCAAAAGTTCCTTTTGAGCGAAATCCCTTGCTGCATCTCTTACTGCTAATTGCTCCTCTGTAAAGTTGAAATTCATCTGATTGTCGGATTTAATTAAGAATTGGCCGCAAATATATTCATTGTTGGCTGTGTAGACTATCAACCATAAAAAAAGCCCCAATGTTTGGGGCTTAGTATATCTTTTTTCTCAGTAATCCTAATCGCGACTACCTAGGAAAATCATCACATAATAAAGTAAGGTAGCCAGAGCTCCCAGTGCAGCCACAAGGTATGTTGATGCTGCCGCATTCAACGCATCTTTTGCCATAGCGTGCTCACTATCATCCACAATATTTCTATCCTTAATCCATGCTAGCGCTCTGTTGCTTGCGTCGTATTCTACCGGAAGTGTGACGAATGCAAAAAGTGTAAATACACTATAACATCCAATAATGACTAAAATGGCCAGTTGGAAAGGTATGACCTGTGGTAACAGGAAGGCACCAAAAAACATCATCATGAATACGGCGTTTATCACCTTGGCACTAACATTTTGCACCGGCACCATCGCTGATCTAAACTCAAGCCATTGGTAAGCTTTAGCATGCTGAACCGCGTGACCGCACTCATGCGCTGCTACCGCTGCGGCCGCTGCTGACCTTCCATTGTAGACATCAGGGCTTAGGTTTACGGTCTTGTTGGCCGGGTTATAATGATCTGTCAACTTTCCCTGAACGGAAGTAACTGTCACATCATAAATCCCATTATCTCTCAGCATCAATTCGGCTATTTCTCTTCCAGAAAGCCCAGAACCTAACTGAACCTGAGAATATTTTTTGAATTTATTTTTCAAACGAGTGCTGACTGCCCAACTGGCAATCATGAACACCACAATAATTATTAACAACATTTTTCTTCTTTTTTATGATTTCATAAATCAATGCCAAGTATCGAAAATACGACAATTGATTGTTTAATGTTCCACCAATTTCGAGCCAGATTTTCTATCTGTCATTTTGTCGCCTGCTGCCTAGTCTTCCGCCTAATCATAAAAGAAATAATCAAGGCAATACTTCCAAACAAAGCAACTGCAAGAATCTGAGATGTGTGAAGTAAAGTAGCAAGAAATACACCTGTAGTTTCATCTACCGAGTAGAGTAAAAGCATGCCGGCAATCATACCATGATAAGTTCCAAATCCACTTTGTACAGGTATTGAAAGAGCGATTCCGCCTGTAATAAGAAGCATAAAACCAGCACCAACTCCCAGGTGTGCTGTCTCTGGTAGTGAGAATATAATGATGTATGACATTAAGAAGTACACTATCCACAAAACAGCAGTAGACAGTAAAAAACCAACCGGCCTTTGGATGCTTTTGAGAGAAAGTAATCCAGAGACAAATCCTTTTACTATTTCAGCTACTTTTCCTTTTAGCTTATCCTGCTTCCTCAGGAAAAGAACCAAGGCAACTATACCAATACCCCCAATACCTATTAATGAAATGACCAAATACGATGGAATATTTAAATCCCTGTAGGCGCTAGATAGAAATTGTAAAAGACGATCTGACTCTACAATTAAGCTGACGAGAATAAGTAAGAACAAAGTCAACACATCTATAATTCGCTCTGTAACAACACTCCCAAGCGCGGCAGGAACTTCCACATTGTCGTTCCGTTTCAGCACTCCACATCGCGTTAATTCTCCAAGCCTTGGTAGTGCCAGGTTGGCTAAGTAGCCAATCAGAACCGCCAAAGTTGTTCTTGAGGTTTTCAAATTATATCCGAGGGGCTCCAAGAGGATATTCCATCGATAAGCGCGAGCAACATAGGCAACAATTGAAAGTAGAATTGAAAGTATGACCCAGCTATAATCAACCGATCTGGCACGATCCCAGAATTCAACCCAGTCTATGTTTCTAAATACTAGATATAAAAGTGCTGCTGCCAGTGCAGCACTTACTAAAATCTTGAAAAGTGTGATATATTTCTTGGACATTCAGATTAAGAACCAAGCCGATTCTTTTCATCAGGGAAGATAACAATTGGTTCGTGTGATTTCGCTTCCTCTCTGTCTACAGAGCAATAAGATATAATGATGACGATATCACCAACTTGAGCCTTACGCGCTGCAGGACCATTGAGACAAATTTGACCTGAGCCTCTTACTCCTTTGATCACATATGTTTCCAGTCGCTCTCCATTGTTAATGTTGACGATCTGAACCTTTTCATTCTCAATCAAATTTGCAGCATCCATTAAATCCTCATCTATGGTAATAGATCCTACATAATGAAGCTCCGCCTCAGTAATTTTTACTCTGTGAATTTTTGATTTGAGTACCTCTATGAACATGCCCTTCCTATTTGAGGCGCAAATATAAATTATCGATCAGTCTTACGCCCTCTACATAACCCGCAACACATACAGCAAGTTCAGTCACTGTATCATAAGATTTGATCTCAGATAAATCAGCAGGGTCAACTACTCGCAGATATTCCAAATCAAAGCCCTCAGCACTAAAAAACATTTCATTCACATTCTTCAGTATTGAATCGAAATCCTCTTTTTTCAGAATCCCACTCCTAAAGCGATTAAGCCCTTTGAAAATAATTGTGGCCTCCTTTCTCCCCTTATCAGACAAACGAGCATTACGAGATGACAGTGCCAAACCAGAATCTTCCCTTACCGTCCCCACCCCGATTATTTCTGTAGGAAAATTCAAATCAGTGCACATCTTCCTTATCAGAATAAATTGTTGAAGATCCTTCAATCCAAAATAAGCTCTATCAGGCTGTGTAAGGTGCAGAAGCTTACTTACAACTATCCCAACTCCTTCAAAATGCCCAGACCTGAATTCACCTTCAAGAACTGTAGCCATTTTACCGAAATCAATAGAAACAACAGGCTTCTCTGGATACAACTCCTTTTCTGATGGGGTGAAAACCACATCAATATTTAGCTTCTTTAATCCCTCTAAATCCTGCTCAATAATTCTGGGATATTTGGCTAGATCTTGCTCATTATTAAACTGAAGTGGGTTTACAAAAATACTGACAACCACAACCTCATTTTCATCCTTGGCTCGTTGTATTAAGGAAAAATGCCCTTCATGCAAGGCTCCCATAGTAGGTACAAATCCGATTGATTTACCTTCCTTTTTCAGGGCAGAAATAAGATTGGAGAGCTCGATGGAAGCGCTCAAAACGCGCATATAGACTTTTGTTTTAATCGGCTAACTTATTGAAAGCGTTGATAATAAATCAAAAAAATGGTAAATTTGTGCTCATTTTTAAGGTCCCATCAAGAAATAAATCAATAGCACGTATGGAAAACATTAGAATCCTCTATGTGGCAAGCGAGATCAATCCATTTCTCAAAACCACAGAAGTAGCGGAGTTTGTGAGAAGGCTGCCCCAGGCAATGCAGGAAAGGGGAATGGAAATCAGGATTTTAGTTCCACGATTCGGACTGATAAACGAGCGGAAAAATCGTTTGCACGAGGTTGTACGATTATCTGGAATCAACATTGCAGTTGGTGACGAAGAGAAGCCACTAGTAATCAAAGTGGCATCTATACCTAATGCCAAGTTGCAAGTCTACTTCATTGATAATGAAGATTACTTCTATAGAAAATCTGTGTTCTTTGATAAAGAAGACAACTTTTTTGAAGACAATGACGAAAGAGCAATTTTCTTTTGCAAGGGCGTTTTAGAAACGGTAAAGAAACTAGGTTGGTCGCCTGACATCATTCACTGTAATGACTGGATGACAAGCTTAATTCCTCTTTACACGAAAACGACATATAAAAACGATCCTATTTATAAGGATTCCAAGACCGTTTTCACAATTTATAACAATCGATTCAAGCACAAATTTGGAGATGACTTGTTAGAAAAGGTGAAAATGATCGATATTGACGACCAAATGCTTGACCCATTGAAAACTGCGGATTATGATGGTTTCGTTAAGCTTGGCATGCAATATGCGGATGCTGTGATCAATGCGAAAGAGGAAAACACTGAAAGCTTCAAAAAGCTAATTTCAGATTTAGGAGACAAGAAAACTGACACGATTGAAAAGGATGAAAATTTTGAAGAGTCTTACTACAACTTATACAATGAACTTATTGGCTAAGAAACTCTCAATTAAAAATATGTTGAAACCGGGATTAATGCTTTTGATCCCGGTTTTTTTCGGCTGTGAAACTCAAAATGATCTTGGTATCAAATATGGACTAGACACTGATGCCAATGTTAAATTCGTGGAATTCACTCTTCCAGCGACTAATGTTTATATAGATAGCTTAAGGACGGACAGAGAAAACCGCATTCTAGTTGGCAAGCATTTTGATCCATTAACAGGAGGTGTTTCAGCAGAGGGTTATTTTCAGTTTTCCTACGAAAAAGGGCCACTACCCAGAGGGGTTAACGAATCTTCAGATACAATAAAATTAGATTCAATTATTGTAACTTTCGAAACTGGAGCAACAATTCCCCAAAGAGGTGATACATATATTGAGTTTGATTTATATGAACTTCAGGACACTCTCGAAAATGGTGCCATCTATTTATCAAACTTGCAACAAGCAACTGGTAGTATGATAGGGAGTTATTCCAAATCAATTAATGTGGCACTAGATACTCTATTTAGAATAAAACTTGACAATATATATGCTCAAGAAATATTTTCTCAAATAGGTGATATAGCCGAAGATGATTCAAAGACAATTTCGACATCAGTTTTTAAATCACTAGGCATTATTTCTGGCTCATCATCTGAGAGTATTGCTTCCATGAATCTCCTGTCTGATACAAGTAGGATGATAATATTTAGTTCGCCTGTTGATCCTGATGCAAAAGACACTACCTACTTGACCTATTTCAGGCTCAGTGGAAAGCATTACACATATCTAGACAGGAATAGATTAGGTTCGGGTTATGACGGAATAACAGAAAAGTCTGATTTTGCTCTATCAAATGGACAAACCATCATTGATCCACTTGCCGGAATAAGCACTTCTTTTTCTATCAAAGAACTTGAAGAATTCTTTAAAGAAAACGAAAGAATTTTAATAAATAATGCAATTACTTCATTTGAGTTTATTTCTGAAGATAATCGTGACACATTGGTGAGTTTCATGAGTTATTTCAGAAAAGCTGATAAAGGTATCTACGGCCCTGCAATTCTTAGTAATCCTTTTGGGAACATTGTCATGTCAGACAATGGTTACTTAGGTAGGGAGTCCCTACCTGCTGTTGCTACTTTAAACAGTAATAAAAGTGAGATTTTATTTCCGTCAACACTATTCTATCAACAACTTCTAAATGTATATGATGCTGGCACATTAACTTTTATTAACCCCTCTACAGGCGCATCAATTCAAATAGATGATTTGGTTTTACTTTCTTCTGAAAGTACTTCTCTTCAACGAACTATTTTTAAACCAAATGGTATTAAGTTAAGGTTGTACTATACAGAAGTTGATCAATAATCCGAACATCAAATGTGTGGAATCGTTGGATATTTAGGAAAGCAGGAAGCATACCCAATTCTTATTAATGGATTAAGAAGACTTGAGTACAGAGGGTATGACAGTGCTGGAATTGCCGTAATTGAAAATAAAGAGATAGATGTCTTTAAGAAGCAAGGTAAAGTATCTGATCTCCAAGCAATCACCTCCAATCAGAGTTTGAAAAGCCATATCGGAATAGGTCATACGCGATGGGCCACCCATGGGGAGCCGAACGATGTAAATGCACATCCCCACCTATCCAATAGCGGTGAATTGGCTCTGATTCATAATGGTATTATTGAAAACTATGGTGCTATTAAGGAAGATCTTATTCATAAAGGATACACCTTCGAAAGTGAAACAGACACTGAGGTTTTTGTCAATTTTATAGAGGATATCAAGAAAAAGGAAGATATCCCATTGGAAGATGCCTTAAGAATAGCACTTTCTAAGGTCATAGGCGCATATGCAATTGCAATTATTTCTAAGGCGAATCCAAATAAAATGGTGGCTGCCAGAAAAGGCAGTCCACTTGTTTTAGGACTAGGGAAAGATGAGTTTTTCCTCGCTTCAGATGCCACGCCTATTATCGAACATACGAATGAAGTCATCTATTTGAAGGACGAGGAAATTGTCGTCATAGAGGGCAGTGAGTATCATATCAAGGATTCAAAGGACATTCCCCAAACTCCATACATACAGACGTTGGAATTAGAGCTGGAAGCCATAGAGAAAGGTGGTCATGAGCACTTTATGCATAAGGAAATCTTCGAACAACCAATCTCAATAGCCGACTGCATGCGCGGAAGACTAAATAGCAAAAGTGGAGAATTGGTTCTCGGCGGTATTCGAAACTATGCTAAAGCACTAGAAAATGCCGAGCGAATTATAATTATAGCATGTGGAACCTCATGGCATGCTGGGCTAGTTGCTGAATATATATTTGAAGATCTTTGCAGAATACCTGTTGAGGTTGAGTATGCATCCGAATTCAGGTATAGAAATCCGGTTATCAAGGAAGGTGACATTGTTATTGCTATTTCCCAGTCAGGAGAGACAGCCGATACATTAGCAGCTATAGAGCTTGCTAAAACTAAGGGGGCAATCGTATTAGGAGTTGTAAATACTGTTGGGTCCTCAATTTCCAGGGTATCCCACGAGGGAGCTTATCTTCATGCCGGACCTGAAATTGGTGTGGCGTCTACCAAAGCATTCACTGCGCAGCTCACCGTCCTTTATATGATTGCTCTTCGAGCAGCTAAAAACAAAGGCACTATTGCGGAAAGTAGATTCAGAGAACTGTTGACTGAACTTAGTCTAATTCCACAAAAAGTAGAAAAAGCCTTAAAGTCCAACGACCAGATTGAGGAAATATCAGACATGTTTAAAAATGCCAGCAACTTTCTTTATCTAGGTCGAGGCTATAATTTTCCTGTTGCCCTTGAAGGTGCCCTTAAACTGAAGGAAATATCTTATATCCATGCCGAAGGATACCCAGCTGCTGAAATGAAGCACGGCCCTATAGCCCTCATTGATGAAAACATGCCAGTGGTGGTAATTGCAACTAGAGACAGCAGCTACGATAAAATTGTCTCCAATATCCAAGAGGTAAAAGCGAGAAAGGGTATTGTGATTGCTGTTGTAACAGAGGGTGATTCATTGATTCCTAAGATGGCAGACTTTACTATAGAGGTTCCGGCAACTCATGAATCTTTAATGCCACTTGTTTCTGTGATACCACTACAGCTTTTAAGCTATCATATAGCTGTAATGAGAGGCGCGAACGTAGATCAGCCCAGAAATTTGGCAAAATCGGTGACAGTGGAATAACTTTCCAAAATGAAGGAAATTATTAACTCACAAAAAGCACCTGCTCCAATCGGGCCATATTCTCAAGCGGTAAAATCAGGAAACACACTGTATGTTTCAGGTCAAATCCCTATCGATCAATCGACCGGAAACCTCATCGAAGGATCAATAGAA
This sequence comes from Ekhidna sp., assembly GCF_964218185.1. Taxonomy (GTDB): domain Bacteria; phylum Bacteroidota; class Bacteroidia; order Cytophagales; family Cyclobacteriaceae; genus Ekhidna. Next base: position 290,377 of record NZ_CAXPLV010000008.1, read on the forward strand.
GAAGAAACAGAACAGGTAATGATGAACCTGAGCTATATTCTGGAGGAAGCAGGGTTATCATTTGAACATGTTTTAAAATGCTCCATCTTCGTTTCCAGCATGGATAACTTTGCCCGCATTAATGATGTTTACGGAAAGTACTTCCAGAAAAATCCACCAGCCCGGGAAACAGTAGAAGTAAGCAAGCTTCCTAAAGGAGTTAATGTGGAAATCTCCTGCATTGCTACATTCTGAGTAATACATGCCGTCTGGCTTATCTTTCAGTCTTCTGATTCTTATTTTTGCGCTCCAATTCAAAAGTATAGATGGAAAACGTAAGAGTAAGATTTGCCCCAAGCCCCACTGGAGGCCTCCACATTGGAGGAGTTAGAACTGCCCTGTTCAATTATTTATTTGCCAAAAAAAATAATGGCACATTTATACTACGAATTGAGGATACTGACCAAACTCGTTTTGTAGAAGGCGCTGAAGATTATATAAAAAAAACACTGGATTGGTGCGGGATAGCTCCAGACGAAGGCCCTGATCAGGGAGGCGAATACGGTCCCTATCGGCAGTCTGAAAGGAAAGACATCTACCGAAAGTATGCAGAAAAACTCATCGAGGATGGTAATGCATACTATGCTTTTGATACACCTGAGGAACTCGAAGCAATGAGGGAGCGACTCAAAGAAGCAAGGGTCGTCAACCCACAATACGACACGATTACAAGAACTACCATGAAAAACTCTTTGACACTTGACAAAGAGGAAGTGCAACGACGACTGGACAATGGTGACCCTTACGTAATTAGAATTAAAATACCTAAAAAGGAAGAGGTCCGACTCAATGACATGGTTCGAGGTTGGGTCATGGTTCACACTGAAGTGCTCGATGATAAGGTCCTTATGAAATCAGATGGGATGCCTACTTATCATCTGGCTAACATTGTTGATGATCATTTGATGAAAATCACTCATGTTATACGAGGCGAAGAATGGTTACCTTCAGCACCACTTCATGTGCTGTTATACAGATTTTTAGGTTGGGAAGATGAAATGCCCCAATTCGCGCACCTCCCACTTATTCTCAAACCTGATGGAAATGGGAAGCTAAGCAAGCGTGCAGCTGACAAAGCTGGCTTCCCAATTTTTCCATTGAACTGGGTAGATCCTGAAACCTGCGATCTCTCTCGGGGATTTAAAGAGACTGGTTTTTTACCAGAGGCATTAATCAACTTTTTAGCATTTCTGGGATGGAATCCTGGAACGGAGCAGGAGATATTTTCGCTTGAAGAGTTGACCAAAGAATTTTCTGAGAAAAGGATTAACAAGGCAGGCACAAAGTTCGATTTTGATAAGGCCAAGTGGTTTAATCAACAATACATCAAAGCGACTGATTCCAATGTTTTCGCTGCTGATCTGGTTAAAGAATACAAGCAGAAATACAATATTGATTGCCCATCCGAAACAGCCATTCAAATTGTAGACTTACTCAAAGAGCGTGTCACTTTTCCAACAGAGTTTGCAGATGGAGGACTGGCTATTTTCCAAGCACCAACTTCTTTTGATGAGAAGGTGTTGAGTAAAAAATGGAATGAAGAATCGCCAAAAGCGTTGACTCTGTTTGCTGATACCCTCGAAAATCATGAGAATATCAGCGCCGAATCAGCGAAAACCTTGTTTTGGGAAACTCTTGAAAGTGCGGGATACAAGCCGGGTCAGTTTATGCAGACACTGCGCCTGGTTCTTACCGGCGAAGGTTCTGGTCCTGACCTAATGACAATGATTGAGATTATGAGCGGAAAAAAGGCCGCTTTGCGAATTAAATCGTCAATAGAAGCGTTAGAAAAGTAGAAAAGACTAAAAGGCTATGAGCAAAAAAGAAAAGGCCCGTGTACATAAGGATCTGGATGGACTAGAGCTAAATGTAGATTCATTTGGTGAAATCTCGTCCAATATGCCAATTGACAAACTCAACCAGTTTCTCAACAAAAATGTGAAAGATAAAAAACTGAAGGATCGAGATGATTTGGATGACATAAAAAAAGACTAGCAAGCTGCTTCATCAGCTACCAGCCAATTGACTAATTTCGCACCAATTACTACTAAGCGATTATGACTAAAATTGGCATTATCAAAGAGGGAAAAATTCCGATAGACAGGCGTGTACCTCTCACTCCTATCCAAGCAAAACAAATCACAGAAAATTTTGATGTTGAACTAGTCGTTCAATCCAGTGATATCAGGTGCTTTTCAGATGACGACTATCGAAATGCCGGTCTCAGAGTGGTAGATTCTATTGATGATTGTGATATCATTCTTGGGGTTAAAGAGGTGCCAATACCCAAGTTAGTTCCTAATAAAACCCACTTCTTCTTCTCTCACACCATTAAAAAGCAAGATTATAACAGAGATTTGCTACGATCCATTCTGGATAAACAAATCCGTCTGATAGATTGGGAAACACTTACAAATGAGAGTGGTAATCGAATTATTGCTTTTGGTAGGTGGGCTGGTATAGTAGGTGCGTATAATGGACTTTGGACCTATGGCAAACGGTACAATCTTTTTAACCTAAGAAGAGCTCATGAGTGCTTTGACTATGATGATCTGAAAACTGAGTTTAGCAAAATCAAACTTCCTAATATCAAGATTGCTCTTACAGGAGGTGGGCGTGTTGCCAAAGGAGCTATGGAAGTATTATTAGGTGCCGGCATCAGTCAGGTTACTCCTTATGATTTTTTAACTCAACGATTCAACGAACCTGTCTTCACTCAACTCAACTCCAGAGATTATAACAAACGAATAGACGGTGGCGCGTTTCATCGAAACGAATTCTATAAGAATCCTGAATTATATGAAGGTGATTTTTTAAAATATTCGAAGGTCACGGACATTTTAATCGCATGTGCATTTTGGGATCCGGCTGCTCCTGTACTTTTTCAAAGACAGGACATAATCCGAGACGATTTCGATATTAGAGTAATTGCCGATATCACCTGCGATATTGAAGGCTCTATTCCTTCGACAAAAAAGCCCAGCACTATAGACGACCCGATCTATGATTACAATCCAACTGATGATGAGGTAGAGCAGGCGCTTACGGATGAAGGAAACATCACAGTGATGGCAGTAGATAATTTGCCATGTGAGCTGCCCAGAGATGCTTCAGAAAGCTTCGGAAATGAATTGGTAAATAATGTAATACCTCATTTGCTCGGAAATGATGAGAAAGGCATTATTGAAAGAGCGACCATTACCAAAGATGGAAAGCTGACTGACAAGTATTCCTACTTGCAGGATTATGTTGATGGAAAATAAAAAACCATCCGCCATTGTCGGATGGTTTTTATTAAATGAAAGCTATCGCTATTTGTTAGTTTTCAAATTCTGCAAAGAGTTCTTCAATCTCAGCTAAAACCGGCTCCATAATCTCTTCAAGATTTTCAGTGCTGCCATCTGCATATTTTACATATGGCACATAGTCATTAAATCCTGGCTCAACTTCTTCCAACTCGAAGATGATATCCCCCAATTTAGAATTGCCGGAGTAAAGGTCTAGATTGATATAATCGTTAGGATCAGAATCATCGGTGATTTCACTCAGATCAACATTTCCAACGATTTTTAAATCTCGGTATTGAACATAGCCCTCAAATTCAAGTGGATTCTCTTTAGCATCAGATTCAAAAGTTACCTCTACATCAATTCCGACGATCACCTCGTCATCAATTGAGATACTGGTAAGGAGAGAGGTCTTATTCGCAAATGTGTTTTTAAAGTCCAGCACAAAAGTGAACGGCTTTATGAAAAGAGAAACTTCAGCCTCTTCAGGATTCCCAGTACTAGACCAGTTTGCTGCAAAATCAAGCTCTATAAGCGTAACGTCATCGACTTTAACATAACCCACAATGACCGTTGGCAACTCATATTGATCTACAAACTCTCCATGATCCTCTGTAATCGTAACAAACTCTAGTTGCGATATCTTCAGTTCAGCATTATTGGTTTCTGAACCTTCAGTAGGAAATTTTACTATGAAATATTCAGAAGCCTCCTTATCAAAATCCTGGGTTTCCGGATTCCACTCATACAGTCCTTTTATTTCATCAAAGGAAGTAGGTTCGGTATTATTCGTTCTTGCTGCCGGGCCATTCACGAAATATTGAATAATTAAATCCAATCGTTCCTTGGTCCAGGCCTTTTGACTTTTTCTTCCACCTATTACCGAAGACCCTTCGACTAAATTCGCAAAATCAAGGAGAGCATGCGCACCGTCTGATTCTACCAGTGCTATAATATCATCTCCCATCTTATCAGCCGTAGCATTGATAGCCGCTGATGCCTCTTCTGGTGTTAGGTCTACAGTTTGTTCATCATCATTTTGGCATCCGGTAAGAACAAAAAGTCCTAAAAGTGATGCAGCAAATAGTTTTTTCATAGTGATAGAGTTTACCTATTTAAAGATTTATTGTAATTATTCGTTGAGGCACATAAAAAAAGCCAGACCCCTAAGTCTGGCTTTAGATTTAATTTTTGTTCGACGAACTAGCCATTCATGCTGACCAGGAACTCATCATTATTGGCCGTACCCTTCATTTTGCTTAGCAAAAATTCCATCGCTTCATTGCTATTCATGTCCGACATGAACTTGCGAAGTATCCAAACTCGCTTCAGCTCTTCAGGATCCATCAATAGATCTTCACGTCTGGTTCCTGATGCAGGCACGTCAATCGCAGGATATACGCGCTTATTCGAAAGTTTTCTATCCAATTGAAGTTCCATGTTACCGGTTCCTTTGAATTCTTCAAAGATTACCTCATCCATTTTTGATCCAGTCTCAATCAATGCAGTAGCTATGATCGTTAGTGACCCACCATTCTCTACATTTCTGGCTGCACCAAAGAATCGCTTAGGTTTATGAAGTGCATTAGCATCCACACCTCCGGAAAGAATTTTTCCTGATGAAGGCACTACTGTGTTGTGAGCTCTCGCCAATCGTGTGATTGAATCCAGAAGGATCACCACATCATGACCACACTCCACCATTCGCTTAGCTTTCTCAAGTACCATGTTTGATACTTTTACGTGCTTATCAGCTTGCTCATCAAAAGTTGAAGCTATTACCTCGCCTTTAACCGAACGCGCCATGTCTGTCACTTCCTCCGGACGTTCATCAATAAGCAATACCATCAAATAGCACTCAGGGTGATTCTCAGCAATTGCATTAGCAACATTCTTCAAAAGAACAGTCTTACCGGTCTTTGGCTGAGCTACAATCATCCCTCTCTGCCCTTTTCCTATTGGAGAGAAAAGGTCAAGAATACGAGTTGAATAATTATCTGGCTTAGTGCTTAGGTTTAATTTTTCCTGTGGAAAAAGTGGAGTCAGGTACTCAAACGCAACTCGATCTCTTACTTCTTCAGTGGTTTTACCATTTACAGTCTCCACCTTTAAAAGTGCGAAGTACTTCTCACCGTCTTTCGGTGGTCTGATTTGACCTTTTACGGTATCTCCGGTCTTTAGGCCAAAAAGTTTGATCTGTGATGGAGATACATAGATATCATCCGGACTTGCCAGATAGTGATAATCGCTAGATCGAAGGAATCCGTAACCATCTTGCATGATCTCCAGCACGCCTTCGTTTTCAATTACACCATCAAATTCTTTGATTTCCTCGTTGTAAGCTTCTTTTTTTCTTCGCTTCTCCTGACGCTCTGCCTCACGCTCTGCTCTCTGGCTGTCTCTCTCCTGACGATCCTTGTTGTCGCCATCTTTCTTCTCTTTATCTTTATCGTCTCCTTTCTTATCATCGCTCTTCTTATCATCACGACGCTTATTATCAGGGCGATCTTTGCTTTCTTTCTTATCTGACTTATCGTCTTTCCTGTCCTTGTCAGATTTTTCCTTTTTAGGTGCTGCTTTTTTCTCAGCTTTTGGCTCCTCTGCCAATGCTCCGCCTAAAGTTTCATTCTTGATTTTTTTGATCTCGCCTTCCGGCATACTTGCCTGCTGATCGAGGATAGCGTAGATAAGGTCCTGCTTTGCAAGTTTCTTGTGGTTCTTAATTCCTAGCTTCTCTGCTATCTCCTTCAATTCGGATAGCAGCATTACACTAAGATCATCTAAAGTGTACATAACTGTGTATAAAAGTGGGTTTCAAAATTTAATTGTAAAATGATTCCGAAGAATACGTGGTAATCGCTTGTTTGCTTTGTTAAGCTGAAAAACCCGGATGAGTTTTTCGTGGATTGCTTCGCAATGATAGACTATCCCCCACTATTTCACAAATAGCAACTAAAAATTTACTAAATATAAAATCTGGGGTTATTTCAGTTCAAAATCATTTTTCTTTGCGACCTGAAAGAAAATTACAATCCAATGTTGCAGGTTGCTACTATAGAAAAAGATTTTGGTCGCTGTGTAAAAGGACTGGAAAAAAGAGGTATAGAGGGTGCTGAAATGCTACTCAAAGATGTACTAAAGCTTGATGATCAGCGCAAAAAACTCCAGGGCGAGCTTGATGAAATCCTGCACGAATCAAATAAGTTGGCTAAAGAGATTGGTCAGCTATTTCAGCAAGGAAAAAAAGATGAGGCAGAGGCTGCTAAAGCAAAAACCTCTGATCTGAAACAGAAAAGCAAAATGCTGGGAGAAGAACTCAGCGGTGTTGAGGTTTCATTATCTAAGCATCTGTATAATATCCCGAATATTCCTCATGAGTCTGTACCGGCCGGCAAATCTGATGAAGATAACGAGGTTGTAAAAACGGTTGATGATACTATTCCTGACCTTGGTGAGCACAAGAAGCCACATTGGGATCTGATTGAAGAATTTGACATTGTGGATTTTGAGCTTGGAAATAAGGTGAGCGGCGCTGGATTCCCTTTTTATAAAAAGCAGGGAGCCAGATTGGTACGTGGAATGATCAATTATTTTCTAGACAAAGCTGCCGAAGCAGGATATGAAGAAGTACAACCTCCTGTGGTAATTAATGAAGCTTCGGGTCTTGGTACAGGACAGCTACCAGATAAAGAGGGTCAGATGTATCATATGGAAGCAAACGACCTTTATTTAATTCCAACGGCTGAGGTTCCCATCACCAACATGTATAGAGATGTAATCCTGAAGGAAGATCAACTACCTATCAAGCATGCCGGACATACACCTTGTTTTAGGAGAGAGGCAGGATCATGGGGCTCGCACGTTCGGGGACTGAATAGACTTCATCAGTTTGACAAAGTAGAAATTGTTCAAGTGGTGGAGCCATCCAAATCGTATGAAGTACTGGATCAGATGGTAGAGCATGTTGAGGAATTGATTAAGTCTTTGGGGCTGCCTTACAGAATCCTTAAGCTTTGTGCGGGTGATCTTGGATTCACATCTGTGATAACCTATGATTTTGAAGTGTACTCTGCTGCACAGGAAAAGTGGCTGGAGGTGAGTTCTGTATCAAACTTCGAGACCTTCCAGGCGAATAGACTCAAACTCAGAATCAAGAATGCAGAAGGTAAAAAAGAACTGGCGCATACTTTAAATGGTAGTGCCTTGGCGCTCCCGAGAATTATGGCGGCACTGCTGGAAAACAATCAGGCAGGAGATCATATCAAAATGCCGGAAGTTCTGCATCCATACCTCGGATTTAAGGAGATTAGAAAAAGCTAGCAACCTCTGATGTAAAGTAGTTCGGTGATTTCTTAGCGGATGCTTAAATTCATAGCTCAATAAATTGAAAGCTATGAAAAAATTAACCTACCTAGTGGCGATTGCTCTTCTATGGGCTTGCCAACCACAAGAAAGACAGGCTCTTGATCTTAACTATCCGGAGACTAAAAAAACAGATACCACAGATATCTATTTTGGTACTGAGGTTTCTGACCCCTATCGCTGGCTTGAGGATGATACTTCCGACGAAACAGCAAATTGGGTGACCGCCCAAAATCAGGTAACCAACGCATACCTCAGCAATATCGATTTTAGGGATGAGGTGAAGGCGCGCCTTACAGAACTCGAGGATTATGAGAAAGTGAGTGCTCCTTTCAAAGGAGGAGATTATTACTATTTCTACAAAAACGATGGCCTTCAAAATCAATCGATACTCTATCGAGTGAAAAATTTTGAGGATGAGCCTGAAGTATTCTTAGATCCAAACTCTTTCTCGGATGATGGCACAACTGCTCTTGGTGGGCTTAGCTTTTCAGATGACTACAAATACACAGCTTACAGTATCTCAGAGGGTGGATCGGACTGGAGAACGGCATTCATCATGCATACGGAAACCAAAGAATTGCTAAGTGATAAAATCAAGTGGATCAAGTTTTCCGGAATGAGTTGGTATAAAGATGGCTTTTACTATCAACGATTTGATGAACCCAAAGAGGGCGATGAGCTCTCAGCTGCCAATCAATACGGGAAGGTTTACTATCACAAAGTCGGAACGGATCAATCGAAGGACAAATTGATCTACTCCAACCCTGATAATCCTGAAAATCGATTTGGCGCAAGTGTGAGTGAAGACGAAAGATTTCTTTTCATCTATTCTTACACAGGCACTAGTGGCAATGAACTATATGTAAAGGATCTCTCTGACCCTGCCAGTGACTTCCGGCCTATCATTACCGGATTTGAGAATGACCATTATATCGTAGACAATGATGGCGATGATTTGATTATCCACACCAACCTGGAAGCACCAAACAACAGAATTGTGCGAGTGAATTACAAAAATCCTACTTCGGAAAATTGGGTGGACATGATCCCCGAAACCGAAAATGTGATGACAGCTAGCACCGCAGGGGGAAATATTTTCACTTCTTACCTCATAGATGCTAAAACTGCAATTAAGCAATACGACTATCAGGGAAATTTGATCAGGGATGTGGATCTACCAGGCATTGGTACTGCAAGTGGATTTGGGGGTGCACTTGAAGATGAAGAACTCTTTTACAGCTTTACTTCCTTCACCGTTCCATATTCTGTTTACAAATACGATATATCAAGTGGTGAATCAGAACTACACAGAAGACCGGAACTGGATTTCAACCCGGACGAGTATGAAACCAAGCAAGTCTTCTACACCAGCAAAGACGGCACGAAAGTTCCCATGTTTATTGTCCACAAAAAAGGTATTGAAATGAATGGCAAAAATCCAACGTGGCTCTATTCTTATGGTGGATTCAACATTAGCCTGAAGCCTTCATTTAGTACTTCACGACTGGTATGGCTTGAAAATGGTGGAGTGTTTGCCATGCCAAATATCCGTGGTGGTGGTGAGTACGGTGAGGAATGGCACAAGGCTGGCACCAAGCTTCAAAAGATCAATGTGTTTGAAGACTTTATAGCTGCAGGCGAGTATCTGATCAATGAAGGATATACTTCTTCAGATTACCTCGCTCTTCAGGGAGGATCCAATGGAGGACTGCTTGTAGGCGCCACTATAAATATGAGACCTGACCTGGCCAAGGTGGCTTTCCCAATGGTGGGTGTGATGGATATGCTCCGCTATCAGCACTTTACCATCGGACGAGCGTGGGCGGCAGACTATGGCACCTCTGAAGACTCAGAGGAAATGTTTAAATACCTCTACTCCTACTCTCCTGTTCACAATATTGATCCTGATGCAACATATCCGGCAGTTATGGTAACTACGGCTGATCATGATGACAGAGTAGTGCCAGCTCATTCATTTAAGTATGCTGCTACACTTCAGGAAAAAAATCCTGACAACCCTAATCCGCTGCTTATTCGAATTGAAACTAAAGCAGGGCATGGAGCCGGGATGTCCACTGAAAAACGCATCGAACTGAATGCCGATATGTACTCATATGCCTGGTACAATATGGGTGTGATCCCTGAATTGGCTAAGAAAAAGATGTAATCGAAATTATCAGTACTCAAACCCTGCTCCTCACAAGTGCAGGGTTTTTTAATTTTATACCATGTTAGAAATCAGAAAAGGAGAAAAGAAAGATCTGCCCAAAATCCTGAACTTAATAAAGGAGCTTGCTGAATATGAAAAGGCGCTTGATCAGGTAGAAAATACAGTTTCAAGAATGGAAGAAGATGGTTTTGGAGACCAGCCTGTTTATGGATTCCTTGTTTGTGAAGAGAATGGCAATCTTATCGGAACATCAATCTATTACTATCGCTACAGCACCTGGAAGGGGAAGAGACTTTATTTGGAAGATCTTGTCGTGACCGAATCAAGGCGTGGCGTTGGAGCTGGCAAGCTGCTTTTCGATGCAACCTTGGAAATCGCCAAAGAAACCAGCTGTACCGGCATGATGTGGCAGGTGCTGGACTGGAACGAGCCAGCCATCAATTTCTACAAGAAGTACAATACCAGGTTTGAAGATGACTGGATCAATTGCAACATTGACTTTTAAACCTCTTCCAGCACAGTTCTGAAAGCAGCCATTTTCGTTCCATACCGAATGATTGATTTCTTTTGAATTTTTGGAGCCACCGTGTTTAAGTAAGTTTCCAAATGTCCTAATGTTTCTGCCATGTATTGAATTGCATAGGTAGCTCCAGTATCATCCTGACCTTCAGAAAGCATCTTCATCATGCGATGCTCTACAAAAAAACCTGTATCCATAACTTCAGGAATATGCGTTTCCTTCATCCATTCCACCCAGTCCTGCTCCACATCAGCATCTATATTGACAGTCACATTGTATAATATCATTCGTTGTTTTATTAGGTTTGGCAAAGTAAGGAAACGAGAAACTAACATATCTAGGTTTCAAACAATTTTATCTAACTGCTGGTTATTGTGGGCATGAGCGTCTATTCCATCAAAGACCTGGAGCATCTATCAGGCATAAAGGCACATACAATCCGGATATGGGAACAGCGCTATAATTTATTTTCGCCTCAGCGAACAGCAACAAATATTCGGTTTTATAATGACGATGACCTAAAGCTGATCCTAAACATAGCATCCCTAAAGAATCATGGGATCAAAATCAGCAAGATCGTTGCGTTACCGAAAGAGGCATTAGCCCAGGAGGTAGAAAAGATCGGAAGAGAGCAACTTTCTCATGAGGATCAAATAAGCGCACTCACCATAGCTATGATCGATCTGGATGAGCGAAGCTTTACATCCGTCCTTGATGAATGTATTGGCAAATTGGGCTTTGAGCGAGCTATGCTGGAGATAGTCTATCCTTTCATGAGAAAAATAGGGATTCTATGGATGATAAACTCAATCAATCCCGCACAGGAACATTTCATCTCTCACCTGGTTAGGCAAAAGCTAATTGTAGCAACTGACGAAGCTCAGGTAAATGAAAGTAGTCCCTTGTTTCTTTTATTCCTCCCAGAGGGAGAATTGCATGAATTGGGAATTCTCTATGCTAATTTTTTGCTTAGATCTCAGGGATTCAGAACCGTTTTTTTTGGTCAGACGGTTCCGTTAGAAGCACTGGAAGAAGTATATCACAAGCTCAACCCAGACTACCTAATGACGGCCATGACCACCGCGCCTGACCCCAATGAGGTGCATCAGTTTGTAAAGCAGCTTGGTGGTAAGTTTAAGGACAGCAAAGTATACATTACTGGTAGCCGTGTCATAGATGAAGAAATAGAACTTCCTTCAAATGTGAAAATCCTGCGACAATTTGAAGACTTATCTCAGCTCACCCGAGCAATCACTTTAGACGAAGCTTAATTAGTCACTTTTTTTCAGCTCTGTCAGATTTGAAATAATAATGTTTAACATTTTTATTTTTTTATTAAACAAAATATTCATAACTTCGTTTAATATTCTAATCAAAAAATTAAACAAAATGACAGCTTTAGAATTCGGATATAAGATTGAAAACCTAACAAGTTTGCTTAAGCCCTATGCTATGAAGTTGACGAAGGATACTGAAGAAGCCAATGATTTACTTCAGGAAACCGTATTCAAGGCTTTCAACAATAGAGATAAATTTCAGACAGGCACTAACCTTAAGGCATGGATGTACACAATCATGAGAAATACTTTCATCACCAACTATCAGCGAATGGTCAGAAGAAATACGTTTATCGACACTACTGAAAACAGTCATTTTCTAAATTCCTCAAGTACCGCAATAGAGAATAATGCAACTGGTAATTTTATCATGAGAGATATTAAAGGGGTAATGGATGAATTGAAAGACATGTACAAAGTACCTTTTAACATGTATTTTAGAGGGTATAAATATCATGAAATAGCCGATAAGCTTGGCATTCCTATTGGCACTGTTAAAAACAGAATCCATATTGCCAGGCAAGAACTCAAGAAGGGATTAAAAGTGTATGCCAACTAAAAATTTCCATAGTAGTAGAGTAGTTGTGATAGGGGCCGGGTTTTCCGGCCTTTCTTGTGCTTGCCACTTGGCAAAAATGGGCTATCAGGTTACACTACTGGAAAAAAATGACCAGCCGGGTGGAAGAGCCAGAAGCTATTCAGATGCTGGCTTTACCTGGGACATGGGACCTTCCTGGTATTGGATGCCAGATGTTTTCGAAAAGTTTTTTGGCACATTCGGAAAGAAGGTTTCTGACTATTATCAGCTCGACCGATTGGATCCCTCCTACAGAATCAAGTTCAAAAATGATGTTATAGACATTCCTGCCAGCATGGAGGAGCTTGAAGCACTTTTTGAAAAAATTGAGCCGGGGAGCAGCACTAAACTCCGATCCTTTTTAAAGCAGGCAAAATTCAAGTACGATGTTGGGGTCAAAGATCTTGTGTACAAGCCCAGCCGATCTTTGCTTGAGTTTGTTGATCTTAAGCTTCTGCTTGGAATGTTTAAAATGGATGTGTTCACTTCCATCTCCAAGCATGTAAGAAAGCACTTCAAAGATGAACGACTCATTCAGTTGATGGAGTTTCCTATTCTTTTTTTGGGTGCTACGGCAGAAAACACACCAGCCCTTTACAGCCTAATGAACTATGCAGACCTCTCTCTGGGAACTTGGTATCCAAAAGGTGGAATGAATTCCGTAGTAGAAGCAATGGTAAAACTTGCAACAGAACTTGGCGTGGATATGAAACTGGGTGAAGAAGTAACTCACTTTTCATTTCATGGAAAGAGAATTTCATCAGTAAACACTCCCCTTGCTTCGTATGAGTGTAATATGGTGGTGACGGGAGCCGATTATCACCACATCGACCAACATATTTTACCTGAGGAGTTTCAGAATTACACCAAAAAATATTGGGACTCTCGCGTACTCGCCCCATCGTCTCTTCTGTTTTATATTGGGGTAGATAAAAAGCTCCCAAACCTTGAGCATCACACCCTCTTTTTCGATGAAGACTTTAGGCAGCATGCCAGCGAAATCTATAACTCTCCTCAGTGGCCAAGTAAGCCTTTGCTCTATGTCTCTGCGACCTCTAAAACTGATAACTCTGTGGCACCAAAAGGAAAAGAAAATTTAGTTGTTCTGATCCCTGTTGCTCCGGATATTGAAGACAAACCGGAAACTAGAGAAAAATATTTTCAGCTGATCATGGATAAACTTGAGGCTTTTACTGGAGAAAATATTCGCGATCATATCTTGACCAAGCGCAGCTATGCACACAAAGAATTTATTGAAGATTACCATTCGTTCAAAGGCAATGCCTACGGACTTGCAAATACTCTCCGTCAAACCGCTATTCTAAAACCAACGCTAAAAAATCGGAAACTTAAAAACCTATACTACACCGGCCAGCTAACAGTGCCTGGGCCCGGTGTACCTCCCTCGCTTATTTCAGGAGAGGTGGTAGCGAAAGAAATAGGCAAAGATTTCCCTATTTTTAAAAATTCATGACGGATCTCTACACACAAACCGCTTTCGATTGTAGTAAGCTAATTACGAAAACCTATAGCACCTCATTTTCATTGGGGATACGTACACTGCATAAAAGATATCACGAGCCGATTTATGCGATTTATGGGTTTGTGAGATATGCTGATGAAATAGTAGACACATTCCACAATCACGACAAAAAAGAACTTCTTCAGCGATTTAAGACAGACACCTATAAGTCGATTGAAGAAAAAATAAGTTTAAATCCGGTACTTCACTCATTCCAAAAGGTGGTAAATCAGTATCAAATAGATCATGACCTGATCGAGGCTTTCCTGGTAAGCATGGAGATGGATTTAAGCAAAACAGACTATGCAGATCCTGAATATAAAAAATACATCTACGGAAGCGCTGAGGTGGTGGGGCTCATGTGTCTCAAAGTTTTCTGTGATGGAAATAACAAACAATACCAGGATCTCCTCACCCCTGCTAAGCATCTTGGCTCAGCTTTTCAAAAAGTAAATTTTCTACGCGACATCAAAAGTGATTATGATGAAAGAGGAAGAGTCTACTTTCCAGGAATTGATTTTCGAAGCTTTAGTCGAGAAGAAAAAAAGGAGATTGAACTAGATATCAAAGATGAATTCGACAAAGCATTAATTGGAATAAAAAAGTTACCCAAAGGAGTTCGTGCGGGGGTCTATTTAGCTTACATCTATTATTCTGTGCTTTTCAAGAAAATAATGAGACTTTCACCAGAGCGAATAAAATCCGAAAGAATCCGAATTCCGAATTTTAAAAAATTCTTACTTCTCATCAAATCTTACCTACTGCATAAACTAAACTTCATTGTTGGGTGAACAAGAGTACCTTTACCAAAGTTATTAGTGCAGACAGATAATGGGAATACTAATTAACATATTGATCGTAATAGGCACATTTCTATTCATGGAAGGGGTAGCATGGTTTACCCACAAATACATTATGCACGGACTTTTATGGAGCTGGCATAAGTCACACCACAAAGTCCACAATCATGCGTTGGAAATGAACGATCTATTTTCGGTAGTTTTCAGCATTCCGTCCATACTCACAATTTACCTTGGGTATAATAATTACGATGAATATTGGTGGTTGCTTTATATTGGAATAGGTATTCTTTGCTACGGCGTATTTTATTTCATCTTTCACGATGTGATCGTACATAGAAGAATTAAAGTGCCCTTCAAGGCTAAGAGCAAGTACATGAGGCGCATTATGAAAGCGCACTACGTACACCATGAAAAACATACCAAAGAAGGAGCTGAAGCATTCGGATTTCTATACGCTCCTAAGAAGTATCAAAAATAACGTTTCTTTATTATCATTTGATAATTTACGTAAAATCGTTACATTTGATCATCATTAAAAGAATCAGCTTCTTTTATCAAACCAAAAAAAGCGAGCTAAATGGCAGAACAGAAAAAAGAAGAAGAGTGGGGCCCTATTGAAGGGTTCTCAAATTACGAGATTTCTAACCGAGGAAAAATACGCAGTAAGAGCAGAAAAGTGTGGCATAAAGGAAGTAAAACGCACATGAAACTGCGTGGCAAACTTATGCGTCAGCGTTGGAATAAAATATGCAAATGCTACTTCCTTGATCTAATAGATGATAACGGAAAGCGAAGAACTGTTTATCCTCACAAAGAAACAGCGAAGGTTTTTGTGAAAAACAAGGATGCTGAGAAGACCATGATCATTCACAAAGACAACAATCCAAGAAACAACTACTTCGAAAACCTGGAGTGGATGACCCCATCCGAGCATATGAAGTGGCAGTTTGAAGTTGGAAATAAAAACAACTATAAAGTGTGGAAAACCAGGAAGAAGAGATATAAGAATGGCTTCAAGCCAGACACTGTACTTCCGGGAAGACCGAAAAAGAACAAAGCAAAAGCTTAACAGCGTATAAAGAGTAAGAGGGTTCCAAATGGAACCCTCTTTTATTCTCTAACTAACCTAACCTAAATCGCTTAACGCAATATCTTACTCATCCATCACATTCGCGATGGTGAAATCTCTTCTAAAAAAATGAATTGAAATTATTCAGCAGATGGCTCTACGCTCACGTAGGATCTGTCTTTTTTCCCTTTGTGGAATTTCACTACACCGTCAGACAATGCAAACAAAGTGTGATCTTTTCCAAGACCTACGTTTTCACCCGGATGGTGCTTTGTACCTCTCTGGCGAACGATAATATTTCCAGCTACAGCCTTCTGTCCACCGAAGATTTTTACACCTAGTCGTTTACTTTCCGACTCTCTTCCGTTTTTCGAACTACCTACACCTTTCTTATGTGCCATGAGATTTTATCCTTTAATGTCTTCGATCAAAATTTTAGAAAACTGCTGACGGTGACCATTCTTCACTTTGTAGCCTTTTCTTCTTTTCTTTTTGAACACGATCACTTTATCGTCTTTCACATGCTCAAGAATCTTTGCAGAAACTTTGGCTCCTTTAACTGTAGGGGCTCCTACTTTTACTTTACCATCGTTATCCACAAGTAGCACTTTATCAAAGTCTACTTTTGCACCCTCTTTACCTTCCATCAATGGAGCGTAAAGAAACTTGTCTTTCTCTGCTTTATACTGCTTCCCAGCAATGTCTACTATCGCGTACATTATTGTCTTCTTTTGAAAAAGGAGTGCAAAGATACCATTCTACTCTCAATATCCAAATAGGGAGTGTGGATAAAATGATAGAAAAATATTTTTTATTTTTTTTTCACTTTTTTTCACCCTCTATTCTGCGTGTTTTCCTCAAAGTACCAATTACAAAATTGGTTGCTAAATCTCTAAAATACAATTCGTTATAATAAATATTTAATATCCAAATTACACCTTCCGTACCCGTAATAACTGCTTGGATTTTCGCGTCATTTTAAACACATTTGTAGACAAGCCGCCGAGAAAAATAAACCACTCTTAGGGCTGTATCCCGAGACTTAAAAAGTTTTTAAAAAGCACACTTATTCGTGAGCTTAGGGACGTTTTATTGTTTATAAATAGACTAACACCTATTTGAATAACAGAAATTATGAGCGACGTAGCAGCACATGTAGAAGAACCAATCCTCAAAGAGAATAAAGACCGCTTTGTTCTCTTTCCTATACAGCATAATGACATCTGGGAGTTTTACAAAAAAGCAGAAGCCAGCTTCTGGACTGCAGAAGAGATTGACCTTAGTCAGGATTTGAAAGATTGGAGCAACACTATGAGT
Organism: Ekhidna sp.; assembly: GCF_964218185.1. GTDB lineage: Bacteria > Bacteroidota > Bacteroidia > Cytophagales > Cyclobacteriaceae > Ekhidna. The sequence goes on from NZ_CAXPLV010000008.1 coordinate 307,383, forward strand.
GATGATGAAAAACATTTCATCAAGCATGTGCTTGCCTTCTTTGCTGCCAGTGATGGAATTGTGAATGAGAATCTGGCTGAGAATTTTGTTGCGGAAGTACAATACACAGAAGCTAAGTTTTTCTACGGCTTCCAAATTGCAGTTGAAAATATACATTCTGAAACCTACTCCTTATTAATAGATACCTACGTAAAGGACCCGAAAGAAAAAGACTATCTCTTCAATGCCATTGAAACAATGGACTGTGTGAAGAAAAAAGCAGACTGGGCACTAAAGTGGATCGATGAAGGATCATTTGCAGAACGACTCGTGGCTTTTGCTGCCGTTGAAGGCATCTTCTTCTCAGGTAGTTTCTGTAGCATCTTCTGGTTAAAGAAAAGAGGCCTGATGCCTGGGCTGGCATTCTCTAATGAGCTTATCTCAAGAGATGAAGGCCTGCACTGTGATTTTGCATGCCTACTATATAACAACCATGTCAAAAATCAGCTTCCGAAAGAAACAGTACAGAAGATCATACAAGATGCTGTGACAATAGAAAAAGAATTTGTGACTGATGCACTTCCAGTAAAACTTATCGGCATGAACTCTGATCTTATGTGTCAGTATATCGAATTTGTTGCTGATCGATTATTGAGTGAGCTCGGATGCGAAAAAGTATATAACTCTTCCAATCCATTTGACTTTATGGAGATGATCTCCCTTCAGGGAAAAACCAACTTCTTTGAGAAACGAGTTGGCGAGTACCAAAAAGCAGGAGTGATGGATGGAGATAGTGGAAAATCTAAATTCTCATTAGACGAAGACTTTTAAAAAATATTATAGTAATCACCTTACCACGATAGCCCTATGTTAGTTGTAAAAAGAGACGGAAGACGAGAGTCAGTAAAATTTGACAAAATCACAGCTCGAATTGAGAAGCTGTGTTATGGTTTAAATGCAGATTATGTAAAACCTGTAGAAATTGCCAAAAAGGTAATTGATGGGTTGTACGATGGTGTTTCTACCATCGAGCTAGACAACCTTGCTGCTGAGACTGCTGCTACGATGACAACACGTCACCCTGATTTTGCCAAGCTTGCAGCACGCATCTCAATCTCCAACCTCCACAAAGTGACCGAGACTTCATTCTCTAATACTATGAAGAGAATGTATGAGTACATCAATCCTAAAACAGGTGAGAATGCGGCATTACTCTCAAAAGAAGTCTACGGTATCATTAGAAAAAATGCCAAGAGGCTAGACGATGCTGTGGACTATGATAGAGATTACAACTACGACTACTTTGGCTACAAGACACTAGAGCGTTCATACCTAATGAAACTCGACGGTAAGATTGTGGAGCGTCCACAGCATATGCTGATGAGGGTTTCTGTCGGTATTCATGGTGAGGATATTGATTCAGCTATTCAGACTTATAACTTAATGTCTGAGAAGTGGTTTACCCATGCCACTCCTACTCTTTTCAATGCTGGAACACCAAAACCTCAGCTTTCTTCGTGCTTCCTACTTTCTATGCAGGATGACAGCATCGATGGAATCTATGACACACTAAAACAATGCGCAAAGATTTCTCAATCTGCTGGTGGTATCGGACTTAGCATCCATAACGTGAGAGCAACAGGAGCCTACATTAAAGGCACCAATGGTACGTCAAATGGAATTGTGCCGATGCTCAGAAACTTTGATATGACTGCCCGATATGTAGATCAGGGCGGTGGAAAAAGAAAAGGAAGCTTTGCTATCTACCTGGAGCCATGGCATGCTGACATTTTTGACTTCCTTGATCTAAGAAAGAATCACGGTAAGGAAGAGATGCGAGCAAGAGACTTGTTCTATGCACTTTGGATTCCAGATCTTTTCATGAAGCGAGTAGAAGAAAACGGTGACTGGACATTGATGTCGCCGGACGAGTGTCCTGGATTATTTGAAGCGTACGGTGATGAATTTGAAGCACTGTATGAAAAATATGAGCGTGAAGGAAAAGGAAGAAAAACCATAAAGGCACAAGATCTTTGGTTTGAAATCCTTGAAGCGCAAATCGAGACAGGCACACCTTATATGCTTTATAAGGATGCAGCAAACAAAAAATCGAATCAAAAGAATCTTGGCACCATTCGATCTAGCAATCTATGCACAGAGATCATGGAGTACACTTCTAAAGATGAAGTGGCTGTTTGTAATTTGGCATCAATCGCACTTTCAAGATTCGTAATTGATGGCAAATTTGATCATCAAAAACTATATGAAATCACTAAGGTGGTGACACGAAACCTGAATAAGGTGATCGATGTGAACTACTACCCGGTACCAGAAGCAAGAAATTCCAACATGAAGCACCGCCCTATCGGTATCGGTGTGCAGGGACTGGCAGATACGTTCTTGCTTTTGAAAATGGCTTTTGAATCTAACGAGGCAAGAAAACTAAACAAAGAGATTTTCGAGACCATCTACTACGCTGCGATGGAAACTTCCATGGAGATTGCGCAAGAAGATGGAGCATACGAAACATTCAAAGGCTCACCAGTTTCAAAAGGCATTTTCCAGTTTGACATGTGGGGTGTGACTCCAGATTCCGGAAGATGGGATTGGATTGATCTAAAGCAAAAAGTGAAAAAGCATGGAGTGAGAAACTCATTACTTCTTGCCCCTATGCCAACAGCTTCCACTTCTCAAATCCTAGGAAATAATGAGTGCTTTGAGCCGTACACCTCTAACCTATACTTAAGAAGAGTGCTTTCAGGAGAGTTCATTGTGGCGAACAAGCACCTGATGAGCGAACTGATCGATCTTGGTTTGTGGGATGAGCGTATGATGAATAGAATCAAAGCGGAGAATGGATCTATTCAAAATATCGCTGAGATTCCGGATGACATCAAAGAGAGATATAAGACTGTTTGGGAGATTTCGCAAAAAGCAATTATTGATATGTCTGCTGACAGAGGAGCTTACATCTGTCAGAGCCAGAGCTTAAACATCCACCTTCAGGATGCAAACTTCGGTAAGATGACATCAATGCACTTCTACGCATGGAAGAAAGGATTGAAGACAGGCATGTACTACTTGAGAACAAAGGCAGCTACCGATGCAATCAAGTTTACCGTATCAAAAGAAAAGGAGGAGCAGCCAAAGGAAGCTACAGCCGCTCAGACGGCAGCAGCAACGCAAGCACAGATTGATCAACAGGCAGCAATGCAATGCTCGCTAGATGATCCGGAAGGATGCGAAATGTGCGGCTCTTGATGAAGTAATATTTTATAAGTGTAATTCTTGGAACCCTATCCGCTCACGGATGGGGTTTTTTATTATATACCTACCATAAATTATCCTATTTCATCTATATATATTTATGTAAATTGCTTTTCATAAAAATCACACACTATGAAAAAGCTTTTCACACTCATTTTCGCACTCTGCACGATTTCTGCATTTTCTCAATGCGACGATTCTTTTTTCCCATTCAAAGAGGGCGTAAGCTTCGAGCAAACGGCCTATGATAAAAAAGGGAAAGAGCAAGGAAAAACATCTAGCACAATACTTTCTGTAGAGGCTTCATCTGCCACCGTAAAGAATGTCTTCTATGATAAAAAAGGTGAAGAGGTTGCCAATGGTGACTACACGATCATCTGTGAGGGCAATACCCTAAAGTTTGATTTCAACAACTTCATTCCAGAAGAAATGCTGAATCAGTATGGTGATGCAGATGTAACCGTGGAGGGAGACTTCATTTCCATTCCAAATGATCTTCAGCCTGGTCAAACCCTTCCTGATGGCTCTGGGACAGTTACCATCAAAATGTCGGGTGCTGCGGGTATGACTATAAAGATGGACATGACCATTACTGATAGAAAAGTGGAAAAATCAGAATCCCTTGACACTCCGGCAGGCTCATTTGATACTTTTAAAATCACTCAAAAAACCATCGTGAAAATGAACATGATGGGAATGAACAAAACCACAGAAAGTTTTTCTGCTTCCTGGTTTGCAAAGGAGGTGGGAATGGTGAAAAATGAAAACTACAATCAAAAAGGTGATTTGATGGGTTATTCCCTTCTCACTGCATTCAAAAACTAAGAAGCTCCTTTTATAATCTCATCCACAACCTCCGGATTTAGCAATGTGGAAGTATCTCCCATATTGGAAGTGTCTTTGCTGGCAATCTTCCTAAGAATACGTCGCATGATTTTACCCGAACGTGTTTTGGGCAGACCTGAAACCAACTGAATATGATCGGGCTTAGCAATGGGTCCGATCATTTTACTTACTGTTGCTCTGATTTCTTCTTCAATTCCGTCTTCCTCTGCTATCACGAAAGCATAAATGCCTTGTCCTTTTATATCATGAGGAAAACCAACCACAGCAGACTCCACAACCTTCGGATGTTCATCTATGGCATTCTCTACCTCTGCAGTACCCATTCTGTGGCCCGAAACATTGATTACATCATCCACCCTTCCAAGTATTCTTAAGTAACCATCATGGTCTCGCTTGGCGCCATCTCCTGTGAAGTATTTGTTTTCATAAGTCGAGAAATAGGTCTGACGGCATCTTTCATGGTCACCATAAGTCGTCCTCAGAATTGAAGGCCATGGGAATTTTATGCACAGATTTCCCTCTACATTATTCCCTTCCAGTTCATTCCCATCCGCATCCACAATTACGGGTTGAATCCCTGGCAAAGGCAATGAGGCGTGTGCAGGCTTATTTGGAGTAATCCCTGCCAATGCAGAGATCATAATTCCACCTGTCTCCGTTTGCCACCAGGTATCTACCAATGGACATCTCCCCTTTCCAATATGTTCATGATACCAATGCCATGCCTCCTCATTAATTGGCTCGCCTACCGAACCAATAACAGTTAGTGTATCAAGTTTATGCTTTTGAACATACTCCAATCCATGTGCCTGCAAGGCTCTGATAGCCGTAGGGGCAGTATAAAACTGATTCACCCTATGTTTATCGCAAACCTCCCAAAAACGGCCGGCATCAGGATAAGTCGGCACTCCTTCAAACATAATGGTAGTAGCTCCGGCCAACAAGGGACCGTAGACAATGTATGAATGACCAGTAATCCACCCTACATCGGCCGTACACCAGTAGATATCCCCCGGCTTATACTGAAAGACATTTAGGAATGAATAATAGGTATAGACCATATATCCGCCGCAGGTATGTACCACTCCTTTTGGCTTGCCTGTAGAGCCTGAAGTGTACAGAATAAACAAAAGATCCTCTGCATCCATTTCCTCTGCGCCATGTTGCTCAGACATATCTCTAATTGCATCGTGCCACCACAAATCTCTTCCCACTTTCATCTGCACCTCGGACTTTGTACGTTGAAATACAATCACCTTTTCTACAGTATCACACTTTTCCAGTGCTTCATCTACCACCCCCTTTACGTCAATCGTTTTAGCACCTCGAAAATTTCCATCGGATGTTAAAACCATTTTTGCTTCACAGTCATTAATCCGATCGGCCAGGGCTGTAGATGAGAAACCGGCAAAAACAACCGAATGAATAGCCCCAACTCTTGCACATGCCAGCATTGCAACGGCTGCCTCGGGCACCATCGGCATATAGATAATCACACGATCGCCCTTTCCTACACCATTGGCAATCATTGCATTGGAAAACTGGCAGACTTTTGCATGAAGCTCTTTATAAGTTATAGATTGAGCAGGTTCGCTGGGCTCATTGGCCTCCCATAATATTGCAGTTTGATCTCCCCTTTCTTTCAAATGACGATCAAGAAGGTTTTCCGTGATATTCATCTTACCACCTACAAACCACTTTACATCCGGCTTTATAAAATCCCATTTCAAGGTTTGATTCCATTTCTTCTTCCACACAAAAGATTCAGCTATATCTGACCAAAATCCTTCAGGGTCATTTATACTTTGGTCATATGCTTTGGTGTATTCGCTTAATGATGAAATTCGATGGGGCTTTGTAAAGTCATTCATATTTTTAAATCTAACAAATGGTGAACTTTGCTACACATTTTAAGGAGGGATTTGACAGTATTGTTCAACTAATTTTCAATTCCGAAAAAAGCTTTTTCATTTAATAAGAAAACTCCTATCTTTGCCGTCCTAAAATTTTGGAACACAGATAAGCGTTATGGCAAACCATAAATCGGCACTTAAGAGAATTAGAAGTAACGAGGCGAAAAGGCTGAGAAACAGATACCAGCATAAAACCACTCGTACATTCATTAAAAGACTAAAAGAAACAACTGATAAAAAGGCTGGTGAAGAGCTTTTGACTCAAGTTATTTCAATGGTGGATAAACTAGCTAAGAAGAACATTATCCATAACAATAAAGCAGGGCATCTTAAGTCTCAATTGACTAAGCACGTAGCTGGCCTTTAAGTTTTATTAAAAGACATTTTTTTTACCCTGCACAAGCAATTGTGCAGGGTTTTTTATTTTACGGTTTCTTATGGAAGACAACCGTTTGACGATAAAGCGATGGGCAGAGGAAGATCGCCCCAGAGAAAAGTTGCTACTTAAAGGAAAGGCAGCATTGTCGGAAGCTGAGCTTATCGCCATTCTAATTGGGTCAGGAAATCGCGATCAAACAGCTGTAGAGCTTTCTCAATACATTCTCAACCAGTGTGAAAATGATCTATCCAATCTGGCTAGGCTCTCGGTAAAAGATCTTCAAAAATTTAAAGGTATTGGTGAAGCAAAGGCCATCTCCATTGTGGCTGCTCTTGAGATTGGACGGAGGAGAAAAAATTCCGAGCCTTTGAAAAAAGTGAAGATTGGCTCTTCAAAGGATGCTTTCCACCTTTTGCATGGCGATTTCATGGATTTAAATCATGAAGAGTTTTGGCTGCTTTTGCTTAAAAGAAATAATGAAGTCATCAAAAAAGAAATGCTCAGTAGAGGTGGAGTCTCCGGTACTGTGGTAGATGCCAAAATTATCTTTAAGAGAGCTCTGGAAGAAACCGCTAGCGGGTTAATCTTAGCGCATAATCATCCGAGTGGCAACCTGAAACCGAGTCAGGAGGACATCAACCTAACTAAAAGGATAAAAGACGCTGGTAAATCTCTAGACATCACTGTGCTTGATCATCTTATCATTACCGATCAGGGATTTTTCAGTTTCGCCGATGAGAATATGCTTTGAAGTATTTCAAACCTAAATTTGAAGCATGAAAAAGGCGTGGATACTTCTATTCCCTGTTGCGATTATTCTCTTCGTTATCACCCAATCCGGAGGTTCAAATGAAGCGTACACTCAGGAAATCAATGACTATTGGAAAGAGAGACATAACTTCTTCAGAACCTCTCAAGCAAGTCCCTTTGTACAAAAGAAAGTCGAGTATAAAGAAGTTGAATTTTTTGAGCCAGACGCTGACTATAAGGTTAATGCAAAGCTGAATCGCTTTACAAAAAGAGAAACATTGACACTCGGGAATAGTGATGGCACCACGACTACCTATCTCAAATTTGCGAATGTATCTTTCAAAATAAATGGACAGCAATGTTCACTGCTCATTCTTAAGGCTCTGGGTTTTGGCAATCAATATTTACTTGCCTTTGGGGATGCCACAAGCGGAGAAATCACCTACGGGGGAGGAAGATATCTAGATGTGGTGATTGGGAAGTCTGATCAGGTCACGCTCGATTTCAATAAAGCTTACAATCCATATTGTGCATATTTTGACGATTTCACCTGCCCGCTCCCGCCTCCCGACAACCTGCTTGAGATAGCGATTGAAGCTGGAGAGAAGAATTATCCTTATTAGCATCCAAAACCCGTTCTGCAGCTAAGTAGATTCCTTATTTTTGCTCACTTAATTCAGAGACGAGCAAGAATGAAGATTTCATACAATTGGCTGAAAGAATACATTGATTTTAAAGAGACTCCTGAGCAATTGGGGGATATTTTAACTCAAACCGGACTCGAAGTTGAGGTGATTGAAAAAGTAGAGAAGATACCGGGAGGACTAAAGGGAATTGTGGTTGGTGAAGTGATTTCTTGCGAACCCCACCCAAATGCTGACAAACTTAAAATTACCAAGGTAGATATTGGCGCTGAAAACTTATCTGATATTGTCTGTGGCGCTCCCAATGTGGCCACTGGTCAGAAAGTTTTGGTGGCTACTGTGAATTCTACCATCCACCCCACGAAAGGAGAACCATTTAAAATCAAGAAAGCTAAAATCAGAGGTGAAGTCTCCGAAGGGATGATCTGTGCTGAAGATGAATTAGGTCTTGGCACCAGCCATGACGGAATCATGATTTTGGATACAGACAAACCAAACGGAACACCTGCTATCGAACTATTCGAAACAGGAGAAGATCATATTTTCGAAATAGGACTTACCCCGAACAGAGGTGACGCAACATCTCACATGGGAGCGGCGAGGGATTTAAAAGCCTATTTCCGAAAAGAATTAATTACGCCTCAGCCAATAAAATTTGACATAAAAACTGACAGACCTATTTCTGTTGAAGTACTGGATAAGGAAAGATGCCCGAGATTTTCCGGCATTACAATCCGTGGGATGAAAGTTCAACCCTCACCCGACTGGCTACAATGGAAGCTACGATCCATCGGCCTTGAGCCGATCAATAATGTAGTAGACATTACTAACTATGTGCTTCACTCCATTGGTCAGCCTATGCACGCATATGACGCAAATCATGTGAAAGGAGATAAAATCATTGTGCAAACGTTAAAAGACAAAACATCTTTTACCACCTTGGATGGCAAGGAGCGAAAGCTTTCCAACGACGACCTTATGGTTTGCAATGGAGATGGAGAAGGTATGTGTATTGCCGGGGTGTTTGGTGGTCTTAAATCCGGAGTTACCGAATCTACAACCGACATCTTTCTTGAGAGTGCATATTGGAATGCTGACGGGATTCGGTCAACAGCTCAAAGGCATACCATTTCTACGGATGCATCTTTCAGATATGAACGTGGTGCCGATCCTGAAATGACTGTTTCAGCTATCAAGCTGGCCACTTCTTTGATTCTGGAACTTACGGGCGGATATGCCGCTTCAGAAATTATTGATATTTACCCTGCTCCAATAAAGAAAAAAGAGATTGACATTACGTTCCAGAATTTCCATTGGTTGATAGGGAAATCATTAGATAATAAACTGATCCTGGAAATACTCAATTGGCTGGACATTGAAACCAAGAACGTAACCGAGACTGGATTTAAAGCAATCGTTCCGGCATATCGCAGTGATGTCACACGCCCTGCAGATTTAGTTGAAGAGGTTCTGAGAATCTATGGGTTTAACGAAATCGAGTTGGATGAAGACTTCTCCACTGATTATCTGGCTGAGTTTAATGAGCATGAGCCTTATCGTGTGCAAGAAGACTTATCTAAATTTCTGGCTGGTAGGGGCTACTCTGAAATCTTAACCAATTCCCTCACCAATCCGAAATACTATAAGATGTTTCCTCTGGGAGGTGAGCCTGTAGAAATGCTCAATCCATCGAGTGAAGAGTTGACGATCATGAAAACGTCACCTGTTTATACAGCGCTGGAGTCTGTAGCATACAATATCAACCGCCGTAATCCAAATTTGAAGTTCTTTGAGTTTGGACGATCTTACAAGAAAGAAGATAAGGAGTATAAGGAAACTGAATGGCTATCATTTTACCTCACTGGCAACACTTCTGAGGCAAACTGGCTTGATGAGCCACGTAGAAGTTCCTTCCATGACCTGAGCACCACCGTGATGGGGATGCTAAAATATGCTGGCATCCGAAAAACTGAGATTATTCCTTCAGAGAAAGACACACTCTATGAATATGGTGTAGTCATTAAAAAAGAAGGTAAGATGCTCGGTATTCTGGGTAAACTCAAGAAAGAGTTGCTTTCGATTTACGGTATAAAGCAGGATGTTTATCATACTCAACTCAACTGGGAAACGGTTATTAGTCTATACAAATCAGACATAGCTTACGAGCCAATTCCTAAATTCCCAGAGGTGAAAAGAGACCTTTCACTTGTATTGGACAAGAGCGTTTCTTATTCTGACATTCAGCAACTTGCCTTCAATCAGGAAAAGAAATTATTGAATAGAATGAACCTTTTTAGCGTCTACGAAGGGGATAAAATAGAAAAAGGAAAAAAAGCTTACGCAATTAGTTTTTTTCTTCAAGATAAATTCAAAACTTTAACAGATAAACAGATAGATAAAAGTATGAGCGGACTCATGAGTTTGTATGAAAAAGAACTCGGGGCTGTGATACGAAAATAAGATGCCGAGCGAGAAACTATATCGTGAATTTCAAAATCTGGAGAGGCAGATTCAGCTGGTGCTTAGTGAAAACAAGCGCCTCAAAGATGAATTGATTCAAACCAGAAATGAAAACGGCATCCTGAAAGAGAAGATGAAAAGCCAGGAGGCGAATCTGAATTCTTTTCAAAACCAAATGAAAGTAAGTAAAATAGTAAATAACAAGGTAGTCAGTGAAGGGGATTCAGCACAGCTGAAGGAGACGATTGATGGCTATATCAAGGAGATAGATAAATGTATTGCCCATTTGGCAGAGTAAAAAATTAAGAAACCGAATGGCAGAACTATCCATAAAAATCAGAATTGGGAACAGGGAGTATCCCATGAGAGTGAAGGCAGAGGACGAAGAGCGAATACGTAGAGCAGGGAAATTATTAAATGAGAAAATAAAAAATTACCAAAACCAATTCGGCATAGATGATACGCAAGACTTGGTAGCCATGGTAGCTTTTGATTGTCTGGTAGAGAAATTAAAAAGAGAAGAAGCATCGGAAGCATCTGATGATTTTGCTCTAAGAGAAATCTCAAAACTTAACCAACTCATCGCAAGCACGATCTGATATTTTAGCCACTTGATATTGCACATCTGACTGTCCTGTTATTTAAAATAAATAACATACACATGGACACCACAATCGTAATAATCATTGCCGCCATAGGAGGAGTAGTTATTGGCATCCTCGTTGGTCGCGTACTTCAAGGTAAAACAGCCAGCAAAAAAGTAAAAGAGGCCGAAGAGCAAAGCAAGCTTATACTCAAGGAAGCTGAGGTCACAGCAGAAAGCATCAAGAAAGACAAGATTCATGAAGCAAAAGAAAGCTTGTTTAAAATGCGAAGTGAGTTTGAAGAAGAATCTGCTCGCAAGAAAAACATCCTGATTACCAATGAGCAAAAGCTGAAACAAAAAGAAGCTAACCTCAACAAGCAATTCGAACAGGTAAAACGAAAGGAAGATGAGCTTGAACAACTGAAGGAGACGCTTTCCAATCAGATGGAAATTGCTCGTCAGCGTAAAGATGAGTATGAAAAAATGCAAAAACAGCAGGTGGCTATTTTGGAGAAAGCCGCCAACCTACCAGCTGAAGAAGCAAAAGCTCAGCTGATGGAGGCTTTGAAAGATGAAGCCAGAACTAGTGCATCAGCTCACATTAAGGAAATTGTGGAAGAGGCCAAGATGACTGCCAATAAAGATGCTAAGAAGGTGGTCATAGATGCGATACAACGAACTGCAGCTGAAAATGCTATCGAGAATACTGTTTCAGTATTTAATATTGAGAGCGATGATATAAAAGGAAAAATAATCGGACGTGAGGGACGAAATATCCGAGCTTTGGAAGCGGCAACCGGTGTAGAAATCATCGTGGATGACACTCCTGAAGCGATCATTATTTCCGGATTTGATCCTGTTCGCAGAGAGATCGCAAGACTTTCGCTTCATAGACTCGTGCAAGATGGTAGGATCCACCCCGCTCGAATCGAGGAAATTGTAAATAAGACGGCCAAAAATATTGACGAGGAAATTGTAGAGATCGGTGAACGAACCGTGATAGACCTGGGTATACATGGGGTACATCCAGAGTTAATTAAAATGGTTGGCCGGATGAGATTTAGATCATCCTACGGTCAAAATCTTCTACAGCACTCCAGGGAGGTCGCCAACCTATGTGCAACGCTTGCCTCGGAGCTAGGCTTGAACCCTAAGCTCGCCAAGCGTGCAGGGTTACTTCATGATATTGGAAAAGTATGGCCGGATGAGCCGGAGAAACCTCACGCAATTATCGGGATGGAACTGGCTCAGAAGTATAAGGAAAACAAGGAAGTTTGCAATGCAATCGGTGCTCACCACGACGAGATCGAGATGACATCCATGATCTCACCAATTGTACAGGCATGTGACGCTATTTCCGGTTCACGCCCAGGAGCTCGGCGAGAGATCATGGAGCAATACCTCAAGCGATTGAAAGACTTGGAAAGCATTGCATTAAACTTTGAGGGAGTGAATAAATGCTATGCAATACAAGCCGGTCGTGAGCTACGTGTACTTGTTGATGCGGAGAATGTAGATGATAAAAAAGCCAGCGATTTGTCTTTCAATATTTCTCAGAAAATAGAAAAAGACATGCAGTACCCAGGACAAATAAAAGTCACTGTGATAAGGGAAACGCGTGCTGTGGCGTTTGCTAAGTAAAGATTAACTTTATTAAAAATACAATTATGAAAAAGATATTATTCTCACTCTCAATTCTCAGCATCTTGTTTATCACATCTTGCGGTAAAGATGATGGTGGGGATATTCAGATTGGCCTGAGTGGCACATTAACCTATGATGGCAATGCCATAAGCATAACGGATGGATTATTTGGTGAGCATGCAGAAGATGGATCGTATGCGGCCACCTTCTTTCTAGCTGACGGGCCATTAAGCTATGATGCATCGACAGATGAAGCTTCTTTCCAAGGAGAAATTCTAATTAGTGTGATAATTTTTTCCCAAGGAGACTCATTTCAGTCAGGAGTTTATTCACTTGATTTAAGTGGTAATAAAGGAGCCCTGGTGTTGGTGGCTGACGCCAATAATGCTGCTAATGGAGGAGCATTCGCATCGGGTGGTACTGTCAACATTACTGGATCTGGGAATGTTTATACATTAACATTTGACGTTGATATTGATACAGACATTACACTTACGGGCAGTGCAACTGGAGGGTTTGAAATAATAGATCTTTCATCCGTTCAATAATTCTTATTGTATATTTTTGAGGCCATGATCAACAACTGGACAAATAAGATTAAATCTGATAAGAAGTCTAAACGACTCCTGTAGGTCCGGCTATTGACAATATTTTCAAAAAAAAGATTTTTCAAAACCGGAGTTAGCGCTTCGGTTTTTTTGTTTAACAGATTTACAAATTTTAAAATGGAACACGCAAGCTTGATTCAAGCCACCGAAACCTACGGGTCACCTCTTTACATTTATGACGCCAACCAGATGAAGGAAAACTACAAACAGTTTACCCAGGCATTTAAGGTTGATAAATTGAAGGTACACTATGCTTGCAAAGCACTTAACAACCAAGCTGTTCTAAAACTCTTCAAATCACTCGGAGCTGGATTGGACTGTGTTTCCATTGAAGAGGTACAACTAGGCCTTCTGGCAGGATATCCCGCTGAGGACATTCTTTTCACCCCAAACAATATTTCAACGGAAGAGTATGAAGAGGCAATTGCCTTAGGAGTGAAAATCAACGTTGATAACCTCTACACTCTGGAGTATTTTGGGATGAATCATCCTAAAGTACCAATCTACATCCGCATAAACCCGCATCTAATGGCGGGGGGAAATCAGAACATTTCCGTTGGGCATATCGATTCAAAGTTTGGAATTTCAATCCATCAGGTCCCCAACATTGAAAGGATCGTAAAAAAACTAGGCATCAACGTGATGGGAGTGCATGTTCATACCGGATCAGACATCCTGGATGCTGATATTTTCATAAAAGCTGCCGAGTTGGTATTTAGTGTAGTTGAGAAGTTTGACACAGTGACTCATATTGATTTTGGAAGTGGATTTAAAGTGGCTTATAAGCCAGACGATCTCCACACCAACATTTCAGCATTCGGGAAAAAGTTTAGCAAGGCTTTTAATGAATTTTGTGAAAAACAAGGGAAAGAATACACGCTGGAGTTTGAGCCTGGAAAATATATGGTGAGCAATGCTGGCTACTTTGTTGCAAAAGCAAACCTAATCAAGCAAACCACATCGTGCACATTCGTAGGTTTAGATACAGGATTCAATCACCTTATCCGACCTATGTTTTATCATGCCTACCATCATATAGAAAATCTCTCAAATCCGGAAGGGGAAAAGAAGGTTTATAATGTCGTTGGCTATGTCTGTGAAACTGATTCATTTGCGTCTGACAGGATCATTCCTGAGGTGCGAAAAAATGATTTGCTGGTATTTAAAAATGCCGGAGCGTACTGCTCTACCATGGCTTCTAATTATAATTCTCGTCCTAGACCTGCCGAAGTTCTTTTTTATAAAGGAAAGGACTATCTAATCAAGCGTCGAGAGACAATTGAAGACATGATGAGTACACAAGTAGATGCGGAAATTGGCTTTTAGCACGTTTGTCATTCTGAACTGCAGTGAAGGATCTCTTTTTAATTATGAGATGCTTCTTACGGTAGCATGACCTCTTCTGAATTGAAGGGTCACTGATTTTCGAACTCATGCTTGAGCAACCACTGTTTGCGGTGGACACCTCCACCATAGCCAACAATGCTGCCATCTGAACCAATAATCCGGTGGCACGGGATAATGATAGAAATTCGATTTTCTCCATTAGCTCGTGCCACTGCTCTCACCGCTTTCACATCCCCTACTACATCGGCCTGCTGTTTGTATGATCGGGTTACACCATACGGAATTTTATTAAGCGCATCCCATACTCGTTGCTGAAACTCAGTACCAGGCACAACCAGAGGGATGGAAAATTCCTTTCTTTTCCCTTCAAAATATTCCTCCAGCTGTTTTTCTGTCTGATCTATAATGGGATGCTTTCCCGTCACCAATTCAGATTTCATACGCTTCTTCAACACATCCAGCTGAGTCTCTAGCATCTTTCTATCAGTAAATTCCAATAAACACAATCCCTCATCTGTTACTCCAATCATCATTGGACCAAGCGGGGTGTGAATACGATTGATAGTCACAATCTGACCTTGTTTGCCCGGAGAAAATCCTGTCAAATTTTTAAATGTTTCAGAAAAGCCACTCAGTGAGTCATACCCTTGTTCAAATGCGGATTGCGTCACAGTCTGACCTTCTTTTATCTTAAGAAATGCACCATTAATTCTACTCATCCGAAGATAGGCTTGAAATGTGATACCATGTGTTTTATTGAAATATCTTCTAATCCGAGAGGGGCTAAATCCCATCTGGGTGAGTTCATAATCCTTCCATTTCCTCTCTGGCTCAGCTTCCACTTCTTTCAAAAGAGGCACCAGCCATTCCGGAGCTGATTGATACTCTTTCATAGGTCTGCAAACTTTGCAAGCGCGATATCCATTGGTTAGCGCTTCTTTGGTGTGAGAGAAAAACTCAACATTCTCTGCTTTCGGTTTTCGAGCAGAGCAAGTAGGTCTACAAAAAATGCCTGTTGTTTTTACTCCTACAACAAAAACTCCCTCATATTGAGAGTTTTTGTCCAGAAGAGCTTGGTACATTTCGTCAAATGAGGGAAGAGTAATCATGATTCAAATGTAGAGTTGACCTGCTTAATCAAACAACCGAAAATTGAACAAGCATTTTTTCAGTACCCTATGAAGGCCATCATGTAGAAAAGAATTAGCTTCAATTTGAGCGTGCATCTCTTTAATCGCGATGTAAAAACTAAAAATATGGCATTCAACGAACAACTGGCTGATAAACTTAGGATAGAACTGGAGCGCAGAAAAGTTTCTTTCATAGAAAAAAGGATGATGGGTGGTCTTTGTATTATGGTAGATGACAAAATGTGCATCGGAGTTATCAAAGATGATTTAATGGCCCGCATCGGACCTCATGTATATGAGGAATTCCTAAAAAGACCCTCTGCTCGTGAAATGGATTTTACCAAGAGACCTATGAAAGGATATGCATATGTAAACTCAGAGGGATGGGATAATGATCATGAACTTGGGCTCTGGGTGGATCAATGTTTGGCGTTCAATAAAGAAGCTAAATCTTCGAAAAATAATTGATCATCAGTTAGTTAACTGATGATTTTCCACAAATACTTTTTAACTTTTAGAAAGCATTCCACTATTGACCTAAATATTAAAGCTATGAAGTACACCTGCGAAATAGTCATTGATAAACCTCGAGATGAGGTGATCAAGTTATTTGACAACCCTGATAATATGAAGTTTTGGCAAAAGGGATTTGTAAGCTTCGAACATATCTCCGGTGAACCTGGTAAACCCGGTGCTGAATCAATCATTAAATATGATTTTGGAAAACGAAAAATGGAATTGATTGAGACTATAACCTTTAGAAGTCTTCCGGATGAATTCCATGGAAACTACCAGACTAAAGGTGTGGTCAATATTCAGAAAAACTATTTCAAAAACGAAAATCAAAAAACAAAATGGACTTCTGAGACAGAATTTAAGTTCTCTGGATTTATGAAATTAATGGCATTCTTTATGGGCAAAGGGGCGTTTAAAAAACAAAGCATGTCTTTCATGGAAGACTTTAAGGCATTTGCTGAGGGGAATCCGAAGTATGGGAATTGAATTTGGTTTACTCGAATAAATTCAGGTTGCTTATAACTACTATTTACTACTAAATTATATGTAATTAGTAGGTTTTGCCTATTATCTACTAATCTTAAATCTGATTAGTAATTAGCTATTAAACGGGAAAAAGAACTCAAGCATATCATCGGTAGTTGCCTGCCACAAACCCCAGCTGTGTCCTTCAGGAAGCTCTTTCCAAAGGACTTCATAGCTATTCTCCTCGAGGTAATCCCTCACTCTTCGCATATTTGGCGGCAATGAACTCCCCTCGTATGTTCCCCAAATTGTAACCACTTTAATATCCTTTTTCACACCGTCCATCACTATTGAGTTGGTGTGAAAATCATTGGGCTGGAAAGCACCCGAATGGATTCCACAGTTTCCAAATATCTCCGGATTCTGAAAAGCTATGATCGCCGAAATATTTCCTCCGTACGAATCGCCAATTACAGCGCGTCCTTGGGCAGTTGAAATGGTGCTGTAGTTTGTATCGATATAGGGAACCAATTCACTTACAAAAAAATCCGAATACTTAAACCGGTCTTCAAAAGCATACTCGGTGTTTCGATTATTGGGCACCACAAACACCCCAATGGTTGGTTGAATAGATTTATCGGCAATTAAGTTATCAAGCACGTTTTTGGTACTAGCCAAATTGAGGTAATCTGCACCATCCTGAAAATATGCGACAGGATATTCATTAGCATCACCGTAGTTCGGTGGTAAATAGATATGTACCTGATAGGTCTTGCCTGTGTAAGAGCTCGGCAATTGAATTTGTGTAATCACCCCCTTATCGATACCATCTCTCGATAAAATTTCTGTAGGATGAATGTATTCTGGCATGGCCAATTCTGAATTTGGACCAAAACCACCTCCGATTTGATTAGGATTTTTTGGGTCTAGAATCCAATTTGTACCTACCACCAGCTTATAGTCAAGCCTGGCATCCTTTTCAAATACCTCCTTTCTATACCATAGATCAGTGTCTCTTAACCTTGTGAAGCTTCTTCCACCAGGATTCCAGCCAGTAAAGTCGCCAGCTACCTGAACACCGGATGCTTCACCATAATAAATGAAATAAACAACCGAATCGTCTTCGATATAGGGTGCCGTAGTTGTGTCCACAAACTGAACTACTAAAGCATACTGATCAGTAGAATCGGAAGACACCACGTCCTCGATCAGTTTTGAGAAGTTGTATATTTCAGACTCTTCCTTCTCAAGAGCCATTTGACGATCTTGTTTGCAATGAAATGCAAACAAGATCGTGCTTAAAGCAACAAGATTACTCAGGTGTCTTCTCATCAGGGAAATCCTTCTTGAATTTAACCCAATAATCATCTACCGTCTCTTTCATATCCTTTCTAAGCATAAGGATACCAAACAAGTTCGGAAGCGTCATCACCGCAATGGTAATGCCTGAGAGTGTCCATATAATGGTTGTATCGGCAAATGATGCAATGAAGAAAGCCACTACATACACCAATCGGTAGTACTTTACTGATTTGGTTCCAAATAAATAGGTCATGGCTCTGTCCCCGTAGTACGACCAACTAATAGCAGTACTAAATGCAAAGAGTAATAAGCCAATCGAAACAATGTACTTTCCTCCTTCACCAAAAAAGCTTCTCGTAAATGCTTCAGCCGTCAGCGGAGAACTGTGAACCAGTGAATTACCTTCAAAAACCATTAAAAGATCTTCCGGCTTTCCATTGATTATGTTTACTTCACCAGTCACCAATTGACCATTATTTTTCACTACAACATTCTCTGCAAGGGATCTTGCATTGATGATTGATACATTGTTTTGAATGACTCCCTCCTCAACCTGAAGCATTCCATCAAATAGTCGAAGTGGTGCCTTGCCACTGATATGTGCGGCTAACTCAGCCCGACCTTCATCAGTCTGATCTGTATAGGTGCCATCCAGTACCACCATATCTACGTAATCAAACTCATTATTTAATTTTTCTTGCCATACTCCAGAAGATAGAAGCACCAATGCAGTTACAGTACATATCACAATCGTATCAATGAACGGCTCCAAGATTGCCACAAATCCTTCCGATACAGGCTGATTTGCTCGAGCCGCTGCGTGAGCTATCGGAGCACTACCCTGACCCGCTTCGTTGGAAAACAAGCCTCGTCCTACTCCCTTATTAAATGCAAATGCAATGGATGCTCCCAGAAAACCTCCTCCAGCGGCAGAACCAGTGAAAATATCAGCGAAAATTGAGATGAACGATGGGATGATGTTTTCGTAATTGTAAAATATTACTGCAAATGCCCCAATGAAATAGATAATAGCCATGGCAGGCACGAGCCTGGAGGTCACAGCTGCGATTCTTTTGATTCCACCAATAATCACAAGTCCAAGAAGAACCGCAAGTATTCCACCCACTAACATTTCATCAAACCCAAATGTCGCATTTAGGGAGTCGGCTATACTGTTTATCTGAGGCAATGAGCCCGTACCGAACGATGATAAAACAGTAGCCCCAGCAAAAATTGCTGCAAGCCAGCCCATGTTGAGCTTATTCTTCATATAGTACATTGGCCCACCTGCCATGGTACCATCTTCAGCTTTTTGCCTGTACTTGTGTGATAGCGTTACCTCTACGAATTTGGTACACATACCTACCGCTGCAGTCATCAGCATCCAGAAAACAGCAGCAGGTCCACCGATATGCACAGCCAGTGCCACGCCTGCAATATTTCCTGTACCTACAGTGCCAGATAGTGCTGTGGTCAACGCTTGAAAGTGATTAGTATCTCCTTCGTTTCCTTCTTTGTCAAACTTTCCACGAACGACCTTAAACGCAAATCTGAAATAGCGTATTTGTGGAAACTTCAGGTAGATAGTGAAGAACAGACCGGTTCCTAAAAGAGCATAAGGAAACCATGGTGAGCTACCGATGTAGCTGTCGATTAAAGAAAGGAAATTATTTAATTCTCTCATGAATTATATTTTTCGGTTTTTCGCAATCCGACAAAAATAGCTTTTTTAATGAATCGTCAGTCATAAGGAACATTTCATTATCCAATGTGTTACATGAATTGAGCATCAAGTCTCAACACATTCATTTTTCGTATATTTCTTAAAACATTTTCAAGTTTTTAAAACCTAACAACAAATGGAAGAAGTAACCACAGAAGCATCTAAATACACTCAAATGGCAATAGACCTGGCGATGACATGGGGGCCAAAAGTTGTAGCTGCAATAGTCACATTGGTAATTGGTCTATGGATCATAGGCATGATCACGCGAGGAGTGGGTAAAACCATGCAAAAACGCAATGTCGATCCTTCGCTAAGACCTTTTCTAAAATCTTTAGTTTCAGCGGTATTAAAGGTTATGCTATTCATTTCTGTTATTGGAATGGTAGGCATTGAAGCTACAAGCTTTGTGGCTGTTTTGGGAGCGGCAGGTTTGGCTGTAGGTCTTGCACTTCAGGGAACACTACAAAATTTCGCTGGGGGAGTTATTATATTGTTGATAAAGCCTTTCAAAGTAGGTGACTGGATTGACACGCCTAGCCATTCAGGCACTGTTAGTGCGATACAGATTTTCCATACCATCTTAAAAACTCCAGACAATAAAACGATTATTATTCCAAATGGAGGTTTGGCGAATTCCTCACTTACTAACTATACCACAGAACCAAAAAGAAGAGTGGACTGGACATTTGGTGTTGGTTATGGGGATAGTGCGGACAAAACCAGAGAGACATTAATGGAACTGATCAAAGCAGATGAAAGAATTCACAGTGATCCAGAGCCTTTTATTGCACTTCATTCACTGGGTGACAGCTCAGTCAACTTTGTTGTGAGAGTTTGGACCGATGCTCCCAATTATTGGGCGGTATATTTCGATATGAATGAAAAGGTCTATAAGAAGTTTGCTGAGGTTGGTCTCAATATTCCTTACCCACAAATGGATGTGCATGTGCATAAAGATGCTTGATACTCAACAATTAATAAATGATCAAAAGTCCGGTTTTAGCGTCGGACTTTTTTATTTTTATAGTAATGAGAAAAAATATTTCATCAGGCGCTCCCTGGGAAAATCAGGTTGGGTACTGTAGAGCAGTGAGAATTGGAAATACGATAGAGGTTTCTGGTACGGCACCTGTGCGTGAAGGGAAAACTGTTGGGGAAAATGCTTACGAGCAGACCAAAGTGTGCCTGGAGATCATCAAAGAGGCAATAGAAAAGGCTGGAGGTAAAATAGAAGATGTGGTGCGAACCCGCATGTTCGTAACCGATATATCTCAATGGGTAGCATTTGGAAAAGCTCATGGAGAGGTGTTTGGTGATATAAAGCCAGCTACCAGCATGGTAGAGGTAAGATCACTCATTGAGCCTGACATGCTGATTGAAATTGAAGCTACTGCGATTATCTCATGAAATCAGCTTAGCAATTCTAACATTTTCTTTTGATGACTTTTGTTTGGCAATCTTCCAAGCCCAGCTCCCAAATTATCGCTCATATGATGTGCTTTGGAAGTTCCTGGAATAACACAAGTAACCGCATCATTGGCCAGCAGGTACTTCAGAAAAAATTGTCCCCAACTTTGACAATCGAATTCAGAGACCCAGCTCGGTAGTGACTTTCCATTGACCTTTCTGAATAGAGAGCCGCCTGAATAGGGTCGGTTTGTTAAGACTGCAACACCCCTTTCTTTCGCGGTTGGCAAAAGTGATCTCTCTGCGTTTCGATCCTTTATCGAATAATTCACCTGAACAAAATCAATTTGTTCTGACTTAATGATTCTTTCCAGATCGTCATGTGCATGATCTACATAATGCGTAATACCGATGTACCTGACCAATCCTTTTTCTTTCCAATCATACAAGGTTTTCAAATGTGTTTTCCAATCCTGAAGATTGTGAATCTGCATCAGGTCCATTGTATTAGCTTTCATTTTTTGCATTGATGCATTCATTTGATCAATTCCTGATTGCTCTCCTGATGTCCATACTTTGGTCGCGTAAAAAAGATCTTTTTTTATTCCAAGCTCCTCAGATAGATCCCCGACAACCATTTCTGAAGAGCCGTACATTGGTGATGAGTCAACAACACTTCCACCTCCCTCAACCAATACTTTTAGTACGGCTTTCAGCGGTTCTCGCGCTGATGAATTGGTTCCTACATCGAAGGTTTGCCAGGTCCCTAAACCTACGACACCAATCTTTTCACCCGTTGATGGCACAACTCTTTTCAATATTTGATTGGTTTGTGAAAGCAACAATTTTGGCATACTCATGGCTAAACACCCCGCAGCTATTTGTTTAAGCGCTTTTCTTCGTGACAACATCGTTTGATTCATAATAATCTAAGTTAATTGATCGTGAACTGAAAAATTTGCCAATTCTAAAACCAGTAACTGCCCATGCAAGACTCAGTGGAATGGCTATAAATGAAATGACCTGAAGAGAAGAAACCAATGAGGAAATCATGGTAAATAACCATCCACTTATGGCATCCCCTCCACGGTACAGGGCTGTATCAATAAAATTCTTGGCGTTGTATTTCTCCTGAACACTAACTTTGGTGAAGAGTATTTCTCTTGAAGGACGTTGAACGGAAAAATTAAAAGAACGGTATAATACCTGCACTGCCAGCAGTACCATTATCGACTGATTTAGTCCCAAAGAAAGAAATCCAAGTGAAGCAATTATCGGCACCAATGTCAGACAAAAGATAATTCCAACCTTGCGCAATAGACGCTCTGTTACAAAAAGCTGAAGGAATAAAGTACTGATATTGACAAGTAGATCCCTAAACCCAAAGTAGGCGGCTCGCTCTTCTGAAACCTCAAAAGCACTGGATATAATATGCGCTTGCTCAAAATATAAAAAAGTAGACACGCTGGTATAAAGAAGGATAAACAACCCAATATTTCTTAAATATCCTGACCGCACTACTAGCTTAACACCTTCCCATATACTTCCACGAATAGGGCCGATGATTTTTCTTTCTGATTGACTTTGCGAATGCTTCATTAGCTGAACAAGAAAGTGTGTTGCCAGCAAGAGGAAAAGAGCTGATAACAAAAGCAAATTGGTTACTCCAACATGACCAACCGTTGCAGTTATAATTATGGGTCCGAAAATAGCTCCAGAACTTCCCCCTGCTGCAATTGGCCCATACAATCTTTTAGCTTGCTCCGGAGTAAATATTTCGGAATTAAAACTCCAGAAAATAGAAATGACAAAAAGATTGAATACACTGAGCCAAATGAAGAATACAACTGAAATGAGAGGCGTATCGAAATAGAAGAATAGAAAATAAAAGGTCAAAATATTGAGACAGAAAAAGATATATATGCCCGGAACAAGCTTTTGTCTGGGGTACTTGTTTATCATATACCCGAAGATGGGTACAATTAAAAGCATGGTTCCAAAAGTCCCTGTGAACAGCCATTGCATGTTTTCAACTCCTGCCCGAATTCCCATTTCATCCCTGAGCGGACGGAGAATGAAATAGCTGCTCATCATAAAGAAGAAATAAAAAAATGAGGCTACAGCAAGATTCCACTCCTCATTAGCAATATTAAATATGCGTTTTATCAAACTCACCAAGCATTATATTTTGACTTAGAGCTATTTTACGATATCAAATCAGGTATGCCTTCCGTATTAATTAATTCGTTTGGTTTATTAATTAATTGATGTTTTTATCGCACTATGAATAGTCATTCGCTTTTGCTCATTCTATGCTGCGCTGGAATAATCCAAAGCCTCTTTTTAGCTATCTATATTTTCTCAACAAAAAGAATTCAGTTTGAAGAACGCCTACTGCTAAGTGGATTGCTTTTAGCCATTACCATTCGGTTGGTCAAATCTGTAGGCTGGTATTTCTTTGACATCACTGATCAAATATTCCTAAACATCGGATTTGCGGCCCAGGGTTTTATTGGGCCCTTGCTGGTCATCTACTTTGCTCGAAAATCTTCATTGTTAAAAAAATCAATCTACCATTTGATGATTTTGGCCCCAGCTATTTTGATACTTTTATTAGCCCCCTTTTTATCTCTTTCTAATTTTTGGTATGTGGGCGGCTATCAAGCGTTATTGTATTACACTATTTTTTCAATCGCACTGAGCGGCTATTATTTATGGATCATTTATATAGAAAAGAAAATATATTTTCCATGGTATAGAAACTTGTTTTTAGGCATTTCCATTTTCTGTATCTCTTACTTCACCAATTACATATTTGCTCTGAATCCGTACATCACCGGACCCGTCATTTATGCTCTGGTTATTTACCTGATCAGCTTCATTATGTTTTCCAATCATGAAATTTTCACCCCGCTAGGAGATAAAAAGAAATACAAAAACATCAACTTAACTCCTGACCAAATAGCACATCATCAGGAACGAATCGAACGTGTTATGGAAGTAGAACAGCCCTACCTACAAAGTGATTTTAATCTCACCGCGCTATCAGAGCTTACAGCCATTCCAAAATACCTTCTGTCAAGATTTTTTAGTGAAAACATGAATAAAAGTTTCACTGATTTTACGAATAGCTATCGAATCGAAAAGGCGAAGAGACTACTGGCAGATCCTAAATTTGATAACCATAAAATAGCCTATATCGCATATGAATGTGGGTTCAATTCGCTCTCATCTTTCAATTCTGCTTTTAGGAAAAACGTTGATACTTCCCCGTCAGAATACAAGAAAATGGTGCTATCAAACTTAGGGTAGTTTTCACAATTTATTACACCTGATTAATTAATCAAATAGGCTGGCAATCGATTTTAGCTGATAATAGCCAACAAAAAAAAGATGAAAGTATACATTTTTTCTTTGCTGACCCTATTTAGCTACTCTGTGTTTGCTCAGGATTCTTCAGAGCAATCAATTCAGGATTTAGAGTTCCTCATTGGTACCTGGAAGGTAAGAGAGGACAATAAAGAAAAGACCTGGTGGGAAGAAAGTACACGAATTGGAAGCTACATATTAGATAGTACATACATAGAGTTGAGTGCATTTGCAGTCACTTCAACCGGCAAAAAACGAACCTACCTTTGGTTAATTCACCACAACAAAAAAACACAGCAATTTGAAATGATATCAATGTTTAGCAACTGGTACAAAATGCAATTTGATAAGCTTAACTGGGATAGTAATAACCGAATATTGATCATTCAAAGTGGAGGAGATCCGGGTTCAAACGAATATCATGATAGATATGGTGAGCTTGTGTTTGATGAGGACTTTAATGGATATGTGTGGAACGGACGTAACAAGTACGGAGACGAAAGCAATCCAAGTATATGGGAGTATGTGGAAAAAGGGACTAAAGTAAAAAGTCCTTAAAGCCTTTTTGATTTAATTAATTCCTTCAATCAATTAATTAATTAACTGGATCAATAGTCAGATACCATTGATTATTGCCTAAAAAACTATGTTTAGATTCAGACTATTTTCAGTCATCATGTTCGTGAGCCTTTTTTTAAATGCTCAAGAAAAAAGTGAATTACCAACCGTTCAGAGTTTAGATTTCTTTACCGGCAGATGGGAGATCACTTTAGAAATTTACGATACGCACAAACCCAATACAGATCCAATCTTTATAGAAAAGGGATATCAGTTAACAAAATACGACCTTAGTTACAAAGGCATCCCAATGTTTTTGACAACAAAAGGCTATTTGGAAATTGTAGAAACAGACGAGAAGCGAAAGCATCTAATGGGGCGAACCAGAGAATTTCAGGAGTCTATTCGTTATGGAAAATTTGAGAACTCATTTGAGCGCGTTGGTTTATACAGCAATTGGCCGGCAACTGGAATCGAAACTTTGGAATATGATTCCATATCAAAAATGTTCATTATCCGTGGACAACTCAATGTTCAAAACAACATGTTAGAAAGATATGTCGATACCTATCAATTCAATGATGACTATACCTATTACGATCGTACCAACATTGCAAACTTCTCAGATATGCCCATTTCAGAGTATAACCTGACAGTTAAAGGGACAGGTAGGAAAGTAAAAGATTAGCCGTTATGAAGATTCACCACGTCATAAATAAAACTTGCTGCAAGTTTTGCGGTGCGGCCATCGTCATACTTTGGGCTCATTTCCGCTATATCAAAGCTCACTACTTTACCAGATTTTAAAACCTCATTCATCAAGGGTTTGATGTGATGAGGAAGAGCGCCATAAGGGTTGGCGGCACTTACACCAGGAGCTATCCCTGCAGAAAAAACATCCAGATCCAGTGTAATGCACACTTTATCCATTTCATCGACAAAAAAAAGAATTCTTGCCACAAGATCTTCCACCGGTTCACTTAAGAGTTCTTCCATGGAGATGAAGCTTTGATTCTTTTCCCTCATTAGCTCAAACATGGGTGCAATATTGACCGCTTCATTGATGCCAATAGGGAGGTAATGGAAATTCGCATATTCGTCAAACAATTGTTTTGCCCAACTACCGGAATGAGCGCCTTGTGGATATTGTCTTAAATCAAAATGAGGATCAAAATTGATCATGCCTATTTTTTGACCTTCGAATGCATCAAGAACTCCCTTCCCGTGAGCGTAGCTTATTTCATGACCTCCTCCTAGCAAAACAGGAAATGCTTTTTTGGATATCAACCTTTGCACATATCGTGCATATTCCACTTGGGCCGTCTCCAATTGATCCGCACTCACCACCACATCACCACCATCATGCAGTTTAAAACCGTCATCAAAATGAACGGCAAGATTCACCAATGCCTTTCTGATGGCGTCCGGTCCATCCACAGCGCCAGACCGGCCTAAGTTTCGCTTCACCCCCACATCTGAGCAGAAGCCGAGAAAGCAAATTCCTTCCTCGATTTCCTTGTTGAGATCAGCAGCTTGAACCACCTGATGCCATACGTCTCGTACGGATCCTTGGTCTTTCCTTCCTGTCCAAATTGATTGATTGCCTGGTTTATACATTTTCTATCCTATTCCCGTTTTTCCAGATCATAATAGGCTTGATCTTCCCTTGATTGTAAAGGATTTCTCGATAGTCATCTACAGGGAAGGAAATCATATCTACCTTCATTCCGGCTTTGATTCTACCTCTATCATGGAGGCCCAATGCTTTGGCAGCTCTAAAAGTGAGTCCTGAAAATATTTCTGCAGAAGAAAGCTTTTCATAAATACCCAAAATAGACGCCTGAACCAAAAGATCCCCCATGGGTCCGGATCCAGGATTCCAGTCGGTGGAGATAGCTAGGGATGCTCCCGCATTCAGTAGTTTTCTTGCTGGCGTGAATTGCATGCCCAAACCTATAGAAGCACCCGGAAGAGCCACAGCTACCGTATCCGATTTGGCTAAAATTTCAATTTCTTTTTCAGTGCTAGCCTCTAAGTGATCCGCACTCCTGGCTCCTAATTCTACGGCAATTTGGCTCCCTCCCGTATTAAACTGATCGGCATGAATGGTAAGGTCGAATCCAAGCTTCTTTGCTGCCAACATGTAACTCTTAGCTATCTCTACCGGGAAAGCTGAGGGTTCTACGAAGATGTCAACCCGATTGGTGAGGCCCTTAACCAAGAGCTTCGGCAAGAGTTCCTTCTCCAAATATTCGAGGAAAAGCTTTTTATCCTGAAATTCCGTCGGACAAACATGAGCAGCCAGACATGTTGGAATTAAATCAGCTTCAACTTCCGCCTTTCCAGCCTTTATTACCTCAAGAATTTTCAATTCATTGGCGACATCCAGCCCATAACCACTTTTCACCTCTATTGTAGTCACACCATCCTGAAGATGCCTGTTTGCACGCTTTATCAAACCAGATTTTAACAAATCTGCAGAAGCATTTCTGGTTTTTTCTACGGAATCAAAAATCCCTCCGCCCTGCTCCAAAATTTTCTCATATGATTCTCCAGACATCCGAAGGGTATAGTCTCTTGCCCGGGTACCACCCCATACCAAATGGGTGTGGCAATCAATCAGTCCGGGCATCAAAACCTGATCATCTCCTACCTCCTCAATCTCTGATGCCTCCATTGCTAAGTCACCAAACGCCCCAACTTTCAAAATTTTTCCATCTTCGATTAATACACCTCCATTCTGGATTATTTCTAGCTCTGAGTCGCTGAGCGTGCCTTTTTCCGGTGTATTTGCAAGTGTAATGACCTCCCTAAATGGGCCTATGAGTTTCGACATGGTACGAAAATTGAAATAAACCGAAAAGTTACGACTTTTGTCAATGTATCACGAACCACATTACTCATGAAAAAATCATTACTTACCCTCACTCTTTCCCTAGGTTTTGTTATCGCCAATGCTCAAATGGGGAGCCTTGCATTTTCGATCGGCCTCCCTCAAAATGAATTCAAAGCCAACACTGATGCAACCGGCTTTGGTGGTGATTTATCATTTGCATTTCCATTTCAAAAAGGAACCCCCGTTTATTTAGGTCTGGATATAAACTATATGGTTTATGGGAGAAACGACGAAAATTTAGATTTGTCTGCAGAGGTGAGGGATCAGAATGGAAATTTGATTGCCAGCCTACCCATCCCTCTTCGAGTAGTAAATACCAACAGTCTTTTCGGCACACATGCGTTCATAAGAGCAGTAGCTCCACTTGAGCTTATCCAGCCATATGGAGAAGTCCTTTTTGGATTCAGATATATTTCAACAAGTACTAGAATTGAAGACAGATCTGATGAAAGACGATGGGCTAAAGATCCTGATGATTCAAACCTAATATCAAGGCAGACGGTTTTAGATGATTGGATTCTGAGCTATGGTTTTGGTGGTGGGTTCTTGATTAAAGTAGCTCCAAACTTTTTCATCGATCTGCGTGCAGACTATTTCAAGGGACAAAGAGCTGAATATTTTGACAGTGAGGACACAGCGTCATGGACCGTGACATTGTCAGATATAAATAGTGATGATCCTGACTCAATTGATGGTGATAATCTTGGATTAGAAACTCAGCCAAGAGAATCAACTACAGATTTGCTTAACATCAAATTTGGGATTGCAGTTAAATTCTAATACCCATACTTATCCTTCCACCGGGTTCGCAGGAATTTTCTTAGTTCCTCCTCTCGGGCATTCTTACCTGGATCATACAGCTTGGTTTCTTTGATCTCGTCAGGAAGAAATTCCATTTCAGCAAAGTTCATGGGGTGATCGTGTGCGTATTTGTATCCTTTCCCATACCCCTGATCTTTCATGAGTTTTGTTGGTGAGTTTCTTATAGCCATCGGAACAGGTAAGTCGCCTGTTTTTTGAACCAACGCTTGTGCCTGATTGATCGCCATGTAGCTCGCATTACTTTTGGGAGAGGAAGCCAGATAAGTCACGCATTGAGAGAGGATAATCCTAGACTCAGGGTAGCCAATCATATTGACTGCCTGAAAGGCATTGGTGGCCATTACAAGGGCAGTTGGGTTGGCATTGCCAATGTCTTCTGAAGCCAAGATCACCAATCTACGAGCGATGAACTTTACATCTTCACCACCCTCGATCATCCTTGCTAAATAATAAACCGCAGCGTTTGGATCGCTCCCACGAATGGATTTGATAAAAGCTGAGATTACATCATAGTGCATCTCACCTTTCTTATCATACAGGACAGTTTTTCGCTGAGCTGCTTCGATCACCTTTTCATCAGTGATCATTTTTTGTTTTCCCTCATCACTTTTGATAACCAGCTCCAGAAGGTTGAGAAGCTTTCGACCGTCACCCCCAGATAGATTGAAAAGCGCTTCAGTTTCTTTCAAGACTACCTCTTCTTTTTTCAGATCTTCATCTTCCTGAAGTGCCTTTTCAACCAGCATCATCAAATTTTCCTTGGTCAATGCATTTAGCGTGTAGACCTGTGATCTTGAAATGAGTGCTGAATTCACTTCAAAACTTGGATTCTCGGTAGTTGCTCCAATCAGAGTGATTACTCCTTTTTCTACTGCACCAAGTAGTGCATCCTGCTGTGCTTTATTGAAACGGTGAATCTCATCGATAAACAGGATTGCTTTATTTCCTCTTCCTGCCAGCTGGATCACCTCTCGCACTTCTTTCACCCCTGCACTTATGGCACTTAAGGTATGAAACGGTCTTTTTACCTCGTTAGCAATAATATTGGCTATGGTGGTTTTGCCTGTTCCCGGAGGCCCCCACAGAATCATGGATGGAACTTGTCCTGAGTTTATCGCACGCCTTAGTACACCATTTTCACCAACTAGATGTTCCTGTCCTACCAAATCGGATAGTTTGGAAGGACGCATACGTTCAGCAAGAGGAGAGCTATCTTGAAACATGGCTTAAAATTACCAAGTATCCTAGGATGAAAATCCCTAATCAACTTGATTACTTTATTTCTTTGAAATTAAACTCCAAAAGCACTATCGCGATCTACTTTTGCCACAATGAATTCGTCTGCCTTCAATACATATTTGGCTCTTACGCTAGTAAGCCTCTTTTATGGTGTAAACTATAGTGTGCTAAAAATTGTGGTGCCTGACTATGTGGGACCGTACGGGTTCATCGTCTTTCGGGTCATCATCGCTTCAGGAGTATTCTGGATGATTCATTGTTTCAATCGTGAAAAGATAAATTGGAAAGAAGATGGCTGGACACTTGCACTATGTGCACTGACGGGGGTGGCGGTTAACCAGCTACTTTTTTACAAGGGTATCAGCTTAACATCCGCAGTAAACGGATCCATTATCATGACACTAACACCTGTTTTGGTGTTAATATGGGCATCTGTACTTATTGGTGAAAAAATCACCCGAACAAAAGTATTTGGAGTAATCCTGGGATTGATTGGAGCGCTTATCATTTTATATCAGCCAGACATTATCAAAACAACTGGAGATTGGCGAGGAGATATTTTGGTATTAATTAATGGAGCAAGCTACGCCTGTTACCTGGTCCTTGTGAAGCCCCTAATGAAAAAATATCAGCCCATGACAGTCGTTACCTGGGTTTTTACTATCGCAATTCTATTTGTCATTCCGGTTGGGTTCAGTCAGGCTACAGCTGTGGACTTTGGCTTATTGCCGGCAAAGGTTTGGTGGAGTATGGGCTATGCCATCATTATCGTCACGGTTGTCGTCTATTTTTTAAATGCATGGACACTGGTGAGAGTCAATTCATCTGTTGTGGGTGCATTCATTTACCTCCAGCCAATCTTCGCAACACTTACGGCCATACTTTTCTTTGATGAAACATTCCTGATCAAGCATCTGATTGCCGCTGTGTTTGTGTTTACTGGTGTTTGGCTGGTAACTAGCAATAAGAATCACAAGCGGTAAGCACTGCTTCATAAATTTCAAAGTGACCTTATTCGTATATTTAGGGTGATATGGTGGCAAAAACTACTAAAAATCACCTTTATCTAGCTCTAAAGTCGCTGTTAATATTAACGCTGCTTACTTGTCACATTTCAGCAGCACAAAATCAGAACAAAATTGACAGTCTAAAAAAACTCATTCATTCAAAAAATGATACCATAGCGATAGATGCACTTAATCGGCTAGGAACACAATATGCTCCGATCAATTTTGATAGCTCATTACATTATGCTAGCCTGGCACTTAATAGAGCCAAAAGGGGAAATATTAGTGATCGAATTGCTGAATCTTTTAATCAAAAAGCTTTGGCTTACGATTTCAAAGGAGCTACTGATACAGCGTTGATTTGGTACCAAAAAGCTTTTGATCAATATGCAAGCATTTCAGATAGCTCAGGGATGGCGGACATATTTTTGAATATGGGGGTGTGTTACCACTATGGCTCTCAAAATGATTCTGCACTTGCCTATTACA
Source organism: Ekhidna sp. (assembly GCF_964218185.1). Lineage (GTDB taxonomy): Bacteria > Bacteroidota > Bacteroidia > Cytophagales > Cyclobacteriaceae > Ekhidna. Next base: position 338,732 of record NZ_CAXPLV010000008.1, read on the forward strand.
TGAAAGCTGCCAGTCTAAAGGAGCAAATAGGATCAATAAAAAATCTGGGTTATATCTATAATAACGTCGGGATGATTTTTAGGCTTCAGTCTAACTACAAGCGGTCAATTGAATATTACAAGAAGTCACTGAAAACTAAAAGAGAAGCTGGTGATGTTCCCGGCATCATTACCACACTAGGCAACCTTGGTATTGCGTATCAGGGATTAAAGGCTTACGATTCAGCAGGTTACTTCATGGAGGAGGGATTGGAACTTGCTAAAAAACTTGACGACCAAACCTATGCCTATCGCATTTATGGCAATCTGGGCACTAATTACTACTACCTTGGCGACTATCAAAATGCACTTGATTATCAAACAAAAGCCCTAGACTGGCTTTACGACAATGGGGAGGAGCGCGATATTTTATTCAATGAAATCGCCCTAGCCAAAACTCTTGTAAAAATGAAAGCTTATGAAGCAGCAAAAGATCATCTTGGCACAGGGTTAGATATTGCTAAAAGATTAGAAATGCTTGAAGCCATGTCAAACATATACATGGTGTTGAGCGAGACATACGAACAGCAAGGAGATTCAGATAAGGCTCTATTTAATTATAAATTGTACGATAGCATATCAAACGTGCTTTTCGATCAAACAAAGGCTTCAGTCATTGAAGAGTTAGAACAAAAGTACCAGGCTGAACTGCGAGAAGAAGAGATTAATCGACTGGAATTAGAGAAAAAAGCATCATATAATCAGCGTAATATTCTATTGCTTATTGCCATACTTATTCTGATGATAGCGTTATTCCTTTTTGTGCTATTTAGAGGAAAAAGAAAAGCCAATCAGCTAATAAAGAAATCTCTGGAAGAAAAGGAAATGCTCCTCAAAGAGATTCATCATCGTGTGAAAAATAACCTGCAAATCATCTCAAGTCTACTAAGCCTGCAGTCAAGGTTCATCACCGATTCGGAAGCTAAAGCTGCTGTGGCAGAAGGACAGCATAGGGTCAAGTCGATGGCACTTATACATCAAAAGCTTTATCAACACGAAAACCTACTTGGAATTGACATCCAGGACTACATTACCAATCTCACACAATCACTGATCTCTTCTTACACTGCGAGTGACCGCATTTCACTGTCCTTAAATATTACTCCGGTTAAATTAGACGTGGATACTGTCATTCCTCTAGGACTCATTCTCAATGAGGTTATAACCAACTGCATAAAGCATGCATTTCCATCTGGTGATGGAACCATTAGTATTGTAGTAGGACTATCCAACACTCTGGATGTGACAGTTAAGGATGATGGAGTTGGATTGAAAGAAGGAGCATTACAAAATGAATCTTTCGGCATGCGGATGATAGATTCACTGAGTAAAAAATTAGATGCCACAACTAGTTTTACCAATGATGATGGTACCACCTTTAAAATGTCCATTTCCAATTATAAAGAAACCTAAATGACTACTCATATATTGATTGTGGAAGATGAACCACTCATTGCGGATGATCTTGGTTTTCATCTAAGAGATATGGGTATTCCCTCAGTTGACATTGCACTTAAGTATGAAGATGCAATCAATTTGCTGTCAACCAATTCCTATGACTTGGTTTTGCTTGACATTAACCTTTCAGGTGAAAAAGATGGTGTTGACCTGGCACACTTCATCAGGTCAAGTACTAAAAACTCTTTCATATTTATCACTTCCTACTACGACCAAGGGACCCTTGAAAGGGTAAAAGAAGTTGCGCCTGCGGCATTTATTATTAAACCATTTGATGCTGTCGATATTCAGGTAAATGTCTCATTGGCGCTTTCCAAATCCAGCCAAACCAGTTCAATAAATAAAAATCAATTCTTCGTGAAAGATGGAAGTAAAATGATAGCTGTCAATGCAAATGATATTGATTTTGTAGAAGGATTCGACAACTATAGCAAAGTACACATCGATGAAAATGAATATATCTTAAGTCATACGCTAAAGAGTGTAGAGGAAAAGTTGCCTCCCCAAATGTTCGTAAGAATTCACAAGTCCTACATTATCAATCTTACTCAAATAACCATGATTCAAGAGGGACACGTTTTTGTGAAGCAAAAGCATTTACCCATTGGAAGAGCTTTCAAAAAAACATTTATGGATCGGATTTCACTTCTTTGATGTCGATCCCTAAAAAAACTATGTCGATCCCTAAAAACCAATTGCAGCTCAAAAAGTAGAAGTCCAATTTGGTAGCTCAAACAAATTTCAAGCTGCCATGAAACGATTACTATTTCTTAATCTAATCTTCTTTATTTCATCTGTATCATTTTGTCAGCAAAATTACTATTGGGTAGGCGGAAGTGGCGATTGGTCAGATTTTGCTAACCATTGGGCAACAACCTCTGGAGGATCTGAATTCCATACCACTGCTCCTGACGAAACCAATGATGTCATTTTTGATGAAAACTCATTTGACTCTCATGGAATAGTTACTTTTCTCAACCATGCTACTTGTCGCACATTTGATGCTTCAGGTATTGATGTGACTGTCGATTGGGAAGAATTCAATAATGGGCTAAGGCTAATGATTCACGGTTCACTTTTATTATCCAATCAGGCTAGGGTTGGATTATCTACTATTGAAATGGAGGCAGATGACAGTGGTCATATCATAGATCTTGCAGGAGTTGCACTTGCAAACCTTTACTTCGACGGGCAAGGTAGTTGGGAATTGATGGATGATTTGGATGCAAACGCCCTAAGAATCAATGAATCCGGAATTCTAAACACAAACGATCACAACATCAACTTGACTACTGAATTTATAGCTCAAATACCAAGAGGAATTGGCGAGATTTTACCCGATAAAGATGAATTGATACTTGGCTCTTCTATTATTCAAACACCAAAATGGGAAGTGTTTGGAACATTATTATTGGATGCCGGAACATCAACAATTATTACGGAAGAGTTTTACCCAGGCTCAATTGGTGAGGGCAGCCCCCTAGATTACCATAACCTGGAAATGAATGGTGAAAATGGTTTCTTTTTTGGTTCTGCTAATTTCAACCAGGTTGAAATAGTCGCTGGGACAACTGTAGAATTTATTGAGGGAAGTACTATAGCAAGTAGTACCTTAATCTTAAATGGTACTGAGGTCGACTCCATTAAATTAAAGTCCATGACACTTGGGGCTGAAGGGCGCACCTCTTCGAATGAAGGTATTACCGAACTCCAGGTGACTTCTGGAGAAGTGAATGGGAGTTACTTGAGCTTAACCAATATTCACGGAACTGGTGGTGCAACATTCAATGCATATGCCTCAAAAGACAATGGAGGAAATGATGGCTGGAATTTTTTAAAGTTTGACCAAACGATAATTTTCGATCCATTACCTGTAAAAACATTTGGTGACGAAAACTTTGAGTTAATGGCTACTGGCGGAGGATCTGGCAACCCAATTACCTACACCTCTTCAAATGAATCTGTAGCTACTATTTCTGGCTCTACAGTTTCGATTGTAGGGGTGGGTAATACAATAATTACCGCAACCCAGATGGGCAATGAAGCCTATAATGATGCTACAGCTACGCAAGAGTTACAAGTCATGGAGAAGCCTCTTGGAATTCAAGGGGGTGTCAATTTCAAAATATACCCCAACCCTACTAGAGACATCCTTAAGATAATGTTGGATTTTGAAAAAGACTTTCAGGTAACAATTATTGGAATTGATGGGGGGGAAATCAGTCAACATCAGAGTAAAGAAGCTTTAAATGGTATTGAAATCGGAAATTTAAATTCAGGAGTGTACATCATTGAAGTTGCTACACCCAATATGCAAACAATAAGAAGCCGCCTGATCGTAGAGAAGTAAGGAACTCTGCGAATAGGCAGCAAAAAGGCTCTCTTTAATATAAGAGGGCCTTATTTTCTCAACCTATTGATGAAATTTTAGAGCTGAAAACAGCTAAATCATCATCACTAAAATCCAAATGGGTAACGAAGCGAATCAAACCTTTCCCAAAGCCCACTGCTAAAACATCTAGTTTTTCCAACTCCTCAAGTAACCACTTTTCAGATTTTCCATCCACTAGCTTCCCAATTACAATGTTGGTATCAACCGGCATTACCTCATCAATAAATGAACAATCTTTCAAAATCTGACCGATTTTTTTTGCTCTTTCATGATCTTCCATCAGGCGTTCTACATGATGATCCAGAGCATGAATACAAGCAGCTGCTAAATATCCAGCCTGTCGCATCCCCCCACCAAAAACTTTTCTAACCCGTCGTGCTTCTTTAATATCATTTTTCGTTCCTAATAAAACCGACCCTACCGGCGCACCTAGACCTTTTGAGAAACAGATGGAAATTGAATCAAACAACTGACCGAATACCTTGGGATCATCTCCAGTTTTTACAACCGCATTGAAAAGCCTTGCGCCATCCAGATGAAGTTTAAGGTCATGCTCATCGCATACCTTTCTGATTTTTTTGATTTCCTCAACATCATAAATAGATCCTCCACCTTTGTTCATGGTGTTTTCAAGTACCACCAGCCTGGACTTTGGAAAATGAATATCGTCAGGGTTGATACTTTCTGCCACCTGATCAGCTGTTATTCGTCCACGGTCTCCCTCTAACAGCTTAGGCGAAAGCATTGAATTGTACATCATTCCACCACCTTCATACATATATACATGAGAGTACTTGTGACAAATCACCTCGTCCTGCGGGCGGGTATGAATTCGCATGGCTATCTGATTGGTCATAGTACCCGATGGACAATAGATTGCATCCTCCATCCCAAATAGACCGGCGACTTTTTCCTGCAGCTTATTTACGGTAGGATCTCCTCCAAATACATCATCACCAACTTCAGCGGACATCATGGCATCCAGCATAGCTTTGGTCGGTTTGGTAATTGTGTCACTTCTCAGATCAATCATAAGAGTCGTAAGTTAATATCCATTCAGAATGCTTGAAGGGCTCCCAGGGAACGCTTGCTAAATCTACATTCCTGTCAATGAGTGCTACTCTTTTGTGCCCATTTAGAGAAACCTGGGCATCCACATACACCGCTATTTTTTTTCCTTCTCGAGCGTATTCCCTTTTCAGGTGCTGAGCAAACTGCCAAATCATATCGGGCTGCACAGAAACAGATGACCTTTGGTCAATAGTCAGGTAATCGCTCAGGTTGATCTTTGTCTCCTCACCACTGTGCTTGTCTACTATTTTAACTTTTAAAAAGCCAGATTTAGCCCGCAGCATCATTCGCCAGGATAGCCGGTGACCCTCCTCAGTGAAATTTACATTCCCCTCAAACAAGTGATTTCTAAGAGGTAGTAATATTTGAATGATAAAATAACATATCAAAAAATAGGTCCAGCCCATTGAAAGCTTTTTTCTGATGGGATATACCCTTTCTTTCTTTTTAAAGAATATGCTATGGATGGTTTCAGGAGGAAAAAAGAAAACCGTTAGTCCGATCATCAGGTATGGAAAGATTCCAATCTGAAAAACGAACGAATTAAAAAGGTTGAAAATGATCGAAAGGATAAACCCCAGCCTTCTGGTTTTAGGATACAAAAGAAGCCAAACAATCATTCCATCATAGACTACTCCCCCCCAGGCAATGGCATCTTGAAACCAACGCTCCTGAAGCAAAGAGCCGATAAGCCAGTAATTTGACTTATATCTAAACCATATCTCTAGTGGTCTGGCCTCCAGCCAGTCCCAATGCATCTTATGAAGACTGGCATATGAATAAACAATAATAATCTGAAGAATAAAGAACCAGTAACAAATCCTTGAACATGTTTCTTTTCTCATGGTCAATCCCCATCTGGCATCCAGTGAATGGCTTTTGTGTGCGGGGATGATCAGCATTGCTGCGCTTAGCAAGACAAGCAAATAGTAGTGGTTGTTATAATGAGTTTTTTGCATCATGTAAACCATCGTCCACATACTGAAAAAGGTGAAGGTGGATGCTCGGTAAAAAAGACCCAGCATAATGAACAGACCTGCTGTTCCCATTACCATGAAATAATAAATCATCCCATCGCCATTGAGTGGCTGCAGCCACTCAAAACCAATGACCGTGAAAGTGAACTTAGGCTGAATAAATGCTTTGTCTACCCAACCGGTAAGAATAGCTCCGTAGCTCTCAGCGGCAGCTAAAAACCCAAAGATCATTCTGAATAAAACCAGTGAGCTATTGTCTACTTCTGTCCCTAAAAATGTGCGAATGGAAGAAAGCATACTTAAGGTTTAGGGTGTGAAAATAGAAAAGGAGCTCGAAAGCTCCTTTATTCTAAACCTAAGTAAATATGAAGAGGATTAATTACTTACTAGATCATACGATCTTATCTGCCTGTGGTTTAGATGTTTAACGATCTTTAACTATTCGACAATCCAGTTCATCGAAAGTTTAATGCCACAAAGACAAAATCTGCGAAATCAAAAAGCGAAAAGCATGCCAAAGCCTAGCTGAATCAGAAGAAAATTTCATCCTGAAGTGTAAGAAAGCTGAAATTGGTTCATTTTATGAACGGCAAATTGCACAAGTAATTGGTAGACAGTTTTAATCGTATATTTTTGCGGAAAATCTAAAAGAAATGAGTGTTCTTGTAAATAAAGATTCCAAAATCATTGTACAGGGTTTCACAGGCTCTGAAGGTACTTTTCACGCCGGTCAGATGATCGAATACGGCTCCAACGTTGTTGGTGGTGTGACTCCAGGTAAAGGAGGCCAGACTCACCTTGACAAACCGGTATTCAATACCGTGAAGGAAGCTGTAGACAAAACTGGCGCTGATGTGACCATCATTTTTGTACCACCTGCATTTGCTGCTGACGCCATCATGGAGGCTGCCGATGCTGGCATCAAAGTGATCGTGACTATCACCGAAGGAATTCCTGTAAAAGACATGATGAGTGCAAAACCTTATGCCAAATCAAGAGGCGCGGTACTTATCGGGCCAAACTGTCCTGGAGTAATCACTCCTGAGGAAGCGAAAGTTGGTATCATGCCTGGCTTTGTTTTCAAAAAAGGAAAAGTAGGAATCGTTTCAAAATCAGGAACATTGACTTACGAAGCTGCTGATCAGGTAGTAAAAGCAGGCATGGGAATATCCACAGCTATTGGTATTGGTGGGGATCCTATTATTGGTACTTCTACCAAAGAAGCAGTACAGATGCTGATGGAGGATCCAGAAACTGATGGAATCGTGATGATTGGTGAAATCGGTGGTTCTTATGAAGCTGATGCTGCCAAATGGATCAAAGAAAATGGTAATAAAAAGCCAGTGGTCGGGTTCATCGCAGGACAAACCGCTCCTCCAGGAAGAAGAATGGGACATGCTGGAGCAATCATTGGAGGAAAAGATGATACAGCTGAAGCTAAAATGCGAATCATGGGCGAGTGCGGACTACACGTGGTAGACTCTCCTGCTGATATCGGAGCGGTGATGAAGAAAGCATTGTCTTAATTGACAATTAGGAATTTATAATGAATAAAAAAGGCCTCTATGGAGGCCTTTTTTATCCTATTCAAAGTGATAAAGGAAGATCATAGTAGCTTGAAAGGCCGGTTTCTTCTCTCCCTCAATCTCAAGGAGCGCATCTACCTCGGCTTTTGAAATTCCTCTTAGATTCGCCAGAGACTTAAGAGTAGCTGTTAGTTTAATCTTGTCATTCACCTTTACTGCTTGACCAAACTTCAACTTATCAATTCCATAATTCACTAACATCTTCACATTGTTGAACTCTGCAATTTGCTCCCAGAGGTACGGCATAAGTGAAAGAGTCAAATATCCGTGAGCGATGGTAGTGCCAAATGGACCATTTTTAGCTCTTTCTTCGTCCACATGGATCCATTGGTGATCAAGAGTCGCATCCGCAAACTTATTTATCTGATCCTGTGTGATTTGATGCCAATCTGAAACTCCCATTACCTTACCTAGCTGTGCCTCAAATTCTTCGTGATTGTTGATGATTAGTTTACCCATAGTTCTTCTGTTAGGTCGATTTTTAAGCGCTCAAAGGTATGACAGGATATTTAGAAAAATTCATTTTTGAATTCCAGAAAAAAAGAAGGGGCACTTCAAACAAGTTGAAGCACCCCATACATCACCACTAAAATTCGCTTAATACTAAGAATCTAAAAAATAATTCTTAAAACATTTGGAGAATCTGAAAATCCTCATCTACGTTTGCATCATCAAATCGATAAGGTATCGATTTATAAAGAAGCGCCGAGAGACAGGCTCTATGACGCGCTAGCAACCCCCAGCCAGATACTGGAACGGTGCTAATTCCTGAACGATAAATTGATTGCTATGAACACACAACATCTCATCGTCTCAAAAAGCACTGGCGAATATGCCGGGCAGGACTTTTACGTTTTCACACCTTTTCTCATGCAAGGCTGCTGTTGTAGCTGCTAAATCCAATTTGATCCATTTGGGTTTGTGATCATCTTAGGCATGAAGTGCGCTTCATCCAGAAAAATCCTTTCGCAGTTTAATATTCAGTTAATCGTGATAAATCCAACAATCAACTCCTTTTTGAGGGTTTCAGATGAATTCAAATACATAGATTCAAATCCGATTTTGAACAAGTTTTTAAAAGATTATGCAAACACGACATTCAGTTAAATCTTTTGGTTTTAAGGTTGAGGAACCTTTGGTCCTGGAGTGTGGAGAAACACTCCGGGATCTTAGGATCCAATACACCACCTGGGGTGAATTAAATACCGACAAATCCAATGTTGTCTGGATATTTCATGCGCTAACAGCCAATAGTGACCCCTCTGAGTGGTGGGAGAGTTTGTTTACAAAAGAAAGTCCAATCAATCCTGATAAGCACTTTATTGTGTGTGCCAACATTATTGGCTCTTGCTATGGAAGTACGGAACCAAAGCGTCTTGACTTTCCTCTACTCACCATACGTGATATCGTAGAGCCGCTGAAACTACTCAAACATCATCTTGGGATAGTCAAAATAAAGCTTGGAATAGGTGGGTCAATGGGCGGTCAGCAGCTACTGGAGTGGGCAGTACAAGAGCCAAATTTGTTTGAAACCATTGTACCGATCGCAACGAATGCCAAACACTCTGCTTGGGGCATTGCATTCAACGAAGCACAGCGATTGGCTTTAAAAGCCGATCCGGAAAATGGATTGGTAGCAGCAAGGGCGATAGCCATGCTCTCCTACAGACACTATCATACATATGAGAAAACTCAAACAGATAGTGATGGAAGAAGTGATGACTTTTCAGCGTCATCATACCAACGATACCAAGGAGAGAAGCTGAAAAAAAGATTTAGCCCTTTCAGCTATTACACCTTATCAAAGGCGATGGATAGCCACGATGTAGGGCGCCATTTTGGAGGGGTTGAAAATGCACTATCACGCATTGAATCAAAGACTATAGCGATTGGGCTAGACACTGATATTTTGTTCCCGGTCGCCGAACAAAAGTTTATCGCAAAAAATACCAAGCTAGGTTCTTTTCATGAGATTTCAAGCCTCTACGGACATGATGGATTCTTATTGGAAACCGATCAAATCAACACAATATTAAAAACTGAACTGTTATGAAAACACCCAAAAAAATCGGATTATTTGGTTTTGGGACTGTCGGAAAAGGTTTTTATGAAAACCTGAAAAAATATCCTCACATCTCTGCAAAGATTGCAAAGGTGTGTGTAAAACGACTTGATCTACCTCGTATAGGTCATGAATTGTACTTCACCGACAATCCCGATGAGCTGCTTTTGGATCCTCAACTGGATATCATTATCGAGCTTATTGATGATCCTGAGGCAGCAAAAACCTACATTCAAAAATCATTGCTTGCCGGGAAGGATGTGATTAGTGCCAACAAGAAAATGATTGGAGAATCGCTCCAGGAGGTGTCTTACTGGCATGATTCATTTGAAAACCGCTTTCTCTATGAGGCTGCTGTGGGTGGCGGCATTCCTATCGTACATACGGTTGATGGATTTTTAAGAGATCAGGAAGTAACGGAAATCAGGGGAATATTGAATGGATCTTCCAATTATATATTAACACAGATGCAAGCTAATAACTGGTCTTTCGAAAAAGCTTTGCGGGAAGCTCAACTAAAAGGTTTTGCGGAGCGGAATCCTACGCTGGATATCAGTGGGATAGACGCTGGCTATAAATTATCCATTCTTGCTTATCATGCTTTTGGAGAGGTGCCATCCATGAAAAGCTTTGAAATAGAAAGCATTGAGGGGGTGACCAAAGAAGATATTAAACGAGCCAAGGCGAAACGAAGAAAAATCAAATTGGTAGCCTCACTAAAGAAATCAAATCATGAAATCGTCTGCTCGGTGAAGCCGGAAGCTGTGGGAGCAAATGACGAGCTCTACTCGGTGGATTATGAAAATAATGCGGTGAGTGTGGAAACACTGATCAGTGGGAGGCATGTTTTCGCAGGCAAGGGTGCCGGATCGTTACCAACAGGTTCAGCTGTGCTGGAAGACTTGAAGAGACTCCTCGATGGCTACAGTTATCAGGTTAGTAAAAAGGTAAGGACTGTAGCATAAAAAAGCCCCAATCTGTCTGCCGACGGATGGGGCTTAAATTCTTTTCTCTGATGATTAAAGGTGAATCACCTCATCATATGCGGCAGCTGCCGCTTCCATCACTGCTTCACTCATGGTTGGGTGAGGGTGTACAGTTTTGATGATTTCATGACCTGTGGTCTCTAGTTTTCTGGCGGCTACTGCTTCGGCAATCATTTCCGTTACATTGGCACCTATCATATGTGCACCAAGCCACTCTCCATATTTCGCGTCGAATATTACTTTCACAAAACCATCTGATGCTCCGGCAGCTTTTGCCTTTCCAGAAGCTGAGAATGGAAACTTACCTACCTTAATTTCATAGCCCGCTTCTTTGGCCGCCTTTTCAGTATATCCTACAGAAGCAATCTCCGGTGAACAGTATGTACATCCCGGGATGTTGTTATAATCTAGTGGCTCTACGTGCATGCCTTTGATTTTCTCTACACAAATAATACCCTCAGCTGATGCCACATGAGCTAGAGCCTGTCCTTTTACAATATCTCCGATTGCATACACACCATCCACATTGGTTTTGTAGTAATCGTCAACAAGTACTTTACCTTTCTCAGTTTTCACTCCTACATCCTCTAAACCAAGGTTTTCAATATTGGTGGCTACTCCAACTGCTGAAAGCACAATATCACAATCAATCTGCTCCTCGCCTTTCTTGGTTTTCACGGTCACTTTACAACCTGAACCTTTGGTGTCTACTTTAGTCACTTCTGAGCTAGTCATGATCTTCATACCAGCTTTCTTATAGGTTCGCTCTAGTTGCTTGCTTACTTCCTCATCCTCCACCGGAACTATTCGATCCATAAACTCTACTATAGTCACTTCCGTGCCAATGGACTTATAGAAGTAGGCAAACTCAACGCCGATTGCGCCAGATCCTACTACCACCATTTTCTTTGGTTGCTTATCCAATACCATCGCTTCGCGGTAGCCAATGATTTTCTTTCCATCGATTGGAAGGTTAGGGAGTTCCCTTGCTCTTCCACCAGTAGCTAGTATGATGTGGTTAGCATCGTATGTAGTCACTTTACCATCGGCTGCTTTCACCTCAACCTTTTTACCTTTTTTCAAGGTTCCATATCCGGCAAGATGATCAATCTTGTTTTTCTTGAATAGAAACTGAATTCCCTTGCTCATTCCTCTCGCTACTTCACGACTTCTTTTCACCATGCCCGTGAAATCAGCTTTTGCATCCTTTACCTTGATCCCATAATCCTCCGCATGATTGATGTATTCAAAAACCTGAGCACTCTTCAATAGGGCTTTGGTCGGGATACATCCCCAGTTTAGACAAACACCACCAAGCTCAGCTTTTTCAACCACTCCTACTTTCATTCCCAGCTGAGAAGCTCTGATAGCTGCCACGTATCCTCCAGGTCCACTTCCGATTACAATAAGATCATATTTAGATGCCATATTCTTCGATTTAAATTGAGCCGCAAATTTAACCCGAAAAGTTGTGGAAACTAAGCCTTCATTTGTCTTCTCTCATCTGATTATCTTTGGCCACAAATTTTGAATCACACAACAGATCACTGAAGAACGAAAGTCAAATGAAACTACTAGAAGGAAAAACAGCACTCATCACCGGAGCATCAAAAGGAATTGGAAAAGCAATAGCTGAGCAATATGCTGAGCAGGGAGCCAACGTGGCATTCACATATTTATCAAGTGTAGAAAAGGGAGAGGCACTTGAAAAAGAGCTGGCCTCCAGAGGCATAAAGGCAAAAGGATACCGATCAGATGCTTCTGACTATCAGGCAGCTCAGGATTTGATCAACAGTGTGGTGGTGGATTTTGGTTCATTGGATATTCTTATCAACAATGCCGGAATTACCAAAGACAACCTTTTAATGAGAATGAGTGAAGAGGATTGGGATGCGATTCAAAACATCAACTTAAAATCTTGTTTCAATACAGTAAAGGCAGCTTGCAGAACCATGATGAAGCAACGTAGCGGCTCTATCATCAATATGTCTTCTGTTGTGGGAGTAAAAGGGAACGCTGGCCAGGCAAATTATGCCGCATCCAAGGCGGGCATTATCGGCTTCACAAAATCAGTAGCGCTGGAGCTTGGTTCCAGAGGTATCAGATGCAATGCTATTGCGCCCGGTTTCATTGAAACAGAAATGACGGATGCTCTGGACGAAAAGACCGTGCAAAGCTGGAGAGATGCCATTCCATTAAAGCGTGGTGGATCACCTGAAGATGTAGCAAATGCTTGCATTTTCCTTGGCTCAGATATGTCTTCTTACATTTCCGGACAGACTATTCAGGTAGATGGTGGAATGTTGACTTGATAGCAAGCCACAGAAAACAAACACAAACCCGTCAACTGGCGGGTTTTTTATTGTCTTAACAATTAGTTAAACTATTTGGAGATTTTTTATCACTTATTCTATAATAATTGATTTAATTTTAGTGTTCTATTATCAAACCAGCTCCAATGCCCTTAACTGCACTTACCAGCACACTAGGAAAAAAGCGAGCTGCTCACCTTCTTAGGCGGACGTGCTTTGGTGGCACTATTTCGGAAATAGACACCTTCGCTTCACTAACTCCAGCTCAGGCAGTTGCGCAGCTTTTCAACTCAGCCTTGCCTGACCCGGTTCTGCCCATTGATCCGCTAACAGGCAATGAATGGATTACTACCGGTGCTGCAGAAAGTGAAGAATTTGAGCTAGAAAGATATTTTCTTGCATGGCATCTGGGTCAGATGTTGGCAAATGGTGTCGAAGATTCCCTGAAACTGCCATACATATTTCGTGAGCGGCTTGTGTTCTTCCTTCACACCCATTTCACAACCAAAAGGTCAGTGGTTGGAAACTCTAGAGCACTTTACTATCAGCAGGCCCTCTTCAGGCTTTTTGCTTTCGATGGAGAAGACTTAAGCATCCCTGCTGAAGATCCAATGGATCCAGACATTGTAGTTCCTAGAAACTTCAAACAGTTGACAAAAAAACTGAGTGTAGACAATGCTATGCTTATCTTTCTCGATGGAAGATTCAATGTCAAAGGCAGCCCGAATGAAAACTATGCGCGTGAGCTTCTGGAGCTTTACTCTGTTGGTCGGGGATTGGAAGGGAATGTGCCTGAACCAGAATTTGAAGGTGACTATTTCTACTTTACCGAGGAAGATGTACAGGCTGGTGCACGAGTGCTATCAGGATTCAACGTCGATCCCACGTTTTCAAATATTGATGAAGAGACCGGATTGCCAAGAGGTGTGGTACGCGGGGGAACCATAGCAACCAGCCACGAAGAAGGTGTAAAGAATTTTAGCTCCAGAATGGGCAATGGAGCCGTGACCCCAGACGCTGACCTTCTACAAGCAGGCAATCCTACTGAAGAAAGCGTTCTCGATGAAATCAGTCAATTTGTGGACCTGATCTATGATCAGGCTGAAACGGCGAGAAGCATCTGCCGGGAGGTCTACCGATTTTTCGTTTATCATCAAATTGACCAGGCTCTCCAGGATGACATTATTCAGGATATGGCAGATATTTTCACAGCCAATGAATTCAAGCTTCAACCTGTTCTGGAAGCACTTTTAACAAGTGAGCATTTTTATGAAGCCGGCCCGGGAGACGATGACAATAATTTCGGAAGTATTATCAAATCTCCATTGGATGTGGTCTTAGGCTTTATGAGAAATTTTAACATCTCACTTCCAGACTATGAAACAGACCTAACCAATTACTACGATTTCACCATTGACCTCCTTGGAGAAATAAGCATTCAAGGAATGGATTATTACGAGCCATTCGAGGTGGCGGGGTATGCTGCATATCATCAATTTCCAATTTTTAACAGAAGTTGGATTACCACAAACTACCTGACAAATCGGTACAATTTTGTAAGAGGTTTGATTTCCAATGATCCTGCTCCTGAAATGCGTGAAGTGGATGTGGTTCAATTTGTTCAGGATAATTTTTCCACTGCCGCGCCTAATGCACGTGATCTCATCATCGCGATTTCGGAATACTTTTTACCCAGCTCGGAAAACCTCACGTTCGATGCTCCGGACGTAGGTGAGCTTACCGTGGAACGTTTGAATTATTTCCTTCAAGCATTTCTCTATTCACCGCAGTTTGACGCTGACCCGGAAGCTGCGTGGACGAATAGATGGACCAACGGCATTGACATGTCAACGGTGAGAAATCAGCTTGCCAACTTGTTCAATGCTATGCTTCAATCACCAGAGTATCAACTTATGTAATCAGCGGCTATGAAAAGAAGGAATTTTTTAAAGAAAATAGGTTTTGCGGCTGGTGCTCCAATCGCCTTTCAGGGTGTCCCCTTGAAGCTTCTCGCTTCTCATCAGGAGTTTCAGCATCTGGCACAACAAAGCACAAATGATCGGGTGCTTATCATCCTACAGCTTCATGGAGGAAACGACGGGCTAAACACCATCATTCCGATTTCAAATTACGATGAATACTATAGCCGAAGGGCAAACATTGCTATTCCATATAAGGTAGGAAACCGAACACTCATCCCACTGGACAGCACGGTAGCCAGCGAAGAGCAAGTAGGACTTCATCCGGATATGCATGATTTTAAAAGACTTTATGACTCTGGAAAAGCGGCTGTATTTCAGGGTGTATCGTATGAAAACAACAATGGCTCACATTTCAGAGGCCGGGATATCTGGTTTATGGGAGGTGATGCCGATGATTACTTCAGTTCGGGGTGGATCGGTAGATATCTTGGCAAAGAATATGAACCTCTCACCTACCCTGCCGATTTTCCCACTGAAGAAATGCCTGATCCGCTGGCATTGGAAATGGGGAATGATGTATCTCTCCTCTTTCATCAAGAGGGGAACATCCCTACTTCTATTTCGCTAGGCAGCAGCCCGGGAAATTTGGCTAACCTTATTGATCAGTTGGAAGGTTTTAATGACGAAGGAGTAGACCCACGAGGAAATCCACCTGCTTTCCTTAATAATTCACCTTATGGTCAGGAGATGAACTGGATTTTGGGATTGGAAGATAAATCAGAAACCTACATCCGAAGACTAGCAGAAATCTATGACTCAGCTGCAGAAACAACAGTGACCTATCCGGAGAACTATCCTTTTAATGCCCCTGCTGGAGCCAAAAGAAATCCTTTGAGTAACCAATTGAAATTGGTAGCAAGACTGCTTGCAGGGGGTGTGAAAACCAAAGTGTTTTTGGTGAAAATGGGGGGCTTTGACACACACGCCTCGCAAGTTGAGAGCTATGACTCTACCATGGGGGTTCACTCTGCTCTCTTGTATCATATTTCTTCTGCCATGGCAGCTTTTCAAAAAGACCTTCGTTCTAGAGGGCTGGAAGACCGGGCGCTTACGCTCACCATGTCTGAGTTTGGAAGAAGGGTAGGCTCCAATGGAAGCTATGGTAGCGATCATGGTACGGGTGGGCCAGTGATGATGTTTGGGCTGGGTGTAAAGCCCGGAATTTACGGAACTGTACCAGACGTTTCGCAAAGTAATGTAGGCATGCAGTTTGATTACCGTCAGATCTACGCAAACATCCTTTATGAATGGATGGGAGTGGAAAAATCGGTGATTGAAAATGATATCTTCTTCCGTGACTTTATTGATGGGTCAAATCCTGACGGTGGCAACTATGAACCAATGGACCTCATAAAAGAGGTGATTCTAGGTGATAAGGAATACATCCGAAAGAATTATAAAATTGAGTCAGTATATCCGAACCCGGCTTCAAATTATACACAAGCCAAAATTTTTGTGAATAATTATCAGGATGTAAACATCCAGTTGATCAATGTGCGGGGTGATATTGTTTCGCAAATCAATCGTCGGGTAGCACCTGGTTCACATACATTCTCATTCGTACTCGATGCGATGAGTCCGGGATTCTATTTTATTAAAGCAAAATCAGAAATGTTAGATGATACAAAAAGACTCATCATTCGCAAGTAAGTTAGCTGGACTAATAATCCTCATGCTAATAGCAGGAGGTGCATTCGCACAAAAAAAACCTGACAAAAATCCGCTCGAATCATTTCTGGATACCCAGTTTTGGCTTGGTCTAAAAATCGGAATGAACTATACTCAAGCCTACCCAGATGAAAGAAATACAGGTTTCAGCCCCATTGATTATTCAGCCGACAGTCTTCAAAAAAGTTACGATGACTTTGCCCTACCTGGAGCACACATGGGACTCGAAATGAATTTTTATCACAAGGGGTTTTCTGCTTCTTTTCAACCTGCGTATAAGCGAAGCAGGTATAAGTACAACAGCGCACTGGAATGGCGTGGTGAGCAAGCAAATAATCGATTTGAAACAAGATATGATGTGGAGCAGCGGCTCGACCTGATTGAATTGCCATTGATGATCAAGTATGACGTGATCAAGTCAGGAAAAATCAGACCATTCGTGATGGCAGGTGGGTTTCACAGCCTAATCTTATCAGCTCAAAAAGAAGTTGAAATCACCCAAACAGATTATTCATCGGGCAACCCGCTTCAATCGTCAGGCGGCACTACCACACTTGGTGTAAAAGATGCCTTTAAAAATTTTTGGGGAGTGTCTGGTGGTGCTGGTGTAAACCTTGACTATTGGAATATTCGGACAGTTTTTGAAGTGAACTATAAGCGATCTTTGACCTCTGCCACTAAGCCCAATGAACAACAAAACGAATTGGCCTCACTGGGTGAAGCCAATGACGAAATATTCTTAAGAGACATTAATGTGTCTCTGAGTTTTGTGTTTCCATTCCGATTTATTGACCAACAATTTAAAGCCTACTAGCAAGCGTGACGCTTGACCCATTCATTGAGAAAGTTATGAGCACAAAAAAAATCAAGTACCAAACATCAAAATCTTCTGCGTCGGTCATAGGTGTTTTGTTCCTATTGTTCATGAGTTTAATTAGTGGATGCTCCGATGATGAACCTTCACTGAGCGAGTCATTTTTCAAGATATATGACGATTCAAATTTTGACGTGAGCTATCGACCAATCGATGTAGTGGAAACGGTAGATGGGTATATCATACTGACAGGCACTGAGCTTTCCAATTCAGACTTCATGGGCGTGCGACTTATCAAAATCGACGAAGAAGGCAATTATGAATTTGACAATGAGCTTGACGACTATGTGGTTCCGATTGGGGAAATGTATCTAAATGAGACTGATAGCAACAGTTATTTTTTTGCTATGAATCCGACTTCACTAGAAGCAGTCTTGATCGGTGTAAACCCTCAACTTGAGGTAGAGGTTGAGTCTCTTATTGGTGGATTAAACTACCCGCTCTCATCATCCATCACCTCATCAGGAAGTCTCCTTCTTCAAAGCTACGATCCTATCACTTTGGAAACAGAAATCAGCGAAATAGGCCTTGATGGCTCTTTTCTTGGAGGTAACAGCTATACGATAGGGCCGGGTAGTGATGTGGAAGAGGAAATCATCAATCACTATCTCAATGCCTCGGAAAGGCCTTTGCCCTTTTTCTGTGGAGAGGTATCTCCCGGCAATTACTATTTTAATGGATTTTATAATTATAGCTTCTCTTTAGTTTTTACGAACTTTTCTGACTCACCAAGTGGTGTAGTTCAGGGACAATCAAGCAATGCAGGAATCAGAGGAGTAATGCCACTAAGTGGTAGCGAATTCGCTGTAGCTGGATTCCAATTCGATGATAATTACCAGTTGCCCTCAACAACCTTATCGATAGGGGGTATCACCTCAAGTGCGGATTTGTATCCGGGCAATATGGCTGAACTAAAACCATATACTCCAACAAAAATCATCTCATACGACACCTACTCTGTATTTGGAAGTGAAACCAAAGGCAGACAGATCCTTTTAAATTTTTATGCATCAGACGGTAGCGTGGCTGGCACTCATCGTGTCGGATACCTCAATCCATTCACATTTTCATCCATGAAAGTAGGAAGTGACAATTCCATTTTAATTCTTGGCACAACCTTCGTGGCAGGCAGATTTGAGCGAATTGCCCTGACTAAAATTTCGGCTGGCGAAATCAGCGGGTTCACTAATTAACCTCTCAACACATTATAGAATCTTAAAAAATTTCTAGTCGTATTGATCTTTTGAGTTAGATTTCTATTTCTGACACAAATGGATGTCTAGTGATCGCATTGGATCAAACCGAATTAACATTTAATGGATAGAAGTTTTCTTCAATTTGAATATTCCGGCTGGTGGATACCACTCATAATTCTAGTAGCTGCAGTTCTAGCCTATTGGTTGTATGCTAAGAAAAATGTTCCCTGGAGCAAAACTCAAAATTGGCTGCTTGCAACCCTCCGTTTTTTTGCAATCACTTTCTTACTTCTCCTTCTGCTCAGTCCTTCTGTTCGGAAGGTCATCAACCGCATAGAAAAGCCTGTCATTGCAATAGCTTTGGACAACTCCCAGTCTATTTTGACACGAGGCACTTCAGAGGAAGATGTTTTACAGAAAATTGATTATCTGGAAAGTGAGCTAAAAGATGAAGGGCTCGAGGTTTCGGTTGTATCCTTTGATGATTCTTTAAACTTTAAATCTTCAACAACGAACCTTTCAGACCTCATTAAAAAAGCAAATGAGAAATTGGATGAAGAAAATCTAGTTGGCTTAGTGCTCGTTACTGATGGTATTTACAATCGAGGAAGCTCTCCACTTTACAATAATTATCTCACCCCGGTTTTCACGATAGGCGTGGGCGATACCATTCCCCCAACTGATTTGAGTATCTCCCGAACACTGTACAATAAGGTCACTTTTAAAGGAAATGAAACACCCATTCGATTAGAAATAAGCCAATCTGGCTATGATAATCAGGAGGTATCTGTGCAGCTAAGAGAAAAAGGAAATCTTGTTGCAGAGCAAAAAGTCAGACTGAGAAATCCTATTCAGGAAGTAGAGTTTATCATTAAGTCTGAAGATGAAGGGTTGCGACATCTGGTTGCTTCCATATCCCAACTAAACAATGAATCAACGCTGGAAAATAATCGGTCAAATATTTTCACGGAGGTTATTGACGGGAGACAAAAGGTCTTAATTGTTGCGAATGCTCCACACCCGGATATTAAATCAATTAGGAGTACACTGGTTGAAACGGGTAACTACCAAGCGGATGTGTTCATACCCTCCATACATCCGGATAAGCCAAGCGAGATTTACGATGTGGTCATCTTTCATGGAGCTTTCACATCTGGCATCAACTTCAAACCGAAGGAAAATCCTGGGATCTGGTATATCCTAAATAATGAAAGCTCTATCACCTCCATCAATAAGGAACTTCCCTACATCTCCATCGAGCGCCGGGGCTCACAACCCGATAAAGTCTTCGGTTCGTTCAATCAGGCTTTCAGCAAATTCAAAATTGAAGATGTGTCTGCTTTTGAAGAATATCCACCCATAGAAGTCCCGTTTGGAGATTATACCATCACCGGGCCAACGGAAATCTTGATGTATCAAAAATTGGGTAGTGTGAAAACTCAAAAGCCCCTCATGGCTGTATATGATGATGGAAGTCAGAAAAGTGCTATTCTCGTAGGACAAAATATCTGGAGGTGGAAGCTTCAGGAAGCTGCCATCAACGGAAACTCTGACCAATTCAAAAATTTGATCACCAAGACCGTTCAGTTTCTGTCGGTAAAAAACGACAAGAAGCAATTCAGATTCTCCGTCAGAAAAAATAATTTTTCTGATTCAGAGCCAATCGTCTTTGACTCTGAAGTTTACAATGACATTTATGAACGGATATATGAAAATAATATTTCCATAACCATCACAGGCGAAGATGGCCAGTCGCAAAACTTCAACTTCACCGATTCGGAGTTTTTATCATCGTTTAAATCTCCTACCCTACAGCCTGGCATTTATCGGTTCCAGGCTAGCGTTAAGGTAGGTAATAAAACGCTGATCGATCAGGGTGAATTCTCCGTCCAAGACATCAATCCAGAATTTTTGAATCTTACGGCAGATCACCGGCTTTTAAAAAATCTTGCAGACAAAACAGGTGGGAAATATGCACACATAAATAACGCTGATGAGTTGGCTGTCGAAATCATTCAGCGAAATTTCAAATCAATTATCAAAAGTGAAGAAGATATCATTCCTCTGTATCGTGCCTGGTGGTGGTACCTTATCATCTTCACCCTCTTTTCCGCTGAATGGTTTTTGAGGAAATATTGGGGTGGGTATTAAGGAAGCGCTAAAAATTAATGACCGCACCCAGATATCCTGTTCTTTGAGAGAAAAGATTTTGGCTTTGCTCCGTGTAATCATAATTGTAAGTGAAATCTCTCACATTCTCTTTATCCAAAATGTTATTCAAGCTTGCAAAAGCAATCACATTCATCTTCTCAGAGATGGTGAAAATTTTGCTTACAGAAAGTCCAATGTTAGAATACGGAGATAGGCGAAGTAAACTCTCAGCAAAATCAGGTTCATATACATCTAATGAGTTGTCATAAGATGCTGATACCACCTCAGCAATTGTGGTGCCTTCCCTTGCTACCAAGGTGGATTCTATCGTCCAGAATCGGCCAGGTGAATAAGCAATGTTCCCCCGAATAAAGTAGGAAAGGTCATAAACGTAACCCTTTTGATCACTTTCTGCATCCAGTAAAGTGAGGGATGCAGTAGCATTCAATTTCGAAGAAAATCGAAATGCAGCAAACAGTTCTGCTCCCATTGCAGCATAGGATTTATCATTGATTTCGCCTTCCTTGTCAAAGAGGCTAAGAGCAATTTCAAGGTTGTTAACTTCCCTTTTGATGTCAACAGACTTTTGAGAACTTTCTGACTCAAATGGTTCTCCGGTGTTCTCCATAAGTCCATTCTTATGATAGTTGCCAGCTCCAATTGTAATTGTCCAGCCATCATTAGAATAAGCAATATTTGCCTGATTGCTTAAGTAACCCGGTATCTGATCCAATGGGATATTCTTCCTCATCCCCACGCCAAACGCGATCCTTTCTGACAGGAAGTATTTGAAATATCCAAAACCTTCCAATACCTTAATATCCGCACTTTCATTCATTAGCTCAGTGGGATGATTGGGGCCCAGTGCATAAGTCAATTGATGGAAATTGCCATTTATAACTGAATATCGATAGTCATAACTCACTCCAGTTTTAAAGCTAAAATTGGCATTAGACAACAAATAGTTGGCTCCTAAAAAGAGGTCTTTCTTCTTCACATTAAAGGCAACATTGGAATAGCCATAATCTCCATTGCTATAGGTCAATCCATTATTAAAACTAAATGTCCCCTTACCTAATGACTTATCGATACTGGTAATTAAAAATGTGCGTTGCTTGTGTTGATCAAATATTCCAGTAAAGCTTGGGTGCTTAAAATTGAACTGGTACCCTTCGGTAACAGAGTAACTCAAAATCTTCCAATTCACTGACTCACCAGCACCATACCAGTACAGTCCCAGATCGTTGGAGCTAAATGATTTAATGTCCTCCAAAGCTTTTTCATTGAGACTTTTTATAGGCCCGCTGGGTTGCCAATTGCTGAATAGCTTTAAGCTTTGCTTCTCATTGATCTTCTGCTCCCTCGAAAAGCCAATATTCGCCAGGCTAACGATGACAGAGTTGGCATTCCCTTCCAATACCCTATCATCTGTTTGCATTGAAATAATCCCTGAGGTAACATTTCCAAACTCCAATGGAGGATTGCCTGGAAACACAACAACGTCCTTTATAATTGCCGTATTGAAAATACTAAACGTGCCAATTCCATTGAGCTGAGAATAGCGTACCGCATCATAAATTGGTACGTTGTTTAAAAATATACCTGTTTCAAGCGGACTACTTCCTCTTAAGCTGATGTTTGCAGACTCATCCGTAGTTGTAGAAGAGGGCAGGGAGTTTACTGCCAAAATCGGATCAGCCTTAGCAGACGGATTTGTATATATATCAATCTTTTTGATCTCTATATACTTAAACTCCTCAGCAATCAATGGTTTCGCCGTGACCACAACAGTCTCTCCCTCAGTTTCTATCGCCTGAAGTGTAATTACTCCCACATTGGAAACAGGGATTAAAACCTCCTTGAATCCAACATAGGAGACAATCAAGGAGTCACTTAAATCTGATTTTTCAAGATCCAAGCTAAACTTGCCTTCAATGTCAGTAATCGCTCCCTTCCTCCAGTTTTTGAGGAGATAAACATGCGCTCCGATCAGACCCTCATTGCTCTGAGAATCTACTACCTGACCAGTGACTATCTGTTGAGCAGGTATGCAAATGGAAGCAAGTAAAAACCATATGGAGATAATGGCCTTCATGGATTTTTCATTTTAGCCAACACAGATTTAGCCCAGTGATACTGCGGTTCCATCTCAATGGCTCTTTCAAGAGTAGACTTTGATTTCTCCTTCTCCCCCATCTTATTGTAAGCCATGGCCAAGCCCATGAAAGTATCCGTGTAGAGCCAGTTCTCAGTGGTATCTCCGTCCTCAAAAAGCTCTATAGATTTCTCAAAAGCCAAAGCGGCTTTCTTTGTATCCCCGCCAAACATTTCTGGCGTGTACAGCTTAGATCCCCCGTATAGTTTTTGTACCAGTGGTGACTCTGGCTGAAGCTTCAATGCCTCCTCCATCAAGGATGAGCTCTTCATTCCGTAAAGCATGCCCTTCATAGGACTGTATGCCATGACCAATCCATAAACAGAAGAAAGAACAGCCCTTGCTTCACCATGATCAGGGTCTTTCTCAATTATCTCCTTTAGCAAATCTTTCGTTTGATCCACGTTCGCATCAAAGGTTTCTTCATCCTGAGTTGCCATGGTATTGTTTAATAAACCATACATGGCGATGGCCTTTTCAAAGCTATCCGCACCACTTTCCTTTTCAGCCAGAGCTATGCTCCGTTCCCACATGGTTTTACTTGCGGTTAAGTATGCAGCGTATTGTGTCTGCTTTGAAGTCTGTGCCAATGAAATCCCCGAGATCATCAGCACACAAATAGTTATTAAGTTTTTCATAATTGACACTATTTAAAGTAGTTTATTTTATAAACTATAAATTCAAAAAAAATTTATTCGATGTATTGTTTAAGGTTATTTACATAATCTTCAAATGCCTTGATGCCCACCTTAGTAATACTGCAAGTAGTTAATGGTTTCTTTCCCTTGAAAGACTTGGTCACACTTATATATCCGGCATTAGAAAGTTTATCCAATTGGACACTCAGGTTTCCAGCGGTTGCTCCGGTCTTCTCTTTGATAAAAACGAATTCCGCCGAATCCACCCCAATCAAAAGAGACATCACTGCCAGCCTAAGCTGTGAATGCAATAACGGATCTAACTGTGCAAAACCACTCATTTTTCTGCCTTTCTAAGTAAGTATCCTGGGATCAGGTATCCTGCTAAAATACCAACTGCTCCAACCAAATACTGATCAATTGCCGGTAAATTAAATGCAACAATACTGGCAACCCACAACGCCACTCCTCCCATGATCAATGGGCTAAATCTAAGTGCCTGACCAGAAATAAACGTTCCAATGCCTGCAAAAACTAAGATTATCGCGTTTACATTGTAGTTTACATCAGCCATGAAAAAAAGTATGATTAGTACTCCAATGAAAACTGATAGCCATATCTGACTATACAAACGATCCAGATGACTTTTGACAGCACTTTCCCTGCTCTTCTTGGCTCCATAAACCATAGAAGCGATGGCTGCCGGAATCGTCAAGACCCACACGATATACGGATGCTCATACCAGTTGTAAGTTGCAATAAGGTAGTGTCCTAAATTTGCTAATAGTACTACCCATCCCCAAAGCAGAAAATAGAAACTTCCTCCTTTGGCTACATTCCGTTTAGCCTGCCCAATCATATCGGTGATTAGCGCTAAACTCTCGTCTTTTGATAATTCTTTGTTACTCATGATTTTATAGATTTTACTATAAATACGAAACAAATATAAAATAGTTTATTTTATAAACCAAATGATAAAAATAAAAGGATGGAGTTCCATCCTTTTATTCAATTTACTTTTCTTTCTTATCAGAAGCCTTGGGAGCTTTCTTTTTCTTGAGCTTAATGCTCAACTCTTCTTTCTTTCCATCCCAATCTGCCACCAGAGTGTCTCCTTCCTGGATTTCTCCTTTCAGAATTTCTTCTGCCACAGGATCCTCTAAATGTTTCTGAATAGCTCGTGCCAATGGTCTCGCTCCATATTGCGGATCGAATCCTTTATCTGCCAGGAATTCTTTTGCTTTCTTGGTTAACTCTATGGAGTATCCCAAATCTGTGATTCTTGTAAAAAGTTTACCTAAAGTGATATCAATGATTTTGAAAATATCTTCTTTTTCAAGCGAATTGAATATGATCACATCATCAAGCCTATTCAGGAATTCAGGACTGAATGTTTTCTTCAGCGCATTCTGAATAGTGGACTTCATGATTTCATCCATGCTATCTTTTCTGCTCTGTGTTGCAAAGCCTATTCCAGCTCCAAAATCCTTCAAATCTCTAACTCCAATATTGGAAGTCATGATGATAAGTGTGTTTCGGAAATCAACTTTTCTACCCAATCCATCGGTAAGCACTCCATCGTCAAGCACCTGCAGTAGTATATTAAATACATCTGGGTGTGCTTTTTCTATCTCATCAAGAAGAACGACACTGTATGGTTTTCTTCTCACTTTCTCGGTGAGTTGACCACCTTCTTCGTATCCTACATATCCCGGAGGCGCTCCTACCAGTCTTGATACTGAGAATTTCTCCATGTATTCACTCATATCAATCCTTATCAGTGAATCCTCTTTATCAAAAAGGAATGTAGAAAGTACCTTAGCCATCTCAGTTTTACCTACTCCTGTAGGACCAAGGAACACAAAAGAACCAATTGGTTTTCGCGGATCCTTCAAGCCAACCCTTGTTCGCTGAATAGCTTTTGAAAGCTTTTTTATTGCTTCATTCTGACCAATCACATTACCTTCAAGCTCTTTACCCATGGTCAAAAGCTTAGCACTTTCGTTTTCAGCTATTCGCTTAGTTGGAATACCAGTCATCATGGCTATTACATCCGCCACATTGTCCTCTCCAACTTCATATCGTTTGGTTCTCGTCTCTTCTTCCCATCTGGTCTTTTCATCCTCCAGCTGAGCAATCAGCTTTTTCTCTTTATCTCTAAGTTGAGCAGCCTCCTCATACTTCTGGCTTTTCACCACCTTATTTTTTTCCTTCTTCACATCCTCTATCTGCTCTTCCAGCTCAGTAATGATCTTCGGAACATTGATGTTATTGATGTGAACCCTAGCTCCTGCTTCATCCATTACGTCTATCGCCTTATCCGGAAGGAATCGGTCTGAAATATATCGATCTGAAAGCGTAACACAAGCTTTGATCGCCTCAGGTGTATAATTCACATGATGATGATTCTCGTACTTGTCTTTGATGTTTTCTAGGATTTGATGCGTTTCCTCTGGAGAAGTAGCATCTACCATTACCATCTGGAATCGTCTGGCCAAAGCACCATCTTTCTCGATGTACTGGCGATACTCGTCCAGGGTTGTAGCTCCAATGCATTGAATCTCACCTCGTGCAAGTGCTGGCTTGAACATGTTGGAAGCATCCAGCGAGCCAGAAGCTCCTCCAGCGCCAACAATTGTATGGAGCTCATCAATGAATAGGATAACCTCAGGAGACTTTTCAATCTCATTCATTACCGCCTTCATACGCTCTTCAAACTGTCCACGATATTTGGTGCCAGCCACAAGAGAAGCTAAATCAAGTGTTACCACTCGTTTTCCAAAAAGTATTCTAGATACTTTCTTCTGGACGATTCTTAAAGCTAATCCTTCAGCAATGGCGGTTTTACCCACACCAGGCTCGCCTATAAGAATTGGATTGTTTTTCTTTCTTCGGCTCAATACCTGAGCCACACGCTCAATTTCCTTTTCACGACCAATGATCGGATCTAGCTTGTCTTCTTCGGCTAGTTTAGTAAGGTCTCTCCCGAAATTGTCAAGGACAGGAGTTCTGGACTTTTCATTTCCTTTTTCTTTACCTGAAGTGGATCTGCCTGATCCCCTCGGAGAGCTTGAATACAGCTCATCTCCCTCGTCGTTAGGATCATCAGTATCAGCAGAAGCCATTGGGTTTTCTGTCTGATATTCCAGCATTTCTTTCACCAAATCGTAGTTAACCTCAAATTTCTCAAGGATCTGAGTTGCCAGATTATCTTCATCGCGAAGGATTGAGAGCAACAAATGCTCTGTTCCAATCAGTGCGCTTTTGAAGATCTTAGCTTCTAAATATGTGATTTTTAATACCTTTTCTGATTGGCGAGTCAATGGAATATTCGCCAGATTTTTCACGTTGCTGGTTGCGGTTCCTTTAGTAGCTTGCTCAATTGCAGAGCGAAGCTCCTTCATTGAGAGACCTAACTTTTTCATCACGCTCACCGCCACGCCTTCACCTTCTCTGATCATCCCCAGCAGGAGGTGCTCAGTTCCAATATAGTCGTGCCCCAATCTAAGAGCCTCTTCTCTACTCAGCGAGATAACTTCTTTGACTCTATTTGAAAATTTTGCCTCTTTTGACATGCGTTTTGCCTTTCGCTTTTTAGTAAAAATATAGGATATACGAAGAAATATCCTTCAATGTAGGTGAAAAAACGTGAGCAGTTTCAGATTTGTTCAATATCTCATCGAAATACTTAATGCATCTCGATTCTGCTTTGGTTTGATCAATTTCTTCTATGTGAGTTGGTCAAAATTTGTGCCGCATTTGGACCTTCACACATTATCAAATCTACGATGCTCAGATTTGGAACAAAGGTATCACCAAAAAGCTGGGTGTATGGTGCTGGCTTATATATTTTTCGATCAGTAAACGGTTTTTTAGGGATAATCATATTTCTGAAATCATAAGAAGAACTGTGTGCAAAATCTTCTGTCAGTTTGACACTAGCAGATAGCTGCAGAATTTTGAACATTTGCTCATTGAATTTCAGATTCAAATCTATGAGATACTTAATCTGATTATCCCAAATGGTTCTAAAATCCTCTGAAAAATATTCGAAGAAGGGAGCTTTGCCGTAACCAGAATAAAATGCTCCCCAGTGATCTTTGACCCATCGTTGTGAATGGTCTATAGTTACATCTTTAGTGGGCATTCCATTTGAATACTTTACAGGGATAATTAGTGGTTGCACTTTGTTTGAAGTCAGAAAATACGCTCTGTTTCTATAGGTCTGTTTGGGAAAAGAGTCGTTGATCTCAAAGTGTACTTCATCATGCTGCGCAAGCAGCACATAATATTCGACGCTCCCTAAATAATGAGGCTCGATCAACAGCTGACTCATCCTATCAAATTAATATCGCCCATTCCTTCTCTCACAATGACTGGCTCACCACCTGTACAATCTATCACCGTACTTGGGTGGACATCACCAAATCCACCATCTATGATTACATCTACTTGATTGGCGAACTGATCATAAATAATCTCCGGATCGGTAGCATGATCATGAATATCATCATCATGGATAGATGTAGTAATAATTGGGTTTCCCAGTTCCTTCACAATTTCCCTGGGAATATTATTATCCGGAACACGAATACCCACTGTTTTCTTTTTCACATTTAAGATTTTAGGAACCTTGGAGGACGATTCCAAAATAAATGTATAAGGGCCTGGCAAAGCCTTTTTCATCAATTTGAAGGTAGGTGTGTCCAGGTGTCTGGTGTATTC
Organism: Ekhidna sp.; assembly: GCF_964218185.1. Taxonomy (GTDB): domain Bacteria; phylum Bacteroidota; class Bacteroidia; order Cytophagales; family Cyclobacteriaceae; genus Ekhidna. Next base: position 367,003 of record NZ_CAXPLV010000008.1, read on the forward strand.
GGAAATGTGACTCAGGTCATAACATATGAATGACAGGTTGAGGTGTTTGCCTTTTATTCCTTTAATCAACCTTATCCGCTCAATCGCCTTTTGATTAAAAATATCACACCCTAATCCATAAACGGTATCGGTGGGGTATATGATCACTCCCCCTTCTCTGAGGACGTTAGCTACCTCCACTATTTTCCTGCGCTCAGGATTTTCCTCATACAATTTGATAAACTCTGCCGCCATAAATTCCTATAACAAGTCTGTCCAGCTAAATAAGCTAAGAAAAGAGGTAAAAAGTACCTATTTCAAAATCAAATTATCAAATTATTAAGCTTATCCCATGTTGTTTAATTTATTTTGCGCAGAATTTCGGTTGTCTTTTAGGGAGGTGATGCTCTAAATGTGACTCACTTATTTTACGAATTCAGGTTAATTCAATTACAATGTCAGATAAAAAAACGATTCAAAAGCCAAACGGTAAACTTGGAATTTTAACCCCAGGGATGGGAGCAGTGGCCACTACTTTTATGGCTGGTGTTCTTAGTGTTAGAAAAGGTCTTTCTGAGCCAATAGGCTCTTTAACTCAAATGGGGACGATCCGATTAGGGAAACGAACCGAGAAAAGAAATCCATTGATCAAGGATTTTGTGCCATTGGCCTCTTTGGATGATGTGGCTCTTGGTGGCTGGGATGTTTTTGAGGACAATGCTTACGAGGCTGCCATGCATGCCAAAGTTTTGGATAAAGATCTTTTGAATGAGCTCAAAGATGAGCTAGAACAGATCAAGCCAATGAAGGCAGTATTTGATAAAAATTACGTCAAAAGGCTTAATGGCACGTATGTGAAAACTGGCGCCAACAAAATGGAATTGGCAGAAATGCTAATGGATGACATCCGAAATTTCCAAAAAGAAAATAACTGCGAGCGAGTGGTGATGGTATGGTGCGGATCTACTGAAATCTATATCGAAGAAGGAGAAGTACACTCCACCATTGAAAAATTCGAGGAAGGCCTGAGAAACAACCATCCGGATATTCCACCGAGTATGATTTATGCATATGCTGCAATCAAACTTGGTGTGCCATATGCCAACGGAGCTCCAAACCTATCTTGTGATGTGGATTGCCTAGTCGAGCTTGCGAAACAAACCGGCGCTCCTATTGCTGGAAAAGATTTTAAAACGGGCCAGACATTGATGAAGACGATTCTTGCCCCTGGCCTAAAGGCCAGATCCTTAGGAATAGACGGCTGGTTCTCAACCAATATTCTTGGAAACAGAGATGGTGAAGTACTTGACGATCCGGACAACTTTAAAACCAAGGAAGTATCTAAGCTTGGAGTACTAGAGCAGGTGCTAGAGCCTGAGCTTCATCCAACACTTTATGGTAACCTTTACCACAAGGTACGAATCAACTATTACCCACCAAGAGGTGATGATAAAGAAGGTTGGGACAATATTGACATTAGAGGATGGTTAGGCTATAAAATGCAGATCAAAGTAGACTTCCTTTGTAAGGATTCTATTCTTGCTGCTCCTCTTGTACTTGACTTGGCATTATTCCTTGATTTGGCTAAGCGATCAGAAATGAAGGGAATTCAGGAATGGTTATCATTCTACCTGAAGTCGCCGCAGGCCCTAAAAGGACTGAAGCCGCAGCACGACATTTTCGTACAGCTAATGAAGCTTAAGAATACACTGAGATATCTTGCAGGAGAAGACTTGATTACTAATCTAGGGCTCGATTACTACGATTAATCATAGCCTGGATTCATTCATTAACTTAATGGTACTTTGAAGGTCATCTGGATTGTCTACATCATTCCAGGTGTACCCTTCTACCAATACCGATTTAGCTTGCTTGCTGGCAATCAGCTTTGATACCGATTGAGAGATGGTGTACTCTTCCCTATCAAAGGACTGTTGAAACACATCAAACACATCCGACTTAAGTCTGAAAAGACCTGTGTCGTACCTATTGTAAGAATCGATTGTTTTTCCAATGGATTCTATAAAATCATGATCATCAACCAGCACCTTGGTCACATCATCAATATCGATGTGCTTGTTTGACTCCCCCGGCATATCTACTGCCAGTTGAAGGGTATTCTCCAATTTGGCTGATTTTTCCACAAACTCGCCAATGAATTCAGGATCAAAAACGTGATCTCCCATCGTCAGGAAAAAATCCTTCATTCCATTCTCCTCCACCCAATCCTTAGCTCTGAAAACAGAAAATCCATTTTCCAAATCATATCGCTTGTTATGCAGAATTTTAATATCTACTTGATGAGTGCTTTTTAGCTCGGGCAGTGCTTGCTCTAGATTTTCTGCACCATACCCACTGATAATGCAGAATTTTTTCACTCCATATTTTTTAAATAACCTGATATGACGCGACATTAGCGTTTCGCCGTTTAACTTCACGAGGCTTTTGGGAATGCCAGTATCTAATCGGGTATTTTTACCTGCAGCTAGTATTACAAGATTCAAATTGTAAGGATTTTTTTATAAATATGTCAAAAATGACACGGGATTCAATTCAAAAGTCAATGTTACGAAAATGTTTCCAAGTGATATAACTAAATTTGCGGAATGGGGAATTTTTTGAGAGAACGATTTTCAAGTTTCAAGCTTGCGGAGGATGCAAAAAAGAACGGATACTATGCATTTTTCCGAACGTTCCAGTCTAAGCAAGAGACGCAGGTAAAAGTCAATGGGAAGGATGTTTTAATGTTCGGATCCAACAGTTATTTGGGCCTAACAACTCACCCCAAAGTAATTGAAGCTGCCGAAGCTGCTGTTAGAAAATATGGTTCAAGCTGCTCAGGATCGCGTTTCCTTAATGGAACCACAGATATGCATGAACAGCTGGAAAATAACCTGGCAAAGTTCCTCAACAAAGAAGAAGCACTCGTTTTCAGTACCGGATTTCAGGTAAACCTTGGTGTGCTCCCTACCATCGCCAAGCAAGGTGATGCGCTTCTTTTGGATAGATTGAATCATGCCTCTCTTTATGAGGGCGCCAAACTAAGTGACGCTTCTACCGTCGTTTTCCGTCATAACGACATGAACGCACTTGAAAAAAAGCTTGCTAATCTTCAGGATGCAAATCACAGAATCATAGCTGTAGATGGAATCTTCAGCATGGAAGGAAACATTGCAAAGCTCCCTGAAATTGTAGCGCTTGCTAAAAAATATAAAGCGTCAGTCATGAGCGACTGTGCCCACGCCATTGGCGTATTGGGTGATCATGGCAGAGGTACCCCGGATCATTTCGGCCTAAATGACGATGTAGAGCTTATCGGAGGAACCTTCAGTAAATCTTTAGCATCACTTGGCGGATTTGTGGCAGGTGATAAAGAGACCATCCAATACATACGTCATGTCGCCAGATCACTGATCTTTAGTGCCAGCATGACACCTTCATCTACGGCAGCCACCATTGCGGCTCTTGATATCATGTCTACGGATGATTCGAGACGATTAAAACTTTGGGAGAACACCAATTATTCCCTTAAGCGTCTTAAGGAGTTAGGCTTTGACACAGGTTATGCAGAAACACCAATTATCCCAATCTACATTAGGGACAATGAGAAGGCTTATAAAATGACTATGCGCCTGTTTGAAGAGGGCGTCTTTGTAAATCCTGTAGTAGCGCCCGCCGTTGCACCTACTGATACGCTTATCAGATTCTCTTTGATGGCAACTCATTCCATTGAGCAAATAGATATTGCCATCGATAAAATCTTAAAAGTGGCAAATGAGCTAGATGTAAAACGTCAAACTGAGGCGGCTTAAGTTGAAAGTTGCGATTACAGGAGCCAATGGTTTTCTGGGTTCTTATTTGGTAAAAGAGTGCCTCCTTCAAAATTGGGAGGTTCATGCTTTTATCCGAAAAAACGCCAACACTTCTCTTCTTCCCCAGCATGATCTACTATTGATTCATCCGATCAATTATAATCAGGATGTAGCTCAGCAACTTTCAGAGATAAAATCTCAAGTTGGATCGGTTGATTTCTTCATTCACAATGCCGGCATGACGGTAAGTCTTAAAAATGAAGAGTATTATCAAGTCAATGTTGGCATCACAGAGACGCTTACGGATAGTTTAAATGCCTCTGGTTTTTTGAAGAAAGAGGGGAAATTCATCTACACATCCTCCTATGCAGCACATGGACCTGCAACTATCAAACAGCCGGTTTCGCATTACGGAAGAAGTAAACTTCAGGCTGAAAAAGTCATTGTAGAGCGTATGCCAAATCACTTGCTTGTAAGGCCAACAGCCATCTATGGTGGTGGTGATGAGGCTTTTCTTCCTTTATTTAAAGGCGCTAAGATGGGGGTTTATCCTGTGACTGATGCAAAGCAACGCATGAGTATGATTCATGCGGCTGATTTGGCTCGAATGGTAATTCAGGATATGCAGACATCCACTGGCATCCTCCATTACAACGACGGCAATACATATCTACACCAGGAGTTTATTGAAATCTTTGAAGAGCTTTTCCAGAAAAAAGTAAGAAAATTTCCTCTTCCTAAATGGTTGGCGAAGCTTTCCATGGGTTCGTCTGATCTGTGGCACAAAATCATTAAAAAACGCCCTGGGATAACTCTCGAAAAATTTGATGAAATCTCTCAACATTGGGATCTTCACACAACAGATTTAAAACACTCGTCTGTCAAACCTCAAATATCTTTGAAAGAAGGATTCAAGGATTCACTAAAATTTTACCAAGAAAACGACCTCATCTAATGTCGATTGAAATACGGGAAATCACCACAAAAAAGGAACTAAAGCAATTCATCAAGTTTCCTTTTGATCTCTATAAAGGCAATTCCAGCTATGTCACTCCGCTCATTGATTTCGAGATGAGCACACTACTAAAAGAAAAAAATCCTGCGTTTGATCATGCAGATGCAAAATATTGGGTAGCAGAAAAAGACGGCAGAATTGTAGGCAGAATAGCGGCCATCGTATTGGATCCTGAGCTGAAAGAAAAATCTCTGGCTCGCTTCGGTTGGATCGATTTTATTGATGACAAGAAGGTATCACATCTACTACTTGAAACAGCAAAAAAGTGGACAGAATCCAAAGGGGCAAAAGCCATTCATGGCCCAATGGGGTTCACTGATCTTGATTTTGAAGGGGCACTTACTGAAGGTTTTGATCAACTGGCAACCCAGGCAACCATATACAATCATCCCTACTATATCGACCATTATAAAGCCTGGAATATGGAGATTGCTGCCACCTGGGTTGAGCTAAGGGGCAAAGCTCCTGCGAAGAATCCGGAAAAGGTAAGTAGAGCGGTAAGAATCATTGAGGATCGGTTCAAAGTGAAAGTGAAGGAATTTAAAAACACCAAAGAAATACTCAAATATGCCCCAGGTGTTTTCGAAGTACTCAACGAAGCGTATTCAAACCTATACGGATACATTCCTCTTACCCAGAAGCAGATCGACTATTACGTAGAACAATATTTCGGGTTTATCAGAAAAGAATTTGTCTGCATCATTACCAATGAAGCCGATGAAGTGGTCGGGTTTGCTCTTACTTTGCCATCCCTTTCCAAAGCATTTCAAAAAGCCAAAGGGTCTCTTTATCCATTTGGGTTCATTCATGTTCTGAAATCATTCTATTTCAACGACACTGCTGACTTATTTCTTATTGGAGTAAAACCAGAATACCAAAAACTGGGCGTGCATGCACTCATTTTCGACTACCTTCAAAAGGTCTACGAAAAGAAAGGCATCAAATACATGGCTTCAGGGCCTATGCTTGAAAACAATAGCAATGTTCTGAATACCTGGAGTGAGTTTGATCTTGAAATTGGGAAAATAAAGCGAAGCTGTTTTATCAAGCATTTCTAATCGGACTTTAGTAGTTTCACCACATGGTATTGAAAGACAATAATGCACTCATCATAGGTGGCTCCAGTGGGATTGGATTAGCGACGGTTAAGAAACTAGCAGCAAATGGATGCAACATCACTATCATCCACAGAGATAGAAAACAAGGCGTTATGGACCTGGAAGATGTCATCACAGACCTTAACAAAAAGCACAATGTTTCAATCACCAATTACAACATTGATGCGACCAATCCTGAAAAAATCACCGAGGTAATTCAAGTACTAAAAGACTCGGGCATTTCTCAATATCATCTTGTTTTGCATGCAGTCTCTAGAGGGAACTTGAAGCCCTTTGTTTCAGATGGACCAAAGCTAAGCGCACAGGATTTAGCACTCACCATTGAGGCAATGGGGACAAACCTTAAGTATTGGCTAGATGCTCTATTAGAAGCAACCTTAATATCGGATGGATCTAAAATTCTTACACTAACCTCCGAAGGAAATGATCGATTTTGGGAAGGGTACGGTGCTGTTGCCTTGGCAAAATCAACCTTGGAAACCCTTTCAAAATATCTCGCCATTGAGCTAGCTCCTAAAGGCATAACCGTCAACATCGTGCAAGCAGGAGTTACAGATACTCCATCTTTGCGACTCATTCCCGGTTCGGGTGAACTCATAGAACAGACTAAACAACGAAATCCTTATGGAAGGCTGACCACCCCTGAAGATGTGGCCAACACCATCTATTTATTGGCCCAGCCAGAAGCTAAATGGATAAATGGGGCCTTGATTCATGTAGATGGCGGAGAACATTTGATATGAGCGACTATAGCAAAATCATAAGCCTACTTCCTTACAAACGACCATTCTTGTTTGTCGATGAGATCACATCCTTGAATGATGATGGAGCAATGGGAAGCTACACAATCAGAAAAGATGAATTTTATTTGGACGGCCATTTCCCAGGCCAGCCTGTAGTTCCCGGAGTTATTTTAACAGAGATAATGTGTCAAATTGGTTTAGTGTGTCTTGCTATGCACCTCATGAATCTCGACGAAGACTCTAAAGTACTTCCAGCCTTCACGAGTGCCAATGTAGACTTCCTCGCAAAGGTTTCTCCCGAAGACAAACTTATTGTTGAATCAAAAAAAGTCTATTTTCGCTTCGGAAAATTAAAATGTACCGTATCCTGCAAAAAAGAAGATGGAACTGTAGTGGCCAAAGGTGAGTTAGCAGGTATGGTAGTGAAATCAGAAGCTTAAATTTTGAAAAAACATAGAGTTGTAATTACCGGACTAGGTGTAGTAGCTCCAAATGCTATTGGGGTAGATAATTATGAGAAGGCATTGCGAGAAGGAAAATCCGGAATCAAGCATTGGGAAGAGTTAGATAAAATAAATCTAAGATGTCAGATTGGCGGAGCACCTGATTTAGGATCGATCAATCTTGGAGATTATCTTCCAAGACTACTTGCAGAGAAAATCACTAACAAAGGGGTGTTATATGCTATGCTATCTGGCGTGGAAGCATGGAAAGATGCTGGTCTCCAGCCAAACACAGAAGAAAGAGATTTTAATTCAGGGATGATTTTTGGAGCTGGTGATCTCAGCTTTGACAGCTTCATCAATCGTGAATTTCCTTCCTACCCTATCGATAATGGAGAAAGCAGAAAGCTTGGCTCCAGAACAATTTCTGAATGTATGAATAGTGGGGCTGCAGCCTACCTAAATTCGATTCTAGGCTTGGGTAATCGTGTTCAATCAAATTCATCTGCATGCATCACAGGCTCTGAGGCTGTCCTGATGGGGTATGAGTACCTTTCTCAAGGACGCGCTGATCGCATGATCTGCGGGAGTACTGAAGGAGATGGCCGATATATATGGGCTGCATTCGATGCAATGAGGGTGCTTTGCTCCGATTCAAACGACAAACCACACTTTGGCTCACGACCAATGAGTGATTCTTCATCTGGATTTGTGCCTTCTGGTGGATCTGGTGCTCTTGTATTAGAAACTCTTGAAAGTGCCCAAAAGCGAGGTGCTAAAATCTATGGAGAGATTCTTGGTGGGCATGTGAATTCAGGTGGCCAGCGAAGTGGGGGCACAATGACAGCTGCAAATCCTGAGGCTGTAGTAGATTGTATTACCAGAGCCATGCAAGATGCAGATATCAAACCTGAAGAAATAGATTTAATCAATGGTCACCTTACCTCGACTAAAGGTGATCCTGCAGAAATAAGAAATTGGGTTAAAGCACTTGGAAGGTCGGGCAAAGATTTTCCATTGATCAATACTCCAAAATCAATGATTGGACATGCGGTGGCCGGAGCTGGTTCAGTGGAGCTGGTAGCAAGTGTTTTGCAGATGAGTAAAGACTTTGTTCATGCCAATTTGAACGTTGAAAATATTCATCCGGAAATTTTATCAGAAATTTTTGGGGGTTGTATTCCTACGAGTTGCCAAAGCAAGGAAGTAAACACAGTCATTAAGGCAAATTTTGCCTTCGGTGACTTAAATTGCGCGCTCGTTTTACGGAAATACAAAGAAAGATGACAAGAGAAACTGTTAAAACCGACCTGATTAATATCATCAAGCCTTATTTACCAGAGGAAATCATGGAGAAAGAGGTGTCTGAAGACAAGCACCTAATTAATGATTTGATGATCAACTCGGCACATATCGTAGATATTGTTCTAGATATCGAAGATAAGTTTGATATCATGATTGATGATGATGTGATTGGAGAAATGAATACTGTTCAGGATTCAATCAATGTAGTTCTTCAAAAAACTGCTTAATTACTTAAGCTAATTCTTTAAGTAATTTCTGATCGTATTTTCTCTGCATTCTATTCAGAGGCCAGTATCCAAGCGTCCAAATAAGACTTGCCACAAGGAAAAGTTCAAAACGACCTAGAATAGCAAACATAACAGCTGCATTTCGGTGGGTGTTACTACCTCCAAGCCAAGCCCACCAAAAAAGCAGTTTCATATTGTACTTTCTATATAAATTATCAAATGCCTCACCTTTCGTCGCTGAAAGCTTTCGCATATCTAGTCGATCTTGCGGAGTTCGTGTAGAAAAAGTAATTTGTTTTCCGGTGTAATCTTTATTCACAAAGTAAATAAACCGGTCGTACCACTTGTCACCGGTTTTTTCTACCTCATCTTTATGTATAGCAATTTTTCCAGCATCTGATCTGCCAACTAGATAAAGGTATTCTGATTTATAAAACTCGTAAAGGGTCGCTTTGTAGCTGTGTGCCCAGACGGTAGCTGCTCCAAGAATTAGAATAGACCACCCGTAATCTTCCAAGAGATAGAGAGTGCCTCCGACATAAAATGAAAAGAAAACCAAGTTATCGATCATTCCGTCGATCATCCGTCCCATTTCGGAAGACTGACCTGTCATCCGAGCCAACTGACCATCAGCACTATCGAGCACTCCAGCAATGATTACTAAAAAACCTCCAATGGCAACAACCACAGTTTGATCCTGAAAGTAAAACAAAGCCCCTCCTATTACACCTACAAATAGGCTTATGAAAGAAACATGTGTTGGTGTCAGCCTCAGCCACTTAGCAATTTTGGCAAAATACAGTCCATAAAACCTGCTGAAATAGATATCAAATCGTTCTTCTATATCTATTAGCTTGATGGTGGAAAGTACTTCATCTAGATGATTCTGATACTTTCTTCTCAAATAACTAAACATGAATCAGACGTGTCGTTTGATTCTTGTGAAAAGCGAAATTCTATTGTCAAAGATGAAATTCCAGATCACTTTTGACAAACTTTTGTGAGCATATAAGTTATCATAATACTTACCTGCAATTTTCTTCAATTTAGGAAGTCTTGATCCCGGGATGGTTGGAAAATCGTGATGTTCGTTGTGGTAGCCTACATTAAATATGAGCTTATTCCACCAACCATAATATGAGTATGTTTCCTGACCTTCTTTATAAATAAAGTGCTCTGACACAAAGTGCCCAGCCATTGGGTGCAGCCCAGTTGCCAATGCTGTAGATAGACCTAGATAAAGGATTGCATAACCACCAGCTAAGTAATAATAACCGATCATTGCAGCAATCTGGACCACTGCATTAATAATTTGCCACTTGTCTGGCTTAATAGGGTGTACGAGAACAGGTCTTATTAAGTAAACAGGTATTTGAATAATTAACCATAGAAATTTACCTAATGGACCTCTAAAGAATTTAGCCTCCCATCTTACGGCCAGATCAGTATCCACTCCCTCTTTTCCTTGATGCCAGTGATGTTTTGCGTGATATGCTTTGAAAGCCATAGCGACAGGAAACACGAAAGGGAAATTAACCACGATTGCTAACCAGTTGTTTAACACCTTGTTTTTAAATGCTAGATTGTGCGTAATCTCATGAGTAGCAGGAATCAACATGTGTGTCAACGTGCCTCCAACAAAAAATACCAACAATGCAAAAAGCCAAGGGTTTTCAGGTAAGAAAAATACCGGAATAGCCAACTGAAGAAAGGCTATAAAAAGTGACTTGTAAATTAAAGATGGATCTGTGCCAAAAAGCTTTTTCACTTCCGGAAACTCTTCCATAATCACCTTCCTTCGGGTAATATGCGGTTCCTTTTCTTTGCTCCAATTAAAATCCTTTTCGTTCATATCGGCATAAATTTCTTCCAAGCGCAAAATTAACTAATGTGGTCGTAATAAAGTTTTTGATACTACACTCCCTATTTTATCCAGCAGATTCATCAGGGTGACTGCTTTCCATGTAGCTAATTTTGAAAATTGATCATTCACAGCTGGCTCACGCACTTCGGACAATACTTTCTTCTTAAAATCCTGAATAAGATCATTGTCTTGCGACACAAAAACCACCTCCTGCTCAAAATAATAACTCACCAAATCGTAATTGCTACTTCCAAAAATCAGCTTTTCATCATCTATCAAAATGGCTTTCATATGTGACATACCAGGGTATTCTTTCAACTCGAAATATCCCTTTTGTTGCTCTGACAAAATAATGTTTTTAAAAATCGATTTATTGTTCTCCTGAGGAGATACAATCGTAATCTTCACCCCATTGTCAGCCACCGACCTCAACACCCCCAATAATGGCTCGGAAATGTAGGGTGAAATAATTTGGACTGAATTTTTGGCGGACTTAATGTGGCCAAAAAAATCATCATATAAGGATTTGCTTTTCGATCCGTTGAGCAGGTATAGTTGTCCATCGTCTGTTTTAATGGCAGTAGATTGGTTGGTTCCATCCCATGTTTTAGCAAAATCCTGGGTCAGACTACTTCCAAGTTTGGCATCACTCAGTTCCACCATCATATCATGCCAGGCAAAGTTGTGATCACTAAAATTGATACCGCCCAAAAAACTGTGTTTGCCATCTACAACCACCATCTTCTTGTGATTTCGTAGCGGATATTTCTGCCCCAAAAAACCCACTGGATTGGTGAACTTTACTTCAATACCTGCTTCTCCCGCTTCATCAATTAGCTTTCTGGTGCTCTTAATCTCTTTTCTAAATTCTTTGTCTGCCAGGTATTTTTTTGATAGAACGAAATGATCGTTTATCACCACTTTGGAATAGCTATCAATCAACAGACGCTTATCTTTCGCCGGACTGGCTTTCATGACTTTGATTAGCCATTTTCCAGCATCATCTCCCTCGAAAGTCATGGCCTGCGCCAATAGAGACTCTTTAGCGGTTGATGCCACATCCTCTAGTCTTCGCATGAAGGATCCAGAGCCCAACAAGATTTTTGATTGTGCCAAAGGATAATTTTTAGCCAAAATTAACTGGTTTGTTCAATCCATGTACTCGACCTTATTCAGATCGAAAATGAATGAACCTACAGTCATATCAATTTCCAGTCGTAACGGAAACCTATTTTGATCGTCACTCATGATGACACGTCCTGTTTTACCATTATCAAAATACTCTCCTTCTGGAAATACCAACCCAAACTCCAATGCACGCACCTTTCTATTGTCATATTTATGAGTCGTGCTACTTCCTGGAAGCATCTTGAATTCGTAAAGATCATTGGAGAAAAAAGTGCGGACCTCTACTGTTTTAGCAAACTGTGAATTATGCCTGCTTCTTAGCCACATATACGTACTAAGTGCATCCCGAATGGGCACATTGCCTGATGGAAACTTATGATACCTCCATTCATCGAGATCTTCAATGTATGCTTTTACTGAAACTGAATCAGCATATGAAAAATAATCATGTCGAATATCAATAGACCCTTTACCCTCCATGTCACGATCAGACCTTAGAGGCTGAAGTTGGTTAGCTTCTATTAAAGATTCCATACAAACACTCAGCTTAGAAAACACTCTAAACCAACTTGCAGTGGTTACGGTAAATTGTACTTTGTAGTGAGGGCGCTTGCTTTTATCCGGATAATGAAACTCCGGATCCAACCAAAGTACTGCCTCTCCGATATTAAACCAGCCAAACTTCATGTTATATGTGAGTTTTTCCCCAGGTTTGAACGGATATGTTTTATTTTGAGCCCTAGATTGATAGCTGCCTAAAGAAAGGGCCACCCAAATAATTATCAACATCCAACCTCGAAAGATTGAGCTAAATGAAAATCGCGCTTGTATGTCCTTATGATTTTTCACGTCCGGGTGGAGTTAAGTCACACATTGTTAGTTTGGCAAAACATCTTGCAATGATAGGCCATCAGATTAAGATCCTGGCACCCAATATTAATGTTAATCTTGTCGAAGAAAAAAATGTGCATTTTTTTGGGCGGAACAGGTCGGTGAATATAGGTGGAACAAAGATAGATGTAAACATTGCACTTGGTGAAGAAAAGAAAGCACTTAAGAGCTTTCTTGAGAAGGAGAAATTTGATATTATTCATTATCACACCATCTGGAATCCACTTCTTCCATTTCAAGTCCTTCGCCACTCGAAAACAAAACAAGTAGCAACTTTTCACGACACCCCAAAAAGTCAGTTTGTTGGTGACTGGATTATGCCAACAGTGGCAAGAGGGATTTTCACATTTCTTGATCAGATTATTTCTGTATCGAAAAGTCAGTCCGGCTATATATCTCGATTTTCCAAAAGGGAAATCCACATCATTCCAAATGGAATTGACCTGGAAGAAATCGCGTCCATTGCTCCTGAAAAAAGCAGTCGAAATGATGAGTTTTTTCAATTGTTCTTTATGGGGCGATTGGAGCCAAGAAAAGGTGTGATGCATGCGCTAAAAGCCTTTCATCAATTAAAGCTTCGTTATCCTAAAATGAAGCTGGTAATAGCGGGAGATGGTGATGGTAGAGCAGAAGTAGAGAAATACATTGCTGATCATTCTTTGCAGGATGTGGAAATGCTTGGATTTGTGGATGAGAAAACGAAATACAGGCTACTAAAAGAATCTGAAATCTATTTAGCACCTGCACTGTATGGCGAGAGTTTTGGAATTGTACTTCTCGAGGCAATGGCTGTTGGTACTCCGATAGCAGGCTATGCCAATGCCGGATACAAAAATGTGATAACCCATGAAATGATGGATGGTTTTGCAGAACCTGAAAAACTGGATCAATTTGTTAGTTGCATTGAAAACCTGATTCCATCTCCAAAGCGTGAAGCGTTAGCAAAACATGGCCTAGAAGAAGTAAAAAAATATGATTGGGCTGAAGTTTCTAAGAAAATCAATTCAATATATCAAGCCTGAGCAGGAACGTATTTAAAATCAGGGTTACCAAACTTTTTAAGAACCCTGAAATGCGAAGCAACCGCCTCACCAAACGTTTCGTGACAATTGTAAGGCACTCCATGCTTTTTAGCGATTCGCTCCACAATCGGGCTAATTTTAGGATAATGTACGCTGCAAACATTGGGGAATAAATGGTGCTCAATCTGGTAATTCAACCCCCCGACATACCATGATAATAATTTGTTCTTTCTTGCGAAATTGTTGGTTGTGTACATTTCATGTATCACCCAGTGATCATCGATAATATTTTGCTCATTGGGAACAGGATGAGTTGTTTCTTCCACCACATGAGCCAGTTGAAAAACAACCCCAAGGATTATTCCTGCGGTGAGGTGTACGGTTAAAAATCCAATCAAAAATTGCCACCAAGTCACATCAAGAATCATCAATGGAAGCACGATTGCGTATCCATAGTATACCAACTTAGCTACCACCAGCGTAACCCACTCTTTAAGTGGATGTTTTTTGTTTTCGAATGGTCCAAGCGGAGATTTAAAAAAATACCAGTAGTCTTTGACAAAGATCCAAAATATCGTAGCAAAGCTATATGCCGGAAGAGCCAAGATGTGCTGCAAGCGATGGATGGGTTTAAACTCAGAATGCGGAGATAGCCTTATAAATTCAGCTACCTCAAGATCCTCATCATGCCCTTGAATATTTGTATACGTATGGTGAATCACATTATGGGTAATCTTCCATATATAACCATTTGCACCAACCATATCGAAAGATAATCCTATGATATAATTCACGGTTCCATTAGATGAGTACGATCCATGGAGTGCATCATGCGAAATAGAAAATCCAATTCCAGCCATTCCTACGCCCATTGCCACACACAATACCCACATAATCGGCAGTGAAAAAAGACCTGAAAGGATGAGTGCAAACGAGCCAAAGTAAATACTGAATATCAGAATGGTTTTAATGACCATCTCAGCATTTGCATGCTTAGATAAGTTATTTTCTTTAAAATAAGCTTTCACTGCAGCCTTCACATCCTCGCTGAATGCTTTATTGATCTTATTATTAAAGGTTACTTGCTTTGGCATAACTAGTTAATTAAAATACAAAGATAAACGCTTTATTTATCAATGAATAAACACTTCTGAGCACACATTGTGCTGATTACCAGTTACATCGAAAATTAGTGTGTTTACTTGAAGTAGGCTCTTACCTTCTCCATCACATAATCCATATCTTCTTCATAGAGCTCTCCAATTACCGCAACACGGAAGGTTTTGCTTTCAGGGATCACTCCTGGATAAATAGTAATTCCATTTGCGTAGAGGTAGTCATGGAAATGGTTAAAGTCCAACCCAGGTTTATCAAGATTTAGAGCGAGTAAGATTTTAGATTCCTGCTCCAATGGCAAAAAAGGAGTAAAGCCCAACTCAGTAAACCCATCATAAAGCTTTTGCCAGTTAGCTTGATAGCGCTTCCATCGATTCTCCAGTCCCTCCTCCTCGTGCTCTTTGATAGCTTCAAGAAAGGCATAACTTGTCTGTACGGGCGGAGTAAACCTAAGCTGATCTTTTTTCTGAAGATTATCCCATTGCTTATACACATCGAAATAAAAGCCTGTGCCATTTGCCTTTAATTCTTCGGTTCGGTCTTTATGAAAAATCACGAATGACAAACCAGCCATCCCATGAATACATTTGTTAGAGCTAGAGAATAAGTAATCTATTTCAAGCTCTGCCAAATCAATGGGATAAGCTCCAAACGAACTCATCGCATCTACAATGAATTTTACGTTTGTCTTTTTACAAATCTCAGCAACCTCTTCCAGCGGATCCATCATACCGGTAGACGTTTCGTGATGTACCATAGCTAGATGAGTGTAGTCACCTGATGCTAATGCTTTTTCAATTTTTTCTGGCACAGGATAGTCTCCAAATTCACACATGGCTGAGTTTTTCAACCCATAGCCATCACAGATTGCTTTCATACGGATGCCATACGCACCATTGGTGATGATGAGCACATGATCATTTTTTCCCAGAGCTGAAATGAGGCAAGCCTCCATGGCGCCTGTACCACTAGCACCAAAAAGTGAGACACGGTGTGTATTCATCCCATTCCCCACTTTCAGTATGCCGTCGCAGATATCATGCATCACCTGTCCGAATTCATTTTCTCGTGGACAAATGTCAGATACTAATTGGGCCTCCTTCACTCGCTGAGAAGTGGTGGCCGGACCGGGATTCAATAAAATCTTTCGATCAAGTTCCTTTTTGTGTAGCATCAATTTAATTGCTAAGGTTTTTCATAAAAGCCTCCTTGTTCTGCACCGGAGTAGTTGTTGGCCTGCCTAAATCTGCACGCGAAGATTCGGTCGTCCTTACCTCAAGAAGTACCGGACCATCAGCCGCCTGAAATTGATTCCATGCCGAAGTAAGGTCATCCATTTCAGTCACCAGCCAGGTTTGCTTATATCCGGAAGCTTCTGCTATTTTTTGGAAATCAATAGAGAACCCAACTGTTGCTTGCCCTCCAACTGACTCATGGCAGCCATTGTTTATCAGAATGTGCTTAAAGTTTTTAGAAGGTTGGTTTCCAATGATAGCGCCAGCACCCATATGCATGATAGTAGCTCCATCTCCATCAAGGCAGTACACCGGTCGATTCTTCTTACTTAATGCAATTCCAAGCGCAATCTGGGACGCATGACCCATGCCTCCCACAGTAAGAAAATCTTTTCCGTGCCCCATGTTATGCTTAGCACGAATCTCAAAGACTTCTCTGGAAGACTTACCTGTTGTAGATACCACTACGGCCTCATCCTCCATTTTTTGTAGCATCCACTCGATGACCTCCTCACGATTGATGGTGTATGGGTTTTCAACTTTAGTTTGAAGCTTATACTTGTCAAATACACCCTTTTTCACCAACAATGCAAAAGGAGCATTTTTAGATTTCATTGTCTGAAATGCATGTGCTAATTGTTCATCAGCTTCCTTTTCATCTTCCGATAGCACGGCATAATCAATCTCCATTGTCTGTAGAAGCTCCTCAGAAATTCGCCCTTGCTTAACATGCTGAGGCTCATCCTTAACGCCGGGCTCCCCTCTCCATCCAATCATCAGCAGCATCGGGATGGAATAAACATCCGTATCAGCAAGAGAGGTGAGTGGATTTACACAATTGCCAAATCCAGAATTCTGCATGTAAACCAGCGGAATCTTACCAGTCGCCAGATGATGACCCATCGCCAAAGCAATGGCTCCACCTTCATTAGCAGCTATGATATCTGAGCCTTCATCGGTAATGACAGAACAAAAATCCTTTAGCAAAGAATCAGGCACACCTGTGGTAAACTCTACACCCTGATTTCGAATTGATTTTAAAAACTTCTGAGGATCTAACATTGTTAGTTTGGAAGGATTGTTAAAATTTCTTTGATCGACATACAGAACTCGTCTGCTTCTTTAGATCGCTTGTGCGTAAGAATAGATTCCGCAGTTTTCTTCATCGCCGGGAAGGCTGCTCTCAAGAGGTGATTCGCATAAATTACAATGCTAAATCCTGCTTCGTGTAATTCCTCCTCAGTAAACTGATTGTATGAAGATGGTACGGAAACAACCGGCACTTTATATTCAAACTCCTGATATTTTTTCATAAACTCCATGATCTCACTTCCATCTTTATGACGGCTGTGGATCATGATCGCATCCGCTCCAGCTTCGATATAAGCCTTAGCACGAGTCAATGCATCTTCCATACCATGCTCCGCAATCAAGCTTTCCAGACGGGCGATAATCATAAAATCTTCAGTGACCTGAGATTTCTTTCCTGTGTTGATTTTCTCACAGAAACCTTCGATGGTATCCAGTTCTTGCTTAACTTCTGTTCCAAAAAGT
Source organism: Ekhidna sp. (assembly GCF_964218185.1). GTDB lineage: Bacteria > Bacteroidota > Bacteroidia > Cytophagales > Cyclobacteriaceae > Ekhidna. The sequence goes on from NZ_CAXPLV010000008.1 coordinate 384,455, forward strand.
GAGTTTCTCTTTAAGCCAACTTTATCTTCAATGATCACTGCAGAAACTCCAAGACGCTCAAGGTTTCTCACCAGCATCGCAAAGTGTTCTGTAACTCCTCCTGTATCACCATCTAGAATGATTGGCTTGGTAGTTACATCAAGAATGTCATTTATAGTGTTGAATCGTGATGTTCTATCCACGTACTCAGTATCTGGTTTTCCCTTTGCTGTTGAGTCTGTAAGAGAACTAACCCACATGGCATCAAACTCTCGAACTTCATTTTCGTCAGTCACAGTCGTTTGCTCCACAATCAGTGCTGAGATCCCGTTGTGAGCTTCCATCACTCGTACAATATCTTTTGACTCCAAAAGTCTACGTAGCATCCTTCTTCGGATATCAGGCGTTGTACCAACTTCCTTCATGGCTGCTCTTAATCCTGTCGAGGAAATGCCCGCTGTATACTCAGGCTCTACCAACTCACCACCCCATTCTGCAAGCAGCTTCACAACTTTTTCTCTTATGTGTTTTTGAGGGCCTGTCTTCCAGTCGCTTCCATGCACCACATAGTCAGGCTTGAGTGCCCTTAAGTTTTCTTCATAATCCAGCTCAGTTTGAGGGATTACTTCATTCACGCCTTTAAGATTCTCAAGAATCTTTTTACGCTCATCGTAAGACAAAAAAGGCGTCCTACTGTACTTGCTTACTGCTTTATCCGATAGCAAGCCTACAGTAACTTCTCCTAATTCACGAGCTACTTCAATTATATTAACATGGCCATGGTGAATGAGATCTGTGCCCATTCCTACATATACTTTCTTCATCTATTTTCGAAAATTTTATTATAAGTACGCATAATTCGATTCACCCCTAAAACAGAAAACTATTTATTCTGAAATAGAGCTCATTTCATTGCGATTTAGAATATTCTATCTTCGTGGCAAATTAAGCTTAAAGGAACGGAAACACCGTGTAAAATCTCAATAGATGACGCAAACGATTGAAACTGCAGTAATTCTAGCCGCTGGAAGAGGTACCCGTCTGCAACCATACACTTTTGATATTCCAAAAGGTTTTATGCCAGTTGGTGATGAGCGATTGATTGAACGATCAGTTCGCGTTTTGAAAGAAAAAGGGATTAAAAACATAATTATTGGGACAGGACACCTACATGAGCATTATGAGAAATTTGCAAAGGAAAATGGCTTGACCACCTTCTTAAGTCCTGACTTTGCGACTACTGGTAGTTTTCATACATTGATTTACGGATCCAAGCTCATCAAAGGAGACTTCCTTTTACTAGAATCTGACCTGCTTTATCATTCTGATGCTATCAAAGGGCTGCTGGAATCAGAGAAAAAAGATATAATCCTTACTAGCGGTTTTACTAAATCCAATGACGAGGTATATGTGGAAATAGCAGATGGAAACTTGAAAAATCTTTCCAAGAAAAAAGAAGAGCTGGGTTCGGTTGACGCTGAGCTTGTTGGGATTTGGAAGATTTCAATGGAGTTGCTTCAAAAGCTTCAACACTATCATGCTGAACATGCAAATGCGAGAAACATGGACTATGAGATCGCAATTTCAGAACTTTCTATTGAACATACCGTAAATGTCTTGAAGATTGACAACCTTGCCTGGTGTGAAATTGACAATCAAGAGCACTTGGAAAGAGCCAAGGAACAAATTCTTCCTAAACTGGATTAGCTGATCCAAAATTACAATACGGATACTTACAATGAAATCTTACATCAATCACCTCAAGATTTCGAAGCAAATTAAGTCTTTGATTAAGGGGACTAGCGTGGCATCTTTACTTTACTGGCATGACCAAAAGCTTAAGGATGTACTTGGCTGGCGAGGCGTTAAAAAATTCATCAAGTTTTCAATTGCCTCTAAGAAAAAAGATGAAATAGCTGGAAACTACAATGTTTCCAGATTGTATTATGGCAATCCGATCAGTGATGGTCTTTCCGCATCTGGAGCGACAGTATGGAACTATACCAGACTCAAAAATCCTCCAATCATTCAAAATAATGAGATATGCCAGTTGCTCGAAAAAAATGCAAATGCCATTATTGAGGAATACAAAAACAACATTGACAAAATTGTTACTCATCCGGATAACAATAGCCTGGCAAAAGGTGGTACCTGGTCAGGGATTTTTCTCTATGGTGTAGGAGGGAAAAAAGACGAACGATATCAGGAATACTTCAAAAAGACGTACGAACTTGTCGATCAGCTCCCTATTTCTAAGAATTTCGGTTTTGTACTGATCTCAAAGCTCTCAGCTGGAGTGAAAATATTACCCCATTGCGGGTCCAGTAACCTGCGCTTCAGATACCATCTGGGCCTGGATGTACCTGAACCAGATAAAGTCAAAATCAGAGTTGGTCAAACATGGCAACACTGGGGTACCGGCAAAGCTTTTGGGTTCGATGACTCATTCGAACATGAGGTGATACATGAAGGTGAAAAAGATCGTGTTGTGTTGATTGTTGATGCGTGGAACCCTGATTTAACAAAAGAAGAGATTGGCATTTTTGACAATCGTCTTTTCCATGATTTTGGAACACGAGTAAACTAAATTTTTGGTGGATGCCAAAGCCCGGTGGTTTCATCTCTAAAACCACCCGTTCCAAGATAACCATACATAAGTTCCAGATAGCCTTTTGAATCGAATGGAACAGAGACTTTTTCTCCAAGGAACTGAACGTCCTTTAATGGGAATACAAGATTTTTGGGAATGTGCTGCCGTTCATTTGGGTACTTTGCATCTACAAACTGACGAATAGTTTCACCTTCATCGTCATAGAAGAAAATATCAAAATCATACCCTTTGTATGAAAAGTAAATCTTGGGGCCAGCATGATTTTTAGAAGTATCATAAAACTTCAACCCCTTTGGCATCTTGCTTCTTAAATCAGCCACCTTCTCGTACGAGCTTTTCATCATTGCCACATCTATATCAATATCATGCGGAATGATACTGTTGGACCGATATTGTCCAAGCAAGGTTCCAAAATCTAACCAGAAAGGCTCACCGGTTTGCTTGAGAGCGGAGACTGATAGATGAAACATCTGCTCCAGTATTTGAAGCTTTCGCTTTCGATATTGACCGGGCAATGCGAATAAAACTAAATTTGCAACTCGCTGGATATACTGGCTGATACGTAGCATTTTGCAAAAAAACATATAAAAACTGATTCGCAGTTGAAGGATTCAAACAAAGACTTGCCCGTTGACTTGGTATATACCTGGGTCAATGGTGACGACCCTGAATATTTAAAGATCTATAATCAATACGCTGAAACACCGAAGGATATAAATCCGGAGCGGGTAAGAGATACCTATGATATGCTTAAATACAGTCTTAGGTCAGTAGAAAAGTATCTGCCATGGATACGAACAATCTATATTGTCACGTCCCGGCCTCAGATTCCCGATTGGTTAAAGCCAGATCATCCAAAAGTGAGGGTCATACATCATGACCAAATCATTGAAGATCAATATCTACCGACTTTCAACTACAATACAATAGAAAGTTACGTTCATAAAATTCCGAACCTGTCTGAATACTTTCTTTATTGCTGCGACGATTTTCTATTTGGATCTGATGTTCACCTCTCAGACTTCATCGATGATGAGGGTAAGATAACTGTCTTTGGAACCCTTTTTGGAGAGAATTTGAAATTCAGAATTTACGAACGAAAGTTGGATATTGTCAGTCTGGGTTTAGTGGAACACAATCCTATCTTCTTTAAGAAGTCATATATTGAGGAGCTCCAATCCCACTACAAAGATCTCTTTCATGCTACCAGGGAGGCTAAGTTTAGGCGCAATGACAATGTGACGATGCAAAAAGTGTATAAGCAATGGGTTCTAACCAATTATCGAAAGCTGGCTCACCCTATTAAAGTGACTGACTTAAGAAAAATTCATACGTTCCATAAAATCACCAATAACTTAAAGAAGCAAGAAAAAGCAATGAGTACGCTCGAGCAAAAGGCACCTAAGTTCTTTTGCATGAACGATGATCAGAGAGACAATCCAAACCAACAGGTAGTACAGCTGGTTCAGGATTTTCTAAATAGAAACTATCCTGCCAAGTCCAGTTTTGAGTTGTAATTTTGCACTCGTTTTAAAAAATCGTTATCAAAGCTCCTGAAATCCAAATTGATAGGAGGAAAAAATAATCTGAAATGCGTGTAATAAGACTCCTGCTAGGATCATCAAGAAAGTTATTTTTAGCCGCAGCTATTACTAGCGTTCTCACCGGACTGTTTTCTACATTGGTCATTAAAACAGTGCACGAATCGATCCAGGGTGATGATTTCCAGTTAATTCCGTTCCTTCAGAAGTTTTTTACATTTTGGATTATGTATGGCTTACTTTCGGTGATCTCTTCATATTCTATTTCAAAGCTTACTCAGAAAATCATACATCAGCTTAGGATTAAACTTTCGAACAGCTTTTTGAGAGCCAGTTTTGAAACAATGGAGCACAATCAGAAAAAAATGCTCCCAATCCTAACAGAAGATGTGAAAACAATTGCTTTCTCGATCGACAGATTACCAAATGTAACAACGGGACTTGCTTCTATCATTGGAATTTTAGCCTACATGATTTGGTATTCACCATTCCTTTCAGGAGCTACAGTTTTGATTTTTGTTGGTGTTTTTTTATTTACTAAGGTTTTGTTGCCTCATATCCGAAAGTATGAAGAACAATCCCGAACACATTTGAATGATATCTTCGATTACTTTCATGGATTGGTTTTTGGAATCAAGGAGTTGGTGCTAAATAAAGAATCGCAAAAAAGATTTCTAAAAGATTTCATCATCCCATCAAGTCACAAACAAAATCAAGCATACTTAAAAGAAAGTGTTGCTGCTGCTATTATGAACAGGGCAACAGATATGATTCTGCTTTTAGGTATTGCCGCACTCATAGTGGCTGTATTCAGCTATCAGTTTGTGACCCTAGAATTTTTTGGGCATTATCTCACACTCGTCTTGTTTACACTTGCTCCACTATCAACCGCAGCAGGTTTTTTTAGCGGCTTGAAGAGACTAGATGTGGCACTTGAGCAAATTGATAAAGTTGGCCTTGAGCTCAAACCTGATAGTGAATTCAATGAAGGACTGCAACCACTTGACGAGCCAGAAAATAACACCAAGGTGATTGAGCTGGAGCAAATGAGGCACAGCTATTATCACACTGATATCGACCAACATTTTGCAATGGGCCCTATTGATCTGGCCATTGAGAAGGGTGAGATGCTATTTGTGGTTGGTGGAAATGGTAGCGGTAAAACAACCCTCGCCAAACTACTACTTGGCCTCTATACTCCACTTTCAGGTAAGGTATTCTACCGTGGGCAAGAAATTACGGAGAACAATCTTTCATCTTACAGGTCCCGATTTTCTGCTGTTTTCGTTGACTCTTATTTGTTTGAGGATTTTCTCAATGTTGATAAGGAATATCTAGCTGAGCATGGAGAGAAGCTCATAAAAATGTTCAAGCTTGAGAATAAGGTGAAGATCAAAAATCACAAGTTCACCACAAAAAATCTCTCTGAAGGCCAAAAGAAAAGGCTGGCACTTATTATCTCGATTTTAGAAAACAAAGACATTTACTTGTTTGATGAATGGGCGGCAAATCAAGACCCATTATTCAAAGAGGTCTTTTATACAGAAATACTACCTTTTCTCAAGTCAATGGGTAAAACACAAGTTGTCATTACACATGACGATAAATATTTTGGACTGGCGGATAGGGTTCTTAAGCTCAGAGATGGCCAGATTTCCAACTAGCAAATACGCATGCCTGCAGGAAAAAATTATATCGTAACAGCCGCCAACAATACTTATTTCAAGAACTTTTGTCAGCTGATGTACAGTTTCATGCGAAACAAAGAGTATGAGAACAGCACGGTAATATTTTATGATTTAGGCTTGGATCAGAATCAAAGTGAAGCAATCAAGGCGAAGGCAAAGGCCATTTTTAAGTATGTTGAATACCGAGCTTTTGACTTTAATTCATACCCTGAATTTGTCAAACCAAAATACAACACGTATTCATGGAAGCCTTTAATTATCCATGAAGTATTCAACGAAAAAAAAGGAAATATCTTTTGGAAAGACAGTGCTAATCAGATTCTGAAAAACCTAAAGCCTATTTGGGACGAAATAAATCGAACGGGTACATATATTCCCTTTAGCGGTTCGGGTACACTGAAAGAGTGGACCATTCAGGCTACTATGGATTACCTAAGGGTGCCGAAAGAATATTATCAAGCTCGAAATAGAGCTGGTAATACGTGTGGATTTTCTTATTCAAATAAAAACGTTCGACAGTTAGTAGAAGAGTGGAAAGATTTAGCACTCATTAGAGAATGCATACGTCCAGAAGGTGCCAATAGATCTAACCATCGTGACGACCAATCACTGCTCACCATTTTATTGCTGATTAGAGATTATGGTCAATCGCTCGAGGTTACTCATGATGAAGTAGACATTAGTTCGGCCCACCCAACAACATATCTTAGTGTAAGAAACCGCTTCCCCAAACACTTCAAGTTGAAGGTCGGTGGGTTAGCTTATCACTATTTCAACTTTCTTAGATTTATAGATATTCTTTCAAATAAAATTCAACGGATTTGACTATAGTATTTATCATCATCGGAATCCTTCTTTTTCTTCTTCTAGGATATAATTATCTGTCAGGGAAAGCTTTGATCCGGGACTTCATTCTGCACCTTCAACTCAAAAATAAAAATCTCAAATCGTTGGATGAAAAATGGGGTAAATCCAACAAAAAATCGGATGTCATTGTGTCTTTTACGACCATTCCAGAACGTATCGAGAACATTGCTGGCACAATCAAAAGCCTATTGATCCAAAAGGAACTTCCAAAACGAATCAATATTTACCTCCCCTACAAGTCATTTAGAAATGGTAAGGAATATATAATCCCAGAATGGTTGCAAAATTTGCAATCAGTCAATTTGGTTAGGATTGAAACTGACTATGGGCCTGCAACCAAGTTTATTCCAGCTATCCTAACCCAAGATCCAGATCAAAAAATCTTGGTCACTGACGATGACAATATCTATCCATCAGATTACATAACTGAGCTAAACCAAGCATCTGATCAATATCCTGACAAAGTAGTAGCTGCAAGTGGCTGGCGAGTTCCTGAAGATCTGATTGACCGACCTACCACATTAATAAGTAATCTGCTAAAAAAAGCACCCACTCCTGTTCCAGGAACTAGAGTAACTAAACCATATTCCATTGACATACTGCAGGGATATTCGGCATTTCTATTCAAACCAAAATTTTTCAACTCTGATGAAGTAACCAACTATGAAGGGGTTCCTAACAATATCCGATTCGTGGACGATGTATGGGTAAGTGCCCATTGCAGGGTTGAAAAAATTGTGGTACCGATGAGTCGATATTGCTTTACACCATTCTTCGAGCATGACTTTTTCAAGTCTTCAAGCTTGGCCAAGATCAACAACTGGGGGAAAGAGGATTATTCTCAAAGGAATAACTCTATAGCAATTAAATTCTTTGAAGAGAAATGGAAGTAGATAAGAAATCTTTTAATCTCTTAGTTGCGATTATTAATCATAATCACAATCAAGAAGGCATTGCTTTAAAAAATGAATTTGGCCAGCTTGTCGACACCATATTGATTGATAGCGGATCAACTTTTGAAGGTGATGAAAGGGAGCACTTCGACTTTACCCTTCCAAACGTTTATTATAATGGACTGCTCAATCAGGCACATGTAGCGATGAAACCTGGGCATACTCACCTTCTCTTGATCACTTCGGATGTGGTGATTGAAGACTTTGATATTCTACTAACAAGGATGAAAGAAGTGTATACTCAGAATCCTAAAGTTGCTGTCTATGCGCCATCAGCTGTTCACTCGACACACCATCACATGAACAACCTGAAAAGTAATGATATTAGAAAAGTGACTTTTACAGAAGGATTTTGCTTCGCAATGCCGCGACCGTACCTAGATGAGATCTGTCCTATTGATTTGTCAATCAATAAAATTGGACATGGGATCGATATGTATATGGGTTACTTATCTATGAAAAACAATTGCTGGGCGGTCGTGGATGACAAAGTTGTAGTGGATCACCCTCATGGAAGTGGCTACAGTGACAAGCAAGCTCGCATTGAAAGAGATCGTTGGTATGCAACAAAAAGCACGGCTGCACAAGCGTATCATTATTGGATATCAAAGGATATATTGAAGAATAAGTTCGGTTATTTTGTATTGAAATTTATAATGAGATTTTATAGATTATAATTCCATCTTAAACAGAATACGAAGACATTTATTATTTGGCATTTTTTTTGAAAAAGCAACCCAAAATTCAATAGAGCATTAAATTTTTAAAAACTAAGAAATTAAAATGAAGACTCTCTTACCAATATTAATAGTACTTATACTAGTTGGATGTGGTAATACTGATTCAAAGACGAAGAGTGGCACACCTCAAAAAAAATCAACTCCAAAAAACTCTCCGGCAATAGTAAAAGCAGGACCAACGTATGAATCATTTTACGATACTTCCACTATCGAACTAGAAACCATCTCCTACTCAGGAAAAATTGACCAGGAAACAGCGATAAAAATAATATCTAATTCATGCGATGAGGTGAAGGCTGATTTTTTAAACTACATGATGGATGCATATAAGACTATAGAACCGGCTCCAAGTCAGATTGAACCCATGTTTGATGCAGAACATATAGGAAAGTTTATCGTTTGGCAATTGAAGAATAATGAAACTGATTGTTTTCCTGAAATCTTTTCTGCGCTTAATAAAATTTTTAGAGATGCGGATGAGGATGCTTTTATGCTGGCTAAATATGGCATCTATCAAATGATGATTTATGAATCTCGAAGGTTAGATGTCAATTATAATAGCGCGTTTAATGAGTGGTTAAATGGGCCCACAAGAGGGCAGTGGTTTCTACTTATAGATGAAATGGAGAGTGGAAGATCGTAAGCAAACAAAATATCATGCTAGGAATAGACATAGTTGACTTGAAAGACCCGCTGCTCAAAGAACGAACAGATCGTACGGTCAACATGATAAAAAATAAGGAGGATGTTCTCATTGAGCATCCTCATTTATTTTGGATATTGTGGGCTGCAAAGGAGGCAGCCTTCAAATGTCGGCGTGAGCCTCTAAACTTTGCGCCATCCAACATTCCTATCAAGATTTCTAAAAACGGAGAAGACATCTTGTTCTCATCAGGAGATCTCAATGGCCAAATCCAAGTTACCAATGAATACATCATTGCCATCTGCGGTGACCTTGAAAAGATTGGATTTGAGGTTTTTAATAAGCCGGATGAAAACTGGAGCGAAGGGATCAGAAAAATGATCGTCGATTTTTTCAAAACCAAAGGATACGATTTCCAAATCGGATCGGATGACCTCAATCTCCCAACCATTTTGCCCGCCAAAAGTGAAATATCCATTTCCCATCACGGACGATTTGGTGTGGTTGCTTTCCCACACGCTATACTCTAATTACAATTTTAAGCTTCAATTAATTTTGCACGATGCGTAAGAAAAATTTCATCGCCATTTTCCTGGTAGTATTCACGATGATGTTGTCATCATTCGCTTTTTACACCTACCAAATCCTCTACACCCCCAATGTCCTTATTGAAGAAGAGGATCGTTTTTTTGCGATTCCCAAAGGCACCACCTTCAAGCAGCTTCAAAATAAGCTAGCTGATGAGCGAATTGTTAACGATTTAGTCTCCTTCAGCTTTCTGGCCAAGCTAAAAGACCTGGACATAAACGTAAAAAATGGTATGTATCTCATCAAAGGAGATATGACCAACATCGAGCTGATCAACTTGCTAAGATCAGGATCTCAAACACCTATCCAGCTTACATTTTCCAATGCGCGGTTGTTGAAGCAACTCCCTAAGATTTTAACCCAAAACCTGGAAATAGACTCAGCGGATCTCGCTCCTATCCTACTGGCCGATACTACGGCGGCTTATTATGGGTTCAATAAGGAAACATTCATCAGCATGTTTATCCCTAACACCTATGAAGTATACTGGACCACCACTCCCAAGGGATTGCTGGACAGAATGAAGGCTGAGTACGATCGGTTCTGGACTGAGGAGCGGCTGCAGAAAGCCAAGAATCTGAACATGACACCTGTACAGGTTTCTACACTGGCTTCCATCGTACAGGGAGAGACCAACAAAATGGATGAAGCGCCAACTATCGCCGGAGTGTATATCAACAGGTTACAACGAAGGATTCCGCTTCAGGCCGACCCTACGCTGGTTTTTGCAATCGGAGATTTCAACATTCGTAGGATTTTGAATAAAGACAAGGAGTTCGATTCGCCGTACAATACCTACAAAAACCGAGGGCTCCCTCCTGGCCCAATCAACCTGCCAAGTATACCTGCCTTAAATGCGGTTTTGAATTACGAAGATCACAACTATCTGTATTTCTGTGCCAAGGCTGACTTCTCCGGATACCATGTTTTTGCTAAAACCTTAACTGAGCATAATGTAAATGCCCGTAAATTTCAGCGCGCATTGAATCAGGAACGAATCTACCGATAATGTACACACACGAAACGCAAGTCAGAGTACGATACGCCGAAACAGACAAAATGGGTTTTGTCTATTATGGAAACTACCCCGCCTACTATGAGGTGGCTCGTGTGGAAGGATTTCGAGCACTTGGTTTTCCATACAAGGAGATGGAGGATTCCGGTGTGGGTATGCCGGTTCTGGACATGACAGTAAAGTATCATGGTCCTGCTAAATACGATGATCTGCTCACCATCAAACTGATCATTCCTGAAATGCCAAGAGCGAGAATGCGTTTTTTGTATGAAATAAGAAATGAAGAAGGTAAGCTGGTAAATACCGGAGAAACGATTTTGGCTTTTATGAATATGGAGACCGGAAGACCTGTGAAAATGCCGGAAAGGATGGAAAAATCAATTTCTCCTTTTTTCAAGAAATAGAGTTTGTCTCTTTCTTAAAATCGGCTAGTTTTGCGTTCCGATTTTCGCTAAGAGCGAAATATTGCAGAGACCCAGAGGCGTGGCAGAGTGGTCGAATGCGGCGGTCTTGAAAACCGTTGTACCGCGAGGTACCGGGGGTTCGAATCCCTCCGCCTCTGCAACCAAAACCCTGATGGAAACATCAGGGTTTTTTTTGTTTCATTTCCCATTCCTACCATCCCATTCTCAAATCGAGAATTATTTTCATCAACAAAACTATTTCTTGAGGGTATTGCATCAATTGGAACACTATTTGAGTTAAAGGTGTAGTTCTTAAATGGAACGAAATCAAATAGAAGATCATTAAAAATTGATAATCAAAATGACAATGAAGAAGTATACATTTTCCCCACTCACGCTGGCATTTCTGCTTGCGTTGGTATTTGGGTTTTCTGCCTGCAAAAACAAAAAACAACTGGCAGACATGAGTGACACTGAAGCAATCAAAGAGCAAATGGCTCAGGAAGAAATGGAAGAGGAAATCCCGGTAGAAGAAGAGCCTGAAGAGCGAGTAGTGAAGAAGGAACCTTCTAAAGAAACCAGACTAAACAACTATTTTTCAGCCATTGCGTCCGCTTCATCCACAGCTTCGGCTAATTCCAGCATTCAGGAGGCGCTGACGATGTTTAGCAACTCAGAAGCACCCGTACTCATCGTCATCTATAAAGATGGCAGCAAGCCTGACTATGATGAGCCTACGACCATCGGCAAGTACCTGAATTACCTGAAGGATACGAAGAACAATAAAGCCAGAGTGGAAGAGGTGGTGTACGACACCAATGGCAAAATCAAAGAATTGGTACTAAGAAAATAAACTCAGACAGACATGAAGAACATAAAATATATACTACTATCCCTCAGTCTCCTTTTTGTATTGAGTGGGTACGCACAAACCAACGTAGACCCGGCTAGAAAGCAGGCCATTGATTCGCTCGCACTTGAAAAGGTGAAGGATCTCAGTAAATACATTAGCATTATTGGGAATAAGAGCACACAATTTTCGGAAGCCAAGCGTGTAATGGATCGGGCAGAGGAGCTTTTTGCAACGGATAGTGAAATGGGCGTTTCGTCACTCTCAAGCGAAAAAATCAACTACTACAAAGTAAGAGAATACTTTGAGCGGCTGATGGCGCTAAACTATGATAAAGTGACCATCAAGTGGTACGACATTCACTACGTAAGTGACCTGGAGCAGCAGCCTGACGGAACGTACGTTGGGGTAATCACCATCTATCAACGCTTTGAAGGTTCATCCAACGATGGGCTGAACTACAAGGACACCACGAAGAAGGATATCACCATCTACGTGAAGAAAAAAGAAACTCAGATTGCGGGTCGAATCATTGAATTCTGGGATGTACTTTTAGGGGACATCAGAGTAACCGAAACATCCGCATGAGGGTCATTCTAGGACTCACATTAATTATATCAATCTTTCATTTGTCGGTGGGGCAGAGCGGCCTCACCGATGAAATGAAGGAAACTGAAAATCAATTGTATGCTTCCAACAAGCAGATCAATCAGTTTTTCAGACGCTTCAATGGGGAAGAAGACGATCAGGGAAATCGCTATTATTCATCGGACAAAAAGTATCGCGACCCTTCCCTTCGTAAAAAATATCTACCTGCACTTTTTGATACAGAAACGAGCCAAATAGACTCAAGACTTGCTCAGGAGTTTGTAAAAAAAATCATCGATAAGAAGTCCCCTGTTTTTCTGAATTTTCATGAGGACGATTGGTTCGCAGAAGTGACAACTGACTTCATTTTCAAGGGCAAAAAAATATCGGGACTGCTCTATATGCGTCTGCAAAAGCAGGGGCAAGGGTACGAGTGGATTATAGATGATGTTGCTTTTGATCAGTTCCAAAACTTGTTTGATAAGGACACCTCCGAAACTAAAAAATTCATGCATCCGCTCAGTCATGAGCTCGACTTCATGACTTTGAGAAAAGCATTTCTGGGAAATAACCATGCGGAGCAATTCACAGGGCGGAAGTACACACCCGATTTCCTTACCATCTTCATTTATGAAATGAATCAAGGGAATCTGAAATTTGAGACTGTGAAAAATGTGAAGTTTCATTTTTTCTCCGTGCCTGGCTGGTACTTCTCGTTAGCCAATTTTAATCGCCCAGGCTACAATACCGGCTGGCTGATTTCCGGTCTGGTTCCTATCGAAAGTCCAGATCAGGAAAAGCAATTGAAAGACTATATCTACAATAAAAATTGAAACAGACTAAGCACCTTTTACTTCTGGCCCTCCTTTTCGCAGGCTTGCAAACCAATGCCCAATCGGATACCACCCGATATGAGGAAGTAAGAAGTTTGCTAAGTTTTTATGAATACATGCTCAACTCCATTGGGTCTGCAAAAACCACGACACGGGATAAGGAGGTGATCATTACCGAAAGCTACAAGAAGGTTTTTAGAGACGAGCGAGTGCAAATAGAAGATGATCTAATCGATGATCGGAAGGTCATTACCAACAAAGATGTGCCTGCATACCTAAGAGATGTCGACTTCTTTTTCAAGGAGATCCAATTTGAATTTAGTGACGCTGAGGTTAAAAAAATAGATCGGGATGGAGATGGAGGATATTATCTGGTTTCGTTTGAAAGCAGTATTCAAGGAATAACGATAGAGGGGGAGCCTTATCGTAAAACGCAAAAACGCTTCATAGAAATCAACCACAATGAAGAGGATGATGACTTGAAAATTGCGAGTGTGTACAGCACCAAGGTTAGTCGCGAGAAAGAGCTGAGAAACTGGTGGACAAACCTTTCCTTTGGCTGGCGAAGTGTATTTACCAAACTCGTGAATTTTGACAGTATCACCAATGAAGTTTTGCTGGAGATCGCATCCTTGGACAGCTTGAATCTGGAAGGTAATTCATTCATTCAGGATCTTGAGCCACTTGCCGCATTAAAAGACCTTAGATACCTCAACATCACAAACACACAAATAGAAAATCTTGAACCTTTAAGGTATTCCATGAATCTGGAGACGCTAATTGCTCGCAACTCAGCCATTCAGAATGTAAGCGCGCTACAATATTTCGATAAGCTGAAACACTTGGATTTATCCCATACCCGGGTAGATAACATTGAGCCTATTGCCAAATTGTCTAATCTGTCTTTTCTGGATTTGTCCAGCACCTATTCGTTTTCTTTCGAGACAATTGGGAAGCTAGGGAAGCTCCAACAACTGAACCTATCTGATACAGAATTCTCAAATTTCAAACTGTTAATTTCAAATAAGAACTTAAAAACTGTCCTGCTAGCACAGACCAAAGTGGTAGAAATTGAGGGTGTAGATCAACTGGAGAGTTTGGAAACACTAGATATTTCCGAGACGGGTGTTACCACATTGCCTGATCTGAGCAAACTCAAATCGCTTAAGAAAATATCATTTAATCGAACCGAAATTTCTGATCTCACCCCATTAAAAAATATCCCCGGAAATCAAAAAATTTATGCTGACTATACGGGCATATCTGAGCAAGTAGCCAGAGAGTTTATGGCCTCAAAATCCGGTACGCTTGTAGTCACAAACAGCGAGCAGGTTATGCAATGGTGGAGCAGTCTCCCTGCCAACTGGAAATTTCTGCTGAGTGAAATCATGGGTACTAAAACACCAGAAAAAGAAGATCTTGCCAGACTGATAAATCAGGATACGCTTCGACTGAATGAAAAAAATCTGTACGAGACAAATCCACTCAAAAAATTCAAGCGAGTGAAATACCTGGATGTGAGTAAAAACCTCTTTACCACATTTGAATTTACAGGAGAAATGTCTGAACTCACTGTCTTAAAAGCCGAAGATCTCCCTGTCAAATCAACGAATGGATTGGAGAAAAACATCAACCTGAAAGAAGCTCATCTCAAGGGCAGTCTGCTAAATGATATCAACTCACTTCGATTGCTCAAAAAGCTGGAATTTTTGGATGTAGATAAAAGTCAAATCGGGAAAAACGAGGTGGTGAATCTTTTAAATGCAAACAAAAACCTGACAGTCATCTTTCAAACAGAAAAGCTGAAAGCATGGTATGAGTCATTATCCACCGAATGGAAAAATGCATTACAAATTGAAACTTCAGACTCTTACATCCTTCACAAGCTGATCGAAAGCGAAGAAATTAAGATCGAAAACCAACCAATCAATTTTCTCAGTCCGCTCAATGAATTTATCAACCTGAAAAGTGTGACCCTCAATAATGTGAGAGTCACGGATTTGTCCGAACTCTTTACGCATAAGAGCCTAATTTCCATTACATGTACAAATGGACCTCTTCAATCTCTGGAAGGAATTTCTCAGCTGAAATCTCTTGAAAAATTAAACATCAATAACACTGCCATTGAAGATTTGAAGCCGCTAGAGGGGATGGAGTCAATCAAGCATTTGAACTGTGCCGGAACGAGCATTAAGAATCTTAAGGGTATTTCTGAACTATACAATCTGGAAAGTCTGGATGTAAGCAACACACGTGTATGGAAGCTCGAAAGACTTTATGGAATGCAAAATTTAAAGAAGCTGGTCTGTTATAATACCAGACTTAGACAACACACCGTCGATGACTTCAAGGTAGTTTTTCCAGACTGTGAAATCAATTTCTATTGAACCCCCTACTTTATTTCAAAATCATCAGCATCAAGCTGAAAAGGGAAGTTTGAACGATAATCTTGCAAGTCTTTAGCTGAAAGAGTCACAGTCATGATTTCTTCTCGATCTGCTGAAAAGGCCAATTCCTCACCCTTGGCAGAATAGGCACCTGAGTGTCCATTGTAGTTTTTAGGAGCCCCATCTTCCCCCACCCGATTTACACCAACGCAATAGGACAAATTTTCAATTGCACGAGCTTTCAGTAGTGTATCCCAGGCGTTGACACGTGTATTCGGCCAATTGGCTACATAGAGGAGTAAATCGTATTCGTAAGTGCGCTCTTCAGTCTTTCTAGACCTTGCCCAAACAGGAAATCGCAGATCATAGCATATCAATGGGTGTATCCTCCAACCCATGTACTCCAGGATAAGTCTGTCATTTCCCGGTGTATAATTCTCACCTTCGGAGGCCAGATTAAAGAGGTGTTTTTTATCATAATTAACAGCTAACCCATCCGGGTATACAAAGTATAGTCGATTGAAATAATCGTCTCCATCTTTGACGATGTAGCTCCCGGTAATCGCGCACTTCTGTTGAGTGGCCATCTGCCGCATCCATTTAAACGTTTTTCCCCCTACAGGTTCAGCAAGATTTTCGGCATTCATTGAAAACCCTGTGGTAAACATCTCGGGAAGAACGATCAGATCGGTTTCTTTAATTGCCCATATCTTCTCTTCAAACATTGCCAGGTTCGCATCTATTTGCTCCCAGTGCAAATTTGCCTGAATCAAGGAAATGGTCAAGTCTTTCATGGGCGAGGTACTTTCACACGATATTCAGCGTCTGTTTTTCCTTTGCTGATGTTTGCAAGCTTCCCTTTGATCAATCTCTTTTTGAAAGGCGTCAGATAGTCGGTGAAAAGCTTTCCCTCAATATGGTCGTACTCATGTTGAATCACACGAGCTTTCATGCCATCAAAGGTTTTTTCATGGAGCTCCCAATTCTCATCAAAATACTCGATTTTGATGGTTGGCTTACGATTCACATCTGCGCGCACTCCCGGGATACTCAGGCACCCTTCCTCGAAGGCCCACTCTTCCCCCAACTCCTCAATCATAATCGGATTTATGAATGCTTGTTTCAATCCCTCCTCTTCTTCATCTTCCATAGGAGTGGTATCAATGACAAAAATGCGCAACGACTGACCAACCTGAGGTGCAGCAAGACCAACACCCTGAGCCGCATACATGGTTTCATACATGTGCTCCACAAACTCCTTCACGGACTCATCATTCTCTTCGACTTCACTTGCCTTTTTCTTAAGGACAGGATCTCCGTACAGTACAATAGGAAAAATCATGAAATACTTTCTAAATACGATTGTAAAATTATGGTGGCGCTTATTTTGTCCACATTGCCTTTATTTCTTCGGTCTTTCTTCTTCATTCCCCCGGCAATCATTGCATCCAATGCCATCTTAGATGTAAAGCGCTCGTCGTGCAAAATTAATTCCATTGAAGGGAATACTTTTTTGAATCGGTTGATAAATGCCTGCACCAAAGGTGTTGCGTTGGTCGGGCTCCCATCAGTATTTCTTGGCATACCAATGATTACCCTGGATACATCTTCCTTTTCGAAATAATCTTTGAGAAATGCCTCTAGCGTATGACTGGGCACAACATCCAAGGCAGATGCGATGATGCCTAAAGGATCGGTTACTGCCAGACCTGTGCGCTTGGCTCCATAGTCAATGGCCAATATTCTTGGCATCAGTTTAGGGTACTCAGTACTTTGAGCTTTTTTGATACTTGCTCTTCCAGCTGTAGTGCTTTTGGGAAGAAAATGTTGTTTTCGATTTCTGCATGATAGATCATCTCCCGGTCAAAAGCCTGTATCTCATGAATCAACACCTGGCTATGGAGACAATCAGAAGAAATGTTTGCTACTATTTCTCTTATCGCACCAAGTTCATCATCATCCTGATGTTCCTCATACTCAGCCTCCAAAGAATAGTTTTCAAATTCAAGTAATTTGCTAAACGGAGCTTTTTCATGACCATTCTTTATGTCAGACAGTAGGGCAATGTATTTAAAGGTGGTATCCTCCTCTTCATAAATGTGCTTGATGAAGTCCTCAACGAACTCAGGCAGGAGGTCTTTCAAACCTGATTGCTGATCCCACTTTTTCACCAGATGGATAATGTATGGAAGCTTGTCCTTGATAAAGAGATGGTGGGTATGCTTTAAGTATTCGGTCAGCAGCTCAATTGGATATTTTTCAAGCTCACGAAAACTGAACCGATGGCAAGAATCAAACAGGTAAAAGCTTTTGATTACACGTTGTTTCGACAGTCCTCGCTCCTTACAAACCTCGTTTAATTTCTTATCTGGTGCCTCAAAAAAGTCCACTCCGAGATAGTGTAGAGCGCGTGCATACACGTAATTCTCATTTACAACCTGACCGATGGTTTTTTCGAAGACCATATACAAAAATAATCTCTTCATCGACTCTTGTCAACAGTTTGAGGGCCAATGCGTTTTATTCCTTTAAATAACCTTTATTTTTGAATTTCATCATTGACTTATGAGTACACACAAGAATTCAAATCGTGCCGTACGGCTTCCATTATACATTGCCATTACACTTTGCGTAGGTGTATTTATCGGGGCAAATATGGCGGGCTCCACTTCAGCGCCCACCTCCAATTTCATGCAGGGTCTGAATAAATTCAGACAGGTACTGACTCACATTGAAAACGACTATGTGGATGAGGTGGATAGCGATGAGTTGGTAGAAAGTGCCATTACTCAAATGCTGGAGGAGCTTGATCCACATACCTCCTATATCCCTGCAAAGGATTTGCAACTTATCCAGTCTCGTTTGGAAGGCAACTATGAGGGTATTGGCGTAGAGTTCAACATTTTCAAGGACACTATCCATGTAGTGAGTCCGCTGAGTGGTGGACCATCCGAGAAGCTTGGCATAAGGGCGGGCGATAAAATCATCAAAGTAGATGGCAAAACAGTTGCTGGGATAGGGATGACGAATCAAAAAGTAGTAGAGATGCTCCGTGGGCCGGGCGGGTCAAAAGTTACGGTCAGCATCAAGCGAGATGGCGAGGATGAGTTGATAGATTTTACGATTGAAAGAGATGTAATCCCTCAATATTCAGTGGATGTTTCTTATATGGTCGATGATAAAATCGGCTATATTAAAGTGGCACGATTTGCAAACTCCACATACCTTGAATTCAAAGAGGCGCTTCTCAAGCTTAAAGAGCAAGGCATGGAGAAGCTGGTTATCGATCTGACCGGAAACCCCGGCGGCTACCTCAACAGAGCTGTTCAAATTGCAGATGAGGTGCTGGCAGGAAGGCAAATGATTGTATACACGGATGGTAAAGAAAAACGATATTCTGAAGAACACTATTCTGGAGAAAAGGGAGATTTTGAAACAGGGTCATTAGTCATCATGGTGGATGAAGGATCGGCATCAGCTTCAGAGATTGTTGCTGGCGCAGTTCAGGATCATGATCGTGGAATTATCGTGGGTAGAAGGTCATTCGGCAAGGGCCTTGTCCAATTACCCATTGATTTGAATGACGGGTCTGAACTTAGACTAACAATCTCACGATATTATACACCAAGTGGTCGTAGCATCCAAAAAACCTACACGGGTGGAAAGCTGGATGATTATTATATGGAAGCCTATGAGCGGTATGAAAATGGTGAATTATATTCATCAGATAGCATCAAATTCAATGATTCTTTAGCTTACAAAACCGACAAAGGACGAATAGTTTATGGCGGGGGAGGTATCACTCCTGATTTCTTTGTCCCTCTGGACACGGCACAAAATACTCGCTACATGAATCGATTGTTTAGTACAAATTCTCTGCAAGAATATACCGTGAGATATGCCCAGGAGAATAGAGTGAAGCTGGCAGATATGGGATTCAAGAAATATGAATCTTCTTTCGTAGTGACAGATCAAATGCTCAATGATTTGATCGAAATTGCAAAGGGAAATGGTTTGAAGCTGAACCAGGGTGAATTCAACCGTTCTAAAAATCTTATCAAGCTTTTGACCAAGGCATATATAGCACGAGGAATTTGGGACAATGAAGGATTCTATCCGATCTTTAACCAGCAAGATGAAATTTTTCAAAAAGCCATTCAGTTAATGGATGAGGCTGACGAACTAGCACAGAAATAACATGACGTACTATCACCGATTAGGGGAGATTCCCCCAAAGAGACATACACAATTCAGACAGCCGGACGGAAGTCTGTACGCAGAAGAGCTTGTTTCCTCACGTGGGTTTTCCGGCATCTATTCCAATCTATACCACACCTATCCCCCTACACGTGTGGAAAAGGTTGGGAAGTCTATTCCATGGAAAGAGGAAATCGCCAAAGACTACACCCTGAAGCAAACACACCTCAATACATCAAAAGTTGAAACAACCGGAGATGATTTTCTTGAAGCAAGAAAGGTGCTACTAAAAAATAAAGATGTTTCCATGTCTATATGCCATCCTACATCAAGGAAGATGGATTATTATTATAAAAATGGACAGGAAGATGAGGTGATCTTCATCCACGATGGAAATGGCTACCTGTATTCACAATTTGGTAAGCTGAGGATCAAACAAGGTGACTATGTTGTGATTCCCCGCACTACAATCTATCGATTGGAGTGGGATGAAGGGCCACTTAAACTTTTGATAATTGAATCGACTAACCCGGTAGAAACGGTTAAAAGATACCGAAATGAATTGGGTCAGTTGCTTGAGCATTCACCTTATTGTGAGCGAGACATCAGGCCACCTTCAGAGCTGGTCACCGAAAGTGAAAAAGGTGATTATTTGATGAAGATCAAGCACTCAGACATGCTGCATGATTATCACTATGCTCACTCACCGTTTGATCTGGTAGGCTGGGACGGGTATTTGTATCCGTATGCTTTGTCCATCCATGATTTTGAGCCGATTACCGGAAGAATCCATCAACCACCTCCGGTTCATCAGACATTTCAGGCTCACGGCTATGTGATCTGCTCTTTCGTTCCAAGACTTTTTGACTATCACCCTCAAGCCATCCCTGCACCATATAATCATTCTAATATTGATTCGGACGAGGTGCTTTACTATGTAGAAGGAAATTTCATGAGTCGAAAAGGAATCGATCGTGGGTCATTCACCTTACATCCTGGAGGATTGCCTCATGGACCGCATCCGGGAACTGTAGAGGCCAGCATCGGAGCGAAAGAAACTGAAGAGCTGGCAGTAATGCTGGATACTTTTGGCCCGCTCTACGTGACAGAGACAGGCCTGCAATATGTCGATGACCAATATCCGATGAGCTGGAAGTAATTCCTTAGTCCTTGTAACCATTCCTGCTTACCGCAGTACTTTCTGTACAATTCGGGTGGTCAAATGCGCCTTATAACATTATTTAACTGCATTTAACATCTGGATTCGTAAATTTTGAGAGGTGATGCAACTTTTAGGGGGTTGTGTTCATCCTTAAAGCAAGGTTAGGTTTTCAAAACAAGAAGTGACAGACGCTCATTTAGAAAAAGGACTAAGACTATGAAACCCAAGCTCAATAAACTCATAACGCTACTGCTGCTACTCGGCACTTTTGCTTTCTTAATGGAAGCTGAGGAAAGATTGGCAGTGGTGGCACACAAAGAGCTTTCCAAGTGGGCGTCTTTACTTCCTGTGAAAGAACAACCTCAAGTAAACACAATCAATCCCTACGCACAAAGCGTTTCCATCCTTGAAGTGATCCTTTCAGAGCCATCGAAAAAAGTTAATTCGGCAAACAATTAGGGGAGCGAAAATTCGTACTGTTTTTAAGAAAGTTGTCGATTTTTTAAATCGTCTTATTTTTGTTGAAACTTGTCACCCTTATGAATAATGATTTTTACCTCGATTTCTTAGCCAAGTGGCAGCAAATCGTTTACATCCTCGTCTTTGTAGTACTAGGTATCGGCATATTAAATTATGTCATCTACAAAATTAGCTTCGCCTCTAAGAGCACCTTCAAGGAAAAATTTGACCTTGCCAGTGAAAAGGAGACTAAAAAGCTCCTATCAGGCCATATTTTGGTAGCAATAGCCCTTTTTCTATTCTGCAATACGCTGGAGTATGAAACAATGAAGCTAGATCCACTGTGGTTCTTTATCAGGCTATTTGTATCCATGTGTATTGGTGTCCTTTATGGATATATAGCTCAGCTGATCCTGAAATTTTACTACCCTGGTGTGCTGGAAAAGAAGTTAAAGAAGCTCAGATACACTCCACGTATCAATCCTGAGAACGGGAACAAGATGAAACTTCTGAGTGAAGACGAAGAAGATGCTTACCTGGATGAAGGGATGCAGGCAGAAGAAAATGTGTTCTCGGTAGATTATGATGTATGGATCGATGAAGCCACGGGATACACTAAAATTGAAAAATATAAAGGCCACTTGAGTGCTCATGAGTGCGATAGATGTGGCTTTCAGACACTCAGACTTCAGAAAGAAGAAATTGTGAAAGAAGCTACCAGCACAGAGGATGGTGAGCTTTTGAAAGAATTTAAGTGCTCTTACTGTAATCGTATCAAACGAAAAACAGTAGTACTATCACATAAAATCAAAGATCAGTCTGACGGTGGAAGACTTATTGACGATCCGCTTTCCCATGATGGTAGAATCACAGTTGTGAAAATTGAGATTCATGGAAGCAGGGGTGAAATCAAGGAGTATGACTTCCAGAACCTGGATCAGGCTAAAAATTTCTTAAATGAGTTTGATTTTGAGAAATTGCAGGAAGACTCAGTTTAACCTTCTATTATGATCAGGAAAAGAATTGGGCTCGTTATCGGGCCCTTTTTATTTTGTATCGTATTTTTCAGCAGTCCTTTTGAAGGACTCACCGCTGAGGCAAATGCAGTCTTAGCTTCTACTCTCTGGATCGCTAGTTGGTGGCTTTCGGAGGCCCTGCCAATTTCAGCTACTGCGCTTTTGCCCATTGTTCTTCTCCCATTGACAGGTGGAGCGCCCATTGGACAAACCACAGCCGCTTTCGGGGATAAAATGTTGTATCTTTTTCTAGGTGGATTCATCATTGCCATCGCCATGCAGAAATGGAATCTACATAGAAGAATCGCTATCAGTATAATTTCTGCTGTCGGGACCAACTCGAGACTGATCGTTTTGGGATTTATGCTAGCTACAGGATTGCTGTCCATGTGGATATCCAATACAGCAACCACCCTGATGATGGTGACTATCGGGACAGCCCTCATCGCTGAAGTAAAAGAGCTGACAGGAAAGTCGGGAAAACTATTTTTCAAGGCACTTTTACTGGGAATTGCTTTTTCAGCATCCATTGGAGGTGTGGCCACACTAGTAGGCACACCAACCAATCCTATTTTTGTTTCTATAGCTTCCAAACTCTACAATCAGGAATTCAGCTTCGCCAGTTGGATGTCTTTTGCACTCCCATTTTCATTAATCATGCTATGGTTTTGCTGGGTCGTGCTCACACGCTTGGTGTTTCCACTTCACAAAGTGCAAATTCCAATAGGAAAAGATTTGATCGAGAGGGAGAAGAAAACTCTAGGCAAAATGTCTCAGGAAGAAAAAGCAGTGGCCTTCGTTTTTGTTTTGACAGCCATTCTCTGGATCACAAGATCGTTCGTATTGAGTCAGTTTATACCTGGAATCAACGATACCGTGATTGCTATAGGTGCGGCTCTGACCATGTTTATCATTCCGTCGAAAAAAAGAAATGGAAAGCCTCTGCTAACATGGAATGAAGCCGAGAAGCTTCCCTGGGGTGTAATCATCCTTTTTGGTGGCGGACTCTCCCTGGCCGCCGCATTCCAAAGTTCAGGACTTGCAGAATGGCTCGGGCTTCAACTTGCAGGAGTAAAGGAATTGCCGCTTTTCCTTACCATTCTCATTATAGCACTGGTGGTAAATTTCCTTACAGAAGTCACCTCAAATGTTGCCACTGCATCTATCATGCTGCCCGTTCTTGCTTCTCTTGCAGATGCAATTGGTGTACACCCATTTTTGCTCATGGTTCCGGCCACAATGGCCGCTTCGTGCGCTTTTATGCTGCCAATTGCCACCGGACCAAACGCAATCGTCTTTAGCTCAGGTGAATTAAAAATGAATGATATGGTAAGAGCCGGAGTATGGCTTAACATTGTCTCGAGCTTGCTGATAAGCCTGCTCGTTTACTTGCTTTTACCTGCTTTTTTATAAGCCGCCCGGTTGGTGTTGGCGATATATACTCCAATTCCGACTGCTACCATTCCGATGTAGTGCCACAAGTAAAGTCGCTCACCATCAAGTACTCCCCACATCACTGCAAAAATGGGAATGATGTAGGTGACAGAAGAAGCAAACAATGCGTCTTTCATTTGCAAAACTTTATTGAAAATGATCAAGGCTATGGCTGTACCTAACACGCCTAACAAACAGATATAAAAAGTAGCTATTCCCGTTCCTTCGACATGATTAAACTTTGACCAAAAGTCTGTGAAGCCAAAGAGGTAAATGGTGGCCAATGGGCCTACCAATAACAGAGAAACGCTGGTCACTGTCACAGCATGAACGTCATTCAACTTCTGTTTAATCAAATTGAGATTGGAGGCATAGCAAATGGTCGCAAGCACCACCAATAAAGCGTATGCATTGATACCTGTTAGCGCATTTCCCTCCCCGGCAGTAATCAAAATAGCCGTCCCAATGAAGCCAATAAAAACCCCAACATAAACCTTACTCGTCTGCTTTTGTTTGAAAACCAATAACGCAATCAGAATGGTGAAAATAGGTACCAGCGCATTTAGCACTCCTGTAATAGCACTTGCCAACTGAGTTTGGGCGATAGCGAACAGAAAAGCAGGCACCAGACTTCCCAGCAATCCTACAGAAACAAAGTATGGAATCTTCTTTTTATCAATTGAATTGAACCTCTTAAGTGCAGACGGAAGGAGAAATAATGAAGCTGCAACAATCCTTAAAGACCCCACTTCCTGGGGTGAAAGACCGATCAATCCTTTCTTGATTAGAATAAACGAACTACCCCAGATAAATGCCAAAATGAGCAAAAGTGCCCAGGCTAATAGTGGTGATTTTTGCATGAAGTTGAGCAAATAATTGAGCTACAAAATTGAATAAACAAATCTCGCAAGAATTGATTCATTTTCTTCCTTCCAGCTAATACCGCAATAAATGTCTGGATTTATTTCTTTTAGATTTTGAATGAAGTCCCTTTCCTTACTTGGTGAGATCAGCACCGAACTTTTCTTGAAATCTATTTTTATCCGTTTTAAGGAAACGGCAGGGGAGCTAAGTGGATTATAGCTTCGGTTTATAGAGATTATCTCACCAATGGAAATCGTATAAATTTTGAAAGGACCAATCTTAATAAGCAGACTACCCTCCTTTATTTCATACCTCAAACCAAACCAGAGGATACTAACAAAAGACAAGATGAAAAAGTCCAATAGGCCTAATCTATCCACACCAACATGATAGTAGGAAAATCCAATAATTCCCCATAAAAAAATACCTAGAACCCAACTTCTTCGCGAATAGTAAACCATGATTCCGTTAAGTTAACCTACTTAACTGAAAACCGCAGCTTCCTCGTACATGGCGGGTATTTGGAGTAGAGTGTCTTTTACCTCTTCATAAGATTCTGACTCTACCAATGTTGTTCGTGTTGGCTTAAAGTTTTGGATTCCTCTGAAGTAATTGGTGTAGTGTCTGCGCATTTCGAAAAGACCTAATTTCTCACCTTTCCACTCAATAGAAAAATCAAGATGTTGTACAGCCACTCTCACGCGCTCTTCCAAACTTGGAGCATCCAGATGTTCACCAGTTTTCATGAAGTGCTTGATTTCATTAAAGATCCAGGGATACCCAATGGCGGCTCGGCCAATCATGATGCCATCAACACCATATCTGTTTTTATATTCCATAGCTTTTTCTGGAGAATCAATATCTCCATTTCCAAAAATAGGAATGTGAATACCCGGATCATTTTTTACTTCGGCGATCGGATCCCAATTTGCTTCGCCCTTGTACATCTGCTTTCTGGTTCGCCCATGGATACTCAAAGCTTGAATGCCCACATCTTGAAGACGATGGGCCACCTCTTGTATTTTGATAGTGGAGTCGTCCCAACCCAGACGAGTCTTGACAGTTACAGGCTTGTTCACCTGCTTCACGATCTCCTCCGTCATTTTTTGCATCTTCGGAAGATCAAGTAAAATACCTGCACCAGCTCCCTTGCAAGCCACTTTCTTTACCGGACAACCATAGTTGATGTCAATAATTTCGGGATTCGCCTCCTCTGCAATAGCAGCAGCCTCACGCATGGACTCGATCTTATCACCGAAAATCTGAATGCCTATCGGGCGTTCATAATCATAGATGTCTAACTTCTGCACGCTCTTCTCCGCATGCCGGATCAGCCCCTCAGAAGAGATGAACTCGGTAAACATCAAATCTGCCCCATTTTGCTTGCACACTGCACGGAATGGCGGATCACTCACATCCTCCATGGGAGCAAGTAGCAATGGAAACTCTCCTATTTCTATGTCACTGATTTTAACCACCTTGAACGGTTATATTTGTCCGCAAAGTTAGCCATATGCAGGACATTCTAAGAAATAACCCGAAAGATAAACAGCGATCGCGCGCCTGGATCTTCAGTATCATGCTCACAGCCTACATCTCCATCATGATGTTGCTAGGTAGTGGCGATGCTGATGTCGATACCGATATGATCCTGAATATGAACCCAATCCTGATGCTGTCTATTCAGGGGGTGGCATCCGTTTTTCTTTTCATTGGACTCCCCGCTATTTTCATAGGAGTGGGTCTTAGGATTCCGTTTACAGACTTTTTCCCTAAAATCTCCTGGCACACTGCTGGGCTCACCATTTTAATTTCCATCAGCTTCATGGTAGTCAATAGTGCGATAGGCGAATGGAATATGAACCTTGATTTTGGGGATTCAGATTTTGCAGCATGGGCAAAAAGGTCTGAAGAGCAGCTGAAGGTTTTAACCGAACATCTAACCAATTTTACTTCAACCACGCATTTTATTTTGGCGCTGGTGGTAGTTGCTGTAATACCGGCTATCGGTGAGGAGCTGTTATTTAGAGGGCTAATTCAAAATCTTTTTTCCAAAGCTTTCGCTAATCATCATGTTGCCATCTGGTTGACGGGCTTCATTTTTGCGGCTATACACATGCAATTTTTTGGGGTGATGCCGCGAATGTTTCTTGGTGTCCTTTTTGGATATCTCTATCACTGGAGTGGCAAGCTCAGTGTGGCTATGCTCGGTCATTTATTGAATAATGGGCTTGCACTCATCGCTCTTTACCTCGCTCAAAAGGAAATTGTGGAGGTAAGTCCCGAGCAAATGGAGCAAGCTGCACCCTGGCCTGCAGTTTTAATTTTTGCAATCATTTCTTTTGTGCTTATCCGAATGTTTTACAAAAAATTTCAAAATGCGTGATTGGCAAGCTGTCTACTCCGATGACCAGGAACATCGAGTAGATATCGTAAAAGCTGTTCTGGATGACAAAGGCATGTCACCCGTGAAAATCAACAAGCAAGTTTCCCAGCATGGTTTCGGAAATTTTGAAATCTTTGTGGCACCTGATCATGTGATCAGGGCAATCCGAATTATAAAAGAAGAAATAAAATTTGAGTAAGTATCCCGATCTAATTCCGAGATTTTTCTCTGCCATCATTGGTGGCATGATCATCATTTTATCACTCCTGTGGAGCGAGTGGGGATTTTTTGCCGTATTCCTATCTATCTCGTGCCTTACCATCTGGGAGTTTTATCGGTTGATGAGGTTGCAGAGTTATCTGCCCATTCGTTTTCTGGGAGTAACGATTGGAGCACTGCTCTTCACCATTACCTTTTTCATTGAGTCGGATTTTTTATCAAATCAGCACTACGTCATGCTCTTCCCGCTGGCATCTTTTGTCTTTCTGATCAAGCTTTACAAGAAGAGCGATGTGCATCCTTTCATAAATATTGCGCTGTTCTATCTTGGCATTATGTACGTGGCAGTTCCCTTTGCACTGACCAATCTTCTTGTTTTTCATAGTGGTGAATACTCCTATGAAATAATTCTTGGACTACTCTTCCTAACCTGGGCTAATGATGTCGGGGCTTATTTCACAGGCATCCTTTTCGGGCGTACGAAGCTTTTTGAACGCATCTCCCCAAAAAAATCCTGGGAAGGCAGTATTGGAGGAGCAGCTACGGCTGTTTTGGTAGCCATTGTTATTGGTTTTTATTTCACCGGACTCAATGAAATAGAGTGGATCAGCGTAGCAATAATCGTGGTAATAGCTGGCACCTACGGTGACCTGGTTGAGTCACATTTTAAGCGATCGATTCAAATAAAAGATTCGGGCACCATCATCCCTGGACATGGTGGATTTCTGGATCGTTTTGACAGCCTTTTAATTGCCGTTCCATTTGTCGTAGTTTTCTTGAAATTATTCTAAAGAGAAGTAGAATTCCCCTTAGCTTTGCGGTCAAAATAACAACAGACCCCATTTTATTTTATTCCTATGGCATATATAGAACCCGCGCCAATAAAGGACAGAGATAACCCTTTCGAATCGATGATGTCTCGCTTCCAGATCGCTGCAGAGCATCTTGGTTTGGATCAGCAAGTTTATGATGTATTGAAGACGCCTGCCAAGCAGGTAATCGTCTCTTTGCCGGTAACGATGGACAATGGCTCCATCAAAGTGTTTGAAGGCTATCGCGTGATTCACTCAACCATCTTAGGACCATCCAAAGGTGGGGTGCGCTATGACATGGACGTGAACATTGATGAGGTGAAAGCACTAGCCGCATGGATGACCTGGAAGTGCGCCGTGGTGGATATCCCTTACGGTGGTGCCAAGGGTGGAATCAAATGTAATCCTCGTGAAATGTCTGCCGGTGAAGTAGAACGACTAACTCGTGCATTCACTCAAGCAATGCACGACGTGTTTGGGAAGGATAGAGATATTCCGGCTCCTGATATGGGAACAGGACCAAGAGAAATGGCCTGGATGATGGACCAGTATTCTCGAAACCATGGCATGACTGTAAACTCTGTGGTGACTGGGAAGCCGCTTGTTCTTGGAGGTTCACTTGGCCGCACGGAAGCAACCGGCAGAGGTGTGATGATCTCCGCACTTGCTGCCATGGAGAAACAAAAAATTAATCCTTTCAAAGCTACCTGTGCTATTCAGGGCTTTGGAAATGTGGGCTCATGGGCCGCTCAGCTCCTTGAGGAGCGTGGTGTAAACATCGTAGCTATTAGCGACCTTTCGGGAGCGTACCACAATGCTGAAGGTATCAACATCAAAAAAGCGATGGAGTATCGAGATGCAAACAATGGTAGCTTGGAGGGCTTTGGTGGAGCAGAAAAAATTGATCCGGAAGAGTTACTTCTTTTGGAGGTAGACGTGCTTGTACCAGCTGCCATTGAGGATGTGATCACCAAGGATAATGCTGATAAGATTAAAGCGAAAATGATCGTAGAGGGCGCCAATGGCCCTACATCTGCGAAAGCTGACGCCATCCTAAATGAAAAAGGGATTTTAGCTGTGCCGGATATTCTAGCGAATGCCGGCGGTGTGACTGTTTCTTACTTTGAGTGGGTGCAAAACAGACTTGGATATGGCTGGACACGTGAGCGAGTTAGCCGACGGTCTGACAGAATCATGAAGACCGCATTTGATAAAGTATATGCGACATCAGAAGAATATGGTGTGAGTATGCGTATTGCAGCTTACATCGTGGCAATCGACAAGGTGGCTAAGACTTACAAATATCGAGGTGGCTTCTAGGCCGTGGGACGGCAACCATTATTTTTGTGTCATTCTGGGCAGAGCGAAGAATCTAACTGATGCTTTACTTCGTTCAGCATGACATTCTAAAAAGCAATTAGAAAATGAGGATACACAAGGAAGGTATAAAAATGATCCCTTTGATGGCTGTGCTGACAGGGGGATTGTATGCGCTACTTTATTGGCTTATCCCGATATTCATCATTCAGCTGATCATTGCAGTGATTGCCATCATCTTTATGATTCTGGTGGTGCGATTCTTCCGAAATCCTAACGTGATCACTCCTCCAAAAGACGGAGTTGTCTATGCCCCTGCAGAGGGAAAAGTAGTGGTGATTGAAAAAACTTACGAAGGAGAATATCACAAAGAAGATCGTATTCAGGTTTCGATCTTCATGTCTCCGCTCAATGTGCACGTAAACAGAAGCCCGATCAAAGGAGTGGTGGATTTCTTTAAATATCATCCCGGTAAATTCCTGGTAGCATGGCATCCAAAATCCAGTACGGATAATGAACGAACCTCTGTAGGATTCAAAACTGAAAATGGCGTCACCATCCTCATGAGACAGATTGCGGGTGCAGTAGCGCGACGGATTGCATTCTATCCGAAAGTAGGAGATGCGGTAGAGCAGGGAACATCCGTAGGTTTCATTCGCTTTGGTAGCCGGGTAGATCTATTCCTCCCTCTAGACGCAGACATCAAAGTAAAGATTGGTGACCTGACTAAAGGTGGCGAGACGGAGGTGGCATATTTAGACAAAAGATAAAAGACTTTAGATTTTAGATTGTATTGTCTTTTGTCTAAAGTCTAGCATCTAAAATCTAAGTTTACTTCCTACTATAATTAGGCGCCTCTCTCGTAATATGAATATCGTGCGGGTGGCTTTCCGCCACACCAGCTCCGGAGATTTTCACAAACTTGGCTTCCTGCAAAGCCTCGATAGTTCCGGCACCACAGTAGCCCATACCTGCCTTCAGTCCCCCTACCATCTGGTAAAGAACTTCCTGAACAGATCCTTTGAATGGTACTCGTCCTACGATTCCCTCTGGAACAAGCTTCTTGATATCGTCTTCCGCATCCTGGAAGTAGCGATCTTTAGAGCCTTCCTCCATTGCCTCTACAGATCCCATTCCTCGGTAAGATTTGAATTTTCTTCCTTCGTACAAAATCACTTCACCCGGTGCTTCTTCGGTACCCGCAAGTAGTGATCCAATCATCACTGTATTTCCTCCTCCTGCAATCGCTTTTACCACATCACCTGAGAATCGGATACCGCCATCGGCTACTATTGGTACACCAGAGCCTTTGATGGCTTGTGAAGATTCATATACTGCAGACAGCTGAGGAACACCTACACCGGCGATAACACGTGTGGTACAAATACTACCAGGTCCGACTCCTACTTTGATAGCGTCTGCTCCGGCCTCCACCAGCGCTTTCGCAGCTTCTGCGGTCGCAATGTTTCCAACAATCGTTTCCAGATCTGGAAATACTTTTTTAATTCGCTTAGCCATATCGATCACCCCCTTTGAATGACCATGCGCCGTATCAATAGAAACCAAATCTACACCGGCCTTTACTAGAGCTACGATTCGATCCTCAATGTCAGGCGTCACACCAACAGCCGCACCTACTCTCAACCTGCCATATTCATCCTTACAAGCATTTGGGCGGTCCTTATTTTTAAGAATGTCTTTGTAGGTAATCAGTCCAGTTAGTTTGCCATTTTTATCTACGATTGGGAGCTTCTCAATTTTGTGCTCCTGCAGGATCGCCTCGGCCTCTGTTAAGCCCACTTCTGCTGTTGCTGTGATCAGATTATCCTTGGTCATGATATCCTTTACCGGCTTCTTAGGCTTCTTTTCGAAGCGAAGATCACGGTTGGTTACTATGCCAATCAGCTTACCATCTTTATCAACAACAGGAATCCCTCCAATCTTATTTTCCTTCATGATTGCCTCTGCATCTCCTACAGCTGCATCAATATTCAGGGTAATTGGGTCGAGGATCATTCCACTTTGGGAACGCTTCACCTTCCGCACCTGAATAGCCTGTTGCTCAATTGACATGTTTTTGTGAATAATTCCGATTCCACCCTCAAGCGCCATAGCAATAGCTAGCTTGGCTTCTGTAACTGTATCCATCGCAGCAGATACCAGTGGGATGTTTAAGCGGATATTTCTCGTGATCTGAGCAGATGTGTCAGTGTCTCGGGGAAGTACTTCAGAATAACCTGGAAGGAGAAGCACATCATCATAGGTGAGCGCTTCGAAGAGGAATTTTTCGTTTGTCGTCATGGCAAATAATACTGAACTGTAATGATTATTTGCCGTGCAAAATTATGCTGGTTCCATAGAATAAGTACTATCACAAGACATATTTTTACCGTATGGAAATTTGGAACTCATTTTACGATCAATTACTTGAAACCACCTGGCTGGAGTTTATCGCTGTGATTTGCGGTATCACTAGTGTTTGGTTTAGTAAACAAGAAAATATTCTTGTCTATCCTTTCGGAATTATTAGCGTTGTAATATTTGTATACCTCACTTACGAATACGGGCTCTATGCAGAAACCGGGATCAATGCCTACTATTTTGTGATGAGTGTATATGGCTGGTGGAATTGGAAAAACACGAAAGATATTGCCAGAAGTCAGATTCCAATCACCAAGAGTTCCGGTTGGGGTCATGTTGTAAACATCTCCACTTTCGTTTTTGCTGCTGTATTCATTTATATCATGTTGATCAAGTTCACGGACAGCACCGTGCCAATCATTGATTCCATTACCACAGGTCTAGCGATTACAGGTATGTATCTGATGGCACTAAAGAAAATCGAGCACTGGCTTTTTTGGATAGCGTGTGACCTGATTTCAATTCCATTGTACATCTATAAGGGATTGCCGTTCACGAGCCTTCAGTTTCTAGTTTTCACTGCACTGGCTATCATGGGTTGGATTTCATGGAAATCCAAGTTAGTCATAGAGGAAAGTGATGATTAAACGGGTTGCTGTTATCGGGCCGGAATCTACTGGCAAAAGTGAACTGTGTCAGCACTTGGCCAGGCATTACGATACGGAATGGGTGCCTGAGTATGCACGATTTTACATCGATAGGCTGGATCGGGATTATGAGCAGCACGACTTGAAATCAATCGCGGAAGGACAAATTTCCTGGGAAGATGAGAAAGCAGAGTACGCAAACAAATACCTCATTTGTGACACTAATTTGATTGTGATCAAAATTTGGAGCGATCACAAATATGGGAATACTGATGCTTGGATTGAAGAGCAACTTGAAGGGAGAAAATTTGATTTCTATCTCCTAAATAACATTGACATTCCCTGGACTCCCGACCCACAGCGCGAGCATCCAAAGTTGAGGAAGCATTTTTTCGAGGTTTACAAAAGCTATTTAGAAAACCATAAGCTTCCTTTCGCCATTGTATCCGGCATTGAAGGCGAGCGCAAGGAATGTGCGGTTAATGCAATGGATAATTTCTTTACTAATTAAGAAAGATGCCGGATCAAGTCCGGCATGACATTCTAGTCGGTTTTCAGAATATCCTTAAACTTCTTAGCCACCTTCTCAATTTTTGGTCGCGATACATTTCGTATGTATGGATTGTCCGGATGATTTACCTCATAATTCTGATGATATTCCTCCGCCAAATAAAATCCATCCAATTTGCTCAATTTGGTAACTATCGGCTGGGAAAACTGAGGTGCAAGTTCCTCCATTTTAGCTTCCGAAAGCCTCTTTTGTTCTTCATTATGATAAAATATTTCGGAACGATACTGAGGTCCCACATCCGGCCCCTGCCTATTGAGCTGGGTAGGATCATGAGCCGTAAAGAAAATTTCTAGTAATGTTTCATAGCTAATGATAGATGGATCATAATAGACCTGAACAGCCTCTGCATGAGCGGTCCTTCCGGAACTAACCAACCCATAATCTGCAGTGGATTTATCACCTCCTGCAT
Organism: Ekhidna sp.; assembly: GCF_964218185.1. Lineage (GTDB taxonomy): Bacteria > Bacteroidota > Bacteroidia > Cytophagales > Cyclobacteriaceae > Ekhidna. The sequence goes on from NZ_CAXPLV010000008.1 coordinate 417,996, forward strand.
ACCCGGAGACAGCCTCGACCACTCCCTTGATTTGTTCAAAGGAAGCCTCCACACACCAGAAGCATCCGCCAGCAAAAGTGGCCGTATCTAGTTTTTGATAATCAATGACTGAACTTGAATTTTTTGCCTCACTCCGATTATTTCCCTGAGTCTGACAACTGAAAACAAAAATGCTCGCAATTAAAGTGATGTACTTCATGGTTTTCGATTTTAATCAATGTACGACTATACTATATCAATCGATTTATCAATGGACGGAAATGTAGTCGCTCTTGCAATTTAAATATCAAAATTCTATGCGATAGCTCAGGTTAGGAAAGAAACTGATTTGAGAGTCAGATTCAATCCTCCGCTGACCGACATTATAGTATCTGAAAAATTCGTTTTCACGTTGAGTCAAGTTTTGGATGTCAAGGGAGATCACAGATGTGGTTCTCTTCCTGTTTTTTCGGTAGCTGATTCCAAAATCCATCCGGAAATATCCATCAAGCTTAAGCTCGTAGTTTTCTTGATAATTATAAACAGTGTAGCCTTCATTAATAGAAGCTCCAATATCTATTGGAGCTTGTCTTTTACCTCCCGCAAAAATTAGTTTTCCATTTAGACTAAGTGTGTTGTTTCCACTGCTTCCAATCTTGAATTCTTTTCCAGCCAGGAAGTTATAGATGTAACCACCATCAAACTGCGTACTCCTTTCTACCCCATCTGACCCGGTGTAGGTAGATTTGTAAAGAGACGCAGTACTAAGCATGTAAAATCCATTTGTAAGAAATTTCTCAAGTGTCAGTTCTACTCCGTAATTCTTACCCTTTCCATTATTCGCTAATTCTGAGGTCGTATACCCATCAAAGGTGTTTAACGTGGAGAAGGTTAGCTGGCTATAGTTTGATGTGGTGTCATTTGGCCAAATTGGAACATTGAATAGATGTTGATAATACACTTCAGCCTTGAACCTGAGCTTAGGTTGCAGCATTTTTTCATATCCAAGTGCTGAATGAAATGCCTGAGTAAATCCAAGATCTTTATTGTTTTGCACAAAAGAGCCGTCTTCTTGATACTGACGAGCAGTATATAATGCGATTGTTTCCATTCTGCTATGGAATCCAACCCCTCCAGAAAATGCGTGCGACCCCCTATCCCACCTAAAGCCTAGTCTGGGTTCAACATAGGTTTTCCCATTCAGCGCAAAATGTGAAATATGAAGACCAGAATTCAACGTGAATCGATCGCTGGTTCTAAATTGCCAGTTGCCAAATAGTTGATAGAATCCGGCATGGTCATCTTCATCCAGTGGTGTTACAAACTGATCTGCTCGTCTGTCCCAATAGGTATTGTTGAGATTATATCCTAACCTGCTCAATACCGTACCGATCCTCATGGTATGCCTGGCTGAAAATTTATGGTTGAAATAAGTTGAAAATCTCAGCTGTGATTCTATGAAATCGCTTGATTCCAGCGTTAGTACATCTAGAGAATCATAGACGCTTTTTAACTGATTATAGGAACCAGAAATGATTGTTTCAAAAAAAGAATCTTCACCCACATAATAAACATTCGTTATTCCAGCAGCTCCAGTATTTTGTTTTTCGATATCATTCTCCCAGCTTCCCGAGGATTCATTTGGAATAAATTGATAAGTATTTCTACCTCCTAACCCCCAAAGAGAGAATGACCCAAATTTCTTGGTTGGAATGCGAACTTTATATGATAGATCCTGAAAGGTGATGTCTTCTTCTTCGCCCAGAATATCCAAGCCTAATTCAGTCAAAAGTGCGAGTGTGGAGTATCTATAGTTGAGTAGGTATGATGCTCTCCCGTTTTTAGACAAAGGCCCCTCAGATGCAGCAGCAATTCCTAATAACCCGGCTTGAACAGCATGTTCATGGTTATCGAAATTTCCTTGTCTTAGCTGTAAATCAAAAATTCCAGATGTGGCGTTTCCATATTGAGCGGGAAATGCCCCGGTGAAGAAATCAGAATTGGCCAGCATATTATTGCTAAGCATGCTTATTCCACCTGCCGAGGAACCAATAGCTGTAAAATGATTGGGATTAGGGATTTCAACTCCTTCCAACCTCCACAAAATTCCTTTTGGGGAATTCCCTCGAATCACAATTTCGTTCAGCAGATCGTCTCCGCCAGTTTGAACTCCGGCGTATGTCAGAGCGGCTCTTGCAGGGTCATCAAATGTGGCTGGAAATCGACTAATTTCATCCATCCCTAATGATATAGCCGAGATGGTAGCTAATTCATTCCTTGGTTGCCCTTTTTCCTGATTTTCAGAGGTGACCACTACCTCATCAAGTTGCTGAAGGGATTCGATGAGCTTGGCATTCATGACAACCTCTTTACCTGCGCCTATTAATACATCAGGTATTACAATTGACTCATAGCCAAGGTACGAGATACCTAGTGTTTGCCTCCCGATTGGCACTTTTTCAATCTTGTAAAACCCTTCAACATCAGTTATGCCTCCCATTGGAGGGTCGCTTCCTAAAATCTGAACGGTAGCTCCAATAATTGGAGACCCTGATTGTTCGTCCGTTATTTGTCCTTTGATTGTTTGGGTAAGGGATTGAGAATGGGCGATTGCGGATATGATTAGCAACATGCCCGAAGTAAGTTTTTTCATTAATAATTAGCAGTGTTAGTAGTGTGTGTTTGGGATATAGACGACAAAATTTTCGAAAAGCTTCATCCTCATCGATCTTTTTTTAAATGAAAAAGTCAAGATCAATTTTATTTAACACCATTGTAACTTTGAACGATGCTCAAACCCTACTTTCAAAAGGAAAAAATAGAGGCCGGATGTGATGAAGCTGGGCGTGGATGTCTGGCTGGTCCGGTGGTTGCAGCGGCGGTTATTTTACCGAAAAACTATAAGCATAAAGTACTAAATGACTCCAAGCAACTCACAGAGAAGCAACGGATGGAGCTTAGAAAAGAAATCATTAATGATGCCATTGCGTGGGGTGTAGGTGTGGCCTCTCCTGGCGAGATAGATGAGATAAATATCCTAAATGCCAGCTACCTCGCGATGGAACGGGCAGTAGAAAAATTAAAAGTCACTCCTGAACTTCTCCTCATCGATGGCAATCGATTTAAATCAACCATAGACATTCCGTTTGAATGTATCATAAAAGGGGATGGGAAGTTTTATTCCATTGCCGCTGCATCTGTTTTAGCAAAAACGCATCGTGATGATCTTATGCGCCAGCTTGCGATTGATTTTCCTGGATATGGATGGGAAACGAACGTGGGCTATCCTACACGTGAACATAGAGAAGGACTAAAAGAAATGGGATCAACGCCACATCATCGCATGAGCTTTCAGCTACTGCCGAGTCAGTTGGAGCTGTTTCCTGATTGAGCTAGCGTATTTGCAATTTTCTCTCTGTCTAGCGGCTTTTCCAACATGGAAGTCACGTATGGGTTTTCATCAGCTTTTCGCTGGTCAGATGGATCAATCGATGAAGTGAGGATATAAATCTGGTCTCCCCTGTTTTTCAACTGTGGAAATGCATCCAAAAATTCCCACCCATTCATCACTGGCATATTCAAATCCAAAAAGATGATATCTACTGATTGATTCTTCAGGAATTCAATCGCTTCTTCACCATTCATCGCTTTAAATATTTCTATGGATGTCTGCTCCTTCTTTATGGCAAGTTCTGCCAATGTAAGAAAAATAGGATCATCATCTACTAATAGAATTTTATTAGGATTCTGCATTAAAAAATACCTTAAACTTAGTCCCTTGGTTAATCTCGCTTTCCACTTCTATTCGACCTCCTATGGCTTCCACTTGCTGCTTGGTCATATACAACCCCATACCGTGACCGCTCTCTTCATCGGCGTGGAATCTGGACCCAAGCTGAAACATTTTTCCGCCAAACCGCTCCAAATCAATACCCCTTCCCTGGTCTGCCACTGTTAAAAGTACTTCTTTTGAATCTTTTTTTGCGCAAATTGTGATCTTTTGATGCTTTTCCGTTACGCCGTATTTCATCGCATTGGTAATGAGATTATGCAGGATACTTTGTAAATAGGCGGGAAGAATACGCAATGTTAAATCTTCCGGGATATTCATATCAAATTCGATATTTTTTTCATTTGCCGTCTTTCGGTTGAGCAATATCACATCCTTTATCACCTCTTTCAGATTTATCTCATCCTTCTCCAGCATGGAAATATCCTTTTCGAAATTGAGCAAATCATTGATTGCGTCAATGGCCAGGTTGAGCTTCAACGCGGTGGCCTTTAGCATTTCAAAATATTCCTTGTTCCCGGGATCATCTTCGATGATAGTAAGCAACCCCACCAGATTGGCAACCGAAGATCGGAAATTATGCGAGGTGATGTACGAAAAATCTTTAAGACGTTGATTCTGCTCTATGGTCTTGCTAAACAACTTGTGCAGCTCACGTTCATTGTGAGAGCGAATTCGAATATTGACCAGCATTTCAGAGAATAGCTCCAACAATAAGACTTCTTTCTCGCTGGCTTGATGATACTTTCTCACCCAGTCAAAACCAACAAAGCCTACGCACTCCTTGTTGTGTATCATAGGCATAGTCATCAAACTTCTAATCTTTTGAGATTCCAGTAACTCCTTGAAGTCTGGTTTAGTCAATTTTGAGACATCATTTACAATCATCGGCTCACCTTTCAAGTGGGCATTTACCAGCTCTGGCATTATCTCCAGTGGCAGGTTTTGATTGTTATGAATTTCCGGACTAATCCCATTTGCACACCATTCAAATGTATTGTTGCAAATGCCTAGCTCTTTGTTGAAATCAAAAACGTAGGAACGATCTGCGCCCACAAACACGCCCAATTCCCTCAAAGAGTCATTAATTGCCTGCTCCACCTCCTCAAGTGGTAGGTCTATATATTTTGTGGAAAGATTGATAAGGATACGTTGCATTTCAGCATACTTGATCAGTGCTTGCTCGGCTTCTCTCTCCTTTGTTATATTCCTAACTGCACCATCAAAGTATACTTTCCCGTCTACCCCTTCTATCTTGATAGAGTTTAGGTATCCCCAAAAAGTGCTTCCATCTTTTCGCCTGAACTCTACTTCTTTATTTTCAATCGAGCCTTTCTCAAGGACTTCTTTACCCACCTCATCTCGTTGCTCTGGATTCTTATACAAATCCATCGGATCCATGTCCATTATTTCCTGGATAGAATCATAGCCAAACATCTTCACAAATTCATCATTTACATAAATGATCCCTTTTTTGCTTTCGCTCCGATAAATGGCTTCATTGATATTTCGGTTGATGCTTTCAAGCAGTTGCTCCCTGGATCTAATCTTATCTAGAAATTCACGCTCCTTTGTTACATCTCGTATCGCGCCATCCCAGAAAACATTACCGGTTTCATCCGAGTGCATGATCGTACTCACCAGACCTACAAACTCTGACCCATCCTTTCTTCGAAAGGTCACCTCCTCATTTTCATACGAATGATTTGCGTTGAGCTTATTGATCAACCTCATTCGGTCTTTCGGATCCTTATACATATTAGAAATTGCTTGCTTTCTTACCTCCTCCTCAGATGAAAACCCAAACATCTTCACAAAAGCATTGTTGACGTAAATCAAACCGTCCTTATCGCTCCTAAAGACAGCTTCACTGATGTTCTGGTTGACTGATTCCAGAAGTTGGTTAAAATCCATATACGTGGGCAATTAGCTGGTTTACCCTTTTATTATAGTTTGAAGAAATCAGTTTCTTACCATGGTGAGGTTTTTGACAACTTTGATTTCTTCATGGTTAATCTTAAAAATTTGATGCCCGGAATAGTCTAAGACTCCCCAAGCTCCACCTTTGGAAACCAAAACCTGATTCCCAAAATCTTGTAGATGATCATACTCCGATCTCAAAATGAAACGTCCGGCTCCATTTACTAGTCCAAATTGATCATCCATATTTTGCACAATATAATTACCTGTTGGCAATCGGTTGATAGATTTCCAAATAAGTTCAAGAACTTCCTTTCCTTCGGTGTTTATCAGCCCGTATTTGCCATCTATCTGCACTACTGATACGCCATCGTTAAATTTTGTAACCGATTGATAATAGGGTTGTATCACCAAATGCTCCTCTTTGTTAATAAACCCCCATTTTTCCCTCAGTTTGACTGGCGCCATGCCTTCCTGAAAAGTTCTTACATCATCATATCTATTGCTAATTCTCAACCTTCCATGATCATCTACAAATCCCCATCGATTTTCTTTCTTGACAGAAAAATATTCTTCGCTAAAACCAGATACTTCCTGATAGTTTTCCTCAGGCTTCAGAATTATTCTTCCGGTCTTTTCCGCGAGTGAGACTCCTGTGCTATCCCAAAGAGTGAAGTGATCGCCAACCATCTGAATTCTATCATATGAAGGGTAAATCACCATTTCCCCATAGTCGTTGAGCAATCCCATTTTTAATTCCTCTGAAAGCATGAGCGTGAATTCGCCAATCCTGTCAGTAGGCTTAGCGGTGGTTTTGAACTTGAACTCACCTTTGCTAAATACACTATACCCTCTCCCGCGCCTGCCAATTAGAATATCATTATGCTTGAATATTTCTTGAAATGAAGGGCGAATGATCCACTCGGCATTCGTATTCATGGTTCCCCACATATTCAAATAAGAAACAACATAAGCATCTCCATCAGCTACGATACTGTCATATTTAAAGCTGGAAAGCTCGCTTGCATCGGATGTTAAAATGCCCCAATGATCATTCTTTTTGGCTAGAAATTGTCCCTCCACTCCCGGCTTCAGCTCTTGGAATGGAAACCGATTCATCTGCTGACCAGTAGAGTGATGAAGATTCCATCCGGTATGATTTCTAGCACCAAAAAAATCTCCCATGGCGTGTATGGAATCATATTGCTTTATGATGGCAGTTCCATCCTCCAGCAAGACAGACCACTGGCGCGATTTGCTGTTTTGAACAATCATTTTGTCGGTGGAAACTTCCTTTAAGACTAGCTCATGATTGGAAAGTAATGTCTCATTCTTCAAAAGAAAATGGTGAGCGCCGTTCAGGAAAGCGATCAACATACCATTTTCACTCATAGAAAGTGAATCACATTGCCACGAGAGAAATAATGTATCCTTTTGATAGATCTTCCACTCTGGAAAGCTCACGGGCTTGACCTGGGAGTTCTCCAGCCTGAATTTTTTGTAATCAAAATCATAAACAACAGAGCCACTTGAAAGCAAGTATCCGGCATAACCATCTCTATATGCTGTGACACCATCATAAGTGTTGGTAAGAGAGTCCAAACCCAACTGAATTAACTGACCTCCGTTTTTATAAAGGTCAATTTTGCTTCCAGGCTGCTCAGCAATCAAAAGCGAATTTACCTCGCTTACCCGCTTGTATTTGGTAGGTATGACGACTTCATTATTCATGGATACAACTCCAAAAAGCTGACGGTTTCCATCAAAATCACTAACCAGCCAGTTAACGCCGAATGGATCAATCGTGAAGTAGTTAAAACTTACCAGGGTCTTACCCTTTTTATCTAATATTCCGTGAAAAAGTCTGTTGCTGAATTTTCCCTTTATAGAAGCTTTGAAGTAATTGGCTGAAATTGGAACGATTGTGTAGAATTTCTGCTGTGTCAGCGGTTTGTTTCGAACGGTGATCAGCCCCCAAGAGCCATTTTGCTTATAGCCTATGACTCCATTGCGAACCTCTGAAGAGCCATCTGACCAACCTAGTCTTTCATAAACTGCGGGTACGGTAACAGCACCTGATTGATCCTTAATACCATAATAACCGCCCTTTTCAAAAACGGTAAAATCCTCAGCGAACGCCAACGAAATGGAAATAAAAAGTAAGATGGACGATAGTGCGCGCATACTCCCACTGACAAATATAAAGCGGGGCTATTTCTTTTCTATTTCTGCGGCATCAAGGTTAAACAAGTCATTAAGCACCCCTACTAATGTCTCTGCCTCGCCCCGCTTACAAGCTGCTTTCAGTTGAAGAACTGGCAGCTTTATGACCTTTTGGATCATGTTTTTAGTTACAGTTTCCAAAAGCTCAACTTCCTTATCTGATAATTTCTTATGTCTTGCCAACTCCTCTTTTCGGATCTGATCAAGAGCGTTCTTCAATTTTTGGATTGTAGGAGAAACCTCCATTTCACTCCTCCAGCTTTTGAAACCCTTCAGCTCTTCCTCGATGATTTTTTTTACATCAGGGATGGACTTCTCTCTCACTTTCCTGGCTTTTAATGTTCGCTCAGTGAGCTGATCCACATTGTACAATGAAATGCCAGGAACATTGTCTAAATCTGTATCCATACTTCTGGGTACAGATAGATCGATTAAAAGTTTATGAATTGACTTTGAGCTGAAGTTTGATGCTCCGATGATAGGAGTAGAAGTGGAAACTGCTGAAATGATGACATCATTATTCGCTATCACATTGTCCAGATCTGAATAATCACAAACGGAAATATTTCTTCCCTCGGCTAGCTTAATGGCCTTTGACTTGGTCCTGTTTACAAGTGTGATGGATGCCTCTTCTGCGTTTAGGTTGTCGAGAACATTTTGACCTATCTCGCCTAGTCCAATCAGCGCAATTCTTGGATTGGAAATATTTCCAATGAACCCGCCAATTAAATCAACTGCTACAGACGCCACCGATGCAGTTCCATCTTGAAGTCTGGTTTCTTTAACCACTCGCTTGTTGGCAAAGAAGATTGTGTGCATCAGCCTGTGAAGGTGTGGGCCTGCGAGACTTAAGTCTGCACTTTGCTGATATGCACGCTTTACCTGATTGCTGATCTGAATGTCTCCCAAGACCTGCGACTCAAGACCAAGCGCAACATTAAAGAGATGAAGAGATGCCTCATTAGCATCATATCTTATGATGAAGTCTTCCAACTTTTTTGATTCAATCCCTTTAAAACTGGCCATCAATCCCAAAATATCGTCTGATAAATCAGCACCTGAAGAGAAATAAATTTCAGTTCTGTTGCAGGTAGAAACTAGCAGAGCTTCATCAACAGAGAACATCTCTTTTAGCTTTAGCAAAAAGTTTGTTGATTCAACCTCGCTAAAAGCTATTTTCTCCCGAATCTCAATTGGGGTGTTTTTATATGACAGTCCTAAAGCCTTAAATCCTTCCATCTCAATCAATTAGGATCGCAAAAATAACAGCGGGTTGCGTATATTGGTTGTGATAAAAATCAGCTAACCCTTATTTAGAATCATTTTAAATAATGTTGAAGTTCTTAACAGATGCTATCTCACGTGCTTTGGGGTTCACCAAGACGGAAGCCCGTGGAACATTGGTGTTGATTTTGATAATTTCTATTGCGTTGATTGGATCGAGTTACCGCATATCTCATTTGAAAAACAAATCGGAGTTTGTGCCGGATAGCACTGCGATCGAATGGATCAAGGAGGCACAGGCCTCCATTGAGTTGAAGAAAGAAGAGGAGACCGAATTCGACAAAAGTGTTTTCTATCCAACTAAGAAGAATTTCGAACCTAAAAAGAAATTTGCTGGCAAGTCAAAGCCAAAATTGGAACCTCTGCTTGAAAAAATTGAAGTGCTTGATTTGAACCTGGCCACCGCTGAAGAACTCCAAAAGGTAAGAGGAATTGGTCCGGCATATTCTGAGCGAATAGTCAAGTACCGAGACATATTAGGCGGTTTTAGTGATACCACTCAATTGAGAGAGGTCTATGGTTTAAAAGAGGAGACAATCGCAGAACTACTCACTCATTTTGAGATAAAAGCACCAGTTTCGAAAATTGATATCAACTCTGACTCACTCAAAGTACTAGCAAATCATCCCTACATCAGCTATGACCTTGCCAAGATTATTATCAACTACCGAAGAGAACACGGTGATATAGAAACTGCCGACGATCTAAAGAAAATAAAGGCACTGGATGAGCGTACTTTCTTGAGATTAAAGCCATATTTGGAATAAGGCTATGCAAAAAATTCTCAAGTCATATTTACGAAGACTTAGCAATCTTTCTGGGAACAATCGGTCACTCCTGCTTCTCAGATTGCTCAAGGATCAGTTCATTGATATTCATGATTTTGACTATGCAGAAAATGAAGCAAGCTTCGAAATTGTAAAAAAACTCATCGAACAGCAGCGTCGAATTCCACTCTGTAGTGAGGTAGACAGTAGAAGTAAATCAGCAAACGAACTAAGCAAGCGACTCAAAAAAATCAAGCGCATTGAGAAGTTCATATTTGAGGAACGAGGAGCAAAGGATTTGTACATCGGTTGGCCGTTTATAAAAGGGAAGTTTTCCGACGACACACTGGTAAGGTGTCCACTGCTCTTTTTTCCTGTATCGATCGAAAAAGAAGGAAATGACTGGTATCTCTCGCGGCGCGAAGATGTGAATATCACGCTTAACAAAACATTCCTTCTCGCCTACTCCTATTACAATGAAATTCCGCTGGACGAAGAACTGGTAGAAACGGTAATTGACGACTATGATCGAGATGCCACAGTCTTCAGAACTCAACTATACGAGCTTTTGAAAAACAGTGGTGTAGAGATCAATTTCAATCAGGAAAATTTTGCAGATGAGCTTAAAGATTTCACCGATCTCAAAAAATCCCAGCTTGAATCGAGTGAAAAAACCGGAGCATTAAAAATGTTTCCTCAGGCTGTTTTAGGAATTTTTCCTCAGGCAGGATCGTACCTGGTCCCTGACTATGTGAAGCTGCTGGAAGATCAAGAAGATACCGACCTTGAGGAATTCTTTTTTAAGAAAATCCAGAAGGAAAATGAAAATCAGCTGGCACTTTTTGACCGTGTAAATGAGGAGAATACCTTCACACCATTTCCGCTAGATGCTTATCAGGAACATGCACTCAAAGAAATTAAAAAAGGCAATTCGCTTGTTGTACAAGGGCCCCCTGGCACTGGCAAGTCTCAGCTTATTAGCAACCTAATATGTGACTTTGTTGCACGTGGGAAAAATGTCCTTTTAGTGTGCCAGAAAAAAGCCGCTCTCGATGTGGTTTATCAGCGTCTCAAGGAAAAAGAGATGCATGACTTTGTGGCTCTGGTTCACGATTTTAAAAACGATCGCAAACCTATCTACGAGCAAATAGATCAGCAAATTGAGGCTGTTGAGGTTTACGAAAAGAAAAATAATAGCCTGGATGCCATTCAACTAGAGCGTGGTTTCCTTCAGGCCAGCAGGCGAATTGACCAGATTGTAGAGGAGCTGCAGGAGTTTAGAGAAGCTTTATTTGATGAATCTGAATGTGACAAATCTGCCAAGGAGCTTTATTTGACAAGCAGCCCTGATGACCCTAGCTTCAGCATGAATCTGGAATATCGATCTTTTCGATTTTCGAATCTTGGTGAAACGGAGCGGCGATTTAAAACCTATCTTGAGTATTTCAACAAGTTTGAAAAGCGAACACACTTTTGGGCTAAAGGGCCCTCCTTTGCCAACTTTCAAACCAAAGATCTGGTACAACTCAAAAATGTACTCTATGAGGTGCCCGCTTTTAATGAAAAGCTGCTAACAACCTCCAAAAGTTTTTGCTCGCAACCAATCGATTTTGAGACGGGAGAATACCTCTCCAACAAGTTGCCTGAGCTCATGGAAGTGTATGAGGGGCTGAAAGAAGACCCTGTTTACAAGGTATTTCAGCACTTGCACAACGAAAAACCTACGAAGGATCTAAACTGGATTTCTCAAACGGAGCGAACCATGATGGCTTGTTTTAGAGGAGTGGGTATAGAGAAGAGCTTGAAATCTGAAAATCTAGGTCGATTTCAGGAGGTGTTGAGATCTGCAATGAGAGCCAGAAAAAATCCGTTTAGCTGGATCAAGTGGAGTTTATTTTCGAAAGAAAAGACTTTTCTAAAACGTGTCATTGTGGCCAACGATCTCAAAAGCAATAAGCGAGGCTTCAACATACTTGTTGAGCGAATTGATAACCGCTTGAATTTTGAGCACTCACTCTCTCAGGTAATGGATCATTCCTGGTTACAAAATTTCCCAACAGGATTTCGTAAAATCGATCTTCAGGATTGGTTTTACTGGCAAAAAATGGGGCTAAACATTTATACAGTAGCTCAAACTATTCGCTCACTTAATGAATACATTCCTACAGGGAAGTTAGAACACAAAAACTATCAGAAAAGATTGGATCAACTGATTGGTCTGGTACATGAAGTGCCTCAGCAACTTACACTGTGGAGTCGCTATATCAATATTCACCAGATCAGAGCCATCATACTCAAAAAAGAAGATCCGCACAGACTCGAAAAACTGCTAAAGAAGGATTTTGATGCAATCTGTGAGTATCATAAACTCAAAGCAGATCTAAGTTCTGAAGAGGTTAAAGTGTTGGATGAAATCACTTCCAGCAATTCAGATTCTATTGAGGAAGGACTTTTGCTTTTCAAAAACAGCTTATCGCTGGCATGGATTGACCACATCGAATCCAAGTATCCTAACCTGAGAAATGTAGCGTCTGGAAAGCTAGATGCGCTAGCAGATGAGCTAAGGGATGAGATTGAAGCCAAGCGGCAGGCCAGCAAAGAAATTCTTCTGCTTAAATCCAGAGAGAAGACGTATGAAAATATTGAATACAATCGTCTGAAGAATAGAGTGACTTATCGTGATTTGCAGCATCAGGTCACCAAGAAACGCCGCATCTGGCCCATACGAAAAGTGATTTCTGAATTTTCCGATGAGCTATTCACACTCCTGCCTTGCTGGATGTGTTCACCTGAGAGTGCTTCCGCCATCTTTCCGATGAGAGAAATTTTTGATTTGGTCATTTTTGATGAGGCTTCCCAATGTTTTGCCGAGCGTGGCATCCCTGCCATGTATCGAGGGAAGCAAATTGTGGTTACAGGTGACAGCATGCAGCTTCAGCCAAGCGATTTGTACCGAGTGCGGTGGGATGATGAGGATGACGACACACCTGAACTGGCTATTGATTCCTTGCTAGATCTGACCAAGCATTACCTTCCTGAGGTAAGTCTAGCTGGTCATTACCGAAGCAAGTCTTTGGAGCTTATCGACTTTTCAAATGAACACTTCTACAAAGGAAAGCTTCGTCTCCTCCCAGACTATGGCTATGTGAATAAGCAAGAACCGGGGATAGAATTTGTTCAGACCAAAGGAACATGGGATGATGGAGTAAATGAGATTGAGGCTGGAGAGGTGGTGGCTCAAACCTTGTCTCTTCTTCAAAAACAGCCAGATAAAGAGATCGGAATAGTCACATTCAACTACAAACAGCAGGGATTGATATTGGATTTACTGGAAGAAAAGTCAGCAGAGAAAAATGTGATGATACCTGATTCTCTCTTTGTGAAAAACATTGAGAATGTGCAGGGCGATGAACGTGACATTATCATTTTCAGCATTGGGTATGCACCCGATAAAAAGGGGAAGATTAAACTACAATTTGGGAGTCTGAATGCAGAGGGTGGGGAAAACAGGTTGAATGTGGCTGTGACACGTGCAAGAGAAAAAGTGATCATTGTAAGCAGTATTTTGCCACAACTTCTTAAAACTGACGACACCAAGAACGAAGGCCCGAAACTCCTCAAGAAATACCTGGAGTATGCATGGGAAGTGAGTATTGGCAAGTGGAAACCTCATCTGCCTGAATACGAGGAGCATCATGTGGATTGGTTCTTAAGAAATCGAATTCAGGAAAAATCATTTCATGAATTTGAGGGTTTTGAGCTGGCAAAAGAACTGCCTTTTGCCGATTTATCTGTCAAGAAAAATGGCACCTACACCGGATTGATTTTGACGGATGATGAACGCTACTATCAAGCACTTTCACCCAAGCAGATTTATGCTTTTCAGCACTTTCACCTGATTATGAAAAACTGGCCACACGTAAGATTCCATAGTAGGGAATTTTGGCTAGATCCCGAAGGTGCCAAAGAAAAAATGAGAAAGTTTTTGTACTCGAATTAGTTTTTTGAAAACTCAACCCTCGCCCCTACTGATAGAATAAACGGGAGTGTATCTCGTCGCATGTACTGCTCAAAAGATAGCGAGTATTCGCCTGAAGTGGCAAACTGATAGTTTTCTTCCAACACAAAAGAATGATCGAAGAGATCACCCAAACCACTACCCCGAGGCTCTCCTGTTTTTGAATCAAACAATTCCACTTCCTTTAGTTGCTGCTTCAATACCAGTCCATTGGAGTCTGCTAGTGTATACTGAAAGTAAAGATTATAGAAGGGGTATGAGGAAGCATTTCTGAACGTTCCAATCAAGTTGTAAGCTTTGGTGGTGTCAGCTATTTCAAAAGTGAAAGTCTGCACAGAATCTAAATGCCAGAAGGCATCCTCCATATCGTTAAAATCTTCATAAACTCTACTGGAGTCACAGGAGACTAAGGCTAAACATAATCCAAAAATGATGAGATATCTCATGTTAAGATTGTTCTGGTTTTTGCTTCTTCTTGCCGCGAAATTTATTTCGCTTCTTCTTTTTCTTCTTGCCCTTCCCTCCAAATTTTTTATCCATTGCCTCAAGATCACTATTGATGGATGAGGTATCCAAATTATCAACCGCTACCTCATTTTCCATCAACGAAGATGGCTTCTTCCCTTTTTTGTTGAGTGATTGAATTTCTTTCACCCGATTAACATCCACAGCATGCCAGTTGTTGTCGTCATCATACCCAAACCACATGATCTTGCGGAAAATGTCCGTTTTTTGAAGCTTGGCAGCTCCACGCTGAGTAAGCAACGGTGACTCTACTTCCGGAATGTCCTGCAGTGCCTCCATGTAAGTATCTAACTCATAATTGAGGCAGCACTTTAATCGGCCACATTGACCGGAAAGTTTACCCGGATTGAGTGATAGGTTTTGATAGCGAGCGGCTGAGGTAGATACATTTTTAAAGTCTGTAAGCCAGGTAGAACAGCAAAGCTCCCTACCACATACTCCAAGACCACCAATGCGCCCAGCTTCTTGTCTCACACTGATCTGTCGCATTTCCACACGAATCCTAAACTCCCCTGCTAATAACTTGATCAGCTCTCTAAAATCAACACGTCCTTCGGCAGAATAGAAAAAAGTTGCCTTAGTGCCATCAGCCTGAAACTCTACATCTGTGAGCTTCATTTCCAGCTTGGTCTGCTGGATGATTTCCTTGGTACGGTACATTACCGATTCTTCTCTATTCCGAGCCTCATCCCATCGCTCCAAATCTCTAGCTGTAGCCTTACGGTAAATTTCTCTTACACTATCATCGTCTTTGATTCCTTTTTTGGACATCTGTAACCTCACCAACTCCCCTTGCAACGATACATATCCAATGTGATGTCCATTTGGCACATCTACGACAACAGCATCTCCATTTACGATATCCAGCTTCTTGGCATTCCTGAAGAATTCCTTTCGGCCATTTTTAAATCGGATTTCCACTACGTCAAATCGGTGCATACCAGGTACGTCCATGTTTGAAAGCCAATCAAACACATTCAATTTATTGCAGCCTCCCGTGCTGCAATGACCGTTATTTTGACATCCGGCCGAACCACCTGTACCGCAACTAGCGCATCCCATAATTCTGTAATCTAATAGATATCTTCAGGAATTTGAATTTTGGAAAAGGGTAAATCTTACTGACCTAGCTCTTTCAGGTCAAATCCAATATCCTCTCGGAATCTTTTCCCCTCCCAGTTCACCTCACGCCCTCCAGCGTATGATTTACTGAGCGCTTCCCCAAGGTTTTTGCCTAGCCCGGTAAGAGCTATGACACGCCCGCCATTCGTGACCAGCTTGCCATCCTTTATAGTTGTGCCGGCATGAAATGGCAATACGGTTTTCGTATCACCGAGGGTGATTTCATGGCCTTTTTCGTAAAACTCTGGATAGCCTCGACTTACGTACATCACCGTTGAGGCGGTGAAACGCTCATATTCTATTTCTGTATCAATCAAGTTTTTATCAGCTGCAGCAACTAGTAACTCAAGGAAGTCAGATTTTATTCGAGGTAAAACCACCTCTGTTTCCGGATCGCCCATACGCACATTGTACTCAATTACGTACGGATCTCCACCCACGTTGATGAGTCCAAAAAATATGAATCCACAGTAATCAATCTTCTCCTTTTTCAAGCCCTCAATTGTAGGCTTAATGATCTGCTTATTTACCTTCTCCTTAAAAGCTCTATCGGCAAAAACTACGGGGGATACCGCACCCATCCCACCTGTATTTAGTCCGGTATCTTTTTCGCCGATTCGTTTGTAATCCTTCGCTTCCGGTAAAATTCGGTAGTCCTTGCCATCGGTAATTACAAAAAATGAGACCTCAATGCCTTTCAAAAATTGCTCAAGCAATACTTTTTCACTCGCTGCTCCAAACTTTTTATCCTCAATCAAATTGCGAAGTGCCTTTCTTGCCTCCTCCAACTCTTCAGTGATGATTACCCCCTTACCACCTGCCAAACCATCAGCCTTCAAAACATATGGTGGCTCCAGGCGCTCCATGTATTTTATCGTTTCCTCCAGATTTTCTTTGGTGACCGTTCGGGCATCCGCCGTTGGAATTTTATACTTTTTCATAAACTCCTTGGCGTACTCCTT
The DNA here is from genome assembly GCF_964218185.1 of Ekhidna sp. Lineage (GTDB taxonomy): Bacteria > Bacteroidota > Bacteroidia > Cytophagales > Cyclobacteriaceae > Ekhidna. The sequence goes on from NZ_CAXPLV010000008.1 coordinate 434,586, forward strand.
ACTCCCCTCCAGTATGGCGCCTTTTGCCGATGGGCCTATGATTCTAAGCTTCTTGAACTCTTTTTTTGACCGAATGTGATCGACTATTCCATTCACCAATGGATCTTCAGGCCCTACGATTAGCATATCAATTTCATACTCTGTGATAGTCTCGCATACCTTATCAAAGTTTTTAAGATCAATCTCAAGATTGGTTCCTACTTTTCCAGTACCACCATTTCCTGGTGCTATGAAAATCTTACCGCACTTTGGGCTTTGCTTTACTTTCCAGGCCAGGGCATGCTCTCTGCCACCTGACCCAAGTATGAGTATGTTCATTTGTGTTGGGTTTGGAAACGAGCAGCTAAGTTCAGCGTATTCGGCCTTTTTTCAAAGAGAAAGGAGACAGGAAAGCTAGTGAGCGTATTCAGACATGAATTTTACACGCATCAGACGCACTTCATCTTCCGAATAATATTCTCCCAACTCCTCCATGGCCACCGATAATTCATCAGTTTCGGCATTTAAGAAATAGTCATAAATATCATCCTGACGGTCATCGTCGAGCAACTGATCTATGTAGTAATCGATGTTGAGTTTGGTTCCTGAATAGCAGATGTTTTCAACTTCGGTAATTACCTCCTCGTACTTCATCCCGCGTGCCTCAGCTATCTCTTCAAAATCCATCTTCTGATCGATGTGCTGGATGATGTAAATCTTATTTTTTGACTTGGTTCCAGAGGTTTTGATCAAGACATCCGAGGCAGTGATGATGTCATTTTCCTCCACATATTCCTCAATCATATCAAGGAATGGTTGCCCAAATTTCTTTGCTTTGCTTTCTCCCACCCCTACGATCTGCTTCAGATCATCCATTGTGGTAGGATAAACCGTACACATTTCCTCCATGGAAGGATCACTGAAAATCACGTACGGAGGAATATCCTCATGATGGGCAATGTCTTTCCTCAGGGCTTTGAGCATCCCGAAAAGGGTCTTGTCATATGCGCTGACATTCACCGGCACCTTATCCATATCATCCTCATTGTCACCATCAGCGGTGTGCTCATGATCTTTTGACAACATATGAGAGTGCGGTGATTTCAGGAATGCTTCTCCCTTTTTAGATACTTTGAAAATGGCAGGATTTTCAATATCCTTTTTGAGAAACTCGTGAAGCAGGGTCTGTCTGATTACTGAGCGCCAGAAGTTCTCATCATCATTGATGGATTTACCCTTCCCAAAAACATCAAGCTTATCATGGTCATAGCTTTTCACATGTTGCGTAGCTTTCCCTACTATCAAAGCTGCCAGGTGATTGATCTCAAACCGAGCATTGGTTTGCTGTACAGCCTTGATCACCAGCTTAATAATTTCCTTACCCTCAAACTGCTCCTTAGGGTGAACACAATTGTCGCACTGGCCACAGTTTTCTTCTGTGAACTCCTCGCCGAAGTAGTGGAGCAACTGCTTTCTTCTACAAATAGCGGAATCCGCATAAGAGGCCATTTCCTCTAATAGGAATCTTGCGTTTTCCCGCTCAGTTACCGCCTTGTCTTTATTGAATTTTTCAAGCTTCAGGATGTCATTGTATGAGTAGAACATCAAACAATCACTATTGATACCATCCCTGCCTGCTCGTCCAGTTTCCTGATAATAACCCTCGATGGATTTGGGTGCATCGTAGTGAACCACAAAGCGAACGTCAGGCTTATCAATCCCCATACCGAAAGCAATTGTTGCCACAATTACATCCACATCCTCATTTAGGAATCCATCCTGATTTTTCATCCGCTCCTTTGCCTCCATTCCAGCATGATATGGAGCGGCATTGATGTCGTTTACTCTCAGAAACTCGGCAATCTCCTCTACTTTTTTTCTACTCAGGCAATAGATGATCCCGCTGGCACCTTTATGATTCTTGATGAATTTGATGAGCTGCTTTTTAGCGTTCTGCTTTGGACGCACCTCATAATACAGATTTGTCCTGTTGAAGGACGATTTGTATAGCTGCGCTCCATCCATGGAAAGATTTTTCTGGATATCCAGCTGAACCTTTGGTGTGGCGGTTGCTGTGAGGGCAATCATTGGTATGCTTCCAAGTTGCGCAATAATGTCTTTGATCCTTCGATACTCAGGTCTGAAATCATGTCCCCACTCTGAGATACAGTGAGCCTCATCAATGGCAACAAATGAAATTTTCGCTTGCTTTAAAAAGGCTACATTTTCCTCTTTGGTCAGAGATTCAGGAGCAACGTATAAGAGCTTAACAGCTCCAGAAATGGTATCCTTTTTTACCTTATTGCTTTCAGATTTTGTCAGTGTGGAATTCAGGAACCGGGCATTCACACCCACAGCATTCATCTGATCCACTTGATTTTTCATGAGTGCAATGAGCGGTGATATGACAATGGCTGTACCTTCCTGTACGATCGCAGGCAGCTGATAACACAGGGATTTCCCTGCACCAGTGGGCATGATCACGAACGTATTTTCTCCAGCAAGAATATTATTGATGATTTCTTCCTGCCTGCCTCTAAATTTATCATACCCAAAAACACGTTTGAGGCTATCTTTCAGGCTCGCTTCCGCAGCTATCTCCATTTCTCGCGATTGATGTAAAGTAAAAAGTTAATCAAATCCTAGATCGCAAACAAATTGTTCCTTTAGGGGGTGAGGGTGATAACAACGCCTTAGGGATGGGCTATATTTGCAATTGTTAATCTTATGCGAATTTCTCACCAAAATTTTATGAGAACAAATATTTATGTAGTGATTATGGCTGGTGGAAGTGGCACACGCTTTTGGCCATACAGTAGGGATGCTAAGCCTAAACAATTTTTGGATGTATTGGGAACTGGCAGATCCTTGTTGCAAATGACTTTTGACCGATTCAAAGAAATCACTACCGAGGATAAAATTTGGGTGGTTTCCAATGAGAAGTACGAGAAACTCATTCATGATCAATTACCAGAACTGGAAAAACATCAGGTACTACTAGAAACAGAAAAGCGTAATACCGCTCCGTGCATTGCGTATGCAGCATACAAGATTATGAAAAAAGATCCGAATGCTGTACTGGTAGTGAGCCCTTCGGACCATGCCATTTTCAAGGAAAAAGAATTTCAGGAAGTAATCAACACTTCAGTAAAAAGTGCAGCAAGTGATGAAAAGCTGATCACCATTGGCATCAGACCAAACAGGCCAGAAACCGGATACGGATACATTCAATATTTAAGTGATCCAGGGGTTCCTGTAAAAAAAGTGAAAACTTTTACAGAAAAGCCTGAAGCAGACCTGGCAGCAAAATTTATTGAGAGTGGAGATTTCCTATGGAACTCCGGAATTTTTGTTTGGTCTATTGATTCAATCATAAAAGCTTTTGAAAAGCATGAAGAAGAAATTGCGAGCCTTTTTGCAGCAGGACTCAATGAATACTACACAGATGGTGAGCGAGCCTTTATTAAAAGCACCTACAGTCAGTGCAAAAACATATCGATAGACTATGCTATCATGGAAAAAGCCGATAACGTCTATGTGGTACCTGGAGATTTTGGGTGGTCAGATCTTGGATCCTGGAATGCACTACACGAAATAAAGGGCAAAGATGAAAACGAAAATGTGATCGAAGGTGCTGTGATGACCTATGAATCCAGAGACAATTATATCAAAGGGAAGAAAGGAAAGGTAACAGTGGTCCATGGATGTGAGGGTATGCTCATAGCCGACTTTGATGACATACTACTGGTGTGCAAAAAAGAAGACTCCTCTGTTTTCAGGGACTTTATCACGGATGTAAAGACAGAAAAAGGAGAAAAATTTGTTTAGGATTTTCTCTGCCGCTGCACTTCATAGAGTGCCATCCCGGCAGCCACGCTCACATTGAGAGACTCAATCGATCCTGACATAGGCACTTTAGCTATTCCATCTGATAAGTCGAGCAGCTCTGACGATATACCTCGTTCCTCTGATCCCATGATGATCGCTGTAGGAGAGGTAAAGTCCATCTGATCCAGAGTCTTCTTGGTTTTCTCCGAGCAAGAAATAACACTGATTCCCGATTCTTTCAAATATCTCGCAGCATCAAGGAGATTTTTTTCACGACAAACCGGAAGGTAATTAAACGCCCCCGCTGAGGTCTTAACAGCATCTTCATTGATCTGAGCACCACCTCGAGAGGGAATCACAACCCCATCCACCCCCAGGCACTCGGCAGTACGAGCTATTGCTCCAAAATTTCTAACATCAGTGATTTCATCCAGAATCAAAAGCAAAGGGTTTTTACCCTGCTCATAAAGCTGAGGAACCAGGTGCTCTAGGGTGTGATACTGCACTGGCGAAATTAGTGCCACCACTCCCTGATGATTTTTTTTGGTAAACTTGTCGATCCGTTCAGGTGGCACTTTGGAAATAGGCGTAGAAGTGCGATGTAGCTCCAGCATGAGCTCCTTATACAGATCTCCCTTGAGACTTTTTTGAATAAACACACGCTCAAGGTGCTGCCCTGACTTCACGGCCTCAATGACCGTGCGAATTCCATAAATGATATCGGATTTCTTATTCATCTAATTTCTTGCCGAAGTGACGCGATTTTGGTGTACCACTGCTCCTCATATTCTTTGCTTCTTCGCAGGGTATACGTTCGGGGTGCAAAGAACGTAGAGATTACTGTGAACTCAAAGGCCTGTCCATCATCGTAGTACCATTCTTCTGAATTTGCAGTGCGATAAACTTCATCCGGTCTACCAAACACCAAATACATCATCCCCCGGTCTGTTTTCCAGCCAGGCTTAAAATCCGTAAATAAAATATTTACCCGCTCTATCCAGTCATAATAGTTTCGAATAGCAGTGCGTGCCCGTCCTTTCGTTGAATAAGTGTTCATCCAAAATGAATCGAAAGATTGCTTAAGGTTTCTTGATTTCAGCATGGCCTTTTTCTCTTGCTCACTGGTGAGGTATAGCATGGCTCCAATCAGTTCTCCAAGTTGCCGATACTCTGGGAAGTAAGGGGACACACGCAGCATAGTGACACCTACAGTAGCCAGCGAATCCTTACTTACCACGTAAAAATGATTTTCCTTGAATTGAACTGAGTCTCCAAAAATAAATGAAGTGTCCATCGCCACCTGTGGAGCTAGTGGTTTCATGTCCGCCATAGGAGGATCTGCCCCGCCAAACTTTTCCTGGTATTGACGAGCCAAAAATGTATCATTGCCCACCCATGAAAACCCAGACCTGTTGATGTACTTCTCTAGAATGGGAAGGCCTGTTGCATTTACAGGGTAGATTGATGGGAACGATAGGCTTCCAATCATAATCTGGATGTCATAGTAAAAGAATCGCTCAGATTTTGAGGATTTAAGGACCAGCAGATTTTCATCTAACTTGGGCAAAAGAATTGCCACCATGACCTGACTAGGTGTCTGCAGTAAAGTGTCCACATTGACCGGTTGAATAGTTCGATGACTCTCTGACTCGTATCCATCCTGAACAAGAAATTCATATTGCCATGTGCTCAAAGAGTCTGAAGATATTCGCAAGAACACCTTCATCCCCTCATCCATTCGAACCACCCGATGAGCCATCCTCAAGTCAAAAGTGGGGTCATATTGCCAGGCTACATTGACCCTGGAAAAGTTGATGGCATTGGCTGAAAAACCAATTAGTATGACAAATACACTCAATAATGGAACATGCTTTCTCATAGGTATCCAAATTAGCTATATAATTGATTTTCTTTGTGCTCTTTAAACAAAAATCATACGATACTTCATACCATGAGTGTGTATACAACCGAAATAGCCTCAGACAAAATTCCTTCGGATAATGTGATCCATCAGCGGCTGTTATCTGCCTATTATCAGGCCAAGCCCTATATCAAAGGTGATCTATTAGAACTGGGATGCGGAGAAGGACGAGGTGTGGAAATATTGGCTCCTCTAGCACATTCATATATAGGAATTGATAAAATCAAATCTGTCATTGAAAATCTGGAAAAGAAATTTTCTAAATATAAATTCTTGAGTGGTGTGTTTCCTCCACTTCCTTTTGAGGACAATTCTTTCGATACGATTATCACCTTTCAGGTAATCGAACATGTGAAGGATGATGAAAACTTTATCAAAGAAATACACCGGGTGTTGATGCCGGGTGGCACAGCGCTAATCACAACACCAAACATCAAGATGACCCTCTCAAGAAACCCCTGGCACGAGCGCGAATACACAGGGGATGAGCTTAAAGCCCTTTGCAAAAAGTATTTTGAAAAAGTGGAGATGAAAGGCATTGCAGGCAATGAGAAAGTACTTGAGTATCATGAAAGAAACCGAGCTTCTGTGCAGCGCATCATGAGGTATGATTTTTTTGATTTGCAGCATAGACTGCCTGCTGGATTATTGAGAATTCCATACGACATTCTCAACCGAATGAATAGAAACAAGCTAAATGAAACAGGTGACGAATTGGTGAAATCGATCACTGTAGAAGACTTTGATTTGAAGCCTCAGGACGAACAAAACCTTGATTTATTCTGTTTATTAACTAAATAGCCGGAGAATCCGGAATGATTTAATTGACAATTAAACAAAAACAGAATATTCATGTCGGAAAAATTAATCACAGAGCTTAACCAATTACTTTCAGATTTTCACATTTACTATCAAAATACCAGAGGAGCCCACTGGAATATCAAAGGCCCTCGATTCTTCGAATTGCATGCCAAATTTGAAGAACTGTATACAGAGGCTCTCGCTAATATTGATGAAATTGCAGAGCGCATTCTGACTATTGGTGGGCGTCCACACCATGCGCTGGAGACTTACCTGGAGCACTCGAATATCAAATCTGTAAAGGACGAATCCAACGATGAGGCACTGGTGAAAATGATAGTTGATAATTTGTCAACACTGATTGCTCAGGAAAATAAAGTGAAAGAACTGGCCGTTGAAGCAGATGACAATGAAACGGAGGACATGATGATTGGGCTTGTGAATGCACAGGAGAAAACCCAATGGATGTTTAATTCGTGGTTAGGTAAGTGAAAAAATCCACAACAAATTATTTGAAGTACCTGCTGTCTGCCTTATTGATAGCAGGTATTTTTATTTCCGCTCCGGCTCAAAAGAAAAAGAAGCGACGGATGCAAAACATCGAGTCTGTGATTGCCACGGGCAGATCATACATTGGCACACCTTACAAGTGGGGTGGAATGTCTCGCTCTGGCATGGACTGCTCGGGACTTATTTACACTTCCTATAAAACCATCGGTGTGAACCTGCCCCGAACTGCTAAGGAGCAATCCAAAACTGGGAAGAAAAGAGGCTGGGAAGGAATCCGAGAAGGAGACCTTGTTTATTTCAAACTCAAGAAAAAAGGTGACAAGTGGTTTCACAGTGGCATGATCACTTATGTTGGAGAAGATAAAATCCTTTTCGTGCATGCATCCTCATCCCAGGGTGTGGTGGAATCCAACCTACTAGCGGATTACTACAAGAATAGCGTTAGAAATTTTAGGAGGGTGATTAGGTAGCTTAAGCCACTTTAAAGAAGCTAAAACTCTTCCCTGTTAAATCAGGGCATGAAATTGTTGCAATATCAAAATCAACTTTGTATTCTCTTTGTGCCATTTCCAGTATCACATTTAAATGGTAAATACTTTTAGAGAGGTGCTTATCATGAGTCTGGAATATCAATTCAGGCTTTTTTGCAGCTTCTTCAGGTTTTTCATGACACAAATATCTGGCTCTTCTCGAAAGTCCCGATAGCTTCTTGTATGAAGTGTAGATTCTCTCATCAAGTTTGCAAATTGATGTTGCATTAAAAGGATTAATTACATCATCCACCTGTTTATGAGTTCGATAGTGAAGATTTGACTTATTGGCTATGTGGGCATTAATTATATGAACAGCTGTGTAAAAACTTATGGTAACTTGCCAATCCCAACTTTCTTTTGAGTGACTGTTAACTGATTCTAGAAATCGCAGATTTCTTTTCGCTTGTCCAATATGATCATCAAATGAAGCCAGATTTACTTAGCTTTAAACTGTTTGTAGTGAGGAGGTATTGGAATAGAATCACTTGACTCTACTACTGTAGTAGCAATGTCAAATCGATACTTTCGGAACATTGAGTTGATCTTTGCTTCTGCTAGTATTAAGTTATCTTCAACTTCTTCATTGTCATCCTCTATTTCAGCCCAAACCAAAACCTTTGAAAAATCGGATAGTTCAAATGCAAGCTTCTTAGGGAATGCGTTTCGGGTATCAAGTTCCTTAAGGTACAATGCTACCAACTGTTCTATGAAAAATTGTGATGTAGAGGCTCTGACTGAAGAAGCTAGTTTATCAAGTTTTCCCGCCATCATGTCTATGTACATTTCCTTTTTATCAGGGGGAGTTGTATCTGTGAGCATTGTCAACCTATCCGTTTCGAAAGAAGCAACAAGCTCATCAAACCAATTATCAATCTCTTCTTTAGTTAAATCATTAGAAGCTAATAATTCCATAGACTTGATCGTTTGGGTAAGCAAATCTAATATAATTGAACTTATACATTAATTTTTAACGATAAATTGGGTTGAATGTTAGATTAGAGTAAAAAAGTGGAGCATACCGGATTCGAACCGGTGACCTCTACACTGCCAGTGTAGCGCTCTAGCCAACTGAGCTAATGCCCCAAAGGAGGGCAAATATAATCGGATTGTTCATTTAAAGAGTGCTTGAATTTCTTCAGGTACTCTTTTTAGTTTCTGGGTTGCCCGCTCTATCAGGCACCAGTTCGATTTCACCTCCACCAGCAAACTTTCTCCTTTATAAATCTTTACTACCCGATCAGAAAAAGGTCCTCGATAGCCTTTCACATAAGTTTTTATAGTGATCTCATCACCCCGAAAAGCCTGAAGCTTATATTCCACATGGTGTGATCGCACCATCCAGAAGTAGCTTTCATTGATCTCATTACTGATCACAGACAGCCAGTGCTCTCTGGAAATATCCAGTGCCCACTGCATGTACACCAGGTTGTTTACATGGTTATTGAAATCGAGGTGATCTTCAGTAACATTTATTTTCTTTTCGAAAACTTTCATGTGGCAAATCTACCACTCCACAATCACCATGAGATTCGGCGCAAACCCAATAGCCTCACGGTCCACAAATCCGTTCCTGCTTCTATAAACCCGATCGGTCAGATTGGGCTGCCCGAGTGTATTGAGCAAGGATACACCAAATGAAGCACTCCACTTTCGTTGCTCCGTTCGAGGAATCATATAGGATGCTGAAATATCAAGTGAGTGAACGTTTGGGTATCTCTCCGGCACGTCCTCGAAAGGATTTGGTGGCCTTGGTGGAGGTGGCGAACCCGGGGGAGGTGGCGGAGGAGGATTTTGCGGCCCTCGGAGAAAGATTGCCTCCGCATAGGCTATATCAAGTGATTGAGCATTTAGCCCTGAGGTATAACGATATCCCAAGGACACTTTCCATCTGTCTTTTTTGAATGCACCACCCAGATAGTAGATATGTGGTTGGATAAACTTGGACTTATAGGTAGCATTTTCTGTTGTATCCAGCGTGATTTTAGAATCATGGTACGAGTATCCCACCCACAGAGAAGTCGCTTCTGAGACCTGTTTTTTTAACAAAATGTCCGTACCGTATGCCGCCATATCCATGGTAAAGTATCCCCATCTGGGGTCGAGTCTTCGGTCTTCATATACCGTGATATCATCAGCAGTTTTATGAAATAGCTCTACATCCAGAATCCAATCATTTACGCTGGCAATCATTCCAGCCATAGCTTGCGTCCCTCGGATAATGAATCCTGACTCACCATCTGCCAATGACCACAGCTCATTATCAAAGCCACCATTGGTAAACTCTAAATTTTTCACCTGGCTGACAAACTGATTGTACAACCCGTAGGAACCCTTCAGGGTCACGGTGTTGCTCACATCATAATTAGCCAAAATACGTGGTGAAACGCTGTAATCTTCCATATTACTGTAGTAAGTACCTCTCACTCCCAGCTGGAAGTACCAACGATTCCATCCAAAAAATTCATAGTTGGCAAACGGGGAAATGGTATGCGATTTTTCAACATTATCCAGAACATAAATACTGGAATCCCGCAACAAATTCCTATACTCCATAGAAACCTCCTGCCACTTATAATCCAATCCGTACTGTGCCCTTGACTTCTCCCCTTCACGAGAAAACTCCTGTACTACGTTAAAGTCTTTGATTTGATTGTTTGAAAAAAATGGAAGCCCACCCGGACTCATGCCCTCAACCATAAAATCGTATTTGTACTTTGAATAAGTAGTGTTTAGGTCAGAGGCCCAGCCATTTCCCAACTTCATATTCCAACCTACATTTCCTCCTACATTGTCATATCGATTGTCATTCTTAGACCTTGTTCCATGAGGAGCTGGGGGTGGTGAAAAGTCTATTTGAGAGTAGGTATAAATTCCTGAAAATGTGATGTTGTTTTTCTTATTGGGCTGAAAGTTGAATTTGCCGTTGTAGTCTCTAAAAATCACATTCACTTTTTCCGTCAACCCATTTGGGCCATCCAGAGCGGTAGCCGAAAATACCGACTCAGATATGGCCGTCAGTTTTGGGGATTCAAATTTCCTGGAATAGGAATTTCTTATCCCAAACGACCCACTCCATTTTTCATTAAACCTCACTTTTCCATACCCCATTCCAAATAAGGTATTAGCACCAACTCCATATACTGAGCGGTCGCTAACTTTATCAGAATTAATCACAATGGCTCCTCCTACCCGATCACCATATTTTGGATGGAATCCACTTCTAAATACCTCCACATCAGAAACCAACTTTGGGTTGTAAGGAGAAATGGTGCCATAGTAGTGCCCTCGATGATAAATAGGAATATTGTCGAATAGAATCAGTGACTGATCCGTTTCACTACCCCTAATCAACAGGTTACCCGCTCTGCCATCAGGGTTCGAAATTCCAGGTAATGCAGCAATGGAAGCAAAAATATCTCCATCAGTTTCTCCCGGCAGAAGTGGAAGGTCATCCAGATCAATTTGAATTTGCTGCCTGGATGGTAGCATGTTTATTCCCTTGGTTAGGTAATCCTCCACTACGACCGTACTCAATCGTGTGGTGGGCAACCCCAGCCCCATGGTAAGTTCTTTGCGATTTACAAGGTCGCTCACGGAAATTCGCGCATTCTTATATCCCTGACTAAAAACCCTTATGTTATCACCTACTTCCGGCTTGTATTTGAATTGCCATTTTCCCTGACTGTAGATTGTTGCAAGAGTTGCATCGTTCACAATCACTTTCACATCAAATTCTTCAGTCAAAACCGAAGAGTCGATGGAATCCAAAACCACTAAGTGATAGCTGCTCTCAACGGCACTTATAGTAAAGTATGTTTCATCAATTTTTTCAATAGCAAAAGGGAAAGCTGACTCTACTTCCTTCATGAATTGCTCCACGTTACCTGTTGAAAACGTTGCTTCAGAATTCACCAGGCCGATGAGTTCGGCATCATATGAAAAGGTAATGTCAGATTGCTCCTCATAGCTTTTAATGGCTTCAAGGAATGTTGTTTTATCCTGCGCAGGAGCAGAAAGGACGATGGTAATCGCCAAAAATGAAACTAAGGCTCGCATGTGTTTTTTACTAGTTCTCCTGAGTCAGAGTCACAGTCTTCCCTTCTCTCTTGAAGGAAATTTTATAAGGTGAAAAAACCAACCGTAACGCTACTTCTAATTTATCATTTGGAATTGTTCCTGTAAAACGTTTGGCGATATCAATTTTTCCTGACGATATGGTCACTCCGTACACTTTTTCGAGTGTCTTGATAACCTGGCTTAGTGGTGCGTTTTCAAACTTAGTTTGATTTTGGAGCCACGCTGGCTCTGATTCTGTGGTGTTCTCTTTTTTCTCCCATTTTCCATTGAAAAACAGGTATCCCTCGCCTCTGGTCAGCGTCACCACTTTATTAAGTGTCTTTGGTCTAGCCTGTACTTTACCTTCAAAGCAAGTCACGCTCAATCCTTCGTTGAAATCATCTACCTCGAAAATTGTCCCAAGCACATCTACGGTTCCTGTTGGGGATTCTACGCTGAAAGGTGCTCCCTTGGCAACTTTAAGCAATGCCTTTCCTTTGAGCTTTACTTTCCTGCGTACTTTCGTAGACTTTAGTCTGTTTTCCCGGTAAGCTACCGCTTCTTCCCATTTGTCACTTTCCCAGGAAATTTCAGAGTTTGGGGCTAATGTGACGATAGACCCGTCCGGTAGCTCGATCTCTCGAATCTCACCTGCCAATGAAGAATGCGTGACCGTAGTGTCCAACATTTGGAACCATAAGTAGGTGGCCATGGCCAGAAAGACCATAGCCGCCGCGGCATAACTATACCATGGACGCATGGTTCTTACTTTTCCTTTCGGTCGTGAGGTAATCTCTTTAGGGTCAATCAGACGCTCGGAATTGTCCGGCACCCAATTGTCTACTTCCCCAAGAATCTGGATATACTTAAGTGCCTCTTCCGTCCCGATGAGCTTTTTCAGCTCCTCATCAGAAATATCACCATTCAGCCATTTTGATAAATTTTCTTCCATAGTTCTAGTGCTTGAGGGTAAAAAGAGAAAATCTCTTAAAACCCTACCCCTAAATCTTCAAATTATCAAGTTCGTCCAAATTCTCTTTAAGGGATTTCAATGCAGTGCTTACATGCTTCTCTACCGTTTTAATAGAGACATCCATTATTTCGGCAATTTCGCGATTTTTATATTTATCAATCCTGCTCATCAGGAAGATTACTCGCTGCTTCTCAGGAAGACTTGAAACAGCAGCCTCCAGCCTTTGCTTAAACTCCTCTCCTTCATATAAAAATTCAGGATTTTGTTCCATTCTGTCCTCAGACCTATCTTGCCTATGCTCAAATTTCAAGACCACTTTTTGGTGATCATAATGATCAAGAAACAATCGGTTAGCAGTGGTGAAAAGGAATCCCTTGACTTTCTCGATTGCCACCTTGCCACAATTGTTCCACAATCTTACAAAGGCTTCCTGGGTAAAATCCTTTGCCTTCTCGAGATCACCAAGTTTATAAAAAAGAAAATTTCTGACTTTAAGCTCGTGGCTCGTGTACTCCTTATGAAATATACGCTCCTCACACAATGACTCTTTCACTCAATCGCTGTTTTTTTTGTTGCTTAATCTAGCAAGCAAATGTAATTCATGAAGCTAATTCCTTGACTTAGTTGAGGGGATGCCAACCAAATGCTAACCTCTCAAAATCGGATTCTGAGAGAAATGATACAATCATTGCGGAAAACAACTACATCATTAGCAAATTGAAATTCATACTGATTCCCACATTGCGATTCATAATTTTCTTAAGGTGGTAGGGTAAGTGCCCAGCTTCCCGTCATCTATTTAAATCAGGAAAATCACATGATTACTTTTTTCATAGCATTTATTCTAGCAGGCCCTGTCCATGACATTAAAATGGCCATTTTCGAAATCTTTGAAACTGATTCGGGACTGGCAATGACCGTGTCTGTTGATCGGGAGGATTTCTATGAAACGCTAACAAGAGAATTTCCTGAAAAGGTTAAGACCCATAAAATTGAAGACCTGGCCTTTTTGTATTTGGATAGTAAAACCAAGATCACTGTGAATGGAGCGTGTACCTCGTTTGCAATCCATGAAATTGAATTTGGCGAACTAAACATACACCTCACCGGCTCACTCAACCTTCGAGTAGATGGTGTGAAAGAGATACGAGTAACCAACACCTGCATGATCGAGCACTATGAAGGACATGACAATATCATTAAACTAAAGCTCAATGATCGCACTCGGTCATTCAGGCTGAACAGTAAACGAACATCAACCGTCGCAACATATTAGACCATCTAAAAATGAAAAAAATATTAAGTATTCTCACAGTCTCTTTGCTACTATTTTCCCGTTGTGGAAGTGACGCTGCAGATGATGTCATTGACGAGTTTTCTGCCTCGGCAAGTATATCTGCTACATCAAGTTCTGTAAATGAAAACGTCGGCACATTTAGCGTTTCGATTTCGCTTAGTGAGGTAAATACCTCAGGTGCTAGCCTCACGATACCGTTTTCTTTATCTGGTACTGCCACAGAAAATTCTGATTACTCAATCGATGAAACGTCGGTGATCATTGGAACCAATGAACAATCAGCCACTTTAAACATTACTATCACAGACGATTCGGATGTGGAGAGCGCCGAAACAATCATTGTAACGCTAGGGACACTCCCATCTACATTGTCTGCAGGATCAAGTACCGCAGTAACCATCACTATAAACGATAATGATGATCAGAATGGTGGATCAAACTTGAGCATCAACTTTGGTTCGGCTAGCGGAAGTACAATCACAATTGAGGATTGGACTGATATGGGAGCGGATAGCTACCTCGTACTGATCAACACGGAAAACTCATTTAGCGATATTACCTCATCAAGCAATATGCTAGCAAGCACTACCTACCGCGGCTATGGAGAGCAAGTGGTTTATAATGGAAGCAATATTTCTGAGGTCTCCGTTTCGCTGCTTCAGTTTAGTACACCATATTATTTTAAAATTGTTCCGGTTTCCGGTGGCTCATACGACAATAGTCAGGCAGCAGCATCTTCCACCACCGATGTATGCGTGACCACCAGCACTACCGAAAGTCAGGTTTGCTTCGAAATATCCTCTGACCTGAGGACGATTTCTTCGAATCAGCACCCAAATCATACCACTGGAGAATTCCCAAATTATGAAGGTCCAGCTGGAGAGGAGTTTTTACCAACCGAAGTATCGCGAGCGCTTGATTTGACTCCTACCTACACCGGATCGGCTATTTATGTCTATGATGAGACGGGACCACCTACTCCCTCAAATGACAACTTCTGGCAGTTTGGTATAGCAACAAATGGCGTGGAGTTTCATCCAATGGGACTAAAGCCATGGGAAAATCCGGATACAGGAGAGGAAAACTGGGAGTGGCAGGCAAAAGTTACTGTGCAAAATGAGACTCACCTGGATGCATATGGTGCTCATGTCACCTCCAAGGGTGTATATCATTATCACGGTGACATAGTGGGATTGGCAGCTGATGAAGATGGCAGTAAACATTCACTTATCTATGGTTTCGCTGCGGACGGATTCCCCATTTATTATAAATATGGATATTCAGATCCTAACGATCCTACGAGCAGCATTGTGGAGTTGGAGTCAAGCTACCAGCTAAAAAGTGGAACACGTACCGGTACGGGCGTTGCAGGTCAGGACTATCCTGATGGAACTTACGATGGCACCTACATTCAGGACTATGAGTATGCCGCTGAGTTGGGTGACCTAGATGAGTGTAACGGGCGGACGGGTGTTACACCGGAATATCCTGATGGCACCTACTATTATGTGATCACATCAGGTTTCCCGGTAACACCGAATTGCTTCTTCGGAACGCCCGCAGAAGACTGGGAAATAGGAAGCTAAGAAATAAAAGATAATTCATGGTGGTAGTGAATTACTAAGGCGGAGCGTCTGCCTCCCGGCGGATGCACTTGAGCGACTCAGAGGTGAGTCGCTCTTTTTTTATGCATATTCAAGCATATAGCCCCGTATACTATCATCAGGGCCAAGATTGAGCTTTTTCTTTAGTCGGTTTATACCACTCTTGACTGACCCAACTGTGAGGTGTGTCACATTGGCTATTTCCTTATTACTCATCCCTATTTTCAAATAGGCACTAAGCTTGAGGTCATTGATAGTCAGATTAGGGTTTTCAGATTTTAATCGACCAAAAAACTGAGGGTGTACATCTTCAAAGCGATGAATAAAACTATCCCAGGTGTTGTCAAGAGATATACTACTCGATATCGTCTTCCTCATTTCTTTCAAACTGGGCTTCAAATCATCTGACAATCTGGTTTCAAGAAAGCTAACCTTTTGGCTTAGCTCGGCAAGTAAATTGTTTTTCTCCAGGGACGCCATAGCCATGGTTGCCAGCTCTCGCTCTCTGGCTGAAAGTGCCTCCTCTGCAAGATTTTGCTCACTCTCTCTCAATCGCTGTAGCTCAGCATTTTTCAAATTCAACTGCTCATTGGCTGATCGCTTGATTCGATAAGCACGGTAAACAAAAACAGCTATTAATAAAATCAAAACTCCTGCTCCCATAGCCGTGTAGCCAATCCATCTCTCGCGTGCCAACTCCTGAGAGGCTAGCAAATCCTTTTCCGCCTCAGCAACACTTCTCTCCACCTCCTCACGCTCCAACTGATTTTGGTATTCAATCCGCGCCAGCTTGATCATTTGATCATCATCAAAGATTTTATCCTTTTCATCATTGTACTTTTCCAGATACTCCAGTGACTTTTTATGATCACCCAATGCTTTATATGACTTATACAATGTCTCATAAGAGCTTGCCATATTTCCCGGTGAGGCTGAATAGTTTCCTTCATCCAATCCATTGAGCGCAGCACGTATGGCTGCAGGGTAGTTTTTTAGTTCCAGGTAAACCTTGGCCATTCCGTTCAGGGCATTCATGGACATTCCCTTGAAGGCTCCCTTCGAATACTTTAGCGATTCCTCATAGCTTTTTATTGATGAATCAAAATCACCCTTGAGTCTGAAGTACTTCCCTTTAATTACATAAGCCTTTGCCAGACCAACGGCATACCCTGATGGCTTATAGTATTCTATTCCTTTGTTTAAATGAAACAAGGCTGTATCCAGTTGATCCATACTCATAAATATTTCACCTATTGTGACATGCGTACCACCCAGGCCTGTTGAGGAATTTCTCTCCTGATAATAGTCAAATACCCCTTCAATTAAGCCAAGGGCCGTTTCATAATCTTTGATCCGAAGATAAAATGCAGCCATCCGCCTCTTCAAAGCATTGATCATGCGCTCATTTCTCTGTTGCTCAAAGATTTTCAAGCTCTGCTGAAAATGGAATAGTGATTTCACCAGATCATTATTATCAGCATGTAGTATGGCCATGTTTAGATGATTAAAGCCAATACCCATGGTATCATAGGCAAGCTTTGCATACTCCAGACTTTTCTCATGAAAGTAAAGCGCAGAGTCAATCTTTTTGAGCTCTGTGTATATGATGGCTATGTTGTTGTAATTGTATGACCCTCCTATTGGCTCATTGTATCTTTCATAAATCTCCTGGCTTTTTATATGAGCATCAATAGCTTCCCAAGCCTTACCGGTGCGTTGCAGAGCAATGCCCATATCATTGATGGCTTTTGCCAACTTGAGAGAACTCTCACGATCAAGGTCACGTGAGTTGATGGTCAGAAGTTTTTTGTAGGCAGCCGCTGATTCTTTATAAAGTGAGACATTTAGGTAATAGTCTCCAAGTAGTACGTAATAGTTTAGGAAGATTTCGACATCTCGATCCTTATCAGGCTCGACCACATCCAAGTAAACTTTAGCCAAAGAATCCTGATCCGAACTTAGTAAAGAATCAACAAGATTGAGGGTTTGAAATAGTTTATTCCTATCAGCTGTCTGACCCACAAGCAGAGCTGATACAAAACAAAAAAAAGCAATGAAGCCAACACGAATGCTAACCATCCATTTTATCATAAATCAAAATTTAATACTAAAAATCCAATGATGCTAACCATTTACCAACCATAAATATTTCCTATATCTGTGAAGTAACCTCAAATTTGAAATGTTTCATGCATATCACGTGGTGGTGATATTAAGGCGGAGTATTCTCCTCCCCGGAGGATACGAATAGAGCGGTTCAAAAGTGAACCGCTTTTTTTATGCACTTAGTCGGTTCTTTTTTAATCTCCTCTCAGACCACTTCATAGTCATTATATAAGGTATTCATCGATCAAAACAGATGGGCTAACCATTTGCTAACCTCCATAATAACCCAGGTAAGGACATTTAAATAAATATTTGATCATCCATGAGCCGTGTGGGGGGAGCGGGTTTCCGCGGACTTTCCCTTCTTATTCATGAAGAAAAAACCAGTAATTAAAATTATGATTATGAAAGTGAGTGTAAAAAGTGTTTGGAAGATAGCAATGATTTTTGCTGTCGGATTTCTCTATTCATGCAGTGATTCCGATGATCCGGTACCTGAAGTTGAAGAAGAAGAGGTAGTAATAGATACAGAGAAAAAGGTTACAATAAAAGGAGGAGTTACTCCAATTGGATCAACTTCTGGCAGAACAGAATCAATAAGTGTATCTACTTTTTTAGTGAATGTTACTGATGTCGCATTTGTGATTGATGAAACAGACGATAGATCCGCCACAGAAGAAACATATACGTCTGATGACCTAAGTGGTCCATTCCTATTGGATCTACTCTCCGGAGATCTTAACCTGGCAGGTATTGAAGTGCCACTTGGTGTTTATGATGAAATTACGTTCAATGTAAGCCCATCTGCAGATCCATCTTCCAGTCTGGATGGGAAATCCATCTTAATAGAAGGCTCTATTGATGGAACAGCATTCTCCTACTGGACAGATGCTGAGGAAAGCTTTGAAGTAAACTTTTCCAAAAATGGTGGTGACCTTAATGTAAGTGAGAGTGGGTTCGTAGTGACTATCAACTTTGACCTGGACGCTATGTTTGGAGCGAATGGAGCGATAGATCTAACCTCTTCTACAGACGGAAACGAGGATGGAACCATTGAAATAAGTCCAAATGATCAAGATGGTAACCACGCACTTGCATTCAAAATTTTGAGCGAGCTGGAAGAGAACGCTGATGCAAATGAAGATGAAGATCTGGATGAGGATGGTATTGGCAATAGTGAAGATGATGACATAGATGGTGATGGAGTGTCTAACGACGAGGATGATGACGATGATAACGACGGAGTAAGTGATGCTGAGGATGCTGACGCAGATGGTGACGGCATTGATGATGATCTGGAAGGTGATGGTACTGGAGAGACGGATGATGATGGAGAAGAAGAGGATGTCGCTGCTGATATTGTAGCCACGCTCAGTGCAGAAGCATGGGTAATCACAGAATATACAACAGGAGAGTATAACCATTTAGCCCAAGCTGCTGGACTTTATCATGTAACCTTTGGTGATAATGCGGCAGGAGACACCATAAGAATCGAGAACAATGGTCAGTGGGAAGATGGTGACTGGGAAATAATTACCAATACCGACACTCCAATTATCATTTTCGATTTTGATTATTACGGATTCTTCCCTGGCATGGAAGGCGTATGGGAGATTATTTCAGTCTCAGAGGCCAAGCTCGAACTTCAAGGCGACATTCAGATAGAATCTGGAGTGGAAACCAAGATTTGCGTGATGGAGAAACCACAATAAATCTTTTTGACCAACTATCTTTTGAGAGATACCCTTTAAAAGGGTGTCTCTCTTTTCAAATCATATTAACAACCAGCAATGAACGTGATTATAAAATACCTACTGAGACTCATATCACGCCATAGAAACAGTTACAAAAAGAGGTTTCAAAAGCGAAATAGGTCAAGACCAGCGCCCCATATCTACATTACTCGGCTGTAACACGAAGGATTTATTCTAGCTAAATTGCTACATGCAAAAGCAAGAATTGCTTGAATCTACTTTCGGAAAATACATCTCTCTAAGCGAGGAAGCTCTGGAATATCTTGACCACCACTATAAGGTCAAAAAATATGCTGCCAGAGAGATGATTGTAGAAAGTGGCGGCATGGCAAAGTATTTCTACTTCGTTTATTCAGGGGTGCAGGCTATTTACCTGATAAATGAAAAGGGTGAAAAAGTAATCTTCGGATTTTCTTTTCATGGATCACCATCTGGCGCATTCGATTCATTCATCAAGCAGGAGCCGTCCAGCTTTTTCCTGGAAGCACTCACTCCTTCTGTCATGATCGGTATCACCAAGCCTGATTTTGATCAGCTATTCGAAAAGTTTCCTGAATTCTATAAATGGAGAGCCCATTTCATGGAAGATCTTTTAATAGGGAGAATAAGTCGTGAAACAGAGCTTTCGACTTTTTCAGCCAAGCAAAGATTTGATGCCTTTATCAAAAGATGTCCTCCTGAATTGATGGAAATACCACAGAAATATCTGGCTAGTTACCTAAACATGACTCCTGAAACCTTTAGCCGATTGAGGGCCTTACGTGATTAATTGATCCAGATCAATTTTTATCTTATCCGGATCACAGAGCTTTGATTCGTCAAAAACAGTACAAACGATGGAAGCGAACTACGAAAAAATGTTACAGGATTCTAACCGAATCAAAAACTACATCAAAGGTGATATTGCCAATCTGGATGATGCCACCCTCACCAAAAAGGAAAATGAAAAAAAATGGTCGGCCCTGGAGGTGATCGAGCATCTCAACAAGGTGTACGATATATATCTGGATAATTTCACCAGCGCAATAAATGACGCTGATGCGCTAGGAGAAAATGAATCACCTCGAATGAAGAGAACTATAGTGGGCAGGCTATCAATCTTTGCCAACAAGCCAAAAGGGAAAAAGCGAAGATTCAAAATGAAGACATTTGATTTCTTCACGCCAGCAGTTGCACCGGATCAATTGCATGATATCATTGACACCTATTTAAAGAATAAGGAGACTTTCAACGAGCTAATAAAACAGGCCCGCACCAAAGATTTAACAAATGTCAAAGTACCTACTGCTTTGGGGCAGAAAGTGAAGTTTTACATCCCTGAGTGCTTCGAGTTTCTGATTGCACATGAGGAGCGTCATATGGTACAAATTGCTGAGGCTGTGGAGAAATAAAAAAGGCAGTCTATTGACTGCCTTTTCCTTTAACTTAAAAATCTTACTTAAAGCTCAAACTTGATTCCCTGAGCCAATGGCAGCTCAGTAGAATAGTTGATCGTGTTTGTTTGTCTCCTCATGTATGCTTTCCATGCATCAGAGCCAGACTCACGACCACCTCCAGTTTCTTTCTCACCACCGAAAGCTCCTCCGATTTCAGCACCAGAAGTTCCAATATTTACATTGGCTATACCACAATCTGACCCGGCATGAGATAAGAATAGTTCTGACTCGCGGATATTGGTTGTCATAATTGCTGAAGAAAGACCCTGAGGTACAGCATTCTGCATTTCGATTGCCTCTTCGATGGTTGAATACTTGATCAGGTAAAGGATCGGAGCAAATGTTTCATTGCAAACAATCTCAAAATCATTTTCTACCTCATAGATAGCTGGCTTCACGTAGCAACCTGACTCATATCCAGGTCCAGAAAGCACTTCACCTTCGATCACCGTTTTTCCACCCTCAGCTTTTACTTTCTCAATAGCCGCCTGATACATCTTCACAGCATCGGTATCAATCAGTGGCCCAACGTGATTATTCTCATCCAAAGGATCACCAATTCTCAGCTGACCGTATGCATTCTTGATCTTTTCTTTTACTTCCTCATACACGCTTTCGTGAATGATCAGTCTTCGAGTCGAGGTACATCTCTGTCCTGCAGTACCAACTGCTCCAAATACCGCACCTGGGATGACCAGGTTCAAATCAGCATGCTCTGAAATGATAATGGCATTGTTTCCTCCAAGTTCTAATATATGTTTACCCAGACGCGCTCCTACCACTTCGCCTACTGCCTTACCCATTCGTGTTGATCCTGTAGCAGAAATCAACGGAACTCTGGTATCTGCTGCAAGCCTTTTTCCAATCTCAGCATCGCCGATCACCAAGCCACAAACACCCGGATGAATTCCATTTTTCTCAAATACTCTTTCGGCTATTTTCTGACACGCAATGGCAGAGATAGGTGCCTTTTCTGATGGTTTCCACACGCACACATCACCACATACCCAAGCAAGAGCCGCATTCCATGACCAGACTGCCACCGGGAAGTTGAATGCTGAAATAATTCCCACGATTCCTAGCGGATGCCATTGCTCATACATTCGGTGAGACGGTCGCTCAGAGTGCATGGTCAACCCATAAAGCTGACGTGAAAGACCAACAGCAAAATCACAGATGTCGATCATCTCCTGAACCTCTCCCAGTCCTTCCTGAAGAGATTTGCCCATCTCATAAGACACCAAAGAGCCCAGCTCCTGCTTGTATTCTCTCAGCTCATTTCCAAGCTGGCGAACGATTTCTCCACGCTGAGGAGCCGGCAGCAACCTCCACTCTTTAAATGCAGTCTGCGCCTCGGAAATTACCTGATCGTAGGCTTTATCATCAGCAAGTGTCACATTGGCAATAGCCTTTCCATTAACCGGAGAATAGGACGTCAACGTTTTGCCTGTGGAGCTTATCCACTTGTTTCCTACTGCTGCGCCCTTATTGTCAGCATCTACTTTTAGCTTTTGTAAAATCTTTTGAATATCCTGGGACATGTTTGTTGTTTTTAAGAATTGGTGCGCAAAGCTAAGAAATGCGTGCAAGGGTTGAAATTATTTTGTAAATTGTCAATTGATAAAAATGGGGAGCCCTACCACCACACAACCCAAAAGCCCCCGATCAGTTTTTTCTGAAACACAAAAAAGAAAGGTTCATCACCTTTTTAATGTTCTGGATATAGATCGGAATGGGCAACTACAACCGAATGATTTTGTCAATGTCGGGAAGAAGATTGTTGCGCAATTAAAGCTTAACGAAAAGTCTAGAAATGCCCGATTGATCCTCCTGAAATCACACAGGTTATTCGTTCAGCTTTTGGCAGATCTTCACAATCCGGAGTTGAGCCTGACATTGTGGGATTGGATAGCATTTTTCAGAGATCAGATCGAATCGGGTGATGATTCCACCCTCCAGCATTATATACACAGAACTTCACGGCATATTTTTGATTTGTTTGATATGAATAGGGATAAAATGATATCCCGTGAGGAATATGCCAACATGCTGACGATCTATAACATTTCGCAGCGAACTGCCTATCAGGGGTTTGAGGAACTGGACACCAACCATGATAACTATATTACCTCAGACGAAATGATCAATGGATTGAGTAACTTCTTTCTATCCTCAGACACTGATGCCAAGGGCAACCTCATTTTTGGGGAATGGCGATGATCAGAAAGTCAATTTCCAACGGAAAGCCCACTTCCACCTGAGCTTATAGTTTTTGATACCCGCTTCACTCAAAATATGTTTGAGTTCTTTCCTTTTAAAACCTCTGGATACTGAAATAGCTGCGTCATTTTTTACCATGATGGATTTAGAAAAAAGAGATGTCAAAATGGAGATGCTCCAAAAAGCGAGCGGATGCCGATGCAGGTCGTTGATGATCACCCCAATTCTGGCCTGCTGCCGAAATTGACGAAAAAGTAAAATCAACTCCTCGGTAGAAAAATGATGCATAAAAAGGCAACAGTGGATTATGTCAAATGACATTTTTTTAAACTCATTGCTCAGAATATTAAGCGAGCTGTAGCTGATTTCACTATAATTCCTTGTGTTTTCCCTGGCGTATTCTACAATGTTTTGATTTGCATCAAACCCGATAAAAGTTGAATCTAAATTCTTAACCCGGGCCCACTTTGCCATCTCTGCCATTATATCACCCCCTCCGCAACCCAGGTCTGCAAGGATGGCTCCCCTCCGGCCTCTTACCATCTTCTTATAAGCAGAAACACTGATTTGATTACCACCAAGTCTTTTATTGATTGTGTTTAGCTCACGCAAAGTCTGATCCACCACCTCACCAGAAATAGTGAGGTCATCCATGATTTCCGTTTCTTCAGATCTGTACTTAAGCATTGATGTGTGTTTTCAAAACAGCACTTTCCATGGTGAGGCCTGGGCCGAAGGCAAAACTCAACAGGTGCTTTTGGTCATCACTGGAAGTAAGCGAATCCATGATGGATTTGATGACAAAAAGTACAGTAGGAGAAGACATATTGCCATAGGAGCGGAGAATTTCTCTGGCTGCCCCATTCTGCTCTTTGCTTATATTCAGCTTTGCCTCAATAACATCTAAAATTCTTTTCCCGCCCGGGTGTATAGCGAAGAAATCAATATCCGAAATTTGTAGTTCAATTTTTTGTAACAGCCGTTTGGTCAATTCTTCGATTCCATCCTTAATGAAATCTGGCACTTTATGACTCAGGTGCATTTCAAATCCATTGTCCCCAATGTACCAGCCCATTTCATCACGTGCATCAAGTGACAAGTCACTGTAAAAACTTTCCATTTCGAGTGAGCGGTCAGATGGGGTAGATGATATAATCATTGCTGCAGCTCCATCTCCAAAAATTGCATTTGCAAGCAGGTTTTCATCATCTTTTTTGTCCTGAAGGTGAATGCTGCACAGCTCCACACAAACGATTAACACTTTAGCCTCCGGATCAGCTTTGATGATGTTTTGAGCCACTT
The DNA here is from genome assembly GCF_964218185.1 of Ekhidna sp. Lineage (GTDB taxonomy): Bacteria > Bacteroidota > Bacteroidia > Cytophagales > Cyclobacteriaceae > Ekhidna. Next base: position 458,906 of record NZ_CAXPLV010000008.1, read on the forward strand.
TCATTGCATTGAACGCGGCATAGCAGCCCATGAAATTGATGGATGTACGCTCAGTGGAAGTTGCCAGGCCTAGTTTGTCCACAAGCTCGATATCCAGACCCGGGGCATACATGCCTGTGCAACTAACTGCGACCAGATGAGTAATTTCTTCTTTGCTTATTTGAGAAGCGTTAAGAGCATTCTCACAGGCATTTTTTGCCAAGTTGATTGCATGCTGCTGATAAATAAGCATCCTGGGCTTTGCGGAGGGAAAGCGAACATCCTCTTTGAAAAAACTTTTTCCATTAAGACTTTCACTGAAATCCCTCAGCACCGAATAGCGCTGCTTGATGCCACTAGCCCGGTATAGAACCCTAAGTCTCTTCTCCTCTTTTCTATCTAGTCGTAGGTGACTTACCATAAAATCCGCGATCTGACTTTGATCTGCCAGATTGGGAGGGAGTGCGGTTCCTATGGTGTGAATGAATGCGGTCATCTGCTAGTAGTTCATTAATATTAACCAACTTTTAGTCGAGAAGATTAATTCCCATTGAAAAAATCCACATTACTTCACCTCCGCATTCCTTTTTCTTTTTTCCTACTGCCGGTCTTTTTGCTAGCAGTGGCTATATCCACAGAGGCACACACGCAAAACCTGGTGCTGGCTTTTCTAACCCTTCATTTTTTGGTTTATCCAGCCAGCAACGGATATAATTCATACTTTGATAAAGACACAGGAAGTATTGGAGGGTTGAAACATCCCCCGCAAGTGAGCAAAGAACTCTATTGGACTTCACTACTCCTTGATTTCGTAGCACTCTGCCTGGGGATGTTTATTTCCCTTGAATTTACCGTGATGATTTTCATCTACGGCGTAATTTCCAAAGCCTACAGCCATCCATCGGTCCGGCTAAAAAAGTACCCGGTTCTGGGCTGGCTGGCAGCTGGGCTTTTCCAGGGGTATTTCACTTTTCTGCTCAGTTTCATTGCAATCAACAATATTTCCATCTCTGAAGTCTGGAATTGGTCTATCCAGCTTCCAGGGGTTTTAAGTACGTTATTGTTGCTAGGTTCTTACCCGATGACCCAAATCTACCAGCACGAGGAAGACACCAGGCGTGGTGATGTCACGATTAGTAAAAAGCTGGGAATTCTGGGAACATTCCATTTTACAGCGATTACATTTCTACTGTCCAGCAGTGGTTTTTTCTACTTTTTCACTGAGTACTATACTCTCATAAAAGGAGTACTTTTTTTAAGCTCGATGCTTCCTGTTTTGGTTTATTTCACCTGGTGGTATTTGCAGGTTAGACAAGATGAACAGAAGGCAGACTTTACCTCAACTATGAGATTGAATTTTGTTTCAGCTACCATGCTCAATGGCTATTTCATCTACCTGTGGATTTCTTAGAGAGGGTCTCCGTGAGTTTGTTTCATGAGGGTTTTGGCAAACGGAGGGAAGGCTTTCCCCAGCGTCACCGCGAACTCCGAAGTAAAAGGCGATCCAAATAGTGTTTGAATTCTTCTTCCTACCCATAGCCTTTTGGCAAAATGAGCATTCCATGATTTGGTATAATCCATCTCCAGTTTTGATCGGTCAAATCCATTTTTGAGATTTTCAATTACTAGCTCACTTAAAATTTTCGCAGAGTGGATAGCCATGGCCATGCCATTTCCACAAAGGGGCGTAATCATCCCTGCAGAGTCTCCCGACATGAGGATGTGATCAAACACCGGCTCTTTTTTTTCAAATGTGATCTCATTAATCACTTCCGGTTTCTCAAAAAGGAAATCTGAATTGCTGAAAATTCTTTTCAGATGTGGATTCTTCATCAAGATGTGTTTCTCCATCTCCTCAATTGATCCGTACTTTTTCAAATTATCTCGGTGAGACAAATAACAAAGGTTATGAACCGAACCTTCGACCTGATTAGCGCCACAGTATCCTCCGGAAAAATTGTGAAGCTCTACCACATCATGCACCACCTCATTTGTTTTGATGTGATACTTCACCCCGATGTACGGATGTCGTTTCTGGGCAAACGATCGGTTCAAGCTTTTGTCCAGCATGCTTCGCTTTCCAAAAGCACCAATCACCACCCGGCTCTCGTACTCTCCCCCATCTCTACTTTTCAAAAGATGCCGATCGCTGGAAAATGACGACTCAACGATGCGCTCATGCTTTATTTCAACCCCACTTTCTAAAGCTTTATTAGCAAGCCAGGAATCAAAAGTGCATCTGCTAATACCGAACCCACCCAAATCCAGGGGCATTTTGAGACTTTTGCCTGTGGTTGAAGTAAGATGGAATTTCGTGATTTTCGTTGGCGACAACTCCCCAGGAAACAGGTGGCTCTCTTTTAAAAATGGAATCACTTCGTTGGAAACATATTCTCCACAAACACGATGAAATGGATATTTCTTTTCTTCGAAAAGCAAGACATCCAAGCCTGCCCTTTTTAATAAAATAGCACTAACCAATCCGGCAAGCCCCCCACCAATAACGATGATATCTTTCACTCTCCGAAAATATGGAATAAAAAAAGTCCGCCTACGAAGACGGACCTATATTTTCAAAATTTGAGTGTTTTATAAACCTAGTCCATAATGGGCTTTACTGCCATCAGGATATACTCCTTCGATCAGAATACCATCTGTCCTTGGTCTCTTGAAATAGTTTTCAAGATCACGAATATTCCTGATCCTCTCATTATCTATTCCTGTGATGATGAATCCTTCTTTCATCCTCACATCGCGCCACTTACCTTCTCCCAGTTCTTTGATCTGAACTCCTCCATCTAAGTCAAGTTTCTTCTTTAAAGCATCGGAAACATCAACAAACGTAGCACCCTCTATTCTGTAATCTGAAGCTAGCTCAACAACGTCAAGCGTACCTTCTTCATTTCTTAGTTTGGCTCTAACGATTTTTTCCTTGCCATCCCGAATAAACTTCACCTCCACTTCATCACCAGGTCGCTTTATAGCCACCTGCTCCTGCAATTGCGCCACGTTGTTCACGGGCTTATCGTCAATGGCAATAATCACATCTCCCTGCTCAATTCCAGCTCTGTCAGCTGCTTTGCCAGCCATCACACCATTCACATAAATGCCTTTCAGCACGCTCAGATTATTTTGCTCTGCTACCTGAGCGTTCACATCATAAATTGAAATTCCCAGCAATGCTCGCTGCACTCTACCATATTCAATCAAATCGCTAACTACCTTTTTCACAAGGCTTACAGGAACTGCAAATGAATAACCTGCAAACGCTCCTGATGGAGAAGCAATAGCAGTATTAATTCCTACCAGTTCACCATTCAGGTTTACCAAAGCTCCTCCACTATTTCCCGGATTTACAGCAGCATCGGTTTGAATGAATGACTCAATACGATAGTCCCCATTCAGGATATTTATATTTCGCCCCTTCGCGCTCACGATTCCTGCAGTGACGGTGGATCTAAATTCATAAGGGTTACCAATTGCCAGCACCCACTCTCCGATGTTGATATTATCAGAGTCTCCATATTTGATAGAAACCAGATTTTTTTCATCCACTTTCAACACGGCCAGATCTGTGCTTGCATCCACCCCCACAACTTTTGCCTGATAACTTCGATTGTCATTCAATACAATCTCAATTTCATCCGCATTTTCTACCACGTGATTGTTTGTTACAATGTATCCGTCAGATGATATCACCACACCGGATCCTGCCCCTCTTGAGGGGCCTCCTCTACGCTCGTATCTCTCGCCAAAGTAGTCTTTGAAGAAATCATTGAAAGGGCTACTGGCGCGCATTCCATCCCTGTATGTTGTTCTGATATGCACCACTGATGGTGTGGCATTCTTGGCAGCAAATACAAAGTTTAGTCCCTCGGGAACTATGAAATCTGCAGAGTCAAACACATAGTTTGTTAGGCTCACAGGGTTTACTCCGCCTTGGCTGGTTTGTATCACCTTTTGCTCCGGAGCAATAACCGAGTAGCCAACCATTGCTACTATGCCGCCAAAGAGGGATGAGAAAACCATAGCCATTATAAAACTTCTTTTGCTCATAGTCTTTTTGTTTTTGAATATGATTATACCGTAAAATTGATCAATTGGTTTTCTAACGATAAATAAATGAGAGGCGATTAACCATTCTTAACAAAAAAGGGCACCCACCAAAACGGCGGATACCCCAATCACCTACTCAAAAACACTACTTAACTGCTATTTGCTTTTTAGCTACTTTTTTCTCGTCCTTAGGAAGAGTAATGGTCAAAATTCCATCCTGATAGGTAGCATCCACCTTATCCTTATTCACCACATCTGGCAAATAGAATGTGCGATTAAATGTTCCATAGTAGCTCTCTACACTGTGAAAGTTTTTCTCTTTCTTTTCGTTTTCAAATTTTCTTTCACCACTAATGGTCATTTGATCCATATTTAGGTCGATATTGAAATCTCCTTTTTTCATTCCAGGTACATGGAGCTGAATCTCGAACTCTTTGTCTGACTCAGCAATGTCCACTTTAGGAGAGAAGGTAGGCATAGAGCCACCTACAAACTCATCATTGAAAAACCTGTCTACAAAGCTTCTAAAGCTTGTTGGTCTGTAATCGTTTGTGTTGTACTTTATAAGTCCCATTTTTTTAAAGTTTTAAGTTTTCAAAATTTTACTAACAATGAATCGAATTCTATACCAACCGCATAAATCATGAATTTTCATGTCATTGTGTCTGAATCAGTGAATTATCGGCCGAATAAACTGCCATAATGTCTTAATTGTAAAGATTTTGCTTCTGAGAAATTTTTTTAATGTGGGGCGTTGAGAATTGTAAATTGGATGCTTACATTTGCACTCCTTTTTAAGGAAACCTTCTCCCTTAGCTCAGCTGGTTAGAGCATCTGACTGTTAATCAGAGGGTCCTTGGTTCGAGCCCAAGAGGGAGAGCAAAGCCTGGCGAAATCGCTAGGCTTTTTTGTTTGTATATCGGGGTTTCGATCGTTGACCATGGGTTCTGACCATTGATCGAATTTTTCAATAAAATGTCTGAGCTGAAATTAGATTTCAAAAAGGCTTTCTTAACTTTATCGGTAAACCATCGCTTAACCATTGGAAACTTTCAAAAAGGTACTGCTTATTGACGATGATGATATCGTCAATTCTATTAACTCGGTAATTATCAAGCACGCAAGGTTTGCCAGCGAGGTAGAATCTGTAAACAATGTGCCAAATGCTATTGAGTTTTTGAGTAAAGCCAAAACTAACAATGAGGTACCAGAGGTGATTTTCCTTGACCTTAATATGCCCGATCTTGACGGATGGGATTTTATGGAAGAGTATCAGAAATTAGGCATCAATGGTAGCGCAAAAGTGATCATGCTGACCTCATCGATATCTTTGAAGGATGAGGAAAGAGCATCTTCATCACAGCAAATTGCAGCGTTTATCTCCAAGCCTCTTTCACCCGAGCTTCTGGAGACTATCTACAATAGCCATCTGATTGAAAATTAATTTAATCTTAGTGCGAAGGTCGCTCCCTTGCGTGCTTCAGCCTCTACCCTGACACCTCCTCGGTGGTAGTCCAGGATCATTTTCACTATGTAAAGTCCAAGGCCAGAACCGTCTACATGAGAATGCAATCTGGTATATGGTCTGAAGATCTCCTCCTTGTGCTTGATAGAATCGAAACCTAACCCATTATCCTTAAAAATGATGGTGGTGTGCCCACTCACCTTCTTGGACTTTACCCTAATTTGAAGTGGTCGCTCTGGATCACGATATGAGAGTGAATTTGCAAGCAAGTGCTTAAAGATCATTTTCAGTTGTGATTTAGGATATTGGATATCCGGACACTCGGAAAAATCCTTTTTTATCACTGCATTAGCTGTTTTGACTTTTCCGATGGAGTCAGCAACAACTTCTTTCAAAACCTCATCAATATCTAAGTCTTCCTTATCTGCGGACAATTCTTCTCTCACTTTGTTGACCTCCACAAGTGAGTTTATGGTCTTCTCAAGCTGTTGATTGGTCTTCCTGGCATTGTTTAGTATAGCCTTAAAGTTGGATGGATTAACACCTTCCTTGCCCAACATATCTAGCAAGGAGCCTAGGTTGGTGACCGGGGCTCGCAGGTCATCTGCTGTGCTATATGAAAAATGAATAAACCGATCTATTTCTTTCTTGGAATAGAGTAGCTGATCAGCCATGGTATTGAAAGAATCCACAATATCACTGGTGATGCTATTGGAACTAAGCTTTATTCGAGCTTCCAGATTTCCTCCACCAATCTTTTCAGCACCGGACCGGATATCTTCCAGCGGTCTCCAGATTTTGTAACTAAAGGTGTAAACCGCGAGAAGTGATAAAATGATAAAAAGCAACGTGAGCGTCACAATCCATTTCATCGACAAGACTTCTTCCTGCTCTACAATCTTAACAAGCGCCTCCGTAAACATTTCATGACGCATCAAAACGCCTTCCACCTGCTTGTTAAACTGATCTTCTTCCGATTCAACCCGTTCTGATGCCAAAACTGCCTCTTTAATTCTGCCAGCTTCTAACAAGTCCATCACCTCAAGTGCATGGTTTTCGTAGCTTGTGTGATCGCTTTCAAGCTTTTTAATGGAAAGCAACAAACCTTTTAGCTTGATTCTTTGAGCTTCCTGGTTGGTCTGTTTGAGAGCATCTGCCACAGCATATTCTGCCTCCACCAAATCAATATCTACCAATTGAGCGAGGTATCTGAAGGTACTGTCAGCCTCAGCAAAACCCAAAATGGCAATATTATTTCCCGGCTCTATTTCCTCGGCATACCGAATAGCTCTTTCAAAAGCAATCGCCTGCTCGAGCTGGTTCGTTTCGATCTGTGTAAGTAGCTCAATTATTGGAAGGTCAATATTGGCAACATCATCAATGTCCTTGTGTGTGGTGACAATTCGAAGCAATCCAAACGCCCCGAGTATCAAAATAAAAAAGATAATAAGGCTGCTTCTCCGGAGGATCACCTCCTTTATTCTGTTAGGTCTTTTGGTCATGGCGTACTTGGGCGCAGTTCAAGTTTAAGACGACTAATCTAATTCAATTTTTGCGGTCATGACTCTGATTGCATCATCCAAATTCATTGTTTCTATTTTCAGCTGTTGCAATAGCTCTTCGTAGGTTTCTCTACTTTCCCAGTTTAGTTTGATTAAATCAATCAGAGCCAGAATGGTGGCAAGTGGGTGTCTGATGCTATGAGAGGTGTAAAATGCGTGATCGGCCAGCTTTTTGGCTAGTTTTTCTTTCTCCTTTTCCTCTCCTTTGAGTGAACTCACCTCATTCCTGTGCAGGAAATCTTCTTTAAGCCTTAGAAGCGCATCGTAGCACTGACTGATCATGGTGGAAGCAGTCAGAAGCATCATTCGGTCCTGATTGCTAAAATCCTTTTTCCCTTTCCACTCGGCAGTTACAATTCCGAAGAGACGGTTATCATTCCAGACCTGCATACCTGCCCAAGATCTCAGCCTATTTCTAAGGAGATAATCTACTACAAATTCCTCCATTTGAGATGAATCGTCACTATTATCCGCGTAGGTAAATTGCTGTGCCTTGAGCGTTTTTATGAATTCAGAAAATGACCCTTTTTCAAATGCTTCTCCCGTTGAAGATTTTTTGGTCTCAGCATCAAAGCTGTGAATACTTTCAAATTCATCCTTCTCTTTTCGAAAAAGCCAAAAAGAAACCTGACTGGCGCTGAGGCAATTGCAAACCGCTGGTAAAAGTTCTGAAATGAAGTCCTTGAATTTTCCCCCTTGCAATGCCTCTGACATTGCAAGCTTCATAATTGAATCAATCCGCTGATCATTTAGCTCACTCATACCAAAATCAAAAAAGAAGTGGAATGTAGGGAAGATTTTATAAAAAAGGAACCTTATCGTCTATTTAACGAAAATTTGAGATTCATCCTTGAATGCCTTAAACTCCAATGCATTTCCAGAAGGATCCATGAAAAACATGGTTGCCTGCTCACCGATTTCGCCTTTAAATCGCACGTATGGTTCGATGACAAATTTTACATTGGCCGCCTTAAGCCTACCTGCTAATTCTTCCCAATCCGACATATCTAAGACGACACCAAAGTGAGGCACAGGAACAGCATGTCCGTCTACCGGATTTGCCTCCAATTCACTCTTGAAGTCTACCATATGTATGACGAACTGATGGCCGTAAAAATTGAAATCAACCCAACGATCGGAAGAGCGGCCCTCCTCAAAGCCCATCGTGTCCCTGTAAAAGCTTCGGGTTTCATCCAAATCTTTTACAGGAACTGCGAGGTGAAATGGCTTCAAATTAGACATTAGCCCAAAAATGGATATCTGTAGTCTGTTGGAGAAACGAACGTTTCTTTGATGGTACGAGCACTCACCCATCTCATAAGGTTCATCATTGCACCGGCTTTATCGTTCGTGCCAGAGCCTCTTGCCCCACCGAATGGCTGCTGACCTACTACTGCACCTGTTGGCTTATCGTTTATATAGAAATTACCTGCAGCATTTCGAAGCTTGTAGGTCGCAAGATCTACTGCGTATCGGTCTTTGCTAAAGATGGCTCCAGTAAGAGCATATGGAGAGGTTTGATCAACCACATCGAGAATCTCTTCGAATTTGTTTTCATCATAGACGTGAACCGTAAGCACCGGACCAAAAATTTCTTCACACATAGTTCTGTATTTTGGATCCTTTGCTTCAATGACAGTTGGTTCAACAAACCATCCTTTTGAATCGTCACAGTTTCCACCAGCTATGATCTCTGCGTCTTTATCATTTTTAGCCTGATCGATGTAACCTGAAATCTTCTTGAATGCCACACCATCAATCACCGCATTCACAAAATTTGAAGGATCTTCCGGAGAACCCATTTTGATCGACTTGAGATCTTCGATCATGTATTTCTTCACATCAGCCCAGATATTTGAAGGGATGTACGCTCTAGATGCCGCGCTACATTTCTGTCCTTGAAACTCGAAGGCACCTCTCACTAACCCAGTAGCTACTTCTTTAGCATCTGCTGACTTGTGAGCCACCACGAAATCCTTACCTCCAGTTTCTCCCACAATTCTTGGGTAAGTTTTGTAAGTATCAAGGTTAGCTCCTATAGTCTTCCAAAGCGTTTTGAACACTCCTGTACTACCAGTGAAATGTAAGCCTGCAAAATCCGCATGATTGAAAACTACATCTCCTGCCACAGGCCCATCCACATAGATCAGGTTGATAACCCCGTCCGGTAATCCAGCTTTTTTAAACACCTCCATGATCACTTGAGCAGAATACACTTGTGTGTAGCTAGGTTTCCACACTACTGTATTTCCAAGCATAGCCGGCGCTGCAGGTAAGTTTCCTGAGATGGCGGTGAAATTGAATGGTGTGATCGCGAAAATGAATCCTTCTAGTGGTCGGTATTCCATTCTATTCCAAATCCCCTCCGAAGAGATTGGCTGCTGCATGTACATCTCCTGCATGAATGAAACATTGAATCGGAGAAAATCAATAAACTCGCACGCTGCATCAATCTCAGCCTGATGAACATTTTTACCCTGCCCAAGCATAGTCGCCGCATTGATTTTAGCTCTGTATGGGCCCGCAAGTAAGTCGGCTGCCTTCAGGAAAATGCTGGCTCTGTTCTCCCAGGTCATTTTCTCCCAATCCTCCTTAGCAGCAAGTGCCGCATTTATAGCGTCTTTTACGTGAGATGCCTCACCTTCTGAAAAATGACCCAGTACATGCTGGTGATCGTGAGGGCAGGTCATAGGAATTTTTTTATCCGTATGTACTTCCTTGCTTCCGATGAACATAGGCGCATCGATTTGCTGGTTGTACATTTCCTTGTACTTGGCTAGAAGCTCTTCTCTGGCTGCAGTGCCCGGAGCGTAGCTAAATACTGGTTCATTGATTGGTTCTGGGACAAAAAAGTTTCCTTTTGGCATCTCTCTAATTTCTTTATTTAATAGGACCGCAAAAGTAAAACGAATAGTTCAAAGATGTACGTAAAGGTCAGTCGCACCCCAATGCTAGGCTAAAGCAATTTTAAAAGTTCCATGTGAGATTGAATGGTGAAATCTGCCATCGATTTTTTTCTGCCTGTTGGGTTGTAAAAAACCGTCTTCATGCCAAATTCTTGTGCTCCATGGATGTCTGTTCTGGGATTGTCTCCAATCATTATGCTGTCAGACTTATATGCTCCTGCTTCTCTCAGGGAGTATTCAAAGATTTCCGGACTTGGTTTGCGTGAATTGGCACACTCTGAAGTGACCATCACTTTGAAAAATTTGGTTAGCCCTGAGCTGCTAAGCTTTCTGTTTTGGGCATCTAAAAATCCATTGGTGATGATGTGGAGCTGGTACTTATTTTCTAAATAGTGAAGTGCTGTGAGCGTGTCCGGCATCAAATAAGGTTTTAATGAGCAGTTGTCCAGAAAATAAGTGGAAGCCATCTTCGATTTAGCAACATCAATACCTGAAGTGAGAAATACTTCATCAAACCGCTCCTTCTTTATGTACTCACGATCGATTAGACCATTATTATACTTTACCCATAGCTTATCGTTCACCTCATAGAAGGTGTTGATAAACTTCTTTTCTGTCAGGCCTGATTTCGAAAGCTCCAGCTTCTCAAAAATTTCCAATAAGGTTTCCTGTGCGCTCCGATCGTAATCCCAAAGCGTGTGATCCAGATCGAAGAAAATGTGCTTAATTCCTTTCACCTATTATAATTTTTCGCCTCTATCTTATTCTTTGCTAGAGCAAGGTTGGCATTCATGGTTTTGTAGACCTCCAAATCTTTTCGCAAGATGGGGTCTTTGCTAAGGAACTCAAAAATCTGACTCACCATATCATACCCCTCTTCCTTTATACTGTAAAAAACCCACTGATCATATTTACGAAAGGTGACCAAACCTGCATTTTTTAAGTACGTTATATGACGAGAGGTCTTAGTTTGGGTAAAATCAAGGATAGCCTCAAGATCAGAGATGCAAAGTTCCTCCTGACGATAGAGAAGGTGGATAATGCGGGTTCGAGACTCATCTGAGAATGACTTGAAAATCTGGGTGCCGTAAGACAAGTTGAAATTCTTGAGCCTCATTTTTTCACTACTTTTACCGAAGTTAAACTTTTATTACTAAAAGTCTTTTCCTATTCAAAAGAACTTGATTTGAGATATATACTGATATTTTCACTTTTTGTTTTCTCATTGGGGACCGTGATTGCGCAGGATTCTTCCAAAAAAGTCATTCAGTTTACAGGGGTGGTTTTTGGAGCTGATAGCACATCGGTAGTGCCGGGCACTCACGTGTATATCCCAAAATCAGGCCGTGGTACCACCACCAATCCGTATGGATTTTTTTCCCTTCCGGTGCTGGAAGGTGATAGCGTGCTGTTTAGTGCGGTAGGATATAAAAGGGCTTACTTCATTATTCCTAAGCATGAAAAAGAGTCTAGCCTAAGAGTGATAATCTCACTTCAGGATGACATTACCTTCCTTGAAGAGGTGGAGATCAGACCGTACCCAACAGAGAGTATGTTTAAGGAAGCATTGATTACAATGGAGCTTCCGGAGCGAAAAGAGTATGCAAATATTTATCAATGGCTGAATAGCGAGATGATGACGCAGGCTTATCATAACCTCCCTGCGTCACCAAATGCTAATCATCAATACTATATGCAGCAGCAGCGGCAAGCTTACATCAACAAATACTCACCACCGCAAAATCAGCTGCTCAATCCTTTTGCATGGTCCAACTTTATCAATTCGCTCAAGCGAAAGAATTAATAAATCAATTTCCCTGTAGCTCTTGTGCTACCTCCTGCACTCTCTCCCAAACTCGGAATGTGTTTTTATAGCAGATTTTTTCAATTTCCGCTGGCGTATAACCTCTTTTCAAAAGTTCGAAAATCAGGTTTGGGTAGGTAGATACGTCCTTCAACCCTTTTGGTAAGCTATCACCAACTCCATCATAGTCTGATCCAAGCGCCACGTAATCAATGCCTACAAGGTTCACTACGTGATCAATGTGATCAGCTACTTTTTGTACATCTTCATAAACATCATTGTCAATGGCATACTGCTTCACATAAGCTGTATATGTAGAATCATCTGATGCTAATCCATTCTCTGCTCGGTAGTTTGTTAGATCTTCTCGCATCTTATCAAACTTATCCTGAGATTCTTTGGACAGGAAGGTTGACCCGAAATTGATATGAATCACTCCGCCATTTTTAGCCATTGCCTTTATCAAGGTGTCAGGCATGTTTCTTTCAAACCCAGGAGTAAATTTTCTGCAAGAAGAATGTGAAGCAATCACAGGAGCTTTGGTGAGTTTTAGCGCATCAAAAGCAGCACTATCTGTCACATGAGATATATCTACCATGATACCCCACTTGTTCATTTCAGCAATCACCTGCTCCCCAAAAGGGCTGATGCCATTCCAGGTGTACGCAGTATCGTAAGAAGAATCACTGATCTGATTGTCCTTAGAGTGGGTCAGAGTGATGTATCGGATGCCTCGATCAAAAAAGTATTTTACATTGTTGATGTCATCCTCAATCGGTGCACCATTTTCCATTCCCATTGGTAAAGAGATCAGGCCCTGCTCAAAGTTTACTTTGATATCTGCAGGTGTATTAGCCATAGCAAATTTTCCAGGAAAAACTTCTGGCAACCTAGAAACCATATCTATAAGTGAATCAGCAAAATCCTTTGCTCCACCAGTCTCCTGATATCTGGAAGGCACGTAGATAGACATAAAAGGTGCGTCCAGGCCTCCCTTTTTTGCTTTCGGATAATCAAAGTTTCCAGTCGTCTCCACCGAAACATCTTCTACCGTTTTAGTGATCATGAATCCTTTGACGTTCATTCGATAAGGTAAATCCACATGCCCGTCTACAATAATGAATTCCTTGGCTAGCGAATCGGCAATTGCCATTAGCTCATCGTCTGACTTACCTTCAATACTCCACGGTTGTTCTTTTTCCGAAACGGTACAGGCAGCTACAATAGACGCGATAACTATAAATGACAATAATTTTTTGAGTGAAAAATCCATAGTTCGTTTTTGAATTAATTTGATTTCAACAAAAATACCGAAACCAAGGGAACACATGACAAGATGTAAAATAGGATTGCCACTGTTACATTTTTTTGATATTTTACAGGGAAATTAGAAGAAATAACGGGCTTCTTATTTTACATTTGATACGTTGAGTTTTTAAAAAAATGTGACATTTTTGTATACGGAGGATTTTCCGATTAATAAACAGACGCTATGACTGACCCTATTTCACCTGAATTAATGAACAACTGGAACACTTACGGAGGCTATCTTGCTATGGCAGTGGCTGGTGTTGGAGTGTTGATTTTGCTTGGCCACTATCTAAAGTTGCTGGCAACCAGTGATTATAAAACCAGATACGACTACATCAACATGCATGAGATCAACATGCTGTGGAATGGAGCCTTGCTTATCATCATTGGTGGTACGCTTTATTTCAATACCATTTTTGGTGAATCTACCTGGTTATGGTTTTTCGTTAGGCTCTTCATGAGTTCGATGTTTGCCGTGATTCTTGGTGTAATCATCCAAAACGTCTTGAAGTTTTACTATCCGTTTTTCATTGAAAAGCGTCTTAAGAAATTGAGATTCACTCCTAGAACATCTCCTGATGGAAGAAAAATGAAGCTTTTGAGTGAAGAGGAAGAGGATGTTTACCTTGATGAAGGTATGCAGGCGGAAGAGGATGCTTTCTCAGTAGATTACGATGTGTGGATTGATGAAGAGTCTGGGTTTACAAAAATCGAAAAATACAATGGTCGTCTTCATGCACTTCAGTGCAATAACTGTAACTATCAGACTTTGAAAGTGGACAGAGAAGAAGTGATCCAAACTGCTTCTGAAACTGAAGAAGGTGAACTAATGAAATATTATGCTTGCGGATACTGTGGACACAAAGAAAGAAAGTCCTTCAAGATCGCAAGATTGAAAGCAGGAGAGGCTGCACAATAAACAAGATTGAACCGAATAGAAAGAGACCCTGACAGATGTCAGGGTTTTTTTATGCCTAAAGTTTGATACAAACGTTTTGTGGTTCAGAGAAAAATTTAAGAGCTGCATTTCCTCCCTCTCTTCCAATACCAGAATCCTTCATTCCCCCAAATGGAGTTCTGAGATCCCTAACCAGCCAACAATTCACCCATATGATTCCAGACTGAACAGCATGAGAAACTCTGTGAGCTCGCTTAAGATTGGATGTCCAAATGGTGCATGAGAGACCATACCTGGTTGAGTTGGCGACATTTATTGCCTCATCCTCTGACTTGAACTTACTCAAGGTCACCACCGGCCCAAATATTTCCTCCTGATTTGTTCGGCAATTTTCATCCAAACCTTCGATCACGGTAGGCTGATAATAGAATCCTTCTTTATGGACACGCTCTCCCCCGTAGAGCACTACTCCTCCCTCTTCTTTTGCAAGCTGAACATAAGAATCTACTTTGTTCAGATGTGCTTCCGACACCAACGCCCCTAGGTTTGATTTTGGATCCATAGGATCTCCTACCACAAGCTTTGAACACTCTCCCAGAAACCTTTCCTTAAATTCATCATAAATAGACTCTTCAATTAAGATTCTAGACCCGCAGAGGCAAATCTCTCCCTGATTGGTAAATGAACTCTTCATACTGGTTTTTACCGCTTCTTCCAAATCACAATCTGCAAAAATGATGTTCGGGTTTTTTCCCCCCAGCTCTAGCGAGACCTTCTTAAACTGCTGAGAAGCCGTTACTCCTACAATTTTTCCAGTGGCTGTTCCGCCTGTAAATGAAATTGCGTTGGTTGCCTCATGCTCCACGATTGCTTGTCCAATGCCCTTGCCTTCTCCATGAAGGATATTAAGTACACCGTCCGGCATGCCCGCTTCCTTGGTAAGCTTGCCCAACAGAAAAGCCGTCATTGGTGTCAGCTCTGAAGGTTTGGCAATCACACAATTCCCCATCGCAAGGGCCGGAGCTATTTTCCAGGAGAAAAGATAAAGGGGCAGGTTCCAAGGAGATATACATCCAACCACGCCGATAGGTGCCAAGCGAGTATAGTTTACCATAAAGCCTTCAGACACCTGAGCTTCAGATGAGAAGTTTATAATAGCTGAGGCATAAAATCGAAAATTTGTGCTTGCTCTGGGGATGTCCACAGCTTTTGCCAGCCAAAGAGGTTTTCCATTGTCCCGGCTCTCCATCAAAGCCAAATCATCCAGGTTCTCTTCAATTAAGTCTGCGAGTTTGTGAAGAATCTTACTCCGCTTATCTACCGACATATTGCTCCAGACTGGGAAAGCCACTTTAGCTGCTTCTACTGCATTTTCTAAATCCTCTTCTGTGGAGTTGGGAATTTGGGCAAAAACTTTTCCTGTGCCTGGCTCCACATTGTCAATATATTGACCCTTTATAGGGTCTAAATATTCACCATTTATAAAATTTTGAATCTTCTGCATTTTCTTAAATTGAGCCTGTTCTTCCACCATCGATTCTTAAGCTGGTTCCATTTATATAAGCACCACTTGGGCTACAAAGTAGTCCAGCATAGGCGGCAATTTCAGTCGGCTCTCCAAACCTACCGGCCGGGATCGTCTTTTTCATCTCTTCCTCAACTTCGGTTTCTGATTTACCTAGAGATTTAGATTTTCCTTTGACCAGACTCTCTATCCTAGCCGTATTGATAAATCCTGGTAAAATGTTGTTTACAGTAATTCCATATTGTCCCAGCTCGTTAGCCAACGTTTTAGACCAGGAAGCCATGGCTCCTCTCACCGTATTACTCACCCCCAACCCTACTATTGGAACTTTAACAGAGGTGGAAATCACATTCACTATTCGCCCATAGCCAGCCTTTTTCATTCCTTCCAATAGCATTTGCACCAGGCTATGACTCACATGCAGGTGCCGATTCATAGCCACTTCAAATTCGCTCAAGCTGGCATTTGCTAATGGGCCTGGAGCTGGCCCCCCTGAATTGTTGATTAAAATTTCATATGACCCTTTTTCTAATCCCTTTTCAACTTGCTTCTTCACATTTTCCAGATTATCAAAATCGGCAACCAAATAATCATGATCTCCGGGTGCTAATTCCTTCAATGCTGCTTGAAGAGAAGTTTCATTTCTAGCAAAAAGCGTCACGCTTGCTCCCATCTCGCTCAACTCCTTCGCAATGGCCAATCCCATTCCCTGGGAACTCCCACACACCAAAGCTCTTCGTCCTTTCAGGTCTAAATCCATAAATTTTTTCTAACTTTTCTTCAAAAATAAACATCTCTGACATGGCGATAAAAAGACCTTTCAACCTTCAAAAATGGATTGAGGAAAATCGAGACCTGCTAAAGCCTCCAGTTGGCAATAAAAATCTCTACGCTGAGGCTGGAGACTATATTGTGATGATCGTCGGTGGCCCCAATGCAAGAAAAGATTATCACTATAATGAAACAGAAGAGCTGTTCTATCAGTTGGAGGGAGACATTGAAGTGACCATTCAGGAGGACGGGAAAGCTGTGAAAATACCTATTAAAGAGGGTGAAATGTACTTACACCCAGCCAAAGTACCTCACTCTCCTGCTCGCCCTGCAAATTCTGTAGGATTGGTGATTGAAAGGAAAAGGCAGTCGGATCATACAGATGGATTGCTATGGTTTTGTGACCACTGCAATCACAAACTGCACGAGACGTATTTTCCGTTGACGAATATTGAAAAGGATTTTCTCCCAAGATTTAAAGAGTTTTTCAATTCGGAAGAACTCAGAACTTGCGATAATTGCGGTGAAACCATGGAGACGGATCCACGGTTTACAGACTAAGAAATCGTTTTGAAGGAAGAAGCACTACAGCGAGCCAAAACGCTCGATTCATCAGACCCGCTTGCGGCATTTAGAACTCAGTTCCACTTTCCTCAAAGAGATGGGAAGGATTGCATTTATCTATGCGGCAACTCACTTGGACTTCAGCCCAAGACTACCCAGGAGTTTATTGATAGTGAATTGAGACAATGGAGAGAGCATGGAGTAGAAGGTCACTTCACCGGAGAAAAGCCTTGGGTGAGCTATCACAAAAATTCCAAAGCATCGCTTGCTAAAATTGTAGGAGCAGGCGAGCATGAAGTGGTGGCAATGAACAACCTCACCACCAACCTCCATCTGGCTATGGCTTCTTTCTACCAACCGAAAGGAAAGAGATCAAAGATTTTAATTGAAAGAGGTGCATTCCCTTCTGATTTTTATGCAGTTCACTCAAGGATAGAGTTGAGCGGTGGAAATCCGGAAACAGATCTTATTGAATTGGAAGCTGCCGATGGGTCTGATTATTTGTCAACCAATGAGATAGTTGCAAAAATTGAATCATTAGGTGACAAATTAGCCCTGGTGATGTTTCCTGGTGTCCAGTATTACACAGGGCAATTTTTTGACATAAAAAGTATAGCTGAGGCCGCTCATAAAGTTGGGGCTTACGCAGGATTTGATTTGGCACACGCTGTAGGCAATGTTTCTTTAAACCTACATAATGACGATGCGGATTTTGCAGTTTGGTGTACTTACAAATATTTAAACTCAGGACCTGGTGGAGTGGGCGGATTGTTTATTCATGAAAAACACGGAAAAAATAAATCTACCCCTCGTCTTTCCGGATGGTGGGGACATGACTCAGAAGCGCGCTTCAAAATGAACAATCAGATCAACCCGATTCCGACCGTAGATGGGTGGCAACTCAGCAATGTGAATATTTTATCACATGCCTCTCATCTTGCCTCGCTCCAATTATTTGATGAGGCTGGTATAGAAAATTTGCGTGAGAAAAGTTTGAAACTTACCGACCTGATGGAGGAATTAATCCTTAATTCAGAGGCTTTAAAAAATCAGATAAAAATCATTACACCCTCAAATCAACATGAAAGAGGAGCTCAGCTTTCGCTTTACTTAATGAATCATGGAAAAAGCGTATTTCAATACCTGATTGATCACGGAGTGATTCTGGACTGGAGGGAGCCGAATGTCATCCGTGTAGCACCTGTACCGCTCTACAATTCTTTCCAGGATGTGGTGAATTTTGTATCCATTTTAGAAGAAGCGATACGTAATGAAGGATAAAATAAGCATTGTTGGTGCTGGACTTGTGGGGTCACTTTTAGCAGTGATTCTCAAGAAAAAAGGTTTTCAGGTTCAGATTTTTGAAAAGCGTTCTGATCCTCGAAAATCCAATGTAGATGCTGGACGCTCAATCAACCTTGCTCTCAGCCATCGAGGCATTCGTCCCTTAAAACTTGCCGGAGTATTTGAGTCAATTGAGCCGTATCTAATCCCCATGAATGGACGGATGATGCATGATGAATCAGGGAACTTAACTTTTCAGCCCTACGGAAAAGAGGGGCAGTTCATAAATTCTGTTTCAAGGGCACAGCTAAATCAACTACTGGTTGAAAGCGCAGAGGAAGCCGGTGTAGAGGTTCTCTTTGATCATAAATGCATCGATGTTGATTTTGATGAAAACATTATCGAATTTGAAAATGGCTCAAAGGTAGCGTCTGATCTGATCATTGGAACAGATGGGGCCTTTTCGGCCATCCGGAAAAAACTTCAGTTTACCGATCGATTCAATTTTTCTCAGCACTACATTGAGCATGGATATAAGGAGTTGTGCATTGAACCAAATAACAATGATTTTGGGCTGGAGCCCAACTACCTCCACATCTGGCCCAGAGGCAATTTTATGCTAATTGCTCTCCCCAACAATGACAAAACATTTACCTGCACATTGTTTTTCCCATTTGAAGGAAGCCCTTCTTTTGAGAGCTTATCTTCAAAAACAGACGTTGACTCGTTCTTCGAAAAGTATTTCAAAGATGCCAAAGAGCTAATGCCGGATATTGCTGAGCAATTTTTCAGCAATCCTACCTCCTCACTTATCACAACTAAATGTGAACCATGGCATAAAAACCGAAGCATCCTTCTTGGCGATGCGGCTCATGCGATAGTGCCATTTTATGGTCAGGGGATGAATTCTGGCTTTGAGGATGTAAGGATTTTCATTGAAATGTCTGAGGAGCTTAATTGGAATTGGGATGAAATACTTCCAAAATATTCAGCAGAAAGAAAAAAAGATGCGGACGCTATTTCTGAGTTAGCACTTCACAATTTCATTGAAATGCGGGATCACGTTGGAGACCCAACCTTTTTGAAAAGAAAGAAACTAGAAGCTCAAATTCAGGAAAAATACCCTAAGGAATGGATTCCACTCTACAGTATGGTTACCTTCTCAGATTTACCCTACTCTGAAGCTCTTCGCTTGGGAAAAATTCAAAAACGGGTAATGGATGAATTTCTAAGTACGGACGATCAGAACATCGATTTTCAAAAAATCATTGACCGATTTAATACTCTAAAGAAAGGCGGCTAGAAAGCATATCGATTGTTCGCTGCTCCTCATGGGCGATTCCATCTGCCGCATTGGCAAAAAGGTACATGGCTTCATAGACAAACTCTTTTTCATCCGGATGTTCTTCGAGGTAGCTTTTGAGCGTATTTAGGAATTTCTTTTCCCACTTGTCTATGTTCTCAAGCAGGTATCTAAACTCCGTCCTAAATAATGTCTCTACCTTCTCAGCACTACTATTGGGCATTTGATCTAAATAAAGTAGAGCTAGACCCTTGGAAATATTGAGAACCCCGTCCCACTCCTCTTTGTCTAACTTTCCATCACTCATACACACGAGCAAGGAGGGGTATATTTTCAGTATATAAGTAAACTGATCAAGCGACAAATCAGATTTTCTAGTCTTGTGATATTCTTCCAGTAGTGTTTCGTGCTGGTTCTTCATAGTATCCAGGGTGATATTTAAACCTAAAGATAGGATTGTTTCAATATATACCCCATGGATGTGGGAAGTAACTTGCTGGATTTTTTCAAAGGTGGTCTATCACTGAACCAATGTTTGTTCCGACTGGCTCTCCCGATCCAGAATTTCCTTATAGTTTTGGTAGATATCTAAAATGCGCTCCACATAGCCCACAGGCTCTGATCCTCGGCAGTAGCCAAACTCCACAACAGGATCATTGAAGTATTTTGATTGTGATTTTTTAAGCAAAAATCCACTTACATCTTCCCATTTCTCAGGATCTCCACCATATTTCTCGGTCAGTCGGACAGCATCTTGCAGATGACCCAACCCTACGTTATAGGAGGCCAATACAAATCTCAGCTTTTCGTCCTCATCCTCGATTCTTTTCGACCACTGAATCTGAAGCCATTCCAGGTGCTTCATGCCCGCATAAATATTTTGTTCAGGATCATACAAGTCCGTGACACCATAATCTCTACCTGTTCTAGGCATCACCTGCATCAGGCCGATAGCACCCGCCCACGACTCTGCACTGGGGTCGAACTTTGATTCTCTAAAAACCTGGGCAGCTAGCAAGAGCCAATCCCACCCAAGCTCATCTGCAGCATTTTGAATCAAAGAATCATATGGTGAAATGGCTCCAACACCACTTATCGAGGAATATTTACTCCTTGACCTTCTCAGCGCTGATTTGGAGCTTCGAAAGTATTTGTCATAAATCACGTAATAATCGGTGGTCTTACGCATGCGTTCTATCCAGTCATTGAGTGCTGCAAGAAGCTCATCAGCATTCTTCCTTACGCCCCATGCTATCTGAGTAGAAAAGCTCACAGGAGTTTTGATGTCAAGATTTTGATAGTAAGTGGAATTTACCAGGGCAATGTCTTCCTCAGCAACCGTGTAATCAATTTTCCCCTCTGCAACCTGCCTGATCAGCTGCTCAGTTTCAGTGTTGGTGTCACCAGGCACTATTAAAATGTCTCCCCCTATCTCCTCTGAAAGATTCACCATTCTGTCATAATAAGAAGAATGGGGCCTTACTACCACTTCTTTTCCGATAAGATCGACAGGATTTCTAATTAGCTGAGCCTCTATTTCATGAAGTTTCATTTGGCGCCAATTATCTGGCTTCCGCTGAATGAGAACTTGACGCTGTAGGTTGTGATAATGTGTGAATGCAATTCGTTTTTTCCGCTCTTTAGTGACAGTAAGATTGTATGCAAGTATGTCACCCTCACCAGTATTTAGTTTGTTGAATCCTTCCCCTATGTTTTGAGTTATGTTGATGCGTAGTTGAAGTCCTTGCTCTTTACAGAATAGTTTTAAAAGCTCGTATTCATATCCCATCGTTTTGCCTTTATAAACAAACAAGCCCGTAGAGCTATTATCCATAATGGCGGTGATATATCCTCGTTCTTTGATCTTGTCCAGATCCAAATCAACGATGAATTCCTCACGATCAGGGTATTGATCCTTTGCCTGACTTGAACTGGATTGTCTACAAGATGAAACAACCATTAGAAAGGCGATAAACAGGGTGGTGGTTTTAATATGAACCTTCATATTCATCACTCAAAATACGCAAAATATCTGTGAATGATATCTTTATTTGCGATGGATGACCTACAGTTTTAGACGATTGTCTCCTTATTTGAGGCGAACTGATAAACAGCGTTTTTTATCGCCAATGCATCGTATTCGCACTCTCTGTGCAATTGTGGCTGCTCACCATGCTCAATGATTCGATCCGGTATTCCCAATCTCTTTATGGATGCATGATAATCGTGATCTGCAGCAAACTCAAGAACGGCGGAACCAAATCCCCCCATGATGCATCCATCTTCAACTGTGATGACAAACTTGTGATTTTGCAAAATCTCATGAAGTAATTCCTCATCCAAAGGCTTCACAAATCTCATATCGTAAACAGATGGTTTCAGGCCTTCTTCCCTCAATTCATTGGCGGCATCTACGGCGTAGTTCCCAACCTGACCAATGGATAAAATAGCGATATCTTCTCCTTCTATCAGCTTTCTCCCCCTACCAATTTCAACCTTTTTAAGTGGTGTTCTCCACTCCGGCATCACTCCTGCCCCTCTGGGGTATCTAATGGAAAAAGGTCCATTGTGCTCACTTGCCGTAAACATGAGGTTTCTAAGCTCCTCCTCGTTCATAGGTGCGGACACAACCATATTAGGGATACATCTCATGTAAGCAATGTCATAAGCCCCGTGATGTGTAGGGCCGTCTGCTCCAGCCACTCCAGCTCGGTCCATGCAGAAGATCACAGGCAGATTTTGAATACACACATCATGGATCACCTGATCGTAAGCACGCTGCATGAATGTGCTGTAGATATTGCAAAATGGAACTAGTCCTTGAGTAGCCAATCCAGCCGAAAAAGTAACCGCATGCTGCTCGGCAATTCCCACATCATACGATCGATCAGGGAATGCATCCATCATAATTTTCATGGAAGAACCCGATGGCATAGCTGGCGTAATTCCTACAATTTTTTCATTTTTCTCAGCCAGTTCCACCAGTGTATGTCCAAAGACATCCTGAAATTTTGGAGGCTGAGGGGTATCAAATTTCTTTTTATTTATCGCTCCGGTGATTTTATCGAAAGTTCCGGGTGCGTGCCACAAGGTTTGATCTTTCTCTGCTAAATCATAGCCCTTTCCTTTGACAGTAAGACAATGAAGAATTTTCGGGCCTGGGATTTTCTTTAGATCCTCCATGACATCTACAAGATGATTTACATCATGGCCATCAATTGGCCCAAAATATCGAAGGTTTAGCGACTCAAACAGGTTGCTTTGCTTAAGGAAAAAGCTTTTCATGGAATTTTCAACCTTGCCAGCAATCTCCTGTGCATTAGGTCCAAACTTGCTGATTTTTCCTAGCAGCTTCCAGATTTCATCCCTGAATTTGTTGTAAGTCTGGCTTGTAGTTATATCTGTCAAATAATCCTTGAGTGCACCAACATTGGGATCAATGGACATGCAATTGTCATTTAAGACAATCAAAAGATTTGAATTGGAAACCCCAGCGTGGTTCATAGCCTCAAAGGCCAAACCTCCAGTCATGGCTCCATCACCAATCACCGCTATATGCTGCTTATCCTTTTCATTTTGTAAGCGGGAGCCTTCCGCCATACCAAGGGCTGCAGAAATTGATGTAGAAGAATGACCTACGCCAAACGTGTCGTACTCACTTTCACCTCTCTTCGGAAACCCCGAGATACCTTTGTATTTTCTATTCGTGTGGAAAGATTCTCTTCTGCCGGTCAAAATCTTGTGACCGTATGCCTGATGCCCCACATCCCATACCAGTTGATCAGTTGGGGTGTTGAAAACGTAGTGAAGTGCGACAGTGAGCTCAGTAACTCCCAGGCTTGCCCCAAAATGTCCTCCATACACGGAGACATTATCGATAATAAAATCCCTCAACTCCTGACATACCTGCGTCAATTGCCTGACATCAAGTTTTTTTAAGTCATCCGGTGAGTTAATTTCAGCTAAAAGGGGTCCTGGTTTTATCTCCATTTTCATCCGTATTTCTTCCAAACATCACTGAGTACAGATTTGTTTGGAATGACTACTTACGTAAAAAGCAGTCTGCAAAACTAAGCATAAGACAGAAAGGTAAATTAATCAAAGTGAAATTCCATATTGTCGGTAATTTTGGAACGTGGCAACAGATCAAACATTTGAAATTAAACTCCCGCTCTTTGAAGGACCCTTCGACCTTCTACTCTTCTTTATAGAAAGGGATGAGTTGGATATTTATGACATCCCAATCGCGAAGATTACAGATGATTTCCTCTCATACGTGGAGAACCTCGAGCAATTGAACGTCGAGGTTGCTAGCGAGTTTATTTTAGTCGCTGCTACATTGATGCGGATAAAAGCCAAAATGCTACTCCCTCGTCCGGTCATTGACGAAGATGGAAACGAAATAGACCCACGTGAGGAGCTGGTGAAGCACTTGCTTGAATACAAGAAGTATAAATCAGTGGTATCTACTCTATCCAAAATGGAGGCCGATCGGATGGATCGGGAAAAGCGTGGAAATCTTAAGAAAGAAATCAGAAAGCTTTCTGAAAGTATAAATGTAGAAGCTGAGATGCAGGATCTGGATTTATACAAAATGATGAAAGTGTTTCAGAAAGTGATGAAGCGCTACGAGTTTGAGCAAAACAAGCCTGTTCACCAAGTAGTGCAGTATCCCTACACCATCGAAAAGCAAAAATCCAAATTGATGGAGCGCCTGGTTTATGGGAAAAAGCTGTCGTTCACTGAGATGATTGAGGAGAAGCCAGAAAAAATCCTAGTAATCTTCAACTTCCTCTCAATTCTGGAACTTTTGCAGCTCAAACAGATTGTAATTTCATTGGGAGAGGGCTTCAATAATTTTTGGATTGAACGAAGAGATGAGTCTGCAGTGGCCGAGACGAAATAAAAAAAGCCTGTGGTCTCACAGGCTTAGTAATGTTTTTTTTTGCAATTCAGATTAAAACCGCTCAGTAGCCGAAAAGAAAAAGCTAGCTTCGATAGCTGCATTCTCATCTGAATCAGAACCATGGATGGCATTCGCCTCAATAGAAGTTGCGAATTGCTTTCTGATTGTGCCTTCGGCAGCTTCTGCAGGGTTTGTTGCCCCAATCAAGTTTCTGAAATCCTCCACTGCATTGTCCTTCTCAAGCACCATAGCAATGATAGGTCCTGATGACATGTAAGAAACCAAGTCATTGTAAAAAGGACGCTCCTTATGTACTTCATAAAATTGTCCAGCTCTCTCAGCAGACAGTTTTGTCAACTTCGCAGCTTCTATTCTAAATCCTGCTTCTTCAATGATTTTAATGATTGCACCAGAATTACCTGCTCCAAAAGCATCTGGTTTGATCATAGTAAAAGTCTTTTTTCCAGCCATTATTAATTTTTTTATTTACGCTTCTAAAATTGGGCGCAAAAATAAGGGAATCATAAAGAGATTACTCAGCTTTATTCTGTTTTATAAATGTTACTAATTTTGCGGTTCACATTTGCCCGATTCGGGCATTTTTTATGAAGGACACTCAGGCGCTAAAGGACTTCTTACAATCCCCGCGAAAAATTGTGATAACAACCCATGCCAATCCGGATGCTGATGCACTGGGTTCATCGTTGGGCCTACACCACTTCCTGGTTCGCTTGGGTCACGAGGTGAATACAATTGTCCCTAACAGCTACCCTGACTTTTTAGAATGGATGCCTGGCAATCCTCTAGTCATCAATTATGAAAAGTCAACCGAAGCAGCGAATAAGCTCCTCAAGGAAGCAGAGTTACTATGCTGCCTGGATTATTCTGGCTTTGGCCGTATAAAAGAAATGAAGCAAGCAGCTGAAAGTACATCTGCCAAAACCATGCTTGTGGATCATCACTTAAACCCCGAGATCAAACCTGACTTTAATTTTTGGAATGACAGATCTGCCGCTACGGCGGAATTGATCTACGATCTGATAGTAGACTACAGTGGAAAAGAGGTGATTGACAAAGGTATTGCGGAATGTCTTTATGCTGGAGTCATGACCGATACGGGCTCTTTTAAGCATCCTTCTACCACATCAAAAGTTCATAGAATGGTAGCAGAGCTGATTGACTTAGGTGCCGATGTGAATAAGGTGAGTAGGTTGATTTATGATACAAATTCCTTGCACCGCTTGAAATTTTTAGGTCATGCATTAGCTGAGAAATTGAAAGTTGACGAAGCTGCAAGAGTTGCTTATTTTGTTATTGGTGAGGAAGACTTCAAGGATTTCAGATTGAAGCAAGGAGATACGGAAGGGCTGGTCAATTATGCCCTTTCAATAAAAGGTATAGTAGTTGCTGCGATAATTATCCAAAGGGAAAATGAAATAAAACTCTCTTTCCGCAGTATTGGTGACTTTGCTGTTAATAAATTCGCGGAAGAATATTTTGGTGGAGGTGGGCACAAAAATGCCTCAGGAGGAATGTCTGAGCTTTCACTAGAAGAAACAGAAAAAAAATTCAAAGAATTAATCGAAAAAGATATTTTAAAAACACGTATTAAATGAAAAACTTAGGATACATCATATTAGCTCTTGCTTTAGTTGCATGCGGCACAAATTCATTTCAAACTGAGGGTGGTACGCAAGTTACCTATCTAACAAAAGGTGAAGGTGAAGCACCTGTAGATAGCCTCGTTTCGATGTTTAGAATCAAATATACCACTGAAGAAGGTGAGGTGATGATGGACGCGGATGAGCCTATGCCTTTAAAGATCGATCCAAATAATAAAATCGATCAAGGTGAACTTTTCGAAATCCTTACAATGCTAAGAACAGGTGATAGTGTGAGTTTTGATTTAGTAGCTTCAGAGCTATTCCAAAAGACATTTAGAGCTCCGCTTCCAGACTCAATTGCTCCTGAGAGTAAAATCAAGTTCCAAATTGCCTATATCGATCAGCTTACGGAACAAGGCTACTTTGATATGGTTGCTAAAAAAGCAGAAGAGGCAGCAGCAAAACAAATCGTTATCGATAATGAGATTCTGGACAACTATATGGCAGAGAACAATATCGAGGCTGAAAAAACCGAAAGTGGCTTGCGATATGTCATTACAGAAGAAGGGTCAGGACCAAATGCAGAAGTGGGGCAAACAGTAAGTGTCGCTTATGCTGGTCGCATTCTTGATGGTCCGTATTTTGATACAAGTGATGAATCTCTTGCTAAGGAACAAGGTATTTTCAATGCAAACAGACCTGCATATGAGCCCTATACTTTCCCACTAGGACGCGGACAGGTAATCAAAGGCTGGGATGAAGGAATTGCCTTATTGAATGAAGGTGCCAAAGCAACGCTTTACATACCTAGCCCACTTGGCTATGGCAACCGAGGGAGTGGAACCATCAAGCCTAACTCAATCCTTGTCTTTGACGTAGAGTTGGTTGATATAAAATAACAATATGAATAAGGGATTTTTAGCAATAGTAGTAGCCTTTCTGGTATTGTCGTGTGGCGAAGGGAATATTAGGGTAGAAGTTGATCCTCAGATTCAATATGAAAAGGATAGCCTTAAGATTTTAGAATTCCTAGAGGAGAAAGGGTACAGTGAAGATCAAATTGGCAGCACTATAACCGGAGTGAGATATGTGATATTAGACTCAGGTTCTATGGAAAAAATTGATGAGAGCGATTTAGTTGAATTTGATTACACAGGCATTACTCTTGGGGATACCATCTTCGATACGTCCATTAAAGAGGTTGGCGACTCTCTAAAGGCTTACTATGAAGAAAACCCTTACGTAGTGGATGGTGACACATTATCGGTCTTTACTGGAACTACATATAATCCACTATTCATTACCTACTCCGCCTCTGGATGGACGATCCCTACTGGTCAAGGAGGCTATATCACTGGCTTTGCGCAGGGCATAAGTGCGACATTTAAGCATATCAGTGTAGGAGGAAAAGCCCTTATTTTAATTCCTTCAAGGCTTGCTTATGGGACAGCAGGATCAGGTGTGTTTATTGGGCCTAATACAGTAATCACTTTTGTTTTAGAACCTGTAGAAGTAACCAAACAGTAATGCAGATATGCTTTGCCTCACATAATGATAACAAGGTAAAGGAGATGAATGAAATCATACCAGAGGGGTTTTCAATAGTGGGATTGAATGAGCTTGGAATACAAGAGGACATAGCAGAAACCGGAGATACGCTTGAAGAAAATTCGAAGATTAAAGCATCATATGTTTACAGTAGACATAAGATGCCTGTTTTTGCTGACGACAGTGGTTTACTTGTCGATTCCTTAAATGGAGAGCCCGGGGTGGTTTCTGCACGCTATGCCGGCCCAGAAAGGGATGATCATAAAAACATGGATTTATTGCTTCAGAAGCTTGGAGATAATGCTGACCGTTCTGCAGAGTTCCAAACTGTTATTTCTTTCATCGACGAAAGAGGCGAACTAAAGCAGTTTAAGGGATCAATTTCTGGTACAATCCTAAAAGAAAAAAGAGGATCAGGAGGCTTTGGATATGACCCAATATTCCAGCCCAATGGATATGAGCAAACATTTGCAGAATTGCCTTCAGACGTAAAAAATAGAATTTCTCACAGAGCTAAAGCCGTACAAAGCTTTCTAGAATATCTGCATCAAAAAAATGGCTAAACCAATCATAGTAGGTGTAACCGGCGGCAGTGGATCGGGTAAAACTAAATTCGTTCACGATCTGAAAGCGGAATTAAAAGATGCATCCATTCATTCAATGGATAACTACTACCGCCCTCTCAAAGAACAATTTGTAGACACAAACGGTGTAGAGGATTTTGACAGGCTAGACTCTATTGATCATAAAAAATTTCTTGAAGACCTCATCTCGCTAAGCAAAGGGGAAACCATCGAGTTGGATGAATACACCTTTAATAACTCTAAAGACAAAGCAAAAAAAATCATTACTAAGAGTGCTCCAGTTATTCTGGTAGAAGGAATTTTTGTTCTTTTTCATGAAGAAATACGCAAGCATCTGGATCTGAAAATATTTATAGAAGCTCCAACACATCTCAAAATGTCAAGAAGGATCATTCGGGATGCTAAGGAAAGAGGTTACGATCTGGACGATGTTTTATACCGCTATCAAAATCACATCACACCAGCTTTTGAGAAATACATAAAGCCATCCAAAAGATGGGCTGACATTGTCATTCCGAATCACGAAAACTTTGATACTGCACTAAAAGTGGTAACTGCTTTTCTTAATCAGTGATTTTACTACATTTGCCGCACTTTGAAACTTTCTAAGTTCATATCGACAAAATTTTTGCAAGCCTTGTTTGGCGTAATGATAGCCTTGTTTGTGCTAACACAGGCCACTATTGTTCCACAGCCAATTGAGGACAAGCAAGAACAATCCGATACCGAACAAGAAGAAAAGCAGCAGGTTACCAAATCAGCTGCGGTACCTTCCAGTTCACTTCAAATAAACCTAGACTATCAATCATATCTACTTACAGAGGTTTTTTATCAGGATCTGGAAAAAGAGAAAGCTCCGGATGCCAAAGTGGTATTACCATCGGCACAAAAGGCTTTGAAGGTACTCTTTAGGAGAATTATATCTCCAAATGCTCCCTGAGATTACTTGACCCAAGCAAGTAATTACATCAATCAAAACATTTAGAAAAATCGCTGTTTCAAACAGCAAAACCTTAATACAAAATGAAAAACAAAGGATTTATAGTTTTCCTAACGATACTGATCTCATTGCTCTGTATCTATTATTTGTCATTTACTTACATCTCACAAAACATCCAAAAACAGGCTATTGAAGCTACACAGGATAGTGATGGCAGCACAAACGTAGTGGAGAAACAACGGTATCTTGATTCCATCTGGAACGAACCCGTTTACAATCTCCTTGGTATTGACTACACATTTAAAGAAATCAAGGAAACCGAGCTCAATCTTGGTCTTGATTTGCAAGGTGGAATGCACGTTACCCTTGAAGTTTCACCTATCGATATAGTGAAAGGTTTGAGCGGAAACAGCGGAGATGCTGATTTCCTAGCTGCACTAGATCAAGCTAAACAGAATGTAAGAGGCACTCAGCTAAATTTTGTTTCAGAATTCTATCGAGTGTTTAAAGAGCGAGCACCTGGAAAAGAGCTTGCTCAGATTTTTGCTACAGCAGCTAATAGAGGAAGGATAAGCCTTCAAAGCACCGATGCTGAAATTCTTGATATCATCAATACAGAGGTAGAAAGTGCAATCGATCGTTCATTCAATATCTTAAGAACAAGAATTGATCGATTTGGTACTTCACAGCCAAACATCCAAAGGCTTCAGGGTACAGGCAGAATCCAAATAGAGTTGCCGGGGGTGGACAATCCACAGCGAGTAAGAAAGTTACTTCAGGGAGTGGCTAAGCTTGAATTCTGGGAAGTGCACCAGCAACAAGAGGTAGCACCTGTTCTTGTCTCTATTAACTCTTTGATTGTTGAGGAGATGAAGAAAAATCCATCTCAGTCAATCACAGAAGAAGAGCAGCAAACAAAAGATGACATCACGGCTTTATTAGGAGGTGATCCAGCTGATTCATTGGTAACTGATGAGTCTGACTCGCTTCAAAAAGCACAACTAGATTCTTTAATCAGCACCAGAAATTCTCCCCTTTTCGATCTTATGGTCAATGCCCCTCAATTCGGAGGGTTGATTTACAATGTGAAAGACACTGCCCAGATCAACCGTATTCTTGAGCGCGAAGATGTGCAAGCAGTGATTCCTGCAACAATGAAATTTCTATGGGATGTGCAGCCAAAGGATAAAGGAGAAGACCTTACTGGCCCAGACCTTTTGGAACTGTATCCTATCAGAACCAACAGAAGTGGTAAGGCTACATTGACTGGGGAGACCATTTCAAGTGCGACTGCATCCTTGAATGAGCGAGCTGAGCCAGAGGTTTCTATGCAAATGAATGCAACTGGCTCCAGAGTTTGGGGTAAAATGACACGAGAAAATATCGGCCAGCGAATTGCCATTGTATTGGACAATTATGTGTTCTCTGCACCGTATGTAAGAGGTGAAATTCCGAACGGTAGTTCATCAATTTCAGGCGGATTCCAAACTATTGAAGAAGCTAAAGACCTTGCTAACATCCTAAAAGCAGGATCACTACCAGCTCCTACAACAATCGTTGAGGATGTAGTAGTAGGACCGACCTTGGGTAAGGTGGCACAGGATCAGGGACTGAACTCGATTATTCTTGGTTTGGTCATCGTGATCATCTTCATGGTGGTTTACTACGCTAAAGGAGGCTTGATTGCCAATCTGGCTCTATTCTTCAACGTCTTCTTCATCATGGGTATTCTCGCACAGTTCGGAACCTCGCTTACACTACCAGGTATTGCAGGTATTGTTCTTACCATCGGTATGGCCATTGATGCCAACGTACTTATCTTCGAAAGAATCAAAGAAGAGCTTAGAAATGGCTCTGGACTAAAAGCAGCGATTTCTTCGGGATATTCAAAAGCATACTGGTCGATTTTTGATGCGAATGTGACAACACTAATCGTTGGACTTATTCTGTTCACATTGGGTCAGGGGCCTGTAAAAGGATTTGCGATTACACTAATGATCGGTATAGTATGTTCATTCTTCAGTGCCGTATTCATCACAAGAGTTATCGTAGAAGCATTCTCCAAAAAAGGAGATAACTCTAAGCTGACCTTTGCGAATGCTTTTTCTAAAAATGCGCTTACGAATCTGAATTTTGACTTTCTAAGCAAGCGAAAATTTGCTTACCTATTCAGCACTATTTTCATTGGAATTGGAATAGTGGCAATGATTACGAAAGGCATAACGCTGGGTGTTGATTTCAAAGGTGGTAGATCTTATGTGATCACATTCGATGAGGCTAAGAGCCCTACCGAAATCAAAACATCCCTAAATAATTATTTCGAAAATGCGGGTACTGAGGTAAAAACCTTTGGTGCACCAAATATTCTAAAAGTGACAACTTCATTTAAAATAGATGATGAAAGTGATGATGCGGATGCTCAGGTTAGAGACGAGCTAATCAAAGGTCTATCTGAGAGCACCGGACTTACTTACATAGCTGATGGAGCACAGTTGAGCGATGGCAACTTTACTATTTCAAGCTCATCCAAGGTTGGAGCAACGATTGCTGATGATATTAAAAACTCATCGTACAAATCTGCTGTATTTGCACTGATTTGTATCTTCATCTACATCGTATTCCGATTTAGAAAGTGGCAGTTTGGACTTGGGGCAATCATCGCATTGTTCCACGATACGCTGTTTGTGCTTTCAGCCTTTGCCATTGCAAATATGTTCGGCGTTTCATTTGAGGCAGATCAAGTGTTTGTGGCCGCAATATTGACCATCATCGGTTACTCTATCAATGATACGGTGGTAGTATTCGATAGAATCAGGGAAAATATGGGTATCAAATCTGGATCAGAGCTTATCCCTGTTTTCAACGAATCACTTAACAATACAATCAGCAGAACATTTATTACTTCAATCACAACATTGATTGTGGTAATCATCCTGTTCTTGTTCGGTGGTGCGGTACTTCAGGGCTTTTCTTTCGCCTTGCTAGTAGGTATCATCGTGGGTACTTATTCTTCCATTTTCATTGCTACACCAATCGTAGTTGACCTGAACAAGAAGAAGAACTAGGTATTTAGTACGATCCTGTAGATCGGTAAAAGCCCCCATTTTCACATATTGTGGATGGGGGCTTTTTTGTGCCACATTAGTATTTTCTTTAAATTCATGGAACCAATCACAATTAATCAATGGGCAAGTATCCAGTCTATGCCATTTTGGCGCTGATTTTCATCGGAATAATCAAACTCCTTCAGGTTACAGCTTTCGATGCAGAGAAGTATACTAAAAACAAAAAAGCCAGCTTTTCTAAACCTATTGAAACCAAAGTAGCCAAGGCTACTGAACAAACTGCAAAACCTGTTTTGAGCGCTGCTGATGACAAAAAGGAAGACTCAAAAACCACTCCTCTTGTAGTTGAAGAGACAAAAACGGATTCTACCAAGGATGCTGCGCCAATTGTGGAGAGCGCTGGTTTTGAGGAAGAAAAACCAGTAGAAAAGAAATCCAGGGCAGTTAACTCTGACGAATCATTGGCCTTTTTAAAGAATAATTATCTCGCTCCAATTATTGCAAAACTTCCAGCAGGACAGCTTAGGGAAGACGTGGTAATTAGGTACTACAGGCATGATCAGGATGGAGACAAAGTATATGCTTTAAAAGAGCTTGGCTACTACATCCACGAAAAAGAAGCCAATGAAACGGCAGGGCTTGGCAGTAATGTTCTCTATTACGGCAATGACGTAAGAATCGAGGATATTAAAATCGTGGCACTCACGCTGCTCGAAAAAGGACTACCTCTAAAATCCATTGAGCCTACTCGATTTGACTGGAAATCAACATCTATTGAAATAGGAACCGATGTGAATCTGGTAGACGCTAATAACTTATCCTCTGCTCAAGTAACGAATTTCACAAAATAATTACCCCTTTCTGGGTATTGTCTTTCAAAGAGGTATTGGTGAACTTTAATCAAACATTCACCAATCATGCATACTCACTACATTTCCTGGTGGAACCTTGAAAATCTATTTGATGAAAAGGACGCACCTCTTTCACGAAGACCAGATGATCTGAAAAGAAAAATTCAGGCAGATCTTAAAAACTGGACCCCTGAGGTACTCTCGAGAAAAATTACACAATTAGCCTCAGTCATCAATCAGATGAACAATGGCTTGGGGCCGGACATTCTCGGGGTATGTGAGGTTGAAAATGCTCATGTTTTAAATCTCCTGATCAATAGCCTCCAAAGTGGGAGAAATTATGGCATCATTCATCACGACATGGGAGATAAGCGTGGTATTGATGTGGCGTTTATCTATGACCAGAACAGGTACACTTTCAACTCAAATGAGTTCTTCCATCATACTGTAGTGAAAAGATATCCAACCAGAGAAATAGTTCAGGCCACTGTCGTGAGTCAGGCTACTGGAAACGAAATCATACTTGTAGGCAATCACTGGCCGTCACGTTCGGCTGGCCAATATGAATCTGAGCCATATAGAATCATTACAGGAGAAACACTGAGCTATTTTATAGAAAGGATACAGGAGGTGAAAGGTAATGATGCTGCCATAGTGGTGATGGGTGACTTTAATGACGAGCCATTTAATAGGTCCCTCACGGATTATGCTCAAAGTGTAATGGATCGGGATAAGGTGGTTTACGGAAGAAATCCCTATCTGTATAATCTAATGTGGCCTTTGCTTGGCCAACGAAAAGCAAGCTATGTCTATAGCGGTTCACCCATGATGATAGATCAGTTTATGGTTGGGAAAGGAATTGCAAAAAAATCAGGAAAATATGTTCTGGAGGAGTCTTCTGTAAAACTCGAAATCTTTGATGGGATGGTGTCAGGAAGGTACGACACTCCCGTTCGTTTTGGTCAGGAAAAACCAAATCTGAATGGATATAGTGATCACCTCCCCATCTCTTTTATGCTAGGAGAAAAGTAAATCAATAGGTTATTCGGAAACCCTGAAAGTTTTCAGTTGTGACTTCCTCACAATGCACTTTTTCAACCCTTGCAAACTGAGGCCCATGTTCACACCACTCCTTAAAAATCTCAAGCTTCTCCCTTGAGCCTTCCGCAACTATCAACACACTTCCATCAGGCTCATTCCTGACCCAACCTTTTAATCCCAGATCATCAGCTTTTCCTTTTGTAGAAGCTCTGAAGAACACACCCTGCACCTTCCCAACGACCTGTATACGATAAGCAATCATATCGACTTTTTGGCCAGCTTTGCATGCATCTCTCCTGCTTTCATCAGCGCAGCACTTCCATACCATGGGTGAAGCTCCATCACCAACCTACCTGCCTGAATCGCCGGATCTGTTTTGGTCAATTCTTCCGCTTCCTCTATGGTTTCGACAGCAAAAATGTAGATTCCCTTCACCTCCCAATTATCAAAAAAGGGCCCAGCCATCACCAGTTTTCCTTCTTCTGCCATGCGAGTAATATTATCCAAATGCGCTCTTTGGAGCTGAGCTGCTTCAGTAGAATCCTGATCTCGGTTTGGGCCCTCTTTCAGAAGAGCCATCACATATCTTCGCATGCCATAGTCATCCGCACCAGTTTCCATAGCAAGTAAGGAGTCGTATCCTCCAAGCTCACCTGATTCTGTTGTCGCTTCATCCATCATAGCAGCATTAGGCGAATTATCGCATGCTACAATACCTAAAACAATTAATGAAAGTAGAATGATGTTTTTCATGGGAAATAAGTTTTTCCCAATTTCAACAAATCAGCCCTCTTCTGCAACCACTTCTTTTACTTCGGGTACCATCCGCTTCAGCAGATTTTCAATGCCGTTCTTAAGCGTTATAGTTGAAGAAGGGCAGCCACTGCATGATCCCTGCAGCGTTACAGTAACAACCCCATCCTTGTATGAGGCTAGCTTTATCGCTCCGCCATCCATCTCTACAGCCGGTTTGATGTATTCTTCAAGTACACCCTTGATCTTGGCCTCAGCATCATCACCCGTAAGTTCTTCATCAATATTATCCTTAATTTCTTCAGTGATAATATCATTCCCTTTAGTAAGAAAATCTTTGATGAACTGCTGAACACCAGCTTTCACTTCAAACCAATCTGTTTCTTCCTTTTTCGTAACGGTGATGAAGTTGCTCATATAGAAAACTCCGGTAACGAAATCAAAATTTTCAAACAGTGCCTTAGCTAAAGGCGCCTCCTTTGTAGCCTCTACATTTGGATAGTCTCTGCTGATCCCTTCCGGCATCAACATAAAATTCACCACAAACTTGAGAGAGTTGGGGTTGGGGTTTGATTCTGTATAAATATTCACCACTCTGGGTTCCTGAGTCGTCTGCATAGTCTCCATGTTTAGCAATACAATTGCAAAGTTCGTAGAAAAGTTCGAAAGTGAAGTGAGGGTTATTCGTTAGATAGTTACCATACTTCTATAATCGTTATTTATCACCCTAAATCAGACAAGTTATGGTTACTAAAAAATCACACATTACAATTTACCTTGGAGCCCTTACAGCAGTCGTGTTAGGCTTATCCATTTTGATATCAATGCTGATACTTGCTTAGTCTACAGGAGTCAATTCTCCTTCTGACTTAGCAATGAGTGTAGATACTGTGGCATCACCAGTAACATTCACCACCGTTCTGCACATATCCAGAAATCTGTCAACCGGAAATATAATTGCGACCCAAGCTGGGTTTAATCCTACAGACTGTAGAACCACGATCATCATAATCAGTCCTGCGCTAGGAACTGCCGCCGCTCCAATAGAAGCTAGCGAAGCTGTGAGTACAATGGTCAACTGCTGTCCGATGGTCAGGTCGATGAAGTGAAGCTGAGCCATGAAAATTACCGCAACAGCCTGATGAAGGCTGGTACCGTCCATATTCACCGTGGCACCAATTGGAAGGACGAAACTTGATATTTTCCTAGGCACCCCTAGTCCTTTTTCCACACACTCCATGGTCACCGGAAGTGTAGCCGCACTGGAACTGGTAGAAAAAGCCAGGAACTGTGCCGGACTCATCTTCTTGAAAAATCCTGTGTAAGAGAAATCTTTAGTTAAAATTTTAAGAATGAGCGGGTACATCACGAATACCACAAAAAACAATCCGCCCAGCAGGGTTAGAGAATAAGATCCAAGGCCTAAGAAGATTTCAAAAACCTCCGCAGGAGTATCGGCCATCTTGGCTACCACACCCGCCAATAGTGCGAAAACGAAGAAAGGTGCTGCCTTCATCACAATATCCACCATTTTCAGAAAGACGGAATTGACCGCATCAACAAAACCAACCACAGGCGCCACCGTTTCCTTTGGTAACAACACGATGGTAACGCCGAAAAAGATAGCAAAGAAAATTACCTGCAGCATTAGCTGATTATTGGATATGGAGAGAATGATATTCTCCGGTACCATATCCACAACAAATTGCAGTGGCGAGCTTTCTTTAGTCTCTTCAGCTTTTGCCATCTTGTCTTCCAGATTTTTACGCTCCTGCTCAGACATCTCTCGCTCGGATTGAGCTTCTGTCAAAAACTTATTGTATTCCGGATCAGACAAAAAGGACTTACCATCCTGTGAAAGCCCCATGTTGTTGTCTTGCAACCATATCTCGTAAGAAAGCCTGTTTTTTATTCGCTGTGTCTCATCTACATGTGAGCCCGGCTTTATCACATTTACAAAAAGAAGTCCTACTCCAATCGCTAAAAAAGTAGTGATCATGTAGGCAAATATAGTTTTAGCTCCAAGTCTACCAAGGCTTGAGACATCACTCAATCCTGAGATGCCATTGATGATGGAAAATAGAACCAGAGGTACCGCAATGAACTTCAACAGCCTAATAAATATGGTACCGAAGGGGTCAATCCAATTAATCGTAAATTCATTCCAGCCCAGAGAACTTGATGCAAACGCCCAAATAACTCCCAACACTAAGCCTATAACAATTTTGGTATGTAGAGGTAATTTCTTCATTGAATATTTAGTCATTTACGTGCTCTTTAATCACTTCTTTATCAATGGCATTTTCCGATGACGCCACAACAACCGACACTGCTGCATCCCCACTGATATTGATCATCGTTCTGATCATGTCTAATATTCGCTCAGGTGCCATGATCAATGCAATTCCGGCTGCTGGTATGCCAACAGCTTCAAGCACGATTACGAGCATAACTAAACCTGCTCCCGGAACCCCAGCGGTACCGACAGCTGCCAATGTGGCCGTTAGGACAATCATCAATTGTGAACCAAGTGATAAATCCAAGCCCAATGCCTGTGCAATGAAGATCGCTGAAACGCCCTGATAAAGGCTTGTACCATTCATATTTATGGTCGCTCCGAGCGGCAAAACAAAACTCGCTACCTCCTCGGAAACGCCTAAGTGTTTTTCCACTCTTTCCATTGTCACCGGGAGTGTGGCAGTACTGGAGCTGGTACTAAATCCCAGGAGCATGGCAGGGCGCATCCCTTTGAAAAAATCTAAAACATTTACGGTTGAAAACATTTTAAGCAACAATGGATAGATGGCTACCATCATGATAAGCATCCCTGCGATCACAGTCAAGGAATACCACAGAAGTGCGTAAAGTAGCTCCCATGCTTTGCTCGGGTCATCGCCAGCTATTTCAATCATCAAGGATGCAATCAAACCAAATACTCCATATGGAGCAATGAGCATGATAAACTCCACTACTTTGACAATGACGTCATTGAGGCCATCGAAAAATGCTATAACCGGAGCACCTTTTTCTTTCGGCACTTTCAAAAGCGCTATTCCAATAATAATCGCAAAGAACACGACCTGTAGCATAGCGCTATTGCTGGTGGTGGCGAGAAAAATATTATCAGGAACCATGTCCACAAGCGGCTGCAGTGGGCCTCTGGATTTCACCTGCTCTGCAAAATCTATCTTACCTGCTGCGTTGGTATCGTAAAGTTCCATCAGGTTGGTGCGGGTCTCTTCTGGCAGCTTGTGCCCAGGCTTTACAATCGCAACAATTGATAGCCCAATAGTGATGGAAATGATAGTGGTTACGATAAATATCAGAAGTGTCTTACCTCCCATTCTCGTAAGTTTTGATATGTCGCCAATGTTGGCAACACCGATAATCAGAGAAGCCAAAACAAGTGGAACGGCAATCATTTTCAATCCTCGAATGAAGATGGTTCCTATAGGTTTGATATAATCGATTGTGAATCCTGATAGGCTTGGAAATTGGATACAAATCATTCCAAAAACCAACCCAAGTGTCATTCCTATCAAGATCTTGGTGTGCAGGGGTAACCTTTTAATCATCTGATATTTTCAAGTTAGGTACTTGTAGCTAATGTGTTAGCCTCGCAATTTATTGGTTTGAGCCAATAAATAGAAATCTATCATGACAAGAGCCGACATTGCCTCCACAATTGGCACGGCGCGGGGTACTACACATGGGTCATGACGTCCTTTGCCAGTCGCTGTAGCTTCATTTCCGTCTTTATCAATGGACGGTTGATCTTGCATGATGGTCGCCACTGGCTTGAAAGCCACATTGAAAAAGATGTCTTCTCCGTTTGTGATCCCTCCCTGGATGCCTCCGGAATGGTTTGTGGCTGTTTGAATTTTTCCTTCTTTATTTTGGATGATGTCATTGTGCGCTGAGCCACTCATCTTCACTCCTTCAAACCCACTGCCCAGTTCAAACCCTTTGACAGCATTGATGGAAAGCATAGCATGACCTAGAGCAGCGTTTAGCTTATCGAAAAGAGGCTCACCCAAACCCTTCGGAACACCCTGGACAACACCTGTTACCACTCCGCCAATCGTATCTCTTTCCTTTCTCACCTGATCAATAAGATCAAACATCTGCTCTGCCATTTTCTCATCCGGACATCTAACTGCATTGGTTTCTGTTTTTGATAGATCGAGTTCTTTGTGGCCTTTTCCAAGTTTCAACTCTCCCACCTGAGAGACGTATGCATGGCATGAAATGTCAACTTGATTGAGTATCAACTTTGCAATAGCTCCTGCGGCAACCCACCCTGCTGTAATCCTTGCAGAGCTTCGTCCTCCACCTCGATAGTCTCTGATTCCATATTTCTCCTGATAAGTGAAATCAGCATGGGATGGTCGATAAATATCTTTTATATGATCGTAATCCTTACTTTTCTGATCTTGGTTTTTGATCAAAATGGTAATGGGCGCTCCTGTGGACTTGCCTTCAAAGACTCCTGACAGAAATTCGAAACCATCTGGTTCTTTTCGTTGCGTTGTGATTTTTGATTGGCCCGGCTTCCTTCGATCAAGCTCTGACTGAATGTAATCAGCGTCAAGCTCTATTCCGGCAGGGCAACCATCGATAACGACACCAACGCCTGTCCCATGAGACTCACCAAAAGAGGTAATCTTGAAAATGTTTCCTAAAGTATTGCTCATGCGACTATGCTGTCTTTTTAAACAGCAGATAGGTTGTGAAGCCCAGAGTTAAAACGATAAAGATATTAACTAAGATGGTAACCCAATCATTTCCGTCCAGAGCTTTCAGGTCATTGTCTGCTCTGGAAATCTCATCATAGAAATCCCCAAGGTCATTCGAGGCAATGGATAAGTTCTTTCGACTTTCACCAGTGACATTAAGTGTGTATTTAGACTTTAATGTATCGTAGGAGTCTGTGGTTGGATTGAAAAACACCCATGAAAAAAAATCTGAAAGCTTGTACTCACCGGGCTCACTTGGTATCCCATAAAAATCATAGCTTTTCACACCCTTTACTTTGCCCCCTGCTCTATTGACCTGCTGAGTTACGTTTGGAGCGTAAAAGTCAAACTCATCACCTCCGTTTGGATTCGGTGCTTCGATGGCGCTAATGTTGCCTTCACCCATAATATTAAAAGAGTAATTGAAGCTTTGACCGGTAGCTAAACTTTGTGTGCTCAGTTTTTCATCCAGCTGATAATTCCCCACCGCTACCTGATCTCTCAATGGGTGAGGAGGAAGCTGTTTCACCTTCACGCTCTTCTCTTTCGAATAAAATGTCTGATAGTCTTCCTGGCGGTTTCTTCCAAAAAAAGATGGGTTCTTGGCTACCTTATATTTTATCATTTTTAGTCCAATGGAAGGGAATTGAATATCCTGAAGTGTCAGAGGATAATAGGCTGTTTGATAGATTTTATATCGGGTGTACTTTCTGTTAGCAATCGTCACCGGATCACCGGAAATTTGATCGATGCTAAAATTCTCCTCCCAGCAATTGCCGGGCTTTACTGTTTTTACAATTTCAGTAATCTGGTTTGCCAAATCATAGAATCGCATCTCCGCTCTGTTCGATTCAGCCACATAGAAGGCGAGCGTTGCAGTAAATCCTTCGCCTACATAAACTTCGTCTTTATCAA
This sequence comes from Ekhidna sp., assembly GCF_964218185.1. Lineage (GTDB taxonomy): Bacteria > Bacteroidota > Bacteroidia > Cytophagales > Cyclobacteriaceae > Ekhidna. The sequence goes on from NZ_CAXPLV010000008.1 coordinate 499,277, forward strand.
GCGAAAGTGCAACGAAAGCATCTGCTTTAATATCCACAAACTCTTCCGGTTCTGACCTGCTGCCAAACATATCCTCGAAAGGATCTCTCCCAAACGGTGACTGGCGAGCCTGGCGCTGGACAGCTTCACCTACAACAATCTGAGTACCCTCGGATTTTATTTCTTTCCCATTGATGGTCATGAAAAATGGTTCCAGAAGGAAAGTGCCCTTATCACTTGCCTGATAGTTTTGTGTCAGGCTCTGCGTTGAGGACATTCGTCCGTTTACGTAGTTTGTGGTTGTTGACGAAGAAGTACCTCTTTTTATAAATCCTTCAATATTTGGGAAGTCACTATACTGCTTCAACCGATCATTTTCTACCTGAATAGTTACGGTAAAATACTGATTGACACCTATCTCATTTTCGCCTAACTTGATGGAAACATCCTGGGCGAAAATATTTGTAGCAGATACTAAGACGATAGCACAACCTATCAAAAACTTGTTCGTTAATTTCATAGCAGCCGCAAATTTTTTACTCAAACTAAATGTTATAATTAATCACTTGTCAGTCCCAACGCCAAATTTAAGGTGTGGGTTTGATCATTAACAATTATTCACATGCTAGAGTACTTTAAAACTATTTTATCGAAAGTGAGCTTTGATAAACGGCTATTTGAGAAAGAGCTGAGGAAGGCGATCAAATCTCTGGTTCCTGACGAAGTGTATCAACTCAAAGAGTGGTGTTATCAACAATTTGGAAGGCAGTATCAACCTATACTGGCCAAATGCTTTGCCTAAATAAAAAAAGCCCCGACTTAGATTAAGTCGGGGCTTTCCTTTTCTATGTCAAATTTTTATTTCTTCTTACTCTGAAATTTCTTTAGAATTTGCTCCATATGCTTTCCGGCAGCTTCACGTCCACCAAGCCCATACGACAAAGCGACAGCAACTGCTATAGCACCTAGTGTGAGTCCGAAAGCCAGTTCTACGATACTGTTTGCAATGCCCATGGTTCGCAAGGCGATGGCAAGAAATAAACCAATGATTGCCACCCGGGCAATTCCTGCTACGAATGAATTTTCTCCGTTGTTATTCATGGATTTGAAAATGATCGATGCAAGGAAATTCCCCATTACCAAAATGATCAACCCGAAAAGAACATTACCGGAAAGATTTAGGATAGTATGAAGTACCTCAGCCAATCGATCCAGTCCAAGCATCTCAACACCAGAGATCACTCCAAAGAAAACCATGAAGAAAAAGATGATGTTTGCAACGATAGTTGAAAGCTTCTGCTTACCAAGCACTGATTTCAACTGAAGCTTTTCAATAAGCTTATCTATTCCAACATTAGCCAGCAAATCCTTTACAAAAGAGGTGATAAAGCGACCTCCTACCACGAAAATTGAAATGATCAATATTGCTCCGATGATATTCGGAACAGAATCGAGCATTTGATGCAACACGTTATTGGCGGGGTTGGTAATTGCCTCCAGATGAAGCGCATTCAGCCCCTGGATGATGAATGGAATGAAGATAACAATGAAAACAACCTGTTGAATAAAATGAACTAGTTTGTCAGTCTCCTTGAAGCCCATATTGTTGGCCAGGCGATCAAAGAAACTTCCGGCCATTTTCACCAGATTCGAAATGAACTTTGCAATGATGTAACCAATGAATATGATCGCACAACCAGCAAGAATATTTGGAATGAATCCCAAGAACTCATTCAGCATATTTCTGATAGGATCCAGCACATAGCTTACGCCGAGCATCTCCAACACAATCAAGAGTATGATTAGCATCAGGATGTAATACACCAGATTGGCAATAAACTTATTGGTGTCTAGAATGGTATTCCCCAGAAGGCGCTCATCCCATTCTGTTTTCTTCATTAGGCCGTGCACTACTTTTCTGATAAGTATTGCAAATAGCCAACCTACAATTAATACAACAATAGCGCCTACTACTCCCGGTAGTGAGTCACTAATGGTGTGTATCAATCGCTCAACGTAATCAGGCATATTCATGGTTAAATTGGTTTTGTTAAAAATAATCTTCTCTTAATCCAAAGATAGACATTTTGGTAACCAACTGTAATACCTGATGTATTTGATTAATCCATCACTCTGCCATCCTCCAGCTGAATGATTCTGGAGCCATATTCAGCAAATTTCTCATTATGTGTTACCTGAACGATCGTCATGCCTTCTTTGTGAAGCTGCTTTAGCACATCCATCACCTCTTCACCTTGAGAAGAATGAAGATTTCCGGTAGGTTCATCAGCCAGAAGTAGTTGGGGTTTTCCAATGATGGCTCTGACCACACCAACCAGCTGCTGCTGACCACCGGAAAGTTGCTCAGGAAAAAGATCTTTTTTAGCTACCATGTTGAATCGGTCGAGCATTTCTGCAATCATGCTTGCCCGCTCTTTTCCTTTTACGCCACGGTAGATTAAAGGTGTTTCGATGTTTTCGTAAACAGTGAGTTCGTCAATCAGGTGGTAGGCCTGGAAAATGAATCCTATGTGCTCTTTATGAATTCGTGAAATGCGCTTTTCTCTGAGCTTATGCACAGGTTCATCCATGAAGTAATATTCACCCTCGGATGGTTTATCCAGCATGCCAATGATATTTAACAAAGTGGACTTTCCTGATCCGGAAGGCCCCATTATACTTACGAATTCTCCCTGCTTGATTTCCAAGTCCACGCCCTTCAAAATAAAGGTTCTTTGGTACTTAGATTCAATGAATTTACTTACGTCTTTTAGGTTGATCATTTATTTGAGTTTTTTGACAAACTAAACCTAACGAAATCATTTGAATTTGGATGCACTATCCGCATCAAAGCAGCTCATTTGCCAGATTGGCCAACTCTGATCGCTCACCTTTTTCAAGGGTGATGTGAGCAAACATTGGATGATCTTTTATCCGGTCAATCAAATAGGAAAGCCCATTGGATTGGGAATCCAGATATGGTGTATCAATCTGGTAAATGTCTCCTGTGAAAATAATCTTGGTATTTTCTCCTGCTCTTGTGATAATGGTTTTTACCTCATGTGGCGTCAGGTTTTGAGCTTCATCCACAATAAAGAAAATATTGGATAAACTACGCCCTCTGATATATGCCAGTGGTGTAATCATCAATTTTTCCTGATTTACCATGTCGGTGATCCGGGTAAATTCTTTGTCGTTTTCCCGGAATTGGTGCTGGATAAACTTCAGGTTATCCCAAAGTGGCTCCATATAGGGATTCAATTTTGATTTGATATCTCCTGGCAAATAACCAATGTCTTTATTGCTCAATGGCACAATCGGTCGTGCCAGATATATCTGCTTGAAATTTCTTCGCTGCTCCAGAGCAGAGGCCAGAGCCAAAAGTGTCTTTCCTGTTCCAGCTACACCATTGATACTAACCAGCTTTATTTCAGGGTTTAGCATAGCGTGCATGGCGAATGTTTGCTCAGCATTTTTAGGCTTTATCCCATACACCATTTGCTTTTCCACCTTCTCCACCGTATCCTCCGTTGGATTGTAATAGCCTAGCACCGAGTTTTTCTCGCTCTTGAGAATGAAGTAATTATTAGCAGGGAATTTCTTCCTCACCAAGATCTTCTTTCGGTCAATCACATTCTTTTTGAACAGCTCATCGATGTGCTCTGAGTTGATATCCTCCAGCTCTGTCTTTCCAGTGGTGAGCGTATTTACGTTCTTGATTTTGCCAGTCTCATAATCTTCTGCTGGAAGTTCGAGTGATTTTGCCTTCAGTCTCAAGTTGATGTCCTTGGAAACCAGAATTACTTTCCGCTTTGGTTCCTGCTCTTTTACGGTAAGTGCCGCATTTAAAATACGGTGGTCATTCTTTCCATCATTGAAGATTTGAGTGGCATCAATGGTGCTGTCAGAGTCCATGATAACTTTGAAGCAGCCCTTAGTTTTTCCGTTCAGGGGAATCCAGTCTTGCAAGCTATGATCCTTGGCCAACCGATCAAGCAATCGAATAAACTCTCGTGCCTCGAAGTTTTTGGTATCGTTTCCTTTTTTAAACTGATCCAGCTCTTCTAACACTGTGATGGGGAGCCCAACATCATGCTCTGCGAAATTTAAGATGGAATCATGTGAATAAAGGATGACCGAAGTGTCGAGTACGAAAATCTTCTTCTGCTTGGTGGTTTTTGCCATGCGAATGTGTGGTTTACATTTCCAAAAAGGATCATCCGTAATATTGGAGTTTCACCTGAAAAAAAGAAGTGAAACCTCAGGAATTTGAATAAAATTATTCGGTCGGCAGGAAAATATCGCCACCTTCTTTTGGCTCAATTTTTAAAGCACCGGATAAAGCCAGATGAATTAACTTGTTAGAAGCAAGCTTTTTATTTAGCCCACTTAATTGAGTGTATTCGTTAAGGGTAATGCCCGGGTGACTTTCAAAATACTTGAACAATTCCATTGTTTTTTCTTCAATCTCAATGGGCCTATTTATTCTCTTACTTTTTTTCAAAATCTGCCGTACCTCGTAGCTGGCTTGTATTGAGTGATCGGCTACACGAACGAACGCCTTACCATATCTGTGCTTCTTTTCTAAAAAAGCAAAATGTGGTTTGTTCTCACTTTCAGAGATGTGGTAATGCAGAATTTCTACGTCCTTTATCTGAAGCAATTCCACTTTAAATGATACAGCAGGTCTACAAAGTTCTTGGATAGCTTTTGTGAGGACATACTCTTCATCTTCTGGATATTTTAATCCTGCCAGTGTGCCATCATCATTCACACCGATAAAAAGGTGTCCGCCGTTTGCATTGGCAAAAGCCACCACCTCCCTGATGATTTTTTCAGGGTGTGCTGCCTTCTTTTTAAATTCTACAAATTGGCTTTCTCCTCCTCGGATTAGCTTGAGTACCTCTTTAGCTCTCTCATTCATCATCCCCCATTTCTGGCATGGAAAACATGCTTGTAAACAAATCTTTGAATTGCATCCCCTGCTCCAGCTGATGCTTGCTGAGCATACTGTATTCTGCCAATCCGAATAACGCGAATTCCATCAGAAAGTACTTGAATCCTTCGTGGGATGTTTTCTGATATTTATTTACAAGCTCCTCCAGCCCAGGAATGTTTTTCAGCTCTTTATGATATTCCTTCTGCTTAGCATCAAAGGTCAAATCTACCATGTTCCCTTTTTCAAACCACTCTTTAATTGGCTCATACGGATTTCCTTTTTCCTTTTTCCGTTCTTTTTCAGGATCTGGGAAGTAATTGATGAATTGTGAGCGGATGGCTTTACCAACGAGGTTATTGGCTACAATGCCCGGCCCCTCTTGCTCTCCTTCGTAGACAAGCTCCACTTTACCTGTAATAGCCGGAATGACTCCAATAAAATCGGTGACACGTACACTGGTCTTTTCTTCACCGCTCATCAACATTCTTCGCTCACAAGCACTCACCAGATTCTCATAAGCTGAAATAGTTAGTCTGGCAGACACCCCACTTTTAGCATCCACATATTCGCTTTCCCTTGCTTCCATGGCAATCTGCTCAATCAAATCTTTAGCAAGGTCGAACACCTCCACACCTTCTTGCTGTTCCTTGGCTAGCACGGCCTCCTGGCCGGTAATTTTCTTGCCAATCTCGATAGAGGACGGGTAGTGAGTGATAATCTGACTGTCAATTCGATCTTTAAGAGGAGTCACTATTGACCCTCTGTTTGTATAATCTTCTGGATTGGCCGTGAATATAAATTGAACATCCAGCGGCATTCTGAGTTTAAATCCCCGAATCTGAATATCGCCTTCCTGTAGAATATTGAAAAGGGCCACCTGAATTCTAGCCTGTAGATCAGGCAGTTCATTGATAACGAAAATACCCCGATGAGATCGAGGCACAAGTCCAAAGTGAATTACTCGCTCGTCTGAATAGGGTAGTTTCAAACTCGCAGCTTTGATTGGATCTACATCTCCAATCAAGTCCGCAATGGTCACATCTGGAGTTGCCAGCTTTTCCGTGTAACGTTCGTCCCTATGCATCCAGCCTATTGTGGTGTCATCGCCAAATTCTGCTACTTTATCCCTTGCTAGCTTTGAGATTGGGTTGAGTGGATCGTCATTTAATGGCGCTCCTTCTATGACAGGAATGTATTCATCAAGCAAGCGGGTCATCATTCTGGCCATCCTGGTTTTAGCTTGCCCTCTTAGTCCCAGAAAGTTGATATTGTGTCTGGAAAGAATAGCTCGCTCCACGTCCGGGATAACTGTGTCTTCATATCCCCAGATTCCCTCAAAGATGTTCTTGCCTTCTTTCTTTGATTTAATCAGATTGGCTCTAAGTTCTTCTTTTATGGATTGTGACTTATACCCACTCTTTTTAAGTTGGCCAAGGGTACGAATGGCAAGCTGTTGTTCGGTGCTAATGTCTTTGTATTGCATTAAAGATTCTTTCTTCTGTTTCGTCTATAGTCTTCAAAAATGAGATTACCCAAGCCCTGCAAGCTGCTGTAGTAGGCATTGCCATTGTTTACTTCTGTAAACTCTCTGACAAATTCCTGCAAGTATGGGTCTGAAGCAATCATAAAGGTGGTGATAGGGATATTGATCCTGCGACACTGGGCTGCAAGGTTCAATGTCTTATTTAGAATTTTGGGATCCAACCCAAAGCTATTCTTGTAGTATTTGATGCCTTCTTTCAAGCAGGTCGGTTTACCATCTGTGATCATGAAAATCTGCTTGTTTTTATTCTTCCGTCTGCGAAGCAAATCCATCGCCAACTCCAATCCTGCAACTGTATTGGTGTGATAAGGGCCAACATTCAGGTAGGGCAAATCCTTCACTTCTATCTGCCAGGCATCATTCCCAAACACTATTACATCCAGAGTGTCTTTAGGATATTTTCGTTTGACCAACTCTGCCAATGCCATAGCCACCTTCTTGGCCGGGGTAATCCGATCCTCCCCGTACAGAATCATCGAGTGGCTTATATCGATCATAAGTACCGTGGATGTTTGCGTCTTGAATTCACGCTCACGTATTTCCAGATCGTTTTCCGTAAGAGTTAAATCATTAAGACCATGATTGATTTGCGCATTTCGTATGCTTTCAGTCATTTCAATTTGCTCCAAAGAATCGCCAAACTGAAACTCACGAAAGTCTGAGGTGATCTCATCACCTGACCCAGTATGATTTGTTTTGTGATTGCCTTTCCCAGACTTTTTCAGTTTACCGAAAATTTCCTCCAGCGCACTTTTTCTAATTTCCTGCTCACTTTTAGAAGTAATTCGCAGCTCACCTCTTTCGTTTTTATCATCGATGTAGCCTTTGTTTCTCAGATCATCAATAAAATCTCCAATTCCATAATCTGAAGTGGAGATTCCGTGCTCACGATCCAGGTTGGTGAGCCAACTCAATGCTTCATTGACATCTCCAGAGGTAATGACCAAGAGCTGTAGAAAAATATTGAGCAAATTGTCAAATGCATTTTGCTCTGGATTCTTCTCCGGAATGAATTCAGTAAATCGGTATCCGATCATAGCATTAACTTAACTAAAAACCGAGAAGAATGATTTCCAAACTGCTGGGAATAATGAAATGAGAATTTTTTCCGTTAAATTAACGTTAGATATTCATCAGTAATGCCCGGCAGAAGACCCATATTCGCTTCATTAATCTCCAATCTTTTTTGGGGCACTAGGGATTTTTTATTCAAAGCCACACTAGAACCCGCATCGCCAGAAAAACGAAAAGCAAAAGAAGCTAAGGAAAAAGCTAAGAAGAAAAAGAAAGAATAATCACTATTTCTTAGGCATGGTGCCAAAAACCATGTCCCAAAATGGAGATGAAACTCCAAATGCATTTCCCGGATCTTTATAATGATGGATGCCATGATGCACCCATAGAACCTTCCAGAAATTTTTAGGTGGCTGAAATGCATGCACCATATAGTGTACCCATAGATATGCCGAATAACCCATCAAAAATCCTGGCAAGAATCCAAATACATTGGTTCCCATGATTAGCTGGAAAAGGAAGAAGAATCCAGTAGAAAGAGTCAGACTAAGTGGAATGGGCATAGCCAGACGATCCTTATCCTTCGGATAGTCGTGATGAACACCGTGTACCGTATAAGCAAATTTTTCTCTTTTTTCAGTAGTGGGGGTTAGGTGAAAAACAAATCGGTGCATTACATACTCCACCAAAGTGAAAGACATAAACCCTCCTACAAATAGAAGGATTGCATTGGTTGTGGTGAGAAATGATTCCTGAAAACCATAAATCATCAGGCCTGTAGATATCACTGAGAACACAACCAGCGGAATTGCAATATGCGTTCTAGTAAGCCTCTCCATAAATTTATTCTTGAAGAGAGCTTTAGTTCCTTTAGTATGTGGTTTATTCTTAAGTTCCATCGCTTTGTTTAATTGACGGCAAAATTAGGGAAAAGAAACCCTAATTTTTCACAAACTCTTTGATAATGAATTTTTATGTTTCTCTAAAACGGATTGATAGTAATCCTCGTATTTCGGCAATATGTTATTTACATCAAACTCCTGAGCTCTGGCAAGCGCTCCCTTTTTGAAAGTTTCAAGATTGCCATTGTCCAAAATGTGGATGGCTCGCTCCACCATCGCATCAATATCCCCAACATCACAGACGTATCCCGATACTCCCTCATTGTTTAGCTCAGGGAGACCTCCCGCATTTGATGATATAACCGGCACTTCACAGGCCATAGCTTCCAATGCAGCCAGGCCGAAACTTTCCTTTTCTGATGTCATCAGAAATAAATCACTGACAGACAATACCTCCTCCACTGCTTCCAGCTTTCCTAAAAACCGGATGTCCTCGGTGCAGATTTCGCGAGCCATGTCTTCCATTTTCTTTCTTTCCGGACCATCCCCGATCAATAGTAACTTGGATGGCACCACCTTTCGAAGCTCGCAAAACACTTTCAGCACATCATCCACTCGCTTCACTTTTCTGAAGTTGGAAGTATGAACCACCAGCTTTTCATCATTTGGACAAATTGCTTTTTTAAAGTGCTCTTTAGGTTGCTTTTTAAATCGCTCCAGATCAATGAAGTTTGGGATAACCTCTATTGGTACAGTTACATCAAAATGTTCAAGTGTGTCGTTTTTGAGATCATCGGAAACGGCCGTAACTCCATCAGACTGGTTGATTGAAAAAGTCACTACAGGCTCGTTTGTAGCATCTTTCCCTACAATTGTGATATCCGTACCGTGGAGTGTTGTGATAAAAGGAATTTCATATCCCTTTGTTTTCAAAATCTGCTGGGCCATGTAGGCAGCCGAAGCATGGGGAACCGCATAATGCACATGCAGCAAATCCAGCTTCTCATTAATAACCACATCTACCATTTTGCTGGCTAGCGCAAGCTCATACGGTGGATACTGAAAAAGGGGATAAGACTTTACGCTTACTTCATGATAGTAAAGATTTGGATTGAAGAAATCGAGTCTGGTAGGCTGTGAATAGGTGATGAAATGAATTTCATGACCCTTTTTAGCCAGTGCTTTGCCTAATTCTGTGGCTACCACTCCACTTCCCCCATACGTGGGATAACATACAATTCCTACCTTCATTTAATTAGGTTATTTTCTTCAAGGGTTTTAAACCAATGCAAGAAAGAATAAGTTTCGGTTATGGTGAATTTTTGAGCGATTGATAAATCACATCGTGCATTTGGGTTCGGGTATTGAGCTCTCCTAATTTCCAGTTGTTAGCGTCAGGATAGATTCTGTTTGATAGAAACACGAAGATTAAATCCTCGTCTGGATCTGCCCATACCATCGTACCAGTAAATCCTGTGTGGCCGAAGCTTCGATCACTTGTCAGCGAAGATGCCGAGTCCTTTTTGCCGTCTTTCTTATCCCATCCAAGCCCTCTGCGATTGTTTTCAAAGTGCCTGAAGTTAAATTGATCAAGGGTTTCTTTTGATAAATAACTCTTTCCTCCATAGTAGCCACCGTTCATAAACATGGACATCATTTTAGCCAGATCTGTGGCATTGGAAAAAAGCCCGGCATGACCGGCCACCCCTCCAAAAACCAACGCATTTCGATCGTGTACTTCGCCCCATACCTGATAGTTTCTGTATCGCATATCATACTCAGTAGGAGCGATATTTCTGAAACTTATTCCAGCAGATTTTGGATTGAAGTAAGTGTTTGTCAGGCCCATAGGTTGATAGAAGTTAAGAGCCAAAAATTGATCAAACGACATCCCTGAAACTTTCTCTACAAGCAAATGAAGGATCATAAACCCCAAATCACTGTAGTTGTATTCTCCAGGGTTTTTAATAAGCTTCGATCTTACAATGAAACTCTTCAATGAATCCAGCATACTTGGGTGCGGCTCCAATCCATAGGTTCGGATATCATTGGCCTCATCTTCAGGAGTTTTGTAATAAAATGCATCCAATCGATCCCCATCCATCATCATACTCCAAAAAGGCACATACGACAGCAACCCTGCATTGTGGGCAAGCAACTGCCGAATGGTTACTTGTGATTTGTTGGATTTGCTAAACTCCGGCAGGTACATACTTACTGAGTCATCAAGGTGAATTCGTCCCTGATCAACTAATAAAGCAACTGCAGGCAATGTTCCAACCACTTTGGTAATGGAGGCAATGTCGTAAATCGTGTTGGTAGTGACTGGCTGAAGGCTGTCATAGGTGAAATGTCCGTATGCTTTTTCTATGACCAATGAGCCATTTTTTACCACTGCCAGCTGCATCCCCGGAGTAGCAAATTTTCGAATGGCAACAGTAGCCAGTGAATCGACCCATTGAAGGTGAAGGTCATCCATTCCTTCCCAAAAGGGATCAGTATATCCAATGAATTTTTGATTTGGGATTTGTCTCGCATTGGGGTGTTCTACTCTCCCGCTTATCCCTTCCGCCCCAAAGAGCATCTTTGCGATGATGGCATCCTGACCGATCAAATCTATATCCGGAATAATCAGAGCAGATAGATCCTCCGAACTCATCCTTTTTTTGATGACTATATCACCACTCTCAGTTGCACTATGTCCATGCCTTTGATCCACGATGGCGATCACACCATCCACCCGGTGCTCTAAAACCTGAGCATATTTTTGAAGTCTGGCTTTAAGGTTGTGATCTGTGCCCAGATAAGAAATCACCTTGGATCTAATTGGTAGCCTTTGATCGCCATCAATCGCTGCAATGCTTGAGGTATAAAGTGAACGAGCTAGCGAAAAAGGGAGCTCATAAGCTGGGATAAACTCCACTTTCTTAGATTCCCTGAGCTGTGCATAAAATGAAAACCGACTATCGTCACTCAGCTTATTTCCCCATCTGTTCAGCTTTTTTGTGCTCTCATCCTGGTCTGCAATCCAAATGGTTGGTTTTTCTTCGGCTTCATTTTCAAACTCCCGCTTTGATTCGGGTAGAGAGTGAGATAAAAATGAGTGACTTAAAAAATAGAACGGGGAATGTGATCCGGCTTCACGAATTACCTCTCGTTCATACTTTGAAAAGCCTGTGGAATCCGGTAGCACCATGTGATGAATGCCATTCGCCCGTCCAAAACTTTCAAGAAATCGATAGTAATCCTTTCTTAAATCCTGATCACCAATTGCGGCCAGGGTTCGTAAACTTGGAAGGGTAATACCATCTGTAGGCAGAGGATCGAAGGTCTCGCTCAATTGAAGCGCCACATAGTAGTCTTCATCTTCCAAAAACTGGGTGATAAAATCAGACCATCTTTCAAAATAAAGCGTGGATTGTTTTTGATGCTTGATCGATTTGTAAAAAGAATTGCCGTCTATCCATACCTCCTCCCTGTTTTCTACATCATTTGCAAAAACAGGCACGAACAGAAGTACAAATACTATTCGGATATAAACTCTCATAAACAGCAATTAATCTTAAATTTGAACAATTTTTAATTGATGTCGTGTTCAATTAAGACAACATTCGACCAATAACTATACCCAATGCGATTTCCTTCACTTTTTCGTCTACCAAAACATCAGCAGTTTCGAATACAGCCACGCTACTATGATCCGGTGAAGGAGGAAATCAAGGAGCGAACCGAGCGCATAAAAGAGCAGATGGAAGGGAAAGAAACCGGCGAATATCGAGCTACCAAGATCAACTTTAAAAGAAAAGCTAAATCTGCTCCAGCCACTTCTATGATCCAGCTGGGAATAGCAGCCTTACTGGGTTTGATGGTGTTGGGATGGCTTCAGTTTGGTAATGAAGTTTTCTACTACCTACTTTGGATCATGCTCCCGATATACCTAATCTATCGCCTCAAAACATTGAAAAGAAAAAGATGAGTGATGTCATTCACTTATTACCGGATAGCATAGCCAATCAGATAGCAGCGGGTGAGGTGGTGCAGCGGCCTGCCTCAGTGGTAAAGGAGATGCTGGAAAATAGTGTAGATGCCGGAGCAACCTCCATCAAGCTCATAGTAAAAGATGCAGGGAAAGCGCTTATCCAGGTGGTGGATAATGGCTGTGGAATGAGTGGAACCGATGCTCGCATGAGTTTTGAGCGGCATGCTACTTCCAAAATCCGAACCTCCGAAGATTTATTTAAAATTCGTACGCTGGGTTTCCGCGGAGAAGCTATGGCTTCAATAGCAGCAGTTGCCCAGGTGGAGTTAAAAACCAAACATCAGGATGATGAGCTCGGAACCCAACTCATCATTGAATCCTCAGAAGTAAAAAGCCAGGAACCGATTGCTTACAATCAGGGCACTTCTATTTCCGTAAAGAATTTGTTTTACAATGTACCCGCCCGAAGAAATTTCCTAAAGTCCAATCCTGTGGAGCTTCGTCACATCAATGACGAGTTTCAGCGCGTGGCTCTGGCCAATCCGGAGGTAGCTTTTACGATGGTTCAAAATGATCTTGAAACTTACAAACTGGATGCCGGGAAGCTCAGCAAACGAATCGTGCAGCTTTTTGGAAAAAACTATCAGCAGCAGCTTGTGCCCTGTGCCGAGGAAACGGATCTGGTAAAAATCACTGGATACATTGGTAAGCCTGAAAATGCCAAGAAAACGAGAGGCGAGCAATTCTTTTTTATCAACAATCGATTCATTAAAAACAGCTATCTGAATCATGCTGTGGTTCGAGCATATGAGGGCTTGCTCAAAGAAGACTATTTCCCCTTCTATGTGCTTTTCATTGACATTGATCCTGTACATGTAGATATCAATGTGCACCCGACGAAAACGGAGGTGAAGTTTGATGATGATCGAATGCTGTATGGGGTTATCAATTCTGCTGTAAGGCAGGCACTGGCTTCTTTTAATGTCACCCCCTCATTGGATTTTTCAGCAGATGTCAGCTTTGAGCACTTGAATATTCAAAGAGAAAGCCAATCGATTAAATCTCAAAAAGATAGAGATTATGGGTCGTTCAGGTCATTGGAAAGTAATCAGGAGCGTCTGGATAAATTGAATGAACTATACGCCTCAGCAACTCAGGAGGAGATTGCCACGATCGAGGAAGCAGAGAAAGAGCGCGTGGTGCAAACCACCTTTTCCAGCTCCATGAACCAGCCCGTGGAAACGGAAGAAAAAAAACCAACATATCACCTCCACGGACGTTATTTGCTTCGGCAGGTGAAGAGCGGAATGGTCGTGCTGGATAAGGTCTCAGCTCTGGAAAGGATCTTGTTTGAGCAGTATCAGCGATCGATGAAATCGGGATCAGGTACTTCACAATCGTGCATGTTTCCTCAACAGGTCGCGCTTAATCCTTCAGATTTTGCATTGACCATGGGGCTGAAGCAGGAGATCAATCAGCTGGGCTTTGAATTCGAACAGATGGGTGAAAGTATGATTGTGATACAAGGAATCCCCTCTGAGCTGGCACCATGCAACGAAAAGGAGGTCTTTGAAGGTCTAATAGAGCAGTATAAGTTTAATGCCGAAAAACTGGACCTTCCGAAGAATGAAAGCCTGGCTCGTGCACTAGCTAAACGTACAGCGGGAAATCGGTGTGGTAAACTGAAGGAAGAAGAGATGGATCACCTGATGGATCGGTTGTTTGCATGTGCTCAGCCAAATTATACCCCGGATGGCAATCCCACGTATGTTTTGGTTAGCTTAGAGCAAATAAATGAGTGGTTTAGGAAGTAGGGCTAAAAAAATAAATAGAAAATAAAAAAGTTAATTCGCAGTGTTTAGGAGACTCACCCCGGTAGCAAAAAATATTTTGATCATCAATGTGGCAATATTGCTACTCTCGTCTGTGCTAAGACTACCGCTCAACGATTGGTTTGGGCTAAGGGTAGTTTACTCTTCCGAGTTTGCTCCCTACCAGTTCCTGACTTACATGTGGCTTCATGGTGGCATGTGGCACCTGTTTGGCAATATGATAGCGGTACTTGTTTTTGCTCCAATGCTGGAGATGGTATGGGGATCTAAGCGTTTTCTGATATTCTATCTGGTCTGCGGGATAGGTGCTGGTATACTTTATGGTGCTGCTGATGCTATCGAAAAGTTGCCGCTAAAGAATGCTGCCGAGGCATACATGGAAAATCCAAGCCCTGAAGCCTTTGAGAGATTTATTTTGGATAATAAATCATTTATTAATGTAGCGAGAGGTGCAGAGTTGCTAGACCTGTATTATGACAATCCTGCATATGAACAGGAAACGATTGCTGCTGTTAGAAGTATTTATAACGGGGTAGTTACCAATGGCAACATGGTGGGTGCCTCCGGAGCTGTGTTTGGGATTTTGTTTGCGTTTGCCTTCCTATTCCCCAATACCGAGCTGTTTTTACTCTTTCCGCCCATCCCCATAAAAGCTAAGTATCTGGTCTTTTTCTATGCGATGTATGAGCTCTATGCAGAGTTTAACCGAACGCCTGGAGACAATGTGGCTCACCTTGCTCACCTGAGTGGAATGCTAATTGCTTTTATTTTGTTGAAATTCTGGAAAAATGATACCCGAAAGTTTTATTAAGTGATGAACGGAGGAATTAAAGAGGAATTCAAAAATGCCTGGAGCAAGCCAAACAATGCGGTAGTTCAGATTATTCTGATCAATCTCATTGTTTTTGTATCCGCTCGGGTGATCAAGGTATTCTTTGATTTGAGTGGAGCGACAGACACATTTTATTTCATTTTCAGAAAGCTACAATTACCCGCTGATGTTGGGAGTTTTCTACTCCAACCCTGGTCATTGGTCACCTACTTCTTTACTCACTTCGATTTCTTCCATATCCTTTTCAATATGCTGTTCCTCTTTTGGTTTGGACGAATCATTCAGGAGTTTTTGAATAGCAAACGGGTCATTTCTCTATATGTCCTGGGTGGACTGGCAGGAGGGATTCTCTACATGTTCATCTATAATTTCATGCCGTTTTATGCTGATCGGGTGGCAGAATCAATGATGCTTGGAGCTTCTGCAGGGGTTTTTGCGATTGTGGTTGGAGCGGCAGTTTTCATGCCCAACTATACGTTCTTCCTGCTTTTCATTGGGCCGGTTAAGATCAAGTATATCGCCATATTTTATGTTTTCATGTCATTCATAGGAACAACTGGAGCCAATGCCGGAGGTGAAATTGCCCACCTTGGGGGTGCGCTGGTTGGTTGGATGTACATTTCTCAGCTCAATAAAGGCTCAGATATGGGTGGCTGGGTGATCTCATTTATTCAGTTTATCAAAAGCATGTTTAAACCTCAGCCCAAAATCAAGGTGACGCATCGCTCGGGTAACAGAAGACCAACCAAAAAAGAAGCAGCTAAAGCAGCCGATTCTTCGAATACCCCGCAAGCTGAGATTGATGCTATTCTGGATAAAATATCTGAGAAGGGGTATGAAAGCCTGACCAAAGACGAGAAGCAAAAGCTTTTCAATGCCAGCAAAAAATAGCATAGAATTTGCTACTCATAGTTTAAAATAAAACAAGCTATGAGTAAATACATTTTCACCCTCGCTTTAATCGCTTTTCTAGGATGCAAAGAAGAGTCTCTAAGCCCTGACACCCTGCTACAACAGATGCAAGAGGTATACACCCAGATTGAGGATCACATTGAAACGTCATGCGATTCTTCTGATCAATGTGTGGCAACAGCTATTGGAGTAAAACCTTGTGGGGGACCAACAAAATTTATTATTCACTCTAACGCGACGGATCAGACAAAGCTTGATGAATTGGTAGCCGATTACAACGAACTGAACAAACAATACAATGAAGCCACGAAAGCCGGATCAGATTGTTCAGTGGTTACTGCCCCAGCTGTTGAGTGTGTTTCAGGGAATTGTCAGGAAGCTGAAACAAGATAGTTCAGCTTGCTTTCGACTTGTTAGCTAGCTGGCCACAAGCGGCATCAATGTCTTTACCTCTACTCCTCCTCACACTTGTGTGGATGCCTCCTTTGATCAAGTGATTGGCAAAACGATCGATGGTTTCAGGATCAGCTTTAGTGAATGATGCTTCTGAAATGGGGTTGTATTCAATGATATTTATTCGCACACCAGGTACTTTTCGTGCGTACTTGAGAAGCTTTTCCGCATCATCGATGGAGTCATTGAAATCATAAAACAGGATGTATTCAAAGGTGATTCTGTTGCCGGTTTTGTCATAGAAATATTGCAATGCCTTGGACAAAGCTGCCAGCGTATTCGTTTCGTTAATCGGCATAATGGTATCACGCTTCTTATCATCCGCAGCATGGAGTGAGAGCGCAAGATTGAATTTCACTTCATCGTCCGCCAGCTTGTTGATCATCTTGGCAATACCCGCGGTAGAAACGGTGATCCGCTTGGGAGACATATTGAGTCCATCCTCAGAGGTGATTCTGTCTATGCCATCCATCATGCCTTTATAGTTGAGCAATGGCTCGCCCATTCCCATAAATACGATATTGGAAAGTGGTTTTTGATAGTGTTCCTCAGCCTGATCACGAATAGCCACTACCTGATCATACACCTCCGCTCCATCAAGATTTCTCTCACGCTTCATATAGCCGGTAGCACAAAATTTACAGCTTAGCGAACATCCTACCTGCGAAGAAACACAAGCCGTCATACGGTCATCTGCTGGGATCAACACTCCTTCAATCAAGTGGTTATCGTGCAAACGAAAAGCAGACTTTATGGTGCCATCGTTGGAAAGCTGAGAATTATCGATTGTTATGTGATTAATCACAAATTCAGATTTCAACTTGTCTCTAAGAGGTTTGGACAAGTTGGACATCTCATCAAAAGATTTGGCTGATTTTGCCCACAGCCACTCCCAGACCTGTTTCGCCCTGAATTTTTTTTCTCCATTTGCCTCAAACCAACTCGTCAGGCTCTCCAACGACTCTTTTCGGATGTCCTTCATTTTGCAAAGGTATGAAGATGGTTTCGGTTCTTTTACTATTTTCGTCGGGTGACCCTTATCGACAAACTGAATAGTGCTATTGGCAAGGCTGTTTCATGGCTTACCTTCACGCTGGTGCTCGTGATCGTGGTGGACGTAATTCTCCGCTATACGCTCAGTATTACATCGGCAGCCTCGTTCGAGTTGGAGTGGCATCTATTTGCTGTGATATTTTTGTTGGGCGCTGCATACACTCTCCAGCAAGACAAGCATGTTCGAGTAGATGTATTCTATCATAGCTTTTCTGATAAGACCAAGGCCTGGGTCAACCTTTTGGGAACAATATTCTTACTTCTTCCTTTTTGCATAGTTGCCTGCTGGGAGTCTATTTCATTTGTGTACAGTTCGTATCTCATGAATGAAACAAGCCCCCAGCCAGGAGGACTGCCGGCAAGATGGATTATTAAGTCAACCATTCCTGTAGGTTTTCTGCTGCTTGGTTTACAGGGTGCCTCGCTTATTTTGACTTCACTCAAAACCATCAGAGGTAATGCTTGAATACTTACCTCTCATCCTTTTTGGAGCCATTTTCCTCCTAATCCTACTGGGTTACCCGGTGGCTTTCACTCTTGGTGGGCTTTCCATTGTAGTAGGGTTACTCGTCTTTGACATGGACTTTTTCTACCTGCTTTCCTTGCGGGTATATGGCACCATGCAAAATTTCGTCCTTCTGGCTGTCCCACTATTCATTTTCATGGGCATGATGCTGGAAAAATCTGGTATTGCTGAGCGTCTGCTTCATACCATGAGTATGCTTTTCGGTAATATACGTGGTGGACTTGCTATTGCCGTAGTTGTTGTGGGGGCCATGCTGGCAGCATCAACTGGAATTGTTGGTGCCACGGTAGTTACTATGGGATTAATCAGTTTGCCCACCATGCTTAAAAATGGCTATGGTCCCAGAATAAGTACGGGAGTTATTGCTTCCTCCGGAACATTAGGACAAATCATTCCCCCATCAGTGGTCTTGGTATTGCTGGGTAGTGTGCTCAATGTATCCGTAGGTGATTTGTTTCTGGCGGCCATTGTGCCCGGTGTGTGCCTGGTGGTTATTTACCTGCTATATATTATCGTTTACGGTCAAATTTATCCTGAACGGGTACCTAAAGTATCGAAGGAGAAACTTCAGGAGTTTCGAGATGAGGGCTTTTCGATGGATGTGGTGAAGTCATTTCTTTTTCCATTTGTTTTGATTCTGATCGTTCTTGGTTCCATTTTCGCTGGAATCGCTTCGCCTACAGAAGCAGCCGGTGTAGGTGCTTTTGGTGCTATGATACTTGCTATCGTCAGTAAGAAATTGAACTTAACAGTTCTAAAGGAAGTGATGAAAGAAACAACCATGCTCACATCCATGGTATTCATGATTTTGGTGGGAGCAACTGCCTTCTCCTTAGTCTTTAGAGGGCTGGAAGGAGATAAGTTTTTGCTGGGACTCATAGAAAGTGCCAATCTGGATGCAACGAGCTTTTTGATCTTGGTGATGGTCATAGTGTTCATTACAGGTTTCTTCATTGACTTCATTGAAATCGTTTTCATCATTGTGCCCGTGGTAGCTCCCATTTTTGTTTCTCTTGGTGTGGATTTGATATGGATAGGTATCCTCTTGGCAGTCAACTTACAGACCTCCTTTCTCACACCTCCTTTTGGTTTTGCGCTGTTTTATTTGAAAGGGGTAGCACCGCCCGAAGTAAAGACTAAACACATTTACCAGGGGATCATCCCTTTTGTAATTATTCAGTTAATCTTTTTGACTTTACTAATAATTTTCCCTGAGTTGGTTAATTTGGGTAGATGAAAGCCTTAGTCCTGTCCATACTAATTGCATGTACACTTACAGCATTTGGCCAAACAGCAAATGAGCTGAAATTGGAAATCGAAGAAACTAAAAATGACTCTCTGAGAGCTATGCTTTATGGAAAGCTGGCCATGCAATATAGAAGGTCAAACCCCGATTCTGCGTTCCATTTTATAGGTAAGGGGCTGACAGTTGCTAAAAGAATCGATAATCCTACCTGCCTGGCTTCCATGTACAATGGGTTTGGAAACATTCATTTTTTTCAATCCAATTATGACTCTTGCATCCATTACTATTCGACCTGTTTAAGAATTTCTCAAGAGCTTGCCGACAGTGCCAGAATGGGGGCCATGTACAATAATATAGGTCTTGTCTATTCCTATAAAACAGAATATGATACTGCAATAGAAATTTTGCATAAAGCCTATAGAATCAGGGAACAGCTTGCTGATGAGAGCATCACCAGCACTGTAAACAACCTTGGCATTGTCTACCAGAAAATGGATGCCTGGGAAAAGGCACTGGAATACTATAAAGAAGCGGCAGTTTTAAAGGAAAAGTATAATCAGCGACTCTCACTAAGCAATACTTTAAACAATATTGGGATAGCATTAAAACATTTAGGAAGGTATCGGGAGGCAATCCAATATTATGAGCAATCCCTGGAAATAGCCATCGAATTTGGAGACAAAATAAAAGAAGCCAATGCACACAACAACCTGGCCTCAGTTCTTCACGACATCCCTGATATGCTAAACATGGCTGGAGAACATTATCGAAAATCCATTTCACTAAAAGAGCAGATGGGTGATAAAGCAGGGCTCGCCAATAGCTACGCCAATTACGCCGAATGGCTCATGGACACCAACAACCCCACGGAGGCTCTTGGATTCATAAACAAGTCTGAGCAGTTAGATAATGAGCTGGGCAAAAATCTCTACTCGGCAAAAATCATGAGATTTAAGGGAGAAATTTATCGTGCATTGGGGAGATATAAGGAGGCCTATGAAGCTATGAACACAGCATACTCCACAAGAGAGGATGAATTGAGTGAAGACCTAAACAACAAGGTTGCCGATCTGGAAGTAGCATTTGAAACGCACAGGAAGGAATCAGAGATCACCAGGCTCTCACTTACAAACGAGCTTCAGGCTGCCAACCTGGCTAAGAGCAGGAATGCCATTTACGCAATTGGGGTTGGAGCAGCAATGAGCATCTTGGTATTGGCAGTTTACTTCAACCAGCGCCATAAAAAAATGAAGATCGAGAGGGAAGCTCAGGAGCTCCAAATTGAGGCCTTGAAGAAGCGGTTGATCGATCTCAACATCAGCCCATCAGAGCCTGAAGTAAGTATTGTTGATCTCAATAAAAAAATCAATACGCCACTCTCAGATAGAGAATTTGAAGTTTTACGGCTGACACTGGAAGGAAAATCAAATAGCGAGATCGCTGATGAACTTTCTGTCTCTACAAGTACGGTTAAATTTCACCTGCGCAACACATACGGAAAACTGGGAGTTAACAATAGAAAAGAAGCCTTAGATTATGTGGTTAAAGCCAATTAAATGTTTTGTCATCTTTTTATTCTGCCTCAATGTAGGTGCCCAGACCACCATTGAACAATTGGAGCTGGAGTTGCAAAAGATGTACGAATCAGAACCTTTGTATTTGATCACACTGACCAAGCTTGCCAAAGAGTACGCTGAAACACATCCCGATACAGCTCTGCAGCTTTGCCAAAAGGCCATCACCATTAGTGAGACCTTCAAACGAGACTCACTAAAAGGACAGATTTTTATAGGGTTTTCTACCTCATACAGTTACCTGGCTGACTATGAAAAATCAACAAGGTACTCCTTCCGGGCTATTGAGGTGGCAGAGCAATTTCAGGATACAGTCACCTTGATAGATGCATTCAACAATCTTGGCATTGACTATCTGATGCAGGAAGAAGACGCAAAAGCCGTGGAATACTTTCAACATGTAGAAAGCCTTTCACAACAATTTGGAGACACTCTCAGGTGGGGTCATGCGCTTAATAATTTGGGGATGATGGCTGGATACGCAGATAATTCACAAAGAGAGCTTGACTATTATGAGCAGGCTGCATCGCTATTCATGGCTATCAACGAAAAAGAAGGGTTTGCCAATACCTTGCTAAACTCGGGAACTGTATACTCACTCGTTTTGGAACAATACCAAAAAGCTAATGAACTATATGATCAGGCACTTGAGGTTTTTAGAGAAATAGAAATGTCATCGGGTGTGCAAAACACCTTACAGAGCAAGGCAGAAAACCTGATGTACATGGGCGAACTGGAGCAAGCGAAAAAGCTGGGACTTGAGGCGCTCCAAATTGCTCAAGAATACAAATTTGCTCAGGACGAAGTTTACACTTTTGATCTGCTAAGCAAGATAGCCGTGCAGCAAGGAGATTATCAATCGGCGCTGGAATTTTTGGAAAACAAGAATGAAGTAGCCTCGGAAATATTTACTGAGGAAAAATCCAGACAAATCGCAGAGCTGGAAACCAAATACCAAACCGAAAAAAAGGAGCAAGAACTTGCCATCGCGTCGCTTCAGCTTATCCAACAGCGACGCGAAAAATACCTGCTTGCAGGAGCTATCGTCATCATCTTGCTAGTGGGTATATTTATCATTTATTCCTTAAGGCAAAAGGCTCGACTCGAGCAAAAGCTGTTGGGTGAAGAAATCGAAAATCTGCGACTAAAGATCAATTCACTGCTTGGTGACAGTAGCGCCATTAAGCTAAATCTGGATGAATTGAATTTGAAACTGCACCAGCCCCTCACAGAGCGAGAGTTTGAGATTTTAAACCTTACGGTCTCTGATAAAACCAACAATGAAATAGCCCAGGAGGTCTTTGTATCGGTGAATACCGTAAAATACCACCTCAAAAATGTCTATGAAAAGTTGGGAGTAAACAACAGAAAAGAAGCACTTCACCTCATTGTGGGGCAATCCTAGAAACCCTTCCTACAGCTCCCATTCGATGATTTTTGAAAAACTACCCAAGTGGGTAGGCAAAAACTAGCCCACTAGGTTAGGCTGTTTCTCTTGGTATTGCGACAAGTTTGATTCAAACAAAATCGCAAAACGCCATGACACATGTCTTAGTTAAAAAATTCTTGCTCTTTGCCACCATAGTGGGGGGAATGTATTTAGCGAGTGCTCAAGTATCCGGAACCTTTACCGTTGGACCTGGAGCAAATTATGAAACACTGCCACTAGCCTTCACCGGGATTAACTCTGCAGGAGGAATTGATGGAGATCTCATTCTAGAGCTACAGTCAGATTATGATGTTACTGATTACACCACTTTAGGAGGAATTACAGGTGCAACATCTTACTCGGTCACAATCAGACCAGCCTCTGATGTTACAAACCTTCAAATCAATCACGATTTTAGACTGAATGGAACAGATAATGTCACATTTGATGGGGCCAACCCTGTCACCGGTGATAAGGTCGTTCAAATCAATGGTGAGATCAGAATGTACACTCATGTGAGAGATGTTACTTTCAGAAATTTAAAATTCAACGTCCAAGGTCAATTTGGAATTTATGGATCCAATGGAGGTGCCGCAGCGGGAGCTCAGTATTGGGATGACATCATCATTGAAAACAATGAGTTTTTCACAGAAACTCCTGTTGACCACTCAAACCCTATCTATGTTATCTATTCCAGTCCTGTTTACGGAGCTCAATCTACCTGGCCTAAGAACATAGTAATTCAAAACAACAAGTTTTACGGTTTTGAGCGAACCAACACAGCAGGAGGAGTTATATATATCCGAATGAAATGTGGGGTTAAAGCATACAATAATGTTTTCAGCCATACCTTCACTGAATTCATGACAAGCGCGACAGCTATAAATCATAGCTATGGTCATGGTGAAGCCATCAATAACACCATATACTTTGATGGTGGTAGCACGTCTCAATTTATCAATGCATACGGTTTAAGTTTTTCAGCCGGAACAGGTGGGAGTGGTATTGTCAGAAACAATATCGTGAGTATTAATAGTTCTGGAGATGGAAGCTCCTACAAAAGAGGTATTTCCTTGAACAATAACTACTCGCATAGTAACAACAACATTTATATGTATGACGATGGGGTAAGCACCCCAAACTGGTACAATAGCTATGATCAGGAAGCATCACAAGGGTATTCTCCCTCTGTAACTTTTTCAGAACCGATTTTTACTGATATCGCATCCATTGATTTTTCCTTGGCAGGATCTTCTCTCACAAACCCTGACTTCCGGTCTGCTTATACAACTTCTGTAACAACCGATATTAATGGAGACCCAAGACATAGCAACGTGCCAAGTAAAGGTGCTTTTGAAGCGCCAAATATGATTGCAGATATTACCGCTTTTAATCATGCTAACAAATACGTAGACGCAGTGATAGATAGTGAAAATTCTACCGTCCTGTTAGAAGTAACCAATGGAACGGATCTATCCAACATAGGTCCATCCATTGGCACTTACTTTGGAGCAAATGTTAGTCCAACCAGTGGAACTGTAAGAGACTTCACAACTCCACAGGATTATACAGTTACTGCGGAAGACGGAACGACACAAGACGTTTGGACTGCCACCATCGTTCACCAAAATGACGCCCCAACGGATATTTCACTCAGCTCCATGGACATTGATGAGAATAGCAGTATCGGAACAATCGTTGGGTCGTTTAGCTCTACTGACGTAGACGTATCTGATAGCCATACCTACGAGCTTGTGATGGGTGAAGGAGGTGATGATAATGGGCTGTTTGAAGTCAGTGGCTCGAACCTGATATCAGATTTTGTGTTTGATTACGAAACAAAGAATAGCTACAGCATCAGGGTTAGATCTGACGATAATGTAGCCCATGGTGGAACTTTCGAAAAAGTATTTACCATATCAATCAATGACCTGCCAGACGAAGCTCCAACTGCCATTTACCTGGATAACGACAAAGTAGCAGAAGGGGCTCCAATCGGAACAGTAGTAGGCGTATTGTCATCGGAAGATATTGATGTGGTTGATGATCATGTATATACGCTGGTATCAGGGACAGGTGATGAAGGGAATGGATTCTTCGACATTGTAGACGATCAGCTTGTAACCGCAACCAGTTTTGATTTTGCTGATGGGGCATCTTACTCTGTACTTATCCGAACTACTGATAATGGTGACGCATCCTTTGATCAGGCCTTTACCATCAATATCAAAGAAGTAAATGACGGTCCACAAGGAAGTGCGGCTAGCTCTGAGCATAAAGTCACACCAGCAGTCAGATACAGCTACACATATTTTGGGGAAGATGTAGCCATCTCTGACGGCTATGCGATTGTGGGAGCCCATGCCCATGATTACGACGAAAATGAGGAGAATTGGGTAAGAGATGCAGGGGCTGCATTCGTTTTCGAAAAAGATGAAATGGGTGACTGGGTTCAAACCCAAAAACTTGTACGACCAACTAATCGATCCAGCTATGACAATTTCGGAAAGATATTGGCTATGGATGGCGATTATGCTGCCATTGCCATGCCAAATGAAGATGGAACAAGCACCGGGTTTGGTGATGGAATCATTTTGATGTACGAGAAAAATGAATCAGGCACATGGGAATACAAACAAGAATTAACTCCCTCAGGATCCATTGATGACGGAATCGAATTTGGGTACGATGTGGACCTGGCGGGTGATTACCTTGTTGCATCTGCACCTTATGATGCTTACGACGAAAATGGAGAAAACTACCATAGTGATGCAGGAGCTGCCTACATCTTCAAAAGAAATGCCTCAGGGGTTTGGGAGGAAGTACAAAAGATTGTAGCAAGTGACCGAGAGACATACGGCTATTACTATGGTGAAAGTGTAGCGATTGCTGATGGGTTTGTTGCCATTGGTGCTTATGAGGCAAATTCACTGGCTGAAGATGGTGTTACTACCCTTGAACAAACAGGCGCCATATACATGTATGAAGAAAATGAAAGTGGTGTGTGGTCTGAGGTTGCGAAACTTGTTGCCAGCGATAGAGAAGAATACGATTACCTGGGATATTATATTGATCTCGATGACAATGTGCTGGTCGCCAGTAATTATGAAAAAAATTCATACACGGGTCAGGCATATGTTTTTGAAAGGATAGAAGGTGCTTGGGTGGAGACCCAAATTATTCTTCCTGAAAATTCTTTTGAGGAACAGGAATTTGGAGTTAGTATTTCTCTATCTAATGGTACTCTGGCAGTTGGATCGCTATATGTAGATCCGAATACTGATAGAAGTGGTGTCTACATCTTCTCCAGATCTGGTAGCGAATGGGTACAAAGTGACATTATTACACCTGCGTCCTATGACAACAATTCTAATTTCGGAAACTATATCTCTTTAGATGGTGATAATATTGTCATAGCGGATACTTATGCCAATCTGGATTCTGAGGGTCTCAATGCCATGAGCTATTCGGGAGCAGCATACATCTTTGGTCTTTGTAGCAATCCAGACCTCCCAACCATCGAGGCAAGCGACAATCAAATTTGTGCTGGAACCTCAATTACCCTTTCGGTTGGAGATGTCGGGTTGAACGATGCACTGACCTGGGAGTGGTACTCTGAAAGCTGCGGTGGTACACCTGTCGGAACCGGTACTTCAATCGAAGTAAGCCCTTCAGAAACGACTACCTACTTTGTAAGGGGAGAAGGAGCATGCTCAAGCTCTACTACCTGCTCTTTCATCACCATTGATGTGTATGAAGCATGTCCTGAGGCTAATATTCTGGCTTTTTCATTGACGGAACAAACTGATGAAGCTGTTATTGACAGTGAAAATTATACCATTACAATGGAGGTTGAGTTAGGTACAGATATCACTGCACTGACACCTAGTGTGACAGTTTCACCTGGTGCGAGCTATTCTCCCCAAGGAGCTCAGGACTTTACCAGTGCCGTAACATATACAGTGACGGCAGAGGATGGTGAGACCACTCAAGACTGGGAGGTGACGATTACCGAGGCTCCAAACACAGCACCTACGGTGGCTAACCCAATGAGTGATGCAGAAGAAGATGAAGGATTTGGCACTGTGGAGATAAGCTATTCTGGTGTGTTCTCAGATGCTGATGGTGACGATCTGAATGTTTCAGTCACTAGTAGTAGTGAAGGTGTTGTAACTGCCCAGGTGATTTCTGGAAATCAAATCCGAATTACTGAAGTGGGAACTGGCACAAGCACCATCACTCTTACCGCCAATGATGGCAATGGCGGCACTGTCTCCGATGAGTTCACATTTACTGTCAATGAAGTTTCAGAACCACTAGGACTATCGGATGCAGAAGTAAAAATCTATCCAAACCCTTCATCAGATTTCATTCGAGTGGATGCAAAAGAATCAGTATCAGTGAGGCTGCTTGACCTTAACGGCAGACAGCTGCAAGCGAAAAATGGAAACCAATTAGAGTTGAATATTCAGTCCCTCAAGCCGGGGATGTACATCCTGCAGGTGAGCGATGGTGACCGCTCTACCAGCCACAGGATAATCAAGGCAAACTAAGGCAGCATTAGCTATGGCTATTGCGATGGGTCGGCTCCAGGAGTCGGCCCTTTATTCCCCTCAGAATTAAACTTTCCTCAAATATCAACACCATGAAAAATTTACATAAAATCATATTGCAGTCTTTTCTTCTGTTTGGTATGGCATCTGTCAATGCACAAATAGAACTTGTTTCAGATATCAACTCTTCTTCGGAAGTAAAAGACCTTAGAATTGTCACAGATATTGCAATTGCTGGAGATAAGCCCATTTTCTTTTATGAAGCACATCCGGAATATGGAGATGAGCCCTGGACACTAAACGGTAGCAATGAAGTCGTTTTGATTAAAGATATACTCCCCGGAGCGCAATCTGTGGAACCAAATAACCCGATACAATTTGGCGATAAGGTAATTTTCAGCGTCCAATATCTCAACAGAGGATATTTGCCTACTATAACGGATGGAACAGAAGCGGGAACATTCTCACTAGCTGATTTTGATTCTGGAACGGATGCCTACTCATTCGTACGCCTCAATGAAACTGAATTCATGTTTCAAGTTAGAAAAAGTGATGATAGCCCAATCCAATTATGGAAAACAGATGGCACTGTTAATGGAACTTTGCAAATGGTAACATTACCAGAAGATGTCAACTACATAAATAGTCTGACATTCGCACTAAATAAGATCTTTTTCAGAGCAAGTACAGAATCACTCGGCACAGAGCTTTGGGTTACTGACGGAACAGAAAGCGGCACTAAGCTAGTAAAAGATATTTATGAGGGCACTTCCAGTGGTGACCCCTCAAAATTCACAGAAGCAAATGGCTATCTATACTTCAGAGCGCGAACAGCAACTGAAGGGTACGAATTATGGAAATCAGATGGAACTGTAGAAGGAACCAGCCTTGTAAAGGAGATCCGAACGGGAACAGCGGATGGTTTACCAAGTAACACAGCGCTTGGTGAATTTGATGGCAAGCTATACTTCGCGGCAGATGATGGAATTGTTGGCAATGAGCTATGGATATCGGATGGAACTGAGGAAGGAACTATTCTTTTTAAAGATTTGAGAGAGGCTGGATACGGTTCACCTAACAACTTCTTTGCTTTTGATGATATGCTGCTTTTCAGAGCATACGGTAGTGAAGGAGAAGAACTCTGGAAAACGGACGGCACGGCAGAAGGAACAGAACAGATCTTGGATATCAACACAGGCTCTGGGAGCTCATACGCCAACCACTTTACACTTTTCAATAACAAAGTCTATTTTTCCGCAAAAGGAGCAACCGAAGATGGTCTTTGGGTAACTGATGGGACCTCAGAGGGAACAGAACAAGTGGCAGCCATTGATTTTGGCTCCAGCAGTTCATTTAGAAGTATTGCGGCTTCCAGCACATCATTATTCATAGCCACAGAGCAAGACGGTCCGCAGCTATTTGTCAGTGATGGCACCACTGAAGGGACTATTGGCCTAAGTAACGAAGTGACGATTTTTAATAGCAGTGAACCGCGTGATTTTTTTGCCTTTAGCAATGGCATGATCTTCACAGCCACAAGAGATAATGGAGAAACCAGCTTATGGTATGAGAGCAGTGGTACCGTCGTTGATTTACTACCTGAAGGCGTGGTGGCAAAATCAAGCCTTAATGGCTGGTATTTTCAAGAGGCAATAAATGGCCAATATTTTTTTGTAGCCGACACTGAAGAAGAAGGTGAAGAACTCTGGACTACTGATGGTACCCCTGAGGGAACACAAATGATAAAAGATATAAGACCTGGTTCTTCTTCGTCTGGCATTGAAAGTGTTGCTTTATTCGGAAATAAAATAATTTTTCAAGCCCGAACCGCAGAGGAAGGTCGAGAACCATGGATCTCCGATGGAACTACTGAAGGAACGGTTTTACTCAAGGATGTCAACCCTGGTACAGGTGAAAGCAATCCACGTCATTTCACCGTGATAAATAACAAATGTTACTTCTCTGCTTCAGATGGTAGCACAGGACGTGAAATCTGGATGACTGACGGGACCGAATCAGGTACTGAGCAGTTAGTAGATCTCAATCCGTCCGCTGATGGCGTCCTGCAATTTAAATTCGTATTTAACGACCAACTCATAATCGAAGGATCTGAAGATGCATCTACTTATGGATATGAAGTAGTGATTTCAGACCTTACAGCAGAGGGGACTCAACGAATTACTGATATCAATGAAGGGTCTGGGTTTACCAACATCAGAGACTATGCCATATTTGATTCCTATTTCGTATTCTTTACTTACATCAGTGAGGATCAGAGCTACGAGCTTTGGAAATCGAACGGTACGGCTGAAGGTACTATTCTTTTGCAAGATGGAATTAAGAGATATGTCTTACAGGGCTCTGTAGGTGAGTCAGTTGTATACTTTGCCAAAGACGAAAACGACCTGGTACACCTTCAGGCAACCGATGGTAGCGGTACAACTGTCATGCTGGTTGAAGACATTCCCATTCGCATTGGAGGTGAAGATGATTTGAATGACAAGAACGCAGTTCTGGCGGATGGAAAGTTATTTATCACTGCCGGAATTTTTGAGGATGGTAATGAGTATTTTTCTGCAGGATCCGCACTGTGGGTGACCGATGGTACAGTTGGTGGCACAGTAGAGATATCTGTAGATGCATATGGGAATCCTGTTGCTCCACTAAAAGTATTTGTACACGATGATGAGGTATACTTCAACGGCTACAATACGGAAACCAATGGCTACACCCTGTGGCATACCGATGGCACCACTTGCGGCACACAATCCCTCAATGATGATCCCGTCAGTATTTTGGGAGAGTTAGCGCCTATAAATGGATATCTATACTTTCGCGGATACACTCCTGATCTGGGTTCTGAGCTTTACCGATATAACTTGAGCAGTGACATACCAAGCCTTTTAGTTACATGGTATCGAGATGCTGATGGAGATGGTTTAGGAGATATAAATGATTTCGTTGAGGACTGTAGCCAGCCTGCGGGGTATGTGAGTAATGCAGATGATTGTGTAGATGATGATGCAGAAATTAGCCAGATTACATGGTACAGGGATGGAGACGGAGACGGGCTGGGAGACGAAAATCAAACTATTGAAGCATGCGAGGCGCCAGTAGGATATGTTGATAACTCAACAGACTGTGATGATACTGATGACTCCAATCAATGTGCACTTGGTGTTGGTGATCATCTGGTTAAAATATACCCTAATCCTGCAAGTGATTATATCCATGTGGATTCTAAGGATGCAAAATCTATTCGCTTGATTGATCTTAACGGAAGAACAATATTGTATAACTCGGGAGAGCAATCGAAGATTGATATTCAAAATCTAAGACCGGGTACTTATTTACTAAAAGTGGCTGGAGACAAATCACAATCCACACACAAAATCATAAAGGCAAACTAAGGCAGCATTAGCTATGGCTATTGCGATGGGTCGGCTCCAGGAGTCGGCCCTTTTTTATTCTGCGTTCTTACGATCAAGAAAATGGACCTCCTGAATTTTGCCATTTGATACTTTGTACATCACGATTGCATAGATTTTTCTTCCCTCGCCAAAAGTGACCTCTTCATGTTCTATCACTGTATCACTTACAGCAATGCGGTTCAGGAGATTGCAATTCAGGTCCGGCGTGCTGGCAAACATGCTCCCATATTGTGCCCGCATCGTTTCCTTACCCTGATAAAGCAATTCCCTTTTATCATTAAAAACCTTCACCGAATCCGAATATGGCTCTACAAATGCCTCTATGTCCCGATTGTTATAAGCTTCCAATTGAGCATTGGCTAACTCTTCGGGTGTTTGAGCCAAAACAAGATTTGTAAATAAAACTGTCAGAATAGTTAAAATCGATTTTTTCATTTTTACATAATTCGTTCATAAAACACCCGCTCGCTCACATTCATCCACACACTCACATCTTTTCGAAACTTATCAAATGCCTCATACACTTTTTTGCTGGGCGCATCCTTTTCACAAAGCTCTGCCAAAGCTTCTTTCGTATATCCTTTCAGCGCTTCAAGCACCTCCACTGGAAAAGGGGCCACAGTCACATCGGTTTCATTGATGATCTTTTGAAGGTACTGACCGTTCTTTGCGTCAAACTCCGCCCCCATCCATCGATTGGTTCGGTAGCAAGCCGTTCGAATAATTTCCTGCAAGTCCGATGGTAAAGCATCAAACTTCGGCTTGTTGATCATCATTTCTAATGCCGGACCCGGCTCATGCCATCCTGGATAGTAGTAGTATTTGGCCACATTGTAAAAACCCATCAGGTAGTCATGAAATGGGCCAATCCACTCAGTGGCGTCAATCACTCCTCGCTCCAGGTTGGTATAAATCTCACCACCTGAAACCAATACCGGTGTACCCCCAGCCTTTTCCAGCACTTTTGCACCTAGTCCCGGTATTCGCATTTTCAAGCCCTTCAAATCATCGATCGTTTGGATTTCTTTTTTAAACCATCCTGCCATCTGGACGCCCGTATTTCCACACAGTATTGGTTGAATATTAAATGGTGCATAAAGTTCTTCCCATAGTTCCGCCCCTCCCCCGGAGATAATCCATGAGCCCATCTGCTGGGCATTCATCCCGAAAGGCACAGCTGCAAAAAACTGTGCGGCTGGCACCTTGCCTGCCCAATAATACGCAGCACCGTGATTCATTTCTACGGCTCCATTGCTCACCGCATCAAAGCCTTCCAGTGCTGGAATCAGCTCACCCCCACCATATACGGTGATTTCCATTCGTCCTCCGGACATTTGTTTCACCCAATCTGCCAGGAGCTTACAGCCCTCTCCCACCACAGGAAAATTGGGCGGCCAGGTAGTGGTCATCTTCCACCGGTAGGTATTGTTAAAATTGATGTACGGACCCTGACTCTTTTCTTCAGATTTTACACAGGAGGCCAAGGTGGTTACTCCTGCAGCTGCCAGGGCTGACTTGGTTAGGAAGTTGCGACGTTTCATGGCACTAAAGTTAGTACCTACTTTCCAATGGATTGAAAAGCAGATTCCTGACTTAGCAGTTCCTTCTCCATATTCACATATTGAAGCTTCTCCATCTTGCTTACTTCCAGGGAGTAGAAATCAAATTCTTCCACCACCTTGCCCTGTAAGCGGTATACTCCCGACCCCCGAAATGGCCAGGCTGCTGCCGAAGGTTGAAAATGAACCGTATCTATAAACTGACCTTCCCGATCTACAAACGTCCCGAAGTTCATGCGTTTTCCACTCGATGTGCCGGTATTTTTGATCGCCACTAGATAGCCTATCATGGTCACATTTTTACCAAGGAAATCGGGTAGCTGACAGGAAAGAATCCCACGCTCATCTGCCTCCAGTAAATCAAACGGACTGCAAAGAGGGAATCCCAACAAATCCATTTCATCAAAGGCATTTTCTCTCGGATCCTGGCGGAGACTTGGGAGTTTCCAGGATTTCATGGGCGTATGAAATAGCTGATTCTTCTCCCGAGACACCCCTGATCCCAAAATGAAATGCACCTGCCACAGTATCTCCTTTTTAGAAAGCCCACAAAACCGAAGTGCTCCAATTCTTACCAGCAGCTTAATCTGCTCCAATGAGATTTTCACCCGCTCAATAAAGTCATCCAGATCCAGGTATTGACCATTGACTTCTCGCTCGACCAATATCTGTTCAATCGCTTCCGTATTCAGTCCTTTCACCATGCCCATTCCCAGGTAAATTGTCTTGCCCAGAATGACCGTCAGCCCCTCGCTATGATTCACGCAGGGAGCTTCAATTTCAGCCCCTTGCATCCGTGCCTCATGTACATAAAACTCCACTCGATAAAAGCCTCCTCCATTGTTGATCACCGCCACCATATACTCCAGCGGATAATAGGTCTTCAAAAACAAAGCCTGGTAGCTCTCTACAGCATAGGATGCTGAGTGTCCCTTGGCAAATGCATACCCGGCAAAGCTCTCAATCTGTCGCCAAACATCAGCTGCCAACTCATATGGATGCCCCAGGTCCCTGCAGTTTTCAAAGTACTTATCACGAGCCTTCTGAAATTCGTCCCTCGATCGGTACTTACCCGACATTCCTCTACGCAGAACGTCAGCCTCAGCAAGGGTGAGTTTAGCAAAATAGTGAGCCACCTTGATTACATCCTCCTGATACACCATCACCCCATAAGTATCAGGCATGA
Source organism: Ekhidna sp. (assembly GCF_964218185.1). Taxonomy (GTDB): domain Bacteria; phylum Bacteroidota; class Bacteroidia; order Cytophagales; family Cyclobacteriaceae; genus Ekhidna. The sequence goes on from NZ_CAXPLV010000008.1 coordinate 532,159, forward strand.
TCTCTTTCAACACGGGGTGCGCCTCCTCCCTCCGCTCAGGATAGCGATAGCGCAGAATATACTCCCGCATCATCCCAGACTTAGCCACACCCGGGCGGATGATTGAGCTGGCTGCCACCAACCCCATGTACTCCTGCACCTGTAGCTTTTTCAGCAGCATCCGCATCGCAGGTGACTCAATATAAAAACAGCCTATGGCGTCTGCATGCATCAATCGATCCTTGATAACCGGATCATGTTTGAATCGCTTAAAATCATGAATATCAATCGGAGGAGCATCAGGACAATTTTTGGCAATCACGTCTAGTGAATCTTTGATCTTTCCTAGCCCCCGCTGACTCAGAATGTCAAATTTGTACAGTCCCACATCCTCCGCAATGATCATATCAAAATGGGTGAGTGGGTACCCCTTTGGTGGAAGACTGGTGGCGGTAAAGTAATGGATGGGCTTATCGGAAATGAGGATACCCCCCGCGTGGATGCTTAGATGGCTAGGGAAGTCTTTCAGTCGTACACTGTATCGGTGTATCAATCGGCCAATGTGGTCGAGCTTGGATTGATCCTCTTCTGCAGCAATTTTTTCAATCTCATAGCCCGGAAGGCCAAACACTTTCCCTAACTCCCGCATCACCGCCCGGTGCTGAAAAGTACTATAGGTTGCAAGCAATGCCACCTTCTGCCCATCATCAGATCGTCCAAATCGTTCAAAAATATAACGGGTGATATCGTCCCGGTCCTTCCAGGAAAAGTCTATGTCAAAGTCCGGTGGATTCTGACGAAACAGATTAATGAACCGCTCAAAGTAAAGATCCAGATCCACCGGATCTACATCTGTAATTCTAAGCAGATATGCTACGATGCTGTTGGCCCCACTGCCCCGGCCTACATAATAGTAGCCCTTCTTTCGGGCATAATTCAATATGTCCCAGTTCACCAGAAAATAGGAAATAAAACCTTTCGTTTTGATTAGATCCAGCTCCTTTTCTAGCCGCTCGCGAATTTCAGGCTTGGGGCTTTCTCCATATCGGTAGGGCAGCCCTTTCTCGCACAAGTCCACCAACATTTCCCAGTCTTCTTTATCCGAACCTGTATAGGTTTTTATGTTTTGGTGTTTTTCAAAATTCCCAAACTCAAAATCGATTTCACACCGATCAAGCAGACGCTTGGTGTTCACGATAATTTCAGGGTAATCTCGATAATACTCCAGCAATTTCCCCAGCGGGCACATCACATCTTCGGGGTGTCCTTCTTCCGATTTCTGGAGCTTACTGAGTAAGGTATTCTGATCCATCGCACGGAGCAACCGATGCATATTGAAGCTGATCTTTTCATCCCGAAAAGAAACCGTTTGCAAAACCACCAGCTTATCGAGCTGCTTACTCCATTTTGTCATGGAAAACTTGATCATATCACGGGGACGCACACCCAAATATTCATACGGCTTTAGCTCCCAATCAAAATCAAATCGAAAAGGGTAAATGACAAATGCGTGTTCAAACTCAGGTGCCCGATCAGGGAAGTTCTTCTCTTCATGCAGATGTTCAGATAAATACTCATTCAGCTCTCGAAACCCCTCATTGCTTCGGGCAATGCCAACAAATTTCTGTTCATTTCCATTTCGGAAATCGATCCCCAAAATCGGCTTGATCTCTTCTTTCTTTGCTAGTCGTACAAAATTGAGACTCCCAGCTGTGGAGTTGATATCTGTCAACACAAATTCACTGATCCCGAAGGATTTGGCCTGTGCAAGCAAATCTTCCACGGAGAGCGTGCCGTATTTAAAACTGTAGTATGAGTGCGTGTTGAGGTACATGGATTACTCATTTTGGCTGGTTTCCCCCTCTGGAGGCGGTAAGGGGGAGGAAATACTCCTTTTCCTGTTCCGTGGTTTGGGAAGCGGAATATTATTATGAAACATAATTTGCCTTGCCTCATTTTCAATAGCTTGAGCTACACTATTAATTTGAGTTAAAACTGCTTCATCAGAGAATCTAAGTACTTTAAACCCAGCCTGTTCCAACCGATCCTGTTTCTTATGATCTCTTTTCACAACTTCTTCGTAGCTATGCGTAATTCCATCAACTTCAATAATGAGCATCAAATCCTTACACATGAAATCAGCGATGTAATCCAGCACAGGTCTTTGCCGTCGAAAAGTGAACCCCATTACACCCCCGGCTCTAAGGACATATTTCCAAAGACAAGCCTCTGCTTTAGTCATTTCCTTTCTTAACCTATTGGCATTTGTCTTTAAAGCTTTGTTGTATCCGTAGTTGTTTTGGTTAGATGACTTCATTACTTATTCATTAGTTCATTAAATCCACCCCCTACCCCCGCCAGCGGGGGATATTCAGCCCGCTTTCTTCGAAATCCTCAAGTCGCCTTTGAACGGATTAAATGTCCGCAATGCTTTCACGTTCACCGTCTTAGCGCGCACCACTGAGCGGTCTCCGTGTTTCATTCGCATGCGATCAACCGCCTGATAGAGATTGATGATCTCTCCTGTGTCTTCAAATAAGTTGATTTGATAATTTCCATGCACCAGGCTGCTGAAGCGAACACCCACCAATCGAACCCTCAGGCGTCTATCATAAAGCTTATCAAACAGCTCCAAAATTTTCGGAATAAGGATATGATCTGCAGAGGTATACGGTATCCTTATCTGCTGACTGTAGGTATTAAAGTCTGCGTACCTGATCTTGATGGCCACACATGAAGAGAGTTTATTTTCGGATCGAAGCTGAAATGCGAGATGCTCCGTCATAGCCAAAATAATCTCCCTTAGCTTGACAACATCCGTCGTATCCTGATCAAAGGTACGCTCAGTGGAAATCGACTTCCGATCCGAATAAGGAATCACCGGTGAGTTGTCAATCCCGTTGGCTTTTTCCCACATCGCTATGCCATTTTTCCCAAAAATCTGTGCCAGCAAATCACGTGGCATCTCCTGAAGGGTCCGTACCAATCGCACACCCAGACCAATCAACGTTTGGTGGGTTTTATCCCCAATCATTGGAATTTTGTTGACAGGTAGTGGCGCCAGAAAATTTCGCTCCCTGCCGGTCTCGATCCATAGCTTGTTATTGGGTTTAGCCTCTCCGGTGGCTACTTTAGAAACCGTCTTATTGATCGAAAGACCAAAAGAAATCGGAAGCCTCGTTTCCTTGATCACTTTTTCCCTAAGTTCACTGGCCATTTTGTAGCATCCAAAAAACCGATCCATCCCCGACAGATCGGCATAAAATTCATCGATGGAGGTCTTTTCAAAAACGGGAACATTTTCACTAATGATCTCGGTGACATCATTGGAAAACTTGGTGTAATCCGTATGACTCCCTTTGATCACAATCGCTTCCGGACAGAGCTGCATGGCCAACTTCATCGGCATGGCCGAATGAATGCCGAACTTACGCGCCTCATAGCTACAGGCCGCCACCACGCCACGGTCACTCGACCCCCCGATAAGAATAGGTTTTTTCTCCAGTCGACTGTCCCTCAACCGCTCCACAGACACGAAAAACGTGTCCAAATCCATGTGAAGAATAGACCGCTCCATACCTTAAAATTAACTACTTATTTTAGTAATACTAAAAATATTAGTAATTATTGATGGTCTTTTTCTAATAGATTTTTATTGGATAAAATGGGATCAGCTTTTCACCTCTTCCCTGCCATCAGCATGGAGGGCAAAGCGACCTTTGTCTCTAGGATGCACAAATTCGTTTTTTGGCCAGGGCCAGCCACCAAACTGCGTTCGCTGATACTCGCGGATGGTATCATAAATTTCCTCCTGAGAGTTCATCACAAACGGTCCTTGCTGCACTACCGGCTCACCGATTGGTTTGCCTTGAAGTAAGAGCAGATGTGCCTCCTCACTCCCATTTTTCAGTACAACTTTTTGCTCGGCATGAAGGTCAGCTCCCTGCTGCTCAGTCAAGGTTTGTCCATCCACTTCCAACGTATCTCCTTTGTAGAAATAGATCGATCGGTTCACTGCCTCATCAGCAGTTGGAAGTTCTAGTTGCCCGTTTGATTTGATTTTGATCAGCCAAACCGCTACCCCATTTTCAGGGTCTGATGCCCAGGAATCAGGCGTAGTATCGAGTGATTTTGTTTCATTGAAGTCTCCGGCAACAATCGTGACATGAGCATCGTCGGTTTTGTGAATAGGGATATCTTCTGCCCACAGCATTTTGTAGTGTGGCTCTACGAACTTGCTTTTTCGAGGGAGGTTTAGCCAGATCTGAAAAAGCAAAAGCGGATTGTCTTTGTCTGCATTCACCAATGGGAACATTTCCGAATGCAGCACCCCTTTCCCGGCCGTCATCCACTGCACATCTCCCTGACCAAACCTTCCGGTGGCTCCCATGCTATCCGAATGATCCACCAAACCTTCCGGAACTACCGTGATCGTTTCAAAACCACGATGCGGGTGCTGTGGGAAGCCGGGCACCTTGCTACCATGATACATTCGCCAGCCATCTTTGATGGTAAAATCCTGCCCGATCATTCTCCCTTTAAGATGTTCAGGATCGGGTCCCAGCTCATCATTTCCTTTTGGAAAAAGATCTCGGTGATACACACAAAAAAGAAACGGATCTTGTGTCTCCCATGGAAACCCGAGCGGCTTGATTTGCTTGATTGCTGACATTGTATTCAATTTTTAAGATAAACTATTAACCATCGAGTAGAGTTCAAACTTCCAAAGCAGCTTGGTCATTCTGAATTTATTTCAGAATCTAATAAGAGCAGTTCAGGATGACTAAAAACATGCTGAGAGCTTTCTTACCTTTACTGCATGAAGCGAATCGCCATTTTCTGCGGATCAAAAATGGGTAATGATCCTGCCTACAAACAAGCAGCCAAAGAACTTACCGAAGTATTGGTAAAGAAAGGAATTGAGGTTGTATATGGTGGAGGAGATGTAGGACTGATGGGTGTGGTAGCAGAAACCGTATTGGAGAATAATGGCATCATTACCGGAGTGATCCCAGACAAGCTCTATGAAATGGAGGTAGCCCACACAGGCATCACTAAACTGTATCGGGTCAAAGACATGCACGAACGAAAAGCTTTGATGGCTGATCTCTCTGATGGGTTTATTGCCTTACCGGGAGGGGTAGGCACCCTGGAAGAAATGACTGAAGTGATGACCTGGGCACAGATTGGCTATCATAATAAACCCTGCGCATTCCTCAATACCAATGGCTACTACAACCATTTCATCGCCTTCTTCGACCACATGGAAGAGCAAGGGTTTCTGTATAAATCACTTCATGATCAGGCAATTGTGGAGAAAGAGCCCATTAAACTTATTTCACGACTTTTTGAGAATTAAATCTCAAGCCACTCCTTAATCCTTTCTTTATTCTCTTCAAACAGCTGCTGGCCAAATGCCTTTAGCTTGCCCATGTTTTCCTGTGTAGCACAATCCATATCGGGATCAATGTTTGTGGTTTTCAGGTCACCATCAATTCGAAGGTACTGATCAGGATTATCTATGGTGCCGTAGATTTTATTAAGTTGGTAGTGGGCAACCTCCGAAGCTCCGGACATCATGATGTCAATCACGGGTTGTACCCACTCTGCCATTCCCCACTTCTTCGCTTTTTTATACGGATATGACTTTCTGGTATATCCTGTTCCAATAGATAAAATTTTCATATCCTTGGCTGTGGCTTCTTCTCCCTCAATTTCAAAGATATTTCTACCCTCAGCATAGGCAACAAGCGCCGGGTTGTTTACGAAAACTCCTCCATCGATCAGGGTAAAGGCTCCCCCTTTTTCAGACATGATCTGCTCGCACTCAAAATAGGTTGGTGCAGCGGAAGTGGCACGGGCCACATCTTTCACTTTGAAATTGTAGTCAGGGTCATTCTTCGCCTTGTGCTGACCAAAGAAATGTCCCTTTCGGTTGATAATATCGTAAGACGTGACGATGCAAGGCTTGAGCAGGTCTTTAAGCCATGCATCTCCAAAGTACTCTTGCAGGGCCTCTTCAATTCCATCTGCCGGATACTTCTCATCAAGGATGCCTCCAGCCGTACGGATTTTATGAAAAAATGGCACATCAAAAATGGCATCTCCTTTTTTAAAGTAGAGACCTACTACTTCTTCCGCTTTAAATTTTGGAGTATGAGGTTGATTAGGATTTTCAAGGAGAAAGGCGCAAGCCAGAATGCCTCCTGTACTTGTTCCTGCCACCAGATCAAAATCGGCAGCTACTTCTACACCAAACTCCTTTTCTATTTCTACTAAAATCTGACCGGGGATAATTCCCCTGATACCTCCCCCATCAATGGAAAGGATTTTTTTTAATTCTGCCATTTTAGTTTTTATTCACTTTTACTTTCTTGAATCCAAAGAAAGCCAAAAGCAGAGCTAAAGCAACAAAAGCTAGTCGGGATAATTTTCTCATAACTGTAGTGTTTTTATTCAGGTATAAAGTTCGCTAGTTATATCACTGATTATCAATACCCTAATTATGGTAATCTTTCAGAAAACGTGACAATTCACCGAACTATTTGCGGATTATATCGAAAGCTAAAAGTTCCGTTCAAGAAAATGATAGGCATTGTCAAAGCAAATGCCTCTAACAGCTTTTTCCACATCATTGTCATCAGCAAGGTGATATTTCGCCCCATCGATTTCCTTGAGGGTGTGAACCTTTTCATACAGGTCTTTCTCAAAATCATCAAACAAAAGAGAGTTCCCATAATCCTGGGTCGGATCAATGTATCCCTCGAAATCTGTACCCAACGTGAAGTAGCTCCAGCATTTCGATTTTTGTTCATTATTCAATTCACCATTCTCTAAAATCGCATCAACCATCGCTTTCAAATTTTTCCAGATTAGATCAATGCTCTTCACCTTATCTTTCTTATCTCCGAGAATTCGCTGATCAAAGCAAATCCCAACCAAACCTCCGGTTTTAGCTGCCCACATCACATCTTCACCGCATGCGTTGATGTTCCATGGATAGAATCCATCATTAAGCTCGTGATCATTTTCCTGGCCTGCATAGGCAATCGCTTCGTCCAGCGTTTGCCATCCGCTATATCCTACATGGCTCAAAATCACCGGAATGGTGTCTTCTTTACCCAAACATGGAGCAACTACTTTCTCATAATACCATTGTCGAGACAAGGCAGACGTATGCTTCAAATCAACGAGTATTCGCCGACCTAGCGATGGATCCTGATTCAGGTTTTCATTTAATCCAAGAAGTAGTTTAATCGCTTTTTCCCCTTCTGGGAGCATTCCGCCATTCATCCCGTCGGTCTGATCTGATAAGATTCTAAGGGCGTCTGGGAAGCTATGCGCATGCCCACCCAAAAAATTATTAAAGTGATGAGCAAACGTCATGAAAAACACTGGCACTGGCCACTGCTTGATTTCCATAATCCGATCTTCAACTTTATCCAGACTTACATCAGTGCCCAATGCATGCATGCCTTCAATGGTAAGCACCATCGCAATCTGATCATTGTCCAGTGTAGATTTTACTTCGCTATGATCCTTACAGACGATATACCTGCCCGTTGCGTCGAGGGATTCGGGATATTTCTTTCTCAGCTTGCTGGGACTTTTAAACAACCGCTTAATCCCTGGAATGTAAATTTCATTGCGCGTATCATGTCCGCTCTTGCTGAGCAGAAAATCCCTCTCCAAAACCAACTCTTCATAGTAGTCGTAATCGCTGGAAATGAAATGCTTAATTCTTCGTATAGGCATCCGCATCAAAAGCGACTGTAAAAATGCCCGTGCTATTTTTAGAATGGTGGGTGCGCCGGTTGCAAAAGCAAAAATGGCCTGAAACCACTTGAGTGGATTTAAGAGTCCCAACCCCGAAGTTGCCAGCACGTCCAGAATTCTGATTAGCTTACTCTGATCGATCTCTCCACCCTTGTAGAAACCTTTTTCAAAAGGGTAGAGTGAAGCGAAGACCAGCTTGGCTTCACCATTCCACAGCTTCACAGGATCACACTGTGAATAGCTAAAGGCTCGCTTACCTTTTTCCTGTTTTTTAAAATTGCTGAGAACAATATTCCATGGGTGATATTTATCAGCTCTCTGTTCATTTTTGGTGTGGCGCATCCAGTGGAAGGCACGTGAATGAGGGTGACAATGCAGGTCTGCATATTTTTTCTTCATAGCATGGGTGTCGGGTGAATATTAAAGTTCCACATTATTCAACCCAATGCCAATACCATAAATTGGGTATGTTGTCTACCCAAAAAGTTTCTTTGATTTCTTATCGACCATGTATCCAAAAATGATCATCACGGGAGGGTAAAGCATGTAGATGAAGCCTGCAGTTCCGAAATTCAGCCCTCCATGACCAAAGGGGTGAAAGAATGCAATAATGGTTGATAAGAAAGGAATTGAGCTCATGAGAAGATTCTGAACCAGGCTTACTTTGGTTTGAAAAGTTTCATATTCATTCAACTCCAGCTCTTTTCTTTTCTTATAAGCATGCCTGTACAGCCAGGTCATTGCAAGAAAAATCAAGGTTGCGCCAGCACCATAGGCAGTCATGAGCAAGGTCATATTCTCACTATTTATCTCTCCGCCAAAGCCATCCATAAAGTTATCAGGCTTTCCAAAAATCAACCCGGAGTAGAGTTCCACAAGGAATCGAGCGAGAAACTTCAGTGGATAAATGTAGATAAGCACTAAAAAGAGAAGAAAGGTATTTACGGTGACGGTCTTTATGTTTTGAAGACCGTATCGAAGAAAAAACTGGTAATGTTGATACCAGATTACCACGATGAGCACAATACAAATAAAGGAAGGAATGATATCATGAATTGACTTCCTCAACTCCATGAATGTCTCGGGGACGGATGATGACAATACAACTAATGTGAACGCTACCGCAAAAACAGCGTCGCTGAAGGTTTCAATACGCGTTTGGTTGAGTCCACGATACCTGAAGTTTGAATCGAGACCTACAAGTTGATCTTTCAAATTCCTCATAAACGTCTGATTAGGTACTCAATGATAACCATTCACGTACAATATTTTCCCTTGAAAGAAAATAAAAAGGCCAAAGGAGTGGCGGGCGTTTTTAATTATTTGGAAACCAACTCTCAACATACATGAACTACAACAGAAAATTTTTTGGAATGCTAGTCCTCTCATTCGTGAGTTTTGTAGGGTTAGCTCAGCTAAGCACACCTCCAGGTGGAGGTAGTCAGCGATCATATGTGAAACAGCACATCGGTGGTGTGGGTAAGGTTGCTATAGAATACAGCAGCCCTGGAGCCAGAGGAAGAACCATCTATGGCGGTGTAGTGCCCTATGGATTTAATAACCTTGGATTTGGGCTGAGTACAGCAGAAAACCCATCGCCCTGGCGAGCTGGAGCGGATCAAAATACCACTTTCTATTTTTCACATGATGTAAAAATTGAAGGCCAGGATTTACCAGCCGGTAAATATGGATTCTTTGTGGCTCCCGCTGAAGATGGCCCATGGACGGTCATTTTCTCAAAGGACAACAATCACTGGGGAAGCTTTTTCTATAAACCGGAAAATGATGCCCTAAGGGTAGAGGTGGAAGCTGAAGATGCAGAAGCTCGTGAATGGCTCACTTATGACTTTGTTGATCGTCAAAATACCTCGACTACCGTAGCTCTAATCTGGGGTGACAAAAAACTTCCAATCAAGATCGAGCTTGCAGATCCCGTGGGTGCTCATATGGAAGCACTTACTGCAGAACTAAACAATCAGGCCGGGTTTACATTCCAAAATTATGCAGCAGCAGCCATGTATGCCTCCGGAGTAGGTGAGCATGATCAGGCTATTCAGTGGGCTGATGCTGCAATAAACGCCCCATTTTTCGGTCAGAAAAACTGGGCTACTATGTCTACCAAAGGAGCTGTCTTGACAGCAGCAGGAAAGACAGATGAAGCTTCGGTCGTAATGGATGAAGCTATAAAACTGCCAGGAGCTACCGCTGGTGCTATCCACCAATATGGAAGACAATTGATTGGAGCAGGTCAAAAAGAAAAAGCGCTGGAAATCTTCAAGTACAATCACAAACAAAACAAAGGTGCCTGGCCCACCAACTACGGACTAGCCAGAGGCTACTCAGCAGTGGGTAACTACAAGCAAGCATTAAAATATTTGGAGCTGGCTAAGGCTAATCTCCCTGCTGGAGATACTGTGAATGGGCCTATCATAGATCAGAATATTGAAAAGCTGAAGAACAATCAGGACATCAACTAATTTCACTACCAACATAACCGGAAAGCTCACCCTATGGTGGGCTTTCTTTTTTACACTGAAAAACTCGACAGGACTAAGACTCGTACAATGAATTCTCACTTAAAATATTTATCCATGCGACGTACAATTTCAATTTTAGCACTTGGGCTCTTTACGTTCAGCACTTTAGCGAAAGATCCCGGTATGAAAAAAGGCACCCCGGACATTATTTCCATTTCAGTTTTGGAGTTTAATGATGATGGCATCCTTTTCATTGGTGACTCGAAGGGAGGGTCAATCTATGCAGTAGACCTCAATGACAAAAAGAACAGCTCAAATCAAGAGGCTCTGAACATTGAAGACCTGGAAGGTAAGCTTGCTGGCATGCTGGGCACCACAGCAGATAATATCATGATCCATGATATGGCCGTCAACCCTATTTCGCAGAATGTGTACCTGAGTGTATCCAGAGGGCGAGCCAAGTGGACTTCCCGATGGGAAACGCCAAACGATCTGGAGGATGCAAGTATACTAATTAGAATCACCCCTTCCGGTGACATGTCAGAGGCTAGCCTAGAAAATGTAGATTATTCGAGTGCAGCCATCCCCAATCCTGTCGCCTCAGATATCGAGCACCGATGGAAAAAGGGTGCAAAGCTCCGCTCAGATGCAATCACTGATATCGCTTTTGATGGCGACAAGGTGTATATCGCTGGATTATCGAATGAAGAGTTTAGGTCAGCAATGTGGACAGTACCCTATCCTTTCACCAGTGATGTAAAAGCCAATACTTTGGAAATATTTCATGGAGCACATGGAAAATGGGAAACCGCCTCACCTGTGAGAGCATTTTTGCCCTATCAGCTAAACAACCAAAAGCAACTTCTCGCCGCATATTTATGTACTCCGCTTGTCACAATTGATGCTACCAAACTGGAGGACGGCCAACATGTAAAGGGGCGCACCGTAGCTGAATTTGGGTCGGGGAACTTCCCCATCGATATGGTACTGTATCAAAACAAGGGAAAAGATTATATTCTGATGTCGAACAGTGCCTTGCCTTTATTACTGTTTGATCCGACTGATGTAGCAAACTACAAGGGTGAAATCACAGAAGAAGTGCAAGGATACCTATCGGGAGTAAAGTACACTCCCAGATCAGGAAATGGTGTTCAGCAACTCGCAGATTTCAATGAAAAATATATTCTGTCCACCCAAAGACTGCCAAACGGCAAGCTTGCATTAACTTCACTATCTAAAGAGTGGCTTTATCCATGATCAAAATAGTATCTAAAATTATCAAGGGAGGCACTTTAGGCCTCCTTTTCTTTTTGTTTTCATTCGCAGTAAGCGCACAGAGTTACTTCACTGCTAAAACATTACCAACATCTGATCGGTACGGAACCATCACCACCCGACTGGTGCCAGAAGAAATAGTGAAGCTTATCAACAGCAAGAACTTCACTTTTCAGGAATGGTCTTCCTTCTTTTACATCAAGACCAGTCCAAATGCTCCAGCGGTATTGGGTGAATACAGCATCGAGAACAATCACCTTTCTTTCACACCTAAGTTTCTGCCGGATCCCAAAATCAACTATTTGGTCACTTTTTCATATCCTCAACTTGCTCTTTTGCTTTCAGATCCTATTGAAGATCAAAATGTATACAGTGATGTGGCCTCATTTGAGCCGCCAGAAACGACACAACCCGAAGTGATTTCCTTCACGCCGGATTTGGAAGAAGTTCCTGCCAATCTCCTACGGTTTTACGTCCATTTCTCCTCTCCAATGGGGCTTGAAAATCCGTACGACTTCATCACCATAGAGAATGAAAATGGCCAACCACTTGTGGATCCATTTGTGATTATACCAGAAGGATTGTGGAATATCAATCACACCCGACTAACCCTGCTGCTACATCCTGGTAGAGTAAAGCAAGGTGTAGGGCCAAATGTGACTCAGGGAGATGTGCTGCTAGCCGGAAATAGCTATACATTAAGAATAAGCAATGCTTGGAAAGGCGCTAGTGGGGAGCCTTTAAAGCAAAGTTTTTCTCAAACAATAAAGGCATCAAACCCTCTTAGGGGTGCGATGAACATCAATAGTTGGGCACTAAAAGCGGAAATGAACAACAACATTGGCGTTCTGACCGTGGTAACCGATCATCCGCTAGATCAGCCTCTGGCTCAGCGAATGCTTTTTCTTCGTAATCCTGGTAGACAGATATTGCCAACACAGGTTAAGTTTAATAACCCCGAGCAACTCCAGATTTTTTGGCGTGCCGAAGGATCCAGTCAGTTGGAGCTTCTAATTGACCCAAGACTTGAGGATGTCTGTGGCAATACTCCACACTATGCGTTTGATCTTGAGGGGACCGAGCGCTCACCCTCCAAAGAAGAGCTAAAAATTTCATTTAGCGTTAATTAGGCACAAAAAAAGGGAGCACCTTCGTACTCCCATAGCCGATCCCAATGTGCTGGTTGGATCGAACTTTCGATCCGACAAGTGTCGAATCTAATCACCGCCTAATTTACTCGCCTGTAAATGTAGATAGTAAATATACTAATTTGATTTTAATAATTAACGTAAATATCAAGGATTTTTCTATTGGTGATGTTTGTTACCCACTTGTCAGATTTGAGTGATTTTCATGCGTTAATTTGCCATTGATATGGTCAAGCCACTGGTATATATCCTGCTTTTTTCTCAACTCCTCGTTTTTGGAACGCTGGATCGTATCCAAAAAGCCATGGAAAAAAAGGAATATGAAAAGGTACTAGAACTGATCAGTAAAGGCTATGAAAAGGAACCTAAAAACCCCGGCATAAGCTACTACCACGCACTTCTTTTTTTTGAGAGAGATTTTGTAAAGTACAACATTGATACTGCCAGAGTAGCGATTGTTCGGGCTAAGCGTTTGTTCGATCAAGCTTCTCCTGAATTAAAACAGGAGGTCATTGACGATGGAATCACTCTGGAAATGGTCAACAACCTTCTGGAGCGAATCAGGGATCGTGCATTTCAAAATACGCTAAATGATTTGTCCGTAAATGCCATTAGCACCTTTCAGAAGAAATTTCCCAATTCCATCTATGCAGATTTACTTACCTATAAGTCTGATAGTATCGAGTTCAGAATTGCGAAAAATTCTAATTCGCAAAGTCAATTGGTACAATTTATTGAAAGCCATCCAACTTCGATCTTTAAACCCAAAGCAGATTCGATCCTGGATGACATGCGGGTCTCAGAGCTGGTGATGAAAGGTGCACTCAAAGATTATTATTCGTTTCTTGAAAGGTATCCGTATACGCGTCAGCGGAAGGCAATAGAAGGCTACATTCTGAAAGTTTCTACCGCCTCGCACCAGGAAGAAAGATTTAGAGATTTTATTTCATTCTCTTCCTCCAAATCCCTAAAAAAGAAAGCAGCGGATCTCCTCTACTACCTGACCCTAGACAAGAACAACATTCAACACCCGTTCGCAGATTCACTCCAAAAGGTTATTTACTCCTCAAAAAATCGGATTTACCCGGTAATGCAACAAGGGCTAATTGGTTTCTATGACCAAAACGGCAAGCAACAAATCAATAATTTGTACACGGACATTCAAGATCCTACCAAATGCCAACTCATCACTGACGATTGGGTTTTTGTAGGTAGTGGTGATGCCGGACTAATTGTTTCTAAAAGCGGACAGGTTATCCTAAAAGATGTTGATGACTACAGAAGCATAAATAAAGATGCAGGCCTTGTGATGCAGCAGGGCAAATGGTACCTATATCATAAAAGTGGGTTCAAAATTCTGAATCAACCTGTGCTGGATGCCTCCATTTTGGCAAATAAATGGATAAAGGTGAAGCAGGGCGACAAATGGGGACTATTTACCTATCTGGGTCTGCCGATAGCACAAAGCATTTATGATGATATTTATAAAACGGAATCATTTTGGGTATTTGAAAAGAATGGACTGCTTGCCGTTTATACCGAACCATTGATCCTAAAAGAAATTGAGGAGAAAGGACTGTCACTCGAATTCAAGTTTGATGATATTGAGTTGGTCAACAAAAATGCACTCATTGGCTTTAGAGATAGCCGCGAATGCCTGCTCGATTCCACACTCAACTTCCTGATCCCCTGGGGAAATTATGAGATTAATCCCGAAGCGTCGGGCTGGTATCTAAAGTCTGATCAAGGATATCGACTGTACAACAAGTCGGAAGCAGAAGTTATGGACAGACATTACCCCTACCTTGAATCGAACGAAGGGTGGCTGGCTCTAAAAACAGAGAAAGATTGGATGCTGATACCTCGAAATAAAGATCTGCAACCCTCCCGTGAGTATGATTCAATCAAGCTCGTGAATGCCTACTCGGCTATCCTTATCAAAGAAGGCTCAAGCAAGTTGCTATTTTCATCTGGAGAGGCCATACCTGTAGATGGAAAGCAGGTTCGCACCTTTCAAAATCATCCTCAATTCATAAGTATATCCGATGGGTCGAAGACCACACTCTACGATGAAAACGGCTCTCAACTTCTAGCCGGAACATTTGAAAACACAGTTTTCCTAAATGACTCACTTGTGAGGGTGCAAATTCGTGGAAAACAAGGCCTGATTCATGTAAATGGAGACTGGGTATTAAATCCTGTCTTTGATACAATCGATGAAAAAAATGGCCTAGTACTTACGCTGATCAAGGGAAAAATTGGCTGCTACGATCCGCTGATCAATGAGCTCATTGCCACAGAATATGAGGCTAGAGTAGAAAGGTTAGGTAATTACTATCTCGCTAAGAAAGATGGAAAGTATGGAGTGATAGACCATGCGAAATCTCAGAAACTATCCTTTTCCTACGATCAGATACAACCCTGGAACGACACCACCTATCTCGTAAAAAAGAACCATATGTTTCATATTGTCGACCTCAACGAAGAACCTGCTGCCGAGCCTGTTGAGAGCATGAAGTTGCTCATCAAAAATGATGTTCAGTCGATCTATCGCTATGTGAAAAATGGGAAGTATGGATTGCTCAGCAATACGTATGGAGAACTGCTGAAATCTGAGTTTACCGATATTTTCAACATTGGCACAACTGAAGATCCTCTGTTCTTTGCAGATCAACATCTGGATAAAGCTGGCTTTCACGTGGTAAGCTACATCAATCAGAAAGGGGAGTTGATTTTATCAAAGGCTTATACTCTGGACGAGTTTGATAAAATTCTATGTGACAATTAGGTGATTGTATACATCCATCACCTGCTTAATCACAGATTTTGTTCCGTCATTTTCGATGATGAAATCTGCCAAAGGAATTTTCTCCTCATCTTTCATCTGCTTTTGGATGATGTCTCTTACATCTTCATTCGTTCGATGGGCATCTCGTTTGGTCACACGCTCAATTCTCACCTCCTCTTGAGCGGTAACGAGAATTGTTTTATAAAGAGATTTGTATGATCCGGTTTCAAACAACAAAGCAGCCTCCTTAAGAAGAAGCTTAGCGTTCTGATTTTTGCTTGCCCACTCCTCTACATCTCGAGCCACGGCTGGGTGCACTATGTTGTTTAATTTTTCTAAAATCGAGCTATCCTTGAAAGCCTGACTTGCGATGTGTTTACGATCCAGCTTGTCGTTTTGGTAAGCTTTTTCTCCAAACAATTCTTTAACACCTATTATCAGTTTAGAATCATTTTCCATCAGCCATTTTGCTCGGTCATCCGAATAGTACGTAATGGCACCAAGTGTTTCAAACACTTTACAGATGGTGGTTTTGCCTGAGCCAATCCCGCCAGTAATTCCCACTATTGGTGGCTTATTTTTCATAAGTGATGGAAAGAGAATCCGGCATTGTTTCTACCTCTATCACATTTTCCGGATGGAAAAGAACAATGGCCGGTGCGGTTGAATCTGCCTTGTTGATCAAGTTGTAATCCACCACCACTTTAAAGTCGCTTGCAAAATAATCTTCACGTAGCTGCTGCTGCACCACGAAGCGAACAATGATGTTTGGATCCGTGACATAAACGGATGAATCTCCAGGGAAATTCTGCATCTCCACCTTTGCTGCTAATTCCAGTTTGTCAAATTGATCTACCAGGAATTTAACATTTACTGTAGGTGGATCTGATTGTATTCCAATGTTTTCAGGGAAGCCAAGTTTTATAAACCTGTCAAATGTTTTATCAATGCCTTCAGCATCCAGCTTTATGAAATAATCCCCCTTCAACGTATCAATGAAACTGGTGGGGCCGGAGATGATGGCTGTATCAGGTGAAAGGACAATAGGCGATACGATCCGATAATCTTCGTCCATACTGATTTTGGATGAGTCAATTTTTAAATTCACACGCTTAGAGATCCTTTGATCTATGTTGATAAAAAGGGTATCGGTGAAAAGGAAGTTAATACGGTACTCATCCAGCTGATCGGTTATGATCGGCATAATGGTAGGTCTGGTCAGGTATCGAATAGCAGCAGGGTTGTCCAATTCTATAACGATGGGATTGCTTCCAAACCAAAAGGACTCTCGGAACAAATCCCAGCCTCCACCTGAAACATCAATATCTACGTACTCTGGTAGTGGCTTGACCACAATTAGGCTGTCCCGATCAAAAACAAATTCAATGGGATACTTGATGCGCGAGTTGTAATCTTTCCCCAAGGCGCTAAAAAACCAAAAGGTAGTGGCTCCCAAAAATGAGAGCACCACTACCTTCCAGTTTCCTAAAATCTTGGGTATACCCATCTGATATTATTTTTTGTCTTTCTTCTCGTCTTTTGTATTCAAGCGCTTGCTTGCCTCCAGAGAGATCGAAGATTTTTCAATCAACAATTTAGTACCTCTATCTACATCCAGTAGCACAGTCGTGTCAGATACCTCTACTATTTTTCCATGGATACCACCTACGGTCACGGCCATGTCTCCTTTCTTGATTTCCTCAAGGTATTTTTTCGTTTCCTTCTGCTTGCGCTGCTGTGGACGAATAAAGAAGAAATAAAAAATAGCAATCATACCAATAATTGGCAAAAAAGAGGTGAAGTCACTGCCTCCTCCTGCTTGTAATAAAACTGTGTTCATTTTCTGTTATTTGAAATAAAAAATCCCGGCGTAATGCCGGGACAATGTTAATAAAATTTGATGTGGTAAGCGGGCTTATTCTCCCTCCTTCACCACATTTGCTTTGATTCTTACTCGCTGAGTAGTAGGCCATGTATTTGCTGTAAGTGTTACAGTTTTGTTCTGAACACCTGGCTTGTTCTTACTGTTAAATCTTACTTTGATTTCACCAGTCTCACCCACCGCGATTGGTTGCTTAGGCCACTCAGGCACAGTACATCCACAAGTTGCCTTTGCGTCAGAAATGATCAATGGAGCTTCACCATCATTTACGAATGTAAATACGTGCTCTACTACATCTCCATCCTTGATCGTTCCAAAATCATGAAGCTCTTCTGAGAACTTGATTGTTGGAAGTGGTCCATCCGGCTTCTCAGCAGGGGTTGTAGCTGCTGGCGTTGGATTGTTTACAGCGATAGGATTTGCAGTAGGGTTCGCTTTCGCTACTCCTCCTTTGCCTTCAAGTGCTGCTACTCTGCCTTCAAGCTTAGTAATTCTTGACTCTAACTCACTATTGCCACAGCTGGAAAGTACTGCTGCCACAATTACTCCTAAAAAGATTTTTGCTATTTTCATTTGTCTAGTTGTTTTTAATGTCTTTTGAAGAATTTGTCCGAGAAGACTCATTCATCATTTACATTTTACCAGTTGAATTACAAATCTACAAAAGATATGGTTTCAAAAGTCTTAATGAAATGTTAACGGGGTGGACTTTAGTCCTTCTTGATTTGGTTTATCAGCCCATTTACGTCATCCAATAATCGCTCAGCTTTATCCTTTGCGTCCTTCACAATTTTCTCTCCCTGATTCTTTGCGTCATTATTGAATACGGCTTTTCCATCAGCAACGTCATCTACAAAGCCTTCCAGTTGCTTTTTCAGCTTATCCAGTTGATAAGTGAGTTTGTCTCTGGTGTTGGTGCCCTTATCCGGTGCATAGAGGATACCCAGCACACCACCTGTGACTACTCCTAAAAGAAATGCGAAAAAAGAACCGCCTGATCTGCTCATGATTACTGTGTTTATTTATTATCGATAAGGCCTCTACCGCTCTTACGAATTTTACCACTCGAAGTTAGTTCGTTTGAGAGTACATCCAAAACGCCATTTACAAATTGTTTACTTTTTGGAGTGCTGTACATTTTTGAGATTTCAATAGCCTCATTTATGGTCACCTTCACCGGAATACTTGGGGAATTCATCATCTCCACTAAAGCAATTTTAAGAATAACACGATCCGTAAGTGCAATCCGGTCCACATCCCAATTCAGGGTTTTGCTCTGGATTATCTCCTCCAAAAATTCATTTTGATTGATTGAATCCATGAAGAGTCGCTCCAAAAACTTGAAATCATCTTCACCATTTTTGGTAAGCTCAGCCAGCTCAAACTCCTCACCGTCCTGAATAGCCTTGATGGTTTTCACCACCATGCTTTTGATGATGGGCTGATTTTCAGACCACTGCAGATGGTTGCTCTCCAAATAAGATGTAATCGCATCATTCTTAAAGACAACACGCTTAAACAGCTCCAAAACAATGTCATTTTCAGGTGCGTCTTTGGGCTTAGTACCACCAAAGAAATGACTCAATGATTCAGCCGTTCGAATCTGCTCACGATACCAGCTTTTAATTTCCTGATGCTCATTGTCCCAGCTGATCCCAGATCTGGCAGCTTCTTTTTGAAGAAGCTCGGACTCCTTGAGTTTTGCCACAAGTTCGTTACCAATGAAAGGATATACCTTCTTCTCCTTGGCTATGTAAGCTTTATCCTCTTTTTCCTTGTCCAGCTTTTCTCGCTGCTCAATTTCGATAGGAAGAAGTAACAACTTGATATAGGTGTCTTGCAGGCGTTCAGCTTCCTTCATCATCTCATTTTTACGAACCCTGGCTTCTTTGTGCACCAGGCTTTCGTATTCGGAAAGCGCATTGTTTACATTCTGCACCACCTCTTCTTCTACGCCATCAGCCTTCTCTACCTTCCCCTTCAGCAAATTTTCATTGAAGAGTTTCACTGCCTGCTTTTTCCTAGCTTCAAAGAGAGCCTTATCAGCAAAGTCATGCTTTGCAGGATCCAGTGCGTGCATTTCTTCCAACTCATTTCTTTTCACCTCTTTCATGGACTCTACCGCAGTGTAGTGTCCATACAAAGCCTGCATTGCTTTTACCCTAAGTATCCTTCTATTTAGCATGTTTTTTGGCGTTTCGCCTTACTTCTTCCTTATTTCAAATATTTGCAGTCGTCCTCTTTCGGATGCTGAAGTTCTCGGATTATAATTTATTCTCCAAGTTTTACTTTTCCCACCTTGTCTATTCGCTGAAGCGCAAGTTCCAATGCTGCCTCATGAGAACCAATTTTGTTTTCCTCAGCGTGATTAAGCACGTCTAAGCACACATCATAGATGTGCTCTGTCGAGGCGATCACTCTGTCTTTATTGTAATTGCCCAGGTACTCATGATAAACATTGGCGATTCCTCCCGAGTTGATCAAGAAATCAGGGCAGTAAACGATACCATGATCATTCAGCATAGCACTGTGCTTCTGCTCAGTCGCCAGCTGGTTGTTTGCCGCTCCCGCTACCACTGCACATTTCAGTTCAGGAATGGTGTCATCGTTCAGTGTGGCGCCCATGGCACATGGAGCATAGATATCCATTTCCATCTGGAACACCTTATTAGGGTCCACCACAGAAACTTTAGAGTGCTTGTCGGTGATTGCTTTGATTTTGTCCTCAAAAATATCTGCAATGAAAACATTTGCGTTCTCCTCGATCAGGTGATCCACCAAATATTTTCCTACCTGACCAGCACCTTGCACAAGAATGTTTTTCCCTCCGAGTGAGTCAAGACCATACGCCTTTTTTGCTCCGGCTTTCATTCCCATGTATACACCGTAAGCTGTCATTGGGCTAGGATCGCCTGAGCCACCCATGTATTCCGGCTTACCTACTACATATGGAGTCTCCATGCTCATGTACTCGATATCACGCATGGTGATGTTCATGTCCTCAGCAGTATAATATTTTCCGTTCAGGCTATTTACAAACTTTCCGAAGCGTCTCATCAATGCCTCGTTCTTCATCTTTCGTGCGTCACCGATGATCACAGCCTTTCCACCACCAATATTCAATCCTGCCAATGCAGATTTAAAAGTCATTCCTCTGGAAAGTCTCAATACATCATTTAATGCTTCTTCATCAGAGGCATAATTCCACATTCGGGTACCGCCCATTGAGGGGCCAAGAACGGTATTGTGAATTGCGATGATTGCTTTAAGGCCTGTCTCCTCGTCTCTGCAAAATACTACTTGCTCATGCTGGAGGTTAGCCATCTGATCGAACACGCTGTTCGATCTTACTTCGGGTTGTGTGTCTATCATTGTAAATGAACTTTATTCTAATTTTGAACCTTCTTTCCCGAGTGCGGTTGCACTAATGTGAAAAAGGGATGCAAAAATATTCCATTTTAACTAAAACCAATTGGTAATCAAGCCTTTATAAAATTTCGTGAAAGACCTAGGCTACCTCAATAAATACCTGCTCAAGTATAAGTTTCACCTAATATTTGGTGCCTTATTTATCATTATTGCAAATTTCTTTGCAATTGTACCTGCTGTAATTGTTCGATATGCTTTCGATATTCTTCAACGTAGCTATGGTATATTTTCGTCTTTCGAGGGTTTTGAGCTTCAGGAAAATACCATTGGAATCATCGGTTCCAGTATTATAATTCTCGCCATATTAATTCTGGCTTCTGCACTTCTGAGAGGTGTATTTCTTTTCTTCATGCGTCAGACCATCATTGTGATGTCCCGTCACATTGAGTATGATTTGAAAAACGAAATTTATGAGCATTATCAAACGCTTCCGCTGAGCTTTTACCGAAGGAATAATACAGGGGATTTGATGGCTCGTATCTCGGAGGATGTGAGCAAAGTGCGGATGTATATTGGCCCGGCTATCATGTACGGCATCAATCTTTTCACACTCTTTTTGATGGTGATTCCTTATATGATTTCCATTAATCCTACACTCACATTTTATTCCCTTTTGCCTCTGCCAGTTCTTTCGCTCAGCATCTATTTTGTAAGCAACATCATCAACAAACGATCTACAGAAATACAGGAAAGCTTGTCAGGATTATCAACTTACGTTCAGGAGGCATTCTCGGGTATTCGGGTTATTAAAGCTTTTGTAAGAGAAGAAGAAGTGGCTAAAAACTTTGAAACTGAAAGTGTTGAGTACCGGGACAGATCACTGAAGCTGGCGTTTGTGCAGGCGCTTTTTATGCCTTTGATAATGGCGCTTATAGGTCTAAGCGTGATTTTGACTGTCTGGGTTGGTTCCATTCAGGTTTTCAATGGAGAGGTGAGCACGGGCAACATTGCCGAGTTTATCATCTACGTGAATATGCTGACATGGCCTGTGACAGCCCTTGGCTGGATTACCTCCATTATTCAGCGAGCAGCAGCATCTCAAAAAAGGATCAATGAATTTTTGGACACCAAAACAGACATTGTTTCTGAGAAGAACATCGAGCGTGAAATAGACGGACATATCATTTTCGATGACGTAAGTTTTACCTATCCCGACTCTGGCATTCAGGCATTAAAAAATGTCTCGTTTGATGTGAGGCCCGGTGAATCAATCGCCATTGTGGGCACGACCGGATCCGGAAAAAGTACAATAGCCAACATGGTCTGTCGTCTTTATGATATTGATAGCGGTCAGCTACTGGTAGATAATGTTGGAGTGAAAGAATACAACATTTCGTCACTCAGAAGCCAGATCGGGTATGTACCACAGGATGTCTTCCTTTTCTCAGACACGATCGAGAACAACATTGCTTTTGGGAATCGTGCAATGAGCAAAGAAGAAATTGAAAAGGCTGCTGAGGATGCCGACCTCCTCAACAATATCAGAGACTTTAAAAATGGTTTTCAAACACGCCTGGGTGAGCGAGGGATCACCCTTTCAGGTGGCCAGAAACAGCGAGTTTCTATTGCGCGAGCCATTGCAAGAGAGCCTAAAATTCTCATCATGGATGATGCCCTCTCGGCTGTAGACACGAAAACTGAAAATGCAATCCTAAATGCCATGCAGCGAATCATGCAGGGCAGAACTTCCATCATTATTTCACACAGAGTATCTTCTGCCAAACTGGCCGATAAGGTGGTAATGCTGGACGATGGAAAAGTGGTGGAGCAGGGCACTCATGATGAATTGCTCCGAAAAGGTGGAGCATATAAAGAGCTGCACGACAAGCAGCTTGCCGGCGAGGAAGTGGCTTAACTATCTGGCCCAGCGTTCCGTGCTTCTGGACTGATCAGCATAATACAAGTCGAACGTGAAAGGCTGTAAAACCACTCCTTCCTCTATCGCTTTAATTTCCATCAACTGATCGACCTCTTCTCTGGATGCCCCAACCAACCAGTGTCGCGTAAGAAATACTTTGAAAACCTTGCTCGTCTTAAACTCTTTGTACGAGTAGCCTGCCGGCACACGGAGTACATCCTTTATTTCGTCAGTATAGGCGCCAATAAAATAATGGGCAGTATCACTTTCTTCCTCCTGATCATAAAAAACAATGGCAACCTGCCCCTTCAGTCTTCCGGAATCAATTTGAGCCTTGGTCTCATGGTATCGCTTCTTCAAAAGTTCGTAATCATGTTTCTCCCAATACTCCTTCCCGATCACCGTCCGCTCTTTGCCTTCCATTACATACACTTCCACCGGCTCAAAACCGCCCAACGTGTAGTAAGTGCTCCACGAAATGATGATCAGGCAAATGATGATGATGGATGAATAGATTAGCTTGGCTCGCTTCATGAGGTCAAATATAAAGCTGAATTAAACTGCTTTTGCAACCTCTTTGTATTGCATCTGGTGGAGTTGCGCATAATAGCCATCTTTTTCCAGCAACTCATCGTGGTTTCCTCGCTCCACGATCCTGCCTTTATCCAGTACCAAAATCTGCTTGGCATTTTGAATAGTGGAAAGACGGTGCGCAATCACAATTGACGTGCGTCCATGCATCATCTTTTTAATAGCCGATTGAATCAACTCTTCCGTTTCAGTATCAACCGAAGATGTGGCCTCATCCAGCACAATGATTTTGGGGTCATACACCATCGCCCGTACGAAGGAGATCAACTGGCGCTGACCCACCGAGAGTGTAGCTCCTCGCTCCTGCACGTTGTAATCAAAACCTCCCGGAAGTTTTTCAATGAAAGGAAGTGCTCCTACCATTTCAGCCGCTTCTCTTACCTTCTCTCGCGAAATATCCGGATTCTTCAACGTGATGTTGTTAAAGATGGAATCTGAAAACAGAAAGACATCCTGAAGTACGACAGCAATGTGGTTCCTCAGGTTAGCCAAGTCATACTTGTGAACCTCCGTGCCATCCACATAAATACTGCCTTTATTGATTTCATAAAACCGGCTCAGCAGATTGATCACCGAAGATTTTCCTGCACCTGTGGCGCCAACTAATGCGATGGTTTCCCCTGAGTTGACCTCAAAAGAAATGTCCTTCAGCACATAGTCATCATCATTGTAGGCAAACCACACATTCTCAAATCTCACATCACCCTTAACATGATCAGGTCGGAAATCGCCATTGTCCTGAATGTGTTCATTATTGTCCAGCAAATCCAAAATACGGTTCGAGGACACAATCCCCATCTGCAAGGTGTTGAATCGATCGGCGATCATTCGGATCGGACGAAAGAACATTTGCAGGTACAAAATGAATGCGATCAGCATCCCGAACTCTACATTTCCTTGCACCAATTGCCCTCCGCCGTACCAAACAATCAGTCCTATCCCAGCCGCCTGAATCACCTCCGAAACCGGGAAGTATATGGCGTAATACAGCACAGAATTGATATTCGCCTTTCTATGCTCCTTGTTGATTTCCTTAAACTTCTCAAACTCTCGCTTCTCACTGTTGAAAATCTGGACGATGTTCATGCCCGTGATGTGCTCCTGCACGAATGAGTTGAGGTTGGAGACAGCAGCACGCACTTCATTGAAGGCCACTTTGATTTTTTCTTTGAAAATGTATGTCGCAAAGATTAAGATTGGTAAGAGTGACAAACTAACAAGTGTTAGCGACCAATTCATCCAAAACATAAAGCCAAGAATTACGAGTAGCTGCATGACGTCTGCAATGATTCCGGCGATCCCGGTACTGAAAACTTCAGCTAGTGTTTCAATATCTGAAATGTTTCTAGTCACCAACCTTCCAATAGGTGTCTTATCAAAAAACTTTAATCTCAAGCCCTGAATGTGGCGGTAAAGCTTGATGCGAATGTCTTTGATGATATTCTGACCCAACCAACCGGAATAAAACGTGTGGAGATACTGCACAATCGCCTGAATAACGAGTAGCCCAATCAAGAGCATGATCATATTTACTAGCCCGGGATAGTCTCCCTGAGCTACATTGTTATCAATGGCTTTTTGGATAAGCAGCGGGCGCAATGGGCCCACCACACTCAAGGCTATGGTGAGAAAGACCAGAAAATAGAAAATGCCAATGTAGGGTTTCGCAAAGACGAACAGTCGTTTAAGGACTGTCAGATCTACAATATTTCCGCTTGCCTTTTCTTTTTCCAATGTCCTAGTCTAAATAAATGTCTTTCGGGTAAACGACCTTTTGCAAAAACAGCCCCTCTGCCGGTACCGCTCTACCTGCCTTTCTGCGATCATTACTCGCCAGGATTTCACGGAAATCATCCAATGAGGTTTTTCCAAGCCCCACATCGATCAATGTCCCAACAACCGCTCTCACCATGCCTCGCAAAAAACGATTCGCTGAAATTTCAAATAAATGAGTGGCTCCATCCTGCACCCACTTCGCCTCAAAGATTTCGCAGTTGAAGTTGTTTACCTCGGTATGAACCTTACTAAAGCACTCAAAGTTCTGCCATCCCTCAATTATTTCACAGGCAGCATTGATTTCTTCCACATTCAACTCAGGTCTAAAATAGTAGGACACCCCCTGCTTAAACGGACTCTTCGCCTGGTGCAAATGATAGTGATAGGTACGAGAGGTAGCCTCAAATCGCGCACTCACATCGTCTTTTACCGGTCGTATTCCATTGATCGATATATCCTCGCCAAGAAATGAATTGAGCTTGAATGTCAGATCTTCTGGGTCTATCCCTTCCGCATCAAAATGTGCGACCTGCTGCACGGCGTGAACCCCCGTATCCGTTCGCCCACTACCGAGGATTGAAGTCTCAGTTTTCAGAATAGTCGAGAGCGCTTTCTCAATTTCCTCTTGTACCGTCACCCCATTGGGCTGAATCTGCCAGCCATTGAAGTTGGTGCCGCGGTAACTGATGTCCATGAAATACCTCACGGCGACAAAATTGTAGGATTCCTTCCATTTGATGATCGTTTCCGTTCATATTTGCAATGATTATGTTTTTAAAGGGGTCATGCTGAATTCATTTCAGCATCTTTCATCCTGATTTTACGTGGGTAGATTCTGAAACAAGTTCAGAATGACTTTCTAATAAAGTTCTCAAACAAACTAATATGCTTCAACGAGTACAAACCATCTTCATGACTATTGCAGCACTTGCGATGATACTTATGCTTTTCTTCCCCATCTGGGAAAAGTCAGACACACAATACGAGGCGGAAAAGCGTGAGTATGCGATCATGGATGCCTTTACGCTTAGGTATGAGCAGCACCTGACGGAGACTGGTGAGGTGCAGCTGCTCGGAACTCAAAACACATTTTTACTTTCACTTGGCGCCATCCTGGCCGCTTTGGTGATGTTGTTCTCTGTCACCCGATACAAAAACAGAATGACTCAGGTGAAGCTGAATGCTTTATTTTCATTGATCACTGCCGGCACTTTGGTGGGCACTTATCTCTACATCAGCAAAGCCAACCAACTGTTTGACCCGCAAGTGCAGGGAACATTTCTTATTGGTTTCTACCTCCCAATTGTTGCTATGCTCAACAACTTCCTGGCTAACCGCTTCATTCGAAAAGATGAGCAGCTGGTACGAAGCGCGGATCGGATTAGGTGATGAAATCAGTACCCTCAGTTAGAGGAAAATCGCTATTTTTCCTTGCATTAGTAACAATAATAGTCACATGTATCACTGTCTATTTCACTGGGATTGAATACAATAGATCAATATCAAATAATTTATACATATCACTGTCAATCATTGCCTTTTTCCTATTTATTTCTCTCTCAATTTTTTTATACCTGGGAGTAACAATCACTAATAATTATCCTAAAATTCAGAGCTATAAGCTCGGCTCACTAATTTTTAATTCTAGTGGGCCTGGATCTGGTACGGGATTGCCAGACCTTGATATTAATGGTGGTGATGGAATAGGAGGTTTTTTTATCTCAATTCTTATATGGATTGGAATGGCGATTATTTTGATACTTCTGCTCGTTTTATTTGAAGCAATATTCTGGATTTCTCTTTTTATCATTTTTGCCTCCCTTTATTGGATATTCATCCGCGCCATGATTATGGCTCTTTATAAATCTCGAACTACCAAAGGAAATTTACTAGTTTCCATAACCCATGCTCTTAAATACACAATCCTATATACAGGGTGGCTTTTCGGCATTACTCTAATCGTACAATTGATTAGTTAATTCTGCCAACCTGTCAGTTTTCTTCCTCTGGAATAGAATTTGAGTTTAGCGCCTCTGTATAACAACCAAAAATTGTAAACAGACGATGGCAGAGAAAGGCACAATCTCAATACACACGGAAAATATATTTCCGATCATTAAAAAATTCCTTTATTCCGATCACGAAATCTTTTTACGTGAGTTGGTATCCAACGCAGTAGATGCGTCACAAAAAATCAAGCAGCTGGCTTCCCTTGGTGAATACACCGGTGAGCTGGGCAACCTCACTGTCGAAGTGTCATTTGACGAAAAGAAAAAAACCATCACTGTCTCTGATAATGGTATCGGAATGACAGCTGATGAGATCAAGAAGTACATCAACCAGATCGCCTTTTCAGGGGCTACCGAGTTTGTGGAGAAATACAAAGACAAAGCTGACAATCAGCAGATCATCGGTCACTTCGGTCTTGGATTTTATTCCGCATTTATGGTAGCCAAGAAAGTGGAGATCAATACACTCTCTCATCAGGAAGGAGCAGAATCTGCAAAGTGGATCTGTACAGGTGAAACCGATTTTGAAATCAAAAAAGGAACCAGAAAAACTCGTGGAACAGACATCATTCTCCATGTAGCAGATGATTCGGAGGAATTCCTAAACGAACACAGGCTGCAGGGCATCCTTGACAAATATTCAAAGTTCTTACCTATCCCAATCAAGTTTGGGCAAAAAGACAAACAGGTAGAGGATGGTAAAGACAAGGATGGCAAGACAAAATACAAAACGGAAAAGGTTGACAACATCATCAACGATACCGACCCGATCTGGACTAAATCTCCAAGCGATTTGAAAGATGAGGATTACCTCGCTTTCTACAAATCGCTGTATCCGTTCAGTGAAGATCCGCTTTTCTGGATTCACCTGAATGTAGACTATCCTTTTAACCTGACCGGGGTGCTGTATTTCCCTAAGTTGAAAAAGGATTTCGACCTGCAGAAAAATAAGATTCAGCTATTCTCCCGTCAGGTGTTTATCACCGATGAGGTGAAGGATATCGTGCCAGAATTCCTTCAGCTGTTACACGGGGTAATCGACTCTCCGGACATTCCTTTGAACGTATCTCGAAGCTACCTACAATCAGATTCCAACGTGAAGAAGATCAACGGCTACATCACTAAAAAGGTAGCAGATAAGCTGGGTGAGCTTTTCAAAAACGACCGAAAAGGATACGAGGCGAAGTGGGAAGATATTGGTGTTTTCGTGAAGTACGGCATGATCTCCGAAGAGAAGTTCGACGAGAAAGCGAAAGATTTTGCTTTGGTTAAGAACCTGGATGGAAAGTACTTCACGATTGAGGAGTACAAAAAACACATCGAGGCAAACCAGACCAACAAGGATAAAAATGTGGTGGCGCTTTACACGACAAACAAGGACAAGCAGCACAGTTACATAGAGACCGCTAAGAAGCGCAGCTATGATGTGATAGAGCTAAGTGGACCAATCGATAGTCACTTCATCAGCCACATGGAGCAGAAAAATGACAAGCTTCAGCTTCAGCGTGTGGATGCCGATGTGATCGATAAGCTGATTGACAAAGATGAGAAGAAGGAATCTGTACTTTCTGATAAAGAGCAAGAGACCATCAAAGAGATCTTTGAGAAGGCGATAAACAATAAAAACAACAGTGTGGCCGTACAGCCCATGGCGACTGATGACCTGCCGGTGACAATCACCTTGCCGGAGTTTATCCGCAGGATGAAAGACATGCAGGCGACCGGTGGCGGTCCTATGATGTTTGGCGATATGCCGATGACTTTATCAGTGGCAGTGAATGCCAACCATGCGATGACTAAGAAAATTCTGGAGGCTGACTCAGATGAAGCAAAGCAAAGACTTGCAAAGCAGGCTTACGATCTGGCACTTCTTTCTCAAGGCATGTTGGAAGGCAAAGACCTGACAGACTTTGTGAACCGAAGCGTGGAGTTGAGCTTAGCTTAAATTTGAAGTCATCCTGAGCCTGTCGGAGGGCGACCATTCAAATGTCTATGTTTGGACAAGCTCAACATGACATATAAAAAACCCACTCGGTTGAGTGGGTTTTTTATTTATTGTTCTAAAACAGCTGTAGAACTCTGAAAAAAATCTTTTTTGTGCCTCGCAGCACTGATAACTCGAAAAAAACTCAAATTTTCTTCTCGCAACGACGAGTATTCAAAATTTTTACTGATTTTCTTCTCGCAACTCTGATTTCTCAAAAAAATTTCTTTTTAGCTCCACACCGTACTGATTCCTTTAAAAAAATATTTTCCCGTCTTACTCAGTACTGTTCAGGCGAAAAAAAACCACCCATCAAACCCTGCTTTTTTCTACCTCTTCATTTTCTTAGATTAGTCATCCTAAAAAATCCAAGATATGAAGAAGCACCTCACTTTACTTTTAACCACCCTATCATTCTGGTCCTCCGCGCAGGTAGACATGAGCTATTACCTCCCTGACGGGTTCTCTTATAACCCTGACATCCCCACTCCTTATGAGGTGCTGGGCTACCATCCCGGAGAGTGGCATGTAAGCCATGACCAACTACTGTATTACATGAGAGCGGTTGCCGAGGCTTCAGACCGTATGATCATCGAAGAGATTGGACGAACCTATGAAGGACGTCCTTTGGTGCAAATCACGGTTTCCTCACCTCCCAATCTTGCCAATCTGGATCAGATCAAAGCTGACCATAAGAAACTCACTGATCCCTCCACTTCCGGCTCCATGAATACGGATGAGATGCCTATCGTGATGTGGCTGGGCTACTCCGTTCATGGAAATGAAGCCAGTGGTTCGAATGCTTCACTCATCACTGCCTACTACCTGGCGGCCGCTATCGGAGCAGAAATTGATGAGATGTTGGAAAACTCCATCATCATCCTTGACCCTTCTTTCAACCCGGATGGGCTGCACCGCTTTTCATCCTGGGTAAATATGCACCGTGCGCACGTAATCAATCCCGATCCAAACGACCGAGAGTATGATGAAGCATGGCCAGGCGGGCGTACCAATCACTACTGGTTTGATCTAAACAGAGACTGGCTTCCTCTTCAGCATCCTGAATCGAGGGGGCGCATTGCTCGGTTCCATGATTGGAAACCAAATATCCTGACCGATCACCATGAGATGGGTACGAACTCTACCTTCTTTTTTCAGCCGGGTATTCCTTCCAGAAAATTCCCATGGACTCCAGATAAAAACGTCGAGCTGACACACAAAATGGCTGCCTTCCACGCCAAGTATCTGGATGAAATTGGCTCACTCTATTATAGCGAAGAAAGCTTCGATGATTTCTACATTGGCAAGGGGTCTACCTATCCTGATGTAAATGGTAGCGTAGGTATTTTGTTTGAGCAGGCCAGCTCCAGAGGTCATGCGCAGGAAAATGATTACGGCATTTTGACATTCCCTATGGCTGTCAGAAATCACTTCACCGCTTCGCTTTCCACGCTGGCTTCAGGCATTGCTCACCGCAAAGAATTTTTGGATTACCAAAGAGAATTCTATCAGGGAGCTTCAAATCTGGCTTCAAGGGATGGTGTGAAAGCTTATGTGTTTGGCTCGGCCAAAGATCAGGTGAGAAACTATGAGCTAGCTAAAATGCTGGTGCAGCATGAGATCGATGTTTATGAAATAAAAAATTCCATCAGCAAAAATGGAAAGCAGTTTTCATCAGGGAATGGCTACATCGTACCGATGAATCAGAGTCAGTATCGTCTGGCTAAAGCGATTTTTGAAACACGGACCACATTCACAGACAGCCTTTTTTATGATGTTTCTACCTGGACCATGCCGCTCGCATTTAACCTGCCCTATGCAGAGCTGGGCAGCAAAGACTTTAACACAGGCATGCTCGGCGAAAAGGTGGATTATCCTTCGGCTCCTTCCGCACAGCTGGTTGGGGATAAAGGAGCTTATGCCTATGCCATCGAGCCCTACGGATACCTAAGCTTCAGAGCGATCAACCGATTGCTGAGCAAAAAAGTGGTAGTTCAAATGCTACACGAGACCCACAATGACGGAACCAGAACCTATCCTCGTGGTACGATGATTATTCCGGTAGGCGTACAGGAAAATAAGCGAGCATGGATCGAGCAAATCATAGACACCATCGTGAAAGAAGATGGCGTAAATGTTTATGCGCTCAAAACTGGCCTTGCAAGATCAGGAGTGGATCTGGGAAGTACGAGCAACACCACCATGAAAGAGCCCAAAATTGCCGTACTGGTAGAGGGCGGTGTGAGCAGCTATGAGGCAGGAGAGGTTTGGCACCTGCTGGATCAGCGTTACAAAATGAAGGTGACTAAACTTCCTGTAGATCGTCTTTCCAGAGACTTGTCCAGATACAATCGAATCATAATCCCTCACATGTGGGGCTCATTGAGCGATTCTCAAAAGAAAAACCTGAAAGAGTGGATCTCTCAGGGGGGCGTGGTGATAGCCTGGAAGAATGGAGGCAAATGGCTGAGTGATGCAGAGATCACCAGTGTGAAGTATGCGACCAACGACGATGATGACGACAAGAAAAAAGAAGAATTTAAAGCCTATGAAAATCTGGATGCCACACGGGGAGCACAGGTGACAGGCGGGTCGATCTTTGAGGCCAAAGTGGATTTAACTCACCCATTAGCGTATGGAATGGAGAGCGATCGAATGCCGCTATTCCGAAATCACAATCTGGTGATGGAGAAGTCGAAGAACGCTTACGCCAATCCATTTGTTTATACCGAAAGCCCACTGTTGTCAGGTTACGTTTCTGAGGAGAATCTGGAACGCTTTAAAAATTCACCTGCAGTGACTGTATCCAATGTAGGTCGCGGAAAAGTGATTACCTTGGCAGACAATCCAAACTTCAGGGCATTTTGGTATGGTACCAATAAAATCTTTATGAATGCGTTGTTTTTTGGAGAATCGATCAGCCGTGGTGCTGGTGAGTGATTTAAAAAATGAAATAACAACTGGATGAAAGTTCAGATCAAGTCAATATTAACAGTTAGCCTCATTTTCATGGGGCTTTCTGCATTTTCTCAAGACAATGAGTCGCTGGAGAGTCTCTTCAAAGTAGACTATGACACACCGCTCACGTTGGATTTAGAAGCTGAAAAAGGGGAGGATGCTGAGGTCGGTCCGGTCAAGCAGAAGAAGAAAAAAAAGAAGCGAAATGTCTTTTTTGGACTTAAGACACGCAAAGCCTTCACCCGAACAGGATTTGGAAATGATGTGGTTTTTGAAATATTCAATGTACTGAAAGATTATGAAGGGCCACCTGAGTATGCCGCTGATTTTTATTGGTACGATTACAAGAAAAAGAAAATCATGAATTCGCTCCGGGTGGATAAAAAGAACGCCGGAGTGCTTCATGGACCATACAAAAAAATGCTTGGTGATCAGGTACTGGAAGAAGGCTGGTACTACAAAGGCATGAAGCACCGAAGGTGGGTAAAGTTTAACCGTCATGACATCCTACAAGAAAAAGCCTACTGGTGGAAAGGCTGGCCGCAAGAGTCGAAGCTGGCCTACTATGATTTTAAGAAAACAAAGCTAAGAGAGGTAATCCCTGTTCATTTCGGAGAGAAAAATGGAGAGTATTGGGCGTTTCATGAGGATGGTTCTTTAGCTGTACGCGGAAATTATAAGTTTGGTCATAAAGTAGATATGTGGAGAGAGTACTACGATGGTGGTCGAGTGAAGCGAGAGGTGGTCTACCCCAAAGATCCATTCGATTTTAAATTCAATCCTCACATCTCACGAGAGTGGGATGATAAAGGAACATTAATCTACGATCGTGCTAAATTCCTAAAAGGTCAGCGCTAAAGTTTCATCTCCATCTGCACATTGCAGCGAGCATATGGAGAACAATAGCCTTCAGCATCCTGAAAGCCGAGTTTCTTGTACAGATTAATAGCCGGCTCTAAGACACTGTTCGTCTCAAGGTAAATTGTGTCCGCTCCAAGTTCCTTAGCTTTTTCGATGGTAGCCAGACCTATTTTCCAGCCAATTTTCTGTCCGCGCGCCTCCGGTGACACAGCCATTTTCGCCAGCTCAAACTTTCGATCTTCCATCTTGACAAGTGCGCATGTACCAATCGGTTTTCCGCTCAGCTCAGCGATAAGTATTGCTCCTCCCTTATCGAGAATATAGCCCTGCGGATCATTCAACATTTTTCTATCTGATTCTTCGATTTCAAAATACTGCTTGATCCATGCTTCATTGAGTTCCTTGAAAGCTTGAGCATGATTAGTTTGAAAGTTGACTATTTCGATCATTGTTGGTAGCTGTAGAAAAGTCCAGAGATCATCACTATAACTGCAAGGAGGGCAATATTAATTCCCACAGTCATACTTAAAATTGAAAAGATGAGCAGCCACCAAAGTGGGAAAGCAAAAAGACCAATACCGAATTTGAGTGTGGAATAAAACACCACATCGTCTACCCGGCTTATCATCGTATGTATAATCAAAAACGGCAATGGATTTAAAATTTTTGCTAACCAATGGCGCGAGCGCCTTGCTTTTTCCAAAGAAACCGTAGAAACATCCATATTTCTCAACTCTTTGAATGAAAGATTTTCATGCTTTGGTTGAAAGATTTTCTCCTTTCTTGTCTCATAATCTGTATCCTCTTCAGGAATAACTAACACTTCCTTCATCCCCTGGCTTATACCCTCTCGCATCTCGATGAGCCCTTTTGTCGAGTTGGACTTATAGGTTTCCAGATAGTTAGCCACTGGAATAGGCTCTCCGAACTTCATCAAGACTACCGAGTTGGATTTCTGATGATCAAAATAGTTGAGGCCTACAGGGAGTACCATGAGGCCATTCCCTAGTACTTCTTCAGATTGAAGCGCCAGACGCGCGGCTCCTTTTGTCAGGGGTCGCAAAAAATATTCCTTTCCATGATTGCCCTCTGCAAAAATCAGTACCGAGCCATTTTTCTTAAAGACTTCCTTACATGAGGAGAAAACCTGATCATTCAATGAAAGCTTGGCATATCCATCCCTGATCCGATAAATCGGCATCATGTTCACTCGCTTTAGCAGAGGTTTTAACCACCATTTAAAAACATCCGAACGAGTTAAATAATGGATGGGTATCGGGGCGAATGCTCCCACAAGCAGTGGATCGATTAATGCATTTTGATGATTGGGAGTGATGAGAAGTGGGGTATCTCTGGGAATATTCTCCAATCCTTCGATGCGGATTTTTTTAAAGTAAAAACGAAGCGCAAACTTGATTAAAACTCTAAAAAAAGAATAGAAGGAAGTCATCTAAACAAGCTCTTCAGTATTGATGAGAGTTAGTTTTACTTTATCAATACGATTCTCCTCCATCGTAAAGATGGTGATGATGAAAGGAGGAATCTCGATCACTTCGTTCACTTCAGGTATATCTTCGTGAAAAGCGAAAATCAGTCCACCTAGAGTGTCATATTCACCTTCAGGAAGTGAAAGTTCGTATCGATCATTTAGGTAATCAATTTCGTGTCGCGCGCTAAAAATAAAATTATGCTCATCAAGCTGTTGTTCGGTGAGGTACTCATCATCATGCTCATCTCTAATCTCCCCAAATATTTCCTCTATAACATCCTCGATACTCACAAGGCCTGAAGTACCTCCGTATTCATCTACCACTAGTGCCAGACTTTTTCGCTCTGTGATGAACTGTATCAGAAGCTCGTTAGCCAGCATCGTCTCTGGCACGATTGGAATCTCGGTGAGGATGGATTTAATATCCTCAGGCTTCTTGAAAAGCTCCAGTGTGTGACAATAACCTATTACATCATCGATCGATTCTTTATAGACAAGAATCTTAGAGTGACCACTTTCTACAAAATGATTTTTCAGTTCTTCAATAGAATCCGTCACATCTACTGCGACAATCTCCGTTCTCGGGATCATACATTCCCTCACCTTAATGGTTTTGAACTCAATGGCATTGTTGAAAATCTTGGCATCTATCTCCGCCTCCTCTTCATCTTTGATGTTTAAGATGTTGTTTTTGATGTAGTTATTTAGGTCAGTCAGGCCAAACACTGGTTTCTCATCTGAGAGTTTATAGCCAAACATCCATATAAAGAGAGCTGAGATTTTTACCACCAAATAAACAAAAGGATACATCAGAAAATATACTCCTCCCATAGGGATAGCAAATAGTCGAAGAGAAAAATCAGGGTTGATAAGAAACAGGCTTTTCGGAAGAAACTCAGCGGTCAACAGGACGAGTGAAGTTGAAATAATTGATTGAATTACAAGAACAATCACATCGGTGGCGAGGGCATCTGGCAACATAGAGACTACCACCGGCTC
Organism: Ekhidna sp.; assembly: GCF_964218185.1. GTDB lineage: Bacteria > Bacteroidota > Bacteroidia > Cytophagales > Cyclobacteriaceae > Ekhidna. The sequence goes on from NZ_CAXPLV010000008.1 coordinate 567,438, forward strand.
AAGTAAACTGGCCATAAAAATTCCGTAGAGAACCAGTGCAATGTTATTCCCAACAAGCATGGTGGCCAGAAACTGAGATTGATTTCCAGTAAAAAGAGCAAGGATTCTGCCGGCTAGTGTTCCTTTCTTCTTCAAAACTTCAATATGAAGCTTATCTGCCGATACAAACGCAATTTCCATTCCTGAAAAAAACGCTGAAAAGAACAAACAGAGGAGTATGATCAAATAGGGGAATGGATCATCCATGCTTTCGCTTCTTTTTTTGTTTTGAAGAAGATTTTTGCTCTTCCTTTTCGCGGGCCTGTCTCTGACCCTTGCGATAACCATATAAAAATAAGAGTGCCAGACTAAACATAAAAATCCAGTAAGACTCTGCCAACCCCACTACGATAGCCTGATCAATGCCAATTATGAAGGTAACGAAGACTAAAACAAAAAGTATAACGTCAAACTGTCTCATTAATCTCGGTAAGCTGGTTTCAATGGAATTTCCCTCTGCGGAGGCCTATTGGGATTATCTTCCATTGTAAATGTGCCGCTAGGTTTTAGTATACGGTATTCCGTGAAGTCCTGGTTAGATTCCATGCCCTCTCCCGTATGCACTTCATCATCAGATATAATTGTCACGAACTTTTCTGTGTAAAATTTTTCTCCCGATTGATCCCAATAAAGCTCTTCCGTATTTAGCTCATCCTTCTTACTATTGCTTCTCACAACTACGTTTCCTTCTGCACGATATAGGTTTTCAGACTTAGTAAAGTATACGTAATTGGCCTTAAAGTAGCTGGTTACCTGGCCTCTGGAATTGAACCAATCGATGTGAAACCCCTCAGGCCACTCACGATCTCCATTCTCAAAATTATTTTGCTTGGAGAAGCTCATCTTCATCACAATGATTGCAGAATCACTCAGCAGAGTGACTGCACTATCCATAGATGATAAGGGGCCCTCGTACAGAGGTTGGTCAATCAGGTCCTTTCGCTGATTGCATGAGAGTATTGTCAGCAAAAGCCCCAAAATCAAAAAGCGACCTGAAAAATGCTTCCAGGCCGCAATTATATTTTTCTTCGTTGTGATATTAGTTAGCAGGTCTTCGCTCAAGAGTTACTGTAGTGTTTATCCAACATCCTATCGTGATCGATTGACCTTCCTCTTTTCCTTCGTTGAAGATGTCTTCAATGGAAGGGAACTGTGCCTTTGCAGCTGCCATTGCAGCTGAGTTGCCAGCTTTTCTATATTCGTTGTACGCGGCTATGAATACCGCTCTATCCTGAACCTGGCTCTGCTCTTGCTTGCAGTCGTTGAAGCTTCCCATATATAGATCACCAATAACCTTATAAGCATCAGAGAATGATGGATCGAAAGAAAGTGCTCTTCTTGCGCTATTTCTAGCAGTCGATTTCTGGCCGTTCTTCATTTGAATACGAGCAACATTCACATACATGTCAGCTTTTTCTGCATTGTCGTCAGTCAGGCTGGCTGCCTCCTGAAATAACTCAATTGCTTTGTCATCATTTCCATCTTGGGCATTTTTCTGTGCCATAAACTTTGCTACACCAAACGTTGGCTCACCTTCTTGCACAATTCCTGCTGCCTTAAGAGCCAGCGGGCTATCCAAACATTTTCCAGCTAGCATCAATCCAAAGATTTTCTTAGCCATGTTTAGATCATCACCTTTTCCAAGTTTTGGTCCAAGTTTCTCTTCTACAAAATCACAGCTGATCTCAACTTTAGTAGCTGTCAAAATTTTATCTACCTGATCAAGCATCTTATCATACTTTTTCTTCTGATCGCCTGTCACTCGGCTTTTCTGCTCATTTAGCGCTTCAGAGATTGATGAATAAAGGTTGATTACATCCTCATCACTCAATGGACCACCAGTAATTCTGTGCTTGTAAACGACTAGCATGTAGGCAACAAGATTACCACTATTCATGTCTGCTCCATTTGCTTCAAAAGCTTGAGTATATAATTCGTAGAGGTAAGGATATTTATCCTGATCCTTTCCATAGAACTTGTAGCCATAGGTAGCTTTTCTATCTATGATATCAGCTTTATCTTCAGGATACACCTCCATACGCTTATCATGAAGATCCAGACCTTTTTGGATGTACTCTTCCTTCTTTGCAGCATCTTTTTCTTTCTCTGCTAGCTCTTCATAGATTTTAGCTCCATTGATATAAATCGACGGATTTAGATCAGGAGTGTTGGTCAATAGCCAGTTTAAAGGTGGTAAGGCTGCTTTGTAATTTTTAGCCTTAAATGCATCTGTATATAGCACATTTTTTTCTTTGGCTACATCCACCTGCTCACCCCAATTCCATCCATTTTGAGCATTTGCACCAACAGTGATTGATAGGAAAAATGCTACTGCAAGTATTTTATTTATCGTCTTCATAACTCACTTTTTGCTAGTCATACTTTCTTTTTATAAACCATCTATCATTTATGGTTGCTCCTATAACAACCTTATAATAGGTTTCCTTAATTAACCCGTTAGAAGATTCTCCAAGCTGGCCCCATTTAAAGGCTAAGTCCAAACTGGAAAAACCACTTACTGGTAAAGAGGCACCAAAATTAATACCAAAATCAGTAAGTGCCTGATTATTTACGATATAAGGAAGTTTGTAATAGTTAAACCCTGCCGAATACTTCGCTCTCTTCCAGTAGGAGTTGACATCATTGTAATCCGGAACCCAATCGGCTCCCACCGCGAATTTGAATCCATCATTGTACGTCTGCGACTCATTTCCAGCACTACTCCAGCTATGAGACTCTATGTCAAATCCTATTTTGAAGTCATTTAACTTTTCATAAGAGAAGCCAAATCCTAATTGACCAGGAAGATCAAAATCAATATTCCCCTCTCTTACTGGGATAACTTCTATTTCTGCTCCAGAATTTGCAACTCGAATCAATGACAATTCTGAAGACCCGTTTAATGGGCTTTTGGGCGAGTAGATTGCACCAAAATTCAAAAATGTTTCATCATTCAACTTATGCCTGTATCCTAAACCAAAAAGAAAATTCAAATCTGAATATGATTCAAACTCTCTGTAGGTCACGTTGCTTACTGGCACATCATCTCCTCCTATAGAAATTGTAGAATTTTTTTCAATTGATCCGAATGTGTAGGTGGTTCGTACCCCAACCAATAGTTTATTCTTAATCTTGAATCCATTGGCCCAAAAGAAATTAGTTAGACCTCCCTCGCCTCTGTTATCTGAAATTTGAAAGACCATATCATCTGTCCCTGGTATCTCCCCTTCTGAAAAGGTATTGTAGCTCACAGAGCTATATGGTAAAATACCAAAGGATGAAGACCATTTCCCCGGCATAATTGGGAAAGCATATCCGAGAAACCTTAACCCCCCATCAGTGGCTGAACCGGAGATGTCCTCGCCTGAAAACTGTCTCCTGTCTACTTCCAGCCCTACCTGAAATGTGCTAAATGTGTTGTAAATAAGATTTGCCGGGTTTTGTGTGTTTATGTGCCAGATCGTTGGGCTACCGATTCCTACTTCGCCCATACCCACATTATTTGGCATTCCCTGATGATTTAGACTTCCTAGTCCCTGGAATGAATAGATCGACTGTGCCTGAACATGTTGTCCTAATAAAATAATACAGGCAAACCCTGCTAAAATCCTTTTCATTGATGCTTCCAAATTCGGTATAATCCCTTCTGCACAATTTTTGAGCCAGCAAAGATGTGAGCTTTTAGATTGGATTCAAAGAAATGAGCGTCTCCTCCTGTTAATATCGTGTTAAGACTTGTGAAATCTTGCTCTATTGTCTTTATAACGCCATTAATCTCGTGGATCATCCCCCAAAATGATCCGCTAAAGAGACACTCCTTTGTGCTTTTTCCAAGTGCTGGTGAGTTCATATCCTGAATTTCATCAGAAATATCCGGCAACTTATCTGTATAATGAGCCATTGATTTCATTCGCATTTTTAGTCCCGGGGAAATAATACCTCCTCTAAACACCGTGGATTTGTCGATGAAGTCTATGGTCATGCAAGTACCAACGTCAATAATCAAATTGTCCTTATTAGGAAATAGCTCAATTGCTCCCACCGCGGCAGCAATCCGATCAGGACCAAGCGTCTCAGGAGTAGTATAATCAATCGTAATAGGCATTGGAGTCAGATGCGAAAGCACCTTCGCATTTTTATTATCCAATAGACTTGATGGCAGGTTTCTAACAGAGGAAATCATTAGTGCAGTTCCTTCATAATAATTTTCTACCTGTGAAATATCCTCCCATATTTTTGTGTTGATGAATTCACCATTCACAACCTCCGTTGTTTTAATTGAACTGTTGCCTACATCAACCAATATAACCTCTAACTTTTCACTCATGATTGTACAAAGGAAATGAAATCGAGGTATTCCATAATAGGTGGGATGGCAGGCTCCTCTATGGATGGGCTGGACTTGGCGCATGTCACATTTAGCCAAGAGCAGGATGAATGGACTTTTGAGGTTGAAAAGGCCACAACCTTTCCATACGATCCTGCGCTTTTCGAACGACTCAAGACATCCCCTTCAATCGATCTAAAGAAACAACAAGAACTTGATGTGGATTTTGGGTTATGGATTGCGGAACGAATAAATGAATTCAAATCAGGCATTAATAAAGTGGATCTACTGGGAATTCATGGGCATACGGTGATCCATAAACCCGAAGACGGCATTAGCTGGCAACTTGGTGATGGGAGAATCATCACAAAAAAAACTAACATTCTAGCAGTCACAGATTTCAGAAGCTTGGATGTGAAACTAGGAGGAGAGGGTGCTCCACTAGTCCCCCTGGGCGATTTTTTACTTTTTCAGGAGTATGATGCCTGCCTAAACCTCGGGGGAATTGCTAATATTTCATTGAAGAAAAACCAAACGGCATGGGATATTTGCCCTTGCAATCAGGTACTGAACTTTTTTGCTGAAAAATTAGGAAAGCCATTTGATGAGGGAGGAGCCTTAGCCAGATCAGGAAAAATTGATCAGGACTTTTATTCAGAGCTTTCTAAGCTCCCCTATTTCTCACAATCACCACCAAAGTCCCTACCCAATAACTTTATCTCAAAAGAAATATTAGATACCATCAACCCCTTGGACGGTTTAAAAACCTATTCTCAAATAATCGCCGAGCAGATTTCCTTAAATCTAAGGGCTGTAGATCCAGGCAAAATACTCATAACTGGTGGTGGCGCACTGAACCATTTTTTAGTAGATTCAATTAAAGAATGTTTAAAAGACTGGGAAGTTATTATTCCTGAAAAAGATTTGATTTTATTCAAGGAATCTTTGGTCTTTGCATTCTTGGCTTTGAAAAAGTTTCGTAATGAAATAAATACACTTTCTTCTGTCACGGGAGCTAGCAAAGACTCTTCTTCAGGTGTGATTCATCTTCCTTAATGATTAGATTTGCGCCCTCAAATTACTAAGCAATAACTATGAAAGATCTCCTAAAAAAATTCGAAGACAAGACCCCTGAAATAGTTTTTGAATGGTCAGACTCTGAAACAGACGCTCAAGGATGGGTAGTCATCAACTCCCTGAGAGGTGGTGCAGCCGGTGGCGGTACGCGTATGCGCGTAGGTTTAGACAAGAGAGAAGTAGAGTCGCTGGCCAAAACAATGGAGATCAAGTTCACAGTTTCAGGCCCTCAAATAGGTGGCGCAAAATCGGGCATCAACTTTGATCCGAATGATCCACGAAAAGAAGGAGTGCTTAAAAGGTGGTATCATGCCGTGTATCCTTTGCTTAAAAATTATTACGGAACTGGCGGTGACTTGAACGTTGATGAAATCCACGAAGTAATCCCTATCACAGAAGATTTTGGACTTTGGCATCCGCAGGAAGGGATTGTAAATGGTCATTACAACCCTCGCAAGCCAACAAAAATTCATATGCTTGGCAGGCTGAGACAAGGAGTTTCAAAGGTTCTTGAAGATCAGGAATACATACCGGACTCACCTAAAAAATATGTTGTTGCCGATATGATCACAGGATATGGAGTGGCAGAAGCGGTGAGACATTATTACCAAATATGGGGTGGTAATATTGGTGAGAAACGAGCCATCATCCAAGGCTGGGGGAATGTAGGATCTACCGCTGCACTTTACTTGGCTAAGTACGGAGTGAAGATTGTCGGAATTATTGACCGTGTGGGTGGACTGATGAATCCTGATGGATTTACGCTTGATGAAATCAAAAAACTATTTCACGACAAGGAAGGAAATAAACTTGTAGCCGATGATCTTATCCCATTCGATAAAATCAATGAAGAAATCTGGTCGATGGGTGCAGAAATTTTCATTCCTGCAGCAGCTTCCAGATTGGTATCTAAAGATCAGTCTGAGGCAATGATCAACAATAGCCTCGAAGTTGTTTCTTGCGGAGCAAATGTGCCATTTAGTGATAAAGAAATTTTCTATGGACCTATTGCGGAGTTTGTTGACAAAAAAGTGTCATTGCTTCCTGACTTCATCGCTAACTGTGGAATGGCCAGAACTTTTGCCTTCCTGATGGATCCGAATAACGACGATGTTTTAACGGATGCTGACATTTTTAATGACTGCTCCAAAACCATAGGCGATGCACTTCAAGCGGTTTACAAAGAGAATAGCACCCGTGTAAACCTTGCTGAAACCGCCTTTACTATTTCTTTAAATAAGCTTGTTTGATTTTTAATAGGTTTGTTTTTGTCTGCGCTAATGATAACTTTATTATTAATCAGTAACGCCTAAGCATGATCGCTAGAATTCTTGTTGCCTTTTTATTTATGTCCGTAATCGTGGTGGCTAATGCCAACGATACTCTGCAGGTGGAAGCGCAACAAGAAACCCATCAGACTATGGGACATGATGTGGAAGAAGGTGGGCACGAGTCTGCCACCCCTCCTCTTTGGAGTGTAATTCCTTTCCTCCTGCTCCTTATCATGATTGCAACAGGTCCGCTTTTTTATCCTCACTTTTGGCATAAAAGCTACCCGGCAATTTCAATAATTCTGGCTTTTCTGGTCTGTACGTACTATTTATTCGTTCTGCACAATCAGCATAGTCCGGTACATTCCGCAGCAGAATACATTCAATTTATTGCGCTACTTACAGGGCTATTTGTGGCCTCTGGTGGTATTCTGATTATTGTAGACAAAGATGCAAGACCGTTGACAAATGTGATCATTTTGGCAATCGGAGCTGTAATCGCCAACATCATTGGTACAACTGGTGCTTCCATGCTATTGATTCGGCCATTTATTCGGCTAAACAAAAACAGAATAAAGCCTTATCACATCGTTTTCTTCATTTTCATAGTTAGCAATGTTGGTGGTTCGTTAACTCCGATTGGTGATCCTCCTCTTTTCCTTGGTTTCCTGAAGGGAATTCCATTTGAGTGGACGATCATTCACAACCTGGTGCCATGGGCTATCGCTTGCGTCCTTTTACTTGTTTTCTTCTACCTGTATGATATTAGAAACAAATCAAACTATGCATTGATGAGAGGTGATGATGAAGAAGAGGAGCCTCCAACGGGAAAAGTGGCCTTGACCGGTAAGCGAAATTTCTTGTGGTTGGCAGTTGTTGTTGGCGCGGTGTTCCTTGACCCAAATGTTTTCGAATGGGTTCCGGCAATTCATTACGATGGCATGAAGTTCTCATACATCCGGGAGATCATTATGCTGCTGGCAGCTTTTGGTTCTTATCAGCTTTCCGATCTCCAGGCTATTCAGGGCAATGAATTTAGCTTCGAGCCTATCCGTGAAGTGGCCTTCTTATTTATCGGGATATTCTTCACTATGATGCCTGCGCTAGAGCTAGTCAGTGAGTTCGCTCAGTCACCTAAAGGTGAAGCTTTGATTGGTCCAAGTACACTTTACTGGGGGACTGGCTTATTAAGTGGCTTCTTAGATAATGCCCCCACCTATGTCAACTTCCTTACAGCCTCAATGGCTAGCGTAGGCGCTGATGTAAATAAAATGCAAGAAGTAATCGCGTTTGCTAACAATGAATACAAAGACTCGCTCCTCGACTTGATGGCTATTTCGCTTGGTGCTGTTTTCTTCGGGGCATTTACTTACATTGGCAATGGTCCTAACTTCATGGTGAAATCAATTGCAGAGCAGGTAGGTATCAAAATGCCATCATTCTTTTCTTACATCGTCAAGTATTCAATTCCTATCCTTTTGCCAGTGCTTATCATCATCTGGCTCATATTCTTCATGGGGCACTAACTTTTATGCCTATAAGGATTAGACTTATATCGAATAAATTTTTCTTTATTTGCGGTTAATTAGTTAATTTGAATTGCGCCCCTAATAATATTAATCACCCAAAATAATGTTGCTGAACTTATTTACAGGACAAAATGAAGGACTACTCTTTGGAGTTTTTGGGGTAATAATCGTACTTTTCTTAATTGTCGATCTCGGTGTTTTTCACAAAAAACATCAGAAGGTTTCTCAAAAAGAGGCGCTTCAACAGTCCATTTTCTGGGTGCTTGTATCGGTAGGATATGGCATGTTGATCTATTTCTATGGTGAAGGTTCGGCAGCTACACTTGAGTTTTTCTCTGCTTATGTTACTGAGAAAGCGCTTTCAGTTGACAATATTTTCGTAATCCTTTTAATACTCCGTTACTTCAAAGTAAAAGAGGAGTATTATCACAACATCCTTTTCTGGGGGATTTTAGGAGCTATCGTTTTCCGGGCTGTATTCATCTTTGTTGGTGCGTTGCTCATTGCAGAGTTCCATTGGATTTTGTATGTATTTGGAGTTTTTCTTGTGTACTCTGGCATCAAGCTTTTTGGTGAAGATGAGGACATGGAACTGGAGCCTGAAAAAAACCCATTGCTTAAAGCAGCTAAGAAGGTGCTTCCGATGAGCACTACCGATAAGGGAGGGAAATTTTGGCTTAGAGAAAATGGCAAATTACTCTTCACTCCACTATTCTTGGTGATTATCCTTATCGAGTCTACTGACTTGATCTTCGCTGTGGATTCAATTCCTGCAGCCTTCGCTATTACTCAAAATGAGTTTGTGATTTATACGTCTAATATTTTCGCAGTAATGGGACTAAGAGCCATGTTTTTCCTTCTGGCAAACGTGTTGGATAAGTTTTATCTCTTGCAGAAAGGGCTTTCTGTCGTGCTGATTTTCATTGGTGCGAAAATGCTCGCGGAGATATTTGATCTTCACATCCCAATTTTTCTATCATTCAGTGTGATTATTGGAGCACTGGTATTGGCTATAGTTTTATCGCTTATGTTCCCGAAGGAAGAAACACCTGAGGAAATAATTGAGGAGAAGCTTCCTTCGGAGGAGTAATTTACTTTTCCAGGCTTTTTACACTCTCCATCACCTTATCTCTGAGGCTGTTTTTGTATTGTTGTAGCTTTTCAGCAACCTGGATATCCGTCGCTCCAATAATCTCTGCGCCCAAAATTCCTGCATTTTTTGCTCCATCCAAGGCAACTGTGGCTACAGGAATTCCACCTGGCATCTGAAGAATGGACAGAATCGAGTCCCACCCATCTATTGAGTTTGAAGATTTGATCGGAACGCCAATTACCGGAAGGGTTGTTAGTGACGCCACCATACCTGGCAAGTGAGCCGCTCCTCCTGCTCCCGCAATAATCACCTGGAGTCCTTTGTCACGAGCATTTTCTGCGTAATCTATCATTCGATGTGGGGTACGATGTGCCGAAACAATCGTGAGTTCATAAGATACACCGAGTTCATCAAGGATTTCGGCCGCTTGCTGCATGATAGGAAGATCCGACTTACTTCCCATGATAATTCCAACTTTTGGTGATGCCATTATGCTTTTACTTTTAGTGTTTCTTTTACCTGTCTCGCTTTTGTCTTCAGGTTTTCGATAGACTGATCCGTGATCGTTACATGCCCCATCTTCCGAAAAGGCTTGGTCAATTTCTTTCCATAAAGATGCACATAAACTCCCTTCATGCCCATGCATTCTTCCATTCCTTCATACTGAGCATTTCCAGTGTATCCATCCTCGCCGAGCAGGTTGACCATTGCCGCAGGTGAAACAAGCTCTGTTGATCCGAGGGGCATATTCAAGATTGCGCGTAGGTGCTGTTCAAATTGAGATGTATGATTTGCTTCAATGGTGTGATGCCCTGAATTGTGAGTGCGAGGGGCAACTTCGTTTACCAGCAGGTTTCCATCTTTCGTCAAAAACATCTCCACTGCCAGAAGCCCCACCATATCCAGCTTTTCAATTACATCTTCAGCCAACTTATAGGCCTTCTTCTCCACTTCATTTGAAATTTGTGCAGGTGCAAATAGAAACTCTACGAGATTTTGTTCCGGGTGATACGAAAGCTCAACTACTGGAAAGCTGGCCATCTCTCCATTCTCATTTCTTGCTACCACCACACTCAGCTCCTTTTCAAAGTCCACCAGCTTTTCAAGAAGTCCGGGTTTATCAAAAGCCTTTCTCAAATCGTTTTCAGTCCTAATCACTTGCACACCTCTTCCATCATACCCCTCTGTTCCCAGCTTGTTGACCGCCGGTAGCATTTCGGTATAATTGGCGACATCAGCCGCATTCTCTGTCAGCACAAAATCAGCTGTTGGAATTCTATTTGCCTTGTAAAATGTCTTTTGCTTGCGCTTATCCTGAATCAACTCGATGATTTCTGGTTGAGGAAAAACTTTGACACCCTCCGATTGAAGTCTTTTTAGGGCAGCTACACTCACATTCTCAATTTCAATAGTGATTAAATCAAACTGCTTACCCCATTCATAAACCCCTTCTTCATCCGTGAGTTTGCCGACTGAAAAATCTTTTACAAGGTGTGCGCAAGGCGCATTTTCATCAGGGTCTAAAATAGATATATCCAGATTGTAATTGATGGCAGACTGGATCATCATGCGGCCGAGCTGTCCACCACCCAGCACGCCAATCTTCAGGTCAGTAATGTCTTTTTGAGGCATGCCGCAAAGATAAGTCACTCCTTCATTTGGAATTATTTTTCTACGGTCGGCGTATATTTAAATGTGGGAAAAAAGAAAAAGGTCAAAAAAGAAACCGAGGAATCAAAGCCTAAAGAAAAAGAGGAGAGCCTGGATAAAGGTGGCTTCCCTGAGGATATCGATTTTAAGCGCTTTCTAGGTTGCGGAGGATAAGTACTTCTTTTGAATGATCCATTCTGCTACGAACAAATTTGGCACCCAACAAAACCACGCAATGGCCTGATAGGCCTCTGTTTCTGGGATTCCCGATATAATCATCAAAGGCATAAATATTCTAAGTGTGACAGCACCTAAGGTCACTGCGAAGCTCCGAATCATCCATCGCTCATGAGCATCTATATCTCGATTTTTGACTCTAATGAAAGCTATAATCGTAAACGCAAACCAGCACACAGCCATCATTCCAAAACCAAGCACATTGTTAAAGCCACCATTGGCATAGTAGGCTAAGTAAAATGCTCCCGGAGCACTAACCATGACGATTGAAACAAAATAAACATAGCCAAGTAAACGATGCGTACTCAAATGTTTCGCCCTGAAGTTTTTTAGAAATTGTGTCCAGCCAAGCCCTAACGCCACCGCTCCTCCTATAAAGTGCATATGAAAAGCTGCTCTCCAGGTAAATACATCTGATATTCCATTGGTTTTGAACGAATAGAAATCTTCACGAAACAAATGTGAAAGTGCATACATAGCCACCCCAATACAGAAAAAGCCATAAACACCATTTCGAAGCTTTATTATAGGTCTGGTTTTCATGATTATTATTCAGAAACGAATACGCGTTTCACCCGGTTACTTACATTGGTCAGTATCTCATACGGTATGGTCCCAGCCCACTCAGCCAGCTTTGCTATTGATGGGTTCTCACCAAAAATGATTACCTCATCCCCTTCTTTCACCTCAACATCAGTCACATCTACCATAGTCATATCCATGCATATATTTCCAATAGTTGGACATAAGGTATTATTGACAAGAACAGAAGCAAGACCATTTCCAAATATACGGGCATATCCATCTTCATAGCCAATTGGTATCACAGCTATCTTGCTGTCTCGCTCCACCTTGCCCCTACGAGAGTATCCAACCGTATCACCCGCTTTTAGCTCTTGAATTTGAGAGACTACCGATTTCAATTGACTGGAATGTCGCAAGGTCAATTCGCCTGTTGGGTCAAACCCGTGAAGCCCAATCCCCAACCTCACCATATCAAAATGATACTGTGGCCATCGAACCATTGCAGGAGAGTTACAGGCATGCTTAATTGGTTGATATCCTAGTTGATCTGAGAGTTTTTTGTATGCATTCTCGAAAGTTTTGGCCTGGCTCACCGTGTAGCTGTCCTCAACAGCTGAATCCGAGCTGGAAAAATGAGTGAATATTCCCTCTACTTTTACCTGAGGATTTTCCTTCAAAACCTCAATCAACTCGCCCAATCCGGATGGAGAAAATCCTAGCCGATGCATTCCTGTATCAATCTTTAGGTGAACTTTAGGTGGATTGACTGTATCACGTATCATTCGCTTTAGATAGGAAATGCTAAAGATTTCAGCTTGCAAGTCGTATCGTTCAAACTGCTCAAAACTCTCGATGTGAGGGTTCATGATCATGATTGGAATGTTTATTCCATTTTTCCTCAGCTGGATGGCTTCATCGACGTACGCCACTCCAAGCATATCTACCTGCTGATGCTGAAGGAAATTCGCCACTTCAAGCAGGCCACTTCCGTAGGCGTTTGCCTTGACCATCACCATTAGTTTGGTCTCAGGTTTTAGCAAAGCCTTGTATTGATTGAGGTTATACTGCAACGATTCAAAATTGACCTCAAGAACCGTCCCATGACTTTTTTCTTGTAATCGCTGCACCACTCGCTCTAAAGCAAAATTTCTTGCTCCTTTCACCACCACCATCTCATCTTGAAAATCAGGGAAATTGGCTAGCAAATCATCGGCAGTTGCGAAAAATTGACTAGAATCTGAAAATAGGTGTGAATAGGATGAAAGGCCAGGACCTACCCCGATTAACCGGTCAACCTGCTTGGCTTTGAGTAGACGGAATATATGCTCATATAGCTCTTTATCACTCTTTCCGGAGTGCAGAATATCCGAAAGTATAAGTGTTTTACGAGTGTTTTGTTTGTGAGACTCCAGGTAGTCTAGCGCCACCTTCAGTCCCGCCTCATCGTTATTGTAAGTATCGTCAAGAATGTAGCATCCATTGATGCCTTTTTTCAACTCTAGTCGCATTGGCACACCCTCTATTAGGCTTACGCCTTTTTCAATCTGCCCTAGTGTAAGTCCCATTTCCAATGCTGAAACAATGGCGTGGGTCAAGTTCTCCAGCTGAGTTGCGCTATCAAATTTTGTTTGAAAAGGATGCCCATTTACTCTCACTATTTCCTTTTCCCATTTCACCTGATAGTCAGCGTCCTGCTTTTCCAATGACCAGCAAATGATTCGGTCTTTTAGCTTTTCATGTAGTTTTGGAAATAGGGGAGAGTCTTTCCTGCAAATGATTTTTTTCGAATGTTCAAAGAGTCTCAGCTTCTCTGTCAGTTTCTGATCTGACGAATCAAATCCATCGTCGTGAGCCTGACCCAGGTTAGTAAAGATCCCAACTTCAGGTTGGATCATACGCTCTAGCTTCACCATCTCGTCCATCTTCGAAATGCCCGCTTCAAATACTCCTATTTCGTGAGAAGATCGGATCTCCAAAAGAGACAGAGGAACTCCGATTTGCGAATTGTAGCTCTTGGGGCTTTTCACCACAAAAAACTTCTCAGATAGAATCGTGGACAGCCATTCCTTCACCGTTGTTTTTCCGTTACTCCCGGTGATCCCAATCACCGGAATGGAGAAACTCTCTCGATGATGTTTCGCTATTTTCTGAAATGCCTCAACTGAATTTTGAACGGTTAAGGTGTTGACTCCAACAAGATCCACTTTCTCCTCGACAATGAAGTTTCTTACTCCCCTGCCAAAAGCTTCTACCACAAAATCATGCCCATTTCTTTTCCCGGAAACTGCTATGAAAATTTCATTCGGATGACCAGTGAGCGTGCGGGTATCCGTAGAAAATCGATGGATCTCCACATCATCCGCTACAGCAGCCTTGCCTTGAGTGATTTGTTCCAGTTGGGAAAAAAGCATCACCTAAATTATTAATTCCATCTCATACTGATTGACTTGATTTTGAAAACCTGACTTTTTGAGAAAAGAATCAAAACCAAATTCATCGTCAGGAATATTCATAATTGTGAGGGGCTTTTTGGATTGTTTTTGTGCCCCCTCAATCAGCGCTTCTCCGATTCCTTTTTGACGATGCAGGCGATCCACTGCTAGCTGTGAGATACGACCCAAGTGGGGTTGGAATATGATGTAGCCTGTGACCTGACTTTCATTTTTTGCAAGTAGCACTTTTTCTGCCCCAAGCTTGAGCTGTGATGAGCAATCAATAAATGACGGCTCAAAGTCATTGAAATTAAAATTTACATCTTCGATACTACCTTGCTCAACAGCTATTTTATTCTCGACAGGCGCAGGCTCGATCAACTTATAACATTTAAACCTCCGCTTAAATGAAAAGCCTATTTTCTCGTAAAGTGAGATTGCCTTTTTATTTTGCTCCACCACTTCCAATAAGATTCTGGCAAGAAATTTTTCTCTGATTTTCGGTATCAAAAATTCATACATCTGCTCAGCAACCTTTTGATTTCTAAATCCAGGCAATACTCCGGTTCCTCCATTGTAAGCCGTTGGAATCCCTTGATAGATGTTTGAGGCGTGAAGGATGAAACCCCTCATTTGATCACCATCAAAACTCCCTGCAGATAAATCCATGCTATACTGTAGCTTTTGATGAATTCGGTATTTGAACTCCTCTTCGGTTGGCTGAAGCTTGACTTCATTCTCACTAAAGGAGACTTTAAATGTCTCGTATAGCTGCGCAAAATCCTCCTGAGACAATAGTCGTATACTCATGAGTAAACTTTAACTTAAAGGAACTAACCTACCCGCATTTACTCTTATTACTTGCGGCATTATTAAAATTACGCTTATCTGACCAAAAGGGAAACCCCTCATGCAACTAAACGAGTTAGAAGAATGCATCGATCTTGAGATCGTAAAAACCGAAAAGAGGAGGCTCGAGATTTTCCTCGGAATTCTACTTTTTGGGTTATTCCTTTTGTGCCTGAATTATATCTTCTTTCCGGTAACCATTTCGGAAGTGTTCTTGGACGAGCGAAGCATGAAGCTGGTGATATACGCCTCTGTCGGGTTCATTTTATTGCTTCTTTTATCCCGATTGATGGTGGGAAAAATAGCCTCCTGCGAGAGACCTCTGCCTACTTGGTACAAGTATTATTCAATCATTATTGACTCCATCATCCCATTTATATGGCTTTATTTTATGATCAAGTGGGAAGAGACGGGTATTTTTCTGGACTCACCTATTATCTTCCTATTTGCTCCCATCATTATTGTTTCCGCTCTTCATCTTAGCTTTTGGCTAAGTTTTCTTAACGGTTTCATAATTGCCACAATATATGCGCTGATTACCTTGTGGGCATTTAAAAACTACGAAACCACCCACATGCTCCCTTCCCTGGTATACTATGTGAAAGCCATCATGTTCCTGATGGCAGGTGCATGTGCCGGGTTGGTTGCCAATGAGCTTAAAAACAGGCTGACGATTTCGATCAAGACTCAGGAGGAGCGAGATCATATCGAATCACTTTTCAGTAAGCAGGTTTCAAAAGAAGTGGTTAGAGCTTTGAAAGATGCTGGGGGTGCGAGTTTTAAAATCAATGCGTCTGTTATGTTTTTGGACATCAGGGACTTTACTAAGCGGGTCCAATTGCTATCGCCAGAGGATGTAAATCGATTTCAAAATCGATTTTTCGGGCCAATCATGGACTGCATCCACGACAATGATGGCATGATCAATCAGCTAATGGGGGATGGATTGATGGCTTCTTTTGCGTCAGAGGAAGGTGATACACCTGAAAAGGCTTTCAAGGCAGCTAGGGATATCTTCTCCACGATCAGTCAAATGAATAAGTCGGACTGGGGTGAAAAAATAAAGATCGGCATTGGAATCCATAATGGGGAGATTATTGCCGGCAATATTGGGAATAGTACGCGTCAGCAATTTTCCATTTCAGGCATTCCTGTGATCACAGCAGCTCGGCTGGAACAACTGACCAAAGAATACAATTGCTCGTGGCTGGTTTCCTCTAATTTTTACAACGATATTAAACACATGACAGACAAAGGGAAATCTCTCGGAGAGGTGAAGCTGAAAGGAATTGATCAGGAAATTGAAATCATCAAACTGGCCTAATGTGAAATTATTTGACCGAGACATCAGCTGGCTATCTTTTAACTATCGGGTGCTAATGGAAGCAATGGATGAGTCTGTCCCGCTGCTGGAAAGGCTCAGGTTCATCGCTATTTACTCTTCCAATCTGGATGAATTTTTCCGGGTGCGGGTTGCCGATATCCGAAACATCATTCAGATAGATAAAAAGAAGATTTATAAAAAGATTGAATTTAGCCCCAAGGAAACCCTGAGTGAAATTCACAAAGAAGTAGAGCAACAGCTCAATCAATTTGGTAAGACATTCAGGGAAATCCTCAAGAAACTTGAAGCGAAGAATCTTATCATTTGCACCAGTCAGGATGAGATTCCTGCCTCGCTAAGATCCGATATTTTACACTATTTCAAAACTCAGATTGCTGCTTACATTAAAGTGATTCCACTTGGTGGAAAAAGGGTATTCATTGACAATCAGTGTATATATCTAGCGGTTCGGTTTTCATCGGGAGGTGAGGCTCTGATCAATATTCCGTCTGATAAGATTTCCCGATTTTACTATCAAAAAACATCGGATAAGGATTACTACATTTTCATCGATGATGTCATCAGGATGCACCTTGATATGATTTTCCCGAAAGAGAAAATAGTCGAGTGTTGCTCAATCAAGCTCAACAAAAATGCTGACTTGAACCTTGATGATGAGTATCACGGAAACCTGGTCAAGAAGATCGAAAAGCAGATTCAGAAACGGAATCTGGGAGTCCCTTCTCGATTCTTGTATGATTCAGCCATGAGCAGCACCCTTCTTCAGTCACTTACTGAAAAGTTAAATCTTACAAAGGATGATCTATCTGCAGGAGGGCGCTATCACAACATGAATGACTTATTTCAGGTGAGGGCAAATGATCCCTCTCTGGAATACCCAAAGCAGCCGGCCATCGCTAAATGCGAGGTTATCAAGAGCAGATCTTTGTTTCAACTAATTGAAGAACAAGATCAAATTTTTCACTTCCCATACCATTCTTACGATTACATTCTCCAGTTTTTCAATGAGGCCGCTATCGATCCGGAGGTCGAAGAAATCAACGTCACCTTCTACCGAATGGCCAAAAATTCAATCATTGGGGAGGCACTGATCAGTGCTGCTAAAAATGGAAAAAAAGTGGCTGTTTTTATGGAAGTGAAGGCTCGCTTTGATGAGGAGAACAATCTCCAATGGGCCAGGAGAATGCAGTCAGCAGGTATCAAGATTGTCTACAGCTTACCCGGATTAAAAGTGCACGCAAAAGTTGCGCTGGTAAAAAAGAAAGACAGGATGTATGGGTTTTTTGGGACAGGCAATCTGAACGAAAAAACTTCTGAAATCTACTGCGATCATGGTCTGCTATCCTGCAATGCAGATATGACTAGGGAGCTTTCAAATGTTTTTCAGCATCTGCTCACAAAATATACACCACCTGTATTCGAACACCTGATTGTTTCGCAGTTTGGTGCCCTAGAGGTGTTTCAAGAGAAGATTGATCGTGAAATTAGGCATGCGGAAGCAGGAAAGGAGGCAAGGATCATCATCAAAATCAACAACCTGCAAGAACAACAGATGATCGCCAAACTATATGAAGCTGCAAAAAAGGGAGTGGATGTTAAGTTAATTGTGAGAAGTATTTGCTGCCTTGTCCCCAACAAAAATCTCAAAGTAAAACGGATTGTGGACCGGTACCTGGAACATGGCAGAGCATTTTATTTCCATAATGATGGTGCTCAGGAAATCTATCTTGGGTCAGCTGATTGGATGAATAGAAATCTTCACAGCCGCATCGAGGTTTGCTTCCCGATTTACAATGAGGAGATCAAGCAAGAGATCTTAAGCATCCTGAAATTTCAATGGAAAGATGATGTTAAAGGAGTGTGGCTTTCCCCGAAAATTAAGAATGAAAGGCCTGAAATCGAGAAAGAAATCAGGGCGCAAACAGCCATCTACGACTACCTGAAAGATCAGTAAGGATAGGGGGATTTGAAGAAAAGCTCGGCAACTATAAATCCTAGTATAGAGAGTACAAAACCAAACATAAAAATGGTGTAACTCAGCCTTAGTAATCGATATTTTTTTCCAAGAACTGCGCCCAGGAAATAGATGTCTTTGATCATACTACCATATAGGTAATCTGCGTCTTTCAGCATCTCTGTCATTCCCCACTTATAGTCTTCCAACTTCATCCGGTGGAAATTTCCAAAGAACAGCAAATTTGCTTTCTTGTTGATAATATCCTCATGCTTAAATCTACCAGTGGTCACATTGGGACGGGTGGCCAATACGGCGAAAACGATCGTGGTAAGGCATACCAACGTGAGCATAATTGCTGGGATGATCATATGAGGGTACTCTTCTAATTTGCGAATCAAAACCGAAACAAGGACAGACAAAATGATCGAGTTGATGGAGATCATAATATTCGCCTTATTATCCGCAATGGCACTCAGCTCCATGTGATTTTTGGAGGTGGTTCGAAACATCGTTTCAATACCACGAGTCGGCTTGAGCTCCTTCTCTTCTTTCGCCTTCTGTTTTAGCTTACTGATCTTTTTTTCGAGCTTTTCTATTCTTTGGCTTTCTTCCATGATGTTAGGCGCTCACGTACTTTTTTAAGATTTTCCTTAACAGCAGATTCGTAGTTTTTCCTGGCATAATCAGTGAAGAAACAATGCTTGTCTAAAAATTCCTGGTTCATCTGCAGCCACTCCGTCTCTGATATCTTACACAATTTTGTCTTTTCTATCTCCTTGTGTAGAAGATCCGCTTTTTCAAAATAATTACCTCCCGCCAAATGCATGAGATCAGCGTCACATAAAATCTGCTCTAGGTTATTCTTTGGTGTTTGTGGCATCTGTGTCGACATGATGCAGCCTACCACCTTTTCTATCTGGTCTTCAGGGTATGATTTTGACTTAAGAAATTTTCTGGCAATTTCTGCGCTATTCTTTTCATGATGGTCGCATCCACAGGTATACCCAATATCATGAAACCAAGCCGCAATCAGCACAACTTCAAAATCATCTTCACTCAACACTTGTTGCTCAGCAATTTCTTTTGCTGAAGATACGACATCTCGTGTATGATTGATTGAGTGATACGTCATCCCCTCAGGCAGCTGCTCCGAAAGCACCTTGATGGTGTAGTCTTGTACCTCACGAATTATCTTACTTTCAGCCATCATTCTCCATAATCCTTCACAAATTAGAACAAAAGTTTACGATTTTAGTGTTGTAGCTTGACATTTTAGTCTAACCAATGACTTCATTAAAGAACATAACCTTCATTTTATTGTTCATGCTGCTCACTTCTTTTTCGTGGAGCTGCAGTACTGGTGGTTTTGGTTTGCATGCTGACAGTCTTTTCCTCATTACCTCTAAAGTTCATCATCATTATAATCTCAAAAAACCTACCGAAAAACATTATCTCCCTTATGTCTTGGAAGAAATCTCAGGGCTCACCTTCAAACCTCCTCACCACATCCTGGCTGTAGACGATGAGTCGGGGAAGGTCTTCGAGTACGATTTGAAAAGTAAGAAAATTGTTCACTCCATCGACTTCTATAAGTCTGATGATTACGAAGGAATAGAACTGGTGGATAACAAAATTTATGTTTTAAAAAGTGATGGAGATGTTTTTGAGTTTGCATATAGCAGTTCAAAAAAATTGATTGCAGAGAAGTACGAGAACAAGTTGGATAGTGAAAACGATACTGAAGGCTTGGGGTATGATAGAACCACAAATCAGTTGATCATTGCCTGTAAAGAGGATGGAAACATTGGCAAGGAGGATGTGAGTGGAAGAGCGTTCTATGCTTTCGATCTAAAAACAAAGAAGCTCAATCAGGCTCCACTTTTCATCATCGGACCAAAAGAACTGGAAGCATTTTGGGAGTCTGAGAAGGACTTTGATTATGATAGAAACAGGATCAAGTTCAAGCCTTCAGCGATAGCTACCCACCCAATTTCAGGAAACTACTACATCCTATCTTCTGTTGGGAAGATGCTTGTGGTTGTTGCAAAAAGTGGTGAACTAAAAGCCACATACCCCATTTCACCACGGGTGCTTGGACAACCGGAGGGTCTCTGCTTTGACGAGAAGGGCAACATGTACATTAGTAGCGAAGGAGAAGGAGACAGGGGATACATTCTGAAATTTGAAATGCATAAAAAATCTAGTCGGTGAGAAAACTCCTAATCCTCATATTCCTTATTCCATCCATCAGTTGGTCTCAAAAGGTTTTTCTCATTGGTGATGCCGGAGAGCCTAAGTCCCCCGATAAAAACCTGATGCTGCTCCAGTCTCAGTTTAAGGACGCCACTGAAAATGATTTCCTGATTTTTCTTGGAGACAACCTCTATCCCAAAGGTTTGCCTGGCAATGAAGATCCGGAAAGAGAGGAAATGGAAAATAAATTGATCCCTCAGCTTGAGGTGATGAAAGCCTTTCCTGGCAAAGCACTGATCATTCCGGGGAATCACGACTGGGCACAAGGTAGAAATTATGGATGGGAGCGTGCTTTGGAAATGGAGCGATACGTTCGTCAATATTTTGAAGGGCAGGATGTTCTGCTACCAATTGGTGGGTGTCCCGGGCCTATCGAAATTCCTATGAGTAACAAATCCACATTAATCATTCTGAACACACAATATTTTCTGCACAACTGGGATAAGCCTGATGAGGATGACAATTGTGAAAACAAGAGCACGGTAGAGGCATTGGAGGAGCTAAAGTCCGTCATTATTAGAAATAAAGGGAAGCACATCCTGATAGCTGCCCATCATCCCATCTATACTTATGGAGAGCATCACGGAAATTTCAGTTTTAAGGAACAACTACTGCCCATTCCTGTCCTAGGAAGCATTCACCCACTTTTCAGAAAGACTATTGGCAATATTCAGGACAACACTCACCCGAAGTATAAGGCTGTGATGAATCAAATACTCACTGCCATGAATGAAGCAGAAAGTGTGGTTTATGCGGCAGGACACGAGCATTCCCTCCAGCTCATCCAAAGAGATGGACACCACTTTATCGTGTCAGGTTCGGGATCAAAAACCACACATGTAAAGCAAGGGAAAGGGAGTCTGTTCGCTCGAAGTGAGCAGGGATTTGCCGTCTTGGATCTTCGTGAAAACGGAACCGCATCTGTTGATTACTTTGGAATGGATAGCGGTGCACTATTTTCAAAAGAACTATACCAAAAAGAACTGAAGGAAATTGAGGCAAATCAGAATACACCAAATTTTACAGATAGCACAATAACAGTAGTAGCCAGCAAAAAATACGAGGGTGATAAAAAGAAGTATCGTTGGTTGGGTAAAAACTATCGTGAAGTCTGGAGTACACCTGTTGAAGTGGAAGTATTTGATATTGGGACTGAGAAAGGTGGTCTTGAGGTGGTCAAAAAAGGTGGGGGTATGCAGACCAAATCTTTGAGACTGGTGGCAAAAGATGAAAGGGAATATGTGCTTCGATCCATTGAGAAGTATCCTGAAAATGCCATCCCTACCGCTCTTCAAAAAACATTCGCCCAGGACATTGTTGAAGATCAAATTTCTTCATCCCATCCCTATGGAGCCTTCATTATTCCTCCGCTGGCGGAGGCCGCAGGCATCTATCACACCAATCCTAAACCTGTTTTCATTCCCGATGATCCGAGATTAGGACAATTTCAAAATGTGTTTGCTGGTACTCTGGCATTGTATGAAGAACGACCAAACGAAGCTGCTTCAAGAGACGCACATTTCGGAGGTGGTGAGGACATTGATGGGACAACCACAGTCATTGAAAACCTGAAAGAAGACAATGACAATTCTGTTGATCAGAATTTTGTTGTACGAAATCGAATCTTCGATATGTGGATAGGCGACTGGGATAGGCACGACGATCAATGGCGCTGGGCACAGTTTGATGATGGAAAGGGCAACCTCTACCGTCCTATTCCAAGAGATCGAGATCAGGCCTTTTTCATCAATGAGGGAATCATACCCAAAATAGCAGCGCGTAAGTGGGCTCTTCCCAAAATCGAGGGATTTGACGAAAAAGTAGACTGGGCTCCTGGGTTAGGTCAAAATGCACGGTTCTTCGATCGCTCATTTATGA
Organism: Ekhidna sp.; assembly: GCF_964218185.1. Lineage (GTDB taxonomy): Bacteria > Bacteroidota > Bacteroidia > Cytophagales > Cyclobacteriaceae > Ekhidna. The sequence continues at coordinate 589,900 of NZ_CAXPLV010000008.1, forward strand.
GTGAGCCTGACTGGGATGACTGGATGGAGCAGATTCGTTTCTTACAAGCCAATCTGACCGATGAAGTTATTGAAAGTGCAATCGCTAGTTGGCCTGATCAAATTCAAAACCTTACGGGTGAAAGAATCAGAACTGGCTTGCGAGCCAGGAGAGAAAATATGGAATCCTACGCTCGTGAGTTGTATCTCTTTCTTTCCAAGGAGGTTGAAGTTGTCGGCTCTGATAAGCATGAGTACTTTTTAGTTGAACATTTGAGTCCTGTTGAGACCAAAGTGACTGTTCGAAAAAGAAAGAAAGATGGCGAGCTCGAACAGATCATATATGAGCGAATTTTTAAGGCAGATGAGACGAAAGAAGTTCGACTTTACGGGCTGGACGGAGAGGATGTCTTTGAAGTGAAAGGCGTTGATTCTAAGATCAAGATCCGAATCATCGGGGGTACAGACAAGGATTTGATCATCAATGGAAATGCGGACGAGAAGCTCAAAAATGTAAAAGTTTATGATCGCTTCAAAAGCACACAGGTGCAAGGAAACTCAAAGGGAATCTTAAAGCTGAGTGACAATCCAGAGATCAATAATTATGATCGAAAGGCATTCAAATATGATATTCTTATGCCGCTGGTGACGGCTGCCATCAACCCGGATGACGGAATTTTTCTTGGTGGTGGATTTGCTTTTACAAAACACGGTTGGAGAAAAGAGCCCTTTGCAGCCATGCATAAATTCACAGCACTCGGAGCTTTCGAGACGGGTTCCTTTCAATTTAACTACTCGGGAGATTATACCGATGCGATTGGGAAATGGGATTTAAATACAGCTGTGCTGTGGCAGGAGCCCTTTTTTGTCAATAACTATTTCGGACTTGGAAATGAGTCAGCGTTTCTGATGGATCAATTTGTAGCTCCTGATGATGATCCCATAGACTATTATCGGGTGCGAATGGATCGGCTGGAGATAGGTGCGGGAGTTTCAAGAAATGTAGGAACCAAGGCAAAACTTTATTTGAGTTCAGGCTACAAATCTGTGGAGGTTGAGGAAACACCCAATCGATTCATTACGAGTGGAGGTACGGATGCCAGCACTTTTGATGATAATCGATACGCAAAATTTGTCGCAGGAATCAAGTTGGACTCTCGTGACAATAAAGTCTTACCAACTGCCGGGATGACTGCACTGGCAGAAGTAGAGCATTTGGAAGCCATCTCTGATTTCTCCCGAAGCAGCACGAGATTGCGTGCCGAGTGGGTTTTCTACCTGTCAGCCAAGCTGCCATCAAGGTTGGTCATTGCCAATAGGTTGGGTACTGCACACATCACATCCGGCAATTTTGATTTCTTCAATGCCAACATCCTGGGGGGTCGATCGAATCTCAGAGGAACAAGGCGCACCCGATTCTACGGCCAAACATCCTTTTACCACAATCTGGACCTGAGGCTTAAACTCTTTTCATTTAGGAGCTACATCTTCCCGGGCCAGTTTGGGATTTTGGGATTTCATGATACCGGCAGAGTGTGGCTGGAAGGTGAAAATTCAGATACCTGGCACACAGGCAAAGGTTTTGGAGTTTGGCTGAGCCCGCTTAATACGCTTGTGCTCAATTTCAACTATGCGTTCGGCGAGGACGAAAACCTGCCAACCTTTTCCATGAGCTTTTTCTTTTAAAGGCAAGCCACCTGACCAGCAGCTTGCCTCTTCATTCTATTCTACCACTTCTCCGTTGAAGTACAAATAAGTGTACTCATCAGAGTCTGAGGTTTTGATTCGAATGTTTTTCTTGAAAGCTCCCAGCTTTCCTGATTTAAAATTTGCAGTGATTGAAGCGGTCTCACCTGCTTTGATCTCACCTTCCGGATACTTCACATTTGTGCACCCGCAAGAACCTTTCGCTTCGACTATTCTGATCGCTGAGGTTGAATTGTTAGTAAATTCAAATGACAGATCTTTCATTTCGTTTAAAGACACCTGTCCCAGGTCAATTGAGGTTGTTTTCCACTTTAATGGAGACATGCCGGCCACCACAGCTACTGCGATTCCTAGCATTAAGATAAAAGTTGCTTTTCTCATATTTTGAAAATTTTGTTTGAGCCAAATCTGTATTGTCGTTTGAAAAGTCAGTGTTAATGATCTCCTAATGATTGTTAATGAGTTGTTAAACCCCATTTTCTCCCATAGTAAGTCGCTACATTTGATCTTATGAAGAATGCACACATCCGTGTTTTGGTCATTCTCGCCATTCTTTCATTGGTTGGCATCATCGGCAGTCAGGTGTTTTGGCTAAATCGGGCTATCGAGCAGCAAGACCAGGTGTTTAACCATAACGTGCAAGCAGCTCTCCGTAACGTTGTTGAATCTTTGTGTGAGGCTAATGGAAAAGATTTCCCTTCTGTAAACCCTATCGAGCAAGTATCCGGTAACTACTTCATTGTGCGAACCAACGATCGGATTGATCTGGCAAATTTGGAATATCTCATTTCTGCAGAAATCAAGAAAAGGGCCATATCCCAGGATTTTGAATATGGTGTGTACGATTGCCAAAATGACCAGATGGTATATGCTGAAAATGTAAAACTTGACCGTATTCCCACGGCTGAGATTTTGCCAGTTCTCCAAAATGAAGAGTACTACTTTGGGGTGTACTTTCCGGAGAAATCGAAGAGTCTGATGGCTGGATTTGATCTGTGGAAATTCACCACCTCTATTACGATCGTACTGATTCTTTTCTTCGGCTATGCTTTGTTTGTGATCCTTCGTCAAAAAAGGTTGAGTGAGGTTCAGCGAGACTTTATCAACAATGTAAGTCACGAACTCAAAACTCCTTTGGCTACCCTTTCGCTGGCTACACACTCCCTGGCAGAAAAGTCAAAGGATGATAACCGGTATGTCAGCATTATTCAGTCTGAAGTTGAGCGTCTTCAGAAAAACGTAGAGGATATTCTCCACGCATCCCTCATCGAGACGAAAACTGATTTTGTTAAAGAACCCATCGAGCTAAAAAGCTATTTTGAAGAGCTTATCAAAGAATTGAAAAATCAATATGCTTCACGAATGATCTCCTGGCAGCTTGATTTGGATGTTCAGAAAACCATCCTTTCCAATAAAGTATTACTAGAAAATATCATTCGAAACTTGGTCGATAATGCTGTGAAATATGGAGGAAAGCAAATCAGGATTCACCTGATCCAAGACCATAAAAAAACACACCTGTCCATCTCTGATAATGGCAAGGGGATACCTCCAGTCTATCAGAAAAAGATTTTTAATAAGTTTTTTCGAGTGCCAGATGAACAGCACCAGCACAATGAAAAGGGATTTGGTCTAGGGCTCCACATTGTAAAGTCTGCCGTAAGCAAACTTGGAGGGAAGGTCGATTTAAATTCTAAACAAGGCACTGGAAGTACATTTATAATCACCTTACCTAATGGCTAAGATTTTACTTGCAGAAGATGATGAAAATCTTGGATTCATGATTCAGGACAGCCTTTCGGATGTGGGTCATGAGGTCGTTTGGAAATCAGATGGGCAGTCCGCGTTGGAAGTCTTTACAAAAGCTGACTTTGAGATCTGCCTGCTCGATGTGATGATGCCCAAAATGGATGGTTTTGAGCTTGCACTTAAGATCAGGGCTTTGAGTGAGTTTGTGCCAATTCTTTTTCTGACAGCTAAATCCCAGGAAGCAGATAGACTAGAAGGCTTTGAGGTGGGGGGAGATGACTACATCACGAAACCATTTTCCATCAAGGAGCTGGCCTTCCGTATTCAGGTTTTTCTTAGAAGATCGGGCTCTCCAAGCTCTCCTGTAAAATCCTCAGAAATTGTCTCCTTCGGCCAATCATCGTACGACCCAGTAAACCTGACATACTCTTATCAGGGTACTAATCAGTCTTTAACTCAAATGGAGGCCAACCTGCTCAACCTCCTCCTTCAACATCGAAACGAATTGGTGAAGCGGGAATTCATTCTTGAAACAATTTGGGGAGAAAACGATTATTTCAAAGGAAGGAGTCTTGATGTATTCATCACTCGCCTGCGTAAATATCTTAAAAATGATGAGTCGCTGGAAATCAGGAATCATCATGGAGTTGGCTTCAATTTATTGATAGCTGAAACAGGATGATCTTGAGAGATAGAAAAGCCGGTCAAAATTGACCGGCCGCTATTTAACCTTAATTGAGCTTAATTGATTACGATTTTCTTAGTCAACCTTTTCTTACCCTGGCTGATCTCCAGTAAATAAATCCCCTCTCTTTGTCCGGATAGGTCTATGGTTTCATAGTACGTACCACTGAAACTTTCAAAGTATCTATTGAAAACCTCTTTGCCTTCCAGATTTGAAACTTTGATGGTTAGTTCATCTTCACTAGGCACATTAAACCGAACCTTGAATCGACCATTTGATGATGGATTTGGGTAAAAGCTCAGATCATCCAACACCAGCTTGTTACTATCTTCCACTTTCCCCTTCTTTCCAAATTCATCATCTACCTCTTCAACTTTGATCCGTTTTATTTCAATCACCCTCACATGCCTATCGTCATCGCTATGCAGTTTGTCAAAGAGATGCTCCATTTCCATACCTAGTTCCTTCATCTTTTCACGATACTCCTCCATATCCATTCCGTCTAGCTGAATGTCAAAAAAACTATCTTCAGAATCATCATCGAAGTGCTTGAAGAAAAAGCTATTTTCCCCTTCTTCTCCATCACCATGAAAGAATCTAAAGAATGATTTATTCTGATCTCTCTGACGATCAAGCTGGATCATCATGTCCTCATCACTCGATCCATCAAACCAAAAATTGAAACCATCTTCTTTGCCTGCAAATTCCTGATAGTTAGGATCGGCTCGCATTTCTTCGGTGCTGTTGTATTCTCCCTTAAAGGTTTTCTTCTCACCATTAACCTCTTTGGTGATTTCCACCTTAATTTTTCCTTCATCTTTTGTCTGTGCCATCAAATCGCCCGCCATAAAAACAGCCAGCGACAGCATCAGGATTTTCACTTTCTTTTCCATTTTATTTGAGTTTGTTAGTTTTTTCTAAATCGCTAATCGAAAGTACGAAGTAGTGCCTTATCTCTCTGTTAATCAGTCGTTAATCCTTGTTAAAAATGGTTAAACACAAACTAAGGAATACACTTCGTCGTATTTTTGAGGTATGCAGCGAAAGACATTGAGATGGATAATTGGATTGATGGGAATGGCCATGATTGGGCTCATTGCCTTCCAGCTATATTGGATTGATTCGCTGGTGACCGCCAATGAGGAACGTTTCCGAAAAGACGTGCTGGATGCCTTGAACACTGTTGCGAACAAACTTGAAAAACAAGAAACTTATGCAGCACTTCAAAAGCTAAACTACCTCAATTCCCCAATCCATGACGAGGAAGAAGTTGTCCATGTAGACAGGATGAGGAAGGTAAACAGAACAAAGCCCAGAGGGAGCGTAGAAGTAATTAGGCAGGGCAATCAACAAGTATTCTTTTTTGCCGATACGGTGCAAGATGGTGGTTTTGAGTTTGTAGTGAATTTTTCTAGCGTAGCAGACAATTTCTTTTTTGAAGAAGTACCTCCTCCGCCAGGCTCTTCACTAGATGAGATGCTCGAAGAAAGAGATGTAAAGATTCAACAACTGGAGAGCAAACTTGCCAAAGTATCCAGAAAATATGAGCTCACATTCGATGTGGTCAAGGATTTAATGGGGCCAAATAGAACTATAGCCTCGCGGTTCAACCCACAACAACTAGACTCACTTCTGAAAAATGAGCTTATTAGCAAAGGCATTGACATTGACTATGAGTATGGAGTAATGCAGCCTCAGGAGGAACGCTTCCTACTTTTAACCAGTAATAAAAAGCAGCAAGAACTGGAGCAGAGTGAACTTCGTGCCGCATTGTTCCCCAATGATATTTTTGGAAATGATAGCATGCTTATTGTCAATTTTCCTGGTAAGCAAGGCTATCTTCTCGGAAAAGTTTGGTCTGCAATGGTGAGCTCAGGATTTCTTGTGATTGTGATTCTATTTTGCTTTGGCTATAGTATCCGAACCATCGTGAGGCAGAAGAAGCTGTCTGAAATGAAGAATGACTTTATCAATAATATGACGCATGAGCTAAAAACTCCAATCTCTACTGTGTCCCTTGCAGTCGAGGCTCTCAACGATAAAGACATAGAGCAGAGTACACTTCGTGCTAAATATCTTAAGGTCATAGGTGAGGAAAATAAGCGGCTCGGTGATCAGGTAGAAAAGGTGTTGCAAATCGCAGCGATTGACCGAAAAGATTACAATCTAAAGCAAGAGCTACTGAGAATGAGTGACATGGTGAAAAATGCAGTAGAGCATATCGCCATGCAGGTGGAGCAGCGTGGTGGACGATTAAATATGATTGAAAAAGCCGAGAAAGATTTGGTTCAGGGAGACGAATTGCATTTGACAAACATCATCTTAAATCTCTTGGACAATGCAAATAAATACTCTCCTGACGCTCCCAATATAACACTTCGCACTGCATCCGACGAAGAGGATTTCATCATTTCCATCCATGATAAAGGAATTGGAATGACCAGAGATCAGCAAAAGCATATCTTCGAAAAATTTTACCGTGTACCTACTGGGGATCTTCACAATGTGAAAGGATTCGGTCTGGGTCTGGCTTACGTACAGCGAATCGTGGAAGCACATGGGGGAAGTATCCATGTGGATAGTGAGCCCGGTAAAGGAAGTAAATTTTCAATCACAATACCATTAGCCCATGAAGCCTAAATTATTAATTGTAGAAGACGATCCAAATTTGGGTGAGATCCTTAGTGAGTACCTGGGGCTAAAAGGCTTTGACACCACACTGAAGCGGGATGGTGAGGAAGGCGGCCATGCTTTTCAAAAGGACACTTATGACCTTTGCATCCTCGATTTGATGATGCCAAAAAAAGATGGTTTCACTCTGGCTAAGGAAATTCGGTCGACAGACAGTGAGACTCCTATCATTTTTCTGACAGCCAAATCCATGAAACAGGATATCATCAAAGGCTTCACCATCGGGGCGGATGATTACATGACCAAGCCGTTTAGCATGGAAGAGCTTCTCCTGCGCATTCAGGCAATTTTGAAGAGATCAGTAAAAAAAGAGGAGGAAGCGGCGTTTCCTAATCCATTCAATATTGCCGGGTTGACTTATTATTATCAGGAAAACAGACTAGTGACGCCTAAAAGAGAAATTAACCTTACTACAAAGGAGAATGAGTTGTTGAAAATTTTCTTTGAAAATGTAAATAAAACGGTAGATCGAAGCATGGCACTAAAGAAAATCTGGAAAGATGATAGCTACTTCAATGCCCGAAGCATGGATGTTTACATAGCTAAGATCAGAAAGTATCTTCAAGATGAACCCAGTCTTAAGATATTGACAATTCATGGTGAAGGTTTCAAATTAGTAGAGGTAGTGTGACCGATTTCTGCTTCGAATTTTGTATCTTTAGAAACGAGCGATTCTAAAAGAACCAATCTCACTAATCATGTTACTTGTACCATCAATTTCAGTTATTGAAGGGAGGACTATTCGCCTCACCAAAGGAGACTACTCCAGCGAGAAAGTCTATGATGACACCCCAATTGATGTTGCTAAACAGTTTGAAGATCATGGGATCAGCCGTATTCATCTGATCGATCTGGATGGCGCCAGAAAAGGCACTTCGGTGAACTATGACATTCTGCATATGGTTTCCGCCTATACAGATCTTAAGATCAACTTCACGGGTGGACTTCACACAGATGGAGATGTCCTGAAAGCTTTTGAATATGGAGCGGAGAGCATTACTGCAGCTTCTGTAGCTGTTTCTAACAAAGAACAGTTTGCCAACTGGCTCATGTCTTATGGTAGAGAAAAGGTAGCACTCGCTGCTGATAGCCTTCAGGGAAAAATAAGAATCAGAGGATGGCAAAAAGCCACCTCAAAGGATCTTTTCGATCACATTGCTTACTTCTATGACAGAGGACTGAAATACCTGAAAACGACTGACATCTCCAAGGATGGAGCAATGGAAGGACCGTCTTTTGACCTTTATCAAAACCTCCTTAAAGAATTCCCCAACCTGTGCATTTTCGCTAGTGGTGGAGTTCGAAAAATGGACGACATTAAAAAACTAAGAGATATTGGTCTCTACGGAGTAATATTTGGGAAAGCATATTACGAAGGGAATATCACGCTCAATGATATCGACGACTATCAGTCTATTGAAGCTTAGGGAGCTTCCTCATACTTGAATTTGTAAAGGAAATAGAAGATAAAGTTGTACTTGCTTACTGAGTCATCTTCTACCGAGTCTGCCTTTTCTTCTGGCTTGAAGTTTGGCTCTTCTGCCTGAGGTTCGGATTTAGGCTCTTCCTGAACTCCAACTATAGAAGTTTGGGAATTATTAACATCTCCATCAGGCCTTACCATCCCCTGATCTGATCTTCGCCTACCCTCTTGCTCTTGTTCCTGATTTACGGATTTGTTTACTACACCAGTTGTATTAGCATAGCCAACATTGACTGCAAAAATCAATGTAAGAGTAAGTAATATATTATGATGTTTCTTCAAGATTTTCATCTTAATCAACAAAGTAACGAAATTATCGATGGAAGGTTATGCTTTTTTACAAAACTTAACCTTGTGGTTGTATCATTTCAGGATTTAATATTGCAAAAATCAGACCAACCACAAATCCTACAATTATCATCAGAAGAATAAGAACCAAAACAGCCCCCACATATACTCCAAGAGACTTTAAAAGTGCAATAAGATAGTTTTTCCTGGGAAAAGTTTTCTGTAAAATATATGAGTAAAACAGTATGGTGAGTATAATCCCAGTAACGTTTAATAAATGACCTGTAAAGGCCAGTACTCCAAGCATGATCATGGTAATCCACATGGCCTGACAAGACATGTAAGTGGAAACAACTACCCTTTCGATATAATTAAGCTTTTCCACTCGATAAAACCAACCCAGTGAGATTGCCAAAAATGGGATCATTAATGCTGCCAAAAATCTAAAATTTCTAGCCATGAACTCCATCAGTTTTTGCTGCAATTCAGCTTGCTGCACAGTCATTTCTTGATTTGGATTAAATGTCTCGCTATTTACTTTGAGGAAGTCACTCACTTCTAACCCAAATAAATCAAAGGAGATAATCAACAATGCTGTCATGATTACCACATATCCTAAGGGCCCCAAATACTTGGTCCTATTACCCTTTAAATACGAATTTATAACCTGCCCAGGGCGCACAGTCATATCAATGACAGTCCTTCCAAACTGATTGTCAAACCCAATCCATTTGGAAAAAAATTCTTCAATAATTCCCCGAAAGGTAACTCGCTTGACATCTAATTTTTGACCGCACTCAGGACAGTGTCGAAAGACACTTTCATGACCACAGTTCACACAGGTTTTCATAAGGCAATAGGTTAGGAACCACCTAAAATAAAAAAAGCTTACCAAATGGTAAGCTTAAGTCTTAAATCAGGTCATTTTAAAGCGTTCGCTTCACTTCTTTCATCTCAAAGCCTTCGATAATATCTCCAACCTTGATGTCATTAAAGTTCTTAATGCTCAATCCGCATTCATATCCATTTTTCACCTCGTTCACGTCATCTTTAAATCGCTTCAGTTGGTTGATTTCTCCAGTGTAGACCACTATACCATCTCGCACGATTCTCACATTGTTTGATCTCTTCACAATTCCATCTGTCACATAACATCCGGCTACTGTGCCCACTTTGGTGATCTTGTAAACCTCTCTCACTTCGATATTGCCCGTGATTACTTCCTCGCTGGTAGGCTCTAGCATGCCTTCCATTGCATCCTTCACATCGTTGATGGCATCATAGATAATAGAGTAAAGCCTGATTTCAATCTCTTCTGACTCGGCAAGCTTTCTTGCTCCACTAGATGGACGTACCTGGAAACCAACAATAACTGCGTCAGAGGCCGATGCAAGTAGCACGTCTGACTCTGAAATCTGACCCACAGCTTTGTGTAGAATATTTACCTGAACTTCCTCCGTTGATAGCTTCAATAGTGAATCAGCTAGAGCTTCAATTGACCCATCTACGTCACCTTTTACGATTACATTAAGCTCCTTGAAGCTTCCAATCGCAAGTCTTCTTCCGATTTCATCAAGTGTAATATGCTTCTTAGTTCTGATCGACTGCTCTCTCAGGATTTGCTCTCGCTTGTTGGCTACTTCACGTGCCTCTCGATCACTTTCCATTACGTTAAACTTATCGCCAGCTTGTGGAGCTCCATCCAACCCAAGCATTAAAACTGGCGTAGATGGTCCTGCTTCCTTCAGCTTTTGACCTCTGTGATCAAACATGGCTTTCACCTTACCAAAGTATGGTCCGGCCAAAAGCACATCCCCAACTCTCAAAGTTCCTGCCTGCACCATAATCGTGGATACATAGCCTCGACCCTTGTCTAGTGATGCCTCTACCACAGAACCAACGGCAGGCTTGTCTGGGTTAGCTTTTAGTTCCAGGAGTTCTGCTTCTAATAATACTTTATCCAGCAACTCATCAATTCCTTCTCCAGTTTTCGCCGAGACATGCTGACACTGGTACTTTCCACCCCAATCTTCTACAAGAATGTTGATTTTGGAAAGATCCTCTTTGATTTTGTCTGGGTTTGCATTCGGCTTATCAATCTTGTTGATTGCAATTACGATAGGTACGCCAGCAACCTGGGCGTGGTTGATTGCCTCCTTGGTTTGTGGCATCACAGAGTCGTCTGCTGCTACCACAATAATTGCCACATCGGTGATTTTAGCTCCTCTGGCTCTCATTGCAGTAAATGCTTCGTGACCCGGTGTATCAAGGAAGGCAACTCGCTTTCCGCTATTGGTCATCACATCATATGCTCCAATGTGCTGAGTAATACCCCCTGCTTCTCCCTCTGTCACTTTTGACTCACGGATGTAGTCCAGCAATGATGTCTTACCGTGATCTACGTGCCCCATGATCGTTACAATTGGAGCTCGATCCGTCAGCTTGCTTTCATCATCAGCTTCCTCTACAATATCCGTTTCCTCCTTCGCTTCCGTAAAGTCAACATCAAAGCCAAATTCATCGGCAATGACCGTAATGGTCTCTGCATCAAGTCTTTGGTTGATTGAAACGAACATACCTAAAGACATACATGCCGAAATAACATCGTTGGCAGTAACATCCATCAATGATGCAAGGTCATTGGCAGAGATATACTCTGTTACGTGTAGTGTCTTTGATGCCTCTTCTGCCTGCAGCTGTCTTTCTTCCTCTTCTTCCGCTCTGGCAGATCTTTTATCTTTTCTGTACTTAGAACGCTGTGATCCGCCCTTTCCGCCACCTCCACTTAGTTTAGCAAGGGTTGCTTTAATCTTATCCTGAATTTCCTTATCGGAAAGTTCTTCCGTTTTTCTACCCGTCTGAGTTCTTCCTCTATCACTTCTTCCACGGTCTCCACCACCGCCACGTTGTGGTGGTCCACCAGCTGACTGAATACGTTTTCTAGGACGCTTCTTTCTGTCCTGATTTGAATCTGATGAGGCAACCGGTTTCGGCTTGTCTTTTGGAAGCTCAATTTTGTCAAGAACCTTCAACCCTCTCAATGAGTCCGCCTTGGCTTTAATCACCTCTTTTTCAGGTGCTTTCTCTTCCTCAGGTTTTTCTTCCTTGGCTTTTGGCTCCTCTTTCTTCTCTTCTTTTAGAGCCTCCTTCTTAGGTTCTTCTTTCTTCTCTTCAGCCTTGGGTTTGGCTTCCTCCTTCGGCTCCTCTTTTGCCACAGGTTTTGCCTCAGCTTTGTCTTCCTCTTTCTTCTTTTTGTCAAGATCAATCTTTCCGACCACCTTCGGACCATCCAGCTTTGTTCGAGCTGAAATTTTTTCTGGTTCCGAATCTCCGGAAACATTGTCTTTTATGAGAATGCGATCATCCTCATTTTTTTCTTCCGCAGATACTTTTTCTGCATTTATGACCATGTTATCGGTCTTTCCACCGATGGTCAATTCAGATGCTTCTTCTTTGTCATGAGCCGAGTCTGCAAACTCACGCGCAAGCATGTCATACTGATCCTGAGGAATCTTAGAGTTGGGGTTTGAGTCTACCTCATAGCCTTTCTCCTTCAAGAAATCCAGAATAGTATTCTTACCTACGTTTAGCTTTCTCGCTACTTGACTTAATCTGTATTCTGCCATATAAACTTTTCAAAATTACTTTATTCGAACTCCTGGCTCAGAACTCGAATCACCTCATGTACTGTTTCTTCTTCTAAATCTGTCCTTCTCACTAAATCGTCCGTACTGAGCTTCAATACACTCTTCGCCGTATCGAGCCCGACACGCTTTAGCTCATCAATTACCCAATCTTCCAATTCATCAGTAAACTCTTCCAAATCCACATCTTCCTCTGAGCTTTCATCTAGTTCTCGGAAAACATCGATCTCCATTCCTACTAATTTACTAGCCAATTTAATGTTTTGACCTCCCTTTCCGATGGCCAAAGATACCTGATCTGGCTTGAGATAAACAGACACTCGGTCTTTCTCGTCACTTATTTTCATACTTGTGATCTTCGCAGGACTAAGCGCTCTTGCTAAATACAGCTCTAAATTGTCCGTGAAATTGATCACATCAATGTTTTCATTTTGAAGTTCGCGAACGATGGAGTGAATACGTGATCCTTTCATACCTACACACGCGCCTACCGGATCTATACGATCATCATAAGACTCTACTGCTACCTTCGCTCTCTCCCCTGGCTCTCTTACCACGTTTTTAATCGTAATGAGACCGTCGTATACTTCTGGTACTTCCGCCTCAAAAAGTCTTTCTAGGAAGACTGGTGAAGTTCTGGATAAGATAATTTTCGGGTTACCGTTCACCATTTCCGCACGGTGCACAATCGCTCTCACTGTATCTCCTTTTCTGTATCGATCTTTAGGGATTTGTTCGCTCTTCGGCACTGTAAGCTCATTGCCCTCTCCATCTGTCAGCAATACCTCACGACCCAATACCTGATACACTTCGCCTTGAATAATCTCACCAACCAAGTCCTTGTACTTCTGGAAAAGAATATCTTTTTCCAAATCCTTGATCTTCTGAATAAGGGTTTGACGTGCTGTCATCACGGCTCTTCTTCCAAAATCTTCTAGTTTGATTTCTTCTGCTACTTCCTCACCGATTTCAAAGTCAGGTTCAATCTGACGGGCCTCAGTCAAACTGATTTTGTCGTGATCCCAAATATCCTCCGAGTTATCGTCAACAATTTCTCTAAACCTCCAAATCTCAAGGTCACCGTTATCGGCATTTATTACAATATCGAAGTTGTCATCGGTCTCGTATTTCTTACGGATCATCGTTCTGAATACATCTTCCAGAATTCTGATCATTGTAGGGCGGTCTATGTTTTTGCCTCTAGCAAAATCCGCAAACGAATCAATTAATACTGACGCTTCCATCTTACTTGAATGATACTTTTACTTTTGATTGTTTTATTTCTTCAAATTTTAGCGATCTCATCTCCTGATTACAATTCAATTCAATCGCCTCATCTTTTACTTCTTTCAACTCTCCTTCAACTTTTTCTCCTTCCACAGTTTCAACCACCAAGCTCCGGCCAATATTTTTAACATACTGGCGATGAAGCATAATTGGAAAATCCAACCCAGGAGAAGATACTTCCAAAGTGTATTTACCTTTCATAAAATCTTCTTCCTCAACTTCTGCACCTACCTGCCTGCTGATCTTACTGCACTGGTCTATGGAAATTCCGTTATCTCCATCAACGAAAATCAAAACCTTCTGATTCCCCTCATTTCCTTTGACTTTTACATCCACAAGAAATAAGTCCCGATCATCCGAAATGACCCGCTCCGCTATCTCTCTGATTCTCTTTTCTTCCAAAATTTCTATTAATGAAAAGAGGGGACTGATGTCCCCTCTTTCGGTATTCTTTCTATAATTCTTTGCAAAGGTAGAAAACTAAAGTTGAAATCCTTCAATTCGTTCAAAAAATGTAAGGAATTTAAGTTCGAATTGATTTCAAAACCGAAAATCATCCATTCATCTAAAGTTCTGTCTCTAACTCGCTGATTTTTTGGAAATTATCACCGCTTAGTCTAATTTTTACCTCCAGTTATAGAAATAGTCTCACCGCCCTATTTTTTAACCTTAAAACCAACAAAAGTCCAGCCATAACGGTTAGCCTTAGCTTCATTTAATATCCCCACTTATGAAACTTTTAAAGTATTCAGCTTTTGCTGCTCTAATGCTGTCCTCGGCATACTCATTTGCTCAGGATAACTCAGTCGGAATCAACACCAATTCTCCAAATGCGAATGCCGTGCTTGAGCTTGTCTCACCCAATTCCAATCAGGGCTTCCTGGTTCCCAGGGTTACATCCTCGCAACGGACGTCTATGTCGCTGACCAATCAGGACAATGGCTTGATGGTATTCGACACGGATTTTGACCTTTTCTACTATTGGAATAATGGTAGCTGGAAAGCCGGACTTGGGGTGTTAAATGTTACAACAGCAGGTGGGGATCTGACTGGTAACTATCCTAATCCAATCATCAGAGCTGGAGCGGTGAATGAAGGAAAGCTGGCTGACTTTTCTGTTTCGACTGCTAAACTTCAAAACAGCAGCGTGACAACCGGGAAAATAAACAATGGGGCAGTTACAACTGACAAGATCGCTAATGAGGCAGTAACCGGAGCAAAACTTGAAGATGTGGGTATTACGCCAAATACATATGGTAATCAGTTTACGGTTCTGCAACTGACTGCAGATTCTAAAGGGCGAATCATAGGAATTTCTGAAATTCCAATACTGATAACATCTACACATATTACAAACCTTTCCGTTCTCAATGAAGATATTGCTAATGGAACAATTACCATTTCTAAGCTAAATGCTGAAGGGAACTCCAATACTGTTCTAACTGTGGACGGTTCCGGAAATCCTGTTTGGACAGATCGATCAGAGTTTACTTCATCTACTCTTGCACAAAATAATATCTATGTTGGAAACAGCTCAGGGGTTGCTCAAGGCCTTCCAGTTTCAGGAGCAAGCGACATCACGGTTACCAACGGAGGAACTACAGCCGATCTTCAAATTAGACCGAATGCTGTAACAACAAGTGAAATTTTAAACAACACGATAACAACGGATGATATTGCTACTGATGGAGTTGCGCAGGATGAAATTGCACCTAATTCAGTAGGAACTAGTGAGCTTATTAACCTAAACGTCACTAATGCTAAGATTGCAAATGATGCAATTACTTCAGAAAAAATTCTCAATAGAGAGGTGGAAACTCTTGACATTGCTACAGGGGCTGTTACAGAGAATGAATTAGCAGATAATGCAGTGACTGCAGCTAAGATTGCAGATGACAATGTAACCAGAAATGAAATCAATGCTGATGTTGCTGGTTTAGGGTTGGTTCAAAATGTTGACGGCAGCCTGGAAATAAATGAAGGTAATGGGCTCCAAATTAGTGGAGATATTCTATCTGTAAATCTTGGTGATCTTGCTGGCGATGGCATTGTAGAGGATGCTGTAAATCAAGAGTTCGACATCAATGTTGACAATGCAACTCTAGAAGTTAGTGGGGACATCCTCCAGGTTATGAATTTGGGTATCACAACTAATAAACTTGCCGACAGATCAGTTACTCAAGGTAAAATTTTGCCTGCCAACTCAAATGCGATCTTGATTTCCAACAATGTTCCTGATGCAGCGTGGTTTTCACCTGGTGTAAATCAGATTGTAGTAACAGGTGCCGGAGGAGCAATAACCTCACGCCCCGTAACTGATTTTGCTACTAAGGATCTCAATCTTGGAAGTATTTTCGTCGGAGACGCGTCCAATCAAGCCCAACAATTATTTGCTGGCCAGGCAAACTATATGCTTGTTGGCAATGGAAGCACCGTTGTTTCAGCTCCTATTTCAGGTGATATCGCCTTTGCTTTGGGTGGGCCGAATATTGTTTCCACTATTCAGAATAATGCGGTAGATGGGACAGATTTGGATCTTACTACTGATTTCGTAGTACCAGGATCAGGTCAATTTATTCTAAATAACACTAATGGATTAAGAGTTAACAATGCAACAGATCTGAACGGCACCCTCGATGTAGCCGGACAAACAAACCTCGCAGCTGCCGGAACCAACACCACCGTACGTGGGGACCTGGCCGTAGATGAAGCCGCGGATTTCAACAGCTCCGTCAATATCGATGGAACTGCAACCGCCAACAATGGACTGGATGTAACTGC
>NZ_CAXPLV010000009.1:0-23160 GCF_964218185.1 Ekhidna sp.
GCGTATGCACCAACAGAGGTATCGGTTCCTTGCCACCAGGTAAATGTGTAGTTTGAAACTACATCTCCCTGAATACTTACTGCAAGGAATCCATTAGGATTTCCAGGGTCGCATGATGAATTATCGATTACCTGACTTGTTGAAAAAGTAGGTGTAACGGTAATGTCGTCGACTACAACGTCTTCAAAAGAGGTACATTGAGTATCATCATTCGTAACTCTAATTCTATAGTCACCAGGGGCAAGATTTGAAAAAGTAAATGGACTCGAACCGTCATTGACTGTTTCATCAGGGCCTATCTGGGTAGTAAATGAATGTCCATCAAAGATTTCATAGGTGTATGATGCTGGCTCTGATGTTGACATTGAAGCGGTAACATCAACGCTTCCATCATCATTATCACAATGTGCATCATCAGTGACAGATGTAGCAATCATTGGTTGTGTTTCATCTCTTACAATAGTGATTGGAATTTCCACAGCGCCACATCCTGTTAGATTATCATATACAACCAATACATAATCTCCTTCATCAAGATCTCCAAACTGTCCAGTCGTGTTGATATAATCAGCATTGCCTGAAACTGTGGCTCCTTCATATAGTTCGAATCTGTAAGGGAACATTACGAAAGAAACAGTATCCACAAAGTTCCCTACAGTATTGTTTCCTCCTGCTGTAGATACGGCTTCAAACTGGAAACGAGTGGTGAATTGATCGGCAGGGATGGTATATTCCCCTTCATAGAAAGCCCATGCAGCACTTCCAGTTGAGAAATTACCCTGAACAACTTCAGCACCTGGCTCTCCAATGTTTACGGATAATACATCAGTGCCAGCTCGACCCTTGTGAGCGAAAGACCAATTTAATAATGAGCCCGGAACTGTGGCTAGATCAAAATATAGTGCTGCGTCGCTATTCGCATTAATTTCTGCAAATTGATCACCATGGTAAGCATCAGGATTTCCACTTGTGGTGTTGTTATTATGCCAGATTTCAATTCTTTGATCTGGCGCTGTAGTACTCCAGCCATCAATAAATGACTGATTATAAGTTTTGATTCTACCACCGTTAAAAGATTGTGCGTGGTTATTGTTAGTGAGAATATCAGGAGTTTCAAAACTGCTGTTGATGTTTCCTATTGAAACATCGTTCACATCTCCTGGCACCACACCAGAGGCGTCTATTGATCCAAGAACAGCAGCATTACAACTATTGATGTCATTTTGAATAAGGTTTCCAGGAGTCACGGAGAGTGAGCCAGGCGTGTCAGCTACGCTAACAGTTCTTGTTTCGACACATGAAGTGCTATTATCAGTAACTCGTACTGTATAAGTTGATTCCTCTAGCCCTCCAAGCTCAAATGGGTTATCGCTTACTAGGAAAGCTCCTGGTGCCGCTGATCCAGGCAAGGCATTTGCAGGGAGCGTGTTTGCACCCAAAAACCATTCAAATGTAAATCCAGCCACCGTACCAGCACCATCACCATCAGCTCTTACTATTCCGTTTCCGGCAACACATGATGTATTGTTTTGAACTAGGGTAGTGGTAGGATTAGGTGCTACTGAATTATCGTTTATGGTTGTTGTTATTGGAGTTTCAGATTGACAACCTGTAGCGTTATCTTCTACAATTAATGTAAAGTCACCTGGATCAGAAACTATATATGTATCCCCAACAAAATCTGCAGTAGGTTTGATATTAGGTCCGTCGTACCAATAGAATGTAAATCCTGCTGTTGTTCCTGAGACATCTGCTGAAATTTCTCCAGTTCCACCGCAAGCAGTAATATCGGTTGTAAACACATTGATATCAGTAGGTTTCGTTAAACTCGATTCAACATTTTGAGTTTGATTTGTCTGACATCCTGTTAAATTATCCGTGATAAATACATTATAGCCAGATCCAATACGCCTTAAGTCTGATATAATTTCTCCTGTTGCAATTGGAGTGTTGGTTCCATCATCAGCCTGAGTCCATACAAACTCAAAACCATCACCAGTAAGTAAAGTATCCTGTGGTGGATTCGAATCGCTAGCAGGGAATGTTCCATCTAATGTTGTTGTGTACACAAAAGCTCCAAGAGATCCGTTAGGATTGTTGCAATCTGTTTCTGCACTGATCTGATATGTCCATCCATATAGAACTGGAGCAACTAAATTGATGTCTACTTCTACCGTGTCTGAATAGCATTGCGTAGCTCCGTAATAACCAACCACATCATAGGTTCCAGTAGCCATCTGTGGATACTGACTACCCTCATAAATAACAGTTGAGTAATCATCGTCATTGTACCACCTGAAAACAAATCCATCTGGTTCAGTGTATTCTGCAGTAACATCTGGACCAGTTCCGTCAACGATAATATTATCTATGTAATGGTGTTCTGTGGAACTTGTGTTATGAATTTCTGCAATTATTACAAGCTTTGCAGCAGATCCATCAGGACTTAAATTTCCAACTATGGCTTGTGCGTATGTGAAATCACCGTCCTGATACCCATTTCCCAAGACGTTAGTTTGAATGACATTGCTACTAGCGTCTCTTAGTTCATAACTCACTCTAACCCAATCTCTCCATTGGCCTGAGCTTTCTTGATTACCATTTTCAAATATGTCAACAGTAACACCAATATCGGAGTAGTTTGAAATATCAATTTCCTGAGAAGTCCAGGTAACCACACCTACATCATTGGATGTTCCTGTACCAGAAGCTCTAAACATGTTTGATCCACTATAAGAATCTACACCGTAGAAGCTCGGGGTTTCACTACCTCCATCGGATGTCCAAGCAGTTTCATCTGTGTCAGACTTAGCTCCGCTGGTTCGGTCTTGAAAGTTTTCTACCCAAATATTTTCACTAGGTCCTGGTGCCGGCCCAAAGTAATAAGCTCTGGCTTGTCCATTGTTAGGTTTGGTTAAATCACATTTTCTATTGTCAAAAAGTTTCTCAACCGTAAGCTCAAAGGATTGTGACCCAACCAAGGTGCTTTGCATGTTGTTCTCCGTATCACATTCCGGGATCGATGCTGTAGGTAGGGGAACCGAAATTGGTGGAGTTCCTCCAGCGTCATTAATAACAACGAAGAGTTCGAAATCTCCTCCGATACCCGCTATCGTTTGAGATAGTGTTAGCGTTTGCCCTACTTCAAAATTGGTAATAAAAGTCACCTCTGTATCGAGAAGAACTGAGCTGGAAGGATCGGCAGTTGGATCCCCTGCATAATATGAAACAGGTAGATTACCTGAAATACCAATATCTCCAGTATTGGTGATTTCGAATTCTACCGTGATTTCTGCGTCCGGACAAAGAGCATCAGTAGCTGAAACAATTCCAACAAAGTCTATGTCGGGAGAGGCAAACTCCACGCACCCTTCATCATTCAATATAGGAGCTTGATTGATGAATGTATTAAGCGGGAAAACTTCAAAAGGAATAGGTGTGCCATCTGCATACTCACAGCCTGTAGATGAAATAAGGGTTGGATCCTGAACGACTCTAGGTATAGTTAGGTCATCGTTGATATTGACGTTATAATAGCCGTGCTGATTCCACACGCCACGTGCAGGCATCCAGGCCTCTCCATCGGATTCATATACTCGAACATGTGCGAACTCCGAATTACCATAACCACCAAATGGGGTGCTATTGTTAAAATAGCATGTCACACAGATTTCACTCGCACCATCTCCATCTACATCGGCGATAACAGGATACTCTTCTTGTGTTCTTGATACGCAGGCAATTTCCCTTCGTTCACTTGTAGTATTGTCACCATTACCAACCCCATCAATGATAAGAAGTGATTCCTCACTTCTATATACTACTTCTACGGCACCATCTCCATCAAAGTCAAAAAGAGAACAGCCCGTAAATCCAGATGAACCTTCCTTGATTGGATGAATCCAGTGTACGTTGAAGTTTTCATCCAGCGAGTAAAGTTTTTGATTCATTACGAAGTTGGCGTTGAGTTGTCCATCTCCATCCACATCACCAATATTCACACGTCCTGGGCCTCTCACAAAGTCATTCGATGAATCATGATAAGTGATAACATTACCGTTGGCCACATCCCAGAAGAAAATGGTTGTTTCACCTGTGTACGTTTCGCTACTCGTGCCTAATGCTCCAGTAATGATGAGGTCTATATTTCCATCAAGGTTATAGTCTGCTGCAGAAACAGAAGACCATTGATCATCCCAGCTGGAATAGTATTTTGGATAGTAATTTAAGTTGCTGGCAATATTGGTATGAATATCATCATCCATATCTGCAACCAATGTACGGGTTCCGGTTGCTTCGTTGATTGACCAAATCTCATTACCAGAAACCAATTCTAATCCCTCACAATCCGTACATGCACCTGCCGGGAAAATATCTACGGCAAGTGAGCCATGTGTGAATTCTCTTTCCCAATCAACGTTCGAACCTGCAATGATGATCGCGCCAGTTGCTGCATTTACAACTTCATTTCTATAGTAAATTTCAACATCACCGTCACCATCAAAGTCTGCGAACCCGGGAAGGCCAATTGCATCATTTTTAGAAGCTTTCCCGGACCATAAGATTGTCAGGTCATGATTAAACATGATCATGTCATCACCCTGATCTTGTGACACTAATATTTCACCAAACTCATCATTGTCAACATCACCAAGCACAGGGGCGTTTTCGGGATCCCAACCAAAAGTAGTGCTGGCTATTGTTGCGCCAGTGGCTCCATTTAAAACGTATACTGATCTACCATGCTTGTTAGTTGTAACCACCTCAGGAATTCCGTTTCCATCCAAATCTCCCACCATGGGTGTAGCGTGGCTATTGGCACTACGATCTTCCGATCCCCATTGTAGTCTCATTGCGAAGGAAGTCACATCAATTTCGTCAGCACATATAACCTGATTTCCGAAGAAGAAATCATCGCACGCGCCATCATTAGAACAATCCCCATCATAACAATCGATGAGGCCGTCACCGTCATCATCAACGCCGTTATTACAGATCTCTTGAGCTGCGGATAGAAGGGAGGATAGAAATAGGAATGAAAAAAGTACAGACTTCCAATAGCTTTTCATGGTATTAGTTGAAATGGATACGCACATAGATACACTTTTAAGGTATAATGTAACCCTCTAGCAAGGTAGATAAACCCCCTGAAAATCAAAAGGTATAATGGGTCATGGTAAAGTTAGGCCTATAATTAAAAGCAGAACTATATCAATATAAAATATAATTATTTAAAGGAATATTTTAGATAAACCATCACTTTTCAGGGTTTAAATAAAATGATTAGGGGATTACCTAGCGAGTAGAATGCTGCCAGTTTTATTCATTTGGCTGTTGTTATCGCATTTGAATACAAAATAATATACTCCTTCAGGCACGGGAGAGCCATTGGAATTACCGTCCCACACACAATTATTTTCAAATGGTGCATCTGCTACTTTGATGTTCCTTCCACGAGAGTCAAAAACGTAGACTTTACAGCCTGCCGTATTTGGTTGCGATGAATTCAGAATTTCCCAGCAGTCATTTGTTCCATCTCCGTTAGGTGAAAATGTTCGTTTAGGTCTAAGATTATCAAGGAGCAAAGTGATTTGACTGGAGACTGTACAGTTATTATCGTCTGTTCCAGTTAAAGTAATTACTGTAGTTGGCTGATTGGGAAATACCGTCACATCGATTGCGCCAGGGTCGTCAAATATACTTGTTGGCTCTGGCTGTACATCGCTACTCCAGCTCACATTTGTCACACCTTCAGCGGTTAACCGAATAAAGTTTTCCTCATCTAGTGTGATTTCATCCGTAGAGGCATCTGCATCAGGTGATGAAATGTCAACATCAGTAGGAAAATTTCTAACCTTAACACTATCAATTACCTCACAGCCTATGGTTGTTGTGATTGATACAATAGCATAAACAGAATCTACTCCAATTGGGGTGGAAAGATCAACTGCGCTGCTAGTAGTAAAATTACTCGCAATAATGGTGTCATTTGGGGCAGCCGCAGCATTTCTTGTTGACCATGTGTAGGTAGAAATAGAAGCACTTGGTGGACTGTCCAATTGGATATTAATTGTTTCAGCCTGACATTTTTGAACACCATCCGCAACATTAAAAGTTATGGTTGGCTCTGGGGATACCGTCACATTAAAAACTGTAACATCGCTACATGATTCCACTTCGGTTGGATCGTATGAAGTGGTGAGTGTCACAGTGTGAGCTCCTGTTGCTGAAAAAGTGGTTAAAAGCTCTGTAGGGTTAGTAGGGGAAACAGGGCTTCCGTCCACCTGCCAGCTGTAGTTTAGTGTAAACCCTGACTGGCCGGTACTGGTTGCGGTAAAAGTAGTTTCAAACCCGACACAGGTTTCGGTAGGTCCGCTTACTGAAGAAACGGGTTCTGAAATTGCGCTAATGCTGTAGGCATCTGTTTCCGTGATACATCCATCTCCATCCTGAACTTCAACGGTATAGCTGCCAGATAGATTGGCATTCAATGTAGCGCCTGTTGCACCTGCAATATCAACATTATCTCTCTGCCATTGATAATTCAGCGTAGGTGAAAAATCAGGCACCACAAGTGTGACGGACGAGGTTTCACAAAAATCATCAAGATCATTATTGGAAATCCCAAAAAGTGGTGGTTGGCTTACTTCAAGATTAAACTCGAGAGATTCCTCCGAAAAACATCCACTTGTTGGTCTAGCTCTTACTGTATAAATCCCAGCATCATTTATCGTTGCTCCTGTGATAGAAAGACTTCCAGTAGTTGTTGTGGTAGTTGTTCCATTTGGTCTGGTCCATTCATATGTTTCAAAAGGACCACCTGAAACATTAATTGTATAATCATCACCAACACAGATTAAATCATCCGGCCCGAATGTTGGAGGGGATGGTTGAGTGCCACCTATTAGTGTAAATGTTGCATTATCAGTTCTAGAACATTCATACGCCTCAGTGTCATCATGGGTCACTTCAACTTGTATGTTTACTGGTGTAGTTGATCCAGCTGTGACCACTACATCAACAGAGCTCCCATCGCCAATAGGTGTTAGTGTAGATCCACCATTTACAGCACTGATGAATGACCATTGATAAATAGCACCACTTGTTTTTGTTGTTTCCAAAGTGAATTGATCATCGTAGCAAAACTCAAGGTTATCAGGAGAAATTACTGGTTCAACACAATTTCTGTTGAGAAAAATGCCCAGATTTCCCGGATTACCTGTGGCTATATTGTGACTAAAGGCAATGTCTGGTCGTGCGTCACCATTTAAATCTCCTACACACAGGTTCAGACTGGTGTTCGTGGCAGTCAATGCTGTTGGAGTATTGAATGATATGCTTCCTGAAGTAGAATTATTTTCAATTACATATAATTCATCGATTGAAGTAGTAGAGGCAACTATAACATCGGGCTTACCATCACCATTCATATCCGCAATATCTACACCCCATGGTCCAGCACCTGTCATAGAAATATTTTGTGCTGCTCCGAAGGTGATATCACTTCCGGTTGATGTGTTTCTATGAAAAGCTATCCGCTGAAGTTGTTGATTTGTAACGACTATATCTATCAATCCATCTTCATCAAAATCAGCTGTTGCCACATTGATTCGTTGGGCTTGGGAGCTAATACCAGCCTCAAGTTCAAAGTCAATATTGCCTGGCTGACTATTATTTTTCAGAACATAAACTAATTCATTTGGCTGACGAAATGGTAATGCAACAATATCAATCCGTCCATCATTATTAAAGTCAGCAATGTCTATTGAACTAGTTCTTGAAGCGCTACCTACAGATATCTCATCAGGGGCTGCAAAAGTTAGATCACCATTACCTCTATAAATATGAATCGTAGCATCTTGTTCATTTCCCACAACCAAATCAGGATTTCCATCACCGTCTATATCTGCAATTTTGTTTCTTCTCGCATTTCTATTGAGTCCACCTGAGGTTTGAGGTAAAGCCTGTGAAGCAGTATTGTTATAAACCATATTAATACTCCCAACAGTACTTTGATTATGGTATACATATATTTCTTTGGTGAAGAGGGCGGAATTAGATGAAAATATGAGCTCAGGTTTTGCATCGTTGTTTAAGTCAGCACAAGACAATGAAATAAAACCAGAGAGGCTTACTGCATTGTTTATTATGATGGGTGGAGAAAACTCTGTTGTAAGTGAGCTTGTTGAGGCGGTGTTATTGTGGTAGATAGAGATTTCACTTCCGGTGTTGTCCGTAGATTGAATATTGTGAGAAATGATAACATCATTTTTGCCATCTGAGTCTAAATCACACATACAAACATCATAAGCATCAGTTTGAGTACTGCTAATTAAAAATTCATTGTCATAATTGACTATTTCACTACCACTGAAACTGATGAAAAATTGTTGAGATGACTGTGCGATTAAATTATCGGTTGTGTTTAAAACAGTAATAACTCCATGGGTAGCTCCAGCCGGCACAACGGCTGTCACTACATTATTAGAAGCTGTAACATCCCCTCCGGAAACTGATACACCACCAAAGAACACTTCGGTAACATTGGCAAGGTTTGATCCGGTAATCGTCACAGTTTGTCCTACTTCTACATGAGTAGGAGAGATGCTGTTGATAAATGGCTTTTGCGCCAACACAATCATTGGACATAAAAGCAAGGTTGCTATTAATGTTCTCATCATTCTGTCACTTGAAGTACCCACGCTTTAGATAGCTTAGGTCTTTTTCTAAATTCATCACGCTTCTTTCTGGTTTGTGATATACTACCAGACTGATAAACAACTACATAGTAGTATCCGCGTCCACTGTTATATCCCACAAGCGTGTCGTGGAATCCCATCTGGAAAAGTTCATCACTGTAATCTTCTGCATTTTCAAAAACGTTGAACGCTCCTCCAATTACATAATTCCCCGCAGGGAGTTCGAGTAGGTGATTGCCTCTTTTCGTCACTACATGATCGTCTGAAGAAGCCAATTCTTCATGAGTTCTAAAATCCTGGGTGAGGTCAGGGTTTCCTTTGGCTACTTCATCATGTAGTTCTGGGTTTTCAACGATCGTATTCGCTTGTGCTTCATTGATAGCCTTATCCCATTTTACAATATGCTCCACACTGCCATCTGGATTTACTTTCTCATATTTAATCCCAACTTCTTTAGTTCCGTCAGGTAATGTCCGCTCTAAGTGACCATCGGGAGCTACAGTCAGATTCCCCGCCTCAGCAGTCGGCACCCAGCTGATAACCACATTCTTTCCTCCATCTGCATCTGGTTTCTCTAACCGTATACCAGTTTCTTCTTCCCCAAACTGGTTAGTTCGGGTTATTTCACCATGATCTTCCTGATGATCCCAATCATCTGCTTTTTCCGTAGGGATGTCTGCCTCTGCATCAGGCTCATCCAGTACCGTTGGTTTGGCTATAGATAATGCATCCTCATCTGCAGGCGTTTCTGGTCTGCTTTGCTTCAGTGCTGCCAATTGCTTTTGTCTTTCCAGCTCCGCCTGTTTAGCTCGTTCTTCCGCTGAAAGTCTGTGACTTTTAATAAAGGATGAAACGTGCTCAGCATGATCCTTTTTGGTGCCAAGGTGATAACCCAGGTTAACTTCTAGTGTAGGACCTAGTTGTGATGAGATGTTAGAATTCCCAAGCTCATAGGCAAATCCTATGGCGAATTTTTCTTTCAGTTTTGCACCGGCTAAACCTATGATGCCTGCATCCTGACGGTAAGAGGCCCCCACCCATACAATGTGATATAAGTGAGCAATGAGTACGCCTTCGTACTGATGTGGGATCACATTGCTGTACCTATATATAAGGTGTGGCTCGAACGCAAAGTCATCACTTACGTGACCTCTGTAGTTCATTTTAAAGAGAATATTGTCAGTAGGAGAGAATTCGATATCTGCAATTTCCTTTTGAGTGATAGGGTTGTAGTTAAATAAGTTCGGTAACGATACCCCAACGTTGAAATGGCCAAAGTGGTAAGCTACCCCAACATCGCCAATGAAAAATGTGGACTGATCAAGGAAGTTATCAAAAGCAGGATCACCAGGAGAGTCAAACTCTGTAATGTTTACGGAGTTAATGCCCGCACCAAGCGACATCCCAAATCTCAAAAAGTGTGTTCTGTCAATATTTATCAGGTAGGATGCGGAAGCTTTAGCTGCTGAGGTAGAAAGGAGTCCCTGAGTAATGTTAAATGCAGCTCCCCCAACGGCAATTCCACCTTCTAGTGGGACGTGAAAGCTGGCGTGGGATATCTGTGGCGCTCCTTCCACGTTAGTCCACTGATCCCTGTACATCACGAAAATAGCAGCGTGTCCTTCTACACCCGCATATGCGGGATTGTACATATAAGGGTTCATAAAGAACTGATTATAAACCTGAGGCTGTTGCGAACTAGCTGTTAAATATGAGGAGATAAGAAAAGCTGTCAGGGCAATTCTCTTGACCCATTTTACACACACCATCTTGGAGGAAATTGATTGTTTCAAGTAGTGATGATTTCTTTGATCCAAACCCTAAATTAGAGAATTTATTGTATTTATCCTTACCCGTAACAAATATCACCATAAATCGAGTATTTATACTGAGTTGTGGTTATCTACGGATTCGTTCGATTGGACTAAGAATTTGCATACGTCTATAATAGTACTCGAATCTATTTCGTATTATTACAACTGAAAGGAAATAAACATAATATGAAGTCCATTCTTGTTGTTTGCTTGGCTATTCTCCTTCCCTCGTTGACTTACAGTCAATATTGGTTTGGACCCAAAGTAGGTGTAAGCTATATCGATCACGTTTATCAAGACAAGACCTACGAGAAAGATTCGTTTAATGTATCGCCTAATTTGAATTGGCAGGCGGGCTTTGCTTTGGCTTATACAGCAAGCGACATGTATACAGTATATGGAGAATTGCTTTATGAGCGAACCCATAAGACGGTGAAAGACATTGAAACGGATGGAGAAAGGGAGCATGCTGAAATGACCAATCATTTTATCTCTGCACCAATCATGCTGCGAGTCACCTTAGGTCGAGTTCCCTTTCATTACTATGTAAATGGTGGTCCCAGATTGGCATATTGGGTTGGAGGAAAGGGAACATTCTTTCCATCTGATGACGAAGAGTTTTGGCCTCTGTTGGATGACGATAGCAATCCTTTACCACTGGATTATAAATTAAAGTTTAATTCGGCGAATGCTTCCCCGGGAGATTTTACGACTGCCTATGTTAGTGAGCCAAATAGGTTTCAGTTTGGATTGACAGTTGGAGGTGGAATGTACTTTGATATTCAGGGAGGAGGTCGTCTTCAACTTGATTTCAGGTATACATGGCAGCATAGCAATATGGCTACCAACACCTCAAAAGATACTAATCTAATTCGTGGTTCATCTGGTGATGCGGATTATTATAGAGAAAACCTTGAATACTATCATAATATTGCAACTATCGGTATAGCTTATATGTTCAGCTACGACTCCAACTTGAGAAGGAAAGGAAAGAGCACAAGCAAGGAAAGTAATAAAAAGAAGAAATAATATAACTATTTAAAGTTATATGCCCCATATTCTCCCTCTTTAATTGATTTATTCCTACAATTACAGGTAAATTCCTAACTTAGTTTAGTAGCCTGTAAATTTCAACTAGCTGTGGTTCAAGCATTCTTAAAATTCTTAGGTGGAGAACAAGGAGAAGAAAGACAAATGTTGCTCTTGCTTGGTAAGGGTTTCTTCATGGGTATCCTTCTTGCTACTTACCAGATTGGAGCAGAGACTCTATTCCTCAGTGTGCTTGGTGATGAATTTCTTGATGTTGCTTTTTTTGCTGCCGGAGGTGCCGGAATAGTATCAACCGCATTATTTGTTTTTCTTCAGCGCAAGATCAACTTTTCTACACTAGTTATTTCGACCACATTCGTGATCCTTTTGTTTATCGGTGGAATTCGACTTGCTTTCGAGTTCATCGGGTATGATAGTTCACTATCAGGGGTATTTCAGGCGCTTCCATTCATCTTGTTTGTGATGATTGGCCCGGTCACTTCCATTATTCTATTAGGTTTTTGGGGTGTTTTTGGTCGTGTGTTTGATTTAAGGCAAAGTAAGCGGATCATTGGAGGTATTGATACAGGCCAGTTGATGGCCACAATGATTGCCTTCTTTAGTATTCCACTTTTGACGAGTACTATAATTGATCAGACATACGATTTGCTATTTGTGTCTGCAATAGCATCCCTCGGGGTATTCATTTTTACTTTACTATTGGCCACAAGCTATAACCTTGATAAAGCTACTAAGGTGTTGAAGGGTGAAAGTGTCGAAAAGGTAAATTTCTTCTCCTTGATGAAGGATAAATACCTTAGGCTCTTATCAGTTTTCCTCATTTTTTCAATGGGAGCGGCAGTTTTCGTTGACTATACCTTCCTGAGTGCTACGGAAACCATGTATCCGGATGAAAAGGATTTATCCAACTTTCTCTCGTTCTTCTCAGGGACGGTAATTGTGGTATCCTTCCTGATTCAAAGCTTTATCAATGACATCATCATTGGAAAATTTGGTCTTAAAGTAGCTCTCATGACTATGCCTTTGATTTTGATCCTCTTTACAGTGGGGGCAATAATCGTGGGGCATATTTTCGGGTATGAAACGAAGACTGATGAATTCATCATGTTCTTCGTATTGACCGCCGTTGGTAAGTTATTTATCGCTTCACTCAAAGACGCACTTGAAAACCCGGCGTTCAAGCTATTCTTCCTTCCTCTCGATATCAAGATACGATTTGATATCCAAACTCGAATTGAAGGTGTGGTTAATGAAATTGCAGTTTTTATAGCTGGTGCAGCACAGATGGCTCTCGGCTTGCTGGTTTTCTTTAAACTAATTCACTACTCCTACTTCATTCTTGTTCTAGCTGCTGGAGTTATTTATCTGGCAGGAAAACTGTTTGAAGAGTATAAGAAAACCCTGAAGACTACACTGGAGAAACAAAAAGCCAGTCTGCAGGGAGAAGGGAAAAGAAACGAAAATAACACCCTCAATATTCTAAAAGAAGAGGTATCCAGTAAAGATGTAGATCGTGTATTAAATGCTCTTAAGGTATTTGAGAAACTCGAGCCAATAGAGTTTGAGTTTGTACTCCTCGATTTACTAAACCACAGATCACCTGTGCTGAGGAGTTTCGCTTATCAGAAATTGGGAGACAGGCTTTGCTGGGAGGCGGTGGAGATTATTGAAAAGGATCTCAAAACGGAGGGCAATGAAGACGTTCTCAAAGTAGCACAAGTTTCATTCGAAAAACTTAAGAAAGCAGCAGATTTTAAACTGACAGATGTTTCCATCAAGGAGTTGGTAAGATCAACTGACGCAGCGGATCGGGAAAGAGGGGCCAGACTTCTTGCTAAAGCATCCGAGGATCGCCATATTGCCTACATAGTAGAGCTTCTACGTGATATAAACCCGAACGTACGATCAGCTGCTATGATTTCAGCAGGTAAAGTAAAACGCCCTGAGTTGTGGCCAATTTTAATTGAAAACCTTCATCTGGCTACCTATGGAAACGTAGCTATGTCAGCATTGAAAGCTTCCGGCGAAGCAGCCTTTCATACGGTAGATACTGCATTCTATAAAACAGGTCAGTATCACCCGACCATGATTAGAATCATTCAGGTATTAGGTAGAATAGGTGGGCGTGGAGCTACTGAACTACTTTGGAAAAAGATTGACTTCCCAGATCGTAAGATTGTATCGCAACTCTTATTGTCATTGAGCTATATCGGATTTGTGGCCAGAGATTTTCAGGCGGCTAGAATTAAAATAGCCGTAGAAGGAGAAATTGGTGACATTGCCTGGAACATTAAGTCGTCCCAGGAGATACCTGATGAGTCACCCATCGATCATTTGATTCGTGAGGCAATGATCGAGGAGGATATCAAAAACTATGACAACATTTTCATGTTGTTAGGAATGATTTATGATCCTCAAAGTGTCCTTCTTGCAAAGGAAAATATTCGAAATGGTACTACAGAGAGTATCACGTTTGCTGTGGAGATGATGGACATTTTCGTGGAAGAAGAGCTAAAGCCAAAATTGATTCCTGTAATGGATGAGTTGAAAGTGCCGGAAAGGCTTGCTAAACTTCAGAACCACTACCCACCAGAAGATTTTGATTCATACGAAGATTTATTGCTACAAATTATTAATAGAGATTACAATAGAATCAATAGGTACACCAAGGCTCTGGCTATGTATCGGTTTGGCCAGTTGAGTAATCACGTGACGGCAGATTTGATTGCCAACCTTTTCAATCCCGATCCTTTACTACTTCAAACAGCTGCCTATGTGATGTATAACATTAATAAGGAGTCATATCACGAGCATACCAAGAGATTAAGACCTGTTACGAAGAAGGAGCTCGATAAAGCAATCCTACCTCCGGTGTTTAGACATGAAGATGAGGAGTACCATCAAAAACTGCTTTTGATTGAGCGAGTAATTGAGCTGAAGAATATTGAGATATTCAAACGAATACCTGGAGAGCTCATCACCTATATGGCTGAGAATCTAGAGGAAATCAAAGTGAAGCTTGGAACGACAATCATTAGAGAAGGCGATAGTGGGATGGAACCCATGTATATCGTGCTGGATGGAGCTATTGACATCTACGAAGGTGATCATAAAGTGGCAGAGCGCGAAAAGCATGGAGTTTTTGGAGAGAAGAACCTGACAGAGTCAGACACCTTTTCATATACAGCATTGGCAAGAACGGAGTGTACTCTGTTGCTGATGCGTAAAGAAGAATTATTGAATTTAATGTCGAAGCATATCGAGATACTGGATTGTTGGTTGGATATCATGAACGGGGTAATGGACGAAGATGAAAAAGAGATTGTAGACGTATTATTTGGATGATTTCGATGAGTGACTTTGGATAGAGTAAAAAATTAAGTTATTTCACTATATAAAAACCGCCTAATCGCGACAAATGAGCAGTAATCGCACCATAGCATTAATATATTCAGAGAAAGATGATCAGCAGATCGAAGGAGGGGTAAAAGGATGGGTCACAAATTTTCACAAATTTCTATCTACTCTGATGTATCAGATTACCAGAGAAAATCCGGTAATCAAGCTCATCAACGAGTCTAACTTCTCGGCATCTGAACTTGATGACTACAATGTGGTCATAGCGGTGGTTACACCCAATCTCGCCAAGGAGAATCTGATTATCAAATCGATAAATGCGCACGGTAAAAGACTAAAGTCTCAGAACAAGCTGCTTGCCGATGGAGTAGCCAGAATTTTTAAGGTACTTAAACGACCCTATGACCCAGATGCTCATCTGGATGAATTGGAAGATTTACTAACCTATGATTTCTATCTGGTTGATCCGCTCACTGGAGACCCACAGGAGTTTACTCGTTTTTTTGGAAGTGATGCAGAGCGAAGCTATTGGATGAAGCTGGTAGACATGGCCTATGATATAAACCATGTGCTGCATGCAAAAGAGGTTATAGATGGCGAGGGATCTTATGATACCATTCCACGAGAAAAAACAGTTTACCTCGCTAGTACCGGGGTTGACATGGTGATTCAGCGAGATATCATCAAGCGGGAGCTTATCAGACACGGATACAAAGTCTTGCCTGATCATAGCCTCCCAAAAGAAGCAAAGGCGCTTGAACGAATGGTTAGAGATGACCTTGATAGATGTAGACTTTCCATTCACTTGGTTGGCGAAGATTATGGATATAAACCACGTGGATCTGAGCTTTCGGTGGTTGATATTCAAAACAGAGTAGCCTCCGATCATACCTATCAGATGGTTGAGAAGAATAAGGAGGCGAAGGATGGAGAGAAAGAGCTATTCAGCCGGCTTATTTGGGTTTCTCCGGATTTGAAAAACGTGACTGAGCGTCAGAAGATTTTTATTGAAGACCTGAAAAGTGATGCAGCTGCTCTCGAAGAAGCTGAAGTACTGCAAATTCAGTTACAGGAATTGAAAACCATCATCCGTGAAGAGCTCGTAACAGGCGGGCGTTTCAATGTCCGAAGAAACATTAAAGGACTTGATCAGGAGGAAAAGAACGAAAAGACCAAGATGATCTACCTCATTGCTGACAAGCGAGATGTTGACAGCATTGATGATATACAGTCATACTTAAAGAAAGAGGGTTTTAATGTGGTTTCTCCAAGTTATGAAGGTGACTTGGTGGACTTGCGATACATACATCAGGAAAATTTACGCAGATGCGATGCGTCAATTATATACTTTGGTCAGGCTACTGAAGACTGGATCAAAACCAAGCTACAGGACTTGCTAAAAGCTCCTGGTTTCGGCCGTGAGAAGCCTTTGTCGGCAAAAGCGGTTTACTTTCAAGGGCAGAAGGATGTGGACATGGAGCACTATAAGAAAAACAACGCCATGGTATTGGGGAACAACGGAGGAACATTCAATCCGGAGCACCTCAAACCTTTTCTAACTAAAATAGAAAGCTGATGAGCGAAAAAGAAATTGATGTTCAAGGACAGGAAGTTCAGGACATTGTTGACATTACCCAATTAATCAACCCGTTTCCGGGTCTTAGACCTTTCGGGATCGAAGAAAGTCATCTCTTCTTTGGTAGAGAGGGGCAAAGTGACGAGGTACTTGTCAAGCTTTCAGAGAACAAATTTGTCGCAATCCTGGGAGCCTCAGGTAGTGGTAAGTCCTCCCTCATGTATTGCGGACTTATTCCTACGCTGTATGGAGGTTTCATGACAGAAGCCGGCTCCAACTGGCGTATTGTCGTTACCCGTCCGGGTGGTGGACCGATTGATAATCTCGCCGAATCATTACTTATTAGAGATAAAGAGTATTCAAATCTTGGCGATGAGGATAAGCTCATCAGAAAAACGATCATCAGCACGGTTCTGAGAAGTAGTTCTCTTGGTCTTGTGGAGGTGGTTAGACAGCTTAAAGCAGACGATCATCAAAATGTTTTGATCTTGGTCGATCAGTTTGAAGAGCTTTTCAGATACCGCAAATTGGAATCAGCAACTTCGGACCTTGATGAATCATCAGCATTTGTAAATCTTTTGCTGGAAGCTATTCATCAGTATGATGAGCCGGTATATATCGCTTTGACGATGCGTTCCGACTTTATCGGAGAGTGTGCACAGTTCCCGGACTTAACTCAGATGATCAATGACTCTCACTACTTGATTCCGCAGATGACACGGGATCAAAAGCGTACAGCCATTGAAGGTCCTGTGGCAGTAGGAGGAGGTAAAATAGCACCTCGATTAACCCAGCAGTTGCTAAACGATGTAGGGGACAATCCGGATCAGCTTCCAATTCTTCAGCACGCGCTCATGCGTACCTGGTCTTACTGGACAGAGAACAGAAAAATCGGAGAACCGATTGATCTAAGGCATTATAACTCCATTGGTACCCTAAGAGAAGCACTCTCTATGCACGCCAATGAGGCATTCGATTCACTGAGCAAACGTGAAAAAGAGATTTGTGAGGTGATGTTTAAAGCTCTCACGGAGCGTGGTTCAGAAAATCAGGGAATCAGACGTCCTACTAAACTTGGAACGATTGCTGCCATTGCCGGGGTGAATGAGGACGAAGTAGCAAGAGTAGTGGAGCGATTCAGAGAGCCAGGAAGGTCACTTTTGATGCCACCATTTGGTGTAAGATTGGAGTCTGAGACAGTAATTGATATTTCTCACGAAAGTTTGATGCGTATTTGGGTGCGATTGAAGCGCTGGTTGGATGAAGAATCCAAAGCTGCAGAGATGTATCTGAAACTTTCTGAAGCTGCAGAAAGATATCAGGAAGGTAAAGCAGGTTTATGGCAAATGCCGGATTTGCAACTTGCCTTAAACTGGAGAGAAGAAAACAGACCTACACTCGTTTGGGGTCAGCGATATAATCCTGCCTTTGAGCGGACCATGGTGTTCCTTGAAACATCAGAGAAAGCTTACCTAACCGAGCAGCGAAACAAAGAAGTTCTCCAAAAGCGCCAGGTAAAAAGGATGCGAATTACAGCTGTGGTATTAGCCATTGCTGTATTAGTATCATTGACCTTCTTGATTTTTGCTTTTATTAAAGCGAGTGAGGCAGAGAAAGAAAAAGCAGCTGCTCAAGAGCAAAGGGATAGAGCTATAGAGTTGCAGAAAGAAGCAGACATACAACGTGAAAAGGCAATTACTGCCGCTGCTGAAGCAAATGAGGCTCGAGCTGATGCTGAGGAGGCTCTTGATCGTGCTTTGGTTGCAGAAGCAGATGCGAAAAACCAAGCTGCAATTGCAACGAGAGAAAAGGAAGCTGCTAATCAGGCGAGATTACAAGCAGAAGCTGCCGAACAGCAAGCAATTGAAAATGAACGCTTGGCTAAAGAGCAGGAAGAGGCTGCAAAGAGGGCTCAAGCAGAAGCTCAAAAAGAACGAGACAATGCCGAACGCCTCCGATATCAAGCCATTGCACAGTCTATGGCGATCAAAGCCAAAAACATTCTATCCGAAGATCAAGATCAGGCAGAGTTAAAAGCGATAGTAGCTCGTCAGGCATATTTATTCTATGAAGAATTTAAGGATGAAGGTAAAGATTACAATGGTGATATCTATGCTGGTATCTATAATGCATTGCAAGGTCTTTATGAACGGGAAGCATTTGAGGAATTTGGAGATATTGAGAAAGGTGACTCCATCTTTAATCAATACCACAAACCGGTTGATCCTAACTCAGAAAATACTATTGTAGGCGTTCGTTCAGTGGTATACTCGAACGACGGTAATTCAATGTACTCGGCAAACGCGGATGGTGAAGTTGTGAAGTGGAACGTGGAAACCAGAGCATGGAATCTGATCTTCCAAAATGATAACGTTGCTCGTGTGGTAAACATTAGCCCGAATGAGCAATACCTGGCATTGGGTACGGAACAGGACAATATTTTACTTTTTGATGTGCAGAACATTAATCAGCAGCCATCTAAAATTGATGGTCATGTTGGAGGAACAGTATTCGACCTTTTGTTCTTGCCTGATAACTCTGGCTTTATTTCTGTAGGTGCCGACAAACGCATCTTAAGAAGTGATTTCAGAACTGCCACAGAACTTGCAAAATCAACAACAAGAATTAAGCGAATTGCTCTTTCTCCAGATGCAAAAACGCTTGTTGGTGGTGGAGACGATGGCAATGTTTACTTGTGGGATTTGACGGATATCGGAGCTGGTGCCACTACATTGGTGAATAAATCAGAAGGCACTGCCAATGATAAAGGGTCTCGAGCAATCAAATCAGTTAAATTCAGCAATAGTGGAAAATACCTGGCTTACGGTAGTGATGATGGACGTTTGACCATCTGGGATATGGAGAATGATGAGCAAGTACAACCAACGCTTACCGGATTCAGAGCACCAATTACTGATATAGAATTTAGTCCGGACGATCGTCTGATCCTGGGAACTTCTACAAATAGTCAGGTTCGCGTGTGGGATATGCAGAATCTGTTCGACCTTCCTATCGTTCTGGAAGATTATAAAGGTCAGGGACAACAAGGTTGGGTAAATGATGCCAGCTTTAGTCCTGATGGAAAGTTCTTCGTGACGGCTGCAGGCGATGGAAACATAAGAAGATACCCAACAACTGCTCATGCTATGGCAAAGGAGATTTGCTCTCATATTACAGAAGGTAACATGTCGGATAATGAGTGGAGACAATATGTTGGAGAAGGAATTGAATATGTAGAAACCTGCGAAGGATTACCAAAACGAGGAATAGAACTCTAAGAACTCTATGAAGAAACACCTAATCACGCTTTTTTTGTTGGTCAACGCCTGCTGGGTATTTGCCCAATCTTCCTCACAGTGTGCCAGAGCTTTATCCCAGGCAGAGCTTGCGTTTGAGCAGGGGAGGCTTTCGGATATCATCAGCGACTATTCTAATTCCAACAGCGGATTTACCCGATGCTTGGAGGGAGGAGTATTTTCTGTTGATGAGGAAATCAGAGCCTATAAACTTCTGACTAAAGCTTACCTCTTCCAAGATGATGAGGAGATGGCTGAGGAGATGTTTGTAAAACTTCTTGGTGTAGATAAAGAGCATCAACTTGCCGCTGAGGATCCGGCTGAACTTTACCTTTTGAAGGACAAATTCAAAACTGAGCCTATCTTGAGGGTAGCGGTACGTGGAGGATTAAATAAATCTTTACCGTCTGTCATTCAGAATTTCAATACGTTCCAGACAGGTCAGAAACGATACAACGAAAAGGGGAATGATACTGGATTGGGTATTGGATTTTGGGCTGAAGTATTGGCAGAAAGACACATTACCAAAGGGATAGAAGTAGCCAGTGGCGTGCAGTACAGAATTGCCACCTATGAAATAGAGGGGGAAATGATTGAGAATGATTTGAACTATGTGGCTAAAAATACGAGTAACATGTTGCGTATTCCATTGATAGCGAGATATAGTTTGAACTATGACAACAAGGATGAAGATGGCAATCGGATAAAGTTATTGCCCTATGTTTTTATAGGAGGATCATTTGATTTAATGTTAAAGGCAAAATACCTCGACACTCGACGAACAGGAGGTACGGCATACACGCTTCCTGATGCGAGTCAGGACTTGAAAGAAGCAGATCAGGTCTCTTCGACCAATGTTTCCATTATGGGAGGATTGGGAGTTCGGTTTAGAGTTGGCCGTTCGGAGGTCGACTTCTTTTCTATTGAATTACGATACGATAATTCACTATTTAATTACATAAATCCCGACAATCGATGGGCTAATAAAGATGTGAACTTTGGTATTGGTCACGTTGAGGATGATCTTACTTTAAACACCGTTTCCATTTCATTTGGCTATACCCGATCACTTTATATTCCACGAAAACGTAAGCAGTACCGCTAGTATATGAGATACTTATTTCAAATAATTATTGCCTCACTTCTGATTGTTTCATGTCAGATTGAAGACGAAAATGCTCCAGCTCCTGATGAGACCTATGTTAAATATTATGGAGAGCTTACCAGCTATGAAGCAAGTGATATTGAAATTATCTATGATGCAACTGGCGAGGTGGCTGAAGGGTTGATTGTTTTCGGAACTAAGCTTACTGAGAATGGAGATACAGATTACTTCATACTTAGAACGGATCTTCAAGGAAATTTAGTTGATTCCATTTCTTTTGGATATTCAGATACACTTGATATACAGCCGTTTGGCAGCCCGGATGGATTGGCTGATGATTGGACGGGCGATGGAGTTAAGGATAGGTTCAGGGCTGATGAGTTTGCGGGTCAAATTCAACCAATTAATGGATTTGGATACGCAATAATTGGATCTTCTTCGATCACCATCAATGCATTAGGTGTTTCTGACTGGCGATGGTTGACTTTCGGGTTTCTCGATTTAGATCTTGAACCGATCAGATTTTTGAATGACACCCTGCTTGCCAGAATTTCAGACAGTGGAGATCAGCTCGATATGGTCGGAAATGACATAATCCTTTTATCATCCGGTGGATTTCTGCTTGCTGGAGGTCAGGAGTTTGATAGGGGTGGTGGAGATACTGATTTTGACAACTACTTCATGAAGCTGAATTTTGATGATGGAATTGTCTTTGAGTCAAATCAGGGAATCAGCGGTGAAGGTGAAGATGATATTCTTGTGAGAGTCTTTGAAAAGAGTAACGGAAATTTGGTGATGATAGGGAGCAGTAATACTCCAAGCTTACTCGGAGAAAATGCAGGAGTAAATGGTGTAAATGTATTCTATCTTGAAACGGATGAGAATGGTACACCTGTCAATTCTGCAGCTTATGGAATTGATAATGTCAACAACAATGTTGTTTACAATGATCAGGTTAACAATGCAATTAGACTGTCATCTGGATTTGGTATAGTTGGTACTTCCAGCACTTCGCAAAATCAACGTTTTGGTTTTATCATGAACCTTAGTAATAACGGGATTTACTTAAGTGGAAATAGTCACGATAGCTCACTCTACAACACCGAGAGCGTTACACTTCAAAATACTGGTCGGGGGATAGTGCAAGCACCCGACAATGATCTGGTTATGCTTGGTCAGTATACGTCATTCACTAGTGGAACTAACTCACGAGGTGGCGAAGGCATGTTTGTGAAGTTTGACCAGGCATCAAACCCAGTGGAAGGAGCTGAGTCATTCTTCGGACTTTCTGATGGTAATGATAATATTGTGGATGCAGTCACTCTTCCGGATGGAAAAATTGTGGCTGTCGCAAATGTGGATTTTGGAGGTGGGGTAAAACTGATTTCCATTATTAAGTTGAATAGTGATGGATCTTTGGATTAATCATTCTTGGAATAGTTCAATTTTAACCTTTATTAGTCTTATCCCTGTAATTAAAGTCTATATCGAAAAAACCAAGTGGTTCTTTGATATCACTAAACGTTTACTGAACTTCATATTTAAGTTAGATTTGGAGTGAATATATCAGATTCTTGACATCCAAATAGGGACTCATCGCTCAATTATTTTACTATGAAAAAGTTTAGCTGGCACCATCTTCTTTCCATTATTTTTCTTTTACCATTGTTGTCCTTTTCTCAGACAATTACAATCTCCACACCGATAGAAGGGGATGATATTGTAAATGCGACTGAAGCTGCAACTGTGACGATTTCAGGGACAAGTGCTGGTGGTACTGTGGGTGGTACCACTGTACAGGTGACCATAGGAAGTGTATCACAATCCACTACCGTGTCAGGTGCAAATGGCCCCTGGACAGTTGATTTGAATATAAGTGGTGAGGCGGATGGTGCATATAATGTAAGTGCCGTTTATGATCCCGGAGGAGCAGCAATAGCAGCAACCAATGATAGTTATGGGATTACTCTAGATCAAGGATCTCCCTCAGCGACAGTTACAGTTGGTCAGCCAACAATCAGTCTTGGGAACTTGACACAGACAGTGGTTGTGACCTACGATGAATCCATGGATAACGGAACCAGTCCAACAATTGGATTTGATAATAGTGTCAATTTCACTTCAAATTCAGATGGAGCCTGGTCAACCACCACATTTACCGATGATACCTGGACGGAGACATTTACGCATGATGGTACTTCAGAGGAGATAGCTGCAGAGACGGTTACTGTTTCATCGAGCAGTGGAGCAACGGATGTTGCGG
>NZ_CAXPLV010000010.1:0-65400 GCF_964218185.1 Ekhidna sp.
AAGCTTCTGCTAAGGCTTTCTGAGTATCGTTGTGATAGAAGATTACTGACCTATACTGTGTTCCAACATCATTTCCCTGCCGATTCAGCGTAGTAGGATCGTGTGTTTTCCAGAACACTTCTAACAATTCATCATAGGATATGATCTCCGGATCATAATCAAACTGGATGACTTCTGCATGGCCGGTAGTGCCTGTACAAACTTCCTTGTAAGTTGGGTTCTCCTTTGTTCCACCCGCATACCCTGACTTTACATTAGAAACCCCTTTTAATCGCTGAAACATTGCCTCGGTGCACCAAAAACACCCGGAACCAAAAGTCGCTTTTTCCATGATTGAAATTATTAAAGTGGCAAATCTAACTTCTTACGGAATCATTTAGTTCCTAATTCTATTGACAAGGTTTAGATTATTAATTTAGTCAACTAATCGAATAAAATGGAGTACTATATAATCATAGCCGCCTCACTCATCATCATATTTTCTTACCTCTTCAATCGTGTATCAGAAAAGTCTAACATTCCTTCTGTTTTGCTTCTGATCTTTCTTGGAATCATAGGCCGTGAGCTTATCGGGTTGTTTGGAATCGAGAAGGAGCGAATACTGGAAATATTCGGTAGGATCAGGATTCTGGAGGTATTGGGAACCCTTGGACTGATCTTGATTGTGCTTGAGGCAGCCCTTGAATTAAAGATTGCCAAGGATAAACTCAAGCTGATTTCAAAGTCTTTTGTGATAGCCCTGTCAGGATTGCTTATCTGCATGTTTGCAATAGCCACCATCTTGATCTTTTCCTACAAATCAATGGATTGGTCTACCGCCCTGATTTATGCCACTCCACTATCCATTTTAAGTAGTGCTATCGTCATCCCAAGTGTTGCAAACCTCGACGAAAAGAATGAGGAGTTTCACATCTATGAGTCCACCTTCTCTGACATCCTGGGGATTATGATTTTCTATTTCCTGGTGGAACTAGGCAAATCCAGTAGCAGTGTGATGGTATTGGGAGATTTCACCTTTGGCCTGGTGGTGACGATTGTGACATCAGTGATCCTCTCCTATTTGCTCATCTATGTGTTTCAAAACCTGGAAACCAAGGTTAAGCTGTTCCTAATGATTGCTGTGCTGTTCTTGCTCTTCAGCATTGGTAAACTCATGCACCTCTCTTCCCTCCTGATCATCCTGGTGTTTGGATTGATCCTTAATAACTATAAGCTCTTTTTTGTGGGAAGGCTTAGGAAGTATCTCCGACCAATGGCTATTGAAAACATCCGGGAGACTTTCTTGATGATAACCATTGAGTCAGCCTTTGTGGTTAGGACTTTTTTCTTTGTGATTTTCGGCTTTTCTATTGCTCTCACTACTCTTTTAGATGTTAAGGTAGCCATCATAAG
Organism: Ekhidna sp.; assembly: GCF_964218185.1. Lineage (GTDB taxonomy): Bacteria > Bacteroidota > Bacteroidia > Cytophagales > Cyclobacteriaceae > Ekhidna. The sequence goes on from NZ_CAXPLV010000010.1 coordinate 1,393, forward strand.
TGCAGCTATTCTGGTTATAATCTATGCTTCCAGGATTGTCTCATTCCTTCCTTATAAACATGATAATTTCAAACGGGCAATCACTATCGCTCCAAGGGGGTTGATTACGCTTCTTTTGTTTTATTCTATACCCGAGGAATTCATTTTTGAAGGCTTCAAATCCGGCATTCTCCTGTTCGTAATCATTGTAACGAGTCTGGTAATGACGTCCGGTTTGATAAAGAAGGATAAAAAAAATGACCAAGAAATTTCCGAAGTTGAATAACTTAGCTGTCACAGCCTATTATTTCTGCTAATGAACAAACTAAACGCACTTGCCAAAAAGGGACAGATCAATGAGAACGCCGGAATCCGCGACTCACATTCTACCGTCATCAATGCCAACATTGATAAGGTGTGGAAAATTTTAGCGGACATGGAAAAATGGCCGACCTGGAATCCCGATGTTAAAAAAGTAACACTTGAAGGAGAAGTAGCAGAAGGCACCTTCTTTAGTTGGGTGCAGGGCAGAACACACGGCATATCACAAATTCAGCAGGTCAATAAGCCCTTTTCACTTACATGGACAAGTAAAGCCAAAATGGTAAAGCGGATTTATGTGTGGTCCCTGGAGTCTGACGAGAACCAGACGATTGCCACAATCAGCGCCTCATTTCAAGGCGCCTTTGTAGTGTTGGTAGAAAATCACCAGAAAGTTTACAATGAGTTACTTAACTGGCTGGAGCTCTTGAAGAAACAAGCAGAAGAGGGTTAATTACCCCCTTCCGTCTTTGGTTTTGTCATTTCTCGAAGCTGCTGCTGCACTATCTGATATCCAGGATGCATTTCTAAAACTTCAAGGTATTTTGCTTTAGCCCTCTCGATATCTCCCTGCTCTTCCATAATCATCGCTTTCACTCTGTGCGCTGCTACTTTCAATTTCACTTCCTGTCCTTTGCCATCGGTCGTAGGGAATCGGATGGTTCGCTCATCTGCCTGAGGATCCCCAATGATGATGTCCAGGGAAGCATTCGATTCAGCAAATCGCTTCAATTCAAACTGCAAAAAGGCCACTTTATAAAGTGTGTTTATATCACTATTTGCCAGGTATAACTTTTCATAGTTGTTTAGGGCACGGTCCTTCACTCCCAGGTTATCAAAACCTGAAGCTGCTATTTCCATAGCAAACTGATTTTGCGGATTTAACTTCAAAGACTGCTGAGCTACGATAGCTGCAGAGGCATTCTGGTTATACTGAAGATACAGAAGTGCCAAAGAATCATAAAGCGCCACATTACCAGGATTTTCAGCCAACAAGCTGTAAAGTGCCGTTCTGGCAACCACAGGATCATTAAACATTTTGGCTGAATTGTAGATGAAGGACTGCTTTCTGAGCTCCCAAGGAATAGAGTCACCGGGAGCCACTTCCTGACTCTGTCCATTCACAAATCCAACAGTAACAACACCAAGTAAAAAGAGTATTTTTTTCATATTGTAGTTAATCTAACAGCGTGCAAACATAGTTATTTGTCTTTGGAGGTCGAAATGAATTTTTCGTTGGCTTTGAGTCCATGCTTTTGTCCCAATTTCAACATCAAATTGAACGCCTCCTTTTCATCATTCTTGATGCGTCCGTCCAGGATCGCATCTTTGATTTCATTCTTTATATCGCCAATCACCCGTGAAGGTTTTATATCAAACACCTCGATGATTTGCTCCCCTGATATGGGTGGATGGAAATTCATGACATGATCGCGCTCCTCTACCTCCTTTATCTTCTTCTCTACTTTTTTGAAATTGCCATGATACTTCTTTACCCGCTCCGGGTTTTTGGACGTCACATCAGCCTTACAAAGTGTCATCAAGTCCTGCACATCCTCGCCCGCTTCGAAGAGCATTCTCCTCACCGCAGAGTCCGTCACCCGGTCATTAACTAAAGCAATCGGTCTAAGATGAAGCTTTACAAGCTTCTGCACATACTTCATTCGTTCATCCAACGGTAGCTTCATCCGTTTAAATATACGTGGCACCCACTTCGCACCCAGATCCTCATGACCATGAAATGTCCACCCCACTTTTTCATTGAACCGCTGAGTTGCAGGCTTAGCAATATCATGCAGGATGGCAGCCCACCTCAACCATAGGCTGTCCGTCATTTCACAGATATTGTCAAGCACCTGGAGTGTATGATAGAAATTGTCCTTATGTCCCATCCCATTGATCTTCTCCACTCCATGAAGGTCTACCATTTCGGGGAAGATCAGTTTGAGCAAGCCTGAGTGGAAAAGCAGTTGAAACCCATAAGACGGCTTGTCTGCCAGGATGATCTTATTAAGCTCATCGGTGATCCGCTCCTGTGAGATAATGGAGATGCGATCCACATGATCCACAATGCCTTGAAAGGTATCCGGCTCAATGTCAAAATGTAGCTGGGTGGCAAAACGAATAGCTCTAAGCATACGTAGCGGATCGTCTGAGAAGGTGATGCCCGGCTCAAGCGGCGTGCGCATGATCATATTGCGCAAGTCCTCCTTGCCATCAAAAGGATCGAGCAACTCACCATAGCTATCCTTGTTCAGACTAATCGCCATCGCATTGATAGTAAAATCTCTTCGGTTTTGATCATCCTCCAGCGTGCCATCTTCTACGATCGGGTTTCGGGAGTCTTCTCGATAGGATTCTTTTCTAGCCCCAACAAACTCATATTCAAAGCCCTGATGGTGAATAGCTGCCGTGCCAAAGTTTTTAAACACGGAAAGGTTTGCATCCTCGCCCAGCTCTTTCGATACTTTTTTTGCTAAATCAACCCCACTACCGACACACACAAAATCTATGTCTTTCGAACCACGCTGCAGGATCAGATCCCGCACGTATCCGCCCACTACATACACAGGTACTCCAAGCTCATTGCCTGCTGCTGACACAAGAGAAAAGATGGGGTTTGTCTGGAGATGTTCGTTGAAATTGTCGGGCATTGAGCAAAGATAGGATTCAATCAGCCATATACTTTTGTCAAGTGAGGGAGTTTATCAAAATGCTCATCAAATTGTGCGGTACCCTCTCGAGAAAGTAACCCTCTGAAGAAACTTCGAAGCTGCTTGCACAGAAACACATGAAATTCCTTTTCCATCTTCGCAGAGTGATCAGCAGTCTTGCCAAATAAAAATGAAATCAGGGTCTCTTTATACATCAGCAGCGAAACAACAGGATCAACACGATCGTCAATCATCTTTTCATCATATCCTTGTTTTAGTAACAAAGAAAAACGGTCAAATACAGCCGAATTCACATGATCATAGACAATCTTTGAAAGCTTCCCATTATCATTAAACACATCGTGTAAAACCTTCAAGCTTAGATGCCTTACATGCTCATGCATCATTTCCAGATAGTCAATCAGTTTTAACACAAAGCTGCGATCTGAATAGATAATCTGTTCAGACAAAGTGACGAAAGAAGCAAGCTTCATTTTACCTACTTCCACAAACAGGTCCTCTTTGTGCCGGAATTGGAAATAGATCGTCTTCTTACTCATCTTCAGCGAACTGGCTATGTCCTTAATGGTAGTACCATGGTAGCCTTTCGTTGAAAAGTGAGCATAAGCAGAGGCTAATATGCGTTCACGATTGTCTAACAACTTTTGGGTATTTGGCGCCAAAAATAGCAGGACTCCATTCATACACAAGAAAAATTATTTAGGAATCTCCCCGAATGAAATAGATTTGTTTTCGATGAACAAAGAGGAAGCCAAAAAGCGAATCGAAACACTGACCGAAGAGTTAAATCACCACAATTACCTCTACTATCAGCAGAGCCAGCCCGAAATTTCAGACTTTGAGTTTGATACAAAACTAAAGGAGCTGGAAAAGCTGGAGCAGGAGTTTCCTGAGTTCAAGCTTTCCTACTCGCCCACCTCTCGCGTGGGTGGTGAAATCACCAAGGATTTTGAAACCGTCCCTCATAAGTATCCCATGCTTTCCTTAGGCAATACCTACTCCAAAGAGGAGCTTATTGATTTTGACGGAAGGGTGAAAAAAGGTCTTGGAACGGACGATTATGAGTACATATGTGAGCTGAAGTTTGATGGGGTAGCTATTAGCTTACGATATGAAAATGGCGTACTGGAAAGAGGCATTACGCGTGGGGATGGTACCAAAGGTGACGATATCACCACCAATGTAAAAACCATTCGATCCATTCCACTAAAAGTGCAGGGTAATGACTTTCCATCATCCTTTGAGGTACGTGGTGAGGTGTTTATGCCCAAGGAATACTTCATAGAGCTCAATGAGCAGGTAAAAAAAGAAAACGAAACCAGGGAGGCCGAAGGCAAAACCCTACTCACTCAATACGCAAATGCCCGGAACACAACCTCCGGCACCCTGAAGATGCAGGACTCAGCAACGGTGGCTGCCCGAAAGCTGGATTGCTACCTCTACTCCTACCTGGATGATGACAACACCTTCGATACGCATGAAGAATCTATTCGCTTTTTAGAGAAAGTGGGGTTTCAGGTGTCGCAGACCTATCGAAAGTGTGTCACAATAGACGAGGTGTTTGAGTACATCAATCACTGGGATCAGGAGCGCCATAAGCTGACCGTAGAAACGGATGGAATCGTGATCAAGGTTAACAGCATTGCTCACCAGTCTGAGCTTGGGTTTACTGCTAAGAATCCTCGCTGGGCCATTTCTTATAAGTTCAAAGCTGAGTCTGCTGTCACCACACTCAACGACATCACTTATCAGGTAGGACGTACAGGTGCCATCACCCCGGTGGCAGAGCTGGAGCCGGTTCTACTTGCTGGCACCACAGTGAAGCGAGCCTCGCTACACAACGCCAACGAAATTGAGCGGCTGGATGTACGCATTGGGGATAGTGTGAATGTAGAAAAGGGCGGTGAGATCATCCCTAAGATCACGAGTGTGAACAAGGGCAACCGACCGGACAGTGCCACCCCGGTGGCCTACATCAGCGAATGTCCGGAGTGTGGCACTCCATTGATCCGAAAAGAAGGTGAAGCCTCTCACTACTGCCCCAACAAAGACACCTGCCCGCCGCAGGTTCTGGGACGGATCGAGCACTTTATTAGTCGTAATGCGATGAACATCGAGTCGCTGGGCCCACGAACCATCGCAGGTTTCCTGCAGAGAGGCCTGATAAAAGACCTGGCAGGATTGTATGCGCTGAAGTTTGAAGACATCAACGACCTGCAGTTTGAAGAGCATGACGAAGAGACGGGTGAAGTAACCAAGCGCTCGATCAAGGAAAAGTCGGCAAGGAACATCATTGCCTCCATTGAAAAGTCGAAAGAGATTCCCTTTGAGCGGGTGCTATTTGGATTGGGGATTCGTTATGTGGGCAAGACCGTCGCTGAAAAACTAGCTCAACATTTTGTCACTATTGATCGTCTAATGAGTGCAAGCTTCGAAGAAATCGTAAACGTGCATGAAATCGGTGATCGTATCGCCGAGAGTGTCGTTAGCTATTTCCAGGATGAAGAAAGCAAGCGGATGATTGAAGAGCTGAAAGCTTCGGGGCTTTCTATGGAGGTGGAAGAAAAAGAAGGATCAGGAGACACCTTTAAAGGACTCACATTTGTGGTCTCCGGGGTGTTTGAGACATTTGGAAGGGATGAACTGAAGAACCTGATCAAGCAGCAGGGCGGCAAAGTGGCAAGCAGCATTTCATCCAAAACCAACTACCTGGTGGCCGGGGAAAACATGGGGCCGGCAAAGAAAGAGAAAGCTGATTCGTTGGGAATTACTATTTTGGACGAATCATCATTTAGAGAACTTTTACAAAATGATTAAAAACCTATTCCTTAACCACAAAGGCAAGCCAACCATTGCCGGCAAGGAACACTGCACCTATTCAGAGGCTTCCAACATCGGGATACTCTATAATGCCGATGAGTTTAACGCCGAGGCGGTAGGTAAGCTGGAAGAGCTGCTCCGAAACGACGGCAAGGAAGTAGCCAAGATCGGTTATGCAGACAAGCCCTCTGAGAATGTACTGGTTTTCCATAGGAAAGACATCTCCAACACTGGCACCATCAAAAAGGATAACCTCTCCTTCTTCATCAATCAGTCGTTTGACTTTCTCCTATCACTGGACACCTCCGGCAACATCAACTATAAGTATGTGCTGGCCCTCAGTAAAGCCACCTGTAAGGTGGGCTTTGAGACGGAGCAGTACTATGACCTCCTTCAGCTCTCCCTCAAAATGGATGATACCAAGCCTAAAGCTGTCGCTAATATGGCGAGGTACTTGAAGATGATATAAACTCGTTTCCGGATTTATTCCGGGACCTTCCAACAAGCTTATCGTAAATGAAAATCCCAGCACATGGCCGGGAATCGAAGCTATCTACCCTTTGTCACCCTGAGTGCGAGGAACGAGCGTATCGAAGGGTAGACAATTGCACTTCCTCAGTTTGTCACCTGAGTTTATCGAAGGGTAGACAATTGCACTCCTTAGTTTGTCACCCTGAATTCAAGCCTGCCCTGAGTGAAAGCGAAGGAAAGGGTAGACAATAGCAGAAGTTTTTTATTAAACTCATCAACGTGTCATCCTGAACGCAGTGAAGGATCTGGGTACAGCGATGGGCTTTGGATAACCTCAGGATGACACACACATTCATAAGAAAAGAATAAAAATGGTAGAAACATCCCCCTCCTTCCCACACCCCTCTACACCCCCCTTCAAAGGGGGAATTGGCTTCACCCTCCCAATCGCCGGCACGGCGAAACCCACTAAAACCACGGGGTTGGCCGTGAGAGATGGCCGGGATTTGGTTTTAGTTTGACCTTTTTGCTTCGTTTTTGGGTCAAGCCAAAAATGAAGGGCCTCCCCGGCCGGAGGGGAAACATCAAAAAAGTGTTATCCTCCCGGCCTTTGAGGTTTAGAAAAACCCTCCCTCATCCCAGATCCTTCGAGTCCCTCAGGATGACACGCGCTAGAGACTACAAATGCACCACCAATCGCCGGCACGGCGAAACCCGGCAAAATCACGTGTTGGGTTAGTGGGTCAGCTGGATTGATTTTGTCGTGATTTTTTTGAATACTTTTTCATCTGGGAAAAAGTATTGAGCCCCGCGGCGATGAGCGGTTACAAATTTACCAGGAAAATGAAGGGCCCCTCCGGCCTGAGTGTTTAGAAAAACCCTCCCTTAAACCTAGATCCTTCGAGAACCTCAGGATGACACGCACTTACTTAAAAGGATGACACGCCCTTACATAAAAAGAGCATTTACAAACACATGAACTATCTCCTCCCATCCTTACATTTGCAAACCAATGAAAGCAGAACTAAAAGGTACCGGCGTGGCGCTAGCCACCCCCATGAACGCAGACTATACCGTAGACTACCCGTCACTCAAAAAGCTACTCGACCACATCATAGCTGGCAATGCCGACTATATCGTTGTGCAGGGCACGACAGGCGAGTCCCCTGTGTTTTCCTGGAAGGAAAAGCTGGAGATCCTGCAGTTTGTACTCGACCACCTGAAAGGAAGCAAGCCCGTAGTATTTGGACTGGGAGGTAACAACACCTTTGACCTGATTGAGAAGGCAAAGGATCTGAAGGATTACCCACTGGCCGCTATCCTCTCTGCGAGCCCGTATTACAACAAGCCGTCACAAGAGGGCATAGTGAGGCACTACCAGATGCTGGGTGACGCCTTCCCCCACCCGATCATTCTGTATAATGTACCCTCACGGACAGCTTCTAATATGGAAGCAGCCACCACACTGGAGCTGGCAAAGCATAAGAACATCCTTGGAATCAAAGAAGCCTCCGGCGACCTGGATCAGTGCCAAGAGATTGCTGATAATAGACCGGACGACTTCATGCTCATCTCCGGTGATGATGGCCTGGCGTATGACATCATAAAGATGGGTGGCGAAGGAGTGATTTCGGTAATTGGCAACCTGATGCCTGCAGCATATACCACGATGGTGAACACCGCCCTCAAAGGCGACTATGCTGCTGCTGATAAGCTCAATGACGATCTGTGTGTTGTATACGACATGCTCTCCGAAGAAGGCAACCCCAGCTCACTTAAAGCAGGACTGGAAGCCCGTGGCATCTGCTCACGAACGGTAAAGCCACCCCTCTACGATGCATCTGATGCAATGGTAGAGAAGTGGAAGAGGTATTTTAAAGGGTAAATTGTTCTTTGCGATCTCACTCAATTCCCTAACTTATCTAATGCATCGCACCTTCAATCCAGTACCCAATGCAGAGTTTCTTGAAGTAGGACTGGGAATACTTAATGGAGTAACAGAAACTATGTCCGCATACTCACCACTTGACCTCAAAGAAGAAGACCACCAGCTTACATACGCGGCTCTATGTTCATTACAGTCTATGAGCTTATCATAATAAACCGTTCCATCTAGCAAAATTCTAGGTCCAGGCACGGCTGCAAAGCCATAATCATCTGTGCCATTTCCTACCTCAACAGTGGCTCCTGGTTCTGAACATTCAAAATTAAGCACCTCATTTGGCCACCCGCTTTCGCTCATCAATGCTTGAGCGCCAGGATGAAATTCAAAACTAACTCCGGGAGTAACGGGGTGTTGTTCCAAAATATAGGCACCCAGTGTTTCCCATTCCTCTCTGGATGGAATCCTCCAACCCATTGGTGCCAGCCCACGGCTATCGTCTACCGCATGCCAGTTGTAGTATACACCTTTGCTGGCATTGGCATCATTAAAGTTCTGATAGCACCAGGCCGGAATTCCAGCCGAGCCTGCACTTTGCCATTCTAAGGCATTGGTAGCTTTGAGGATCACGTCTCCATTCCTAAAGACCGTATCAGTCAGGTCACGGTTTGCCCATGTCTGCTGACCAATAATTACATCCTCCAGCGGCAGGACCTCATCTCCGGTAATCTCATCAACATCATCAGCAGATGGCTCATCTGACTCGGAACATTTTACAAAAAGTAAAGACAATAGTAGTAATGCGAATAATTTGTATTTCATACGGGCAAGTATAGAATTCACACACTCGCCATCAAATACCCATTTAGGAGTATATTTGAACATCCCCTAACTGTTATTTTTATCAAAATCTTGATTTAAGTAGATCAATACGCAGACTTTTTAATTGTGACGTTCGATGAAGGAGAAAGAGCAGGTTCTGTCTTTTTGGAAGCAGTTTAGCGATGAGGGCAATGATCCCGTAACAACACCTGATTTATCTGTTTTAGACCAAATAGCAGGATACTTTTCACCCGGAAGTTATTATTACTATTTAATGAACTTTCCAAAGTTCAAAATGGAAATGGTCAGCCATGATTATAACAGACTCACGGGGCTCTCCAGTGAAACATTTTCTGTGGCTCAGTGGCTCGAACCTATCCACCCAGACGATATACCTCATGTCCAAAGTTGTGAAAAGGTGGCTGGCGAGTTTTTGTTTGACTTTTTATCTCCAAGCGATATAACCTCCTACAAGGTCAGCTATACCTACCGAATGAAAACAGCTAGTGGTGGATATAGAAATGTATTGCATCAGGCCGTGGCGCTAAACCTTACTCCCAGCCAGTCTATCGGTCATGTGCTGGGGATAGAAGCAGATATCGAACATATCGCTTCGGTACCTAAAAACACCATATCCTTTATTCACCTAGCAGGTGGAAAAAGTTTTCTAAACATCAGCACGAGTAATCCAAACTTCATAGCAGATAAGGAGACCTATCCAAACATTACTAAGCAGGAAGCCAATATCCTGAAGCTGGTGTCCTTTGGGTTATCCAATGAGGAAATAGCCGATCGGCTCTTTATCTCTGCACACACGGTAAAAACACACCGGGCAAACATCCTGAAAAAAGAAGGCAAGCCTAACATGACAGCCATTATTAGTGACTACATCAGAAGAGGCATTATTTAAAGGGACTATCCACACGTCCATTAAGAGGCCATAATCCTTCTAAATGTTAAGAGGTGTTAACTTTTGTTAACGCTTACAAACGGCCATTGCACACATTTATTTTAAGTATTTAAAATTGCGCCACGATTAGCACGATAATCGGCCGCAAGCATTTAGATAGCGGATAAAAATGTCATTGAATAAATAGCTTTTTTAATTCGTATACTATGTTAGTGTTGAAACCTAATTTGAAGAAACGCAATAGCGTTAAACGCTTATCACTTGTTGTACTAAGCTGCGCCCTCCTATGGCCGGCAATTGGTTGGTCGCAAAATCCACCCGCTCAGTTTAATGCAAACCTTTTCAATATTGAGAAGGCTGCCAATGAGACGTTCAGGTACAATGCCACATTGAAAAACAACAGATCTGAAGAACAGAGGTATGACTTGAAAGCAGAAGTGCCTGCAGGCTGGCGGACGTCCTTTAAAACACGAGGTAGCAACGTCACCTCCATCCTCCTTGAAGGGGATAAAACAGAGAACATAAGCATTGAGCTTATACCGGTATATAATTGCCAACCCGGAACTTATGAGATTCCAGTCTCAGCTGCATCTGAGTCGGATACCTTGAGTTTCATTTTAGAGGCGGTGGTCAAAGGATCGTATGAGGTGCAACTGACCACTCCCACCGGGCGCCTAAGTGGTGATGTAGTGGAAGGAGAAACCATGCAAATCACGCTGAAAGTAAAAAACTCCGGTTCTTTACCACTGAATAAACTTAACCTCACATCCCGGGCTCCCTCCAAATGGCAGGGTACCTTTTCACCAGAGTCGATAGAATCATTAGAGCCAGGTGAATCTGTAGATGTATCGGTTTCCCTGAAGGTCCCTGAGAAAACATTACCAGGAGACTACATCAGCACCTTTAAAGTAAATAATGCAGAAACCAATGGCAGTGCCGACTTTCGGGTCACTGTTAAAACCTCGGTTTTGGCTGGGTGGGTTGGCCTTCTGGTAATCGTTGTGGCTATTGGCATTGTCTTTTTCCTCATTCGCAAGTTTGGACGGAGATAAAAGTTGCTATGGACAGAGATATTATTGAATTGAGGGGCCTGACCAAAAGCTATGGCTCACTTAAGGCAGTAGATCAACTAGATCTGACCATCAAAAAAGGGGAAGTATTTGGGTTGCTGGGACCAAATGGTGCAGGTAAAACCACCACCATCCTCATGATGCTGGGGCTGACAGAGCCTGACGAAGGTACGGCCCAGGTGTGCGGACATAACGCCACTCATGATCCGATTGCCGTAAAAAGGAAGGTTGGCTATATGCCAGATAGTGTGGGCTTTTACGACAACATGACGGCCTGGCAAAACCTGATGTATATCGGGGAGCTCAATGGAATCCCCCAAGCTCAGCTGGAACAGCTATGCCATGAGACTATAAAACTGGTGGGGTTGGATGAACAGGTCGTTCAAAAGAAAACCTCCGCCTTCTCCCGTGGAATGAAGCAGCGACTGGGACTGGCAGAGGTACTCATCAAACAACCGGAGGTGATCATCCTTGATGAGCCAACCCTGGGCATTGACCCGATTGGAGTCAAGGACTTCCTCAACCTGATTGTGAAGCTGAGCAGACAAAAAGGACTCACTGTGCTGTTGTCATCGCATCACCTACAACAGGTGCAGCAGGTATGCGACCGGGTAGGAATATTCGTCAAAGGTAAGATGCTGGCTCAGGGCGACATTCAATCCTTATCCAGGAATCTAAGTGGAGATGATGCTTACAAAGTAGTGGTGTCACTTCGGAAAGAAATACCACATCCATGGAAAGATGAAAAAGAAATCCTAAAGCTGGAAGCTGTTAAAAATGCGACCGTCAACAGTCACACGGTAGATATCTCTCTGAGTGAGGACATCACACCGGAAATCGCCCGGTTCTTTGTGAACAAAGGGTATGATGTTACGGGTATTCAGAAAAGGGAATATGGACTGGAGGACATCTATCAATCATATTTTAAATAATCGGCAACAGGGTATTTATGGAAAAATCAACCAACACACCGGCACTCGTTTCTGATCAGAAAGCATTTCACAACGCCTTTTGGGTGATGGTGAGAAAGGAAATAGCCGGACATATTCGCAGCTGGAGGTTCATTGTTTTACTCATTCTGATTCTCCTCACCTACTGGGGCGCCATGCTCGTCTCCATGAGCAACTTAAAGTCCATCGTGGCTGCATCTAAAGATCCGGGAGAACTGTTTTTATACCTGAAGCTGTTGACATCCACCGCTGGTAGCCTGCCTCCCTTCCACGTGTTTCTTAGCTTCCTGGGTCCACTGGTTGGTATCAGTCTTGGTTTTGATGCCATCAACTCCGAGAAGCAAAACGGCACCCTCAATCGAATCATGGCACAGCCGATCTATCGGGACAATCTCCTCCTGTCAAAATTCACCAGTGTATTAATTCTCATTGGGATACTGCTGTTCTCCCTCACCCTTCTGATGATTGGTACCGGAACGATCCTCACTGGCGTCTTCATTGAAGTGGAAGAAGTCTTGAGGATATTTGCACATACAGCCATCAGCATATGCTATATCGGATTTTGGCTGGCACTCGCCATCTTGTTCTCCATTCTGTTTCGGCAGCCTGCCACCTCTGCACTCACTGCCATTGGCATATGGTTGTTCTTTACGGTGTTTTATGAGATCATCCTAAACCTGGCCGTAAAAGCGATGATTCCCCAGTCTGGCTCGCAGACAGAGATCCTCAAGATATATGACCACATCTTCACACTGATGCGTCTGGCACCCAGCCAGCTCTACACAGATGCCACCACCACCCTGCTGGTGCCAAGCGTGCGTAGCTTAGGGCCCGTGACCATGGATCAGATGGCCGGTGCTCTGCCTACTCTTCTTCCATTTAAAGACAGCCTGATGATTGTGTGGCCACAGGTAAGTGGACTCATCGCTGCAACAGTGGTCTGCTTCGCGTTTGCCTACTATAAGTTTATGCGCAGGGAGATTAGAAGTTAAGAGTCCTTGAATTAGAAAATAGCAATCCTCCACGTTATTAACAGTCCCGGACTTGTGCCGGGGATCTGCGCGCAAGGTCCCGGAATAAATCCGGGACATTCATATTTCCCCCATTCTTTTTATATTCAAGCGTTAATTACTAACCTTCTAAATGTTCCTACGCAAACTCGCCAACGTTCTTAACCCCGCCTACAAAAAGGTGCCTGTCGACAAGGCTGAAATGGATGTGTTCATTACAAGCCTGAATAAATACCTGAAGGCTTTAGAAACAGATGAATCCGAGGAGCATTACAAAACCCCGCTGAGGGATCTGCTCAACGAGGTGTACTACAAAAATGAGTTTGCGATAAACACCAAAGGGCGGGCAGATTTCGTCATTTTCAATGGCAAGACTGATCAGACCAGTGCCGGGGTTTTGGTGGAAACCAAGAAGCCTAACAGCTCAGACATGGTGACTGAAAAGTCTTTGGACAATCGCAGCATGCATGAGCTTATGCTATACTACATGCGTGAACGGGTAGATCACGAGAATAATGAGCTAAAGCACCTCATCATCACAGACTTCTATCAATGGTATGTGTTCGATGCGGTGGATTTCTATAATCTGATCTACCAAAACACCGCATTCAGAAAGAAATACAAAGAATGGAATACCGGACAAACGGATAGCGAAAAGACCAACAGCTTTTACAAGGATATCGCCAGCCCGTTTATCAAAGAAATACAGGCAGAGCTACCCTTTACTCATTTCGACCTTCGTAATTACCTAAAAGCCAGCGAACGTAAACAGGTAAACCTGTATAAGTTTCTCTCACCTGAACATCTTCTTAAGAAACCATTTGCCAACGATAGCAACACGCTCAACCGCGCCTTTTACAATGAGCTTCTGCACCTCATCGGGCTGGAAGAAGAAGGCAAGAGCAAAAAGGTCATCAACCGGAAGGCGGAGGATAAGCGAAATGAAGGCTCTCTGGTGGAAAATGCCATCCATGCAATAGAACGTGATGTAAACCTCACGAGGGTTGAAAACCTGAACCAATACGGAGCTACAAATGAAGAGCAACGCTACCAGATCGCTTTGGAGCTTTGCATCACGTGGATCAACCGTATCCTGTTTCTAAAGTTGCTGGAAGCCCAGCTGGTCAGCTACCATGATGGAGATGCCGAATATAAATTTCTCAGCAGCGAACGTATCCCCGATTGGGATGAGCTAAACAAACTCTTCTTTGATGTGCTGGCTGTGCAAACACATCTGCGCCACTCCAGTGTGAAGGAGGCTTATACCAAAGTGCCCTACCTCAACAGCTCACTCTTTGAGCGGACGGAATTGGAAGAACAGACCATCCTAATCTCCAATCTGGACAACACCTCGCTTCCACTCCGACCGGGTAGTGTGCTGGGAAAAGAGAAAGATGCACCAAAGACATTAACATACCTGTTCCGCTTTCTGGATGCGTATGACTTCTCATCGGAAGGGAAAGAGCAGGTGATTCGTGAAAAGAAAAGCCTGATCAACGCCTCTGTGCTTGGGCTGATCTTTGAGAAGATCAATGGCTATAAAGACGGCTCGTTTTTTACACCCGGGTTCATCACCATGTACATGTGCAGGGAGACACTGAGGCGGGCAGTGGTGCAAAAGTTTAATGAAGTAAAAGGCTGGAAATGCGAAACGCTGGACGATCTCTATGACAAGATCGAAGATCGCAAAGAAGCAAACGACATCATCAATTCACTACATGTGATAGACCCGGCAGTGGGTTCGGGCCACTTCCTGGTCTCAGCGCTCAATGAGCTAATTGTGATCAAGCACGAGCTGAAAATACTGCAAGACCGGGACGGTAAGCGACTGAAAGAATACCAGATCACCATTGAGAATGATGAGCTGCACATCCAGGACGATGATGGTGACCTCTTCGAGTACACGCCCGGCAATGCCGAAAGCCAGCGTGTACAGGAAACACTCTTTCATGAAAAGCAGACCTTGATTGAAAACTGCCTGTTTGGGGTGGACATCAATCCTAATTCGGTGAAGATCTGCCGCCTGAGGCTATGGATAGAGCTGCTGAAACATGCCTATTATCGGGAAAACTCCCCTCCTTCAAAAGGAGGGGCTGGGGGTGGTTCAAGTAAAATCATGAACCTTCCTGAATTAAAATCATTTAGAAGGCAACTTCGATCCAATCTAACTCCTGCAGAGGCCACATTGTGGAAGATGCTCCAAAAAAGCCAACTGGATGGAAGAAAATTCAGGAGACAACACTCTGTTGGGAAATATATCCTTGATTTTTATTGCCCCTCTGAAAAGCTGGCCGTAGAGTTGGATGGAGATGGTCATTTGAGCCTTAGCCAGATGGAATACGATATGGAGCGTGATGCCTTTATCGAACAATTCGGTATAAAAGTCATCAGAAT
The DNA here is from genome assembly GCF_964218185.1 of Ekhidna sp. Classification (GTDB taxonomy): domain Bacteria; phylum Bacteroidota; class Bacteroidia; order Cytophagales; family Cyclobacteriaceae; genus Ekhidna. The sequence continues at coordinate 16,697 of NZ_CAXPLV010000010.1, forward strand.
CGAAAACCATTGGGTATTTGATCAACCAGAGGCAGTATTGCAAGAAATAAGAAATGAATTTGGTTGGAGCGAAAGAATAGCTACCCTGCCAGCGGCACCAGGTGATGTAAGTAGTGACCACCCCGGCCTGCGGCCACCCCTCCTTAATAAGGAGGGGAACGCTCAGAATCAAAGTACTCCAAGCTCCCCTCCTTCAAAAGGAGGAGTCGGTGGTGGTCTCGAAACCCTGCCCAACATCGATATCAACATCAAAACAGGCAACTCCCTCATCAGTCGCTTTGGGCTGGACGAAGATCTGAGCGAGGTGTTCAAAAAGCAGCAGTTTAGCATACAGACCTACCGGGATGCGGTAGCGGCCTACAAGGAGACCAACGACAAGACCGCCAAGGCGGAGCTGCAGGCCTTCATCAAAAAGATCAAAGAACAGTTTCGCAGCTCGGTGCTAAACCGTGACCCGCTGGTGAAAAAGATTGCCGACACCCGTGGCAAGATCACCCTGCTGGAAAGCAATATCGACCTCTTTGGGGAGCCTATGGACACCAAAAAGAAAGATCTGGAGATAGCCAGACTAAAAAAGCTGCTGGCCAAGCACGAGCAGGAGCGCGAAGACCAGCTCAATGACACCATCTACCAAAACGCCTTTGAATGGCGGTTTGAGTTTCCCGAGGTGCTGGACGACCAGGGCGACTATGTGGGCTTTGATGTGTGTATTGGAAATCCGCCGTATATCCGGCAGGAGGAAATAAAGGATCAAAAACCGTATCTAAAAACGAACTATAAACTATTCACAGGAGCCTCTGACTTATACATTTTCTTTATTGAAAAAGGATTTCAAATCCTAAAAGAAAATGGTCAGTTCACCTTCATCATGCCTAATAAATTTATGCAGGCAGGGTACGGAGAACCTGCTAGAAAATTTCTTTTGAAGCATCAACTAGAAGAAATTGTAGATTTTGGGGACTTGCAGGTTTTTGATGAGGCTACTACATATCCATTAATTCTTCGTTCTGGAAAATCTGAACCGGTTAGAGATTTCAAATCTTTAAAGGTGCCAGACTTATCTATAAAAGACTATTTCAATGAGTGGTGTTATTCTTCGTCAAATCTTATCTCCCAAGATTTCCTTTCTGCTGAAACTTGGATTATTTCAAATCCAGAAGAGCAAGACCTACTAACCAAGGTAAAAGAAAGTAAAAAATCACTTGGAAGTATAATAAAAGGAGAAGCTAAAAGAGGGATATTAACAGGGTTGAGTGAAGCATTTGTTCACAATACAAGTCAATTAAATACGAAAAATTTAAGTAGAGAAGAACTTAAATTGACTCACCCTTTCTTATTAGGAAGAGAAGTTCAACCTTACAGTCCTGTCTCTCCGAAAAACAGTTTAATAAAAATTGAAAAGGGTCATAGTAACGTTCAAAGAGGTCAAGAAGATCCCGAAATATGGTTTTCAAAAACATTACCATCACTGTATAAGCTTTTGCAACCCTTTGCAGAGCGAGCCAAAAAAAGAACAGATAAGGGTGATTATTATTGGGAACTCAGGGCTTGTGATTATTATGATTTATTCGAGAAACCCAAAATAATGTATCAAAAGTTTCAAGTGAAACCATGCTTCATTTATGATACTGAGGGTTTGTATTGCAATGATTCGATGTGGATTATACCAACGGAAGATTTATCTCTTCTTGGAATACTGAATTCAAAAATGGGATGGTGGTTAATTTCAAAGTATTGCACAGCTATTCAAAATGGTTATCAACTAATCTGGAAATATTTCAGCCAAATACCCATCGCTACCCCATCAGACACCCAGCGCACGGAAATAGAAACCCTCGTCACCTCCATCCTGGAAGCGAAGAAAAAAGACCCCAAGGCAGATACCAGCAAGGAGGAAGCTAAGATCGATCAGCTGGTGTATGCGCTGTATGGGCTTAATGAGGAGGAGATAGAGATTATTGAAAACAGTGTGAAATGATGGATATGAAGAACACCCCCCTCACCCCCCCTGAAGGGAGGAATTCCCAGATCAAAAAATCAGGAGACAATTCCCTCCTTGAGGAGGGTGCCCGAAGGGCGGGAGGTGTTAGAAATCCTCCCCAAATCATCAGCGTGAAAGCGAATAAATTGACATCATAGAAAATAGTGTAAAATGAACAACCTACTCACCCTCCATGAAGCCATAGCCGTGATCCTCCTATCCAGAGAAGATCGCACGGCCAGCATACAGGAGATCAGCAAAGAGATAGCTGAGCGCAAGCTCTACTTTCAAAAGAACGGAGAGATAGCACCACCCGAGCAAATACGTCTGCGCACCCATCCGAATACGGAATCAGGCAAGCAGTACGCCCACCTGTTTGAATACATTGAACCTGATAAAGTAAGATTGAGATGACCTTCCTAGAACTAGCCCAAAAAGTACTCGAAGGAGCGGAATATCCACTATCCAGCTCTCAAATCTGGAAAATGGCTGAGGAAAAAGGCTATGCTTCCAAACTTGACAGTGAAGGCAAAACCCCTGCTTCTACCCTTGCCTCGCAGCTCTACACTCGAACCAAGCTCAAAGAGCATGATGCAATTGGCTATGTAGATGATGTACGTCCGGTGCGCTTTCTTATCAAAGGAAAAGAATACCCAAAAGATGCCTGGGACTTCTCCAGTGACCCAGATAATAAGGAAAAAGAACTTGGATACAAGGAAGCAGACCTACATCCCTTATTAGCCTGGTTTGTCCGAACTATCCTCATCGCCTACCCAAAAACCATCAATCACAGTAAATCCAAGAAAACCCGCTATCGTCAATGGGAACACCCTGACATGGTTGCCTGTGCCTTTCCTGAAAGTGTATGGAAGACAAAAGCTTATGAAGTAAGTACTCAGTTAGGTGGTCATGCATTGGAGTACTATTCTTTTGAGATCAAAAAAAGTTTATCATTTTCCAATCTCAGGGAATCGTTTTTTCAGGCGGTTTCCAATTCATCTTGGGCACATCATGGCTATCTGGTGGCTGCTGAAATACCCAACGATGTTGAATTTCAAAAAGAAATATCCAGATTATCCAATTCATTCGGGATCGGGCTTATCCAATTGGATACCAAAGTGCCGGAACTGTCAGAGGTGCTCATAGATGCGGACATAAATGATGAAACAGACCTTCCTATGATGTCTAAGCTATGCGGCAATAAAGACTTCAATGACTTTCTGGAACAGACCATGAAAGACCTGAACAGCAAAGACATCCGGGAAGACCGATATGATAAGCTATGGGAGATTGAGGATTTGGTGAAGAAGTTTAATCCTTAACCCAATGAACACATCCAAACTATGAACTGCATTCAATGCCAGGTCTATCTGCCTAAAAATGTACATGACTATTCAGTGAACTCTTTTGGTGTACCTCTTTGCCGAAGTGATCAGGACTGGGTGCGCCAAATGGAGGGTCAAACAACCTATGAGACATTGCGTCTATACTTCGCGCTAAAGCAGCGAGGTGTCCCCGCAGAACTTGAAAAGTTTGATGGCTTCAAGACCATTGATATAGCTATACCTGAGGCCAAGGTTAACATTGAAGTGGATGGCAGTCATCATAACACCAGTGCCAAACAAGCTATGTCTGATCTGAAAAGAACCTACTACTCCTTTATGAAAGGTTATATGACATTTAGAATTCCTAACCAGCTCACGAGAAATGATGATATCCTGGAGGAAACAGCTGATTTTCTTGTTGATATCTTGAAAGCCTCGCGAGACAGAAAAGGGTTTTGGTGATGAACTAATACTTAAACAAAGTTTAATGAAAAAATCACAAGAAGAGAAATTAGCCACTGCCATTTGGGTACTGAGTTGTAACGATGATCCCCCTCAAATGACTTATCAAAGCATTGAATATCGATTAGAAGGATCGATTGAATCTGATATAAAAAAGATCATCAAAAAATTTCCAGAACTATTTCAAGAGCAAATTCCAAAGAATCATTTACAGGAATGGAAAAGTATGATGATTTCAGAACAACTAAGACCCAAATGGATTGCTCAGAATAAAAATGCAACGGAGGTAATCAATAACCTCACCCTCTCTGATGTATTTAGAAATCGTTTCAGGAATGCTGTTGAATCTACACCTGTATCACCTGAAATATTGAATTGGGGACTCGAGTATATAAAGGGATATTATGGGAAAGTGAGAGAAAAAAGAGATTATTACCTTAGGTTAGTTTCTCTTTTATTTATCCCTTTACTTTCTCTCTTTGTAGCTTTTTATTCTGTCAATGTTTCATACAAATCAAGCTACAAAAGCCTTGAATTTGAAGAAATGAAACTAAAGAGAGAGCTTATTCTACCAATTTATGATCGCTTCGCAACGAAATTCAGTAATTCCTTACATAAAGGTATAATGCAGGACTCTGCCAATGATGTCATCATCGAATTATCTGAAGCACGGTCTGCACTTTTTAGTTTATCTCCATTCTTAGGCTCTGAAAAATTCGATTCATTGAAGCAAGACTTTACTGAATATCAGGTTGCTCTACTTGAAGCCCAAATTTTGGACTCAATACCACATCATAAACTAGACTTAATATCAGAAAAGTTTGCCAACATCAATATTGAAGTGGTCAAAGTGGTAGAGGGTTACTTTAATGAAAATGATTAGCATTTGTATTGGCCTATTTTTACCACAACACATTATTCCTGCAATCAAACGCCTTTCAATAACCCCCCTTACCCTAAAGCAATAAGGTCTTACATCGTAGCAGAAAGCACTTGCAGCACAGCAAAGGCCGTCTGCATTAAAGCAAATACACCATGCAGCACAGCAAAGACCATTTACATCAAAGCAAAGGTCACTTACACTAAAGCAAAGGTCACTTACATCGTAGCAAAGGTCGCTTACATCAAAGCAAAGCATACTTACATCATCGCAAAGGCATGTGGCAGGATCGCATAGCTGGCTCTACCCACTTTTGGGTATTTTTTCATTACATCATACCGTTTTGTTGTACTAACAATCCCATCGGTTTATTTTAGATACCTGTTTTATGTATAATGCTTAATGACTTAATTAAATGAATCAGCGACAAATCAACAAAGTGGAAATGATGGAAACCACTCACAATTATCTGGATGCGAACACAGCGGTATGGAGCGCCATCCCTATCGTCACTACGTACAAGAATCAGCTATCTCAGGCGATAGATGGACTGAAGACGGCAGCTCAGGATCAGGATGCCGCCAGGGTATTTATTGGTAGCAATCTGCAATCTCTTAAAGTCACAATAGCTGAAAAGATGGACATTCTGGATGATATACTGGAAGCATACGCAGACGATACGGACAATGCGGAGCTGCGAGCCCAGGCTGAAAACTCCAAGACGGACTATCTCCGTCTCACCAATGAAGCCTTTGAAACCAAAGTAAAGAATGTGATTGCCCTGTTGGAGGCCAACGTGGCAGCCATGGCTGATTATGGGCTCACACAAGACCAGATTGATGACGCCAAGCTCAGCTTTGGTAGCTATCAGGATAAGCGAGGGATGCCCCGCTCCTATCAGGTAGCATCCCGGCAGGCTACCCAGACCCTGGAGGAGATGATAGCTGATGCTGACGCTGCGCTGCAAAAACTGGATAAAGTAATGAAGCGCTTCAAGCGATCAAACAGCTCCTTTTTCAACGGATATATGGCCGCCAGAACGATTGTGGATGACTAGGGTTGCCAACAGCCATTTAAACTTCGTGACAGGAAATAAAAAGCCCCGATATGGGGCTTTTTTATGGTAATTCCGAAATATCTAATTGAATGCACCAAGACCTATCCCTAAGCCTAAGCCCACAAAGCCCTCTTTGTGATAGTTCCATTTTCTTGAGTCAGCGCCAATCCCAAAATCCCAGGCATATGCCACAGCCAACTGCGCGCCAAAGAGATTGAAGGCTATGGCAGGCCCTGCAAAAATCGACATCCCATCCCGGTTGGCTGTCAGGGGGTTATCATCAAGGTCTGTGTTTTGAGGAGTAAGGGTCACCTGACCAAACCCGACTACCAGTCCCATAGACACGCCCTTCGAGCTCGACTTAGCTTTGATTCTTCTGTTCTTAAAGGTTTGATAGTTCCACGATCTGCGGATAAAAAAGGCAGCATTCAGATCAGTAGTCACTGATGCTTTCGTAGTGTCATTTAGTGCGGGACGGATGGCAAACGGAATGGTTAGCGCACCATAATCCCAGCTATTGTTCCACATACCCACTGCTTCATTGGACTTAATGTCGATGTAATGTTCGGTGTTAAGATCTTTTAAGCGCTTAATATCATCCTCTCGAGATTTGGGTGCTAATTGAATGGTGTCCCAGTTCCATGGATTCAGAATCAAAAGGCCGGGCTTATCATCACTATGTTTGATCTCGCCCACTTTATAGGTATAATCTATGTAATCACTCACAGGTACTTTTCTTGGCTTTGTCCTTAGTACCATAGAATCCTTTTCCAAAATCATAGAAGTAGTGGTCCCATCCAGCAGTGTTACACTGATAGTAGAGCCCTTGGGTAGATTCACCCTGACGGTATCATTTACTTTAAAATAAGGTTCGGATATAAGTTTAACTCGATATACCTCTCTTCCTTTAATGTCATCTTGAGCATGCAGATTGATCGCCATGGCGGCAATCATCAATAGTGTGAGTAGCTTTTTCATTGGTGTAAATTGTCTGATAATGGATCAAAGCTAAGTTAGCTGCTGCTACCAATTCAATACCCACTAAGGGGTAATTTCAATTGACGGTAGGACTAAATAAAGAAGTTGTTTGACATAAAGTAGAATTATTCATATTTTCATTAGCTCAAGTAGCTATCACAAAGAGCACCTGATGTCACATTGAGCCCCGTCGAAATGTAGTGGTGGGTTATGCACTATTGTCTACCCTTCGATACGCTCGTTCCTCACACTCAGGGTGACAATTGATTGTGCGTTGGTGTCACATTGAGCCCTGTCGAAATGAATGCGTTGGGTAATGCGATGACTAACCATTGTCTAATGCTTCGATAAACTCAGCATGACAATGGGGATCCGCACTCAGGGTGACAATGAAGAGCCAACGAAATGCCTCCTTCGATAAACTCAGCATGACAAGGGGAAGCGCAGCAGAAAGAACCAAAAATCTACACCTGACGTTTATCCGAAAATAAGGTCACCTCATGCTCATCGTTGATCAATGCCCCCCGCAGGAAACCCTCACCAGGTTGAGGAATAAGCCTGCCTCCCCTTACTTAGAAATCAGCTGGCCGGATGTGCTGGTCAATGCACATTATAAAAAATTGGAAAAAGAAATTCCGGAGAGTGCCTTCACCATCTTTACCGTGATCAATGAAGGGCACGTGCATGTGGAAACTAACCGTAAAGCACTCAGATTCTGTGAGGATACCCTCTTCATTGTGAACCCATACGAAGCGTTTGAGTACCGGATCGACGAGCAGACACCTCTCCACATGCTAAACGTACACCTCAGCCTGGACACCTATCAGGACATGATCAGTTCCATCCTACTTACCGACGAAAACCTACTCGATGACCCGCAGAATCAAATCGATTATGCATTTACCAACCACATCCACTTCAACAGGCCATTCTATCGAAAAAAGTTTCTCAACTTCGCCTCTTCATCATCAGAAGATTACCAGTTGCAATTGCTAGATGTCCTGACACAGATCATCGAGCGAGATCAATTAGCGGCAAAAAGCATTGTATCACAGCGCATGAGCACACGCAAAGAACTTTTCAAACGTGTGGCTATGGGCAAGGACATCATCTTCAGTAAATACAACGATCCGGAGCTCACCATCGAGGCGCTAAGTCGTGAAGTGTCCATGTCTAAATTTCACTTCATCCGTGTGTTCCGGGAAGCATTTGGATTCACTCCACACAAGCTGATCCAGCAGATACGGATCCACAAAGCACTGGAATACATCCGCAATGGTACCATGACACACACGGACATAGCCTACAAAATAGGCCTGCAGGAGACCAACTCATTGTACCCGCTAATCCGCGAGCATCGCTACCAGTTGAATTAGCAATTTTGAATAGGATCAATGCTGGCATGTGCCGATAGCTTTGCCAAAAAAAACATAGTACCATGAATATTCAACTGATCCGAAATGCCACGCTCAAGCTCACCTACGGCGGAAAAACGTATCTGATTGATCCGTACTTTGCGTCGGCCTTCAGCCAGATGTCATTCTCCGGTAAAAGCAAAAACCCGGTAGTTGACCTCCCGCTTTCGATCACCGAAATCCTGGAAAGTGTTGATGCCGTTATTGTCTCGCACCTGCACCCCGATCACTTTGATGAGGAAGCACAGCAGGTATTACCAAAAGACTTGCCCGTTTACTGCCAGCCTGCAGATACTGAACTCATTAAGCAAATGGGCTTTAGCGAGGTTATCACTGTAGATGACCATGTGGAAATTGGAAACACCACACTCACCCGCACCGATTGTCAGCATGGCTCTGGAGAAATCCTACCGCTGATGGGTGCTGTATCCGGATTTGTTTTCCAGCACACTCGGGAAGATACCCTGTACTGGTGTGGGGACACCATCTGGTACTCGGAGGTGATGCAGGTCATCGACCAATATGATCCAAAGGTGATTGTCTGCCCTGCAGGTGGTAACCAATTTTTCAGTGAACATCCGGTGTTTGCTCCGGCCTTTACATCCGACAGCAATCCATTGGTGATGGACGACCAGCAGGTAATCACGCTCTGCGAGTATGCTCCTGAGAGCCTGGTAGTTGCCACACATATAGGCGCCCTGGATCACGAAACAGTGAGCAGAGAGCAGCTCAGGCTCTCTGCGAGAAAGTGGAATGTAAGCGACCGATTGCTCATTCCGGAAGACGGTAAGAAACTCATATTTGAAAGACTAATTCAATGACACCAATCGAACATTCAGCTATGGAAGCCGGGCTAAAGCTGCCAACTCCTTCTACGCCCGGAGGAAACTATTCATCTTTTAACATCAGAGGAAACACGGCGCACATCGCCATCCAGTTTCCGATAAAGGATGGCGATTTTTTGTACCAGGGGAGGCTGGGCGCCACACTCAATGCGCAGGAAGGATATGATGCCATGCAGCTCTGCGCTATGAATGTGCTAGCACAAATCAACAAGCACCTGACCTTCAACCAGTTGGAAGGAATGAATCACCTGGATATCTACTACCAGAGCACCGACTACTGGGATGAAGGACCGTATGTAGCAAACGGAGCTTCTGACATCTTTATGGAGGTGCTGGGAGGAAAAGGAGAGCATTCGCGCTCCATTCTGGGCGTTCATTCTTTGCCGCGCAATTTTTCTGTGGGACTCACGGCCACTGCTACAATCAATCGAAAGCCTTTTTGGTTTTTTCTCTAAACAACTAATTCTAAAGACATATGGAAGCATCCATGCAATCAAAAAATAAAGCTGAGAAACTGGTATTAGAGTTTCTGGGCAGGGTCTGGGGACCAACGCACGATCTCGATGCAATAGACGAGCTGATGACCGAAGACTACATCATTACCACTGGTGGAGTGGTGATAGAAGGGCGAGAGAGCTTTAAACGCTGGGTTACGGACTTTCAATCAAAACTCAGAAATGCCTCAACCATCAGTCAGGATATTTTTTCTAATCCAGCTGAAACGCTGGTGGTTTCCCGCTGGGTGTGCTCCGGAGATAATCATGGCATTTTCGGACTGCCCGGCAATGGCGAGCATGTCAGCTTTACGGGTATTGCCATCTGGGAAGTAAGAGGTGAACGCCTTAGCCAATGCTGGGTTGAACGAAGTGCATTTGAGTTGTATAAAGAGCTTACCAACTGATGGATAATCTGAGCAGCATTTGGTGGGAAGACGGAAAGATGCTTCTCACCAAATTGAGTGGAGATGTAGGCATTTGTGAGATACAGATATGGGAAAACTGCCTCAAAGACGCATTGAACCAAATAGCCGACAACAGCAAATTCAAAATGTTTGTCAATCTGTTTGGCTTTAAAGCTGATAGCGTAGAGGCACACAAGTACTACCGCTCCATCATCCCAACGACCTTATCTCACTATGGATGGCGCATAGGTTATCTGGATATGTTTGAAGAGGCGAATGACCTGGAACTGACAAACACACGAGGGATTAGCTGTGTAGGCGCTGCGCATGTTCATCAGGATGCCTCCAAAATAGACAAGTATCAGGAGCTGTATGCCACGGATCGGGAGCAATACTTTACCGACCCGGATCAGGCATACCACTGGATTGAAGATTTATCTTTAGATGGTTGACCGTTCGGGGGTGAATCTCACCCCTGGACATTTTCGTATTAAGACACGTTCTTCTTTTTACACTTATTGAAATGGATTTGGCCGCTGATCTTCTTGCCACTGGGCCTGGCAGGACAGCAAATGACGGACTTCTGGAAACCAATAGAGGGCACTCCGGAAGATGAAACTACCTACTTTACCATCATGGTGGATGAGCTGGATCAGCTATATGCAGGTACGGATCGCGGGCTGTTTGTATCCAATGACCTTGGAAAAACATGGTCTTCCCTCCTGCCATCAGATATCCCGATTGTTTTGCTTGCTCAAAGACAAAATAAGCTATTTGCGATAGCGGCAGACAAAACCATTTATACGTCTCCTGACAGGGGGTTCACCTGGGAGAGTTCCTATTTCGATCAGGAAACAGAGATAACTGACTTACTTATTTTGCCCGATGGGACATTGCTCATGTCTACCGGTCATTTTGAAGAGAAAAATGAAGCAGGTGTTTTTCGTGGTAAAGGGCTTTTCAAAAGTATCGATGATGGCAAAAGCTGGCAAAAAGTAAATCTGGGGCTAAACCTGGATCACTACATCGCGCATGTGGTTCAGGATAGTAAAGGGAGAATCTATGCCTCCCTCAACGAATACAACTCAAAAGATGGGGCCATCCTGTATTCTCAGGATCAGGGTCATACCTGGAGTAAGCTCCCTTCTTTATCTTTTGACTGGGGTGCGAATGACATTGGAACCACCTCTATTGTGTACGTGACCAGCATGGCTATTGATCGGTATGACAATCTGGTGCTTGGCCTGTCGGGAACGTCAGGTACCGTGGCAACCTCTGTCAACCTTAAAAACAGTTTTCAGGGAGCGGTGAATGGAGCTGAGTGGCAGCATGTCCGCATCGTGCCTTTTGGCTATGATTGGTTTTACCTGGAGGCACACCAGCTATTCTTCCCTTCCAATGGTAGTGCTTTTGCTTCCCGAATTGGTCAATCCTATAATCTATCGGGCATCTTTCACCATTCTGGCCACAGAGATGCTACCTTCGAGAAGCAACAGGTCGCTCCTATCTTCATGGGTGACATCCCCAATTTCACCCAAACCACTTTTGCCGAAACATCGAACAACCGCGTGTTTGTGGTGCAGGAGTTAGATCGAACCATTTATTATACTGATTTAGAGGAAATACCTCTTGGGAATGGTGAAGGTGAATCTCTTAAACCTAAAGTATTTCCCAATCCGTTCCATGAATTACTCAATATCGAGCTGTCGCAGAAGTCCAGAATCGTTGAAGTGGCATTGTATGATATGAAAGGATCGCTGGTATACAAAGCAAATGCAACCGATACGAGTCTGGTAGAAATCCGCCCCAACATTCAGCCTGGGTTATATATTCTTCATGCAACCATAGATGGGAAAGTTTGGGTGGATTGGATAGTGAGAAGATAGTCTCTCGGGCTTTGTCACACCTCAAAAGCATTATCCAAATACTTCAATGAGTATTTCTATTTAAGAATTTTTGACTTCAATAGGTAAAACACTACAGTTAGTCCAAGGACTTTTATCAAATCGATCACAAGATCATCAACCCTATTGCCTGATAAAAAGATAAATAAAATGGATACTCCGAGAATAAATGAGAACACTACTCCAATCTTGAAGAGGTAGCTTACTATTACTTTGACCACTACTTTCACGATCTTTCAAGATAGTTTAAAAACAAAAAAAGGGAGCCGAATGGCTCCCTAATTTCTTTATCGGTTCGATTAGTGATCGATTATCCTTTGTTCTTGATTTCTTGAACTTCTAGTCTGATTTCTTGAGCAAGGTTCTTCATATCTTGCATACCTTTTCTTACTCGAGTACCGGCGGCATTGTTGTTTTTATCGTAGAACTTTTCGAAATCTGCTTCTAGAGATTCAACCATTGACTTTAGTTGTTCAAATCTTTTCATGTTATAAGGTAATTAAGGTTATCGATAAATTTTTAAAGTTGAGGCAATATAGCCCAAAATCGTAAATAAACAGTTTTTTTAGAGAAATTTTAAGATTTTGCAAGCATGGCTCCTTCCACTCCTGCCTCCTTGTAGACACCACCATCCAGCTTTCCTTTGATCTCCTCAAAAGCCTTAAGTGTTTGATCCACATCCTCTAAGGTGTGCATAGCTGTAGGAATGATTCGCAAGATCACCATACCTTTAGGAATCACCGGATACACAATCATAGAGCAGAAAATATGATAGTTTTCTCTCAGGTCTACCACCATATTACATGCCTCCATTACATCTCCGTTCATTACTACAGGTGTTACAGGAGAATCTGTCGTCCCAATATTGAAGCCACGCTCCTTAAACCCGTTTTGCAATGCATTCACAATCGTCCACAGCTTCTCACGAAGCTCAGGCATGGTTCTCAGCATATCCAATCGCTTCAATCCCCCCACTACTAGTGGCATAGGCAATGATTTAGCGAAAATTTGAGATCTAACCTTGTATCTTAAGTGATCGATGATGTTTTTGTCTCCTGCTATAAAAGCCCCAATGCTGGCCATAGACTTAGCAAACGTCGAGAAGTAGATATCAATCCCATCCTGACAATCGTAGTGCTCACCCGTACCTGCTCCTGTTTTACCCATGGTGCCAAATCCGTGTGCATCATCTACTAAAAGACGAAAATCATACTTATCCTTTAGAGCAACGATCTTATCAAGCTTACCAGTGTTTCCACTCATCCCGAATACACCTTCAGTAATGACCAAAACACCACCTCCTTGCTCATTTGCAAGTTTTTCAGCTCTTTTCAGTTGCTTTTCGCAGTTTTCAATGTCATTGTGAGGGAAAACAAAACGCTTACCGATGTGCATTCTCAATGCATCAATAATACAAGCGTGACACTCAGCATCGTACACCACCACGTCCTTTCTATCCACCAAAGCGTCGATCACAGACATGATTCCCTGATAACCGTAGTTCAAAAGCATACCAGCAGGCTTGCTCACAAAATCTGCAAGCTCTTGCTCCAGTTGATCATGGTAGTCTGAGTTTCCAGTCATCATTCGGGCACCCATTGGATAGCCCAATCCCCATTGCTCAGTTGCTTCAGTATCAGCCTTTCTAATGTCAGGATGGTTCGCTAGTCCCAGGTAGTTATTCAAACTCCAGGCAAGTACTTCCTTCCCTTTAAACTTCATTCGTGGCTGTATCTCGCCTTCTAGTTTTGGAAAGAAATAATAGTTTAAATCCTGATCTAAGTAGGAGTATTGACCTAACGCTCCCTTGTCACTGAGTAATTTCTCAAATAAATCCATTTACTTGTGTTCTCCTTTTTTCAAACAAGTTGCAAATTTAGCAGGAATGCGCATATAATGAATGTCGCCTTTTCAATAAACTTGCGCTAACGATTGAAATTATGTCTATAAAGAAAATATTAGTAGCCAACAGAGGTGAAATCGCCATCAGGGTAATGAGATCCGCCAAAGAGCTGGGCATCAAGACAGTAGCAGTATATAGTGAAGCCGATAAGTTGCTTCCTCATGCCTCGTTTGCTGATGAAGCGGTTAACATTGGTCCGGCAGCAGCATCTGAGTCTTACCTTGTACAGGATAAAATCATTGAAGCTTGCAAACAAACGGGTGCTGACGCGATCCATCCGGGCTATGGCTTCCTTTCGGAAAATGCTTCTTTCGCAGAGCGTGTAAAAAAAGAGGGGCTCATATTCATAGGACCATCACCGGAAGCCATTCGGGTGATGGGTGATAAGCTTACTTCTAAGCAAACAGTTCAGAAATTCAACGTGCCTCTTGTTCCGGGAATGGATGAACCCATTAATGATGTGACAAAAGCCAAAAAAGTAGCCAACGATATTGGCTATCCCGTGATGATCAAGGCCAGTGCTGGAGGTGGTGGCAAAGGAATGCGTATCGTCAACGATCCGAAAGATTTTGAAGAGCAGATGGATCGGGCAATGAGTGAAGCCAGAAACTCATTCGGTAATGATGAGGTCTTTATTGAAAAGTTCATTTCCTCACCCAAGCACATCGAAGTTCAGGTTTTAGGAGATCAGCATGGCAACATCATCCACCTGTTTGAACGTGAGTGCAGCATTCAGCGAAGACACCAAAAAGTAGTGGAAGAGGCTCCTTCTGCCCTACTTACTCCTGAAAGAAGAAAGCAGATTGGTGAAGCGGCTGTGAATGTGGCAAAATCCTGCAACTATTATGGGGCTGGTACGGTGGAGTTCATTGCTGATGAAAACATGGACTTCTATTTTCTAGAGATGAACACGCGATTGCAGGTAGAACATCCAGTTACTGAACTTATTACGGGTATTGACCTTGTAAAAGAACAAATAGCAATAGCCAATGGCGAGAAACTAAGTTTTACTCAAGACGATCTTTCTATAAACGGGCATAGCTTGGAAGTACGGGTATATGCAGAAGATCCTGAAAATAATTTCCTCCCTGATACAGGAAAGCTAAAGACTTACATAAGACCGCAAGGAGCAGGTGTGCGAGTAGATGACGGATATGAACAAGGTCAGGATGTATCGATTTACTATGACCCGATGATTGCTAAACTCATCACTTACGGCAAAGATCGTACGGAAGCCATCCAACGAATGAGACGGGCCATTGCTGAGTATCAAATAACCGGAGTGAAGACCACTCTTCCGTTCTGTGATTTCGTTCTCACGCACAAAGAGTTCATTGACGGCTCTTTTACAACCAAGTTTGTAGAGTCACATTACAATCCGGAAACGCTCAAAAAACAGCCAGATCAGGAGACCATGGAAATTGCTGCACTTATTGCAAATGAACTGGTCAACAATTCCGTAAAGAAGGTTTCAGCATCAAAAGCTACTGAAACAAAAAGTAGGTGGAAAGAACGAGCACGTAATTGATGGCAGAAATTAGACCCTTAAGAGCTTGGAGATATAACTCTGAGCAGATCAAAAACATCGACAAGCTGGTTTCACCGCTATTTGATGTCGTCTCAGAGAGTCAGCGAGAGGCACTATATGAGGAAGAGTTCAATAGCATTCACTTATCTGTACCTCGCGGGGAAGATTCCATTCATGGAGCAGCTAAGAGGCTGATAAACTGGAAAAAGGATGGAATCATTATTCAAGATGAACTACCTGCCATCTATGTGTACTATCAATACTTCACACTTCCAGGCTCAGATCGTGAACGGATAAGAAAGGGATTTGTAGCAAACCTTCGTGTCTATGATTGGGATGAAAAAGTGCTCCTAAGGCATGAAAATACCATGCCTTTCTCTGTGAATGACCGAATGGACATACTGGACCGTACACAACTCAACGTAAGCCCTACACATGGCCTCTACACCGATCCAACTCATGAAATCGAAGAATACCTTGATGAAGCAATGGTAGATCCTTTGTATGAAACAGAGGATTATCAAGGTGTGAGGGATGTTTTTGGAATCATCCATGATGTGAAGATCATTCGCAGAATCATGGACATCATCGCCGATAAGCAAATCATCCTTGCAGATGGGCATCATAGGTATGAAGGCTCACTTTTGTATCAAAAGGAGCAGGCGCAAAAGAACCCAAATCATACGGGAGATGAAGGCTACAACTTCCACCTGATGTATTTTACCAATACTGAATCAGATGATTTGAGAATCCTCCCCACCCACCGCATGGTTCATGGACTTGAGAATTTTTCGAAAAAAGAATTACTGAAGAAGCTGGACGAGTACTTCTATATCAAACCAATCGAAGAAGCAACGGATGTCAATGAAGTGATTCTGGGCAAGCAATGGGCTTTTGGACTTCTCATTGGAGATGAGGCATATAAAATCAGACTAAAACCAGAAAAGATAAATACGATTTCATGGGATTTTCCAGACACCATCAAGCAGCTGGATCTGACTGTGATGCACTACTTTGTTTTTGAGAAATGTCTGGGCATCAAAGGCAAAGATCAACGGGGAAGCAAGAACCTTACTTTTGAACGGAACTTCACAAAATGCCTGCAGTCTGTAATTAAAAATGAGGCTCAGTGTGCGATTATCACAAAAGAAATCTCGATTGAGACCGTTAAGGAAGTATGCTACAGTGGATACACGTTACCTCAGAAGAGCACGTACTTTTATCCCAAAGTAATATGCGGATTTCTGTTTGGATCCATAAAAGCAGACGAATTCAATTCCTTTTTTGATGAAGCATTTCAATAATCTCATTTTAGCCTCAAACTCCCCTCGCAGAAAGCAGCTGCTAACAGAAGTTGGATTGAAATTCGAGGTAAAAACAATAGATTTTGAAGAGGTCTTTCCCGAAGATCTGGTGGTCGAACATGTGGCTGAATACTTGGCCATTGAAAAAAACAAGGCGCATCGCGAAGCTTTTAAAGAGGGTATCATCATCACAGCTGATACGGTGGTGATTTTTGCGAATCGTATTTTGGGCAAACCAAAGGATGAAAAAGAGGCCAGGCAAGTACTTAAGATCCTTTCCGGAAAAATCCACCAGGTAATCTCAGGTGTTTGCATCAGCAATGAAGAAAAGCACATTTCCTTCTCAAGTGTTACAGAGGTACATTTCCATGAGTTGACCGAAGATGAGATCGACCACTACATTGAAATTGCCCCTCCTTTGGATAAAGCAGGGAGCTACGGCATTCAGGATTGGATTGGGTTGATCGGAGTTGAGTGGATCAAAGGATCATATTACAATGTGGTTGGCTTGCCTGTGGATCAGGTATACAAAACTCTCTGCTCTGAATTTTAAAATATAAAAGCCCCTTTCGGGGCTTTTAACAGATAAAAATAGGCTTTAGCTTCTAGTCACCACTGTATGCAGCTCTTCGGGTCACCAACCACTCGTGCTCATAGGGATATGGTGAGGCAATTGTTGCATTGATATCTAAATCGATACTGCTTAAATAAGCATTTGGCACCACTGCTTTTAAAAGAAAACCATTGCTATTATTACCACTCCACTCTACCGTCCAAAATTGACCCGTGTACCACGTAGTAGATGAAGGTCTTGCTGATGTCAAAATTTTATTTCCATCGTCAGGAGCTGCTGCTTCAATATAAATCTCATGTCCATTATTGTCAATCAATTTGTTGGTTATGGTATAGACATCCTGACCGTTATAAATGGCCTTCACAAATCTCCAGGACATTGATGTATAGTTTGAGCCTGAAGAAACATTAACAGTATATGAGGTTCCTCCATTATAAGTAATGTCTAAATTGTCAGCTGCGTATCCGTAGTTTCCATCAAATTCGTAATAGTAATTCTCCGAAAAAGCCTCTGTTGAAAAAGAATAAGCTCCTTCCTCAGGGAAATAATTTCCATTCACATCTCGAATTTGCAAAGAACCATACCCTTCCACATAAAAATTGTGATAGGTCATAAAATCATCTAATTCTCCTGATGGATCGAATGTGACCTTATTGCCAGATACTGTAACAGTTCCGCTGAGCTGGCCAGATTTATTTGAAAATAAGGTAAAAGCTTCTGAACTAACGAAATTGGGGTCGAGTGTATTCGAAAAAGTAACGACAATATTCGCGTCTAAATCTACCCCAGTTTCATTAAGTGATGGTAAAATGCTGGTAATGGTTAATGGGGTGTTTTCTGTTGTGAATAGGCCATTCCCTTCTCCTGCTTCAATATCCAGACTATTACCAGCCAAATCAGTTATATCATCAGCAAACAATCCATAACTGTATAGCAACTCACCCCCGTCCAGCTCTTCTAAAGGCGTGAGAATAATATCATTGCCGCTCGCTGAGATAGTGAAAGGCACATCATTTCCATAAAGGCCTCCGCTTAAAAACACATTATTTGGTGCCGATCCACCTGGAGCTATGAACGTGTTTACATCCATAGGCTCACTAAAAGTATAAATTATCGATGTGTTGATAGAAACAGCTGTCTCCGTACCGTTTGGGCTCATTGATACCAAAGTTGGAGCCGTAGTATCCACCTCCTCCGTAGTGAAGCTTTTCAAATCACCGTATACTGCCTCTCCATCTTCTGTAAGTGCAAAAGCCTTGACAAAATAGGTGCCATTGGATGATAGACCTGTTACCGAAACCGTGTAAGATCCTGAAGTGGTGGTTGATAAGATAGAAGTCGCATTCTCAATACTCGGATTGTTTGTTTGACTAAACACAATACCTGCAGAAAATACACCCTCTCCTGTCACATTTCCACCCAGAGTGGCAGTGGTGCTGGTAATATCTGTTGGAGTACTGGTAGAAATATTTATATTGGAAGTTGAGCTGGCATCTCCATCATCTCCACAACTAATCAGCATTGTCATCAGAGAAGATGATATGGCGAGCACTAAAATTTTGATTTTTGATTTCATGATTTTTTCTTGACGGTATTAATTATTTGATTGCCATAAAGAAAGGCACACTACGATGGCATGAGTGTCAGATATGAATCAAAAACTAGCAGAAATGAATCATGGCAATCAATAACTCTAAATAGTATGATGAAATTCATCATTGATGAGAACCTGACTCCAGAATTAACAAACCTTTTCAGAGAAGGAGGTTTAAATGCCTACCACATCAATGAAATGAAAGCAAAGAAGGATCAGCGTGTGATCGATGATCAACTGAGGCGGCTATCCATTCAAAAAGGGTATGTCATAGTCACGAAGGACGATGATTTTGTGAAGAGTTATGTGAGCAGAAAAGTGCCTGAAAAGATGATGTTTATTTATGGGCTGAAAACAAAAGAATCACTTCTCTCCAGAATGAAAGAAGTGATTCCACAAGTTTCAGCTCTATTTGATATTCATGACTTCATTGAAGTAAACAACAACGAAATCAGGTTTCCATTTTCAGATTAGAACTCTACTATCACGAACTCAGTTCGTCGGTTTTTAGCTCTCCCCTCTGAGGTACTATTATCAGCTATTGGAACAGTTTCTCCATAACCTTTAGCGATTAATCGCTCTCGCTCCACTCCTGCCAAAACCATATATTCTACTACTGATTGAGCTCTTCTTTGCGATAGGCTTAGGTTGTTCGCATCAGCTCCCTGACTATCTGTATGACCACCTACTTCAATCTTCATGGTTCTGTTATTCTTCATTAAGGTCACTGCCTTATTTAACTCTACATAACTAATTGGCTTAAGCTCGGCTTTTCCTACCTCAAAAAAGATATTATTCAAAACAACCTTTGTTCCTTTTCTGATCGGCTCAAGATCAATGTTGTTTGTAATCTCCGCATAGGTTGTATCCTTTGGCAACTCAAAACTCTGCGAATAGAAGAAGAATCCTTCTGCGTTGGCAGACACACTATAGTCACGACCGGCAGGCAGCACAACCAAGTATTCTCCAGTAGCTTCATTACTCTTATTGGTCGCAATCAACTCACCTGAGTTAAGATCTTCTATCAATACCAATGCGCTCAATGGTTTGCTATCCTCAGAATTAGATACAATACCTTGTACTACAATTGTTGGCTTAGGCTTTAGCTCGTCTGGAAGCTCTGCCTTGAAGATGTCAAAATTGTTTTCATCAAGTCTGGAGGATGCCAAATAAGCATTTCCTGATGCTGAGATACTGAAGTTAGTATCATTACCTTTCGAGTTGATGGGCTTACCAAGGTTCTTTGGTACTGACCATTTTCCATTTTCAAATACGGTATAGAAGATGTCTGCTCCGCCCATTCCTGGGTGTCCGGTAGAAGAGAAATAAAGCGTTTTTCCATCAGCTGCAAGGAACGGACTGTTTTCACTCAATGGAGTGTTTACAATACTTCCAAGGTTTTGAGGGATACCCCAAAGCCCAAGATGATTTTTTTCAATCATATACAGATCAGAGGCTCCATATCCACCCTGACGAATGGATGTGAAAATGATCCTGTTTCCATCGGAATTGATTGTAGGCTGACTTTCCCATTCTTCGGTATTCACCACATTGCCCATATTTTGAGGCTCGCTCCAGGTATTTCCGTTCAGCTGTGTGATGTACAAATCACAACTTCCGATTGCTCCTTTTTCGTCGCATCGAACATAAACCATCGTCTGGCCATCTCCTGTAAAAGAGGATCCAAAATCATTTGCCATCGAATTGATAGGTTGTGGAAGAAGCTGTGGTTCACTCCACTGATCACCAATCAGGTTTGAATAGTAGATATCCTCCCCAAAATCTAATTCTGCACTGTTTTCATCTTTAAAATCAAAGCCGCCCTGACGCACACTGGTAAAGTAGAGTCGTGTTCCTGTCGGGTTTACCTGAGGCATATAATCACCAGAGATACTGTTTAAAGCCGCAATCGGAGTAGGTTCTGACGTGTTTGGTTCCATTTCCCTTAGCTCAGCACTGATGTCAACATAATTGAGGCGGTTTATTGCCAGGTGGATCAGTTTTTCTGATTTTGGGCCTTTTGGCGCTCTTTCAAGGTATCGCTTGATATAAATCCGGGCACTCCTCAGGTTGTCTAATTCGATGTAAGACTTAGCAATATCATAGTAAATGGCAATGTTATAATCCGAATCTACCTGCTCAAGGTTTCGATAAGCCATGATCGTCTCTTCCACCCTGTTTAAATAATCGTATGTCTTGCCCAGATAGAACCAGGCATCTGCATACTGTGGATTTAGCTTTACTGCTTCCTGAAATTTTTCAATCGCCAGGTCATACTTGCCAAACTTTATAGCTTGCATGCCTTGATTGTAGGCATCTCGATGTGCTTGTCCTAAGGCCACAAAAGTGATGAGAACTAAAAAAAGTGAGTAGCTGATTTTACGTAATTGCATGGTTCTTTTTGGTTGATACAAGGATGAAATTAGAAAAATAATGACAGAAAACAGTTTCTTTCGTTTACCATAAGTATTTTAATGACATTAAAAGTAACCCTATGAAGAAGACAATAGTACTTACAATTTCTTTGATTTTATCCTGTGCACTTTGTCAGGCACAAGTTGGAAGTCAGTTTCCAGATATGGAAGCCGAGACCTTGACCAATGAGTTTGTGAATCTTCCTCAAGACATCCAGGGGAAATATAGCCTTGTTGGATTAGCTTATTCAAAACAAGCGGAAGACTACCTTAAAGGTTGGTTTGAACCTGTATACAATCAATTCATTTATAAAAATCCCAATCCGGGCCCTTTTGATTTTTCATTTGATGTCAATACGTATTTTGTGCCAATGTTTACGGGCGCAAAGCGTCCTGCCTATCAAAAGGTGATGAACAAACTGAAAAAAACCATAGATAAGCGCTTACAGCCAAATGTGCTTTTCTATAAAGGCACACTTAAGGAGTATAAAGAAGCATTGAATTTTGACGGCAAGGATCTACCATATTTTTATGTACTTAATCCAGAAGGGAAAATAGTCTATGCTACCGAGGGTAGGTATACAAAGCAAAAAATGCAGGAAATCACTGATGCGGTGGAAAGCGCTATGGAGATGGAATAGAAAACAAAAAGCCCACCGAAAGGTGGGCTTTGATATTATAACCTGCTTAAGATCTATTCTTCTTCGGTTTTCTTCTTTTCACCAGTCTTGCCTTTCGCCTCTACATCATCTCCATCTTTCAAACGCTTAGAAACAGCAAGGAATGGTCCGGAAATAACCTCGGTTCCTTCTTCGACTCCTGACAAAATTTCAATTCGGTCAAAGTCACTTATTCCAGTCTGTACCTCAGTTTTTACAGCTTTACCATCCTTCACCACAAAGACAACTTCCTTCACATCTTCATCAGCCAGTTGATCAGACGCAGACGAATCTTCTTCACCTTCTTTTTTATCCGTTTCTGATCTGGTGGTGACAGCTGCCAATGGTACGGTCAAAATATCTTTCTTTACCTCAGTGATGATATCCACACTAGCAGTCATACCCGGTCTGAAAGGATACTTGATTCCTTTCTCCTTTACCAAATCCTCATAAGACTTATTTAAGATTTGAATGCGCACACCGAATTCAGTCACAGCATCGGCAGATATTTTATCATTGGCCGTATTAGCAATATGCGTTACAACCCCCTTGAATGTTTTATCCATATAAGAATATGAATCCACATCGATGATGGCAGTATCACCTACCGAAATTCGAATAATGTCATTCTCATTCACATCTACCTGCACTTCCATTTTCGAAAGATCAGCTATTCTCATTACCTCTGTTCCCTGAAATTGCGATGTACCAAGAACGGTCTCTCCAAGCTCAACTGGAAGTTTGGAGACAATTCCGCTCATTGGGGCTCTTAGAGTTGTCAGTCTAAGATTTTCCTTTGCATCCGCCACGTTAGCTCTGGAACTTTTTAGAATGAATTCAGCAGCAATTACACTCTGCTTGGCAGACTCGTAATCCTGCTCTGCTATTTTGAAATTGGCCTCTGCCTGCTGATAATCTGCTTCAGAGATTACCTTTTGCTCATACAGCGTCTTCTGTCTGTTGAAATCTTGCTTTGCTCGCTCAAAGCTGGCCAGAGATCTAGCTTGTGCAGATTTGGCTTGAGCCAGATTTGCTTCCTGTTGATTGAGCCCAGCTTCTGCCCTATCTAAGGCAGACTCAAAGTTGTCCGGACGAATTCTTAGCAGGAAATCACCTTTGCTAACAGAGTCACCCTCTTCTATTCTCAACTCGATGATCTCACCGGAAACTTCAGGGCTTAACTGAACCTCTACTACTGGCTGCACCTGACCGGATGCACTTACCTTTTCGATGATCGTGCTCTTCTCAGCTTTCGCCACCTCTACTTCGATCTTTTTCTTCTGTCCTACCCATCCCTGAGACTTACCGATAACCGCAAAAAGTATAAGTACTACAACCACTCCCCCGAGGATGTAAAGGATTTTATTGTTTGATTTTTTCTTCTTAGCCATGATTTTTTAGATATATATAATTGGTGATCGGTTTAGAATGTTAATGGTTTGCCCTGATAGAATTCAAGTACTTTTTGTTTGAAAATGAAATCGTACTTAGCACGAGACAGATCAGTGCGAGCCTGAAATAAGTTATTGGAAGCTACCTGGTAGTCCGTAAAGTTTGCTGCTCCGTTGTTGTACTGATTTTCTACCGCTCTCAGTGTTTCCTCCAGTGAGGCTACCTGCTTTTGAGATGCAGTGAATGTTTTAGCAGCAGCAACAGCATTTCTGTATGATGACTCTATGGTTTGATAAAGTAAGTTTTGCTGCTCTTTCTCATTAATTTCTGCCTGCTGCAAAGCAATTTTTGATCGTTGGATATTGCTCCTGGTACTAAAGCCGTTGAAAATTGGAATTCTAAGGTTGGCAGATAATCCTCTACTTAGGTTGTTGTCATATTGCGTAGAAAGAGGAATAGTTTCAAATTCACCAGACACAGGATCAAACTGCTGAGCTGCATCCGAATATCTCGTATCCAAGCTTCCTGACAGTGTTATCGTAGGGTACATTCCTCCTTTTGCCACATCTACCCCAACATCTGCACTTTCTACTCTCAAAGCCGAACTCTGGATCTCTGGCATATTTGCCAATGCCTCATTATAAAGTTCTGTGATACTCGTATTTTCAATTTCTGCCTGATCGATAGTGACATCAGGAATGATTACATCTATCTCTTGACCCGGAGGTAACAGCAATGCCTGTTTCAAGGCAAGCAATGCTAAATCCAAATTGTTTTGTGCATTAATAAGGTTTACCTCATTCGTGGCTACCTGACTTTCCAATTGCAACTTATTAGCCAAAGGAAGCGCACCAGATTCTACCAGTTTACTTGTACGATCGAGTTGCTGTCTGCTAGATTCTAATTGGAATGTAGCATTATCAAGCAACTCCTTATTAAATATTACATTCAGGTAGAACTGGGCTGTATTTAACGAGATATCGTTTTCAGCCTTTTCGAGATCCTTTCGTGAGGCCTCCATGCTTAGCTTATCCTGCTTTATTCCATTGGTAATTTGAAGTCCTTGAATCAAAGGCAAACTCGAAGAAGCGCCAATGCTGTTAAAGTTTATTCGCTGATCAATAAATTGGTTGGTGGTAGGGTCAATTCCTCTACCCCAGTTAAAGCCATAGTTTCCACTTGCGTTCAGGGAAGGGTATCTACTAGCTTTGGATTGCTCCAAATTTACCTGAGCGCTCTGCATGTTCAGTTCGCTTCTCTTTACGTTCAAGTTGTTCTTAACGGCTATTTCGATACATTCTTCCAGTGAAAGCGCACGCTTTTCCTGACCGATTGAAGCAAAACCCAATAAAATCAGTGTGGTGATTAGTCCTAGTTTTTTCATTTTACTTATCAATGTCCGGTATGTAGATGACCTTATGCACCCACTTCCTCTTCTTTAAATATTCTAATGTTATATCGTCTATTCCTGAGTCCATTTCCAGAATAAGACATGCTAAATCATTTCGTCCTTTTCGAGATACGGTCATCGTGGCAATGTTGCATTCGTCTTGCGACAATACTTCAGTAAAGAATGCAATACTGCCCTTTACGTCATCTGCCTCTATGATCAGGGTGTGAAGACTCGCAGTAAAGTTTGCGTCAAATCCATTGACCTCCTTGATTCTGATAACTCCACCTCCCCTACTTTCTCCCAGAATTTCGACACTCTTATCATCCTTTCTTGCATTTACTCTTACAGAGTTTGGATGAAAGGTAGACGCACTCCCTATGGATCTAAACTTATATTCTAACCCAGCCTCTTCTGTCAATGCAAGTGCATCCTTAATCCGCTTATCATCCGTTCGGTAATCCATGAGTCCCGCCAGAATCGCCCTATTGCTACCATGCCCCTCGTATGTTCTGGCAAATGAGTTATAAAAGATAATATCTGCGTGATCAGGTACCCCTCCCAATATCTTATTAGTCACACGACCTATGCGAACAACACCTGCTGTATGCGAGCTGGATGGGCCAATCATAACCGGGCCAATCATATCAAATATTCCGCTGCTTTCTGCCATGTTTGACTAACTGATTAGTTGACTATTACCACCTTCAAAATGTTACACCGCAACAGCGCCTTTAATGTGCGGGTGCGGATCATAATTTACTAACTCAAAGTCTTCAAACTTGAATTTGAAGATATCCTTAACCTCCGGGTTGATTTTCATTGTAGGAAGCTCACGCGGCTCTCTTGAGAGCTGCAAGTGAGCTTGCTCGATGTGATTGGAATACAAATGAGCATCTCCAAACGTATGTACAAAATCGCCCGGCTCCAGATCACATACCTGAGCCACCATCATAGTAAACAAAGCGTATGATGCAATGTTGAAAGGAACGCCCAAAAAGACATCCGCACTGCGTTGATACAATTGACAGCTTAGCTTACCATCTGCCACATAAAACTGAAACAAGGTATGACATGGAGGTAAAGCCATATCATCCACATCGGCAACATTCCAGGCACTCACAATGTGCCTCCTGCTATCAGGATTATTCTTGATACCGTCAATTAGTTTTTTGATCTGATCGATCTTTCTCCCATCAGGTGTTTCCCAGCTTCTCCATTGCACGCCATACACAGGGCCAAGATTTCCATCCTCATCAGCCCACTCGTCCCATATGGAAACACCATTCTCCTTTAAATATTTAATATTTTGATCTCCCTGAAGAAACCAAAGCAACTCGTGGATGATCGATCTGAGGTGTAGTTTTTTAGTAGTGACGCAAGGAAATCCTTGACTCAAATCGAACCGCATCTGATACCCAAACACACTTTTTGTTCCAGTACCTGTACGGTCACCCTTCTCCGACCCATTGTCGAGGATATGTTGCATTAGGTTCAGGTATTGTTGCATTCTGTTCGTAGTTTGGTAACAAAATTAACTTTTAAACGAAGAAACCCTGAACCCACGATTAGATAAATATGTCGAGCGGTTGATTACCCTAAAGGGAAAGGTGATAATGACCTGCTTACTGGTAGCCATCACGGCTATACTGGGCTGGAATCTTCAATATCTCGCTTTTGACTTTGAATTCGAGAAGTTTTTCCCCAACAATCACCCAGATAGCAGAGCGTATGCTGAGCACACCGAACAGTTTGGTTACGACAATGACTACCTGCATATTATCATCGAAAAGCCTTCGGGGCTGTTTGATTCGGACTTCCTGAAAAGAGCGAGTGATTTCGAAAAGTCTTTGTCAGGAATTGAAGACGTTGACCATGTGTACTCACCACTTTCCCTTCAGCACGTAATCAAAAGCCCAACGGGTCTAGTCATCTTTCCTCTCATACACAGCGAGGAGACTTCACCATATCAATTAGCTCAGGATAGTGCCAGAATTTTTGGTAATCCATTTTACCGAGCGGCCTTCAGCAAAAATGGCAAGGCATTGAGCATCTACCTGAATCATGCTCACTTTGGAGATCAGCCAAGAAGTGAGCGACTGATCACCGCAATACAGGCAAAGGCAGACAAATATGGAATCGAGAATATGCGCCTGGTAGGGAAACTAAGCGCAGCGGGTGTTTTTATTTCTTACATCCAAAATGATTTTGGAAAGTTTCTGTTGGGTTCTCTTGTTCTCAGCTTTGGTCTGCTGCTTTTAATTTTTAGAAATCTAAAATCTGCTCTACTTCCCTTTTTGATCAGCTTGCTCTCCATTGTCTGGCTCTTCGGGACAATGGGTATGCTTGGACTGAAAATCAATTTACTAAGCTCACTGCTCCCTCCGATTCTATTCTTTGTGTCCATGTCTGATGCTGTGCATCTGATGAATGCATTAAAAAAATCAGGAGGACACAATCCCAAGGAGAGAATTAAAGAGGCACTCAAAATTGTTTGGATTCCAACTTTATTAACTTCTGTAACAACGGCCATCGGATTTCTAAGCTTGCTATGGATCAATACAGAACCAGTTCAATTGCTCGGCTTATTTGCAGCGCTTGGAATCTTGATTGCCTTCGTCATCACCTTCACGTTTGGCTTGCTGGTTGCTTCGGTCACTAAGTATTCTGCAGATCAGCGAATTCTAGAAGTTCCAAAAGGCTGGCTGGGGTGGTTGATTGGGCACAAAAGGTTTGTCATTATAAGTTCCGTGCTAATCTTATTGATTTCAATTCCAGGTATCGGCAAACTAAAAATCAACTCCTTTCTACTCGATGACTTACCAAAGGATTCTCAGGTCAGACAAGATTTTGAGTATGCCGACAATCAGTTGGGCGGCTCAAAGCCCTATGAAGTGCGTGTAGAAGTAATTGACACTTCTCGCTCCATATGGGAAAAGGAAGTAATGGATGAGATCGTGAAGATTGAGGATTATTTATTGCAAGATTACCCCATTGCAAAAGTGCAGTCACCTGCTACCATTATCAAGTACCTGAACATGGTCAACAATGGCGGCCTCAACGAAAACTTCAAATACCCTGAAAGTGAACGACGATATGCCCAGGTGTTGAGGTTAAAAAACCGGATCGACCCGAAACGATTGGATAAGCTAGTGACAGAGGATGGCAAAGTGGGGCGTCTGATCGGATTCTTTCCTGAACTTGGCTCGTATGAAACAGACATTCGAAATAAGAAAATGCTCATGAGTTTAGATACGATAATCAACAAAGAAATCATATCCTATCGGATAACCGGCACCACCTATCTGATCGATAAAAGTCATGAGCTACTCTCCTACAACCTGATGAAAGGGCTACTTACAGCAATCGGAATTATTGGAGTTATTCTTGGCCTTTATTTCAAATCCTGGAAGCTACTTGTCATAAGTCTCATCCCAAACTTAATTCCATTGCTCATGGTTGCAGGCATTCTGGGCTGGCTTGGTATTTCATTAAAGATGACCACCTCCATCATCTTCACTATTGCCTTCGGAATTGCCGTGGATGACACGATTCATATGATGAGCTATTACCTTAAAAACGAAAATGCAGATCCAATCGAACGAATAAAACAGACCTTTAAGCATGCAGGTAGCGCCATGCTGATCACCTCAATAATTATGTCGACTGGTTTCTCACTTTATCTCTTTTCCAATTTTGGAGCAACCTTTTACCTTGGACTTTTCGTAAGTCTTTCGCTATTGATAGCCCTCATTATTGACTTGAGTTTACTCCCCCTACTACTAATCACATTTAAAAAAGATGCTCAAAAAAGGTGATAAACTACCAGACATTTCACTAGAAGATCAGGATGGCAAAACTGTGACTTTACATTCATTTATAGGTAAGCCCCTGGTTATCTACTTTTATCCAAAAAACAATACCCGCGTTTGTACGGCCCAAGCCTGTGGGTTCAGGGATAATTATGAAGCCTTCCTCGATTTAAATGCAGAAATAATAGGCATCAGTGCTGACAGCACTGATTCACATAAGAAGGTTGCTGATAAGCGAAACTTACCCTTCATCTTATTGAGTGATGCTAAAAAAGAAGCCCGCAAAGCATTTGGTCTGCCGAGTATCCTTGGTCTTCTACCAGGGCGGGTGACGTTCATTGTAGACAAAGAAGGCATCATTAAGCATACTTTCAGAGCCGACTTCAATGCTAGCAAACACATAGAAGAAGCTCTGAAAGTAGTTCAGTCACTTTAATCACTCATCTTTCAATACATCAGCAGGATTCAACAATGAAGCCTTTGCAGTTTGAAATACAGAAATGGAAAGTGAAATAAAAAGCAACCCTGCCAGAGCTATAAGATAAATATCAATACCCATGTTGATCCGATACTCAAAATCTGAGAGCCAGATATTCATAAAGTAGTAACCAATGGGTGCTGCTATACAAAATGCAATTAAGAGTAACTTCACATAGCTTTTAGAGAATAGCAATACGATACTGGCTATGGAGGCTCCTAGGACCTTTCTCACGCCAATTTCTTTTAGCTTTTGCTCCACTGAAAATACAACAATTCCAAATAGCCCAAGCGAAGCAATGATGATTGTAAGTAAGGAGAAAAAAGATAGTACACTACCAAATCGTTGTTCTGTTTGGTACGAGCTTTCAAAATAATCACTGAGTACAGTATGCTCAAAGGGCCTACCGGGTGCAAATTCTGTCCATTTACTTTGTATATCCACCTTCAACTTTTCAAAATCTGCAACCGTAGCTCGAGACTTTAACATCACACGAGTCAGTGGCCTCTCTCCTTGAGCGTTTGATTCAGAATGAAAGATTGCAAATGGTTCGATGGGTGCATGCAACGTCCAGAAATTAAAATCTTTAGTAACACCTATGACATGATAGGTACCACTCCAGTTGGTGATTTTTTTATTGAGAATACTTTCATTTACCTCCCAGCCAATGGTGGCTGCTGCGGTCTCATTCAAAATAATGCCGTTTACATCATCGGAGAAACCAGGATCAAAACTTCGACCAACAAGAAATTCAACTTCTAGCAGGTCGGTATAATTCTCATCTCCTAAGGCGTAATTCAAAGGAACTGATCCTGCATTAGGTTCGTCCGGCACAAATTGATCACCATTCGAAATCAGAAGTGGAACTGCATCGCAGAGGGCTGTCCCTGCTACACCCTCAAGCTTGGAGAGTTCATTCGCGAATTCTTCCGCCGCACCTGTCCAATGAGCATTTTCTATGACTAATAGATTATCCTTTTCAAAACCCAGATCAGCATTCATGAAATGATCCAGTTGTTTGTAGATGGTTATAGTACTGATTATCAAAAGGAATGAAAGTACATATTGTGTTACCAACATGCCATTCCTGATTTTCAAGCCTTTAATACCTGAACGCATTTCTCCCTTCATAGCAGAAATCGGTTGAAATGAATTGAAGAAAACAAACGGATAAATACCTGAAAGCACGCTTACGGATACGACCATGAAGAGAATGAAAAGGATCAGCATGGGTTGATTAGCTGAAGCAAAAGACAGGGAAGTTCCTATGGATTGATTGATCAGTGGTATCGCATAACTAAGCGTACCAATGGCTACTCCCGCTGCGAGCAGGCAATAAACGAACGATTCCCCAAAATAGCGTTGTATAAATGAGAGCTTTGTCCCACCCAGAACCTTCCTCAACGCCACGTCCTGTGCTTTTGAGGTAAACTGAGCTGTACTTAAATTGATAAAATTGATACATGAAAGTATGACCAGGAAAATTGCTGACCCCATAAGAGCGATCACAATTTTGATATCCCCAACGCTACTCAATCGATTGTATATACCATCAGAGTGCAGATAGATATCCGTGAAGGGTTGCAAATACAAATTCCATTCTTTGCCAGCCTCAATGTATTCATCATATGTATATCCCATTACTTCAAGTGTCTTCACCGCATGTTTACGTGGCAGTTGGTTCAGTTTTGCCTGAACCTGATCAGGATCTGATGTTTCCTCCAAAAGGATAAACGTCTCAAACATGGTCCACATCCAATTCCAATTGCTTCGCTTAATGCGATCTATGCTGTTAAGCGATATGAGCATATCGAAATCAATATAGGATTTGAAAGATGAACGATTGACAACTCCTGTAACCTCAAACGTCTGCTTAGCAGGACCACCACTTAAATCAATAAATTTGCCGATCGGATCATCGTTCCCAAAGTATTTCTTAGCAATCTCTTCCGTAAGGACCATGGTGTTTGGACGCTCCAATGCTGTGTGAATATCTCCCTTAATTAAAGGGTAGGAAAAGACCTCAAAAAAATTAGAATCCACCGCAAGCACATATTCATCATTGAAAAAACGCTCTTCCTCGCCTACCTTGAAACGAACCGGCATCATGTTGGGCGTATGTACACGCACCACATGCTTGGCATCTGGAATATCCTCAGCGATGGCGTATCCTACTCCAGGCCCGGTACTCGAAAACAGGTTGGGGTTATCTTCGCCCCAGATAAACGTTTGATTGATCCGATAGATTTGATCACCGTTCTCATGAAAGGTGTCGTAATTAAGCTCGTCCTGAACGTAGAGGTAAATAAGTATGGATGAGAAAAATCCCACCGTTAGCCCCAGGATATTGATTAGAGAGAAGAGCTTATTTCGTTTCAAAGAACGAATAAAGAGTTTAATAGGTGTTAGCATCGTTATGGATATCAGGTTTTCGGATGTCTATGCTCCACAAAAGATGCCAAAGTATTTAAACGTTTATAAATCAACAACTTAATTGGATGCCAATAATTATCAATCGTTCAGTAGTGAACAAATGAGTGTTCATCGAAAACATTACAGAACATTAAATAATTCTATTAAATCGTAATAATATTACATTTCACTAAATTGCACTATTCTTTTAAAAATTAGCACTACCACTATGTATTCAATCACCCTGAAATCATTGAGGACAAGTACGTTCTTGATGCTATCCCTTTTGATTTTTATAAGCTGTTCAGAGGATCCTACAGAACCTACCAATGGTGTAGATGGAGTCAATGGATTCAACGCTTTGGTTGACATCCAAAATGAAGCAGCCGGAGAAAATTGCTCCACGGGCGGAGTTAAAATATCCGTAGGACAAGACGCCAACGAAAATGGCATTCTTGATGAAGAAGAAATTTCATCAACCAGTTTTATTTGTAACGGAGCAAGCGGTACTGACGGAGTTGGTGCTCCTACTTTGGTTGCACGCACATCACCTGAGGAACCAGGAGAAAATTGTGAAACTGGTGGCACCCTTGTGGAGATTGGTGCTGACCAAAACGGCAACAACACACTAGATAATAACGAAGTTCAAACCTCTTTCTTTGTTTGCAATGGATTAGATGGAAATGACGGGGCAGGATCTGGTTCTGACGGGCTCACCAGCTTGATCCGTGTTACTCCAGATGATTCCTGCCCAAATGGCGGCATCCTAATAGAAGTTGGGCTTGACACTAATTCCAACGGCAGTCTTGATGCAGGAGAAGTACAATCCACCTATTCTATATGCAATGGAACGGATGGATCGAATGGTACCAATGGATCGAATGGATTCAACACCCTTTCAAATGTGACCACTGAAAGTCCCGGACCAAATTGTTCCAACGGTGGATTAAAAGTAGAATTAGGTTTAGATACCAACCGGAATGGAACGTTGGATAATGAAGAGGTGGTTTCCGAAAACTATGTGTGTAATGGTGCTGACGGAAACAATGGCTCAGACGGATCTGATGGCACAAATGGTATTTCAAGCATCACTAGAGTCACAACTGAAGATCCAGGTGACAATTGTATATCTGGTGGGCTGAAGATTGAAATCGGAATGGATGATGTGACTACTGATGGCACTCTACAAAACGATGAAGTTGATTACACCTATTACGTATGTAACGGAGCTGATGGAGCTGATGGAGCAGACGGAAACGATGGTGCCGATGGCAGTGATGGTCTCAACTCACTAATCAGAACAACTAATGAGAGCGCTGGTGCAAATTGCTCAAATGGTGGAATAAGAATAGACATTGGTCTGGACACCAATAGAAATGGCAACCTCGACGCAGGTGAAATCATAGGGAGTCCAATTTATGTATGCAATGGTCAAAATGGATCAAACGGTGCTGATGGTGCTGATGGCAAAAGTGTAATAGTTACTTCATCTCCAGCTGGAGCAGCCTGTGCAAATGGAGGAACTACCCTCACCTTTGGCTATGACAATAACAATGATGGTGACCTTGCTGATGGTGGTGATCAAATCCTAACAAGCTATAGTGTTTGCAATGGTCTTAATGGGGCTGATGGAAGTGATGGCTCGAATGGCTCGAATACAATCATAGTTACTTCCACTGAAAACCCAGGTGCCAACTGCGCAAATGGTGGTTTGGCCTTTCAGGTAGGGCTAGACGTAAACGGTAATAATTCAATCGATACGGGAGAAGAGGTAGGAACCTACTATGTATGTAATGGTGCAGATGGTAGTGATGGTAGTGACGGGCAGAGTGTATTCGTAGAGAACACAGCATCCACAAGTTGCGGAACTGCGGGTGGAAGAAGATTAAGATTTGGGTACGACATGAACAATGATGGAGATATCGTGGATGGTGTAGATGTGATTCTTGCAACTGTTCATGTTTGCAACGGCTCGGATGGAGCAGACGGAAACTCAGACAATATCTACGAGTTTTATTTCCAGGAAGGTTTTGACGGATATAGCGGAGTAGTTGATGTAGCTATTTCTGACAAGCAGGGTACAGAATCAACAGAAACCTTTAGTGTGGATAGAAAACCTGAAGGAGATTTTCATGGTCTTATTTACTTCCCGGAAGTTGATGCAAGAGTTACCGAGGCAGTAGGAGCTGAATTTGAAATAGTAGAAGCAATTCTTTATCTAAGAGGCCGCTCTAGCCGAATTGATGGTGAAAGTAGAGACAATTATATTGGTGTAAAAACTTTAACACCAGAGGCCCCACTGTTTGATGTCACACGTGTTTCCTGGACAGCTGCGAATGCAACTCAAAACTGGCAGCTTCCCGGTGTAACGGATAACTCTACAGACGCTGATGCAAATGCATATTCGGACATGTTCAGGCTTCCTTACAACATTACCTTCGATGGTTATATTCCGCTCCTTTTAAATCGCAATGAAATTAAGCAGTGGGCTACCAGCAAAGACAGCAATAAAGGACTAGTTCTTTTGATGGCAGATGATGCCACACAGTATGAGTTGGATATTGTAAGTTCAAAAAATAGTAAGGATGAGTCCTATCGACCTATGCTTTATTTAAAAGTAAAAACAGGAGTAAGAGGACGAAGTTCATCTGCTGATTACAAGTCACAATGGAACGCTATGACCTATGAGCAAAAACTTGCGCCTCTTAAGCGAATCAACCGCAATTAAATTTGCTTAATTGCCACTAAAAAGCCCCAACCTGAAACGGAAGGGGCTTTTTTTAGTATCAGACTATTGTGTTTTAGAATCCACCTATCTTGAGCGTGATGAAGTAATTCAACTTGTCGAAAGCATCTGCCTCGGTATTGACAAGCTCCAGATCCTGTGTAAAACGCTTACTCACTCCCATGGCCAACCGGAAGTTTCGGCTGATATTAAACTCCAAGTCCGCTCCCGGCTCAACATACCAAAACACATCACTATCCACCTCATTATCTATTGGACCTGGCATGGTATTATCTACATTGGTCAAATGATAGCCAAGCCACCCCGCTCCTCCTGAAACGGGAAATGTGATATGCACTACCTCATTGGAGAAGAAAATCAGCTCCAGAAACATTCCTCCATAACCTCCCAGGATGTTTACTTCTTGTCCGGCTTCTATATCATCAAACTTTGCAGTTGGGATGATGCCATGTCCTTCAATTCCAATTCCGAGGGTACGATTTATAATCCAGCCACCACGCAATCCTCCCATCACTAAAGACTCATCTCTAAACTTGGTGCTTCTAAATGAAAGCGCTCCAAATCCACCACTATGACTCATCGAGCCACTTAAGGTTTTTATATCCTGCCGTCTTTCCCTCCTTTTCTCGGGCTCTGTACTTTGATAATATATAATCTTTGGTGTGTCATCCGTTTTTACTGCTGGCTGTGGAGTTGGTGATGGTACTGTGTCCGTTTTTACAGGTTTTTGCTCAGTTTTGGTAGTATCACTTTCCTGTCCATATGAAGCTTGAACAGCAAACAAAACAATAGCTAAAGTCAAAATATTCTTCATTCCTTCTTATTTGAGTGTGTTTGAGATAAAGACAGCATATTCATTCAATGGTTTCCTCATTTGTAAACCTATTTCATGTGTGTAGTTAATTTTCAATAGGACAAATGGAATTCGCATAAATATAGTCCTACACATTACAAGGTATATATTCGACCTAGCATATTTATGCTCATTTCTTCTTTGCATCTTTTACCTTTGCCAGCTTTAAAATTTCACAAACGAATGGCGGATTACAATTTTCAGGAGATCGAAAAAAAATGGCAGCAATACTGGAGAGATCAGAAAGTATATGAGGTGCCAAATGAATCCGATAAACCAAAATATTATGTCTTAGACATGTTTCCCTACCCATCCGGTGCAGGCTTGCATGTAGGCCATCCGCTGGGATATATTGCCTCGGATATTGTTTCGAGATTTAAGCGCCTCAATGGGTTCAATGTCCTTCACCCTATGGGATTTGACAGCTTTGGTCTTCCGGCAGAGCAATATGCGATTCAGACCGGGCAGCATCCTGCCATCACTACAGATGAAAACATTGCCAGATACAAAGAGCAGCTGATGGCACTTGGCTTTTCGTATGACTGGTCTCGCGAATTGCGTACAAGTGATCCTAAATTTTACAAGTGGACACAGTGGATTTTTAAACTAATCTACAACAGCTGGTATAACAATGATACGGATAAAGCTGAGCATATAGATACGCTAGTTGCTAAGCTGGAGAAAGAAGGAAATAAAAACATTAATGCAGCGTGCGACGCTGACACTCCAATCATTTCCGCAGACGAATGGAATGGCTATTCAGAAAAGGAACAGCAGCTCTTTCTTTTAAAATACAGGCTAACGTATCAAGCGGAAACCACTGTAAACTGGTGCCCAGCTTTAGGAACTGTATTGTCTAACGATGAGGTGAAGGATGGATTTTCAGAGAGAGGTGGTCATCCGGTTATCAAAAAGAAAATGCCGCAGTGGAGCATGCGAATCACTGCCTATGCAGATCGGTTACTTTCCGGACTGGATAAAATTGACTGGCCGGAACCTATCAAAGAGATGCAACGAAACTGGATTGGGAAATCCTACGGGGCAGAAATTGACTTTGACATTGATGGACATGATGAAAAAATCAGGGTGTTTACCACACGTATAGACACCATTTTTGGAGTGTCGTTTATGGTTCTTGCTCCTGAAAGTGAATTAGTTCCTACTATCACTACCGATGAGCAAAAGCAAGCTGTGGTAGAATACGTAGAAGTCGCGAAGAATCGTTCGGAGCGTGAACGCATGAGCGATGCGAAAAACGTCACCGGCGTATTTACCGGAAGCTACGCCATTCACCCGTTTTCGGGTGATAAGATTCCAGTATATATCGCTGACTATGTACTGGCCGGATACGGTACCGGAGCTGTGATGGCGGTACCAAGTGGTGATCAACGAGACTTTGATTTTGCAAAGAAATTTGATCTACCTATCCCAATCATCAATGATGCTCAGGTACTGACAGAAACAGAGGCAGATCCAACCAAAGAGGGAAAGATCATCAACTCCGATTTTCTCAACGGACTTTCTCCTGCCAATGCGATAGAACGGGGAATTCAGGAAGTAGAGAAGCGTGGAATTGGGGTGAGAAAAGTGAATTACAAGCTAAGAGATGCCATTTTTGGTCGTCAAAGGTATTGGGGAGAACCAATCCCGGTCTACTATGAAGATGAGATTCCTAAGCTGGTACCAGATGAAGAATTGCCATTAAATCTTCCAAAGGTTGATGAGTATCTCCCTACCGAAGATGGTGACCCGCCACTGGGCAGAGCCAAAGATTGGAGCCACAATGGACAGCCATACGAGCTATCTACTATGCCCGGCTGGGCTGGCAGCAGCTGGTATTTCTTTCGCTACATGGATGCACACAACGATGGCGAGTTCTGCAGCAAGAAAGCCAGAGATTACTGGAAGGATGTAGACTTCTACATGGGTGGAAGTGAGCATGCAACCGGTCACCTACTCTACTCCCGCTTCTGGACGAAGTTCTTGTACGATTTAGGAATCATCGAGGTAGATGAGTTTGCTAAGAAGCTGATTAATCAGGGGATGATTCAGGGAAGGTCAAATTTCGTTTATCGATTCATTCCAGACGCTATAAGCTATCCAAGTGAATGGGGTAATAAAGAGAAACCTGAAAAAGTAGTAGAAATTTACATCAGCAAAGAGTTTTATGACGCATTTGATGATAATGGTATTTTCAAAGCAGGTAACTCTTTGAAAGCAGAATTCATTAATCAAATTAATAGAGTCACTAAAGAATTAAAGGATATTGGAATACGAATTGCACCTGTTGACCTCAACAGAGAATATTTAGTTCAAAAACTGCACGTTGATGTAAGTATTGTTAAGGATGATGAGTTGATAATTAGTGAGTTTACTAGAGGAAAAAAAGACTCGATTGTAAAATTTGTACTCTCTGATTCATACAAATGCGGATGGGAAGTAGAAAAAATGTCCAAGTCCAAGTTTAATGTGGTGAACCCGGATGACCTGGTATCGAAGTATGGTGCGGACACCCTGCGTATGTATGAAATGTTCCTTGGACCTATCGAGCAAAGCAAGCCATGGAATACCAATGGCATTGAAGGTGTCTATAAGTTCTTACGAAAATTCTGGTCGCTTTTTCACGAAGAAGATACTTTCAAAGTTTCTGATGAGCAACCTACAAAAGATGAACTGAAGGTACTTCACGGCACAATCAAGAAAGTCTCTGAAGATGTTGATCGACTTTCATTGAATACTTCTGTCAGTACATTCATGATCGCCGTAAATGAGCTTTCTTCTTTAAAGTGCAATAAGCGGGCGATTTTGGAACCAATGACAGTAATTCTCTCTCCTTTTGCGCCACACATTGCTGAGGAACTTTGGCACAAACTAGGAAACCAAACTTCCGTAGTAGATGCCTCCTATCCGAAATTCGAAGAGCAGTACCTGGTAGAAGATTCCATCGAGTATCCTGTTTCCGTCAATGGAAAAATGCGAGCAAAGATCAGCTTCCCTGCTGATGCCAGCAAAGAAGAAGTAGAGGCAGGCGCCTTAGCCAACGAAACCATTCAAAAATGGATGGATGGCAAAGACCCTCGCAAAGTGATCGTGGTGCCCAAGAAGATAGTAAATATTGTCGTTTAACATGTCAGTCTGATCCTGTCGAAGACGACATCCTAAATCACAAAAAAGCCCCTGATGAAATCATCAGGGGCTTTTCTTTTTCTATTCTATAGTTGTCCTAGTGGACAATCATGATTCGTTTAGCTTGTCGCTTACGATCCTCCGCATACAGATGGATGAAGTACATACCGGAAGGCATCTCAGCAGTTCGTACCGTCATGGTTCGTGTACCCTTCGCAATATCACCTTTCAGCACTTCCCTACCAGCCTGATCATAAATCACCCATTCGGTATCTTGGGTGATACCATCCACAAACTCCACAGTAACTTGCTTGTCTGCTGGGTTTGGATATAGGGAGAAGTCTGCCAGTTCATCCACACCCAGAGCTAACTCCGTATTTGGATTACTAAGACCCATCACATCAGACTGCAGTACTTGCTTGGTTGTCAGGTTTTGCACGTATGCAACCACAGTCAACGTATCCATTACATACATGTTAGACACTGGCCATGTGATATTCGCAATACTCAAGACATCATTGACCGCAATCGCACCTTGCTCAAATTGTCCGGCAGCACTTGGCAACATTTTGCGAAGCACATTGGTAATGGTATCATTCACCTGATACAATCCAATAGGTTGAACATCAACGCCATCGACTATTATCTGAGGCTCAAGTATAGCAATGAACAATCCCAATTTGGTATTGGTATTAGCAATCTCAGAAATTGCTGTAAAGTCCGCCCCAACCGTCAGATTGTTCTCAGCATCTATGGAAGCATTTATTGCTATATCAAAACCAGGATTAACAAGCTTCGCATTTGTCAACTGTGCTGATATACTTCCACTCAGCTGAGAAGCATTAGTTATTCGCTCTGCCTCACCAGCGATGGCCATACTAGGAATATCCTCAATTCCGTAGAACGAACTTTTAGCTCCTGGAGCTGAAGTGTTTCGTTGATTTAGTTGATCCCTATTGGCGCCACTATTAGCAAAATCAGTGAAATAATTTATTCGTACCACATCATTGCCATTGAAAATTGGGGCATTATCAATTATGTTATTTATCGTCTTACTAGACGCGTCAAGTGTAGAAGAGAATTGCTCCAAGAGAACAACCTGCTCCCGATCATAAATCTGCACTAAATCAAACGCAAATCCATTAGTTGTCTTAGGTGT
The DNA here is from genome assembly GCF_964218185.1 of Ekhidna sp. Lineage (GTDB taxonomy): Bacteria > Bacteroidota > Bacteroidia > Cytophagales > Cyclobacteriaceae > Ekhidna. The sequence continues at coordinate 55,789 of NZ_CAXPLV010000010.1, forward strand.
AGCCTGAGCTGCGAGCGCAAATCTAAATCTCACGTACTGTTCCTCACCAACTGGTATTGCTAATGGCGCAATCGCTTCGTCCCAATCGTTATTTAATGCCCACCCAATTCCCTGACCGTTATTAGCCGTAGATAATGGACCTGGGGAAACAGTTCCCGGCGCACTTGTAATTGCCTCTCTGTTATACCAGTTTGGAGTTGACTTTAATCCTTCCGGTTGGCTGTCATCAAAGCTGCCAACATTCACCCATGTTCTACCATCATCTGTGGACATTTGTAATACCACTCCATCTCGGAATGTTTCGAAATCCTCATATCTCAGGAAGCTAATAGTTGGTGCACTAAATGCCGACAAATCAAACGATGGAGAGTAGACAAAGGACTGCTCTGATGGCTGATATCCATTTGTATAGACTGCATTAGAACCATCAAAGTTTGCCGAACCAGGAACACTGCTGCCTATTTCCCATGAGGTCAAAAGACTATTATCCTTTCCATCCAGCGAAAGCGTTTCTACCGTCCAACCGCCAGCACCTGATTCAAAACTCTCAGTATATGAGGTCAAACCAGCGAGGTGATCGATGATTTCAATATTTCTGATTCCGTATTCTACTTCAGTATCCACCTCACATCCAGCAGTAGTTCTCATTATTACTCTCACAGGGTAGCTACCTGCAGTATTAAAGCTGTAACCAGGAGAACCTGGATTGTAGTTATAATTTAATGGAAATGTTGGAGTAGTAGTTACAAATTGAGAAACACCATTCACAAAGAACTCTACATAGTTCACGTCCCCGTCAGGCAAGCCCGCATTATCCTCAGTAATTCTGAAGTCAGTACCATCAGGATTATTGGCAGTTGTACCAACCCAAACGATTGATGGAGAAGGTGCTTCACCTACTGTTATTGTTTGGCCAATTATAGATGATTGACACATGGTAGCATAATCATTAGGATTACCGTCTCCAATGTATGTCACATCAACACTGAACTGGGCAGAATTTAGCGTTCCTAAATTATAGACCAATGTATCTCCACCTGCAGTTCCGTCAAGGTTTTGAACTTCTGTTGTTCCAACTCTCCAAATGAAATTATATGCATCTTTTCCTTGCCCTAAACTATTTGGGATCATTTCAACAAAAAGCTTAATATCTGTTTCAGCACATGTACTGGCAGACTTTATTTCATTATCCGCAATTTGTGGTAATGGATTTATTAAAATAGTTCTGTCGACTGTATTGATACACCCAAATGCATCTGTATAAGTGTAGCTTATAATATGACTTGACTGAGTTGCAAATGGATCACTTCCATGGACTGCTGGATCTGAAGGGTCAATAGCTGCTACTCCATTACTAGATGATAGCGGATTTCCATTAAGTTGAAAAGTACCTGAGTTTGAAGCAACATATTGAATTATGTCATCATCATATCTTACTCCTGTTGTTACTATATCCGGATCATCATAACAGAATTCCAGCATATCAGCATTTGTTCCATTGAATGTAATAGAGATATCCGGATCAGGGTAGATATAAAAAGCTTTACTTACAATAGATTCACAAAGAGTAGACTCATCCGAGTAAGTAAAGGAGACAACATGAACTGTAGGATCTCCTCCAACTGCTTGCGAACCTGTTACCCCATCGTGCAATGTGATTAGGTTTACTGTTGGAAAACTATTCGAACCTGAAATTGTACCATCAATTGGACCATTGATTAAAAAATTTGTCTCTGTGTATGAATCAATAGTGAATGAACTTATTCTACTAGTATTGGCAGTGACGCTATTAACTTCCAACTCGATGGTTAAATTGCCAGACATATCTCCCAAAGGATCATCATCGCGACAGAATAAGTCACTTAATGTATTTCCTAAATGATTGACAATTTCTAAATCTTCTGGATCAGCAATATCTATTATAAGCTGAGCAACAGGGCTCTCACAACCTGCAAAAAAATTCCCATACGAATCGGTAAGTGTGTCAGTTACCTGAATAACTTCATATATGACCTGTCCTGTGGAAAGTCCTACCAAACCGAGATTGCTAAATGTAGGTTGTTCACCGATGAATCTTGGATTAGTTTCCCCTTGTACTCGCCATTCCACCTGTTCATCACCAGCATACAAATCGCCAGCCACAAACGTGAAGGTAGGGTCAAGCTGATCCGAACAAATCTTGAAATTGTAAACATCATCTGTAAGATTGGCGTCCTGATCAACGAAGTTGCTGGCAGCTCCATTATCAGATACAATACTTGGCGCACCTTGAATTGCATGTGTAGTAATTGTGATCGGAACTGCCTCACTCTCGCAACCATCGAATCCACGAGATAAAATGATATCATTATTTCTTGAAACGTACACAGTATATACCCCAGGAGAATTAATAGAGGTAATCGTACTTGCTGTTTCTAGCGTAGATTCAGTCATAGGATCTCCAACGCCGAGAGGGTCTCCGATTCGTGTAATACCATTATTGGAACCATCTACGCCTTCATACCAAATATATTCATCCACCCCATCAATAAAAGTGTGATTTATATTTGGCAAATTGTCTCCTTCACAAATATGGAATTCTGTGGTGCTGGCATTAAAATCAAGATTGGTAGGAGGTGAAGCTTCTTCTTGAGCAACTATATTGACTGTTATGGAATCACTCGTACATCCGGCAAAATTGTTATAAGGCTCAAGATTAATATTTTCAGTTCTTGATATTAAATAGATAACAGAATCACCTGCAAAGATATCCGGCACAGTTATTAATTGTGGGTCTGTGTCTGAAGTACCGGGTTCTGTTAAGGTTATAGGTGTGGTTACTGCAGATCCTGCCGAAGCGTCCCAGAACCTTCTACTAATATTGTAAGATTCGTCCTCTAACAGGTCAGTCAAAGAGATCTGAGCTGGAGTGGTAGAAGAACCATCATCTTCAACGCAGTAGTCAAATGTATAAATATTACCAACCTTTACAGCGGAAGGCCATCCTACCGTACTCACAACGGGAACATTTGGAATATTAAACACGTTTACTGTTACCTTCCTTAATTCTGACTCACAGTCATAAATAGATGTTGTGCTGAAATAGAAAACCTGAGTCTCCTCAGCTCTCAGCGCAAAACTTCCATCAACATTTAAACCAACAGCTCCTGGAGTTATAGAGTAATTATTTTCAAAAGCATTAATCAGCTGTTCGGATTCATTATACCATGAGATTTCCCCTAACCCTGTTAACCGTCCAATATCTCTACTACCTAATCCAATGAAATTCTCATTCAAGAGAAAGGTTCCACCTGTCGGAGTGAATTCAAAACGATTGTCACCTAATGCCGTAATCGTTGCTGTAGCACCACTCGTCAAGCCTTGAATATTTTCAGTTGTAAGAACATATTCAGAAAAAGAAGATACAGTACCAACTGATCCGCTAGTTAGCCCCTGAATGGTCTCTCCAACTATAAAATCTCTTGTAATACTTGTTAACTCTACAGTTGTAGCAGTGACTGATGTAACAACTGATTTTGCACCACTAGTCAATCCGACAAAGGTCTCATTAACCTGAAACACAGGTCCTGCTGGAAAGGTAAGAATACCGGTATATAAATTATTGTAGTTATACACGCTTTCTTCAACAGCTGTAAATGAAGTTATGACATCACCAACGCAATATTCCAATACATATTCATCCGCATCTATTCCAGCATCTGGAGTAGAATTATTGAAAAATCCAGATGAAGAACCAGCTGTTCTAGTTGTAGCGTCCAAGAATGGCGTAGCTTCAGGAGACCTAATGTTTAGAATTGCTGAGGTTTGTCCAGAACAACCAGCTGGTGTTAAGTTTTCAGTTACATAGATAATACGATACTGACCGGATTCATCTTCATCTGTGTCTCCATCTTGATCAGGATCCGAAGGATCAAATTCATTAACTATTCCAAATGGTCCTGTGGAGGTAAAGTCCTCATATGGGTCATAACTTGATCCATTCCATACTTCAAGTATATAGCCATTGGTAATAGGCTCACCTGCTTCAATAGTATAATTTCTATTCCATCGTGTAGTTGCAGCATTTGGATCATCCGCAGTGAATGAAGACACATATTGTAAATCCCTAGTCAGCGTGAAAGCCGCATCAACATCACAATAATTAGATTCTAGGTTGCTAATGCTGACTAAAGGAGTTCCATATATAAAATAGTATTCAAAATCTTGAATTGTATTGCCCCCTATGGGATCAAATGTTAACCTTTGAACAAATAACGCACTACCATTTCCATCATTTAGAGCCGCAAGCGACGAAGTAAAGCTGGCAGACTCCAAACTCATATCTGTTGCCCAAGGATAAGATCCTCCCAAGTCAGCTGGTCTTCGCTCATAGAATCCATTAGTTGGGGGGCCTCCTATAGCGTCAGCGTTCATCCATTCTCTATAAAAGAATCTACTAAACTGAAGATCATTATTTACATCGGGTCCATATTGGGTAGGATCCAATCTTAAGGTCACCGGAAGCTCATCAATGCAATAAATCTCTTCCGGAGGGTTGGTATGCCCAGGTCCAACTGTAAAAAATTCAGTTACAGGGTTGACAGTCATCTGTCTTGTCAATGTAACAGATTCTCCGGTAATATTATTAGTAACTTGATAGGTTATAGTATGAGGAGAATTTGTACTGCCAGCAATTGATGGATCAAACAACACCAATAAATTCGCCGCGGAAGGATTAGTAACAGTAACACCAGCCCCGCTAACAGAAACTGTATGATTTACAGGTTGACTTAAATAAATAGTATCTCTATCATCATCCTCTATGTAGATATTATTTGTGAAGGTGTGTTCATATTCTGGACTTAAGTCATCATAAATCAACACATTCGATCTAAGTGATTCACTGTCACATGTTCCATCGTTCAATCCTATGTCAAAAGTATAGAGTCCAGGACTAGTTACACCCAAATCAATGTTTGTATTTAGAGAGTTAGTACTTATCAATGAATCAGCTGGACCCGGAGGTGTATCATATAGTGAAACATCATACCATTTCGCCACATCCGGCCCTACAATATTGGCATCTAATGAAAAGGAAACTATACCAATATTGTTAAATGATGCTGAAGTGGTTGTTGAGGTATTACCGCTGACTCCACCAGTAATAACTCCAGTCATCTCAGCTATTGTACCATCTGTGAGATACACTTGCAAGTTGGATGCTCCATCGTCTGAAACAACAATACCAACAGCTCCTCCCCCAAAAGTAACTTCCTCGCCAAGCGTGAATGGTGGAGCAGTAGGTGCCGAATATACTACATCAATGTATGCTACTCTATTAACTGTGGTATCCACAAGGTTCACTCCATCCTGATCGGTTATAAATGTTATTGCTGGGGGACTAGTATTGCTACTCATGCTAGCAAAGCTGGTTGCAGAGGTTGATAATACGGCCGTTCCACCTGTTTTTTCAAGACTTCCTGAAGCACCTCCTGATACAGCCTTCACCTGCAAATCATCAATATATAAATCATCATCGGCTATTGTATTGTCAATTGTTAGTGTTATTCTAAAAGAGGCTGTTCCTATAAACGCACTGCTAATTGCGCTGATATCCCCGAATGTCGACCCGGAAAAGTTAGGAGAAACAGCAGTGTTAAACTCAAATCCCTCCGGCAAGGTGAATCTCATAGTTACGTTGGTTCCTGCACTAAAATCTCCATTACTTTGTTCATCAATGATTATTTGACCAAGAGGCTGAAAACCATCAGATGTACAAATCGGTCCTAGTGTTGGTGCTGTCACATTAGCACCTCCGGTTAATGTATATTCATTGGAAGTTACATCTGTCCTATTGTTACCTCGCGAGTCAATACCAATAACTGTCACTTCATAGGTGGTGAATCCTTGTGATCCAACCGTAATTGGTCCATCTACATGCGTATCCGCAGCACTTGTATAACTCCATGTCCCATCACCATTATTCACAATTGAAGCATTTGATCTGGTATCCCCATCAACACTAATGATTAAGGTAGCATTAGGGTCATCAACCACTCCTGAAAAATCAGGGGTTGCATTACCACTACTTGTATTAACTGCAATGTATGGAGCCGCTCCATCATCTGTATTAGTAAAAGTTTGTAATACATTATCAGCCCCCCCTGCATCCTCAGCATAAAGAGGATTAACAGTAACATCCGGCGTTATGTACGTATCCATTCCCAAGACTGCAGGTGGCCATGTTCCGTTTCCAGTATAGGCACCTTCTGAAATACTTAGAGTTACCTGACTGCCACTAGGCGTAGCTGTATTAACAGTGTAAGTATCTACACCTTCACTAACTGTAAAAAAAGTAGAATTCCCATTTACAGTTAACGTTTCAGAGAAGTTGACTGATATTTCATCAATAAATCCATTATTATCGGTATCTGCCGTTATCGCTGATAGAATAGCAGGTCCAGCCATATCTGCAGGCGTTTTCGATCCTGTTAAAATAACATTACCAGCGTCATCAGTAAGGTTTCCTTGTGTGAAATCTAAATTACCATCAACCGCAGTGCCTACATAAGAGGTGAATCCAAGGGTGAAAATATGGTCATCTGGATTATTAGGATCAATTCCATTTAATGGTGTAGCAACCACAGATGAAGGTGATACTCCATTATTAATTCCTCCATTAATACTGAAGTCAGCCAAACTTGCAGGCAAAGTTGTATCATCAATGTCATCAGATAAAGTGATTACAATTTCATCAATATTACCATCTGCATTTACATCAAACGCTTGAACGCTTGCCAAGGTATCACTATATAAATCCGGGAGTGTAAATACATAGCTATTGGATTCTATCCATGGTCCCCCAGTTGTTCGACCACTCACACGACCGTCCACGGCATTGATTGTATAGGTTTCAACGCCTCTAAATGGTCCTCCATTTATATCATTGAGGTGAAATCGAAATACCGTCCCTGTATATCCACCAGTACCAGTATTATAAACTATAATATTATCTGAATTATCAGTCCACTGTATATCAGTAGCGTCAGCATCATCAATAGTTACAGGTGATCCGTTTGCAGCGTATTGAAAGTTAACATCATCGGTCTGTGGTGAATCAGCAGAACCATTGGTCCAATTTCCAGTTTCAATAATTCCGCTGGTTGAATTAGCAATTCTAGCTGTACCTGCATCTCCCGAGAGTAGCCCTTCTGAAAATGTATATTCGATGTATCCCTGATCAGCTGCTTTCACAGAATAAGTAATGTTCGTCACAGTAATTTGATCCGTAACTACATTTAGATTTATCGCTCCGGTAGTCTCTGATCCGGCAAGTCCATTAGCAGCAACATCATCGAAAGTTGTTCCATCCGTTGAAACCTCAACTGTTTCTGTTCCGTCCGGAGCTAAAGCATTTGGTGCTACATTGAGAGTAAACCTAAGTGTGTCTTCACTTGCCAGGCCACTATTCCCTTGTGCATCTAAAACATCTGTTACCGTTACAGTAGCTGTACTATTGAAAATCGTTATATCAAAGTCAGCCAGGTTAATTGTTCCATCCGCTGGATAAACTGTTTCTGAAAAGATCACCTCCAAATAAGCATTCGATGAGTTAATTGAGGCACTGGCTATGCGAGGTAATGCTGCATCTGTTGGACTAACAGAACCATCAACAATATTATTCCCTGCATCATCAGTTAGACGAGTACTCAATCCATCAGAAGTATAATCTAATGTAGAAGTAACTCCCGTCCCATGAGGGTAAGTGGTAAACAATAAAGCAAATAAATCATCATCTGAAGTTGTTCCTGTATCAAATCCAGTTGGATTTACACCGCCGAAAGTAAAGTCATTCAAATCAATGGTTGCATCAAGGATGTCGTCTGTCATGTCCACTGCGACTGAATCAATAATACCATCATTATCACGATCATAAGCAACTGCTGTAGCATTATTAAATAAGTCTCCAAACTCATCAGATAAAAAGACTGTAATGGTTGCTCCCGGATCTAATGTTTTTGAACCTGGAAATGATTTCAATTTTGATACAGACGGGTTATATACTTGAAAGCTCTCTAGTCCGGTTGGCGTCCCTGTTACCGAACTAGTATTTACCCTCAGTTGTGTTTGTGCTCCTTCTCCATTTACGGTAATAGCAGATCCATCCGCTTTTAACATGTCAGCGCTAGTAGGTAAGCTAAAAACTACACCACTACCACCATCAGAGTAGCTCTGATAAAAAAGTCCTCGATCATTTCTCCACTGTGTTTCTTTATTCCCATCATCACTTCCATCTCTACTCATGGGGTCAGAAAATTCCACGATAAGAAATGAATTGGTAGCATCCATATATGCATCCACAAAGGAAGCCTTAGCAACAGCATTTAAGGGTATTACTCCTGTGGTTTGAGTACCTAACATCGGGTTATTTGAAGCATCATATACTGAAGTACCATTTGTAGGTACGATGGCGATTGTTTCATTTCCGTTGGTAGATCCAGTAACAGCTAATTGAAAGCGAATGACATTATCCCCTGCCGCAGTTGGGGTCGCATCGTCTGTTTGCGTAAGGTCATCAATCACGGCTGCCGTTGCAGTACCTGTATTCTGCAAAAAGTTTAAGGTAAATTCAGATCCCGCTGTTGATACAGCCAATCCACCACTATTGTAAACACCTTCAGAGAAAGTTACTTGCAAATAGGCGTTACTGGCTTGAAGTATGTTATCAGCTGCGACTATAATTGGAGCTGCTGCATCTATGTGATTTTCAGCTCCATCACCAATAGAAGTAAGATCATGCTCATCATCCCAAAGGCCATTTACTCCAGAAACGTCAAATGATCCAACAGAAGTATTTTCAGTAATCTGACCAGTTATATTGTTGATAGCAACAAAACCGAATGTCCCATCGTCAGAAACAACAATATCCCCATCCACAAAGCCCCCAGCAGGCTGACCATCAGGTAGCGTAATCGAACCTACTTCAGCTACTACATGAGTATCATTGTCATCTGCATCACTTACAACTTCACTGAACACATAAACAACCCTGTCAACAAACCCATCATTATCTAAATCTTCAAATTGTACACCTGTCAGTACAGGTGGTGCCGCATCGATCGTAGTGATGAACAGATCATTAGAAGCTTCATTACCAGCTAAATCTGATAATTCTGCGCTTGCATTATCCTGAATATATTCGAATGTCGGGTCTGCGGTATTACCTAAATCTACATCTAAAGTGAAAAATTGATCAGTTGTTGAAATATCACTAGCATTGTCAACACCGACTGATCCTCCAGGCAACACTGTAAATACTGCGGCAACTCCGCCAATCTGAAAATCAGCGGTTTCAATAGACGACTCATCAATTGGCTCAGACATCTCAACCAAAATTTCATCAATGCTTCCATCATTATCAAAATCATAAAATGTAGCACTTACAAATGTTGGTACTTGAGTATCCACTACAAAAGATGGTGAGGTATCTCCTACATCCGCATTCCCCGCAACATCCGTTGCTCCACTGCTCGATGAAACAGTAACCGTCTCTGCAGCTATCTCCTCTGAAGTACCATCATGCGTAAATGTCTCCGTCCAGGTATCATCGGTAAATGTGGTGGTTGACCAGGC
>NZ_CAXPLV010000011.1:0-74164 GCF_964218185.1 Ekhidna sp.
GCCGCCGGCGATGGCGACAATGACCCCAACAATGAGATACAGGATGCATTGGGAGTAGCCTATGATAACACAGGAGATTTAATCATCACATCAGCTACAGTATCGGCCGCATTGAAAGACTTGGATGCCTCAGTAGCCGCCGGCGATGGCGACAATGACCCCAACAATGAGATACAGGATGCATTAGGAGTAGCTTATGATAACACAGGAGATTTGATCATCACATCAGCTACAGTAGCGGCCGCATTGAAAGACTTAGATGCCTCAGTGGCCGCCGGCGATGGCGACAATGATCCTACGAATGAACTAGATCTCAGTAACCACACAACATTTACAACTCCCACGGATGGAGACATTCTTGCGTGGGACAATGCGAACACAAGATGGGATGCGATTGCTCACACATCACCATTAAGTTCCGGAGATGGAATTACAATAGATGGATTAGATAATATAAATCTTGGCGGGACACTTACGTCAGCTGCTACCATCACCACTGCTGCAGGAAGTGTTGATCTAAACATTAGCGGTGCAGGAAGTTTAAACGTTAGCTCTCTGGCAAGTTTTACTGCCAATGCAAGCTTTTCAAGTATTGATGTAACTGGAGGTGCCATTTCGGGAGTTACCTTAACTCAAACTGATAATTCCTTTACGCTCCAAGATGATGGTGATGGATCTAAAGAAGCCAGATTTGAACTTTCAGGAATAGCTCCCGCAACCACTCGTACATACACTCTACCGGACAATGATGGAACGCTGGCTTTGGTTGGTGATGCATTAAACTTTCAGATGGGGGTGGTAGAAGACCTGGAAGATGTTGTTTTTGGAACTGCTACTACTCCGGTCTTTGAAGCTGCAGGAGCAAATAAGCACTTGGGAATAGAGGCTGAAGCAGGACAAGCTATTTTAGATGCCACATCATTTGGATCAGGTTCAGAACTTCGCCTTGCTCGAGGAAATGGAACCAAGGGTGGACCTTCTCCCATATCGGCAGGTGATAAATTAGGGGAAATCGTATTTGTCGGACGCGATAATGTTCCTATATATCAAGCGGGAGCATCTATTAGCGCTGAAGCTACGGATAACTTTACGGGAAATACAGGTACGGATTTGATTTTTCGTGCCACACCAGCTGGTACGGTTGGAACGGCTGAAGTCATGCGAATTAAGGATGGATACGTTGGAATCGGCACCTCAATTCCTGCAGTGAGTCTGGATGTCTCTGGTACTGATGCTATTCAGTTACCAATTGGAAATAATGCACAGCGTCCAGGAGCACCAGCAAATGGTATGCTTCGATACAGCAACGAGCCAGGAGCTCAGGGCTTTGAAGGATACATTGAAGGAGCTTGGGGACCAATAGGGGGATCATCAGGTTTGGTTTCAGAGCCAAATGCTACATCAATAATAGGTGGAACGGGCACTCCTTCGACTGTCACAGGAGCTGATAATACCATATATGGTGTTAATGCGGGTAGTACTCTTGCATCAGGTTTTGGAAACACCTTAATAGGCTCTGGAGTAGGTATTGCGGCTACTACTCAGGATGTTGTTGGAATCGGATCAAATGCATCGGTTACGGGTAGTGGAAGTATAGCAATTGGTCAAAACTCTCAAGGAAACAACATTGATGGTATTGCAATCGGTAGAGGTGCTCAATCAAATGCTGATGACGCCATAGCAATAGGAACACTTACCGATGCGATAAATCCAAATACAATCATTTTAGGAGATGGAACGAACTCTAACTATAATGTAGGTATTGGCACTCAAAATCCAAGAGTTCCATTGCAAATAGGTAGTGATTTTGGAATAGGTCATTTTGAGAATGTCAATGATATTGCACCTGACCCTCCGATTTTTGGAGAGGCGCTTGTGTCAAATTTGTACGTAGATTATTCGAATACAACAGATAACAAACTTAGAAGAACCAATGGGAATCCAGGTAGTTTCATCTTCTTTGAAAATGGAGGAATTAGCTTTCATTCTGTTACTGCTGGAGCAGTAGATTCAGAAGTGCTATTGAATTCAGAGGTTCAATCATTTATGGATATGAGAAGTGATGGGAATGTTTATATGGAAGAAGGCCTTGTACTAAACTCTACTGACCCTGGAGAAGAACAACCCGGAATGATCCAGTGGACAGGGAGTGATTTTGAAGGAAACACGGATGGTTCACCTGGTGGGTGGGTGAGTCTAACCGGTGGAGGAATAAATTTTCCATATAATCCGGCAATACCAGGAAATGCAGCTGATTTATTTGTCATACAGCAAACGGGCACGGGAGGAGCCGGCCGATTTGAAGTTAATAATGGAGCTCATAATGGTACAGCCTTCTCGGTGCAAGCAAACGGTGCTGCAGGATCAAGGAGTATGCATGTAATCAATTCCGGTCAGGGAGATGCTGCTGAATTTACAGTAAATGCAGGAGGTAATGGAGCGGCTGTGGTGGCCAACACGCAGGGAGGTGGTTCCGCTGGGGTATTCGAAATTACTGATATAAACAATGTTAGTAATGTCCTAAGTGCTACCACTCAGGGAGATGGCACAGCCATTAGAGCTTCCATAAATAAGGCAACAAATAGTAGCCCTGCTTTTGTAGCACAAACAAATGGAATCGGTCAGGCCGGTCGATTTGATGTAAATAACACATCCAATGCCTCAACTGCATTAAGTGTAGCAACGGATGGTGTTGGCTCACTGGCTCTGCAAGTCAATCAAAATGCGACTAGCGGTGAGGCTGTTGAAATAAATGTATTTGATGGCACTAATAATGGAGCCGCTATTTTGGCTACAACCTTTGGAACAGGTAATGTGGCTGTTTTTGACAATGTAAATGCATCCAATACCAGCCAGGTTGTAAATGTTACAACAAATGGTGTTGGTAATGGATTAAATGCCGTAATTAACAATGTTTCCAATACAGGATCTGCTTTGTATGCTCAGACTAACGGAACTGGTAATGGGGTTACTATTAACCATCAGGGCTCTAATGGCAATGGACTAAATGTTAATATGAATGGCACCAGTTCAAATGCTGCTATAGAAGTGATCAATAGCGGAGGACCTTCTCTTGTTGCAGATGGAAATGTAGGAATAGGAACGAATTCTCCAGCTACGGAATTAGATGTTAATGGAACGGTTTCATCGAATGCATACTCATATAGAATTGCTACTTCACGTGCCACTACAATAGGAGTTCATCAATTTCAGGTTGAATTTTTAGATGCATTTGGAGACAGTCCTGATATCATTATTTCACACGGAAATGGTACTCAAGCTGCTCCATATAAACCATCGGCTGGTGAGGGCGCAAACCAGCATTTGTCAGCTCCCTTAATATTACCAGATGGAGCCACTTTGACTCAAATTGAAGCTAATATGTGGCAAAGCCCATCAGCCACAAACGCACCTACTATGGAGCTAGTAAGAAAAACTCTAGGTGGTGCGCCTGAGATAGTCGCAACGATAAATTATTCAGGTCCTCCGGGAACTGCCACACAGGATAATACTATAACCTTCTCCGATCCAGTAATCGACAATGGTACATATCAATATTGGTTGAGATTTACTGGGGATGCTGGACCAAGTGGAGCATTGTATAGCTATGTTTCTGGCGTAAGAGTTCAATATGATGTTACCCAACTTGATTAATGAGGAGGATAGGAATCATATTGTTATTAGTGAGTTCTCAGTATTGTTTGGGGCAATCAATCACTTTCGGTGATCAAACCTCGCTGTATTTAGGCGATGGTACTACCTTCTTTTTTGGGGGAAATACAACGCTCAATGGCACCCTGACCAATACCGGGACGATTGTGAGCTATAGTGATTTTGATTTTGTGCTCAACACGGATGTAGGGAATATCAAATTCACGGGGAGACTTGATCAATCCCTTTCCGGTGATACCCTGGATGTAGGAGATTTTATTGTTGATAAGCAAGGTAAGCTCATACTTCTTACAGATCGGGTAATCGTATCCGGTGCTTTGAAAACAACCAATGGTGTGATAGACGCGGAAGATGAAGATGATATTCTGGTCAGCGGTAGCTCAGATGATCTAGGTTCTGGATATGTAGAAGGTAAATTAGTGGGGATATCACAAGGTAACCCAGTAACCTTCCCAATGGGAGTAAATGGTTCTGCTAATTATATGACCATTTCCAGTCTACCTGCTGGTGCTATTGTAAGCGTTGAGTGCAGGGTGCCAAATCAAAATAGTCTTTTACCAGATGAGGATATGGTGGGGATAAGTGATGAGGTTGAGTGGATTCTGAAAGTTTCAGGTGATTCTGTGAATGCTCAAGTTTCAGTTAGCTTCTCTGGTGTTGATCTGCAAAACTTTTCTAACGGAGAGGCTATTAGGGCTTTTGAATATGAGCCTGCCATAGCGCTGTATTCAAAAGTAGACACCCTATATCATTCGCTCAATGGAACCGTGAGCAGAGCGAGTGCCGATTTTTCATCCGGTGTAATCACATCCTCTGACAACATCCTGATTACAAATGAGGGTAGAAGATTGAGTATTGCGTTGGTGCCGGTGATAGTAGAGCCTACTTTCTTTATTCCCAAAGCGTTTGCTCCAAATGCCACGATTGATGAAAATAAGATATTCAGGCCCTATTTTGCTGGAGCAATCATTTCTTCCATTACTATGACTGTCTACGATTCTTTCAATAAAGAAGTCTATAGTATCAACGAAAGTGGCACTGAACTGGACCTCTCTCAATATGGATGGAATGGAATTTTAAGTTCCGGGCAGGATGCACCCGAAGGTGTGTACTACTACAATGTGAGAATTATAGCAGAATCTGAAGAGTATAGTCAAACAGGTTCGGTACTATTGGTAAAATGAAGAAGCTCAGCCTGATAGTTATACTCACCCTCATTGTACTGACCAGTTCTGGTCAGGAAGGACAATTTTCTCAATATTTTGCCAGTTCTACGGTTTTGAATCCAGCATTTACCGGAACCATCCCTAATCTTTCCTTCAACTCCAATTATAAAAGAGGTGGCTCACCAAGTTCAGATTCTTTCCTTGAATTACTTCAGGTGACATTTACCTATCCATTCAAAAAAACCACAAGTAAAGATCATCAGGTTGGAGGTGCAGGAATTACATTCTTTCAGGAGAAAAGAGGTTTTGAGGGTATTTACTCTTCCAAGAAAATCATGCTTACAGGGGCATATTCTATTCGTCTAAGCAGGTTGAGCAATAGAACGGTAGTTTTCGGACTCCAAGGAGGGATAGTAGAGCATCGTATCGACGGGACGAGCCTTACCTGGGGGTCTCAATTCAATAAATACATCGGGTATGATGATAGCAAGGCTGGGGAGGCAATCGGAGCAAATCCGGTGCTATATCCGACGTTCAATTTTGGTGTTATATACTCAGCCTTCGATAATGAAAACAGGTACATCCGGGATAAAAGTTTATTGCTTGGTCTGAGCGTAGATAACCTCAACAGGGCAAATGTCTCTATTGAAGGTTTGGAAGGGGCTAGAAAAAGTATGCTCTTTAAGGCTTTCGGATCATCGAAGCTAAACATTGCCCCTCGTTGGTACATCCACCCATCTGCCTACGTGCTTTATTCGCAGGGTAGCAGCCAGATCAACACGGGAGTTTATTTTTCCACGTTGGTTAGTTCCCCTAAGTCTAATACTGCGGTCAATTTGCAGATAGGATCATGGTATCGTCTGGAGGATTCGATCATTGTGCTGGCAGGATTTGAAATTGATAACATCAAGATAGGCTTTAGCTTCGATTTAAATACCAAATCGTTTGATATCAATGACCAGCTTGGAGCTAACCTTCCAACCTATGAGGTTTCATTAACTTACAATCTGGATCTGTCAAATCCGCTAAGAAATATTTCTAGTCCGATATTTTGATGATGAGAAGAATTACTGCGCTTTTGCTTTTGCTGGTTTCCCTGTCGGCATTTTCTCAGTCAGTACCACGCTTGCTCAAGATGGCTGATGACCTATATCAGAGCGATCGATACCTTGATGCGATCGAGTTTTATGAAAAAATCGTGGGCATTGACAAAACCAACCAGCTGGCTCGCTTCAGACTGGCGAACTGCTATAGTAAAACATTGCAGTATGAAAAAGCAAAGAAGACTTTTTTGCAATTGAGCAATACCTTAAATCACGAATATCGAGCGAGATCACTTTATAATTACGCCAACCTACTCAAACAAGAAAGCAGGTTTAAAGAAGCAGATTCGCTTTACTTTTTCTTAATATCCGTGCCGGATGCAGAACCCTATCTGGTGGAATTATCTCGAAAACAGCGAGAAGGATGTCAACTGGCAATGCGACAGGAAAAGGTTGATAAGGGGTTTTCAATAACGGAGATGGATGGAATTAATTCGGATTTTCATGATTTTGGAGCGATTCTGAATCCATCAAACAAGCAGGTGGTTTTGGCTACTACCCGAAATTTGCCCGGCGTTCAATATGAAGGAAGTCAATATGAGGGGCTTTTGCCAGACTTAGTCGCTTTTGAAAATAGAGGAAACAATAGATGGCGAATATCTTCTTCTGATCAGCGATTTTCAAGTCTGAATACACATTGGGCGGAAGGCTCAGGGTCGTTTACTAAGGATGGACAGATGTTTTATTTTTCCTCCTGTCAGGGTGAAAATGGATCAGAGTGTGGTATTATGGTTAGCTATCTGGAGGATGATAGGTGGAGTGCTCCGGTTCCGTTAAATGCTTATATCAATGAGCCGGGATCGGAAAATAAGCAGCCTGCAATTTCAGTTACAGGAGACACGCTCTTCTTCAGCTCAAATAGAGCTGGAGGCAATGGAGGAAGTGACATTTGGATGAGTCTTAAAGGCTTGGAAAAGGAATCCTGGACTCCTGCAATCAACATGGGGGCAGTAATCAATACCCCTGAAAACGAGATCACACCTTATTATTCATCTGCCTTCGAGTGTCTACTGTTTGCCAGCGATGGTCATGTGGGCTATGGGGGGTACGACTTGTATGCTGCGAAGGGTGAGTCTTTTTTCGAGCCGGAGATTTACAATCTGGGAGACCCATTTAACTCTACCTGGGATGATACTTACTTCGCAATATCTGATACAGTAGGTTTTCTCTCATCAAATCGTCTTGGGCATGAAATTCTTAATGTTTACAATTTTGATGTGAGCAATGAACGCTTGTTTTTGTCACTTCTCATTTCGGGGGAGTCACTGATTGATGCCAGACTTGCATCTAGATTTAAGGATATTCAGTCCCTCGATCTTGTGACGTTTCGAGTGGAGGATTATGCAGGCTATGATCTTTTTGAGCCCATTAGACCTGCCAAGCCCAAGCCGAAAATTTTGCAAGAGACTGATCTGGAAGCAGGAGAGGTAGGAGAGATCAGATATGAAAAACTATACTTCGATTACGGGGTATCTTCCTTGCGATCAGAGGCAAGAGCGGCGCTTGAAAGCTTAGTGGCTCAACTTGGCTCAGCTTCGTTTGAGTCTATCAATATTTTAGCCTTTACAGACAGCATTGGACCAGCTTCGGCTAATTTGATACTGAGTCAGAATAGAGGAAATGCCGTTAAAGACTTTCTGGTTTCACAGGGTATAGATTCAGGAAAAGTCAATGTATTACCTCGAGGTGAAATCCCATCTAAAGAAGGAGACCATTGGTTCAGCAGAATTTTTAAAAGGCGTGTTGAAATCATTGTTAAGGCGAGCACTTCCTTAGCTTTAAACAAGGCTAAAACATACATTGTGAGAACTCCGGGAACGATGCAGGATTTAGCCAATCGACTTGGAGTGCCTTATGATGATTTAGTGAAATGGAATGGAGGTCTGACCGGGATGGTTGAGACAGGCAACACCATAAGGGTAAATGAACCTACCGATGCTCAGCGATCTGTAAAGCAATTTGTGGGAGAGGAAAGTCTGGAAATGTTTAGGATACCATCAGGCTCCTAGCCTTTAGATACCAGAATGTAAGCTCCCCAGTTGTATGGATTTGAATCCACCTTTCGGAAGGCGGCTCGTGCATTGAAAAAAGCCTGCTGAGGGTCTGTCACTTCAAGGAGCTCTTTGTAAAACAAGTTCATAAAATTTCTAGCTGCCTGATCGTTGATTTTAACCAGCGAGAGTAAAACATTATCTGCACCAGCTACAAGGAATGCACGTTGTAGTCCGAACACCCCTTCACCATTCTGAACCTGACCCAGCCCCGTTTCACAAGCAGCAAGCACCACCAGATTGGTTTGATCCAATACGAGATTCATGGCTTCATAAGCCGAAAGAAGACCATCATTTTCGCTGTTTTCACCTCTGCTCAAGAATAGCCCCGAGCTATGCAATGGGTCTGTGAAGTTGGGGTCTTCAATGAAATATCCATGTGTAGCGATGTGGATGATTCCCGGATTGGCGAAGCTTTTGACCTGATCTTCCGTAGCATCTGTAAAGTAGAAAGTCTCTGTACTCCATCTTCTCACATCTAAAATATTGGTTATGTCATTAGCCTCTCTTTCAGCACCTGGGAGCTGCTTTAGCGAGTATCCTGCAATCCTTGAAAAGTCCGGATTTCCGAAAATTTTAGCGTCACGCAAAAACTCTTTCTTATCCCGGTACAGTAAATCCTTTCCACTGGTAATGTTGATGATGTCATACTTGTCAGACATGTATTTGTCTTCAACTTCGTTGTAGAAAACCACCGGATTAAGCTTGTGAAAAATTCCATCGGAAGACAGGTAAAGCTTGTTCACATCATAAAGCTGCTTGTCTATGGGTTCCCAGAAAATCCCATAGCTTATTTTATCCTTCACTCCGAATTTTAGTGAATTGCGATAGGTGGCAAACCCCTTGGTAAAATCTATTGCCGCCAGTTTTACGGGGAGTAAAACACTATCCTTCTTCACGACGAACGCTACATAATGGGATTCGTCTTCAAACGCCTGATCGATTTTCTCATCAATTACTTCAACCTTATAATTTCTATACTGGATGATATCTACCATGGCGGTGCTGTCTTCAAGCATGTTGCTGATTTCTGCCCAGTGGTGGTAGGTAGCTTTTTCCTGATCAGCAAAGACTTTGAATTTCCTGGAAAGGTCTTTTTCAAGTCTGGCACATTCTTCTTCCAGGTGCGTAATGGATATTCCTTGCTTTCGTCGATCTTCTTCTGTTAGGAGGTAAGCCTGAGCCAAATTGTACTTTTGCTCCCGCCAGGAGTTATAATCCCTTTTGATTTTCTCATCGTCACTGTTCTGGATCAGCTTCCGCATTTTTTCTGATGCGTAGAATAGTATTCCTCGTGTGTTTAGGAAATGATTGAGGGCATTTTCAGCATAGGCTCCACCAATGTTTTCGTCTCTGAAAGCGAGTGAGCAAAATCGCTCAATATTGTAGCGTGTCTCATCAAAATAGAGTTTTCGCTGGTTGTCCGTGAGTACAGGAAAAATATCCTGCATGTGCTTAATCTCGGCTGTGAGGGCATGATCAAAAGATTCCATTGCTGCCTGATAGTCTTTGACGATCATGTGATAAAGCCCAAGATCATTCACTGTTTTTATGTACAGCGGATGATAATTACCTAGGGTGTTTGCACGGATTCGTTTTGCCTCAGTAAGTAGCTTACCTGCAAGGGAAAAATTGCCAAATTGAAGATAAAGAAGCGCTACATTATTTAATGAAGTGGCATAGTTTGCATGCTCGGTTCCATAGATCACCTTATCCATGTCCAGAACTTTCATGTATAAGTCCAGCGACTTGCCAAGTTCGCCTTTGTCCTTATAAATGCTGGCCAGATTGCTAAGGCTGCTGGCATAGTCAGGATTCATCGATCCAAATAAATCCAGAAAGCCTTGTGAGCTTTCTTTAAAGCATTCCTCAGCTTTCTCAATTTCTCCCTGTCGCTGATAAATGGTGCCAAGGTTATTGATCATATATGGACGGATGGTTCGGATATCTCCTGCAACATCGAGCGCCTGATCCATATAGTTGTTGGCCGTTTTCAGGTCATTAAGTCGATAGTAGAGGATGCTGAGGCCATTCAGCGTTTCCAGCATCATGATGGAGTTATCCTCATAAGTGCTCTTTTTCTCCAGATTGTAGAGCAGATAGTTTTCAGAATCAGAGTACTCTCCCTGCTCTATTTTTAGTGCCGATAGCCTGTCAATGGCTCTGAAATATTGAATCTCATCTTTGCCTTTGGCTCGTTCAATGGCCTTGAGGAGTTCGCTTTCACTTTTGTGCAGATCACCAAAATGTCTATAAGTGGTACCCAATTCAATTTGAAGGGCTATCCCAATGGAGTCGCTGAAATTATTTCCTTTTAGAATGGCTTCATTCAATGCAGAAAGACTTTTAGGAAAATCGCCGACTTCTCTGTAGTAAACACCTGACCTGTATAGGTATCGTATTTGAGCTTCTTCATTATTCGGAAACCAGCGTTTTGTTACCCTTCCTGCCAGATCCAGATATTTTCCGGCTTCATCAAATTTTCCTACTTCCTGATAAATGGCTGAAAGATTATAGTAGATGCCAAGCAGGTCCTTATGAATGGAGTCCTTTTGCTTGGTCTCATGTGAAAGTCCGCTATGGAGCGCGTTTAGACTCCTTTGTTTGTCATTTACCTCCCATAAAATCAACCCAACATTGTTGTATAGTCCGGCAATCCCGATCTCAGTAACACATGCTCCGGAATCTAAATCTGTGAGTAGTGAGTTGGCGTAGAATTTTGCCTTAACAGGATAAGAATATTTGAAATATTCAGCACTATCTAATTTCTGTAAGCAAGACTGGCCGTTTGTGAGAATCGTGAATAATAAGAATGTAACTGCTAAACTAAGACGCATGTGAATTGTAATATTCGTCATTTAAGATAGCAAGGATATTGCATTCATGTGGACATCACCTCAAAAATCCTATAAACGAAGGGTGTTTGACGATGAAGGGTCCTCTCTACACTTTATCAGTAAAGTGTCTATCCGCCTTACTTTCAGAAAATTTTTCTTTGTTGTATTCCTCCGAGCCACCCTTGGGAATAGAAAGAGATTTCCACTCTTCACCTTTAATCATTTTGGCTAAATAAACAATTTGTCCAATGTGATAGCTATAGTGAGCTAGCTGTCTATGAATTGCGTCAATTACTGTATGACCTTCATTTCTTATATAAACTATTCGTTGAAGGTCATCCTCCTTTAGAGAATTGATGGCATTAAGGAAGCATTTCCATCCTTCTTCCCATTTCTCCATCATTTCCTCTCGCGTTTTAATCGTTGTTTCAAACTCGCCCTCACGGTCTCTCCAATCCTTTTCTCCATCTTCAGTGAGAAAGTTGGTCCATCTGGACAGCATATTCCCCCATAAGTGCTTCACCATGGTTGGAATACTATTTGAGCCGTCAGCCGGGATCAAGTGTAGCTCTTCATCAGATAGGGCGTCAAAAGTTCGTTCGCCCAACGATTTGTAATAGGAAAGCAGACTTACGAGATTCTCTATCATGGTTAAAAGTTAATGATATCTTGTGCCTGGGTTTTCAATCGCTTCAGATAAGCTTCATCCGCTACTTTACCATTTTCCATCAGTCCATTTATTCGGATAAGCTTCGGCTTATTGGCCAGTACATGCATGCCAAGATAGTTGAAAATATCTGTCAAATGGCTCATGGCCATCACACCACCCTGAATACCTGAGGAAAGACCAACAATCGCACATTTTTTTCCTTTCAACGTTCCGGGAAATTCAAGTGCATCCAGAAAAGTCTTCAGTATTCCAGGAAATGATCCGTTGTATTCTGGCACGATGAACACAAATTTTTGAGCCACTTTCATATGTTCACGAATCGGGTTGAAATCTACGTTAGTACCCTGCTTTTCATACAAAGCAGAGGCTATGAAGTCTGCCGGTAGGTTCTCCAGGTCCACAATGGTGGAGTCCATATTCAGGCTTTTTAAAATCTCCTGATACTGTAGAGCCACTTGTTTAGAGATGGAGTTTTTACGATTTGTGCCGCTTATGATTGTGATCATATGGATTTTTCTAAATCAAAATTGTAGTTGTGGACGCATATAGAAATATTTGTCCGATAATTGCGTTTTCTGATCTGTTGAGATCGCAAAGAAACACCAAACCTGTAAACCGTCAGAACGACTTTTAGTTCAAATGTCCATTATAGTCAATCATCTCACTAAAGTTTACGGAACACAAAAGGCACTTAATGACATCTCTTTTGAAGCGGAAAAGGGAAAGATTACTGGCTTTCTGGGGCCAAATGGAGCTGGGAAATCGACAACCATGAAAATAGCCACAGGCTACATCGGGTTGACCTCTGGAACAGTACACGTAGATGGTGTGAATGTATCTGATGAACCACTGAAGGTTAAGAAGCTTACCGGATACCTCCCTGAGCACAATCCGCTTTATCTCGAGATGTATGTGAAGGAATACCTTGGGTTTGTAGCCTCAGCTTATGGACTGTCAAATAAGAAATCAAAGGTTGCTGAAATGGTTGAGACGTGTGGACTGGAGCGAGAGCAGCATAAGCGAATCGGAGCGTTATCGAAAGGCTACCGACAGAGGGTAGGGCTGGCGCAGGCATTGATTCATGATCCTCAGGTTTTAATCTTGGACGAACCTACAAGTGGTTTGGATCCTAATCAACTGGTGGAGATTCGTAAAGTGATTAAGGATGCGAGCAAGGATAAGACGGTCATTCTTTCCACACACATCATGCAGGAAGTGGAAGCTCTTTGCGACAAAGTAGTCATCATTAATAAAGGTAGTATCGTAGCGGATGATGATGTGAAAAATCTGAAGTCAAAACAATCCGACGTGGTTAGCTACCGGGTGGAGTTTGAGGAGGAAGTTGATATCAAATTGTTTGAGATTGAAGGATTGACAGTGAGTCAGGTACAATCTGCCATCTATCAGTTTTCTGCTTCAAATGATCCAAGGAAGGTTATTATGAAAATAGCAGGCGATCATGCATTGCCGTTGATTAATATCATCAAAGAGGAGCAATCATTGGAAGGAATATTTCAGGAATTGACAAGGGACAAATGATCACGATACTCAAAAAAGAAATCAACGAATTCCTCGATTCACTCATCGCTTATGTGGTGATCGGGATTTTTCTAATAGGTATTGGCTTATTGATGTGGGTCTTCCCAGACACCAATGTGATCGATTATGGCTATGCAAGCATGGAAACTTTGTTTTCTTTGGCACCATACGTCTTTATGTTTTTGATACCTGCCATCACCATGAAGGCCTTTGCGGAAGAAAAGCGAAGCGGAACCATTGAGCTTTTGTATACACTCCCATTTCGTGATATTGAAATAGTGGTGGGAAAATTCATGGCCGGATTTCTCTTGGTCATCTTCTCCATTTTACCTACACTGATTTATTACTATTCGCTCTCGTACCTTGGAAACCCGGTTGGCAATATTGACACTGCCGGAATAACCGGATCATACATCGGCCTCATTTTGCTGGGAGGGATTTTCACCGCCATCGGTATTTTGTCATCGGCACTCACTGGCAATCAGATCGTTTCATTTATTCTGGCAGCATTTCTGTGCTTCGCCTTTTATGCCGGATTTGATTCCATCGCCTCCATCAATATTTGGTCACAGACCTCTTTTATCATTGAGCAGATTGGGATTCTTGCCCACTATGAAACGCTCAGCAAGGGACTCATCGACATGAGCGATGTGGTTTATTTTCTTTCCATGATTGTGCTGTTTTTGTACTTAACCAGAATCATTTTAAATGTGCAAAAGGGATGAGTGAGGGAAAAAAAATTGTCGTTTTACAGGCGCTTGTCGTTTTACTTGCCGTTTGGTTGGTCAATCAAATTGCCAATAGATATCGCACGCAATTTGACCTGACGGAAGAAAAGAGATACACAATCTCGGATGCCACAAAAAACCTATTGCAATCATTAGATGAAGAAGTGTTCTTCGAGGTTTATTTAGCTGGCGATCTGCCTGCCAACTTTGAGCGCTTCCAAAAATCAATTGGCGAGATGCTGGAACAATTTTCAATTGAAAGTGGCAATCGGGTGCAGTACAAATTCACAGATCCTTCTCAAGCCAACAATGCTCAGGCCCGTAATCAATTTTATCAGTCGTTGATGGATAAAGGTGTGCAGGCCACCAACCTGAATTACAAGAATGCTGATGGGGATAAGATGGAGAAGCTAATCTTTCCGGGAGCGATTGCTTCCAAAGGGATGAGTGAAGTTTCGGCCAACTTGCTAAAAGGAAATCGAGCAGCAGGACCTGAAGGAATGCTCAATCAGAGCATCGAAGGGTTGGAGTACGAGTTGGCGAAAGCGATATCTGAGCTGGTAGATGGTGGAACAAAAAAGGTAGCTTACCTGACTGGGCATGGTTCACCAGATGGGGAGGATATTGCAGGCTTTCGAAGTGCAGTACAATCAAAATTTGATTTATTTAATGTGTCACTGGATGGCCGAAAAGAACTGAGCGGATACGATGTGGTGGTGGTTGGGAAACCAACCATACCATTCACAGAGCGGGAGAAATACATGGTGGACCAGTATCTCATGAAGGGAGGAAATCTGATCTACTTTATTGACGCATTGAGTGTGAATATGGATAGTGCCTCAGGAGAAGGTACGATAGCCATCCCATATGAAACCAACCTTACCGATCAGCTCTTTAGGTATGGCGTGCGGGTCAATCAAAACTATGTGCTGGATGTAAATAGCGGGCAGTTCCCGGTGGTGGCGGGAAACATGGGTAATCAGCCTCAGATTCAAATGATACCATGGCCATTCTTTCCTGTGCTCACCAATTTCAGCAAGCATCCTGCTGTTAGAAATCTGGATGCTATTCTGGGAAGATTTGTATCGGAAATTGATACCGTGAAAGCCGAAGGAATCAAGAAGACGCCATTGATCAATACAAGTCAATACACTAAACTTCTGGGACCTCCGGTTCGAGTAGCATTTAATGATCTTCGGGATGAATTGAGACCGGAAAAATTTACGGATGGGCCAAAGACTGTTGGGTATTTGCTCGAGGGAGCTTTTACTTCGCTTTACGCCAATCGATTGGTGCCAAAGGGATTTGACAAAGCTCAGTTTGTACAGAAAGGTACTTCAGCGAAAGTCATCGTGATCGGCGATGGAGACATCATTCGGAATGACATAGATCCGGAAACGGATCAACCTCTTGGATTAGGTGTGGAGCCATTCACCAAGACCACCTATGCCAATGAGACGTTCATCCTCAATATCCTGGACTATATGGTCGATGACTCAGGCTTGATTGAAACACGCTCAAGGGAAGTGAAAATTCGTCCACTTGATCGGGTAAAAGTAAAACAGGAGCGAACTAAATGGCAGATGATCAATCTGGTTGCACCGGTTCTTTTGGTGCTGCTCATCGGAGGAGCAAAATGGTATGTTAGGAAAAAGAAATACGCCAAGTGAGTAAGTCGATAAAATATATCATAGCAGTTGTGGTTTTGCTGGGATTAAACCTCGCATTGTTTTTTAGCGATTCATCTTCACAATCACCACAGGCTGAAAAGTACTTCTTGTCGGAGGATCTGGAAGGAGTCAGTCGATTTCTATTCATGGTGGATGGTGACACCACCATGATTGAGCGATCGGAGCAGGGTTGGACACTCAATGATCAATATAAAGCTGATGAAGGCTTTGTCAACACGTTGATTTCCGTGTTGGAACGAGTGGAGGCAGGACGAACCATCGAAAACTGGGATCAGGAAATCATGGGAAGTGTGGAGGTAGAATTTGACTTCAACTCACGTTATCGTTTTCAATTTTCATCCAACGCCACTAAAACCAAATCCTACTTCATTACCGATGGTAAGGCAAAGGAGGTGGCTGTGCCCGGATATCGGGACAATGTGGTTGATATCTTCACACTCCACCCGGATCAGTGGAGAGATCGAATGATTTTTGACGGAAGCTGGCGTACCATCCAAAATATTAAAGTAGAAAATGCACAGGGAGATGATTTCGAAATCTCATTCAATGATAAGTTCTTTCTGATCGATGGGAACACCCCTGGTGACAGCTCTGCAGTCATCAACTACCTCAATCAGTTCCAGCAGTTTCAGGCCAACGAGATGATCTCGCGTGGTAGATTCCCGGATTTAGATAGCATTGGAGGAGTGACGCCTATTGCGAAGGTGATGATTGATGACATCAAAAGTGAAGATCAGACAGTGCTGGAGATCTATCCCAGCAAGAGCGGACAGGCTTATCATTTGGTAAAAAATAACGCTGGTCAGCAGATGGTAATTGACGCCAGGAGGGTGAGAGAAATTTTGATCAAACCAACTGGGTCCAACTGATCATATTTCAACTGTTTATCTCATTTTTTGTGTTTAAATTAGCGACCCGAAAAATACGGGCTCGGCCCTAAATCACTAAGCATAGTCACATGAAATTTATTGTATCATCATCCTACCTTTTAAAGCAGCTTTCAGCAATCAATGGAGTGATCACGACCAACCCGGTTGTGCCTATTTTGGAAAATTTCTTGTTTGAAATCAGCGATGGTAATCTGACCGTTACCGCTTCGGATTTGCAAACCAGCATGATCACCGAGCTACAGGTGGAGGCCAAAGAGGATGGAAGCATTGCCATTCCTGCAAAGATTTTGTTGGAGACACTGAGAAATTTACCGGAGCAGCCTGTGACTTTCTCTATTGATAGCAATACGTATAGCATCGAGATCAATTCTGATAATGGGCGATACAAACTGGCTGGTGAGAATGCAACTGATTTCCCTAAGATTCCAACCGTTTCTGATGGGTATTCTGTAAACATCTCTTCTGAGGTGCTGGGCAGAGCAATCAACAATACCATTTTTGCGACTTCCAATGACGAGCTTAGACCTGCAATGACGGGTGTGTTCGTAAAGCTGGATGAGACAAACACGACATTCGTAGCTACCGATAGCCACCGCCTGATTCGATACAGGAGGGTGGATGTGGCTGCTGATATGAGTCACAGCATGATCATCCCTCGAAAAGCATTGACGCTCTTGAAAGCGACACTTCCTGCGGATATCACCAATGTGAACGTGGAGTTTAATGCTTCCAATGCCTTCTTCAATTTCAATCAGGTGAAGATGATCTGCCGACTGATCGATGAGCGATTCCCGGATTATGAGAACGTGATTCCTTTGGATAACAACAACACAGTGGTGGTAAAGAAGAATGAATTGCTGAGCTCTTTGAAGCGTATTGCGATTTATGCGAACAAGACCACTCATCAGGTACGATTAAAAATCACAGGTAGTGAGCTAATGATCTCTGCGGAGGATCTGGACTTCTCAAACGAAGCAAACGAGCGACTATCATGTGAGCATGATGGCGAAGATCTGGAGATCGGATTCAATGCTAAGTTCCTTGTGGAGATGCTGGGCAACATTGATTCGGATGATATTACCATTCGATTAAGCGCGCCAAACAAAGCAGGCATCATCACACCAAATGACAAGGATGAAGAAGAAGACATCCTGATGCTGGTAATGCCGGTGATGCTAAACAATCAGGTGTAAGAAGCCACTGATTTAAGGATTTTGAAAAGTGATGCTGAGAGGTATCACTTTTTTTGTGCTAAGTTGCTATCGCCACGCTAGCAGGAGTGCGCCCCGAGCCTGGCAGAAAGACACTAATATAGCGCAGCTACCCAACACCTACAACGGCATCTACGAAGAACTGCATTTAGAAAGTTAAAATCCAGAAGTAAAACAGTTGCTAGGAGAGAAGATGCTTACAGAATGGGTAGCGGAGCGGTGAAGAACGATGAGGCTAGTAGAAAGCACTCTGGCGCATTCGTGCTAGCAACTGTTATCTACAGGGATTTTCGCTTGTTATAAAGCCTTGTTCAGATGCTTGTTGATAAAGTTCAGGGAGCCACTTTTTCCTATGCCTCTGATTTAGTTTGTTAGCACGCTTAAGACTGACAAAGTCATAAATTACGGCAGGGATTAGCACAACCTCTATAAAGTCACAGGTTCCTGAGAGTTCTATTGGTTCTAAGTCATAACCAACCCATGATACGATGATTTTACTAGTGGAACTTGGTACTTCGATTTCGAAGATTCCTCGTTTGTTAGTCGTTCCCAGTTTTATTGTGTCAGCTGAGTAAATAATGGCTTCTGGAGCTAGCAGAAATTCAGAATCTACACCTTTTACATATCTGGGGTCGCTTATGATTATTTTTCCTTTAAGTGTTGTGGTTTGTGCATTAGTTGTTAGGTTGAACAGAATAAAGGAAAGAGTTAAGATGAGGTTAGCTTTTTTCATGTTGGTTATGTCTGCGATGTGCAGTGCCTTGTAGATAACATTAATGTAACGCACACAAACCCGTGCAAAATGTTACTTCCCTTCAAATATAGCGGATGTGTCCGCTTTCTTGTTTAAATGAAACAAGTTTCACTAAGGGGAGCCTTCTTACTTACATATCTATTAGATGAAAGAATGATAGTTACCTGGTAGCTGTCATGTGTTGATTGGTAGCTGTCGTTCCTGCGGTGGTAGCTGTAATTATTTGGTGGTAGCTACGATTCCTGGTTTGGTAGCTGCCGTTTTTTAGCCGGTAGCTCTCGTTCTTTTGGTGGTAGCACTCGTTTTTTTCAGGTAGCTGTTATTCCTATAGTGGTGGGTGCTGATTTTTACTGGTAGCTATTTCACCTTCTCAAACAGCAGCATCTTCAACCCCTCCGGACTCTCCATTGTGTCTTTATTCTGAAATCCCAGTTTGGTCAAGGTGCTTTGAGAAGGACTGTTTTCCTCTGAGGTAATAGCAAGAATTTTCTCAAACTTCAACTCACTGAAGGCAACATCGAGGATCGCTCTGCCGGACTCCTGGATGTAGCCCTTTCCTACATACTCGTCCAGTAGCGCAAAGCCCAGGTCGGGTAGGGGGAGGTAGTCTCGTTTCACCAGCCCGCACAGTCCTATGGGAGTGGCCTCCAAACAAACCACATACAAACCATAACCATTCGTTGTGTAGCTCTTCATCAGGTTGTTGGTAGCGTAGGATCTGGCATCATCCAAAGTTTTGATCCCACGATCTCCAATGTTTTTGATCCATGAGTCGCTGGTCATCAACTCAAAAAGGAAAGGAGCATCTGCTTCAGATACTGGTCGGAGGCTAAGTCGTTCGGTCTTTATGTGCATAAGATGCATCTTACTAATAACACCCCTATAATCCCCTCAAGGGGATAATTCCCCCTTTGAAGGGGGCTAGGGGGGATGTCATTGCAATGATCAACCTATAGGTAGATCTCTACTTCTTCTTTTTAGCTGCCGGTTTCTTTGCAGCGGGCTTTTTACCACCCCGTCCTTTTTTCTCAGGAGCTTTATCGGCCAGCTCTTTACACTGCTCATAGGTCAGCTCTTCAGGCACTACATCTTTTGGGATTTTCACGTTCTTCTTTCCAAACTTGATGTATGGCCCCCAGCGTCCGTTGAGTACCGCCACATTCTCATCCTCATCAAACGTTTTGATGTACTTATTGGCATCCGCTTCTCGCTTATCCAGAATCAGCTGAACGGCCTCTTCTTCGGTAATCGTGAGTGGGTCTTGCTCTTTTTTGATGGACACAAACTTGCCATCGTGACGAATGTATGGACCAAACCGCCCAACAGCAGCCACCATCGGTTTGTCTTCGAATGTGCCCACCTCTCGAGGAAGTTTGAATAGTTCAAGGGCTTCATCGAGCGTGATGGTATCCATAAACTGGCCATGCTTTAGGCTGGCGTATTGTGGCTTCTCTTCGCCCTCCACCAATTCACCTTTCTGCACATATGCGCCATATTTTCCGTGTCGGGCATAGATTTTCTCACCCGTCTTTGGATCCTCGCCAATCTCTCTCACCTGATTCACCGTCGCACGATCCAGATCAGCAGACTTCTCCACGGTGGAATGGAATCCTCCGTAGAAGTTGTCAATCATTTTGTTCCACACCGTTTTTCCTTGCGCAATGTCATCAAACTGCTGCTCTACATCTGCCGTAAAGCTGTAGTCGATCACGTTAGGGAAATGATCAACAAGGAAGTCATTCACCACCATGGCAGTGTTGGTAGGGAAGAGTTTGTTCTTCTCTGCACCAGTTATTTCCGTTGCTTCCACGCGGTTGATTTGCCCGTCTTTCAATCGGCACTCAATCGAGATTCTTTCATAGCCTTCCCGCGCATCTTTATCTACATAATTCCTTTTTTGAATCGTGGAAATGGTGGGTGCATAGGTGGATGGACGACCGATACCCATCTCCTCCAGCTTTTTCACCAGACTGGCTTCCGTGTACCTTGGCGGATGTCTGGTAAAGCCTTGCTTGGCTAAAATTTCTTTGAGATCAAGTGCCTGCCCCACAGTCAGAGGCGGGAGCATGTTGGTATTCTCTTCATCCCCGTTTTCATCGTCCGTAGATTCAATGTAGACTTTAAGGAATCCTTCAAATTTGATCACCTCACCCTTTGCAACCAGTTTCTCATCTGTTGTAGATATTCCAATGGTAGCTGTTGTTTTTTCCAGCTTGGCTTCAGACATCTGCGAAGCGATGGCTCGTTTCCAGATCAGGTCGTAAAGTCTTCTTTCCGCATCGTCTTTTCCGGCGTTTTGTACCCCGAAGTTGGTAGGACGAATAGCTTCGTGAGCTTCCTGAGCACCTGCATTTTTGGTTTTGAATACTCTGCGATGAGCATACTCG
This sequence comes from Ekhidna sp., assembly GCF_964218185.1. Lineage (GTDB taxonomy): Bacteria > Bacteroidota > Bacteroidia > Cytophagales > Cyclobacteriaceae > Ekhidna. The sequence continues at coordinate 20,700 of NZ_CAXPLV010000011.1, forward strand.
TTTCCGTAGTTGGATTTGATGGCTTCTGCAGCTCCATTCAATGCCTCATCCGAGAGATTCAATGAGTCAGTTCTCATGTAAGAGATTTTTCCCGCTTCATAGAGCTTCTGAGCTACGGACATGGTTCGTGCTACTGAGAACCCCAGTTTTCTACTTGCCTCCTGCTGAAGGGTAGAAGTTGTAAACGGTGGAGCAGGTGATTTTTTTGCTGGCTTGGTTTCCAGATTCTCGATGGAGAAATCGGCACCAGTACATTTTTGAAGAAAGCTCATGGCTTCCTCTTCAGTCTTAAATTTCTTAGGTAATTCTGCCTTTAGAATTTTACCTCCATCCAGATTAAACTCGGCAGTTATCCGAAATGATGACTCAGGTGTGAAGTTGGCTATTTCGCGCTCACGCTCTACTACCAATCGTACCGCCACAGATTGTACACGGCCGGCAGAAAGACCTCCTTTTATCTTCTTCCAAAGGATAGGTGATAGTTCGAAACCCACCAGCCTGTCAAGAATACGACGAGCCTGCTGCGCATTTACCAAATCAATATCAATTCCTCGTGGATTTTTGATTGCGTTTTGAATCGCGTTCTTTGTGATCTCGTGAAAGACAATCCTGCGAGTTTTAGAATCATCCAGATCCAGAGCTTCAGCCAGGTGCCAGCTTATCGCTTCTCCTTCACGGTCATCATCCGATGCGAGATAGATGGTCTCAGCAGCCTTAGCTAGTTTCTTGAGCTCTTTTACAACCTCCTTTTTGTCTTTCGAAATTTCATAGGTGGGAGTAAATCCGTTTTTTATATCGATAGCTGTGTCATCTTTTGGCAAATCCCGCACGTGACCATACGAAGACTTCACTTCAAAATCTTTTCCCAGATACCCTTCTATTGTTTTTGCCTTGGCCGGCGACTCTACTATGACGAGGTTTTTTCCCATGATGAATTTTTCGGTCTTTTTAGTTGAGCGAACTCAATTAGCGCGTAAACATAACACGACTATTTAAATCCTGTTCAACCGAAAATTGAAAAAACTTATTTTAATGAGGTTGTGACACCCCATTTCAATCACTTATATTTAAAGTGAACCAACCTAATCACATGAGTACTAGACTATACCTAATCAGGCACTCGTATGCAGAAGAACCTAGTGGAAAACGCGATTTTGAACGTAAGCTAACGCTCGAGGGGCAGAGCACCGTACGATCGCTCGGACGTCATTTGATCAATCAAAAGTTTAATCCGGATATAATATTGTGCAGCTCTTCGGTTAGAACTACTGAAACGGCAGTTAACCTGGTGGAGGAATTGGAGATGAATGAGCAGGTGATCGATTACAAGGATGTGATCTACAATGCCTCAGTGAGAGAAATGTTACAGGTACTTAATGAAATTGCGGATGCACATAAGGAAGTAGCAATCATCGGGCATAATCCTACGATAACATATTTTGGAGAATTCCTCACCAATTCCAGTATTGGAAATATGGAGCCTTCCGGGGTAGTCACCATAAAATTTGAGAAGCTCAAGTGGAGAGAAGTATCACAAGGTACAGGTATTTTTGAGGGATATTACCATCCAAATCATTAAGATGTATAATCCAAGCGAAGCAGGAAAGAAAGGTTCAATTTTTGGTTTGCCCTATAGTCTGGAAGAAGCAAACCTTGTTTTGCTGCCTGTTCATTTAGATGTGACAGTATCTTATGGTCAAGGCACCTCTAAAGCCCCCGATCTGATTATGGATGAATCTTCTCAGCTGGATTTGTCTCTGCTGACAATAAAAGAACCATGGCTTCTGAAGATGGCTATGTATGACCGTATTGTGGTGTCCAGCCAAAACGAGATTCAGCGAGGAAGGGCTATTAATATTATTAAGGCACTTGAATCTGGCAAAGAACCCGAGCAAGACCAGCTGGATTTTGTGAATGAGTTTTGTGAGGAGACCTATAAAAAAGTGGAGGAAACGGCCAGTTCATTTTTAGACCTTGGAAAGTTGGTAGGAATAGTAGGCGGTGATCATTCCTCTCCACTTGGATTAATGAAAGCCCTTGCCAAGCGTCAATCGTTTGGGATCCTTCAAGTAGATGCCCACATGGATTTGAGAAAAGCCTATGAGGGCTTTACCTATTCTCATGCCAGCATCATGTACAATGCGTTGAAAGAAGAGAACATCTCTACAATCACACAAGTAGGGATTCGGGATTTTTGTGAGGAGGAGGAGAATTTCATCGCTGAATCTAAGAAACCGGTGAATGTGTTTTATGATGAGTCACTGTTCATCAATAAGGTAAACGGCTACTCGTGGAGGGATCAGGTCAATGAAATCGTAGAGACTCTTCCTGAAAATGTTTACATAAGCTTTGACATGGATGGGTTGGACCCGTCACTCTGCCCAAATACTGGAACACCCGTGGCTGGTGGTTTGCAATTCAATGAGGCCACTTTTCTAATTGAGCAAGTAGTGCGATCCGGAAGAAAGATTGTAGGATTTGACGTGTGTGAGGCTGGTGATGATTCGTGGGATGCTAATGTTGCAGCTCGGATCATTTACCGGATAGCCGCAATGACGGGAGTGTCACATGGCTTGCTCAAATTCAGATAGCTGATCCAGTAATTCCTTGAAGCTGGAGGTGTTGTATTTAGCCATTCCATGGTTTTCCACCCTGATCATTCCTTCTTTGTCAATCAAATAGGTAGTGGGGATTGAGTGTGTGTCGTAAACTGAGGGCAAGCTCGACCTCAAGAAGTAGACTGGAAATTCAAAGTCTTTTTTAGCAATGAATTTTCGCGCCTTTTCTTCATCCTGATCAAGAGAGATCATAACGAAAGCAACTTCATCTTTTTTTTCCTTATATAAGGAGTGGATGTCAGGCATCTCAGCAATGCACGGCGGGCACCATGTTGCCCAAAAGTTCAGAAATACAACTTGATTCTCCATTTGGGCGAAGTTCACCCGATTGCCTTCCAAATCCTCGATCCAAAAATCATAAGAAGCTTTTTTCTCTTCATCGACTATATCCGGCGAGATTATTCCTGTTGCAAGTACTACCTGCTGAATACGTCCAATCACCTCTGTATGCCAGCCTCCGAAATAGATCACACCGATTACGACGAGTAAAACGATCCATTCAACGAGTTCCTTTTTGATTTTGTGCTTCATAATTAGGGGATAGAGAAGATAATACACCCAAACGAGTTAAATAATTCAATCAGTGGGCCCACGCAAGGCATCATCTTATTTTTATAAATCCACTTAGTATTTTTATAAATTAGCAATTGCAAACTATCTCACCATGCATATGAAAATCAAGTCAGCAGCTATTCTTATCTTATCTATTTGCGCTTTGTTTAGTGCGGAAGCTCAGAAGATAAAATATAAAGACCTCTATCCTTTGCTTGCCGCAAAAAATTATGACGAGGGTGGACCTCAGCTTATTCAGTTTTTGGCCGATCCTAAAAACGCAGAAGAGGCTAATGCTAATCTTCAGATGGGACTGTGGCTGGAGCAACGATTTTTGGCATACGATGTAGTAAATGACTCATCAAAAGTTTATCAAACAGGAGACTCGGCGGTGCTTTATTTGGAAAGAGCTAAAAGTCTGATTGATGAAAAGGAGCTAAAGAAGAAGGATGAATATTATCAGGCTTTCTTTCGAAGGGACTTGAGGACGGGAGAGTTTGGTATAAAAGTGTCGGATGTTCATCTGGATATTGAAAAGAAAGTGGAGGCAATTCAAACTCGCATTGAAAATGTGAAGGAGATGCACAGACGTGTGGTTAAGGTTGAGGAAAATCAAAAAGCAGCAATGGAAGCATATAGAGCGCTTACAACTCAGTTTTCGGCATATAATGCCATGCTGATTGCTGCGGATCAGGAAATACAGGCATCACTTTCTTCTATTGAGCAAAATGGACGTAAGGGGGTGGATAATGCTAAGGGAGTGCAGGAGCTAGCAGAGAAGCTAAACTCAGATAAATATCGTGATGAAGTTGTGTTAAAATCAATCGAGCAGTTTGGAGTAGACGGGATGAGTGCGACAAATATTCGATCAGGTGTGATCGAGATATGGAACTTTGAAGAATGGGCTAGAGAGGCACAGTCTGAGATACTTGGTGGAGTAGGCCTATTTAAGACCATGGTCAAAAACTATGCTGATGAAATTCGGGAGAAAAAAGCACAGGTAAAAAATAGTCAGGATGTTGAGATAGGTTACTTCCCTGTCAATTTATTGGAGCAGTTTGATAAGTATGATCCAAAATCCACCGTTGAGAAGCTGTTGAAAGTGGAAATGTATGAAGCACGCATTATAAAGCAGGTGGACCTTCAGCTTAACCCTTCGTTGATGGATTCATCATTGATAGGCGAGCAACTGGCGATTTATGAAGTTGCGCTGGAAGATGCGAAAAACATGAATGTATTGGTTGAGTCAATCACCACAGATGATTTGGAGCTATCGAAAAAGAAATACACTGACTATATCGAAAGCTTCTTTCAGAAGTATGTCACCGCTTCCAAGTATGTGCTTGATATGCAGGAGTGGTCCAGAAGGCATGTGAAATGGTTGGGTGAATCAGTAGCATACTGGTCTGAGAAAAACAGATGGGGCATTGACTCGGAAGATGAACAAAAGAAGTATCCATTATTTGTTCAGGATGCACCTGAAGGCGGAAAAATGACCATGGGTGTGCCTGTAAAAAATCCACAGCAAATTGTGGCCTATGGAGCAGACCTGACTGCCAAGAAGGGATACGTTGGATCTTTTGGCCCTGACCGTGTGGCACAGTGGAACCTGGCGTTTGATCTGCCTGGGGTGGAGGTTACTCAGTATGAAAGCGACTCCATACCTACCATTGATGGCTCTGATAGTTTCTACATTTACAATAGCTCAGCTACTGAAAACAACTTTGTGGTGGTTAGCTACACGCCCGGTGGCCAGCTCAATTGGAGTACACTGGTAACCATCAATAAGAAGCCGGTTGACTTTAAGTTCGATGACTTGACGCAGGAGTTGACCATTCTTTTATATCCGGAAGAGCAGCTTCCGTTAGATTCCGATGAGCTTGGGTATGTGGTGATTGATCGAACGGGTAATGCGAGATAAAATTTTACTGGCCGTCTTCGGCATTTTCTTATTGGCTTGTTCTGAAGAGGAGTTGCCTGCAGGCATTTATGACTATCAGGTGGAGCGACTGCTTTCTGCAGGTTCAGAAAAAACATGGAGTGAGGTCGTAAATTCAACCAATTGTGTGGATTCAGTGAAGCTTCATTTCGAGATGGTGAGTAATGCGACCAACGATTCACTAGATGTTTTTGAATTAATCCCTATTTCCAATTGCACATCATTTGATACAACGTTGATTGGTAGAGCGGATGCTTCCAGATTGGTTGGTAGCGATTTATTTACAGATTCACTGATTTTTTCTACTGGGAGTTTTTGGATTGTCAGAGGAGTGACTTCACAATTTATGACTGTGGAAGTTAACGGGGATTTATTAAGCTTTAAATCAACTAAATAGCCCTGTTGCCGCATACAAGTAGATTTACATCTCTTTAATGGCTTCCTTTAACGAAAATATTATCGGATAATATCGACTTTATATATTTTAAGGCTTTTAAAAAGCCAAAAAAGTCCATATGAGACCGATATCTTTTTTATCTCTTTCTCTTTTATTGTTCTCACTTAGCCTATTCGGCCAGAACCAACCTGCTGGTGTTGGAACCAATAATATTATTTGGCTCGAGGCGAATGATCTTTCAGGTCCACTTTCGGATGGATTTACATGGTCTGATAAAAGTGGCAATGGATTTGATGCAATTGATATTTCCGATGGCTCCAATGTGGCCTCTATTTCCACAATTGGAGGAAATCAATATTTGTCTTTTGCGGGAATTGTTGACGAACAGCTAGTCATTGCTGATGACGATGCAACTACCAATCTGCTGGACGGGGCAAGTGAGTTCTCCGTGATTGTGGTGTTCAATGCAGGGAGTACAGATACCAGAGCCCTCATCTCAAAACGCTTAAATTCAAGTGGAGGCAATCGTTCATGGACGATGTTCTACAATTCAGGATTCAACATGTATGGTTATGCTGGCGCTACTACGGTCGGTGGCTCAGGAAGTGTAGCCTCGGCGGGCAATCCTTATGTTGCTACGATGACCGTGGATGCATCCCTTTCTGGTGGGTCTGTCAAAATGTTTGTCAATAGTGATGCCGAAGGCAGTAGTGGGTCAAATGTTTCTATTCCAGACAGAACTGAAGATATTCTAATTGGAGAGTTTAATGATGGAGACGGGAGGTTTTTTGATGGCGATATAGCCGAAATTATAGTTTATCGGGATGCTTTGAATGGTGGTGAGCGCATTGTTTTGGAAAATTATTTGGCAGAGAAATATGGGATTTCAATTTCTGCTGATTATTTCGGAAACTATACAGACTATACTGCCTCCTATGATGACGATATTAGAGGAATCGGAACGGAAGATGGTAGTGCAACACATGCTACCTCAGGGTTTAGCAGCGGATTGCAGATAGAAGCGGCAAGTGGACTTGATAATTCAAATGAATTTGTGTTATTCGCCCACGATGATGCGGTTGCCCATGCGGATAACTCAACCGCTAATACCTCTGATGTTGACATATTTAACCGATGGCAAAAGGATTATTTTGTTGAATCCAGTCAAAATGGTGTCATTGACGCAGCTTCTGTAGCAACTACTTTTCGATTTGATTTCGGGGATGCTGGACTAACCAGAACAGGAAGCGCATCTGACTATGTACTACTTTATCGCTCTACCTCTACAGGTGAATTTTCAAGAGTTTTTGCAAATAGCTACACGTTCGAAAATGGAGATCAAGTTGCTGTATCTGTTTCTGCTAGCCGATTACGCTCTGGATATTATACTTTAGGGAGGGGGAATCAAATTACCTCTCGGACCTGGTACGTGTTACAAAATGGAAATTGGTCCGATCCAAATACATGGACATTGGACGCAGGCTCTGCCCCGATTCCTGATAATGATTTGAATGAAACTCCTGGCAATGAAGATGAAGTAGTCATCCGAAACGGGAAGACAGTCACCATTCAATCCACAACCAATAATTTGAGTCTGTCCAGCATTACAGTAGATGGAACATTAAACCTTACAACCTCATCAGGTCACGATTTTAGCATTATCAATGGTCAGGGTACTATCAGGATGAGTGGTAGTGGGGGAGTTAGTAATTTTCCTGATGGTATAACAACCACCTCAGATGGATTTGGGAATCCGGCCAATGGAGGTCTTCTACTTGTTCAGGGTACTGGTTTGACTTTTGATGAAGACGAATCTTTCAATGATGTAAGAATATCACTTACCAATCCAACGGATATTGCTTCTCTTGGAGCCAATCTCACTATTAATGGGGATTTAAATATCCGTTATGGGACCTTTCGTTTTGGAGATGGAACAACCAACAATCGAACATTGACAGTAATTGGTGATTTCTCTGTTGAAAATAATGGTGGATCACAGAACGGAATAGTTAGCACCGCTGTAGCTGCAAATACAAGACACGAATTCAACCTTTATGGAGATTTCCTGAATGAAGGGACTGCACAGTTTTCGGATAGAACTACACCTGTATATGGAAGTGAATCGACAAATGGTGTAGTAGACCTTAACCTGATATCTACAACGCAGAGTCAACGAGTGGACTGTAATGGGTTGACCTACTTCTACCGAATTGAAATTGTAAAAGGTTCAGTCGATTTTGTAGCTGATATTCAGGCAGATGATCCTGGAAACTTTGTTTTGACGGGTTTTGCCAATGATAATGTGGATGGTGACGTTGATGATCCATCTGATAATGACAATGCTTTTGCCTTGATAACCGGAGCTGCCAGTATCGGTACAAATGTGAGTGTCAGGCTAAACACAACTGGTAATTACTCAATAGGATCAAGTGCTAAATTGATTGTCAATGGTGGAGATGTAACAAAAACAGGAGGAGCAGCCATAACACCCTACGGAACACTTGAGGTCGCTTCAGGTATTTTGGAAGTGCCATCAGGAAGTGGTATTACTACCAGAGATGCGGGTCAGATAAATATTTCTGGCGGTGAATTATGGATATCTCAGATCAGAACATCTGTCCAAGGTTCTGTGGCTCAGGGAGGCTACACACAAACAGGCGGAACAGTGAACGTATGGGATTATTCTGCTGCCGAAAGCCCAGTCTTAGGTCAAGCTGCCGGAACAGCAAGTACCTCATATGCACGTTTCTGTCTGACATATGAAGGAAACTCTTTCATCATGACTGGCGGAACGTTGAATGTAAAAGACGCGACAGGTACTGGGTTAATCTTTATAAACTCAGACCCTTCCAATATCAATGTTGCTGGAGGTCAAGTAAATGCATACTCTAACATTACGAGTAATTCAATAATAGCCTCGAATGCTCCTTTTTGGAATTTGAATATAATAAACGAAGATACGGGAACCGGAGGTTTGGTTAGTGTTGAAACAACAACCTGTGGACCAGGTGGAGCTGATGATCGAACGATTACTGATCCCGATTTAAAGGTGTTAAACGATCTTACCATTGAAACCAGCACCACGAGAACTTCAGGTTCAAATACCTATGGTGGGTATCTGGATTTGTGTCCTTCAAATAATTGCGTCAACCTCGAAGTAGGTGGTGATTTGATTATTGAGGATAGTGGAGTTTTGGACGTTTGGGCGTGGGATGGAAGTGACAATGATGGTAGCGCCACAGTGACAATGAATGGAGATGAAAACTCAATGCTTTATGTAGGAGATATTACTACATACACAAACGCCTTGGTGGAATTTGAATATCCCGATACGGGACCATGGCCTTCAGGGTTTGGAAGTGGGGATGAAACATATGGAGTTTATACCTTACCCTTTTACAACTGGGTGATTGATAAAGATGATGCGATTCTTTATTTAGCTGCTAAACTGCCAAGTAAAGGTAATGGTAGCCCAGGAAGTAATGCTAGTTTATACAAAACATCAAATGGTGGTAAAAACCTAAGCCGCTATGCCCAAAGGTTGGTAGTGGTAACAAATGAATTTCAACTACTAAATGGTACCTTGAATCAGGTAGATCCTTTAAGCACCTTGCAATTAACAGAAAGTGATGGAACAGGTTTCGGCACAGTGGGCGATCCGGTGGCTTACGGAATGTACTTATTGGGCTCAATTACAAATCAGGGAAATTGCTTTGTTTATGAAGATGGAGTGACACGCAAGGAGGGCACTGTTAATATAAGGGCAGATAATAATGTGACGATTTCATCCACGGATGGTGCTTCATTTGGGAATCTGGAGATTAACAATGCAGGTTTTGAAATAACCCTTACCAGTGACTTGGAGGTCGGAAGGCTTCAATATGCTGCTGGAATTATAGACATAGGAACTCATAACCTAAAAGTAGATGTATTCGAATTTCTTGATCTTTCATCCAGTGGTTTTATTCCTGAAGTAGGCGGGCAAGGAGTGTATTCCACATCAGACTATATCCGAATGGCAGGAAATGTATCTGATGGCGGTCTTTCCATTAAGCTTCCAAGATCATTGACACTTTATGAGAGTAGCACACCCACATTTCCAGATGCTCCTTATACGGAAGAGTACAATATCGTAGATCGTATACAATATTATAATGATGGCCAGGTTTATAATACACCAGATCGGTTATGGTTCCCAATTGGTACTGACGCAAATGCAACGGAGCGCTATACACCTGCAGTAATGCATATTGTTGATGATGCGAGTGTTACTTACGATGGAGATGAATATGTAACTGTTCGAATCGCCGATAGCGAATTGCAAACAACAGATTTGAGCGGAGGAGGTGTATTGTCATACTACTGGAATGTCGATATAGAAGGATTCGATGGGGGAGTGCCAGATGTGTCCTGGATATTCCAGTATGATGATTCTGATGTAGATGCCGGAGATGAAACACTATATGTTCCTGGTAAAGTTGAGGATGGTGGTAGTTATATCCGTTCTGATGATGGAACTAATCAGGCTGTGAAAGATGGCGGAGCAAGTGGTAATAGCGGAAACATTGTGGGAACAGACCCTGCAAACATTATCATGTTTAATGGAGTGAATACAGATGCAGTAGGAGATGATGCCAATGATGAAATAGATTCAGGAACAGGTGATGGACTATACTCCCAGGGAAATGTAGATGATAACTGGACTACTCCATGGCCGGGTACTGGTTTTCCTCTGGAAAATGCAAATTATACCGCTGGAGAAGCCACAAGGTTTGATGGAGCTCCTACAGTGTACTACAGTAGAGCTATAAATGGATCATGGTGGGAGTGGCAAAGTACAGATAACTGGTCGATAGATCCTGTGGATCAGCATATTGGAGCCCCTGCTGGCAGTGTACCTGGGCCAGGTGATGTTGTAGTTGTGGGTAGTGAATATGTAAATGCGCTCACAGGAGGTTCTTACAGCAAAACAGGAGATGGTAGGCATCAAATCAGAATTGATGGATCTCAGGGAGATACCCAGGTTGCTAAGGTAGAATTTGATTCTCAAGCTGGTGGTACCGCCCTAAATGTGACGGATATGTCCAGAATTCGAGTTAGATCTGGGATTACGTTTACGGCTGGAGAAATCATTGGACGGGGAGAAATGGTGCAGGATGTTGGACCCAATGCAGGGAATTTTGGGACGATCATCGCAGATATAGGTGAATTTGCAGATGATCCGGATAATGGATGGTTCTTCTGGCTTCAGGCCAATGGAACCACAGTAGTTAATGATTTTGATGAGTACCCCACGTTCAGAACTTTTGGTGGAAATGGGAGCAGGTTTTTCCAATTTGGCAAAGATATCAGCGCTAAAAACATGCTCATTGATAATAATGTAATCTTCCAGGTAGCTAATAATCTAACAATAGATTCAGCAATTCTTGTTGGATCAAATCAAGAGGGTTTTATTGAGTTTATTGATGTAGGTAGCAATCTTACTTTGGAGTGTGAAGATATTCACATGTTGGGTGGAGCCGATTCTAATCCGAATAGTATTTCTGTTGAAAACGCTGGATCGGATATTCATACTCTAAGGGTTAGTGGAAATATAACTTTTGACAATGCAACCACATTTGACCTTTCTTCAGCAGGAACAAATGTTATTCTTGAGCTGACAGGAGAAGGCGATCATTCGGTAACTGATAATGCCGGAATCACTATGGATCTTTATAAGATTGTTATGAATAAAGGTTCGGATACGACAAATACATTCACTATTCCGGATGTCTTTACAATCACTGATCCGGGAACCAGTGGAGTGCAACCTGTGGAAATTGTAAATGGACTGCTTGTAATTGATGCGGCTGTAGCTTTCAATTTGACAGATGCATCTACCGGTGATTTTTATTTACCCAATACCTCAAATCCTGAAGCATCGTCCGGATCTGGAGGGCTAGAGATTAGACAGGGTACATTAAGCATCGTTGGAGACGACACAGGGATGATTCTGGACGGGCTTTTGCGAATATCCGGGGGCACGCTAGACATGAGTGATGATTCAGGGGACAATGGAAATAATTTCATCCAGTATGGTGCATCCGATGAAGCGGTTATTGAGGTTTCAAGTGGATCTTTACTTGTAGGCTCACAGGTGAGGAGAGCATTAACAAGTACTTCAGGGCTTTTGAATTATACTCAAACCGGTGGCACGGCCAGATTTGGCATAACTGCGGCTCCTGAAAGCACCAGGGGTGTTTTCGAGTTATTAGGCTCTGGTAGTGAATTCACACATACAGGAGGAGAATTCACGGTCGTAAGAGAAAATGGATCCGCAACAGTTGGATCCTTAATTATTAAACCAAATGGTGGTGATATCGATGTGTCAGGATCTACCATAACTATTGGGAGTGCTGATACCCCTGCCAATCAGGATGATATTGGCATAGACGTGAATGTGCCATTAGGTAATTTGCTGGTAACAGGAAATAATAACCCTACCGCTAAAATTTACAATGTTCAGCTGGAAATCGACGATCTTACGATCCAGTCTGGAGGTAGCTTTGATGCAAACGGATTTGATCTTACGGTTAATGGGGATTTTGATAATGATGGAACCTACTTGAATGGAGGCACAGACATCAATCAACAAACTACAACCTTCTCTACTGTAAGTTCACAAGCAATTTCGGGTACTGGAACTACCAACTTCTTTAATCTCGAAAAAGATGGAGATGACGTTTTAACGGTAGGTAAGAATGTTACAGTTGAAAATAATTTAGCCATTTTGGATGGGACTGTGAGCACAGGAACTTTTGCTGTGAATGTAGAAGGGGATATGGAGCATGATGCAATCCATACAAGTGATCCGGCTGGGCCTGGAATAGTCTTCAATGGATCAGATGTACAAAATCTGGATACATCATCAGGGACAGCAGAATTTGGGGTACTCACATTAGATAATTCCAATGGTCTTGAGATACCCGGGGATGGAAGAATATTTGAAGTTAATAATAAAGTCATCCTTAGCACAGGTGTTTTCAATATCGGCGGCAATTTGTTGATTATGGATGAAGACGCAGTTTTCGAGAATGGGTTAGGAGGACAAGCCCGGGCAGACTTCAACGTGAACAATATGATCTCGGTGAACGCTAGCATTACCGATAATGGTGTTCGAAAAATATTTACCGATGCTTACAATGGTACCTATTTGTATCCAGTTGGCTTAAATTATTACACGCCGGCTGAAGTTAATGTAACAGACCTTACAGGTTCGAGTGGTGATGACAATCAAATTACAATAAAACCAATTGAGGATATAGCCGGTGGGATTCCGGATGATGCAGATGAAGTGTGCGGAAGTTTTACTCAGGATTATGTGGATGTAGACAATATCCTCCAATTCTACTGGTCAATTCGGTCAGCAAACATTGAGGATTTTGATGGATCGATCTTCTTGTATCATGTAGATGAGCTTGAAGCTTTTGACAATACAGAGTCACTGGATCTGACAAACTATGCTCCAGCCAGATTGTTGAATGCAAGTTCATCGTGGGATAAAGGATATGGTGCTGATCAGTTCGATGAAATCAACAATGTGATTGAGTTTAGATTAATAGGTGGTGGGGATTACACTGGCTTCACCAGTACAGATATAGCAGGAACGTACACTGCAGGTATTTATGTGGAATCTGATTCCAACACACCACTATGTGGTGGTGCAATTCCGGATGTAGTGCCTGAATACGTGACTTTATCTAGTGCCTCATCAGGCGATGTGGATCAGGGAGGTTCTTTTGTAGGAGGCATTGCACCTTCATTGGGTGAGTCTCCAGACCTGAGAGTAGCAGGAGACTTTACCCTGAACCTTACGAATGCTTTTTGGCGATTTAGAAAAGTAACAATTGAGACAGGTGCTACACTCACTGTTTCCGGTGCAGGTGTTAATCTTGGAACAGTTGAAGGAGATGGAACACTAAAGCTTATCAATACCAATGCATTACCTGCAGGGGATTACGCATCCTTCGAAGCGGATGCCGGATGTACAACAGGTGGAGGATTTGAGCTGGAGGTGACAACAGGAAATAGTGTGGATTTAACCTTGCCATTTTCAAGATTGAGAAGGTTAATCCTTTCGGGTGATGGAGAAAAGGTGGTAACTAATGGTACAACATTTAATATTTGTGAAAACCTGGAAATCCTGAACAATGGCACATTGACAATGGGGGATAACACAACTTTCAATATCCAGGGAGATATTATCAAGTCGGCTACAGCAACATTTGATGGAGATTATAGTAATACCAGAATTGTGATGGAAGGAAGTTCTACTCAACAAATAGATGGTGATTTCACAGGGCTTGAACAAATTAAGTCACTGGAAGTGGATAACTCCACAGGTCTCACATTGCTCAACGGATCCAATGACAATGTGGAAGTTGAAGATCTGATAATGACTGATGGGAAAATATTTACTGATGATGATAACTCTTTGATAATTGTGAGCACAGGTAGTGTGACGGGTAATTTTAGTAGTACAACTTTCGTGGATGGACCTCTTGTACGCAGATTGGAAACTTCAACAGATCGTCAATTTTTCCCCGTAGGTGATGGTACCGTTTACTTACCATTTGAAGTGAGCAATACTCAGGGGTATGTTGGCACAAAAGACTGGACGGTTAAATATCATGATGCAGATCCCGGGTCTAACACAATTATGACAGGTGAAAATGGCACTTATGATTTCTCGACCTGGGGTGGAGAATCAAATTCAGTAAACTCAACCCTCTTCAGAGAGGATTTGTTTGAGGTTGAAGTCTCTTCACCTGCCACAGCAGATGTGAGGCCTTATTGGGATAGCGATTCGAATGTAGGAGCTGATGCTAATTCTTGGCAATACCTGAGGGTTATGGTTTGGGATGCGGGTGACGGAACGTGGGAAAGTTATGGAAACGCAAACGCAAACTATAGTGGCATGACTGCAAGTAATGGTTCTGTGGTTTCGGATACCGAGCTTTCATTCAGTACAAACTTTATCACACTTGGATCTAATGAGCCAGTACCACTTCCAGTGGAATTATTGACATTCAGTGGTAAAATTGAGGATAACAAAGCCAAAATAACCTGGCAAACTGCTACAGAAGTAAACAACGATTATTTTGAGGTGCAGCACTCAACCAATGGGATAGATTTTGAAACAGTGGGGACTGTTCAGGGTAATGGTAACTCTAACAAGGTGATTACCTATAATTTCACTCATTATTCACCTGAATTAGGTGTAAACTACTATCGATTAAAGCAGGTTGATTTTGATGGAACTACGGCGTTTCACGAAATTATTCATCTTGAAAATCTTGGTAGTAACACCATCAATGGCATAGAGGTTTCCACTTATCCAAACCCCACAAGTTCAGATAATCTCAATATAAGAATCCTGAGTAGAGATAATAAGTCCGGTGTTACGGTAAGAGTAATAAACCTTTTCGGACAGGTTTTTATCCATGAAGAGTTTGAAGGCTCCTTTGTGTTGGATGAAAAGCTGATACCATCAAGAAGAATGATCCCGGGGATTTACTTTGTAATTGTAAAGCAAGCAATGGAAACCAGAAAGCATAAAATTTTAATAAGGTAGCGTTAAAACTGGTTTACTAGATTGATCATATTGCAGGCTACAAAACCTGCCGTTTCTGTTCTAAGGGTGTTTTTTCCGAGCGAAATGGTTTGGAATCCAGCTTTTTTTGCGTTCTCAATCTCATCCATAGCAAAGTCCCCCTCAGGCCCAATAAGTATGCAGGTGGATTTATTGGGCTTAATCATTGAAGCGATGTGAGAGTGACTATCGTCTACATGAGCAATAAGCATTATGTCGGAGTTGATCTTTTTTAAAAACTGTTCATAAGGAGTCAGATCATTTAGTGACACCAAAAAGGGGTTGCCCGATTGCTTCATGGCCGAGATCGCTTTTTTCTCTAATCGATCCAGTCTTAGTTTCTTTCTTTCGCTATGCCTGGTTTGGATAAATGTGATCTTATCTACACCGATTTCGGAGAGCTTTTCTATTAACCACTCCATACGATCCATATTTTTTGTAGGGGCAATAGCCAAATGAATATGAAATGATTTTTGAGAAGTGATATTAGACTCTAAAATCTCAAATTCACAGGATTTTTTACTAACCTGGGTCAAAACAGATCTGTGTTTTCCTCCATTTCCATCAAATACCATTATTTCATCTCCTTTTTGATGTCTAAGTACTTGAGTACAGTGCTTTGATTCTTCTTCCGGGAGGATATTAATACCTTCAGATAAGTCTTTCTTGTAAAATATGGTCATGTGTAAATAAATTTTAACCGTAAAAATGACTTATTGCAGTAAATATTATTTTTTAGGGTTAAAAAGAAACCATAAAATCTACGATCTGCATAAAATCATTACATTTGCCATGTAAAAGTATCTTGAAAACTATAAACCATGGCACAACTAAGACACCAAGCTCTTAATTTAGTTCAAACCAGAGAGAAGGTAGACGTACAGGCTCCTTCCAAGCGCATCTCCGATTATTTTGGAGAAATGGCCTTTACAAAGGCTCAGATGCAATCTACCTTATCCCCGGAAGTGTTTAAGCGTGTTACTGATTGTATAAAAAATAGAAAAAAAGTAGACATTGAAACAGCAGATGCTGTTGCTGCTGCTGTGAAGAACTGGGCATTGGAGCGTGGTGTAACCCACTACACGCACTGGTTTCAGCCATTAACTGGCGCTACAGCTGAGAAGCATGACTCTTTCTTTGATCCTAGCAAGGGTATTGAAAACTTCAGAGCTGAAGCATTAGTGCAGCAAGAGCCTGATGCATCTTCTTTTCCAAACGGCGGTATTCGGAGTACGTTTGAGGCAAGAGGGTATACCGCCTGGGATCCATCTTCACCAATTTTCATTTATGGAAAGACGCTTTGTATTCCTACAATCTTTGTAGCATACACAGGAGAGGCCCTCGATCACAAAGCTCCATTATTGAAGGCGCTGGAAGCTGTAGACAAAGCGGCAGTTAAAGTTTGTCGGTTATTTGATAGAAACGTGTCTAAGGTGAATGCTTCGCTTGGTTGGGAGCAAGAATATTTTGTAGTAGATAAAGCACTTTACAATGCAAGACCAGACCTGGTGATGGGCGGCAGGACCCTCTATGGTCACAATCCAGCCAGAGGTCAGCAGCTTGACGATCACTACTTCGGTTCGATACCAACACGTATTTATGATTTCATGAAGGATTATGAGATCGAGGCGCACAAGCTTGGAATTCCTTTAATGACACGTCACAATGAGGTGGCTCCAGCACAATATGAGGCCGCTCCAATGTATGGTCCGGTAAATGAAGCCACAGATCAGAACCAGCTTTTGAAAGATGTGATGGAGAAAGTGGCGAATAAGCACAACCTTAGGGTACTGTTTCACGAAAAGCCATTCGCTGAACTTAACGGTAGTGGGAAACATAACAACTGGTCGCTGGTGACAGATACAGGTGTGAACTTGTATCAGCCGAGCTCAAGTGCAAAGGACAACCTTCTTTTCCTCACATTCTTCATTACCACAATCAAAGCGGTACATGAATATGCTGATCTATTGAGGTCGAGTATTGCATCTGCCGGGAACGACTGGCGCCTGGGTGCCAATGAAGCTCCCCCAGCTATAATCTCTGTATTTATTGGATCTACCTTGACCAAAGTTTTGGATAAGTTGGAGAAGTCGGGTGATGTGATGGTGGAGAAAGGGGAGAACCTTTACATGAAGTTGGGTATCGATCAGATACCACCAATTATTCTGGACAACACCGACAGAAACCGAACATCTCCGTTTGCTTTCACCGGAAATAAGTTTGAATTCAGAGCGGTAGGATCAGATGCCAATGTTTCTGATCCAATGATGGTACTTAACACGATCATGGCTGAGCAGCTTTCTGATTTTTACAAGAAAGTAAACAAACTGATGGATGGTGGTCGTGAAAAGCGTCTTGCAATCATTGATGTGCTCAGAGATTACATTAAGGAGTCCAAGCCAATACGATTTGAAGGTGATGGATATTCAGAAGGCTGGGTAAAAGAAGCAGCGAAGCGTAAGCTATCGAATGAGAGAGAGACGCCAAGAGCACTTGATTTTTCAGTTACAGATAAGGTGATTAAACTTTATGAAAAGCATAAAGTGATGAGTAAAGTGGAGATTCATGCCAGACATGAAATACGACTTGAAAATTACATCATGAAAGTTCAGATCGAATCAAGAATGATGGGCGATATAGCCAGCAATATGATCATCCCAACAGCGACTAAGTACCAGTCGAAGTTGATCGAAAATGCTAAGGGTTTAATGGAGCTTGGATTGGATGCAACAGAGATCAAAAAGACCATTGAGGAGGTTTCTACTCATATCAATAATGTGAGAAGACTAGCTCATGAAATGACTGAGGAGCGTAAGCGAGTGAATAAGATCGAGGACATTAGAGAGCAGGCCATTGAATATTGTGACAGTGTGAAAGGAAAGTACTTCCAGCCGTTGAGGTATGCGGTTGATAAGCTGGAATTGCTTGTAGATGATGAAGATTGGCCTTTGCCTAAGTACAGAGAATTATTGTTTCTACGGTAATTGATAAAAGGTTAGAGTTAAGCCCCGATGATATCATCGGGGCTTTTTTTGTTTATTCATATTTCAAATTCTCAGAGGGATTTACAGTGGCTGCTTTATAGGCCTGGTAGCCAGTAGTCAACATCACGAAAGCCATAACGATGATCAACACCAGGGCAAATACCATAAAGTTGATTTCGGTGTGATACTCAAAGTCCCCGAGCCAGTTGTTCATGATTTTATAACCAATAATAAAAGCAGGTAAAGCACCCACCAATACCAGCCAGATAAAATCCTTTACCAACAACATTACCAATCCTTTCACTTCAGCTCCCAATACTTTTCTTACACTTATTTCCTTGGTGCGTTGCTCGGCGGTGAAGGAAGCAAGGCCTAGTAATCCAAGTCCTGAGATAATGATCATCATGATGGCAAAGCCCAGGAACAATTGTCCACGCAGCTGATCTGTTTCGTAATCACGCAAGAAATTTTGATCAAGGAACTGATACTCCAGTGGTGCATTGGGAAAAAGTTCATCCCATGAAGCCTGAAGATGATCTAGTCCCGCTTCCAAATCTCCACTCATCTTTACCATCGCCTGCCTGTTATTCAGGTTAGGGAAAATCATAAATGACTCGATAGGGTTGTAAAGTGAGCGGTGATGGAAATCCTTTACAACTCCAATCACTTTGTGAAATACGGTGCTGTCCTGATCAAACTGGAATCGTTTTCCTATAGGCTCATCCCAGCCGAATCGCTCAACCATCGCCTCATTGACTAAAACTGCAGATGCAGTATCACTCAGGTAATCTCTTGAGAAATTTCTGCCTTTAACCAGTTCTATATCCAGCACGTCGGCATAGTCATAGTCAACCCCATACCAGTCAACCCCATAGTCCTCCATCACACCCTCGTTTGTTTCTACCTGCATCACATTTTTACCAAATCCATTTCCAGGAACAGTCGTTGCTGTAGCTGCATTTGCAATATTTGGGTTTTCAAGGAGCTTGGTTCTCAGTGTCTCCCAGCGCTCACTTGCAGCCCTGTTTAGTGTGAAATTCACCACCTGATCTTTATTGAATCCCAGGTCGGCATTTCTTACAAACTGCATTTGCTGATAAATCACTAATGTGCCAATGAGCATGAAAATAGAAATGGAAAACTGGATACCAACCAATACCCTTCTAAGCCATACATTGCCAGTGCGTTTGCTTCCGGTACCACCTTTGATGGCCTTTATCGGACTAAATCCTGAAAGATAAAAAGCAGGGTAGGAGCCACTAATCAGTCCGGTAAACAGTAGAATGCCTACCAGTGTAAGGATGATTTTTTGTGATAGCAGGTCACTCAGCATCAGGGATGTACCAAGCTGAGCATTGATGGCCGGAACTACAACGATCAGAAGCAATAGGCTGATGATGATGGAAACAAGCGAGATCAAAACTGACTCGACAATGAATTGTCTGATGAGTGCTCCACGTACTGCACCCATTACCTTTCTAATCCCAACCTCAAGTGATCTTCTCATAGATCGCGCGGTGGCAAGATTCATGTAGTTGATGCAGGCAATGAGCACGAGGAAAATAGCAACAGCAAGGAAGATGTAGATGTAATCGATGTTTCCAAGCGCTGATGGTTCGTTTTGAAAGTCTGAATACAGGTGGATGTCCTGTATATTAATCATCTCATATTTCACCTTAATATCGAACTGATCAAAGATGGTGGCAACATACTTGGGGATTATTTCATCGTTTAGTCGCTTTTCAACATAAGCTGGATCTACTCCGTCATTAAGCACTACATACGTATATAGGCCAAATCCTCCCCAGCTTTGCGAGTTGGCATAGTTCTCATTGGTGCTGAAAGCTGCCATGGCATCAGGACGGATGTGAGAAGTGACGGGGATATCTTCATAAATTCCTGTCACCTTATAAGAGAACCTTTCGGTCTCTAACAGCTTACCCATGGGATTGTCACCTTTGAAGATTTTGTCAGCTAGTGTCTTGCTAAGCACTACCGTATTGGGTGCATTTAGAGCTGTTGCTGGATCACCTTGTAGAAATTTCACAGTGAAAACATCAAAGACTGTAGAGTCGACTAGGTACCAGTTTTCTGCTTCGTAATTCCGGTCGTCATATCGGAAACGAGTATTTCCACCTCCTGCGAATCGGGTGAATTGTTCGATCTCCTGAAATTCTTCATTGACTGTTTTTCCAAGTGGCGGCTGAGAAACAGCCCATTTAAACGCATTATCCGGTTCGGTAATGTCTGCTGAAATCCGGTAAATATTATCCGCATTTCGTTGATGCTTATCAAAGCTGGTTTCCTGATTTAGGTAAAGGACAATAAGCAATGCCGAAGCAATTCCAATTGTTAAACCAAGAATATTGAGCAGGGCATAGCCGGGCTGGCGTTTGAGGTGACGGATGGCCACCAGAAAGTAGTTTTTAAGCATGGGTTTTGAGTTTGTGACTAGTTAATGTACTCCACTTAATCATATAAGGTTACTCGCACTATCACAATTAAGAATTTTTAACAGATGAACTACCTTTGCAGGCAGATATGAAAACAGCAGAAATACACACTAAAAAAGGGGTGATGAAAATCGAGTTTTTCGAGAAAGATGCCCCAAACACAGTAAAGAATTTTATTGACCTGGCAAATGACGGCTACTATGATGGATTGACGTTTCATCGGGTGATCCCAAATTTCGTAATACAGGGTGGATGCCCAAAAGGTGATGGTACGGGCGGGCCGGGATATCAAATCGATTGTGAGTTAGATGGTGAGAACCAATATCACGATAGGGGGGTGCTATCCATGGCACATGCTGGAAGAAATACAGGAGGCTCTCAGTTTTTTATTTGCCACAACCGGGATAATGTAGCTCACCTCGACCGAAACCACACAGTGTTTGGTAAGGTAATAGAAGGTCTGGATGTCATCGATCAGATCAAAGAAGATGATGTGATGGAGAAGGTGGTTGTGAATGAATAATTAAACCAATTGAGTATGAAGTTTTCTTATAAAACCATTTTTGTTTTATTAATCTTATTTACCTCTTGTGGGAATGGTGATGGAGATTCTTCTTTACCACTTGTGGGGACTACATGGACAGAAGTTTCCTTTGAAGCGAAAGACTGTGCAGATGAACTAAAAGAAAGAAAGAGTACATGCTCTGGAGAAGATTGCGAGGTATTTATTTTAAATGCTGATGGGACAGTTTCACTTCCTGGTGAGGATTTAGGAGATACAGAATATACTTATTCGGTGACGGGGAGTGAGTTGACTCTAACAATTAAGGATGGAGAGTTTATGCTTTCAGTAACATATGATTTTGAAATCATCAGTAACATGTTAAACATAACAATCTATGATGAGGATGTAAAATGCTTTGAAATATATACATATCAAGGATCCTAACCGGTTAAAGTCTAGACTAATAAATATGAATATTGCTTTAAAATCAATTCTTGTTTTATCAATTCTAATAACCTCCTGTGGGGATGACGATTCTTCTTTTAATCTTCCACTTGTGGGTACCACGTGGACTGAAACTAGCATAGAGACGAAGGATTGTCCTGACTCCTCAGATAGTTATTTTGAGGAATGCACTGAAGATTGTGATGTGATGATATTCAATTCGGATGGAACGATTTCATATCCTAATGTAGGGCAATTAGATGGTGTCTTGTTTGAGTATGAAATCAATGGAGACCAAATGACAATAATTGCCACAATTGGAGAGACCACTATATCAGAAAGCGCTGCGTATTCAATCGTTGGTAATGTGCTCACTTTTACTTTGGTAAGCGAGACAACTAATTGTACCAAAGTCATAATTTATCATGGATCATAAAGAGAGAAGGCTCCATTGGGAGTCTTTTCATTTTTATACAAACCCCAAAGGTTGTTTACCATTCCTATCGCGGAAAAGCCGGGTGAGTAATTAGATCTATTCAAGAATTGGTGTACAGAGCTAAACTGGGAATAGATTTAGGTTGATGGATTAGTATGGGGGATTGAGAGAATAAGTGACGAAGTATCCCACTCACATTTAACGAATCGGAAGATGATTAATACAGCATTACTAGAACACAATAACAAGATGGTTGCAACAAAAGTAGTAAGAGGTTTTTCTAGGCGTAATTCTAGGAAATTTTTAAGACTACATAATCAATCTATACTTTCAATTTCTCACACCTTTCAGCCAGACTTGCATACATAAGTTCGTTTAATCGTTTTCTAATGGTTGAACCTGATTTATTTTCTATAGTACGACCATCGATTTCTTTTACAGGCGTTAGCTCACCCATAGTGCCGGTAGCGAAGACTTCATCGGCATCATAAAACTCAACGAGACTGAGGTTTTTCTCCAGAACAGGAATGTTGTTTTTGGTGGCCAACTCAAGCACAAATCCCCGTGTGATCCCATGGAGGCATGCATTGGCAAATGGTGTATAGAGCGTGCCTTTCCTCACCATAAATAAATTGGTGTCATTGAGCTCTGCCACAAATCCTCTTTCGTCCAGCATGATTCCCGCATCTACTCCGGCAAAGTTGGCTTGAATCTTTGCTAGTATGTTATTGAGTAGATTGTTGTGATGGATTTTACTATCCAGAAACTGAGGTCCGTTTCTACGCTGGGTGGAGGTGATTACGCGAATTCCTGAATCATTGTCGTAAACCAGCGGTTTCCATTCTGCCAGTACGATAAGACAGCTGCCTTTTTGATTCAATCTGGGGTCCATCCCCGAAGTGATTTTCTCCCCACGACTTAGCGTCAGACGCATCAGCGTATCTTCTGTCATTCCATTTGCTTCCAGGGTTTGTCTGATCGCATCTTTGATAAATTCACGTGTTGGCACATGCTCAAAAGCGAGGGCTTTGGCGGAAGCAAATAATCTATCCAGGTGCTTGTCCAGGTGCAGCACACCTTCTTTGTACAGGCGCAATCCTTCCCAAACTGCATCTCCACCCTGAACGGTGCTATCAAATACAGACACCTTAGCTTCATTTCTGTGATACAGTTTGTCGCCTATCCAGACTTGAATGTTTTCGTTTTTAGGATTGTATTTCTGTAGCATCGAGATTTGATTTTTATCATTTAAAATTAGTGGTCATTCCTGCTTGGTGCATTTCATTGAAACTTTTGGAGCTTTTCATAATACGCCAATGACTCATTATACAAGTCTTGGCAATGTTTCGGAAGGGGCCGGTCACTTGTTTTTTGTCTGACAAATCCTGTGGAGTTATGCACGTTCTTGTACCAGTATTTTGCCCAAACCCCATCTTCCGGGATTGCACCCTTTTTCCAACTCAGCAATTTTTGTTCAAAAGATATTCCTAAATCATCACAGAGTTTCTTAAGTCCTGCTTCCGGGTTTGTCAAAATATCATTTGAGTCAATGACTATGGGTGGGGACGAGCCATTCTTATGGACAAAATCAAGGAGTTCTGCTTCATGTTTGAGTCCTATATCCTGGAGGGTAGGGTTCGGGATCACTTGAGCAAATGAAGCAATTAATTGCTTTGGGTCACGAATTAAAAAAACGTTGTACATCTCACAGAGGTAATTCCAGTTCAGCCCTTCATGATGATGAGCCATGTTTTTAAGGAATACAATTTCGTTAGCCTCTTCCAGACCTTTAATCTGGGCAATCACTTCGGTAGAATCTGCACTCATGCTGGCGATGGTCTCTTTTCTTCCTGGATGATCCAGCCCAGTTAGAGTTAAATAATAAGCATAAAAGGGTTCGTCAACAACTTTGATTTTGGAGTGTTGTGAAAACGAGTACATCAATGCGGTAGAGATATTCCTGGGACCGGAAATGAGGTTGATGATCATTGATCACCTCCATCTCCTTCTTTTTGTCCTTGTTTTCTTTTCTCCATCATCTCCTTGCGTTTTTGCATCATTTCCTCTCGCCTTGATTTCATTCCTTCACGTCTAGCTTGCATTTTCAAATTTTGATATTTGTCCCACTGAGCCGCAAAAACGAACTCTTTTAATTCCGCGTCTCTGTCTTCCATTATCTTCTTTAACTGAATTGACTTGGTCCTGAAATCCAAAGAATCCTGTTGTTCCAGTTCTTTCAAATTTGGGTAGTATTTATCATTCACCTGATTCCATTTTTGCAATTGCTCATCGGAGAGATTTAAGGACACCTTTACCTGATCCATGTCATCATAAGAGATTTCAAATTCTCGTTGAGATCTTTTTTCAGTTGCTTCCTGAGCAAATGAAATACTAAACAGCGCACTCGCAAGTATTAGAATTAGTGATTTTTTCATACTTTTTTTTATGTAAATATTCGCATAAAAAAGAAAAGCCCCAATACCGATTGATATTGGGGCTAAATTATTTTTTAGAGGGTTGACTTACGCCATTTGGGCAGTCAACTTATCGCTTAATACGTTTTTAGGCACAGCGCCAATTTGCTTATCTACAACCTCTCCATTTTTGAAAACCAAAAGGGTAGGGATTGATCTAATTCCGAATTTTGCAGAAACTTCCGGATTTGCATCCACGTCTACTTTTCCAACCACTGCCTTGCCTTCAAAATCGCCTGCTAGTTCTTCTACCACAGGACCGATCATTTTACATGGACCACACCACTCTGCCCAGAAGTCAACCAGTACCGGCTGATCTGAATTGATGATTTCCTCAAAGTTGCTGTCCGTAATTTCTACTGCTTTTGCCATTGTCTTATAATTGAATTTTTTTGATTGCTTGTGATTCGAACACAAAAGTAATTTGAATAGTTTATTCTCTTTTGATAAAAAGGCTGTTTGTTGTTGAGTTGACAATTAGTTTTTCTGAAGCAGCACCCGATAATGAATTTCATCAATGCCCTGCAACTCTTTAATAAGTTCGTCAGTAGGGTCAATGGTGAACTTTCTGCTCAACATCTCAAGATTAATAGCCCTGTTTTCATACACACCAACCAGCGACATTTTCAAAAGTGATTTGCCTGGATATTGCTCGGCTATTCGCTCTATTTCTTCTACAATAACAGAATTCACATCTTCCAAACGCATTTTTAATTCAAGACCCTTGGTCATCTTTTCACGTATCTCACTCAGATGTTCAATGTTCTGAATCTTGAATTCAAGCTCCTCGCTATTCCACCGATTTTGGATGTTACCACTCAGATATAGAAACCAACCCTTTTCAAGCATTGGTTTGAACTTCAAATAATCCTGTCCAAACAAATAGAAGGTGTGATTGTCGTTAAAATCTTCGAGGGTAAACTGACCAAACGGATTCCCTTTTTTTGATGTTCGATGCTGCACATCACTTACTACACCTCCAATTCGTATTTCTCTCCCTTGCATTTTTTCAGGCTCAGCCAATTGATGAATTCCAGCATTGGTCAGGTGATCCATTTCAAATTTGAACTGGTTGAGTGGGTGACCAGAAATGTAAAGCCCCACCATTTCTTTCTCAATATTCAGCTTTTCAATATCGCCGTATGGCTCAATTCGGCCAACCTTTGGTTTGGCTATGTCTGTCCCTGTAGCTCCACCAAAGAGGGACGATTGATTGCTGGCTTCCTCTTCCTGCATGCGGTTGGCATAGCGGATGGACTTCTCAATAAGGGATGAACCTTCTTCATCCGGTTCCACATACTGCCTCCTGTGAAATTCTTCGAAGCAGTCAAATGCGCCAGCTTTTGCCAGGCTTTCAAATGACTTTTTGTTTACTGTTCTTAGATTGACCCGTTTTGCAAAATCGAAGATGTCATTAAAAGGACCCTTTGCATCCCGCTCTTCAATGATAGCCATGACAGCTGATTCACCTGTACCTTTTATCGCACCCATCCCGAATCGAATTTCTCCTTCGGCATTTACCGCAAAGTCTTTTTGGGATTCATTGACGTGTGGTCCCAGCACCGGAATGTTTCTGTTCTTGCATTCCTCCATGAAGAAGCTCACCTTGTCAATGCTGCTCTGATTGTGGGTGAGCACAGAAGCCATGTATTCTGCTGGATAGTTGGCTTTGAGGTAGCCTGTATGGTAAGCAACTACTGAATAACAGGTACTGTGAGACTTGTTGAATGCATAGGCTGCAAATGCCTCCCAGTCAGTCCAAACTTTCTCTAGCTTATCTTCGGGATGACCTTTGGCTTTAGCCTGCTCGATGAACTTGGGCTTCATTTCATCCAGCACGTCCCGCTTTTTCTTACCCATTGCTTTACGCAAGACATCTGCCTCACCTTTTGTAAAGCCTGCGAGAGATTGAGAAAGTAACATTACCTGCTCTTGATAGACTGTGATTCCATACGTCTCAGCCAGGTACTCTTCCATTTCAGGAATGTCATAGCTGATCTGCTCCTTGCCGTGTTTTCTGGCGATGAAGTTGGGAATATACTCCATTGGACCCGGACGATACAGGGCGTTCATGGCAATCAAATCCTCAAACTTATCTGGTTTGAGTGCTCGAAGATGCTTCTGCATACCGGGCGACTCAAACTGGAACGTGCCGTTTGTTTCACCTCGTTGGTACAGCTCGTAGGTCTTTTGGTCATCCAGTGGAATCTTATCAATGTCGATTTTGATGCCATGCCTTTTCTCCACATTCTCTACAGCAGTTTTAATGATAGACAGGGTTTTTAAGCCCAAAAAGTCCATCTTCAGCATACCAGCCGATTCAACCACACTGTTGTCGAACTGAGTGACAAGCAGGTCTGAATCTTTTGACTTGGCCAAAGGAACATAGTTACTCATATCAGCCGGAGTGATGATCACCCCGCATGCGTGGATACCTGTGTTTCTAAGTGAACCCTCCAACACGACCGCCTGATTCAAAACCTGAGAGGGAAGGTCTTTGCCTTTTCTCAGATCCTCTAGTTCTTTCACCTCTTCAAACACCTTGGTGAATTTCGTCCCCGGACGTTCGGGTACGAGCTTGGCGATGGCATCAGTTTCAGGAAGCGGCAATTCCATTACTCTACCTGCATCCCTTATCGCTGATTTTGGAGCCATGGTGCCATAGGTTATGATTTGAGCGACCTGATCAAATCCGTATTTGTCAATTACATATTTGATCACCTTTTCCCGACCTTCATTATCAAAGTCAATATCAATATCGGGAAGGGATACCCTGTCCGGATTAAGAAAACGCTCAAATAGGAGATCATACGCAATTGGATCTACGTTGGTAATTCCAATGCAGTAGGCCACCACAGAACCCGCCGCTGATCCCCGTCCTGGCCCGACTGCCACACCCATCTCTCGTGCTTTTGCGGTAAAGTCCTGAACGATCAGGAAATACCCCGGATATCCGGTGTTGGCGATGGTCTCTAATTCAAAATCAATTCGCTCACGGATTTCATCTGTTATTTCATCATATCGTTTTTCAGCACCCTGATAAGTCAGGTGTCGCAGATAGGCATTCTCTCCACGTTTACCTCCATCTTTTTCATCTTCAGGATCAATAAATTCTTCAGGGATATCAAAGGCAGGGAGAAGTACGTCACGTTCCAGGCTGTATGCTTCCACTTTATCAATGAGCTCAGAAATGTTTTCAATTGCCTCCGGAATATCTCCGAAAGATTCTTTCATTTCCTGCTGGGTTTTGAAATAGTAGTTGTCATTAGGAAGGCCCGGCCTAAAACCTCGACCTCTACCGATAGGAGTACTCTGTTTTTCGTTCTCCTTGATGCAAATCAGTACATCATGGGCTTTTGCATCTTCCTTATCGAGGTAGAAGTATTCATTTGCAGCAATGAGTTTGATGTCGTGCTTTTTGGCAAATCCAACCAAAATTTCGTTGAGCCTGTTTTCTTCCTCCAGCCCGTGTCGATTTATTTCGAGGTAGAAGTCATCACCAAACAAGTTTTTCCAATAAAGGACTGCTTCTTCTGCTTGCGTTTCACCCACATTCAAAACCAGATGGGGTATTTCACCACCAAGACTTCCACTGAGAGCAATAAGGTCTTCTTTGTATTCTTCGATTAAAGCTTTGTCAATTCTAGGATAGAGACCGTAGTTTCCTTCTTTATAAGCAATTGAGCTGAGCTTGATTAGATTTTCATATCCTTTTTTTGATTTGGCAAGTAGCAATTGCTTGAAGCGTTTATCCGGATTATCCTTCGTGAATTGAAGTTTAAGACGTTCTTCAGCAACATAAAATTCGCATCCAATTATAGGTTTGATTCCTGCTCCTTTGGCCGCTTTTACGAACTTGAACGCTCCGAACATATTGCCCAAATCTGTCAGCGCAACAGCAGGCATTTCATAGGCTTTTGCTTTGGCTATAATGGCTCCCACATCAGGTGTGGCTTGTAAGACGGAGAATTGTGAATGACCATGTAAGTGACAGAATGCCCCTTTGATGTCTTTTGCATCTACTTCTTCTGTACCAATCTTACCTGAGGATTTCTCCCTTTTGGTCGCAAAATTGGCATCATCCAGATCTGGAGCTTCATATGTGATTTCACTTGGATTGGTATCATCGATGGTTGGGATGATGGAGCGTTTTAGGCATTCAAAAAATGCTTTTGCTGTCGCATCTACATCGTAGGCTGCATCGTGTGCGTCAGCAAAGGGTTCACCAAAAAGCTTTTCGTATAATTCGATAAGCCTTGGAGACTTAAGACGTCCACCCGGGCCTCCCTGCAACTGGCAAAATTCTTTGGTATCTTCTGCTGTGTCAATATTCTTTGCTTCTGCAAGAAGGTTCTCTTTTTCGGTTCGTAGATATTCCGCACCGATGATCTTATTGTCGAATTCGATATTATGACCAACAAGAACTTCTGCTCGTCTGACATCTTCCGAGAATTTGTCCAGCACCTCAGATAGATCTTCACCTACCTCTAGTGCACGATCGGTGGAGATGCCATGAATTTTCTCAGCGTTGAAAGGGATTGTAAATCCTTCTGGCTTAATGATATGATTTCCTATAGAAAGGAGCTTCCCTGAATGATCATGCAGCTGCCAGGCAATTTGAACAAGTCTTGGCCAGTTGTCCAACTCCTCAACAGGAGCGGTTTTGTTGTGAGGGAGGCCGGTGGTTTCAGTGTCGAATATGAGGTACATATCGCAAATTGCTTGGAAGTGGAAAGAACCTTCAAAGTAAAGAACAAAAGCGACCCAATTTTAGATCGCTTTTGTTTTGTGGAAAAGTTGTGGATATGTGCGCTACTCATCCTTGAGAGATTGTGCTGGATTGATTCGTGCAGCCTTCCATGATTGGAAGCTTATTGTCAGCCAGGCGATCGCAATGGCGATGATGCCAGAAATAATGTAAGTACCTGGCTTTAAGCTGGTTCGATAGGCGAATGCCTCCAGCCAGTAGCTCATGATGATTGACGCTAAAGGAATTGCAATCACAAGTGCGATAATGATGAGCTTGAGAAAATTTTTGGAGAGTAGATTGACAATACTTGGGATAGTAGCACCCAAGGTTTTCCGTATTCCGATTTCTTTGGTTTTTTGCTCAGCTGTGAAAGCTGCAAGTCCGAAAAGACCTAAGCAAGCTATGAAAATGGTGATAACTGCAAAGATTGTGAAGATATCTCCAATCTTATTTTCTGATCTGTACATAGCATCAAATTGCTGATTCATAAACTGAAATTCGAAGGGTTGACCAGGGGCGAACTTATCCCAGGTTAATTCCAGGAATGAGATGGTCTCTTCCACATTTTCCATTTGTATCTTGAAAATGGCATATCCTGAGTTTTGGCCTAAATGGAGCACGAGCGGTTCAATGTTGCTGCGAAGTGATTTATAGTGAAAGTCATTCACCACACCAATGATTCGATATCCTTCTACGATTACATTGTCATCATCTCCATCGTGGGTGTAGAGTTTGGAAGCGAGTGGATTTTCATATCCAAATCTTTGTACAGCAGTCTCATTCAATATTACAGCCAAGGAATCGCTGGCATATTCCCGCGAAAAGAATCGGCCTTCTTTCATGGTTAGTCCCATTGTGGCGAGATAGTCATGATCCACTGTAGCAGTTCCAATCACCAAACTTTCTTCTGATGCTGCAGTTGGATTTTTAAAGTAAAGGTTAGAATTACCAAAATTTCCAGTTGGCAGGAAGCTGCTCAGTGAGCTGCTGATGACATTGGAGTTTCTGGAAGCTTCATTCTTAAAAGCCTCGGCCTGATCACGGAGAATCCAGGCATCATTTACCATGAGTACCTGATCCTTTTCGTATCCTAGTTTTTTGTTTTGAATAAAGGAAAGTTGATCAAACACAATGGCTGTGCCTATGATCATAATGATGGAAATGGAAAACTGAAAAACTACCAATACGCTGCGAATTGGACCACTTTTAATTCCCTGACGAATGGTGCCTTTTAGTACTTCCACCGGTCTGAACATGGACATATAAAACGCCGGATAGCTGCCCGCAAGAAGACCCACCAGTATCATTACGCCAAGCATGGTAAGGACATATGATCCTTCGAAGAGGCTTGAGAAATACAGTTCTTTTTCGGAGATAGCATTGAATGAAGGAATAGCAAGGAATGAAATGAAATAAGCGAAAACAAATGCTAAGACTGAGATTAAAAGTGCTTCAGTAACAAATTGTTTCACCAACTGATTTTTTAAAGCACCCATGGCTTTTCTAACTCCTACTTCCTTCGCACGATTGGCAGACCGGGCAGTGGCAAGATTCATAAAATTGATACAAGCGAGGATGAGTATGAAAAGACCGACAGCCGAAAAAATAAAGACATATTTGATGTCACCATTGGCTTCCATCTCTCCATCCTTGTTTGATTTCAGGTGAATATCCGTAAGCGGGAAGAGAGAAAATCCGAGCGCATTTCCGCTGTTTTTAAACTCCTCCAGGTTCATATTTAGAAATTGCTCAATCAATGGAGCGCAATACGTTTCAATTACAGCCGGAAACTTTGCTTCCATATCTTCCTTTGAGGTACCTTCTTGCAGTTTGATGTAGGTATTGAAATTGGTGCTCAGCCAGTTTTGATTATTGGCCCACCCGAATGTGCTCATGGAGAGCATCATGTTTTGATGAAAGTGAGTGTTTTGAGGGATGTCCTCATAAACCCCGGTTACCTCATAGTCATGCTCATTATCCAAAACCAGAACCTCTCCAATGGGATTGATGTCTCCAAATATTTTTTTAGATGTGCTAAGATCCATTGCCAGCGTGTTAGGTCGGTTTAACGCCGTTTTTTTATCTCCATAAATCAGCTTCAAAGAAAAGAAGTCAAACAGGTTGGAGTCAGCCATGATTACATGCTCTTCTTTAAACGTTTCCGTTTGTCCCTTGCGCTTTACAAACCAGTTTCCTGATTTTCTTATTCGAACTGCATCTTCGACTTCCGGATAGTCAGTCTTAAGTGCCAGAGCCATAGGAGCACCCACCTGGGCTGAAATGTGATCCGATCCATTCAGCGTAGCTGAAAAATCAATTCGAAATATCCTATCAGCTCCATCCAGATGTGCATCATAGCTTAGTTCATCTTTTACAAATAGGGAAATGAGCATGAAACAGGCCAGCCCGATGGATAGTCCTATAACATTCAGCAGTGAGTAGAATTTGTGCTTTAGAAGATTTCGTAGGGCAACTTTGAAATAATTTTTGAGCATAGTAGTAGGAGTTGGTCGTTATAATGATGCATTTAACCAGGAATAGTTGCTTGGAGTAAAAAAGCCCATCCAGTGGTTGGCGGAATGGGCCTTAGTAGTAGAGTAGGTGAAGTTATTCGTCCTTTAGGGATTTGGCAGGATTGACTCTAGCCGCATTCCATGACTGGTAGCTCATGGTGACCCATGCAATCACCAGAGCTAATATTCCAGCCAATAAGAAAACCATAGGATTAATATTTGTTCTGTTTTCAAAATCCTGAAGCCATTCATTCATGGCAAAATAGGAGATAGGTGCAGCTATCAAAAAGGCAATACCTACCAATTTCAAAAACTCTTTGGATAGCAGGGTGATGATGCTCATAATAGAAGCTCCTAGCACCTTTCTCACACCAATCTCTTTGGTGCGCTGCTCGGCAGTAAATGCTGCAAGTCCGTATAGTCCAAGACAGGCGATGAACACAGCAAGGAAGGCAAACACCCCGAAAATTTTTCCAAGCTTTTGCTCATTTTCATACATCTCGTTGAAGCGCTCATCCAGGAAACTATAGGCGAACGGCTGACTTGGGGCAAACTCGTTCCATTTGTCTTCAAGAAAGCTGATTGTGCCCGGGATGTCTTCACTGGAAATTTTGAAAGACACAAAACCTCTGCTTCTCCCTAACTCAAAAATCAGTGGCTCTATTCCATTTCTAAGTGAGGAAAAATGAAAGTTCTTCACGATACCAATTACCTTGTAGGAAGCTGTGAAGACACTATCCTGAAATCCATCGAAGGTCGAAATGGTTTTTCCAATTGCCTCTTCTTCAGTCCATCCCAATCGATGCATGGCCGCTTCATTGAGGATCACAGCGGTACTATCACTAGGGAAGTCCCTGGAAAAACTTCTTCCTTTTTTCATTTCAATGTCCAGTGTTTCCATGTAGTCATGATCTACCCTAAACTCATGGAAAATGTATGTTTCGGTTTTTGTGGAATTAGTCCCTGGGAACCACGCATTGTTGTTATCTGCAGTGTTCACAGGAAGGAAGCTTGACATGGTGCCAGCCAGAATATTGGAATGTTGCAATGCCTCATTCTTGTACGATTCTGATTTATCTCCCATGAGCCATGGGTCATGGATCATTAGAATGTGATCCTTGCTGTATCCTAATTTTTTGTTTTGAATGTAAGAAAGCTGCTGGTAGACAATCGCCGTTCCGATGATCATAATAATGCTCACACAAAATTGCAAAACCACCAATGTGCTTCTTAGTCCACCACCTTTGAGTCCGAGATTAAGTTTTCCTTTTAGCACTTCGACAGGTCTGAATTTAGACAAGAAGAATGCAGGATAGCTTCCTGCGAGGAATCCAACGGTAATCAGTACCCCAGCCATTATCAGGATAAACTCTACAGATAGCAGGTTGTCGAATTTCATCACCTTGTCTGCAAGCGTGTTGAACTGATCAAGGAGGAGAAAAGACGATCCGTAAGCGATAAGAATCGAAATAAATGTGATCAGAAAAGCCTCGGTTAGAAACTGCTTCCTAAGCTGACTCTTGTATGCTCCCATTACTTTTCGCACTCCCACTTCCTTGGCTCTGCCAGCCGAACGAGCAGTAGAAAGATTCATGAAGTTGATACAGGCGAGAATAAGGATGAACAAGGCGATGGCAGTGAAAATGAGTACATACTTAATGTCACCATTTACAGTAAGATCACCCAATTTGTCAGATTTTAGGTGAATGTCCTGGAGAGGGAAGAGGTAAAATCCAGCTTTGTTTCCGGACTCATAAAACTCCTCCAGGCTTGCACCCATAAACTGCTGGATTTCTGGCCCAATGTACTTCTCTATGAGAGCTGGAAATTTTGCCTCCAACATATTAGGATCAAAATCTGCCTGAAGTTTCAGGTAGGTGTTGAAGTTAAAACTCATCCACATCTTTGATTTGGATTCCTCTCTGCTTTCCATCGATAGCATCATTTCGTAGTTGAAATGTGAGTTGGATGGCATGTCTTCATATACACCAGTCACCTCCCAGTCCTTATCGTTATCCAGCACCACCATTTGCCCGATTGGGTCTTCATCATCAAAAATTTTGGTAGCTAAAGATTGGCTTAAAACAAGGGTATTTGGTCGCTCAAGACAGGTTTCAGCATTTCCTGCAATTAACTTAAAGTCCCAAAACTGAAAGAAGTTTTTATCTGCGTAAACCACAGCATCTTCATTATAGGCATCTTCGGTGTTCTTCTTTTTTACGATCCAATTTCCCGTGCTTCTCAACCGGGTTGCATCTTCCACTTCAGGGAATTCTGTCACCATCGTTGTTGAGGCGGGAGCACTGGCCAACGCTGTGATAAATTCAGATCCGTTGATATTTCCGGTAAAGTCCATCCGATAAATACGATCAGCATCCGAGTGAAATTTGTCATAACTCAGCTCATCTACTACATACAAGGAAATCATCAAAAAACACGTAAGCCCGATTGACAATCCCAGTATATTGATGAGAGAATAAAACTTGTGTTTGAATAGGTTGCGCAGGGCAACATTGAAATAATTTTTCAGCATGATTTTGAGTTTTTGTCCTTTGAGTTAGTTGTAGTCCAGGTTTATCTTTTCAATGCGATCCCACGGAACATATACCCTGTCTGATTTAGTCCGAATCAGTACGCCAAGGTTTTTATCCGATACATCCTGACCATCTTCCAGCGTTAGCTTGCTTCCATCCTTGAGCGTGATGATTGATGTGTCAGAGCTTCTGGGAGCGATTGCGCTGATGTTGTAGAATGGGATGATAAACTTCACATCATCATCTTCGCCATTCAGTAATTCGAAAGTGTACTCTTCATCCAGGTCGAAGATGATTTCTCCATTGTGACGATCACCATTGTCTACTTCTACTGTGCCACTTATTTTCTTAGGAGATCCGAATGAGCTGTAAGTTGGGCCACTATTTGGAGCGTCTTTAAAAGTGACTTTATCAAATTCATCCCAGGGGATATCTACTCTACCAAGTCCTTTGACCGTCACAA
Source organism: Ekhidna sp. (assembly GCF_964218185.1). Lineage (GTDB taxonomy): Bacteria > Bacteroidota > Bacteroidia > Cytophagales > Cyclobacteriaceae > Ekhidna. The sequence goes on from NZ_CAXPLV010000011.1 coordinate 55,393, forward strand.
TAATTCCTTTGTTATCATCATCTACATCGTTGGTGCCTCTCAGGTCAAGTTCTCTTCCTGATTTTAGGGTCACAATGCTACTGCTGTAGCCATCTCGTTTGATGGATCTGATTTTGTCAAAGTCAATCTCATAGTCGTTTCCATCTTCTTCACCATCCAGCACATCGGTACCAACACGCTCGTCATGATCCCATTGAACAAACCCGGTAAATTCACCCAGATCACAGATTACCGTCCCATACAGAGGCTCTCCAAATTTCTCATCCAACCTGGAGGGGGTAGGGAGGAATTCTATTTTATCCAGGTTGTTCCAGGAAAGCTGAATTTTACCAAGCTCGCGATCGATCACATTGATTTTTGTGCCAATATCATTGTAACCGCTTCCATTTACCTCGATATAATCTCCGTTCTTTAGCTCTACCTCAACCCGACTTCCTGATCGCATTCGCAAAGATTTTAGGTTGCCAAATTCAGTTGAGAATTCGTGAACGAATCGTCCATCATTATCATCGTCCCACGAAATATTTACAAATCGGGAGATGAGGTTGTTGTTGTCATCGTATCGGTCTTCCAGGGCATCCAGTTCACGACTGGTGAGGTAGTCCAGATTTTTATTTTCTCTTTTTGAGGCATTGAACATGTCCGTCCAGTAAACCTCTTCTTTTCCCCATCTGATGGGGCCTTCATACACATCACCATCTTCAGTGGTAACTTTTCCATAGATGAATCCTTCATCCTGAGCAGAAGAGGTTAAGAACAATAAAGTGGTGAATACTGATAAAATCAGCTTTGGAGTAGTAGTTAGTCGCTTCATAATTTTTGAGTTTTAGGTCTTCTAGGGTGTTTGATGCCATCTAAAGACAAAAGGTTGCATCAATGGTTTCTTTTAATTGTATTAATTAGTACTTGTTAATGCATAGTACATACGACTACTCAAGGCGAAAGTTTCTGTGAAGTGAAAAATCAGACTAATTGGTAGCCTTCACAAACAGATGGAAGTACTCATTAAGTGGACAGGAGGAGGCTATTTTATTCGCTTCTTGCTGGGAGTCAGCTTGTATGAGAACAAAACCTGCAATTAGTTCTTTTGCTTCGGCAAAGGGACCATCTGTAGTAAGTGTTTTTTTACTTGGGAAGAGATGGCCGAGATCCAACGATAGCCGACGAGCTACTATATGTTTCTGGCCAAGTTTCTCAGCCCACTTTCCATATGCTGCAATACAGTGCTTCTCTTCAGCGGGAGAAAGTCCTCTTTCGTTTTCCGCTGCTATTACAATTAGATATTCAGACATAAACTATAGACGATCCTTCACGCCATTAGTGGACTATTCTGCTTTCCCTAGAATGATATTTTCACCTGATGGGGCAAAATTACCATCCCGATCATAAGCTCCCCATGGGCTGTTTACAATATAATATAAAGTTCCGTCAATCCAGGTTCCTTGGGTAGGCTCGCCCAGCAAGCCTCCTTGAGCTATGATATCTTTACGGATAATAGCATTTCCATCTTCAGAAAGCTGATATCTGATGACCCTGTTTGGATTGCTTCCATTGTGTAGGCCGATCAATGAATTGTCTTTAAAATAAAGTCCGTCGATTCCTTTAATGAGAATATCCTCGCCTTCAATAGCTAATTTGGAAGTGTTCTTAGTGGCAATATTTACCTTATAAATTCCATCTATGTAGTCACTGAGGTAGATATCTGTCTGATCTGTATTTAAGGCTAACCCCTGCAGGTTGAAAACGGTTTTTGAGAGATCCACGAACTCCTCAAGTTTTCCATTTTCCACACTTATCCAATAGAGTTTGTTGGCAGTGCCGTCGGAGATGTAAACATTTCCCTTATTATCAGAAATTAAGTCACCAAAGTTGTGGCCATCGGTGAGATAGAATGTCTCCAAGGCTTTTCTGTTACGTATATCATACTTAATTACACTCGCAAAACCTTCTTCATTCTGGTTGTATTCATGATAGTTGTTCATTGAAGATGTGCATACCCAAAGGTATTTTTCATCTGCAGATACTTCAGCGCCCATTACTGCCCATGAGTTTTTAGGAGATTCTACCCAAAGTTCCGGTAGGCTTCCCGGCTTTATTTTCCAGATGTTTCCATCTCGTACCCCTCCCATAAAAAATGCCCTTTGCTTTTTTGAGTAAGTGATCGACTCTGGATGCGATGTTAAAATGGGAAATTGGTGCACTTCCATCACTTCTATTGTTTCGGTTAGTTCCTTTTGCTTTTGTGTCACTTCTTTGAAGCCTTCTGTCTCTAAAAGTGAAGCAAAATCCGAATCCTGAGAAAAGTCCTGAGTAGCATCCATGAGGATGTATTTATTGAGCGTTTCCAGTGCTTGATTAGTATTGCCAATTAGGGCATAACTCCCGGCAAGATTGTAAACCACCGCGGGATAGTTTGGTCGCATGGTATCTATCGTAAACATCTTTTCATTGAAGAGGGTGTAGTTCTTCTCCTCATACGCTTTGATCCCTTCCTGATAGATTTCCCTTATACTCTGACTGTAAGTAAGGACTGATAAAAAAATAGAAAATGAGTAAATAATTATTCGCATAGTTTTTCAATTACAAACCCACAACAGGCCATTAAAGACAAACCATTAACCGCTTGTAAAAATGAATCAATTTTAGGTGATGAATCAATTTCACATTATCATTTGATATATTGGGCATTCAATTATTTATAGTCACCATAAACCCAATAATATGGCAATTATTACAATAAACTTAACCTTAGATGGTCAAACGCTCAAGTATCAAGATTCGAGTGGAAACTGGCAAGTAGTCGATGCTGGTAATCCAAGCACTGGAGTTAACTCAGGAGACGAAGTAGACTGGGTGGCCGATGACACAATCAGTAAGGTGAAAATAAAACCAAATCAGAATCAGATACTTGAGAAGGTAAATGACAATGATTCAAAAAAGCCGAAAGGAAAGGTTAAAAATGGTCTTACTGGTACAATAAATGTGAAATATACGATTTCTGTGAAGCCTGCTTCCGGAGGCGGGGGATATATTGATGTGGATCCTGACTTACATTATCCAAAAGGAGGTGATTAAAATGTTTAGATTCAAAAAATTTGCTTTTAAGAGTGTCATTTTTTTAATGGCACTTTTTTTCATGTTTCAAGGGTTCACCCAAAATCAGAAAAAAGCGGATAGTTCGATCTTAAGGTTGCAAAATCAACAATTGAATACTGATGAAAGATTGGAGTGTTTGAGGGTAATATCCATTAATTCAACGGAACCGCAAGAGCAAATTAAATATTCTAACATGCTTCTTGAGGAAGCACAAAAGGAAGGCAAAGTTGAACTTATCGCCACCGCCTATATAGTTATGGGAAGTGCCTATTCAAAAACCGGTCGGCTTGAAAAATCACTCGATGTACTATTTGAGGGGGCAGAACATGCAAAAGTTCATGAATTGAATGAAGAATTAGGTGCTATATACGGCCAGATTGCCTCATCCTATTCACTTAATAACGATCAAAAGAATTCGCTGCTTTTTAAGAAGAAATCATTAAAATTATTCGAGGAGGTTAACGATTTCGAGTATATCGGTTATGGCTCCTTAAATATTGGATATGAGTACTATAAGATGCAGGAATATGACAGTGCATTGTACTATACAAAGAAGGCACTTCCCATATTTGAAGAATTAGAATTTGAAGTAGGAATTGCATACACAAAGGGAAATACAGGACTGATAAGCTGGAAGCAAGGGGATTATGGTCTTGCTGAGAATCTACTAGAAGAAGCAATAGAGCGATTAAGGCCCATGGGTGATTACTATGGAATGGCTGATTACCTTCACAATTTGGGTAGAGTTTATTTTGAGCAAAATAAGAAGAATCAATCTGTTGAAGTCACGAAGGAAGCATTGCAAATGTCGTCTGAAAATAACCTTAAAGAACAGGCGCGCGATGCATCTCTACTACTAAGCGAGCTCTACGAGGACTTAGGAAATTTTCAAAATTCATATACGCATCATAAAAAATACGTTGCTCTTAAGGACAGTATACAAAGCATTGAAACCACTCAAAAAATGGCCGATTTGCGCACCGAATTCGAGGTAGGTCAAAAACAAGCAGAAGTAGATCTTCTAACCGCTGAGAAACGGACGCAAAGAATCATCACTATCGCTGTTGGAGCATTTGCTTTTATCCTCATTGTGCTTGCAGCAATCATCTACAAATACTACCGATCCAAAGCGAAAATCAATCGAATCCTTGGTGAACAAAAAGCTGAGCTGGAACGCTTGAACAGCACCAAAGACAAATTCTTTTCCATTATCTCGCATGATTTGAGAAGTCCGGTGGCTGGTTTTCATGGCATCAGTCAGATGATCAAGATGATGGTGCAAACCAAGCAAACAGATCAGCTTTTGGAAATGACAGAGCATATTGACTCTTCGGTAGACCAACTATCAAAACTTTTAGATAACCTACTCAACTGGGCTATGCAGCAGCAAGGGCACATTCCGAATGTTCCTGAGAAACTAAACCTGAAAGAAATGTCTGATGAGTTGGTTAAGGTTTTGTCCAACATGGCTCAAGGCAAATCCATCGAATTGGTTACTGATGTTCCTAAGAACATGGAATTATGGTCGGATAAAAATACGACCATGACTATCCTTCGAAATCTGGTAAACAATGCGTTAAAATTCACACCGGAAGGGGGAGAAGTAGGTATCAAAGCTTCAGAAGAAAATGGAATGGCTAAGATCGAAGTGTATGATACAGGAGTAGGGATGCCAAAGGATAAGCTCAAAAAGCTATTCCAACTACAGGATAAGAAAAGCACTTATGGTACCTCCGGTGAGAAAGGTTTAGGGCTTGGACTTCAGTTGGTACATGAGTTCATGGAAATGAACAATGGAAAGATTGAAGTTGATAGTGAAGAAGGTAAGGGCACCACATTCACGTTATGGCTGCCGCTGTTTGAGGCGGAAAACGAGTCGATTAAGGTGTAAATCCCCCTTTGAAGGCGGTCCGACGTTTCGGGGGTGTGTTGGAAATTAGGGAGAGGGGGATGTTACACCCCTGTAATCCCCTCAAGGGATAGTCACAACTATTTTCATTTCGACGATAGGAGAAATCTAAGCTTGAAGATTCTTCGCTGCGTTCAGAATGACAATTAAAAATAATTCCCGGCCTTGTGCCAGGATCTTCAATTTACTTAACGGAACAACCCGGAATAAATCCGGGTGTCTCTCAAAACTCAATCTCAAAACTCAATCTCTCACCCCCTCGATCAACGATCACAGTCGTTTTATCTCCTTTTTCAAATGTGGAAAGCGCCCGCATGTAGCTCATCATATCTGTGACTGTGCTATCGCCGAGCTGAATAACCACATCTCCTTTTTCAATTCCTGCTTTTATAGCAGGCTTATCTTCACTCACCCCATCAATACGCATGCCTTCTCCGTCAAACATATAGTCAGGCACTACTCCAAGGGTAACTGTAAAACGAGGATTATCAGATTCATCTTTGGTCTTCGTGAAAGCAATTTTCTCATCATCATCCATAAGAACAATCATCCGCTCAATAATGGATGCCACTTTCAGTATTCCTTCCTCATTGATTTTCTCTGGATCGTCTCCCGGCTTGTGGTAATCCTCATGCTGACCGGTAAAGAAATGGAGCACGGGAATATCCTGCAGGTAGAAGGAGGTGTGATCGGAAGGACCTACTCCTGATTCACTTTTAATGAGTTTTAAACTATCAGAATTAACTTCATCCAAGAGCCAGTTCCAGATAGGAGAGGTTCCTGTTCCATTGATAGCAAGCCCTTTAGATTCATCTAGTCTTCCTACCATATCCATGTTGATCATAAAGTTGACTTTTGTCAGATCGATTGTTGGGGTTTTAGTAAAGTAATTGGAACCCCAAAGGCCTTTTTCTTCACCTGAAAATCCAATGAAAAGCACATCTCTATTGAGTTTTTGCTTTGATAATACTCGTGCCAAATGCAGCATGGCAGCAATTCCACTTGCATTGTCATCTGCTCCATTATGCACAGCCTGCTCACCTCGGTGTAAAGAGGAAAAATCTCCCATTCCCAGATGATCATAATGTGCTCCAATAATTACTAATTCATCTCCCGGATTGTCAATCACCCCGACCACATTGTACCCGGTGATGCCATTTTCTCCTGTCTCGCTCGAAGGCTGAGCATGTGGGTTATCCGCATCTTTTACAAAAAATGACTGATAGAATCCATCGGTTCCTTTAGGCTGGACACCTGCTTTTTCTAGTTCACTCGCAATGTAATCGGCAGCCATTTTTTCACCCTCAGTACCGACTTCTCTTCCGGCTAGCGAGTCGCTGGCAAGGACAGAAATATCCTTAGATATAGCTTCAATTGGATTATATGGTTTCTGTTGCTGGCAAAAACAAAAAACAAATGTCAGTAGGAGAGGTGAAAATTGCTTTTTCATAGGTTGAAATTAGAGATTACTTTCGCAACTCGAAAATACCATTGAATGAAGAACTTTACGATTATAATTCTATTGCTGGCTGTTTTTTCGTGCCAGAAGGCAACAAATAATGAAACAGAAGCAGCATCGACTGATTCCTTGAAATACGAGCAAGAGGTACATCTTAAAAATGTACAACAGTTGACCTGGGGAGGTAACAATGCAGAAGCATACTGGAGCTTTGACGGAAAAAGCCTGGTATTCCAATCGGACTACTCTGAGTGGGGAGTGGAATGTGACCAGATTTTCACACTGGATGTATCGAACTCACAAAAAGGAGTAAGACCTAATATGGCGTCAACTGGGTTAGGTAGAACTACATGTGCATATTTCCTACCTGGAGATTCTCTAATCGTTTATGGTTCAACACATCTTGTGGATAGTCTTTGTCCTGCTACTCCTGAGCGAACAAGTGGCAAGTATGTTTGGCCGATTTATGAAGGATACGACATTTTCGTAGCAGACCTTGAGGGAAACATTGTTGATCAATTGACTTCTGAAGCTGGTTACGATGCAGAGGCGACCGTTTCTCCAAATGGTGATCGAATCATTTTTACTTCAACACGATCTGGTGATCTGGAGTTGTACACCATGAATCTGGATGGCTCTGATGTAGTTCAAATTACTGACGAGCTAGGTTATGATGGCGGTGCTTTCTTCTCACCGGATGGTAGTAAAATAGTATGGAGAGCTTCACGTCCGCAAACGGAAGAGGAAATAAATGAGTACACCGAGCTTTTAGCTCAAGGGTTGGTTCAGCCTACTAAAATGGAATTATACGTCGCAAATGCTGACGGTTCTGATGCCAGAAAAATTACAAGCTTAGGAAATGCCAACTGGGCACCATTCTTTACTCCTGACGGACAAAAAATATTATTCTCTTCAAACCATGCCTCTCAGCGTGGATTTCCCTTCAACCTTTTCATGATTAATCTGGATGGGACAGGTTTAGAGCAAGTCACTTTTGATGATACTTTCGATTCTTTTCCGATGTTTAGCCCAGATGGTAAGTATTTAGTTTGGGCTTCAAACAGATACAATGGGGGAAATAGAGATACGAATCTATTTGTAGCAGAGTGGGTGGACTAGATTAGATCATAAAAAATATGTCATTCCGAGGAACGAGGAATCTCTTAAATAGCTTAAAGATTTCTCCTATCGTCGAAATGACACATTGATGATAATAGTAGAACCCGGAATAGTTCTAGAATCGATTGTCTTACTCTTCCAGCGTAACTGTGCGTTCTACAGAATTAAATGGTCCTAGCACTGCATTACCTTCCCCATCGATTAGCTCTAACTTGATAGTATTCTCACCCATCGGTAGCCCTTCGATGTAGTATGGAGCCCACTCGTCAATCATGAATTCATTGCCGTTGATTGTCGCTCTTACTTTATTCCCATCTGTGGAAAGTGTAGTGTTTAGCAGATAGAAATCAAGCATCACTTTTTTAGTGTCTGCGCCACTGTAAGTTCCTTTCGGACGGCTGTAGAATAGGTGAGGAGCTGATAGATCAGCCTCATCAACTTCCACATCTCCAACGGTCAGATTTTCAACATAGTAAGCTTCATCACTTTTTACACTTTCATGATAGGATCTGGAAAGGAATGCCAGAACTACGTAATTTCCATCATCCAAAATGTCATTAACTCCAGGCATATAGTGAGCCGCATATGGTCCATTATTCACAATGTAATGGATGTGCTGTCCTTTTCCGGAATTGGCAATGCCACGGGTTTCGTAATCAGCTGTGGGCACTCCAAGTTCATAGTTTTGCACATCAAAAGTGTAGTTGACCACATTTCCACTGTCAGTGGGAGTGGATGTAGAGGCGATCTTAAGAAGGCGAGCATCCGGAAACTCTGGTGAAGGAGGAGCTTTGGTGAGGGTGATTTTAGCTTTTAGCTCCATTGTTCCGCTGGTCTCGTCAGCGCTCTCTTCTGATTTTTTGGTATTGGTACATGAAAACCCAATGAGGGCAATCATAAAAATTGATAAAAATCCTAGCTGTTTAGTTTTCATATAATCGGTCGTTTCAAGTTTGTTTAAAGTTAAGGTTTCTATATACCAACAAAAAAAACCGGAGTTTTGATCCGGTTTTTATCGATTTATCTTTTCACTAACTAATTATCCTTCAAAAAATTCCTCAACACATAATTAAGAATTCCTCCATGCTTGTAGTATTCTACATCCACACCTGAATCCAATCTCACTATGGCTTTGAACTCCACTTTTTCTCCGTTATCACGTGTTGCAGTGACATCCACAAGTTTTCCGGGTGTCAGATTGTCGGAGATGCCTGAGATATCATAGGTCTCTTTTCCGGTCAGGCCTAGCGTATCCTGCGTTTCACCTTCCTGAAACTGCAGCGGCAACACACCCATACCTACAAGGTTAGAGCGGTGAATCCGCTCATAACTTTCCGTAATTACAGCTTTCACTCCAAGGAGAGTTGTACCTTTAGCTGCCCAGTCCCTGGATGAGCCTGATCCGTACTCTTTACCACCGATTACTACCAAAGGAGTTCCTTCTTCCTGGTATTTCATCGACGCATCAAATACAGTCATCTCTTCTCCTGTTGGTATATATGTGGTCCAGCCACCTTCCCTGGAGGCGAGCTTGTTTTTGATCCTTACGTTCGCAAATGTTCCTCTCATCATTACCTCATGATTTCCTCTACGCGATCCGTAAGAATTAAAATCCTTCTTCTCCACACCATTTTCTACCAGATACCTGCCTGCCGGATGTTCAGGTAAAAATTTACCTGCTGGAGAGATGTGATCTGTAGTCACCATATCTCCAAGTTGGAGCAATACCTTAGCTCCTTTGATATCCTCCGGTTCAGGTACATCTTCAGAGATATTCTGGAAGAATGGTGCTTCCTGAATATAGGTAGACTTACTATCCCACTCGTATGTCTGTCCTTTAGGAGCAGCCAGATTTTTCCAGGTGTCATCTCCAGCGAAGATCGTCTCATAATTCTTTTTGTAATCTTCAGGACTTAACACACTTGTCATTACTTCTTCGATTTCCTGAGAAGAAGGCCAAATATCTTTCAGATAGACATCTTTTCCATCTTTACTTTGTCCCAAAGGCTCATTGTTCATGTCAAAGTCGGTATGGCCTGCAAGTGCATAAGCCACTACCAGCATAGGTGATGCCAGGAAGTTCATTTTAATATTCGGATGAATACGTGCCTCGAAATTTCGATTTCCTGATAGCACAGAACTTACAATCAGGTCATTCTCAATGACCGCTTTCTGTACCGTTGAAATCATATCTCCTGAATTACCAATACAGGTGGTACATCCATATCCAACCGTGTAGAATTTTAGGTCTTCCAGGTAAGTAAGAAGGTTGGATTTTTCCAAATATTCAGTCACCACGCGAGAGCCAGGCGCAAGAGATGTTTTCACCCATGGTTTTACTTTCAGTCCTAATTCGGAAGCTTTTTTAGCCACAAGACCAGCACCAATCATTACACTAGGATTCGACGTGTTGGTACATGAAGTAATAGCCGCCACCACAACAGAAGCATCTGATATACAGTGTGTTTGACCGTCAATTTCAACATCTACACTTCTAATTCCATTTTTATTACTTACGGTTGATGCTGGCTGACCACCTTCATTGGCCCAGTCTGCTACTCTTTCATTTATTGCGATATATTCCCTTCCCTGTTGTTTAAGTAGCTCAACCATTCTACTCTTTGCCTCTCTCAAAAGGATTTTATCCTGCGGTCGCTTTGGTCCGGAGATTGTCGGTTCAACGGTTCCCAGATCAAGCTCCACTACATCGGTATATTCAATTTCAGCATTATCATCCCTCCAAAGCATATTGGTCTTGGCATATGCTTCCACCATGTCTATGTGGTCTTCTGTACGGCTCGTATTCCTCATGTAATCAAGCGTACGCTGATCAATAGGCCAATGAGTGTCTGTACAGCCAAACTCAGGTGACATATTGGAGATGGTGGCTCTGTCCGTAACTGCCAGATTCTCAAGTCCTGGGCCGAAAACCTCCACGATTTTTCCTACCACTCCATAATCTCTAAGTAGTTTAGTGATGGTAAGAACTAAGTCAGTGGAGGTCGTTCCTTCCTTCATCTTACCGGTGATCTTCAGTCCAATTACCTGAGGTAGGATCATGTAGATCGGTTGGCCGAGCATAGCTGCTTCTGCCTCAATTCCTCCAACACCCCAGCCAAGAACCCCAATACCATTCACCATAGGGGTATGGGAATCCGTCCCCACAAGGGTGTCAGGAAACAAGTAGCCATCTCTTTCAATAACTCCTTTTGCTAAATACTCCAGATTTACCTGGTGACAAATACCCATACCCGGAGGAACTACTGAGAAGTTGGTAAATGCCTGTTGCCCCCATTTCAAAAGCTTGTATCGCTCATCGTTTCTTTCATATTCCAGATCTACATTTTTCTGGTAGGAATCTGCTGCACCGAAGAAATCTACAACCACCGAATGATCAATGACCATGTCTGCAGGGACGACCGGATTGGTTTTACTGGTATCCTTTCCTTTTCGGGCCACTTCCGCTCTGATGGAGGCAATATCAACTACGGCCGGTACACCGGTAAAATCCTGCATTAATACCCTCGCAGGGCTGTATGGAATGTCTTTTACACCGGCAGTTTCTTTCCAGTTAAGTACTGTTTCAATATGATCTTCTGTTACTGCAAAACCATCATAATTTCGTATGACGTTTTCTAAAAGAATTCGGATGGAGTAGGGGAGTTTTTTGACGACCGGCTTCTTCTTGGCTAATTCGAAGAGGCTGAAGTATTTGTGTTCTCCTAATTGACTGGGTAGTTGTTTTTCGATTCCTAGAAAATCCTGAGGCATAAATCTGTATTTAAATGGTTTAAGGTTTACGATTCTAAAGATAAACAGGAAAAGGGTTTGGATAGTTTCTTGAGGGTTTTGTGTACTTCTTGTTAGAGATTCCGGTATTCTTCATTCTTCAGAAACCGGATTTCTTGTACACGAAACTGTGACTAAGACTCACTATTTTATTTGGGCGTCATTCCTGATGTAGCATAGCGGAATTCAGGAATCTCATTGTCTTAAATCTTAAAGATTCCGGTATTTCTTCGCTGTGCTACCGGATTGAAGAAGATTCCGGTATTTGTCGTTCCTCCAAAACCGGAATGACGTGTGCTTTAATTTATTATCGTCATTCCTGATGAAGCGCAGCGGAATTCAGGAATCTTTACTGCATATCTTCAACTTGATCGAATAGATCCATCCAGTCCTTATTAAATTCATTGATCAGGTTTTCTTTATACTCACGCTTCCATTTTTTAATCTGTTTTTCTCGCTTAATTGCCGTTTCAATGTGATCATGAAACTCGAAATAGACCAAGTATTTGCATTTGTATTTGCTAGCCCATGCTGACCCTAAACCTTCCTTATGTTCATGAATCCGAGCATAGAGATTGCTGGTTACTCCAGTGTAGAGCACAGTTTTATGTTTGTTGGTGATGATATAAACGTAACCTCCCTTGGCTGGCATTCAATAAATATAAAAGATTCCGGTATTTGTCGTTCCTCCAAAACCGGAATGACGTGTGCTTTAATTTATTATCGTCATTCCTGATGAAGCGCAGCGGAATTCAGGAATCTCTTTGTTTAAAACCTTACAGATTCCGGTATTTCTTCGCTGCGCTTCGAAAACCGGAATGACGGTGACTATTATATTCTTGTTCCCAATTCAGAATGACGATAACCCCAACAATCAAAAAAAGTCCGAATCAATGATCCGGGCTTCAGTTTTTAATTTTTGTCAGACTTATGCTGCCACCAACTTCTTAGTAGAAGGCTTAAACTTAGTCAGGTCAATTCCCTGCACAGCTGCTTCATATTCTGCCATGGTAGGTGTGCGACCCAGGATTGTAGAAAGCACCACCACTGGAGTAGATGATAGTAATGATTCACCTTTTTTCTCATTGGAATCTTTCACCACTCTTCCTTGGAAAAGTCGAGTAGAGGTAGCCATTACGGTATCTCCCGGCTCTGCTTTCTCCTGATTACCCATACATAGGTTGCAACCCGGACGCTCCAGATACAACATGTTTTCGTATTTCGTACGTGCAGTAGCTTTTGGATTATTGTCATCAAATTCAAAGCCTGAATACTTCTGCAATACTTCCCAATCGCCCTCAGCTTTTAGCTCATCAACAATATTATAAGTAGGAGGTGCTACCACCAATGGTGCTTTAAACTCAACCTTACCGTGTTGCTGCTCAATGTTCTTCAGCATCTGGGCAAGAATCTTCATGTCTCCTTTATGAACCATGCAGGAACCAACGAATCCTAAATCGACTTTCTTGGTACCGCCATAGTATGAAAGCGGTCGGATCGTATCATGCGTGTATCTTTTGGAAACATCCTCATTGTTTACATCCGGATCAGCGATCATTGGCTCACCCAAAACATCAAGATCCACCATCACCTCGGCATAGTAGTTCGCATTCGCATCCGGAGTAAGCGCCGGTTTTTCACCTGATCTGATTTCTGCAATTCGCTTATTTGCTTTGTCTATCAGACCCTGAAGTACTTTCCCCTCATTGTCCATTCCTTTTTCAATCATGATCTGGATTCTGCCTTTGGCAATCTCCAATGATTCAATCAAGGTCTCATCTTCTGAAATACAAATGGAAGCCTTGGCTTTCATCTCTGCTGTCCAGTCTGTGAATGTGAAGGCCTGATCAGCTGTCAGGGTCCCTATATGCACTTCAATGACTCTTCCCTGGAACACGTTTTCACCATTGAATTGCTTCAACATTTGCTGCTGAGTGGCATGCACTACATCACGGAAGTCCATGTAAGGTTTCATTTCCCCTTTGAAAGTTACCTTTACTGATTGCGGGATCGGCATGGAAGCTTCTCCTGTTGCTAGTGCCAATGCTACTGTGCCTGAGTCAGCACCAAAAGCAACACCTTTGGACATTCGTGTATGAGAATCACCACCAATGATGATATCCCAATCGTCCACTGTGATGTCATTCAATACTTTATGGATCACATCCGTCATGGCAGGATAAATACCTTTTGGATCCCGTCCGGTGATGAGCCCAAAGTCATTCATGAATTTCATCAGCTTAGGGATGTTTGCCTGAGCCTTGCTATCCCAAACAGATGCCGTATGGCAGCCAGACTGATAGCCTGCATCTACGATCGGTGAAATGATCGTGGCGGCCATGGACTCCAATTCCTGAGCGGTCATTAAACCTGTTGTATCCTGTGAACCAACAATGTTGACTTCTACCCGAACGTCTGATCCTGCATGCAAGGTCTTGCCCGGAGTAGTTCCAACTGCATTTTTATTAAAGATTTTCTCAACTGCAGTAAGCCCTTGTCCTTCGTTTGAAATTTCTTTCGACGGTGCGAATACCGTTGGGGCTTCAATGCCTAATGTCTTCGCGGCGAATGTCTGGAGTTTTTTACCAAAGACGATTGCATAAGATCCACCAGCTCTGATAAACTCCATTTTTTGAGGAGTAAGTGACTTGGAAAGGTCAATCAACTCTTTATCGCCATTATACAGCTTCTTTTTCTTCGTATTGATCGTTAAAACAGTACCTGTAGCAACAGAATAAGCTTCTTCAAGCACTATTTCACCAGCGTCATCTCGCACAGGGTTGCCGTCCACATCCACCTTTTTCACCCAGTTTTTGAGGTCGATACCAATTCCTCCTGTCACATCTACGGTGGTAAGGAAAATTGGTGAGATCCCGTTAGTACCTCCCACAATCGGGGCAATATTCACGAACGGAACATACGGGCTGCCCTGAATACCTGTCCACAATGCCACGTTGTTTACTCCGGACATCCTGCTAGAGCCAACACCCATCGTACCTTTTTCAGCAATCAGCATCACACGCTTATCCGGATGCTGTTCTTTCAGGGCCTTGAGCTCTGCTTGTTTTTCTTTGTTGTGCTCGAAAATACATTGACCATGCAGCTCTCTATCTGATCTGGAGTGCGCATCTGCGCCCGGAGAAAGTAAATCTGTTGAGATGTCTCCCGTTCCTGCAATATACGTTACAATCTTAATCTCCTCTTCAATTTCAGGTAGCTGGGTAAAGAATTCCGCTTTTGCATAGCTTTCTAATAGTTCCTTGGCAATTGGACTACCATATTTATAAGCATCTTTCAAGCGATCGTAATCAGCATCGTAAAGGAACACCTGAGTCTTAAGAACTTTAGCTGCCTGCTGAGCAACTTTATTATCATCCCCAAGAGCTAAGTCAAGCAGCACTTCAATAGAAGGACCGCCTTTCATATGCGAGAGAAGCTCAAATGCGAACTCAGTGGAGATTTCTTCTACGGTTGATTCACCAAGGATGATTTCCTTTAAAAATTTCGCCTTCACCCCAGCTGCGGGAGTAGTTCCAGGTAAGGTGTTATAAATGAAGAACTTAAGAGAGTCTTCCCGATGGGGATGACTTGTGTCCTTGATCTGCTCAATGATTTCGCCAATCAATTCACCACCATCAATTGGTTTTGGCTGGAGTCCCTGATTTTTTCGTTCTTCGATTTCCTTGATGTAATCGTTGTAAGTATTCATGCTAAATCTATTCATTGGTTAAAGGGGACTATCACCGAAGGTTTTCAAGCGTGATGTTCCACTCTTATTTGCTTTTCGAAAGCGTGCAAAGATAATTGATTTGGAGATTGTATTGGCCTGTTAAATCAACAGTTAATTTTCGATTTGCTTTACAAATCCGGTTGAAGTAGAAAAGCTGTTTTTTCTTTTTCTGGCAGCTTCCGCGGAAGTGAATTTGCCTAAGTAAACACGATAAACGAACTTCCCTTTTACCTTCGCTTTTTTGATCCAGCCATCTTCAAATTCACTTGCTTTTTGAAATGCTTCTCCTTGATCTGAGAATGAGCCAATTTGAACAGTAAATGATGGTTTTTTGAGGTCGTCAACTTTGATTTCTTCTTTCTCCTGACCTAGCAAATAAAGACTGACCATTGCTGTTCCTTGTTCGATCATGTCAATTTCTTTTGCTGCAGCTTGCGAAAGGTCAATGATCCTGTTTTTGGAGTATGGCCCTCTGTCGTTTATTCTAACAACCACAGATTTTCCATTAGTAGAATTTGCAACTCTGATCATTGTACCAAAAGGAAGCGTTCTGTGAGCAGCGGTTGGTTTGTTTGTGTCAAACTTTTCACCATTTGCCGTGGTTTTTCCATGAAATCCGGGTCCATACCAGCTGGCTACTCCATCTTCCAGAAAGACTTCTGATTTTGAATACCCGGGATTTTGACTGACTTTACAGCCAAAGGTCAGCGCCAGGCTAATTAGTAAAGCTCTTGATTTCAATATTTCCTATTTAAGAGATGAAAGAAATTTAAGGGTATCGAAATTGTCTGCATAATCCCACAATTCCGGTCGCTGGGCTTTCCCAAATGGAATGTAGTCCTGTCCGACTATGCATTGTAGTTTTTCTTTTTGACTTTCCAATATTGATTCCAATTTCTCTATGGAATCATACTCCTGATGGAAAAGCACACTAATGGGAGAAACTAGTTCATCGGTTGAATTGATAAGTAGAAATCCGGTATCTAAATGTGGTGTTTTATTGACCAGGTAGATGGACTTATAGTAATCGTAGTTGTTTCTGTACTTGTGGTGATTTCCTACTTCTTTGAATTGTTCAAAATGTGGAAATGCATCTCTAAAGTCATAGCCTTTCGGAGTAAATACTTTTGAAACATTTCGGCAGCCAAGTCCGAAATAGCTGAAAATATCATTACCAAGTGCTTCTAATTGCTCTTTTGACTCTGTTCCGTCAAGAATAGCTATCGATGTACGGTTCTTTCTGATGATACTTGGGATGTCCTTAAAATAATATTCAAAGTACCTAGCCGTATTATCACTTCCTGTAGCAATCACCGCATCGATGTTAGTTAGTTTCTCCCGTATTTCAATGTTCTTTTTGAACCTTGGTTCTACCTGGATGATCCAGTCAACCATCGTTCTGGTGAGAAAGTCATCGTCAGAGCTTGGCTTTATAGCTGCAAAGTGTCCGGAAATCAATACCGATAGCAAGTCATGAAAACCTACAAGCGGAATATTGCCCGCCATTACAATGCCGACAATCTTGGGAGTATCTTCGGACAACTTATAAGAAGAAATCCACTTTTTCAGTTTGGCTTCATCAAGCATAAAAGCGATTCCCTCAAGTGCATTTTTCACACTTTCATATGAAAACCAACCATTTTTTTGTCTTGCTCTATCTGCCAGATTTTGAAGTTCATCTTCGCTCAGAAGTGTAATTTTCTGTTGAAGCTTGGTAAAAGCGGCTATTTTATCCTGAATATTCATAAAAAGTTAAAATTGTACGGTCTAACTGGTTGGGCTGCAAACTTATTGCGATTAATTTTGTTCCCTCATTTAGAACACGACAAAAAAGCGTTTTTCTTATGGCTATAATGATCACCGATGAATGCATCAACTGTGGTGCCTGCGAACCCGAATGCCCAAATACGGCGATATACGAAGGTGGAGTAGAGTGGAAGTGGGCCGATGGTACCGACCTGAAAGACATTGAAATGGAGGATGGTTCTAAGGTAGATGCCAAAGAAATACAAGAGCCTGTATCTGATGAGTTCTATTATATAGTTCCTGGGAAGTGTACTGAATGTACCGGTTTCCATGAAGAGCCTCAGTGTGCTGCTGTTTGCCCGGTAGATTGCTGTGTTCCCGATCCGGACTATGTGGAAACGGAGGAGGAGCTGACTGCTAAGAAGGAGTGGTTGCACCTATAAATGATTTGAAGATTTGAAGATTAATCAAATATCAAATTACTTTTCTCTTGTTGTTATCTCATCTTTTTTCTTTTAATCAAATAGGCTCCTAGCACTTTATCAAAGGAGTCATTGGTGTTTACTGGAACGAAATCCACTTTCATCATTCCGCATTTGATTTTTAGGTCCTGATAAAAAGCGGCCATCTCTTTTCTATACAAGTCTTTCACCTCGTGAGGATTCACTTTGATAGACTCATTTGTTTCCAGGTCAATGAACTTATATGGTCGATCTTCAAACTCAAAATTGAGTTCGCTGGCATAGTCTGATACATGAAAGAGGATTACCTCATGCTTGTTGTGTTTCAGATGTTGTAATGCACTCAATAAATCGTCTTCATTGCTATTTTGAAACATGTCCGAAAAGATCACAACCAAAGATCTTTTGTGAATCTTATCGGCCATTTCATGGAGTACAGAAGAAATGTCGGTCTTTGATTCAGGGGTTGTTTGTTGGAGTTCAGAGAGCTTTGAAAGGATGGTATTTAAATGTGCTTTAGTACTTCTTAGATCTGTCTCGTCTTCAATTTTATCAGAAAAAACAGAAAGGCCAACGACATCTCGTTGCTTGGTCAGTAGGTAAGAAAGTGCAGAGGCTGCAAATACTGAGAATCTCAGCTTATCTTTTCCTGGGGAAGGATAGTGCATGGAAGCAGAATTGTCAATCAGGATTCTGCATCTCAAATTAGTCTCTTCTTCGTATTGTTTTGTGTAAAGCCTGTCCGTTCTGGAGAATACTTTCCAATCGATATGCCGGGTACTCTCTCCAAAATTGTAAAGCTTGTGCTCTGCAAACTCAACCGAAAACCCATGGTATGGTGACTTATGCAGACCAGTGATAAAACCGTCTACCAGTTGCTTGGCTATTAATCCAAGATTATCATATTGATTAATTTCTGAAATGTTTGTGGTCATATTCTGATATTGAACGGCTAAAGAGCTTTAAGTTTTGCAGATAAAAAATAAATAGCACTATATTTAGCCCCGATTTTAGCTAAAACTAACACCTAACACAAATTTTAATCTAGTGGAAGATAATAACGAAAAAGGAAGAGACGAGATCTATTCTGAGAGAGTAAAGGCGGGAAAGCGTACTTACTTTTTTGATGTGAAAGCGACACGGTCGAATGATTATTACTTGACGATTACGGAGAGTAAGAGAAAGCCTAAAGATGATGGGTTTTTCTATGAGAAGCACAAAATTTTCTTGTATAAGGAAGATTTTAACAAATTTGTAGATGCACTAAATTCTACGGTGAATCACGTGAAGGATGAGTTGATGCCTGAAGTGGATTTCACCCAGTTTGATAGAGAAAATGAAGAAGGACACGAGGTGGCAAACGCTGAAGTGTCTGATTCCGATTCCGAGCTAAAGTGGGATTAATAAGATAATTTTTATTTAAGTATGAAGAGAGAGGCTTCCCGATGAATTTCGGGAGGCTT
>NZ_CAXPLV010000012.1:0-132872 GCF_964218185.1 Ekhidna sp.
GCGGACTGCTCGGGACCCAGCAGATAGACCACATCTCCGGCGTTCTGAAAATCGCTTGGTACTCGCTTACTCACCTCTGGGAGACATCCCACCGCGCTAATGAGAATCGTGCCAGGGATGGCGCGTCTGGTGCCGTCCGGCAGCTTGAATTCGTTGTTTAAACTGTCCTTACCGGAGACAAAAGGCGCCTTATGTAGCCGCGAACCTTCGGCGCAGGCCAGCACGCTCCGAGTGAGTTTGCCCAGACGGTCGGGCAGCTTTGGATTGCCCCAGCTGAAGTTATCGAGAAGCGAAATTCGAGCCGGGTCGGCGCCCGCGGCGACGATGTTGCGAATGGCCTCGTCGACAGCCGCCAGAGTACCCAGTCTCGGATCCAGCTCGGTGAGCCACGGGTTCAGACCACAACCCAGCACAACGGCTGGTGGGTCTTCCTGGTCTTGCCACTCGTAGGGCACGATCACCGACCCGTCGGAAGGCCCGCCCTGAGCGGTGAGCGGCTTCAGACTGGTGCCTCCCTGAACTTCGAAATCGTAATAGCGAAGCAGCGGCTCTCGGCTGCAGATATTAGGATCGGCGAGAAGCCGAAGCAACGCCTCCTCGGCAGAGACTTCAACCGGTCTTTGCTCGATAGAAGGACGGGACCATTCGGCTTTCAGGTGCCTTCTAGGCAGACCTCCGTGTAAGAAAGTGGTCTCCAGATCGGCAAAGCACTGCTCTCCGTGGAAAAGCTGGAGACGACCGTCGTTGCCGAAATGGCCGAGGTCGACACAGACCGTCTCGTATTCGGATGCCAGGAGCTTGAGTCTGGACCACTTTTCCGCGGGGACGGCGCAGACCATGCGTTCCTGAGCCTCGGAAAGCCATAACTCGCGCGGAGACAGACCGGGATACTTGGTAGGCACCCTCTCCAGGTGCACCACCGCTCCCAGTTCTTCGCCCATCTCGCCGATGGCTGACGCAAGGCCGCCCGCTCCGCAGTCCGTGACCGCGTTGTAAAGCCCCTCGGAGTGCGCTCGAAGGAGCAGATCGCTTGCCACTTTCTCGGCGATCGGATGACCGATCTGCACAGCCGTTCCACACTCCTGGGCGGTGGTCGTATCCATCTCCAGTGAACTGAAAGTGGCCCCTCCCAATCCGTCGCGTCCGGTTTTCCCCCCGATCAAGACGATCCGGTCACCGTCTTTTATTTCGGTAGGCCGCGGCCCGTGAGGTAAGATTCCGAGGCATCCCGCATACACCAGCGGATTGGCCAAATAGCCTTCGTGAAAGTAGACGCCTCCGGCCACGGTGGGGATCCCCATCTTGTTGCCGTAGTCTGCGATGCCTTTCACCACTCCCGTCATCACTTGCTTGGGAGGCAAGGAACCTTCAGGCGCAGTCGATTCGAGAGGGCCGAAACAGAGCACGTCCCAATTGGCGAAAGGCCGGGCGCTCACCCCGAGGATGTCGCGAATCACACCACCCACGCCGGTGTTGGCCCCTCCAAAAGGCTCCAGAGCCGACGGGTGGTTGTGGGTCTCCGCCTTGATAGCGATATCCCACCCCGGTGTGTAGTTGACGATGCCCGCGTTGTCTACGAAGGCGGAAACGACCCAGTCCAGATTCAACTCCTCGGTAGCCCGGCGCAGAATCGGAAGTAGACCGTCCACGGACCGAGTCTCACCTTCCTCGGTGTACTCGATGGAGGCTCGAAAGGTCTTGTGTACGCAATGCTCGCTCCAAGTCTGGGCAAAAGTCTCTAGCTCGCAGCGAGTGGGCTCTTTTCCGAGAGCGCGATAGTAGCTCTGGAGAGCTTCCATCTCCTTGGAATCGAGGGCCAGCCTTAAATCTTCAGACAGGCTCACCAGTTCGGCCGTGGTGAGCTTCCCTAATGCCACCGGCTCCGGTTGAGCCGGTTTCTCTAGATTGATGATAAAAGGGGCAGGCAGAGGCTGGTCGATCCGATACGTCTCTATGACCTCATTCGCCAACTCTCGAGCCACAAAGCTTTCCAGTTGCTCTTTGGAGACCGGGCTACCAAACCGAAAACAGTAGCGAAACGACAATTGTGAACTTACGAACTAGAAGGGTCGAGGGCTTACTAGAGTATAAGAATGCAGTGAAGGAGTTGTATGATGTACATATACTACCAGGCATTATGCGTCCCAACATTCTGAATACGTTGGGAGATTTGCATACCCGGGCCATCATCACTCCAAAACGCATATTCTGGCAAGAAGCGCCTGAGAAAAAACAAGAAGGTCCTTACGCAAATAGTGAGGTGGCCGCAACTGCCGGGGAGAGTCCAAGCTAACTTCAAAAAAAATGAATAAAGTAAGCATCAATACTTACTATCAAACTGCTTTGGATTTGCACAAGTCAGGGAAACTGCGTGAAGCAAGAAAACTTTATGCTGATATACTTCGACTAAAGCCCAAGCACCTGGAAAGCATTTACATGATTGGTCAGTCCTTTTATCAGGAAGCTAAGTATGAACAAGCATTGACCCACTATGACAAAGGGTTGGATATCTCCCCAAATCATATTGATTTCTCCCTTCAGAAAGGAAGAGCTCTAATAAAGGTCGGAGCTCTGGAAGAGGCAAAAAAATGCTTTGATTCGCTCGTAGAAAAGAATAGGGATAACCCCAAGATACTATTTCATGCAGCTCGTAATTTAAAAGAACTAGGACAGTTTAGGGAAGCCGCCGAGCTTTATAAAAAGGTAATTGATCTAAAACCAGATCATAAACAGGCTATAAACAACCTTGGGAATTTGTATCAGCAAGTATATGATTATGAGCGATCTCTTGCTTGCTATGAAAAATTGATAGAGATAGATCGATCCTTTGCGATGGCATATTGCAATAAGGCAGGATTAATTCAAAAACTAGGTAAGCTTGATGAGGCTGAAAATCTATATAAGCAAACACTTGAATTAGAGCCAAATAACGCAATGGCTATTTACAATTTAGGTGTAATCGAGAGCTCACGACATAACTATAAAAAGGCTTTAGAGTTTCTGAAAAAGGCTATTGAGTTAGCGCCAAATAATGAAAAGTATTTAAGTACATACGCCTCTACTCTTTATAATGAAGGAAGTAAGAATGAAGGCCTTGAAATTCTAAAAAGGTTAATCGAATCGGGCACACGAAACGAAGAGCCATTCTTGAAGTTGGGGAGGATCTTCATGCAAAATTTTGAGTTCAATAGGTTCTTAAAATTGATGATTCCTTATCTAGAAGTAAATCCATATGCCTGGGAGTCAACATTTCTAACAGGGGCTGTCCTGGATTTTGCTCAACGCTTAGATGAAGCGGAATCATATTTAAAAAGGGTAGATAAGCACCCAGAATACGCTCTAAGGGCTAATATGACCTTACAATTGCTGTACTCTAAAATGGGTAGAGTTGATAAGTATGAGGAAATGCACAAAAGAGTCTCCCACCTACTGCAACAGTTTGTGGCCAGCGATCGGAAAGACGATGAGATTCCAGTTTACAATTTAGCCTATTATCCCTTTGAATTAGAACTAGCCTCCAAAGTCACTAAGAAATACACGGATAGCCTAATCAAAAGAGTAACTCCGCTAAGAAATAAGCTTGCCTTCACTTATCAGTCTAAAAAGAGCCGGATTAAAATTGGATATCTGTCACCTAATTTCAGAATGCACCCCGATGCAATGCTGGCAAAGGATTTATTTAAGTATCACGACAGGGAAAAATTTGAAGTCCATGCGTACAGTTTGAGAAAATCAGATGATGAAATAGGCAAAGAAATAAGAAACAATGCTGATCAATTTGTTGATTTGGATGACATGAAAATTGAGGATGCTGCAAAGCGAATCAATGAAGATGGAATTAATATTCTAATAAGCCTGTCAGGTTATAATTTTGGAATGAAGATGGAAATTCCCGCCCTTCGTCCCGCCCCGGTTCAGGCAATCTATATGGGCTACAACGAAACCTTGCAATCTGATTTCTTTGATTATGCTTTTGGAGATGAAGTAGCATTTACCGATAAAAACAGAAAATATTTTAGTGAGTCAATTGCAATGCTTCCTCCTAGCTATTTCTTGAATGCTGAGATGACTCCTTCTCAAAAAGAAATCACTCGAAAAGACTATAATCTTCCTAAGGACAAATTAGTATTTGGTTGTTTAAATCACCCCAGAAAATTGAGTCATTGGGTGGTAGATGCCTGGCTTCAGATTTTAAGAAATGTTCCCAATTCTGTATTATGGCTTTATGATGCTGGTCAGGCCAGTGTTAGAGACAACCTCATGAAGATTGCGTCTGCAAAAGGGATAGAATCAGATAGAATAATTTTTTGTGGTAAAGAACCCTACAGAGAACACTATCGTCGAATGGAATTGATTGATTTATTTGTAGATACTCCGGTTTATAACGGTCATACTACATGTCTCGAAGCGCTTTGGATGAGTGTGCCCGTTTTAACAATCCAGGGTGAGTCGGTTAGTTCCAGGTTATGCAGCTCATTCTTGACAGCTATGAACATGCCAGATATGATTGCTCAAAGCATGGAGGATTATGTGAATAAAGCCATTGAAATTTCGTCCGATAGCAAGAAACTTGAGATCCTGAAAAAACGGGTGCAGAAAGCACGAAAAACTTCTGAATTGTTCGAAACTGCAAAGTTGGTTGGGAGGCTTGAATCATCCTACGAACAAATGTGGACCCTTTATGAAAAAGGCGAAAAGCCAAGGGATATTAAAGTAGACATTTAGAATGGATGCGGAAGAATACATTGGTAGAGTGAGGAGGCTGTCTCAAGAGTTCTTGGATGGAAAATATGATAAGATAATTAAGGAGGCTCCCGAGTTATGCAATGCAAGACCGGAAAGGGTGGGAGCATATCTGGTTTTAGCACAAACTTTGCTCCGAAAAGGAGATGCAGAAGAAGCCTCTCAGATTTTAGAAAAAGCTGCTTCACATTGTCCTGATCCCGCAATTGAGATCAACCTTGCAATTATTTATGTCAAGCTGGAGAAGATCAAAGAAGCAGATAAGCTTTTTACAAAAATTCAATCTTCAGGTATTAAAGTCTCTAACCCTAAGTATTGGTTTAACTACGCTAGAAATAGCGTTAGACTTGGAAAGTTTAAAGAAGCAATCCGCCTCTACCAGAAGTGTCTTAAACTTAAGCCTGATCACAAAGCTGCCTTAAATAATCTTGCAAACATTTATCAAAAACGAGAGGACTTTAAGAAGGCTGAGGAATATTATAAAATCTTGCTTTCACACTATCCTCAAGAGGGGATGGGATATAGCAATCTGGCAGGACTATATGAACGAAAAAAAGAAACCAACAGTGCAATTGAGTACTATGAAAAGGCCATTAAAATAGAGCCCACTCTTTCAATTGCATATTACAACCTTGGTCAACTTTTAGCCAATGAGAAAGGCGACCACTTGGGAGCCTTAAAAATATTTGAAGAGGGTCTTAAACGAGGTGATGGTACTTATCAAAGTGGTATAAGGCTCTACCAGATAATAGCCAGACAGCACTTGGTTGATTGGACTCATTACGAAGAAGATGTAGCTGATTTGAATAAAATCATTGAGGAATATCTGCATTCAGAAAACCCGATTTTTGAAATTGTACCTTATGCCCTTAGTTATTCAAAAGTGGAGCCGAATCTCTACACCAAGGTGGCGGAAAAATACGCTTCTAAGATCCAAAAAAACATATCTCAGCAGTTTCCAAATATTTCTTACGACCACTCCATTTCCGAAAATAAAATCAAGATTGGATACTATTCCCCTAATTTCAGACAACATCCGGGTGGGACATTAGTGCGTGAATTATTTGATTATCATGATAATAGTCGATTTGAAATTCATGCATTTTCGTTAGTTCATACAGATGATTTTATTAATAAAGAGATTCGGGATTCAGTAGATTATTACCATGATGTTTCAAGCTTCACTTCTTTGGAAATCGCCAACTTAATAAATCGAACAGGAATTGATATTCTTGTTGCTCTGGCCGGATATAATAGCTCTATGAAGTTTGATGTTTTAGCTCTTAGGCCGGCACCTATTCAAATGGTTATGGTTGGTTCGCATGAGACTACCGGAGCAGATTTTGTTGACTATGTATTTTCTGACGAGTTCATGCTTGACGATCAGCTTAGGCAAAACTTTCATGAGAGCGTGATCTCGCTCCCTTGCTCCCTTTTAGTCAACAGTTCTTTTCCTTTGGATAAAACGATTTCAACCAATAGATCGGATCACAATCTACCAGAAAAGGTATTTGTCTTTGCCAATTTTAACCATCCTAAAAAGCTCGACCCGGATACATTTGATGCCTGGATGAAAATCCTTCAGAATGTGCCAAAATCTGTGCTTTGGCTATATGGAGCAGGCCAGGATTCGTTAGCAAAAACACTCACAGAAAGATCTCTTGGTTATCAGATTGAGCCCGAGCGGTTGATTTTTGCTAAACCATTGTCCATTCATCAGCATTGGGAAAGGTTAAAACACGCAGATCTTTTTTTGGATAATTTCACCTACAATGCCCATGTGACAGGGATCGAAGCACTAAGAATGGGCGTGCCTATGGTGACGCTCAAAGGACACAATCATAATAGTCGATTGAGCTCCAGTTTGCTAAAGTATTGTGGACTGGAAAAGTTTATTTCTCTCACTAAGAATGACTATATTACACTGTCATCGCAACTTGCAACCCGTGCCGCCGAATTGGGAGAAGTAAGAGAAAAGCTGCAACGTGCTGATAATGTGATGCTTTTCGATACAGAACTTCAGGTTAGATATCTGGAGAAAGCATATCTTAAAGCATTACTAAAATTCAAAAAGGGCTTAGTGCCGCAGGATTTTGAAGTTGGATCTGCTCTTGATTTGAATTCTTTTAGAAGTGATTGATTTGATTTTAAAATAAACCGTACCACTACCATGAACAACTTTTACTCTCGTTCGTTAAACGCCGCAAAAGAAAAATATTATAAGTTCAGGCGAAGACTTGAAAAGAAAATTAATTCAGGTGAGTTTAATTCACTTCCGAGAAGAAAGAAGAATCAACTTATTTACAGGGTTGAAAAATATAAGTCGAGACTAGAAAAACTTGGATTCTCAATGAAAGGAACAGCTGTTGCAGGATCTGTAGCAGCTATGGCAGCTATTCCTTCAATAGGAAATGCACAGTCCATTGATCCAAAATTCTTCCAGAAAACAGATTTCTCGTTCTCATCCATTGGTACAAATAATGGACAAGCAGCCAATCTAGATTTGGATGCTGATTTAGAAATAATTGCATCAAGTGGATCTCAGGGGTATGTAATCAATGGAAATGCAAACGATGGGTTCATTGGTACATCTCAAATGGGATTATCTGGGCTTTCCGATGACTTTGTTATTGGAGACATTGATGGAGATGATTTTCCTGATGTTGTTTTTGAGTATAATGGAAATATTAGGTGGGCCAAAAACAATGGAAGTGGAGCATTTGACACCTCCTATCAGACAGTAGCGTCTGGCGCATTTACTTCAGATTTAGAAATTGCAGATTTTGATAGTGACGGAGACAATGATATAGTGTGGGCCACAGGAGGGTCTTATGTTCACGCAGTGGAAAATATAGGTGGAGGATCTTTTGCTCCTGCTACAACCATTCTTTCGCTGGGAGGTGAAGAAACAATTACCCATATAGAACTTGCTGACTTGGACAAAGATGGGGACATGGATTTGGTTTCATCCCGTCAGATGTATGACTTTTATTACAATGCTGAACTTTCTATTGGACCTTACACTTACAACTACGACATAGTAGAAGTAAGAAATAATACAGCTGGTGGTGAATCAATACCTGTTTTTGATGATTCGGAAATTATACGGGATGAAAGGTCATTCTCTTCTTACATCTCATCTTTAGATTTAGTTGATCTCGATGATGATGGTGATTTAGATGTAGTTTCATCTTTTGAGTATTACTATAGTGGGGATTATGAAGTGAATATCAATGTTCAGTTGGGTAATCATGCTACTGACAATCCCGCTTTTGACTTTTTAGGTGAGGAAACATTTGAATGGACATACTTTAGTGACCTTTTGATTTCCGATGTGGATCAAGATGGTGACAAGGATATCATATTTGCTAATGAATATTATAGTCCATACCTGATATCTGTTGGAGCTTCTCAGTTAAAAACTAGTTCGCTGAACTACAGGCAAGCAATCCCACTTGGTGATTTCTCTTCATCTGGAGGTGATTTTATTTTAGGTGATTTTGATGGTGATGGGATTGATGATTTGATTGTGGAAAATGGTTCAGTCTCTTTGTATTTAAATGTGTTTCCTCCATTTCCTGTCTTGAAAGGAGATATGGTGGTTAACGAAGGTCTGACCGAAGGGAGTGTCATAGCCAGGCTAGAGACAACTGGACAAACAGTTAGTTCAGCAGTTTTGGATGGTGATGATGCCGCAATGTTTAGTTTCAGCACAAGCACCAACGAATTGACCATTACTGAAGATCTGGACTATGAAACCCACGGTGGATCGCTTGACTTTTCTTTAACAGTGACTGTAGATGGTGTTACAGAAACAATTGAACGATCTCTGACCATTGTGAATATGCCTGAAAAAGGGCATGGCACAATTAGTGAAGAGCCAATTCAGTTATTTGGGAATCAAAATGTCAATAAATTCAAATTCTCAGATGTTGATAATGATGGTGACATGGATTTGATAACTGCCACGAAGTATGCGCCAGAATTGATTGATAGGAGTGCATTAGCAGGAGGATATCCTAATACCGTTTGGAAACAATTAGGAGGAGGAGTATTTACTCAGGAGTCAATCTACGAGCTAGATTATGGAATTGATGCATTTGTGATGGCAGATGTTGATCAGGATGGTGATGAGGATTTGGTAGCTTCAGCTGATTTTTCTTCATTTCCAAAATATGCATTCAAATCTACGACTAGGGCGGCTTCTTCTGGTGATTTTAAACTGTTGAGCAATAATGAGGGGTATTTTTATTTTGATAATTTAGGTTTTACTGGAGAAGCGGAGATGGAAGCAGATCAAATGATCGTTGCTGATATTGATGGAGACGGACTTGATGATTTGATTATAATTGACAATGGAGATGTTTATGCTATGAAAGGCATTGAAGGAGGGTTTGCCAATACTAATTATGAATTCCGATATCAGTACTTTGATGCCCTTCAAATAATTGCTGGTGATTTTGATGGGGACGATATTGATGATGTTTTAATGCTGAATGAAGAAGGGAGCAGCCTCATTACATATGGTAGAGAGGGGTTATTCGAGGGTGGTGAAGCAAATTATTCTTATGTCTTTGATTCAGAAAGTTTCAATGTAACCGCTTCTGTAGGTGATATTGATGGAGATGGAATGCTGGATGTACTTGTTACCAATGAAGAAGGAACAAATATTTATATAAATGAAGGTGGAGAGTTCTCTAATATTGGACTAATTAATGAGTC
This sequence comes from Ekhidna sp., assembly GCF_964218185.1. Taxonomy (GTDB): domain Bacteria; phylum Bacteroidota; class Bacteroidia; order Cytophagales; family Cyclobacteriaceae; genus Ekhidna. Next base: position 9,466 of record NZ_CAXPLV010000012.1, read on the forward strand.
TACTTATACGGAAGGTACAAGTACTTCAGGATCTATTGAATCAAATGTGATTGCAACCAAACTTGGCGACCTGGATGGAGATGAGGACTTAGATTTAGCATCAATCATGTTAACGACTGAGGATAATCCGGAAGGGCCTCCTTCTTATAACATGGAGTTAATTACTTCTTTGAATGATGGTGATGGAAACTTTGAAGAAGGCCAGCGCTTCATGGTAAATACTGCACCAGATTTGTTTAGTGGTTATTCTAAATATCTGTTGGATATGGTTGACGTTGATAATGACGGTGATATGGATGTCATTATAAGCGGTAGTGATTATAGTTTTGATGAGGAAGCAGATTATCTGTCAGGATTGTTGGTGTTTAAAAACCAAAATGCTGCACCAACTGGAATCGAGCTGTCAATCAGCGCTGTTGCTGAGGGAACGGCAATTGGATCTTCAGTAGGAGAACTGTCAGTAATTGACCCAAACATTAATGATACGCATGTTTTGTTCATGACAGCAGGTGATGGTACAAATGATGCCGACAACAGTAAGTTTGTGATTGATGGAAATCAACTCCTTGTCATTAAAGAGATTGACCTGGATGAAGGGGATGAGTTGAATATTCATGTAAAGGCAATTGATGAATATGGTGCATCAGTAACTGCACCATTCACTCTAACTGTTAATGAAAAAGTCTTAGGGCTTGATGAGAATAATGATCAGCTTGTCCTTTATCCTAATCCTGGTGCTGACATGATGGATATATCAGTTAATCAACCAATGACAGGAGATGCTGAGATTAGAATTTCTGATTTAAATGGACGTGAAATCTACAGTGAACTTTACAAAGTTTCAGGAGAATCCTTAAACACAAAAGTAGACATGAGTAATCACAGACCAGGCATCTACATTGTTGAGATAACTGCTGGAGATCAGACCTTCAAGCAACGCTGGATTAAGAAAGATTAATTTAAATAGTACTTAATTGAAAAGGGCGAGCTGAATCTCAGTTCGCCCTTTTTTATCACCCCTTCTTCATAAAACTCTGAAGCTTCATTTCAGCCTCCTGACTTGATAAGTAGGAAGGAGAAAGTGATGGTTGACCCGGTAGATTTTCGATGTGAAGTGTTTGAGTGGGGAATGCGAAATTCACTCCGAGTTCCTTACCCAGCCTCACAATATCCATCAAAATTTCATGTCGGCATTTCAGCTCTTCTCCCCAGGTGGGCACATTAAAGAAAATGTAGAACATGATGTTGAGGGAGCTGGACGCCATCTCATTAAAATACACATGGTAGTTATCCTTCCATGTATGCGGGTGCTTCTCCACGATCTCACGCAAACCCTTCACAAACACTTCGATCATCTCAGGAGGAGTGTCATACGTGATAGAGATTTGTGTGTTAAATCGCCTGTATTTTCTCAATCCATGATTGTCAATGGTATTGTCAGCAAGTTTGCTATTAGGAACATAGATCAGTGAATTTCTAAACGTCCTAATTCGCGAAGACCTGAACCCTACTTCCTCTACTGTTCCATCCACATCATTTGAAGTGATCCAGTCACCAACCTGAAATGGCTTATCTACAAAGATCATCACCGAACCAAAAAAGTTTTTTATGGTGTCCTGGGCAGCCAAAGCAAACGCCAGACCTCCAATAGACAGACCAGTAAGCAATGGAAGGATGGGAACATCCAGGTTGTCCAGAATGAGCAAGGTTCCAATGATAATCACGAAGGTCTTTAGCGTCTTCCTGAGAAGTGGCACTAGCTGATCATCGAGCGTGCTCTCTGTTTTTTGTGCTAGTCGAGCTAAAAAAATGCTTAGAATGTTTACAAAACGGTAAGTGATCACCGTGCCAAACAGCGGCAGCATTACGTGCAAAATGATGTTCACATATTTAGAATATGTGATAGGCAGTTGAAGAGCCGGAGTAAACAAGATCAACAGCATCACAATGATGAATACACTCGTTGGTCTTGCCAGCTGCCATAGATACTTTTCTGATGCGTCACCGGAATATCCAATTCGCTTTACAATGCGGCTAAAGATTCGCTCGGTAATAAATGAAAAGATCTTATAAACAAGGGTACTAATTAGCGCAAGGATGAAAATAGCAATGTACTGGTAGGTATACAGACCAAATGTTTTTTTGGTACCTAGTTTGGGAAGAAGGTTGATGAGTTTTCCTGTCCCTAATCGAAATGTTTCTTTGTAGAGCACATCAATTTTATCGATGCTGCTATCAGAGAAATACCAGTTGTTGTTTTCTGCTTTTAGTAGAAATATGGAAGGATAATCATCGAGCAGTACGTACTTGTTTTTGTTGGTTGCCGAGTCCTGATAACTTTTTGTTTTGGGAATCTCATCCATATAGATGAAAAGCCCCCTTCCGTCCAACACTCTTTTAAGTTTTGTTGCAGCATTTTTAGCAACCTCCATCGACCTCTCGGAAGGATTAAAAGGCAAGGCTGCAAGTGAGTCATTGTAATGGTCATCCTGAAGATTTGAAAGGAAAGTCTTGATTGAAGATTGAGGATTGGACAAATCCACAAAATTTTCTTGAGCGTTTAATTGCCCCGCTAGAATGAAAAAAAGAAGTACAGAAAACAATCTCATATCTTATCGGTTTTGTCGCAAAAGTAATCTTCATAGACGACTACCTTTGCCGTCTGATAAACTAAAAACTGTACATCAAAATGTCCAACCCTCTTTTAATTGACTTCAATACTCCATTCGAGCTGCCTCCATTTTCAAAAATATCTACCGAGCACTATGAGGAGGCCATCGATCAGGCTTTAGAGGAAGCCAAGGATGAGATTCAGAAAATTTTGGATAATACCGATGAACCGGATTTCACCAACGTGATTGAGGCATTGGAGCAAAGTGGGCAAAAATTGCAACGCAATACTTCGATCCTATTCAATCTAAACTCGGCAGAGACCAACGATCAAATTCAAAAAATTGCACAACAGGTTTCACCCAAGCTTTCGGCTTTCAGTAGTGAGGTAAAGCAGAACGAGGCACTATTTGCGAAGGTAAAAAAGGTATATAAAGAAAGAGAGTCACTAAATCTAAATGCCGAGCAGGAGAAGCTGCTTTGGGAAACATATATCGACTTTGTCAGAAGAGGTGTAGAGCTGGAAGGTGACAAGAAAGAACGATTCAAAGAAATAAGTATTGAGCTGTCGAAGTTATCCCTAACCTATTCGGAAAATGTGCTTGCCGAGACTAATCAATTTGAGCTGGTCATTACTGACGAGAGTGACCTATCAGGTATACCAGCCGATGTAAGAGAACGGGCAAAAGAGCTTGCAACAAAGAAAGGGAAAGCGGGTTCGTGGATATTCACTCTGCAAGCTCCCAGCTATATCCCTTTTATGGAATACGCAGACAATCGTGAGCTTCGGGAGAAAATGTACAGGGCATACATGTGTAAGTGTCTTAAAGGAGATAGGTATGATAATCAGGAAATCGTGCTTAAAACTATACGACTCAAAGCAGAGCTTGCTTCTCTTCTTGGCTATCCAACTTTTGCCCACTATGTGTTGGAGCAACGGATGGCTGAATCTCCAGATAAGGTGATGACTTTCCTCAATGATCTTTTAGAGAAGAGTTTACCGAAAGCAAAAGAAGAAGTAGAGGAGATCAAAGAGTTCATTAAATCGAGAGGTGAGGATATTGAGCTGCAGCGATGGGATTGGGCGTACTATTCTGAGAAACTGAGAAAGCAGAAGTATGAGTTGGATGATGAGTTAGTCAAACCTTATTTCAAGCTTGAGAATGTAATCGAAGGTGTTTTTGAAACGGCGGAACGACTGTACGATATCACGTTTAAGTCAAATAGCGACTTACCGGTTTATCACGAGGATGTTAAGGCTTATGAGGTATTGAATAAAGAAGGAGAGGTGATCTCAATTTTCCTTGCGGATTTTTTCCCAAGAGACGGGAAACGAGGAGGAGCATGGATGACATCCTTTCGAGATCAGGCTAAAAGAGATGGCGAACGAATCATACCTCAGGTAAGCATCGTTTGCAACTTTACTCCATCGTCTTCCAACCACCCGTCTTTGTTGAAATTTGATGAAGTAACCACGCTCTTTCATGAATTTGGTCATGCCCTCCATGGCATGCTGGCGGATACTACTTACCAGAGTTTGTCCGGCACGAGTGTGTATTGGGATTTTGTGGAACTACCATCTCAGATAATGGAGAACTGGTGCTATGAGAAAGAATGCCTCAATCTATTCGCAAGACATTATCAAACGGGAGAGTTGATCCCGGAGGAGTTGATAACCCGAATCAAAGACGCCTCAACGTACCACGAAGCTTATGCTACGGTACGTCAGCTAAGCTTTGGCTTGCTGGATATGGCGTGGCATAGCCTTTCTCTCGAGGAAGCTTCAAAGATTAGCAGCGTTCCGGCTTTTGAGGATTCAGCTTTTGCGAAAACGGAATTATTCCCAAAAGTGGAGAACACCAATATGAGTGTTCAATTCAGTCACATTTTTGCAGGAGGATATGCTGCAGGATACTACAGCTATAAATGGGCTGAAGTATTGGACGCAGATGGATTTTCATTATTTCAGGAAAAAGGTGTTTTTGATAAAGAAACAGCCAATTCATTCAAAAATAATATCCTGAGTAGAGGAGGGACTGCCCACCCGATGGAGCTTTACAAAAAGTTTAGAGGCAGTGAGCCTTCACCAGAGCCTTTATTAAGGAGAGCAGGATTGATAAAGTAGTCTACAGGTACTCGATTTTTGAATCGATGGACTTATTCATCCCATCAAGATCCTTTTTCAGGTCGGTGATGAGTTGATCAAGCGCACGCTTTAGTTTCTGTATTTCACTTTGTTTCTCTGGTCTTCCACCGAAAACACGATCTTTTTCGGAGGGGGAGAGCATGCTGTTAAAGTAGTTGACATCTGTGGCAAGCTTATTTAAAAGTTGTGCCACTTTAGGTAAAAGCGAGAGAACCTTGTTTGGATCAACTGTAAGGTCAACCTCAGGTATGTTGTAAAGGATGGCGTTGATTTCAGAATCTTTCAGATCTATTTTCTCATCAGAGTCAGCTCTGAGGGTCTTAAGCAACCTACTCATGCACTTAAGGTTGCCGTTGGTATGCTGGTCGCGTGCATTGATCCGGGCGATATTGAGGAAAGGCAGGTATTTCTTTACCTTCTTCTTTGCGAAATCAAACTCGCAGATACCACGATAAATTTCATTTTTAGTTTTCACGTACTCAGCGCTATTGACCCACATCGAAGGAAGTATGTCAATTTCACAGGTTGGCTTAAGGGCGGTAATTCGAATCCTGGTTTTGTCGCTGTAATCGACAGACTTGAAAGTTGGATCCTTGGAGAGAACGTCAAGCATGTCACTCGCAAGTGTCTGCATATCAAGGTGAGGCTTATTGGAAACCACCTTTTTTATGACAATGATCTCAACGTCACCGTAAAGTAGAATATTAGTAAATGTCTTTAGTGCGCCCTGATAGCGATAATCAACGTCGTATCCCTTCTTTTTAAGGGTCTTGCTTATCACCTCATGAATACGACGAGAGTTTGCATATACCTTGTATGCATAAGATGGATCTATTTCCACCATGGACTCCAGAGTGTAGCGAATGCAATCCGAATAACCTGACTGATTAAAAGCATCAGAAAGTACAGGTTCGCGAAGTGCTTCGTCATACCTTCTTCCTTTCAGGTTTTCTACGAGTAGGCTGTAGTCGTGCTCCATTGGGGTGCCAAAATAATCAATTATATAGATATGAATTGTATTTTTAGAAGATTATCGTTCGAAATCTATTCTTGTTAGACTAAAATTGACGTGAAGTTTAGATACAATAAATGATCTTTTCTGATGTGTTTAAATATGAAAAGGACCTTCTAAAATATTGATGTCGTATAAGTATATGCTCGAAGACGATTTTGAAGGAAACAAAGATTTTTACTTTTTTGTATAAAAAATCCGGGGAGGTAGATCGATTAAATTGAAAAAACTCGCTACAATTGCATTATTATGATTCTTCTTACTGAGATTGTACGAACCACGCCCTCTCGCATCAGAGGGTAACCCCAAGGCTGGGTAATCTCACTATTCATTTTCTTTTTTAAAATTTCCTAAGCTGCACAACTGAAGCAGCTAATCACATTTAATTTCTTTTAGAAATGACGAAAGAATCATTCTCTATATCAAGAGTTTTTAGACTCTTTGTTTCCGCCTTGAGAGGAGAGGAAACTGAATTTACCACTGGCAGTATCAATCGTGCCATTGTTTTGCTTTCTATTCCCATGATTGCTGAGATGATCGGTGAATCACTTTTTGCAATTGTGGATATGATATTCGTTTCACGGATCAGTGTAAACGCTATTGCTACCGTTGCTTTGACGGAAACACCGCTCATGATTATTTATTCGCTTGCGGTAGGTCTCAGCATGGCAGCTACAGCTATTGTGGCGCGTAGAGTTGGAGAAAAACGACTTGTACGTGCAGCGGATGCAGGCTTTCAGGCCATAGTTATTTCCATTGTTATCGGGATAGTTTTTGGAGTTACCGGGTTCGTTTTTGCCGATGATATTCTAGCCCTCATGGGAGGGGAGACTGGTTTAATTTCAGAGGGCGTAGGCTATACAAAAATCATGTATGCCGGAAACCTCAGTATCATTCTCATCTTCTTGATCAATGGGATATTTAGGGGAGCAGGCAATGCTTCTATAGCAATGAAGTCGCTTTTGCTGGCCAACCTGCTGAATATGATCCTTGATCCAATTTTCATATTTGGATTGGGTCCGATTCCTGCCATGGGCATTGAAGGAGCTGCAATTGCAACCACTACCGGACGATCGGTTGGGGTTATATACCAATTGGTTCACCTATTCAATGGGAGCTCGATTATCCGATTGACGATCAAAAACTTTGTCATTCGGATAAAGACGGTGATTGAAATTATCAAAATTGGCTCTGCAGGTATAGGTCAGTTTCTTGTTGAAACATTGAGCTGGCTGTTTCTGGTAAGAATTGTAGCCGAGTTTGGAACGGAGGCTGTAGCGGGCTATCAGCTCGCATTCCGTGTGATCGTTTTCACATTATTACCTTCATGGGGGATGGCCAATGCGGCAGCTACGCTCGTAGGACAAAACCTTGGGGCTAAGCAACCTGACAGGGCGGAAACTTCTGTTTGGCGTACAGCCAAATGGAATACGATCTTCTTGATTTGCGTAGCAATACTTTTCTCGATTTTCTCGCATGAGGTGCTGGCCATTTTTGATCAATCAGGGGTGGTTCTGAACACCGCAATCCAGGCATTGAGGATTATATGCTTTGGGTACATATTTTTCGCTTATGGGATGGTTATCGGTCAGGCATTTAATGGCGCTGGGGATACCTATACACCACTGTGGATCAATATGGTCGTATTTTGGGCGATACAAATTCCTTTGGCCTATGTCTTGTCAATCATGTATGATTGGGGACCTAATGGAGTGTTTTTCTGTATCGCTTTTTGTCATAGCTTGTACGCTGTGATTGCTATTGTCCTTTTTAAAAGAGGAAAGTGGAAAACCATTGAAGTGTAGGCATATGAGAAAAATCATTTACTATGTAGCTACTTCTTTGGATGGTTTCATTGCCGGTCGGGATAATGATGTCAGCTTGTTTGCCTCCGATGGAGAAATTGTGGATCAATACCTGTATGATCTTCAGTCTTTTGATACGGTAATCATGGGCAGAAATACCTACGAGTTTGGTTATCAATATGGCTTGAAACCGGGTGATCCTGCTTATCCGCATATGGAGCACTACATTTTTTCCAATAGCCTGTCATTCGATTCTCAAAGTGATCAGGTTACTGTGCTGCCCCGTGATATTGAGAAATTGAAAGCACTAAAGAGTGAGGTTGGAAGTGATATCTACCTGTGTGGGGGTGGCACATTTGCGGGATGGCTCCTGGAAAATGGAATGATCGATGAAGTGAAGCTGAAAGTCAACCCCATCATTTTGGGTGATGGGGTGAAGCTCTTTGGAGATCAAAGAGCTTCATGCAAGCTCAGGGTGATGTATAATCAAACCTTTGACGATGGTTTTCAGATAATCACCTATCAGGTGATTTAGTACTTAAAAGTATAGAGTTCCAGGCTGGAGCCCCAAGTGGTATAAACCTGGAACTCTTTTTTTGCGCTGGAGTAGATGAGACTTACTTCATGCTCTGAGTTCAGAGGATTTCCGGTCACGAGGTTGCCTGTCTTATCATAGATGTAAAGGCTCTTGTTTGCCGTATCTGTGAATATGACCAGATCCTTGCCCGCACCAAACTGGTAGAACTGGATCAGTATAGGCCACTGCGACAGGTAATCTTTCTTAAAGAGTAGATTTCCTGTATCATCCAGCACCTGATAGCTGCTCCCTTCTTTTCGGATGATGATGAATGAATCTCCTCCTGTGTCCGGAATCAGTTGAAAGCTTGCGTCAGCACTAGTTTTGATAAGTTGATCACGTTTGATCACGTCACCTTCAAGATTGATCTCGGTTAACTCTCCACCTTTCGATATCACACTAAGCGCAGAGTTGCCCAGAGTGTTTGATGACCGGAGGAAGTAGTTTTTGCTTAGCAACTGCTTGGTATCAAATGGGAATCCTTTCATGTGACTTCCTCTTCGGTTCATTACATTGATAATTCCGTTTTCATGAAGAGAAATCATCACATCGGTTCGGCCCATCCTTGCATGACTCAGTGGCTGTAGAGCATTTCTAGTGAGCTTTCTGGGAGACCAGCCATCCAATACTTTCAAGTCTTTATCGGTGAGAAAAACGTCTCCATCTGTATTAGTGATAGCTATGCGATAATTTCTGCTTAGGTCATAGTCTATCAGGTTGATGTGCTCAATTTTCACATTTCCCGGGAGCTTTTTAGGGAAGTCAGGTATATATGTGCCTGTGCGGTCAATGATGTGCACTTCGTTTTCTGTTGCGAAAATGTGCTGGATCTTCCCATTCTTGTAATAGTCAATTGGGTATACACTTCCTTTTATGACACCCTCTACATTTTGAGACCAAAGTGCATTTTGATTAGGGTCCAGGTAATAAACTGTGTTGGTACTGTCCTGCAGTACTATGTCAAAATCTTTGTGCGCATGAGTCCTGACCAGAAAAGGTTTGGACGTAATAGTGCTGATAAATCTCACCCCATTTTCAGCACTGGTCTTGGGAATGTTCCTGGGTTTCTTATCAGGCTGAGTAAAAGTGTAATTGGTAAAATACCTGCCATCGAGGTAGCTATACTGAAAAGCCGCCATTTCAATGGACTTGTAGTATGTGCTGTTCTTAGCAAAGTGCTCTGACCAGCCGGGCTTCAGGTTGCCCAAGATGGATTTCCAGGCTCGGGGAATATTCACAAACAAGCTTACGTTTGCTGCATTGTTTGACCGTTCCAGGAAGTTATTCATGGAAATCGATTTGCCCCAGGTATCTTCATTTTGAATGGAAGTGATTAGGTTTTTTAGCTCCTGCAGGTCATTGGAGAAAATGAGATAGTTGCGATAGTTGATGTAAAAACACTGCTCAAAATCATAACCTGCCTCCCCCAAAATGGTTGATGGGAAATTGCTAATCGGGAGGAAACGGATTTCATTGTCACTGTATGGCTCTGAGTACACCGAATCCCCTCGTGCCAGCGCTATCCGCTGAGTCAGCTGCTCGAAAAATGCCAACGACTCCTGAGCATCTTTCACTTCCATAATCATAAGCTTTTGCTTGTCGCGCGCTCGGGGTGACTCCAGGTTTGCAATCCCAATCTCATTGTCCACCAGATCCAAAACCTGATCCGCATTAAAGTCATAGACCGATTTAAGAGAGTCGTGGTAGCTTTTGATCGATGGAAATCGAGAACGCAAAAACGTAATCTGTTTGTCCTTCCAGCTTTGCATTTCAGATGAGGTTATGTGAAGAAACCATGCTGTATTTTCCGGAACGATCTCCGCCATCTCGAATGTTGCAGGTTGGCTTGTATGCGTGGCTATCCAGTCGTTTTTAGCATAGGAAAACCCGGAAAGCTGAATAAAGGAGGAGTCCATCATTATTTCATAGTTGCCTGCAACCAATGGAAAGTTTGTTTTTAAAGAAGCAAAGGCTTCTATCACAGATCCGGCATTTTCATAGTTGATGAAGAAAGATGTCAGTCCTTTGGCTCCTGTCTCCTTTAGCTGAGCGTACTTCTCTCTGAAAGCAGGCAGTTCATCTTCACTGATCACACGGATTGCGTCCTCCACCAGATAAGGTGTGAAACTGGCCAGGAAGAAGTTTTTGTAGAAAATGTAGGTTAGTGTTCTGACTCCATCACTTACCTCACTGATTTTGAAATCATTGTAGTTTCTCGTTTTGAGCCTGTAACCAGCCTCTTTCATTCTCCCTACCGCAGCACTGGCAAACGTATTTTGCGAAATGTTCTGCAACTCTACGATAAACAGAAAATCAACACCTTCGCTTGATACCTTGTGCATAGATGTAAGTACCGGAGTGTCTTTGAAAATGGCAGTAAAGCCGCCATCACCATTGATGGAATCCAGGAAGCTTAACCCCCGATTTAGATTATCAAATCCGGAAGATTTGGATAGGGTCTGCCATGCTGAAAAAGTTTGAAAGTAAGTTAGGTCCTGAGTTAACTCACTCTCTATCACCAGAGCCGCATCTGCGGGTACGAAGCTCCAGGTGGTGAGGTTGGAGTGTTTCACCCATTTTTCGTATGTAAAGTATCCCGCTCCGATCAGGAGTAAAACAGCTATTGTGATTAAAACTTTTTTCAAGTCAAATGGTTGATTTCTTCAAAAATAACTTAGTTATTGACCAAATAGTACCTATCCAATTCTTTGTCTCGCTTTTTTTATTAGCGGTATCAATTTATAGGTGAAATAATTACATAAATTAGCTGTACATGGCTGACTACAAAGAGATTGGATCGTACATTGACAGGACATATAAGGTTGTAAGACAGGATCTCATCAATAGATTCAAACAGCGTGGGATCAATGTTACACCTGAGCAGTGGGTGATCCTTAACAAGTTATCTGAAAAAGACATGTTTCAGACGGATCTTGCCAGCATGAGTTTTAGAGATAAGCCTACGGTTTCCCGTATCGTTGATCTGCTGGTGAAAAAAGGCTATGCGCAGAGAAAGCGGGATCGGTATGACGGACGCAAGTTTCATATTTCGATAACGGTCAAAGGAAACAATGTTGTAAAAAGAGCCCTGCCAGCGGTTGAGGAGTCCCGAAAGCTGGGTTGGACGAATCTTTCTGAGCAGGAATACGAAACGCTGATCAGCATTCTTGATAAAGTATTCACGAACTATTCCGAACGAGATTAATTGCTCTTTTTGAGCTGCATCCAGACATACAGTGGAATCCCTGCTATCAATAGTATAAATCCCCAGTAGACAATCTCTACACCTGAACCGGCAATGGCCCAAATGGAAAACAAAAATGCGATGGAGGCTAAAGTTGCTTTCCTTTTAAATCCTTTTTCCAATTTTTCATTAGCACCAACTACAAGCACATAACTTACCGAAGTAAAGAGGTAGGCCATCAGTGCCGTCATGCTGGCCAGCAGGAGTATAAACTGGAAAGCTTTGATCAGGCCTTCGGAATAGTTCATCACAATCAGGATTGAAATCAAAACACTTGAAAGGATGATGCTCAATGCAGGCACCCCGTTATTGTTTTCTTTCGCGAAAATGGGAGGGAAAAGCTTGTCTCTGGAAATGGCAGCTGGAATCTGTCCCTGAATCAAGATCCATCCATTCAGAGCTCCAAGAGTAGAAACTACCGCCCCGAATGCCACCAGGTTCTCTGCCCACGACCCCCACATCACAGCCGCAGCATCTGAAAAAGGAGCTTGTGAATACTGCAATTCTTCCGCAGGAATAATCCCCATCAGCGATGTGGTACCCAGAATATAGACTACTGCTGCTACCCCAAGCCCAAAATAGGTGGATCGGGGGATTGTACGCTCCGGGTTTTCAATATCTCCCGAGGGAATCGTGGCGCATTCAATTCCCATGTAGGCAAAAAGGGTAAGGGTGGCAGTGGCTGTCATGGCCTGAAAATCAGAAACACCACTGATGTTGAACAACGTGAAGTTTTCGAGTTTTACGTAAAACATTCCAACAAGCCCGATTGCCAGTAGAGGAGTGATTTTAAGGATGGTAGTCACAAGGGAAAACACAGCAGCCTCTCTTATTCCACGCGTGTTGAGCCAAACTATGGCCCATACAATACCCAATCCCGTGGCTACAGCAAGCGTGGTATCTGTTTGGAGCACCGGAAAGAATACCCCCAGATAGCCAATCAGTGCTATGGTGATGGCTGCATTGGTACACCAGACAGATATCCAATACCCCCACGCCACGAGGAATCCGGCAAAATCTCCAAGACCTTTTCTCGAATAGACGTAAGGCCCCCCTGAGGTTCCCGGGAGGATTTTGCTAAACTCGATGAAGACAAAAGCCAGCGAGGCGGCACCAAACGCTGAGATAACCCAGCCGAAAATACTGACGCTACCGTATGAAGCCAGCACCGAGGGGAGAAGAAAGATACCTGAGCCAATCATATTACCGGCTACCAGCGATGAGCTGGTCCAGAATCCTAGCTTTTTTCTACTCATGTGGTTTGAATGGTAAGGCCGTGTAAAATTGGTATTTTTGAAAGATAGCTGAAATAAATGAGCACACCCAAGTACACCATCAATTCGGACATCTCAAAAGCGGAAACCCTGCCGGCTTCCTTTTACCAGGACCAGTCCACCTTCGATCAGATCAGGGAAAAAGTATTCTATAAATCGTGGCAGTGGATAGGGGATGAAAATCTGGTGAAGCTCCCAAGGCAGACGTACCCGTTTGTCATGCTGGAAGGCTACCTGACCGAACCAATGGTACTGACCAAAGATGAGGCAGGGGGAATCCATTGCCTCAGCAATGTATGCACACACAGAGGGAACCTGGTTGCTCAAAATCCCGGCAGTCAGCGAAAGCTGATGTGCATGTATCACGGCCGTAAGTTTGGATTGGATGGCTCATTTGAATCCATGCCTGAGTTTAAAGAAGCCAAAGACTTTCCCAGGGAATGCGAAGACTTGCATCGGTTTGATACGGCAAAGTGGGGACCGATGCTGTTTGCCAAAATGGGAGGAGAGGTTGATTTTGAAAAAGTCATTGCTGAGATGAATCAGTATGTTGGGTTCCTGCCACTTGCTAAGTTTGTGCATAGCGAAACACAATCCAAAGATTACCTGGTCAATGCACACTGGGCGCTGTATTGTGATAACTATTTAGAAGGGTTTCACATCCCTTTTGTGCATAGCGATCTGAATGAAGCGCTTGACTATGGAAGTTATGAGACCATCCTTCACGATCACTTCAATGTACAGGTGGGCTATTCTGAGGGAGCGGAGGATATCTTTGATCTTCCTGCTGGCCACATCCATCACGGTAAGCGCGTGGCGGCCTATTACTTCTGGGTGTTCCCCAATATGATGTTCAACTTCTATCCATGGGGCTTGTCCGTCAATATTGTGCGTCCGCTTTCACCCAACCAGACCAAAGTCTCTTTCCTTTCTTACATCTATGACGAATCCAAGCTTCACAAAGGCGCGGGAGCCTTGCTGGACAAGGTGGAGCGCGAAGATGAATTTGTAGTGGAGGGCGTCCACAAAGGACTCAAATCCAACTACTATAAAGCCGGTCGATTTTCCCCCAAGCGTGAAACTGGGGTGCACCAGTTTCATGGGATGCTGGCGAAGTGTTTGGGATAATGATAGGATAAATATTCCTAGAACGTCATTCCGGCCTTGTGCCGGAATCTTCTACGCATTTATAAATACTGTGATTTAACCATCCCCGTTGCAAACGAGGACGAGTGGGGGATTGATAAATCAAAAACCTCAATTGAAGCGAATTATAAAGGTTTTTTAGGGTTCTCCAGTAACAACGCTTCCATACGTTCAAATGGTAGTGTGCATTCGATCGAATGGTAGTGTCCATTTGAACGGATGGAGGCGTCCATACTTAATATACGAAGTGGGAGAGTGAAACAAGGAAGGACTATTTAGTTAAAATAGGAACGAATTGTTTTTTCAATCAACAACACTAAAGCCAATATGAATATTTCCGGTCTCCTTATCAACATATAGTGTTCGATCTTTTTTGGTTCCATCGCAGGTGGTTGGTGAACATAAATATGAGCCTCCGGCAAGCCTGATCATACCTTCTTTTGTGGTAGTTGTGATGTCCCAGACATTGCCAAGCACATTTACATGCTTCGCCTCAGAAATGGGTTGTTTATCACCTGAATTAATTCTTCGGTTATCTTCTTTGACTAAAAGCCAATATTCATCATAGTTTGGAAGCTTTCGGCCGGACCACTTACAATATGCCCTGGCATCATTGTAGCTTATTTGCGTCACGGGAAATGCTTTTGATTTCGGTTCATTAAAGCCATCAGGCTTTCTCCATGTTGCACCTTCTACTTTCCTGAAATTATATACATCAACCTGGACTATTGACCAGCCGTATTTTTCAGCATCCGTCACGTACCCTGTTTCATTAATGAATGTTTCAAATTGTTCAATCGTAACTGTTCTAAGTCTGTTGGTTTCACTGCACGAAAATTGAATGGACAGGCATATTATTGTTGGAAGTAGGTATTTAATATGACCATTCTGACTGGTGAACTTCTGAAATAATTCCATCTAATCTGATATTGCTATTCGAGTTGTAACTCCTAAAAGAATACTGAATCCGGACAAGTCCAGATTTCCCTTATGAATAGGAACAATAAAATTATCTCTGCCTAAATCAACTTCATTATAAGGAGAAGGAGTTGGTTCCCCAATATCTGAATAAAGCCAATTGTACTCACTTTTGACTGCTATAGATAAATTGTTGTTTATTGATTTGGATAAGACTAATGATACATTGTAACCTAAATCAATGTCCTCATATTTGGAGTCATATTGTGTTGAAATCCAGTTTTCACTGTTTTGATCATATGTCAATTTAGCACCTTCTTGGTTGGCCACTGCATAATGTAATAGAAGGCCTACTCCACATCTTAATTCCATATCCTTATTAAGCATCAACCTATAAGATGGTGAAATAAAATAGGTGGAATAGTTGAGGTTTACCCCATACTTTATTCGGGGATCTACATGTTCTATCCACCCAAATTGATTTGTGACATGGTGAAACTTGAAACCAGATTGAATAAATAAATTACTTTCAGATTTTAAGTAAATATTTGCTGAAAGTTCTGCGGAAAAAGCATTCCTAATGGGGTTCATATCCAAAATATCCTCCCATTCATTGATAGGGTCAATATTCATAAATTGATTTCCAATGAATAGGTTTAATTCTTTGATTTGGGCATTCGCATTAAAGCCTAGCAAAAGACCTAGCGAAATGAGAATGTTTATAATGTTTTTCAAGAATTCTAGGTTTCCTTCAAATATACCTGTTTAATCATTTACGCATAAAAAAAGGAACCCTCTAAGGTTCCTCTTTTCAGCGTGATTAGTAGTGATTGATTTTATAATGTGCCTCGCAGCTCTTGCTCTCGCTCCAGTGCTTCAAACAGAGCCTTGAAGTTTCCTTTTCCGAAGGAGGTAGCTCCCTTTCGCTGGATGATCTCAAAGAACATGGTAGGACGTGCCTGCACCGTCTTAGTAAAGATTTGTAGCAGGTAGCCTTCATCGTCACGGTCTACCAGAATACCCAGAGGTCTCAGGGCGTCTATGTCTTCATCTATTTTTCCTACACGCTCTGTCAGCACATCATAGTAGGTGTCTGGCACCTGAAGAAATTCTACGCCTCTGTTTTTAAGATCAGTTACCGTCTGGATGATATTGTCAGTAGCCACGGCAATGTGCTGCACTCCAGCACCTTCATAAAACTCCAGATATTCATCTACTTGTGATTTTTTCAGTCCAGCCGCCGGCTCATTGATAGGGAATTTGATCCTTCCATTGCCATTGCTCATCACCTTGCTCATGAGTGCCGTGTATTTTGTGGAAATGTCTTTGTCATCGAAAGACATGATCTGCTTAAAGCCCATCACTTCTTCATAGAACTTCACATACTTATCCATGTCGCCAAGTTCTACGTTACCCACCATGTGGTCTACATATTTCAATCCAACCGGCTTAGGGTTGTATTCGGTTTTCCATTCCCGATAGCCCGGAAGGAAAATACCATTGTAATCTTTTCTTTCGATGAAAATATGCACCACTTCACCGTACGTATGGATTCCTGACTGTACCACTTTTCCATGCTTGTCTTCAATGGTATTTGGTTCCATGAAGGACTTAGCGCCTCTTTTCACGGCCTCATTGTAGGCATGGGTCGCATCGTCCACCCATAGTGCCGTTACTTTTACTCCATCGCCATGTTTGTCAATGTGTTGACCAATTGCGGTACCACTTCTTAGCGGTGAGGTCAGAACCAATCTGATTTTGTCCTGAACAACCACATAAGACTCCCGGTCTTTGATCCCTGTTTCCAGACCGGCGTAAGCAAGCGATTGGAATCCAAATGCTGACTTGTAAAAGTGTGCGGCTTGCTTGGCATTGCTCACATATAGTTCAAGATAGTCCGTGCCATTGATTGGCATGAAGTCCTTTTCTTGTGCATCGGGTGCTAGTGCAGTGCGTTCCATGATCTGTGTGGTTTATATTAGTTGCTTTAACAACAAAATTAAAAATTAATTGTTCTTTATCCTAAAATGGGATGTTGAGAATTGAGTGTTTACTTTTTATAATCTTTATTAAACGCTGCGTGACCGCTGAGGATTCGGTTATTTTCTTCCAGATCTGGTTCCATGGACCAATTGTTCTTTTCTGAAGTACCTCCTAAGATGATACCATCTTTTCGTGGAAACATATACAAAAGATCGTTGCTCGAAAGATCCACATATCCGTAGTTGATTTCTTCCTGAGGAAGCAATACGGTTAATTGTCCCTTGACGGGGATTAATTCAGAATCCTTAAATAAGTGATGAGAACCCAGTCCGGTGCAGTTCATAATGGAGTTTTCATTTAGCTCCATCAACTCCTCTGTATTGTTAAACCTCTTAATGGTAAGCTTACCGCCCAATTGAAAGAAATCATCGAGCAATGCTTTTAGATAAATGGGAGGTTCAATAAGCAAGGAATGTAGCTCCTCGGGTTTGCCTATGGACTGAAAGGGTGAAGTTTCAGGTGTATGTTTTTTATAATCCGGATATAGGTTTTTTCCACCGGGAAAATCGAAAGGAACGCCTGAAAAGAAGGTTTTCATCCACCGGACCCCATAACGAGCGCCCACTAAGTCCTGGAACATGCGGTGTGAAATAGTGGAAGCTTGATTAAAAGTGGTTATGAAATCCTGATTAACGATTGCGGAATCATACACGGAAACAGGCGCCCAAAAAGCAGCTGCAACATTAGAGGTGGTGTTGGGAGGTAGCTTCTCAGTGTAAATTGTCACCGGAATCCCTCTTTTCAGCAACAGGATTGCGGTGGAAAGACCGATAACACCTGATCCAAGAACAGCCACCGGTTCACCTGAGTCCAGCATCTCAATGGCCAGTCTGGCTGTACCCCAGGATAGCGATATTCCGCCACCTCCATGTCCGTAATTATGGATTACAGTCTTATGATCTAGTTTTTGGACTTTTAGATTGAAACCTGATGGTCGATATGGCCGCAACCCAACGACCTGGCGAATGATTCTTTCTTCAGAAACCTTTACTGGATTTAATCGGGTATAGGGTGATTGATTTCTCTCAAAAGCGAAAGAAAAATCCGGTATCCCCAAGGTGGAGGCATACAATCCTGCAGCTCCTATTTTTTTAATGAAACCTCTTCGGCTATCAGCATGTTTTGTGGTATCCATGAAGAAATACAAATTCAAGGAGAAGATAATTAGAAACTCACGAAAAACTAAAGCCATACGATGCAAGCGATAAATCCGGCTACCGAGCAACCACTAAAAAATTACCCCAATCATTCAAATGAGGAAGTTACCAGCACGATTGATCAGGCTCAGAAAGCTTTTACAGAATGGAGGAATACTTCCTATTCGAATCGGGCAGATTTAATGAGAAAAGCAGCTGAAGTATTGAGAACGCAGCAAAAGAGTTTTGCTGCAATCATGACGGAAGAGATGGGTAAGACATTAAAGGAGAGTAAGGCGGAAGTGGAGAAGTGTGCATGGGTGTGTGACTATTATGCAGACCATGCAGAAGAGTTTCTGAAAGATGAATTCATTGAAACAGATGCTTCCAAATGTTACGTGAGTCATCGCCCGTTGGGGATAGTGTTCGCGATTATGCCCTGGAACTATCCGTTTTGGCAGGTGTTTCGTTTTGCAGCTCCGGGATTGATGGCCGGAAATGTAGCGATCCTTAAGCATGCACCTAATGTGCCAGGATGTGCGGAGGCTATTCTCTCCGTTTTTGAAAAGGCCGGATTTCCAAAAGGGGTCTTTAGTAATCTATTCATAACAAATGAACAGGCCTCTGATGTAATAGCTCACAGATATGTAAAGGCTGTCACATTAACGGGAAGTACGCGAGCCGGGAAGGAGGTAGCTAAACAAGCAGGAGCTGTGCTGAAGAAGTGTGTGTTGGAGCTAGGTGGAAGTGATCCATATATCATCCTGGAGGATGCAGATCTGGATTTAGCTATTGAAACCACAGTAGCCAGTCGGCTAAAGAATAGTGGGCAGAGCTGCATCAGTGCGAAGCGCTTTATCGTTCCGGAATCAATTAAGGAAGAGGTAGAGCAACGGCTGATAAAAGAAATGGGATCATATAGTTTCGGTGATCCAACAGATGAAAATACTGATCTGGGTCCGTTGGTGGGGGAGAAGTATCGAGATCAATTACACGATCAAGTGAAAAGAACCATCGAGGCAGGGGCAAAGTGCATTTTAGGAGGAGAGGTGCCAGATATGAAAGGATATTATTATCCTCCTACTATTCTTACCAATGTGAAGAAAGGTATGCCAGCCTATGAGGAGGAGCTCTTCGGGCCAGTGGCAACCGTCATTACGGTAAAAGATGAAGAAGAGGCTTTGAAAGTAGCCAATGATACTTATTACGGTTTGGGTGGAGCCATCTTTTCCAAAGATGTTGCCAGGGCTGAGAGGCTGGCTGCAGAAAAGCTAGAAGCTGGTTCCTGCTTTGTGAATGCGATGGTTTCTTCTGATCCCAGGTTACCGTTCGGCGGAATCAATGAAAGTGGATTCGGAAGGGAGCTATCACACCACGGCATCAAGGAGTTTGTGAATGTGAAGACAGTTTATGTAAGGTGATCTCCATTAAAATGTATTCCCCCTTTGAAGGGGGCTGGGGGGATGTTTTTTTGTTTTCTTAAAACACCCCTATAATCCCCTCTAGGGGATAATTCCCTTTCAAATCAGATCAATCACTCATTCCTTAGCGACTTCACCGGGTTCGCCTTAGCAGCACGTCTGGCCTGATCTGACACAATCAGGATTGCAAATAGCAGCACGATGACTCCCACAACCGGAAATATCCACCATTGAATACCTACTCGAATAGTATATCGCTCGAGATATTCATCAAGCAAGTACCAGGCAAATGGGGCAGCCAAAACAAAAGAGATGATCACAAGTTTTGCAAAGTCCTTGGACATGAGACTCATCAGGCTGGCTATGGTAGCACCAAGTACTTTACGAATGCCTATTTCCTTGATCCGTTGCTCAGCAGTGTAGGACGCCAGACCAAACAAGCCAAGCCCAGTAATGATCATAGCCAGTGTGGCAAATAGACTAGCCAGCTTTCTGGTAAGATTGATAGTAGTGAACTTTCTGGCAAACTCCACATCAGCAAAGTTGTATTCGAATGGATAGGCAGGATTGTGTTTGGTAAAGATTTCCTCCACACCGGCCAGTGTTTGCTGTAGGTCATTGGTCTTTTTCAGACGTACTGAAATATAGCCACCCCAATCGTCCAAAATCATAAACATGGGCTTGACCGGGTCATAGGGCGATCCCATGAGTACATTATCCACTACTCCAATGAGTTTTCTATTACTTCCCCACAAGTCGAGGTTGGTGCCAATTGGATTTTCTAACCCCATGATATCAAGTGCAGCTTTATTGATAACGATGGCACTAGAGTCGCTTCCGTATTCTTTGGAGAAATCACGGCCCATCAGTACATCTATGCCCATTGTTTTTGCATAGTCGTAGGTCGTGGTAATGGTTGTGAAAATGACTCTCCGGTCTTCGGGTTTGCCCGGCCATCCAAGGAAATTATTGGAGTTGATCTGTGTAATCTGTGAATTGGAACGGGTGACTGACTCAGCAAGGCCTGAAGATTCTAACTCCTGTTTTACGATTTCATAATTTTTTCTTAAATCTTCGGTTAACTCCACCGCAATCAAGCGCTCCTGATCATAGCCCAGATCTCGATTTTTTACCAGATTGATTTGTTGGAAAATGACAATAGTGCTGATTATCAGCACAATGGAGAAAGCGAACTGCATGATCACGAGAACTTTTCGTGGAGTTGTAGCTCCTTTTCCTGCTTTAACCGTTCCTTTCAGCGTTTCCACAGGTTTGAAAGAGGAGAGGTAGAAAGCAGGATAACTTCCGGCAATTACTCCTAAAACCAGGATGATTCCAACTGACGCCAACCAGAAAACCGGAGACGAATAATCTATCGAAAGCTCTTTTTCTACAAGGCTATTATATGATGGAAGAGCCAGTTCTGTCAAAAGGACTGAAATGACGAAAGCGATGAAGGTGATAAAAATGGACTCACTGATGAACTGGTAGATCAGACGCGTACGACTGGTTCCCAAACTCTTTCTTATTCCTACTTCCTTGGCTCGTTTTTCAGATCGGGCAGTAGCTAGGTTCATGAAGTTGATGCAGGCAATGATCAGGATAACAATCGCGATGGCTGTAAATAGTTGAACGTAATCACTGCGGCCACCTGCTTGATTGCCTTCATCATCCCAGTTTGAGTATAATCTCCATTGTGACATAGGATGGAGGAAAAAATGTTTTTCCATGCCATGCTCACCATCTTTTTCCATGGCCAGATCATAAATGCTTTGCTCAACGTCCACCTCTCTTATAGGATCATTCAGCTCTACAAATACCTGAAAAGAATAATTACCCCAGTTGTCTTTGTTATCGCGAACCCACTCATTCACAGACTCCCGATATTTCCATGTAGCGAGATAGTCAAATTGAAAACTTGAGTTTTCCGGCAGATCTTTTACAATAGCTGTAACCTGGAGGGTCCCATCATTCTCGAGCTTCACTTGCTTTCCAATGGGATCCTCGTCACCAAATAGAATCTTTGCCAAAGATTCAGAAAGGACAATTGACATAGGGTCTTTCAGCGCTTCTTCATGTGTACCCGATACCAGTGGAAATTCAAACATTTCCAGAAACTCTTCGCTTACAAAATATCCTCTCTTGATAATTCTTTCATCCCCGGCAGTTAACAGACGATTACTTCCCCAGCCGGCCACTACCGAGTTTTTGATATTGCTATCAATCACTTTCATTTCCTGATAAGTAGGAAGCGGTACGGACTGCCAGTTGTTCACCTTGTCGTCAAACTCGGAACTGATCCAAACCTGGTACAGGCGATCGTACTTTGGAAGGAACTTATCATATGATACCTCATCTGCTACCCAGAGTAGGATGAGTACACTACAAACGATACCGATGGAAAGTCCTGAAATATTAATAATGGAGTAGAGTCCGTTCTTTTTCAGGTTTCTAATGGAGATGAGGAAGAAGTTTTTGAGCATGACAGGTAAAGTTGGGTTTGAAACTATGCTTTAAGGACTTTAAATGAGATTCAAAAGTTGCATATCCGAAATACTTTGCTTGTCCAGAATGGTTACATCATTAATAAAAGTTATTTTTCACGCCCGTTTCTAACCTAACACTGTATGACATTAGCATTATTCGACTGGCTTGTTATTGGACTTTTCTTCTTAATTGTGCTGGGGATTGGCGTAGTGGCAAGTAAAAGTGCCGGCAAGAGCTCGCTGGAGTATTTCCTTGCCGGAAAATCCATGCCGTGGTGGTTGTTGGGCGTCTCTATGGTGGCCACCACTTTTTCGGCGGACACTCCAAACCTTGTGACCGGTTTTGTTCGTGAAGGAGGAATTGCTAAAAACTGGGCCTGGTGGTCTTTTTTGATAACGGGAATGGTTACGGTTTTTATCTATGCCAGACTGTGGAGAAGGTCAGGTGTGTTAACAGACCTTGAGTTTTATGAGCTACGCTATGGCGGTAAGGCCGCTTCTTTTTTAAGAGGTTTCCGTGCCCTTTATTTAGGTGTCTTCTTCAATTGCTTAATCATGGGTTCGGTAACCCTGGCAGCCATCAAAATATCTTCTATTCTCTTTGGAATAGAGCCTATTTATACGGTGGTGATAGCTTCCATTGTAGTGGCCGCTTACTCTGCCCTCGGCGGGATTAAAGGAGTAATCTGGACGGATTTCTTTCAGTTTGGAATTGCATTACTAGGAGCATTGTATGCAGCTTATGTTGCAGTTAGCCAGCCTGAAGTGGGCGGACTTAGCGGACTATTTTCTAATGAAACTTTGATTGGAAGGTTGGATGTATTACCGGATTTTGGAAACACGTCAGCATTAATCTCAATGTTTATTATTCCATTGGCAGTTCAGTGGTGGTCAGTATGGTATCCCGGAGCAGAACCAGGGGGAGGAGGTTACATCGCTCAGCGAATGTTGGCTGCTAAAGATGAGAAGCATGCGGTTGGAGCAACCCTATTTTTTAATTTTGCCCATTATGCCTTGCGTCCATGGCCATGGATTATCGTTGCTTTAGCTTCTCTCATTTTATTCCCTGATTTAGAGTCTATTAAGACTGCTTTCCCTCATATTAATGATCAATATTTGGGAGATGATATTGCGTATCCGGTCATGCTTACTTTACTGTCTCCGGGATGGCTAGGATTGGTGGTTGCTTCATTGATTGCGGCTTACATGTCTACTATCAGTACGCATCTGAACTGGGGATCATCCTATGTTGTCAATGATTTTTATAAGCGATTTGTCAAACCAGATGCCTCTGAGAAAGAGCTGGTTTTAGTAGGTCGGGTGTCAACTGTTTTACTGATGGTATTTGCGGGTGTCTTGTCACTCACCGTTCTCGAAAATGCGTCACAGGCTTTCAACATTCTTTTGCTTTCCGGAGCTGGTACAGGAGCCATCTTCCTGCTTCGATGGTTTTGGTGGAGAATCAATGCCCTAACAGAAATCGTTGGGATGATTGTGGCAACCATCAATGCATTTGTTTTGGTACTTCTGATTCCTGAAGGCACATTTGGGAATGAATACATTGATGAGTTTACAATGAAGCTACTGATCGCAACAATAGTTACTTCAATCGCCTGGATAGCAACAGCACTCTTATCCAAGCCCGAATCAACGGAGAAACTGCAGGCCTTTGTCTCCACAATTAACCCTGGAATAGGATGGAACAATTTCAAACAAGACCATAAAGCAGGCTTGGGGTATTCAATTCTCAGCATATTTGTTGGCACTATTGGGGTTTACTCAGCCCTGTTTGGAATAGGAAACTTCCTCTATGGTTATTTAATGGCTGGTTTTGGCTTCCTCCTTTTGTTTGGAATCTCTGTGTTTTTGATTTTTAAATGGTGGAAAAAATAATATTGGTGAATAGTGAAAAATACCCCAAATAGGGTATTGTTTATCATTTGATAAGTTGAGTTCTTTACGTTATAGAAGCACACCGCTCTATTCACTGCCAAATGTAGAGGCCTTTTTTGAGGGCCTCTTTTTTTATGCCTCATTGTCTATATTGCCATTCAAATTAGAATTTTATGAGTCACACACAAGGCATGCTTAGCCCAGAGTCATTAAAGGGAAAAACAATCATTGTAACAGGAGGAGGTACTGGTTTAGGAAAATCCATGGGATCTTATTTTTCAGAGCTAGGAGCCAACCTGGTCATTACCAGTAGGAAAATGGAAGTTCTAGAGGAGA
The DNA here is from genome assembly GCF_964218185.1 of Ekhidna sp. Taxonomy (GTDB): domain Bacteria; phylum Bacteroidota; class Bacteroidia; order Cytophagales; family Cyclobacteriaceae; genus Ekhidna. The sequence continues at coordinate 33,513 of NZ_CAXPLV010000012.1, forward strand.
CAGCCAGGGAAATAACCGCAAAGAGTGGCTATCCTGTACACTGTGTGGCATGTGATGTGCGAGAGTATGAGCAAGTAGAGCGGGTGATCAGCGAAGCAAAGGAGAAGTTTGGAAAAGTAGACGTTTTGCTCAACAATGCAGCTGGAAATTTCATCAGCCCTACCGAGCGATTGTCGCACCGTGCGTTTGATACGGTAGTGGATATTGTTCTCAAAGGAAGTTACAACTTCACGCTAGCCCTTGGTAAAGATTGGATTGAAAATAAGCAGAGAGGAAATATCCTGAGTATTGTCACGACATATGCTTGGACCGGATCAGGCTATGTGGTGCCCTCTGCCTGCGCCAAAAGTGGGGTGCTTGCCATGACACGATCATTGGCCGTGGAATGGGCGAAGTATGGAATCAGAAGCAATGCTATCGCACCGGGACCATTCCCTACAGAAGGAGCATGGGATCGACTACTTCCAGGAGATTTGAAGAAAAAATATGATCCGGCGAAGAAGGTGCCTTTGCAAAGGGTAGGAGACCATCAGGAGCTGGCTAATCTCGCTGCATATTTAGTTTCAGACTATTCAGCCTATATCAATGGTGAAGTGATCACAATCGATGGGGGTGAGTGGCTAAAAGGGGCGGGAGAATTCAATCAGCTAGAGGCAATCCCTGAAGAACTTTGGGATGCGATGGAAATGGGCCGAAAGAAAGGCAGTTCCAAACTGAAAATGATGTGGTTGTACTTCAAAGGCATGCGGAAGCTCAAAATATAGATTTTCATTAAACAGGTGTATTTGGTTATCTAACCAGCAAGACCGGATGCTGAGCGTAAAGTTTTCTTTCCTCACTGATAACATTTCTAATGTTAAGGTGAAGAAGAATCCATTATGCACTCACTTAAAAAATTTCTTACTACCGTTTTTGTTCTTTTTTCCATCGAATCTTTTGGACAAGATTTAATCATTACTGGTGTTATTGATGGTCCTCTCACAGGAGGAACACCTAAAGCTGTGGAGCTTTATGCTACTGCAGATATTGCTGATTTAAGTTTGTATGCTGTTGGATCAGCAAATAATGGTGGGGGTACAGATGGTCCCGAGTTTTCACTTTCCGGTTCTGCCACAAGTGGTGACTTTATCTATGTGGCATCAGAAAGTACTGAGTTTACGAACTGGTTTGGATTTGCACCAGACATGACCTCAGGAGTCCTGACGATCAATGGAGATGATGCAATCGAACTATTTTACGATGCTACAGGTACATTCCTAGGTGCTGAACTTGTGATTGATGTTTTTGGAGAAATTAGTTCTGTGCCTGGAGCCTGGTCTTATCTGGATGGCTGGGCCTATAGAAATGACGCAACAGGTCCTGATGGAACTACCTTTACGATAGGAAACTGGATGTTTAGTGGGGCAAATGCATTGGATTTGGAGACATCCAATGCTACAGCTTCTACCCCTTTTCCAGCAGGTTCATATAGTCCGGTATCGTCACCGGTTTGGAGTCCAACTTTTCCATATCTGAATAATGTAACCACTACCTCATTTGATATTCTAGGACAAACAAACGAGCAGGGCACAATGTATTATGTAGTTGTTCCTTTCAATGCCTTGGCACCCAGTTCTGCACAGGTGGTGGCTGGGAGTGCCCCCGGAGGAACCCTCTTTTCAGGATCGAAAGCAATTTCTAGTGCTTTTACCACAGAAACAATATCTGTAGCAGGGTTAATTGAAGGGCTTGATTATGATGTGTATGTGGTGGCTGAAGATGATGAGACAACACCCAACTTGCAATCAGAACCAATCAAACTGAGTTTTCCGCCAAGACTTGTAGCAGTGACTGAGTTTATGAATAACTCACTTGGGTCTGAAACGACAGATGAGTGGATTGAGCTGTATAATTATGGTTTAAATCCTGTTGATCTTACCGGATGGTCCATCTCTGATGAAGATTCTGATAACAATGTAATTGCGAGTGCAACGATTAACCCCAGTGATTATATCATCCTGGCTAAATCAAAGATCGATTTTGAGTCACAGTGGCTTGGTGGGACTCCAGATTCACGGGTGATTCAGCACAATATGGCGCTTGCAGATGGAGCAGATGAGATTATTCTCTCTAATGATGACGGTGATGTAGTTTGGAGCTTGGCTTATCCTGCTGGAGCCACAGAAGGAACTGCAACATATTTGGGTTATTCAGAAAGTTCTACAACCACTACTTATGGTTCGAAATCTAGTCCTGGTATCAATAGGAGTGGAAATGATTCATCAGGCTCCACCGGATATGAAGACTCAGGAGACGCCTTAGCCTATAGTTCTACTAATTCGGATTCGGGAAGCCCACTGAATGGAGAGTATGCACAGCCTCTACCGGTAGAACTGTTGTCCTTTACAGTGGAGGAGGAGTTTGGTAATGCAGTGCTAAAATGGGCTACTATCAGCGAGGTGAATAATGATGGGTTTTTGGTTCAAAAATCCATCGATGGAGATAAGTTTTATAGCATAGGCTATATCTCTGGGAATGGAAACACCAACGACCTTCAAACCTATAATTATGTTGACAATGCGGCCTATCAGAAGTCATATTATAGATTGAAGCAAGTAGATTTTGATGGCAAATTTGAATATAGCTGGATTGTTTCCTATGAACCACACGCGAGCATAGTTGGCATTTTTCCTAACCCGATAAAAAACAGCGTCAAAGTAGTATCTCCAGAAAATGAGTTTCAGTTGGTCATTTATACCAATTCCGGTAGGTCAATTTTCAGCGGGGAGGTATCAGGGGATGTAGCTTCTAAGATACTATTGGATTTACAGGAAGGAGAGTACATTGTTGAACTCTCCTCCCAAAATTTCCATTACAAGTCCAGAATTATTAAATTCTAATCGTTGATCGTATAGAGCAATTCCTTGTTTGCAAAGTCATATAGGGTCAGCCTTCTTAAATCATAATAAGCTATCCAGTAGGTTCTTAGTGCAGTAATGTAGCTTCGCTTTGCGTTATCTTTTTCAGTCAGGGCAATGTTGAGGTTTGTGATATCGATTTTGCCGATTAGGTATCGGTTTTGTGCTACTTCATATCGCTTCTGAGCTACCTCATCAGACTTCTTCGAGATTTCTATTTGCTGCTGTAGTACATCCAATTGTCTAACCTGGGTTAATATTTCCTGTTCGAAGTTTTGTTCTTCCTGCGCGATGACATAGTCTGTGAGCTGCTTGTTGGCTAACGCCGTTTTCATTCGAGCTTCATTTCTGCCCCAGTTCACTATCGGGATATTTAATGTCAAGTTTGCAAATTGTTGAGTTTGTGCATCTTCATAAGACTGATCGAATGTTGTTCCAGCACTGTTCAGTCCAAAAGAAGCGTTCAGATTCATTTGAAATCGTTGACCTTTGGCTTGGGCTACCTGAGCATCCGCCTCAATTCTCCTTCGTTCGAAAGCAATAAAATCCGAACGATTATCTTTTGCATATTGCAAAGCTACTTCTTCATCAACTGGGAATATTGGGATGTTCTCAGGAAGGCTAAGATTGAAATTCTCTCCCTCATTCAATCCAATGAAGGTTCGGAGAGCTAGTCTGGAAGTCTGCAAATCCAATTCCGCATTGGCTAAATCTTGTTTGGAACGTAACAATTGAAGCTCCACCTGTAAGAGTTTATCCTCAGAGGTTGTTCCAATGTTGTATCTCCCTTTTTCAATATTGTAGATCGTATCGTTGTTTGATAAGTTGAACTCAGCAATTTGGTAGTTTACCTGGGCATCCAGGTAATCAAAGAATCGTTGTACAGCGGTTCGGGAAACAAATTCCATTTCCTCAACATAGCTTCGTCTGGATTCCTCAAATCGAATAGGCTCTGTTTTTTTATCCCATTTCAACTCGTTAAATGCAAAAATTGGTTGATTTATGGTCAGGTCCACAATAGTGCTTCTCCATCGTGTATCATCAATGACTAAATCTTGAAACTGGCTAGCTCTTGTATTTACAGATACACTTCCGCCGGTTGGTGAAATTGGCTGGAATAATCCCAAATTCAATGACGAGTTAGTCTGTTCCACCGGTCTGAATTGTGTGGATCCATCTTCCTGTGTTACCGGAATAAACTGATTACTATAAGCAGGAAGATTCCCACTTAGTGCAAGTTGAGGGTTGTAATTGGACTTAAATAGTCTATACTGCCAGAAGCGGTTCTCCTTTCGGGTTTCGGCTTGTTTTGCCAGAGGAGACTGTCCTTTGGCCAGGTCAATGATATTATCCAATGAATAGACTACCTGAGCATTGGAACCAAGCGCAAGCCCAACCAGGCAGATAACTATAGCTATTTTATTCATATCTGAGTGAAGTAATAGGGTCTTGAGATGCTGCTTTTTTAGCCGGGGCAATACCAAAGACCAGCCCGATAGTAGTAGCAACACCAAATGAAATTAGAATTGATCCAAATGAAATTACAGTAGGGATATCTGCAAAACGACTGACGGCTAAAGCCATTATCACACCAAGTATGATACCGATGAATCCGCCGCTGATGCTGATCATCATAGATTCAAACATAAACTGGTTGATGATATCCGTTTTCTTAGCTCCAATGGAAAGTCTCAGTCCGATTTCCTTGATTCGCTCAAGTACAGAGGCCAGCATGATATTCATGATGCCAATGCCACCCACAATCAGTGAGATGCCAGCAATGGCTCCAAGCACATAGCTGAAGATATCGTTGGTGCGTTGTTGCTGTTTCAATAGTAGCTCAGGAATCTCGATTTCGTAATCCACTACTTCATTGTGCTTTCGCTCCAGCATCCTCACAATCACATCTGCAGTTGGATTCAATAGTTCAGTTTGGTCAACCTGAACCACCAGCCTGTCTAGCTGATGATAATTAGTTGTCTTGGTATCAGCCTCATTAGAATTACCATTACCACCTATGATAATAACATTGCCACCACCACCGCGGTTGGCTCCCTGAATCATTTCTTCAGTCAGCATCGCTCGGTTTTTGTATCTGACCAGAACTGTCTGGAGAGGGGTGTATACATCCATGTTGTAATCCCTGATTCCAAGTTTGCTGATACTGCTCTCACTGATATATCTTTCTTCCAGTACACCAATCACCTTTAGCCAGTTGGGGCCGCATTTGATCATCTTTCCAATTGGGTTTTCTGAGGGGAAGAATTTGGTCTTTATGGATTTACCGATGATGCAGACCGCTTCGCCTTTTTCAAGCTGAACACTATTAAACATTTTCCCTTCATCCAGGGTGAAATTGAATATATCGAAATAGGAGGGTTCTACACCAACCAGCTTGGCAGATCTTCGGATTCCGTTTTTGATGATGTAGGTTTCTAAAAGAACCTCAGGACTGATTGTCTGTACGCCTGGGATTGTCTTAATGATCGACTCTTTATCATCGAGTGTAAGCCCGGGGGAAAATTTTTTCTTTTCCTTTGATTCATCTTCTTCGGCCAGGTTTTCCTCGGTTTGTTCCACCACTGGTTCGATGATGATGTTGTTTACCCCGACAAGCTTGATCTGCTCTAAGATTTCCTGTTGTGCACCGTTACCAATTGCTAGCATAGCTATTACAGCCGCTACACCGAAGATGATACCCAGAGCAGTAAGAATTGATCGAACTCTATTCGCCAGAACAGCTTCTATAGCGATCAGGAGGTTAGCAAGGAGCCTTTCTTTATCCATAGGTTAGTTTCTTCGTCCTCTTCTACCTTGTGGAAATTCGCCTTGAGGTCTGGCTTCAGGCTCAGGTGCTTCTTCTTGCTTTTGCATTCGTTTGCCGTTCATTTCAGGGATTAGAACGACATCATCTCCCTGTAGGCCGCTAACGGTGCTGAGGTACACCCGGTCATTAGGTTCCAGGCCAGCCACAATATGAACATACTCTGAATTCGCATCTCCAAGCATTACTTCCTGCTTGATGGTGCTCCCACCTTGCTTTTTGAAAACATAGGTGATAGAATCATATTGTGAATGAAGAGATTCCAAAGGAACATAGATAGCGCTATCTAGTGCTTTTGTAATGATTTTATTGCTGGTAGTCATACCAGGCTTTAGTAAGGGGTCAGTTCCAAACACTTCTATTTCCACTTCAAAAACCTTTGCGTCAGAGTTTGGACGTTGCTCACCTACATTGGCAACTTTGATTACCCTACCTTTTAGCTTTTTGTCAGGGAATGCATCAAAACCAATATCTACTGGTTGTCCGGCCTTTACCTTTCGGATATCTACTTCATTTACATAGGTCTTCGACAACATCTTGGAGAGGTCTGGTAAGGTGGCTACCGTGGGGTCCCATGCACTGATTTGAGAGCCTGCTTTGATAGGCTTACCACTCCAGTCTCGTTCATAGATAAGCATCCCGTCTTCAGGAGCTAAAATGGTAAAATCCTGTTGTAAGGCTTGAAGACCTTCAAGTTCATTTTTATCTCCTTGTAGCTCAGCAGCAGCTTCCTGCATTTTAGCCACATTTTGCTGGCGTTTGATTTCATAGTTTTCTTTTGCTTGGGCTAGCGCTCTTTTAGCCTTCTCCAGATCGATTTCTGCTTTTTGAATAGTTGCAGGTGGCTCGAACTGTGACTGATCTAACACCAGTTGCTTTTCCCTAACGCCATACTCCAAATTGATGAGCTCATCCCTTGCCTGCCTCATGGTGAGGGCTGTGTCCAACCTTGTCTGGGTGTATTGAGATTGAGACTGATCTACCTCCAGCTGAGCATCTTTGATTTTCCCGGTAAGCTCGGAAGGATCGAGGCGAGCAACGTACTGGCCTTTTTTTACCTCCGTACCTTCATCGATGATGTGCTGGATGGTCAGATTCCAAATCCGATAATTTCTGATTCCCTGCGGACCTTTGATGGGAACTGAATTTTTAGCATCCAAAGAACCGGATGTAGTAATATCAACAATGAATTCGCCTTGCTCTACCGGAATTACTACTTCCGGATTGGCATCTGATGAGCTGCCGGCGAAAACCAACACCAGGATGGTGACTATTGCAGCACCACCGATGATTAAAACTCTATTCCTCTTCATTTTTAGGTTTGTTGTCAATTAAATACTCTAATCTGAACATAAGGTTACTCTGTGCCTAGCCAGAATGCTCTCACTTTTTGTTGCTCAGGAGATGGATTTTCTATGATTTCCAATGCATGTCTTTGAGAAGATTTTACAAGCATTGATTTAGCTTTTAGCTTTACTTCTTTTGTTTTCCCCTTCACCTCTCTGCGCACCAAAACAGTTACTTTATCTCCTTCTGCAATCTCACTATAGTATGATTGCATTACATCTGAGAAAGTTTCAAGAGTGATTTTTTCACCATTCCACTCAAGTAAAACATCACCTACCTGAAGATCCAGATCTTTCCCGAAGGCATTCATATCGCTATTGCCAGCCACATAAATTTCCTGCGCTTCATTGAGTGCAGGGGTAAATTTCCCAGCTGTTGCAACCATTTCGTTACTCTCTGGTGAATATCTAAGGCCTGCCCATCCTAATATCTCTGCATAAGGAAGTCGTTCATTCCCGCCCACATATTTGTCTAAGAATTCTTTGACCTCTGCATTTGTAATTTTTTCTATTTCGCCGAAAAGCTCATCGTCTTTGAAGGCTTTCATTGGACCGTACTGTTTGGCAAGCTCCCGCAATACAGCTTGTAAATCTTTTTCACCATTTGTGGATTTGATGATGGTGAGGTCCAGGCACCAGGCAATCAGCGCTCCACCGGCATACACATCTCCATACCGTCTCTCATTTACCGGCTCAAGGATATTGGCGCTAAATTCAGTATAGGGAATATCTACATTGTATTGATCTTGCTGGTTCATTTTGCTTTGCATCTCAGCAAGGAAATCTTCAAGATCATACAGCTTGTATTTTACCTGCACATGATGGGATGAGTATTCGGTCACGCCTTCATATAACCATAGGTGCTGGCTCATTTCCGGCTCGATGTAGTTGAAGTTATGAATCTCTTCTGAGTGAATATTCAGCGGCGTTACAATGTGAAAGAACTCATGAGCTGCTACATCCTTGACCGTCTGACTGATTCGCTCAGGATCCATTTCAGGAAGGGTGTAAAGCGAGGAGTAGGAATGTTCCAATGCACCCCAAGAACCCGAGATAGAAGGAGAATCAAAGAGATAGATCAAATATGCATATCGATCCACAGGAAGTTCACCTCCCAGGTACTTAGCTTGTGCCTCCATCAGTTCATCTATGTTGTCCATCACGTCAGCGGCAGACAAAATCTTGTTGGGGGAATAAACCGAAACTAAAACCTCAGCTCCGGCAATATTTTTCGTCACAATATCCGGCTTACTATACATGATCGGTGCATCAGCAAGAAAATTATAATTGTCTGCAATGAAAGTGTCAGATGTTTCTGTAGAAATGGTTTTCTTAAGTGAGGTAGCGCCTTTTATAGCTTTATCATGAACGACAGTTAGCTCAAAGGGCTTGAACTTATATCCATCAATATATCCTACAAAGCCAAACGTATTCATAACAAACACCCCTTTATCTGATTCTATACTCATTCCACCTGGCTCGAAAAGTTTATTACTACCATATCCGTCAAATTCATCGTAGGAATCTTCTATCCAGTAGCTAATCTTACTCAGGTTTTTAGCGTTGGGAATAACCCATCTGTTGGTGCTTATTTTCTCAGCAGCAATTTCTTTTCCATCCTTATCGATCGCCTTAAAATCAACTACAAAGCGTCCAAAATCAGAAATGCTGTAGGTGCCTGGAACAATCTTGGCCATGTGATACTCGACTGTATCTTCAGAGATGGTCGGAACCTTTATTTCTACAGGAACTCGATCTTCATTTGCCTGAGTGAGATCAATGTTGATAAGGTATTTGTCTTGCGCTATGGAAGCGAAAGCGAATAGTAAGGAAAGGGTGAATGCTATTTTTCTCATAATTGATTTGTGTGTCAAATACTATGCAAGTCTAAACGTAAAAAACCCCTATTGTTTCCAAATAGGGGTTAATTTATATAAGTGGTTGTGTCGGTTGTTTTTTGGTTATTCAGCGTTTGCCATACGCTTGCGCTGGTTCTCATCCAGATAAATCTTACGCATACGTATAGACTTAGGAGTTACTTCCACATACTCATCTTTCTGAATGTATTCTAGTGCCTCTTCAAGACTGAACTTCTTCGCCGGAGCAATTTTCACGTTGTTGTCAGACCCGGACGCACGCATGTTCGTCAGCTTCTTTCCTTTCTGAATGTTGACTACCAAGTCTGAACCTCTGCTGTGCTCTCCGATTACCTGTCCGGTATATACATCAACACCTGGATCAACAAAGAAGAATCCACGATCCTGAAGTTTATCAATAGAGTATGGAGTTCCCGGGCCATGCTCCATCGAAATCAATGAACCATTGATTCTACCTGGAATTTTACCTTTATAAGGCTGATATTCTTTCAGGCGATGTGTCATTACAGCTTCGCCTGCAGTTGCTGTTAACATGTTGTTTCTCAGGCCAATGAGTCCTCTTGATGGAATTTCAAATTCAAGGTGCTGAATGTTTCCTTTTGGCTCCATTATCTTCAACTCGCCTTTTCGCTGAGTCACCATTTCGATTGCTTTGCCTGAATATTCATCCGGTACATCAATCACCAGATGCTCAATCGGCTCTAGTTTTTGACCATTCTCATCTTCTTTGAAAAGAACCTGAGGTTGGCCTACCTGCAATTCATATCCTTCTCTTCTCATCGTCTCAATCAAAACAGACAAGTGAAGTACCCCACGACCATACACCAAAAACTTATCTTCAGATCCGGTTTCCTCTACTCTAAGCGCAAGGTTTTTCTCCAGCTCTTTCATCAGTCTATCACGGATGTGACGGGAAGTCACAAACTTTCCTTCTTTGCCGAAGAAAGGAGAATCATTGATCGCGAACATCATACTCATGGTAGGCTCGTCGATTGCTATTCTTGGAAGAACCATTGGATTTTCAAAATCAGTGATCGTGTCCCCAATTTCAAAACCTTCAATTCCAGTGATGGCACAAATATCTCCAGCTCGTGCAGATTCCACCCTTCTTTTGCCCAGCCCTTCGAATATGTGAACCTCCTTCACCTTAACTCGCTTCAGCGAACCATCCCTTTTACTTAGTCCAAGGGATGCTCCTTCTTTGATGTCTCCCTGAACAATTCTGCCAATGGCAATTCTACCAGTAAATGAAGAGAAGTCAAGAGAAGTGATCTGCATAGCAGGAACGCCTTCCTTGTAGGGGGCAGGAGGAATTACTTCTATGATTTTATCTAAAAGTGGTAGGATATTGTCAGTAGGTTTTTTCCAATCTTCACTGAACCAGCCATGCTTGCTGGAACCGTAAAGTGTATGGAAATCAAGTTGTTCTTCTGTTGCATCTAGTGAGAACATAAGGTCGAATACCTGCTCGTGCACCTCATCCGGCCGACAGTTTTCTTTATCCACCTTGTTTACAACTACGATCGGTTTCAAACCAAGACCAAGGGCCTTGCCTAATACAAATCGGGTTTGAGGCATAGGTCCCTCAAAAGCATCCACTAAAAGAATAACTCCGTCAGCCATTTTTAGTACTCGTTCCACTTCACCTCCAAAATCGGAGTGACCGGGCGTATCGATGATGTTGATTTTAACACCGTTGTATTCAGCGGATACGTTTTTGGAAAGAATGGTAATTCCTCTCTCACGTTCCAGGTCGTTATTATCAAGGATTAGCTCGCCTTTCTCCTGATTTTCACGAAACTCCTGAGTAGCGTAAATGATCTTGTCAACGAGCGTAGTTTTGCCATGGTCAACGTGTGCGATGATGGCAATATTTCTAATTTCTTGCATGCAAATTTGAATTCGACCGCAAAATTAGACAGAACAATTGTGGATTGCACTATATCAGGTAAACACAAAACTTATATTTGCGGTCTCTTATCGAATTTATGACGAAGCAATACAAACGACATACGATCACTGCAGCACTTCCTTATGCCAACGGACCGGTTCATATCGGGCATTTGGCTGGCGTTTATGTGCCTGCAGATATTTATGTGAGATACCTCAGAAGTAAGGGCGAGGATGTAGCCTTTGTCTGTGGCTCGGATGAGCACGGGGTAGCGATAGAACTGAGGGCCAGGAAAGAAGGAAAATCCCCGCAAGAGGTGGTTGACTTCTATCACAATCAAATAAAAGACTCGTTTGAACGGTTCGGAATCAGTTTCGATATCTATCATAGAACATCGTCGGAACTTCACCATGAGACTGCTTCTGAATTCTTCAGAAAGATGGAGGCAGAAGGGAAGTTTGCCGTGGAGACTTCTGAGCAGTTTTTCGATGAGAAGGAGCAGCAGTTTCTGGCTGACAGATATATCAAAGGAACATGCCCGAACTGTGGGTATGAGGAAGCTTATGGCGATCAATGCGAGCGATGCGGCTCGACATTGAGCCCGACAGAGTTGAAAAATCCTAAATCCATGCTGAGTGGGGAGTCTCCGGTGATGAAGGAAACGAAGCATTGGTATTTGCCATTGGATCAATACGAACCATGGCTAAAGGAATGGTTGCTGGAAGGGCATAAAGAGTGGAAGTCTAACGTCTACGGGCAATGCAAAAGCTGGATCGATAATGGCTTGCGCCCAAGGCCCATGACGCGAGATTTGAAATGGGGGATACCTGTTCCGGTGGATGGCGGAGAAGGTAAAGTGTTGTATGTGTGGTTTGATGCTCCAATCGGCTATATCTCTGCCACCAAGCAATGGGCAAAGGATAATCGCAAGAATTGGGAAGATTATTGGAAAGCTGAGGATACACGATTGCTGCACTTCATTGGGAAGGATAATATCGTTTTTCACTGTATAATTTTCCCAACCTTACTTAAGGCCGAAGGAAGCTATGTGCTGCCTGACAATGTACCAGCCAATGAATTTCTGAATCTGGAGAGTAACAAGATTTCAACTTCGCGAAACTGGGCTGTCTGGTTGCATGAATACCTACAGGAGTTTCCAGAGAAGCAGGATGTATTGCGCTATACACTGACAGCTAATGCTCCGGAAACTAAGGACAATGACTTCACCTGGAAGGATTTTCAAACCAGAAACAACAGTGAACTGGTAGCTATCTTTGGCAATTTTGTGAATCGAGCGGTTGTGCTGACCCATAAATATTTTGAAGGCAAGGTTCCTGCAAGAGGTGAACTAAAGCCTATTGATGAAGAGGTGATTAAAGCAGTAAGCGAAGCACCAGCGAAAATTGAAGCTGCTCTGGATCAATTCAAATTCAGAGAGGCACTTGCTCAGATGATGGATCTGGCAAGGATTGGGAACAAGTATCTGGCAGATACCGAGCCATGGAAACTGATCAAAGAAGACCGGAATAGGGTAGAGACGATCCTTAATCTCGCGCTTCAGATTAGTGCTAATCTAGCGATTGTGTGCGAGCCATTTTTGCCCCTTACGGCTAAACGACTGGAGGAAATACTGAATACTGAAAAACGGGCATGGATTGATGCTGGCGGAATAGACTTTCTTCCTGATAATCACCAACTCAACAAGGCAACATTGCTGTTTGAAAAGATTGAGGATAAGGAGGTGGAAGCACAAGTGAACAAACTACTGGAAACGAAGAAAATGAACGAACAAGAAAATAGTAAACCTGAATTGCCAGCATTGAAAGAGGAAATTGTGTTTGATGATTTCATGAAAATGGATTTGCGGGTTGGAGAAATCAAAACCGCTGAGAAAGTAGAGAAGTCCAATAAGCTCTTGAAGTTTACCGTGGATATGGGGCTGGAAACCCGAACGATTCTAAGTGGTGTGGCAAAGCACTTCACACCTGAAGAGATGATAGGAAAGAAAGTGACTGTAATGGCTAACCTGGCTCCACGTAAGATCATGGGTGTTGAGTCTCAGGGTATGTTGCTGTTTGCTGAAAATTCCGATGGAAAATTAGTGGCTGTCAGCCCCGGAGCAGATGCTGAGAATGGAGGTACCATAAACTAGCAAGCAGCTAAGCATGTCGTTTCCGAATTCTAGATTTTCTTTCTGTTTAACCTTGGTTATGCTTGCCCTCAATGGGCTGGCGCAAGATGTTGTTGAACTTGTGGCACCCTCAACTGAAGATCAGGTGATATGCGGTGCTGGCTATGTCACCTTAACTGCAACAAGCTCTATCAGCAATCCAAATCTTGAATTTGAATGGTTCACAGCGACGAATGGGACTCAGCCAGTATTCCTGGGCTCTTTAGATGGATCGACCGGAAGGTCCCAGTTTATTACCTCTTTTCTTGTAGCTGATAGGAGGTATGCGGTTAGGGTTAGGATAGGTAATTCTGTGAGCCCATACGTTTATGTTCAAGCTGAAATTTTGAATGAAGCTGTGGTTGTTCAGCGACCTGAGATACAATTGTGTGGGGAGGCATACCTTGAGGCAGAAACTGATATGGATTCTATAGCGTCATACCAATGGCAAATTTTGGTGCCTGATGAGTTTGGCGAATCTTTTTTTCAATCACTGTCTACTGAGTCTGCTGACTCTAGCATCCTGATAGCTGTTGAAGCGGGTTTCTACAGAGTAGTGGTTACTGATTCCGTAGGTTGCAGTGCTATTTCCAGAGAGATGGAGGTTACCAGTGATCCAGTCGTCGAATTTATCTCCTCAACTTTTACATGTTATGACCCTTTGATCCCCGGTGATGATCTTGTTACCTTGGAGAGCAATGGAAGGGCATTCACGGAGTATCAATGGGAAGAATCATTGGACAGTGTTACTTTCACACCAGTTGGCAACACCAAAAGTATAGATGTTTCTAAGCCCACAGCACAACTGTATGATACTGCATATTACCGACTGACTATCACCGAACAGAACTGCTCAAACGATACGACTATTGCCGTTTACTGGAGGCCCTATCCTGAGGGAGAGATTAGCCATTTGAATCCTGCAATTGGGACCGATGACTTCTTTTACTGCGGAGCAGATGCAGAACCAACCAGAACCTTGCAGTTTTCTTCGACCTATTCCAACTTGAAAGTTGAGTGGATGAGTATAAATTATTCGGAGTTTTTCACACTTGATGCTTTTAAATCTTTCTCTGGTGAAGATGGAGTTAGTGATTACTTCCAAGCAAAGGCTATGTTAGGTGCGGGGATAAGTGAAAGGATCATAGGAGATGGTGATGAGGTAGTTTTAAATCAAAATGATGGGAATCCATTCCAAATTGATGGAGGATTGCTATTTGCTACAATCACCGACACGATTGCAGGGTGTATTGGTTACTCAAATGCCATCTTTGCTGATGCACCTTTTCCGTTTCCTTTGATTGGGAATAAACTAGCCTACGATTATCCAGCAGGTGTCAATTATGTGCCTGCATGTACTGGGGATGAGCTGACATTCACTTCCTATGATAATACTGCCGATAGTTATGCTTGGCTTGAGTACGATGAGGTTTCGGATACGTACACAGAGGTCGATAGTGATGCTACTTTTAGCATTACAGTAGATGAAAATTTTAGTGGAGGTGTTTATTATTTGGAGGTCACGAAAAATGGCTGTACCGGCTTGTCCGAGGAATTCGTGGTAGCCTCAGCAGACCCTCCATCCGTTGGGATTACCAATGTAGAAGACAATGAGGCGCTAGCTTGTAATGACATCCCAAGTGTTCTATTGTATGGGGAAGGAAGTGATGATGTATTAGAATATCAGTGGTACTACAGCATTGATGATGTTACCTACGTGCCAGCACCCGGGGATAGTACGAACTCTTTCTATCAGGCCACACTAGATGGCTATTACACACTTTCGGCTTCCAATGCATTTTGTTCGGCGGAAACAAGTCCGGTATATGTAGAAATACCAGACTCATCTGATCCGGATTTTGTTGAGGCTGGAATCGAAGGAGCGTTTGAGTATTGCGAAGGAGACATAATCGAAATTAGCAGCGACTATGAGAGGTCTTCAAGTACAGCCTACTTTTGGTACTACTCATTTTTCCTTTTGGATGAAGAAGATGTTACAATCGAGCTAGTCGAGTTAGGTGGATCATCCAGTCCGGACTTAACTATTGATACCCGAGCTATCGGAACTGACCTGACCGAACCCTTGATACTTTATTTTTATTCATTGGTGCTTGATGGAGAGTGTATAGTAGGAAGTGCCAATACACCATTTGCTGTTCGTATTAATCCCAACCCTATCATCGAACTACAATTTGCCGACATGCCATCCTCATCGGAAATGTTCTTTTGTGGTGATGGTGATATTAGCGTGGATGTCGATGTTACTAACCTCTCTGTAGTAGACTTCAATGATCTTTCATTTACATGGAGGAGATACAACCCATCTGAAGGCATTTATGATTCTTTAGCAGGAGCTACCAGTTCTAGTTATACCATTTCCCAACCTGGTAGATACCAATGTATTGCAAGCACAGCAGACAATACATGCTTTTCAATCAGTAATGACCTTGATGTTTTAACATTACCAACCCAAATAGCAGGTGAGACTTTATACTGTTTTGGGAATGATATTTTTTTACAAGTAAATCAGGGGCTGCTACCAGACCTCAGTGTATTTGATTTTCAATGGTATTACAGCGGAGATAGCACTGATTTCGAGCCGATATCGGGTGAAACGGATCCTGAATTATTGATAGGTGTTGAGGAATCACTTTATGGGCCAGGATTTTTCTATTTTGAAGTAAGCTATGATGGATGTGTTGATGTGTCAGAAGTACTTGAAGTAATCGAAAATCAAAATTCATTCACTTCGTCGCTTGAGGTTGGCACTACTCAAACAAAAGGAATTCCATTTGAAGCATCGGTGATATTGGATGAGGTTGAGGATGGCGTAACATTCATGTGGGAGCCTGCTGAATTTATAAGCTTCGAAAATAACAGTAAGGCAGTATTCAAGCTTCCGGAAAATTATCAGTCTGATAGTATTACCATTCGTGTATCAGTGATTTCGGAAAATGGGTGCGATGTAAATCACAGCGTGGTGGTATCACTTGAAGAGATTTCAGAAATCACCTTTTCAAAGTTTATTTCACCTAATGGGGACGGACTCAATGATTACTTTGAAATAAGAGGGCTAAACAGTCAACTTGAAAATGAGCTGCAGGTGATAGATGCCTGGGGAAATAAACTCTTCTCATTTAAAAATTATTTCAATCAAGCTCAAGAGTCAGAGCGCTTAATAAACAGCCTAAAAGGGGAGGGAGTTTACTATTATTTGTTTAAAGTAGATGGCGAAGTTATGAAGGGTAGTTTTTATTTTAAGAATAAGTGAATAAACGATTTTACATAACTCTTGCATCGATCAGCATATGCTTACTTGGGCATGTTCAAGGTCAGCAAACCACGCTAATTGGTCATCAGGATCTAATCGGTTACTTCAACCCAGCACTTAATGGTGGCTCAAATGGACAAGTTAGTTATCTATACAGATATCAATGGGAAGGACTAGGTCCATCTTCCAATACCCTGTTTTTCAAATACCCGCTTATGAGCAACGGGAAAGTATGGTCACCTCATGCCATTGGTTCCGTTTTTCAATACGAAGACTTTAATCTAGCCAATCGGGCGAAGCTGGAATTCTTTGCTTCAAGTACACTTGCTGAGTTTAAGCAAATCAGGGTCGGTTTGGGGTTAAATACTGGCCTAAATTATAATGGTATAAATACAGATGGTTTCAATGTAGAAGAGCTCGTAGATCCTGAATTAGCAGGTGTAGACCGGAGGCTTTCAATTGCCAATAAACTTGGGCTTTCGATACACCATCGACTTGTTGATTTTGGATTAGCTGCAAGATTGCTGAATACCACTTCTATTACAGATTATCATTCTTCCTTTTCATTTAATGTTCCATTGAAAAGGCAGAAGTATAGACTTAATCCCATAGTTGTGCTGAGAATGACAGAGAATTTTGAACATCAACTGGAAGGTCAGCTCAAAGCATCTTATGACCAAACGATAAGCGCTACGGTGGGCTACCGGCAAAACTTTGGAGCCATATTTCAGCTCGCATTCCGCCTAAATAATTCATCTAAAATATCTTATGGGATTGAAGCACCCGGCAATGACGCTTCATCCTTAGGTCTCACTCATGAGCTATTTGGTTCATACTATTTTGAATCTCCGGCGATGGTTCAGCACAGAAAGGACAGCATTATAAAGGTTAGGAGGGATTCCATCAATAGGGCACGTGTGGAGCGATATAGACAACTTCAAGTGGAGGAAAAAGCAAAGAAGGATTCTTTAGCTAATCAAAGCGTTGTAGAGGTATCTGAACCGGATACTGTTCTAACGGAGGAGGAACCGATTATCGCCGAAGAAGAGGGAGGTATTTATTCTTCACTGGATGACCTAGCGGGGAATGTTTCAGACAACACGCACATTATTTTGGATCATATTGGCTTTGAACCGGGACTCTATTTGCTCACTCCTGATTCTTATACTGAATTAGACAAACTTTACAACTATATCAGACATCACAAGACCTTGCATATCGAGATTCAGGGTCACACAGATAACTCAGGATCTCCTGAAACCAATCTTGATCTTTCAAGATATCGCGCACTCACGGTGTTCAATTACCTGTTGAGTAGGGGAATTGATCCTGCTCGAATGAATGTCGTTGGATATGGTGAAAACCTGCCGCTCTACCCGAACGATACAAAGGAAAACCGTGAGCTTAATAGGCGAATCGAGATTGTGTTTATTAAGAAATAGAAGGATTCAGGTCAATCAAAAACTCATCTTTAAAAAGAAGTTAGCTGCTGGAATGGTCTTGTCAAATGAACGACCGTAACCGGGAATAGCATAAACATCGATCGGGTCTTGCTCGTCATAGTCAGCCAAAATTCGCAGGCGTAGGTTCATTCCTATGCTGAATAGATCTGAAAGTTTTCTATCTGAGTAGACCACCACTTCGTACCAGGTAGCTTTTAAATTGTCTCGCCTAATATTTTGAATGAAATCATCTTGCGAGCCTGATGGACTCTCAATGAAAATCCTGCCGGTCTCATTAAATGTAGAAGCGGCATATCTCAGTGTAATGCCTATTTTATTTTTTGGCAGAAACTGACTGTAATAGCCGCCACCAATTCGGTAATAAAAACCTTCACTTTCGTAGGTGCCGTTTGAGTAGGCTCCTTCCGGAGTTAGGGTTGCCTGGCCAGCCTCAATGATCAACGGGAATTTTTCTTTGAATAATAACTCGATACCACCTTCATATTTGGTTTCAAAATTTGTAGCAATCGTCAAAAGCTTTCCATAATCCATATAGATAGAAGGAGTGACAGGGCGGGTGTACGTCACCGAATCAGCTCCACTTCCTTGCGAAAAGCAAATGCCTGAAAGGATGAGACTAAAAATAAAAAGTAAACGATGCTTCGCCATCTACGCAGTTTTCTTCACAATTATCAAACGAGTCAAAGGTACTTGAGACTACCTGTATATTTTCTGCCCGGATTATTACATTTCGTTCTTCATCCACCTCCTGAGTATTGTCATAGCTAAACTCTATGGTTCGGGCAATGCCGGCAATCACTACTTCATAGGTGTTAAACTCACCATCATAGGAAAGTGGGATGCTCCAGATCGTGGCACTGTCGATATCTTCATATGTATTGACGAAGGTAGTGCCCAATATTTCAATTTGATCTACCTGAAGGAGTCCAGAGTTGATTGTTGATTTTGTAGTGTTAAAAACAGCGGTAAGCGAGTCTGCGTCTTGATTTAGTGTTGCATAATATGAACTATCGGTTTGTCTTTCAGGAATTAGTATCAATATTTCATCTTTCTCTGCTTGCAGAGAAGTGTTTCCTGTGTCTAAGCCAATCTGCACTTCTTCCAGCCTTGCTCTCAAAGTGTCAAGGGCATTCACATGAACAGCAAGTGCAGAATCATTGAAAGAGAAAACCATAAGGCTGTCGTCCAGGCTATTAATACTATCCTGATTAATGAAAACTAGTGAAATAGTAGGCTCATAACTCACTGTATCACAATCATCACACGGATCGCAAGAAACAATGAGAAGGAAAAAGATGAAAATGCTAAGTAGTTGTTTCACTTGATTCTCCACTAAATCGGGTCTACGTCAAATACCACGCCAGCACTTTTAAATGCCGGCATCTGTTTCATCATTTGCTCCACAGATCGGAGGTAGTCTTTTACAGCCGGCAAGTTAATGCCTTGCTTCTCAATTTTCAATGTGATTTCATGCAAGTACATGTTTCTGATCTTCCCAATAAGAGGTTCTACAGGACCAATCATACGCTGATTACCAAGATTCTTTCGAATGTCTGCTGCGAAGAAATTGGCAGCCTGAAAGGAGATCGTTTTTTCTCGGTGCTTAAAAGTAATATTGATCAACCGGGTGAAAGGTGGATAATAAAACTGCTCACGTTCCATAATCTCCCATTGAAAAAATGCCTTGTAGTTGTCATTTCTTGCCCGTTGTAGCAGTTCTTGATCAGGGTCGTTGGTTTGTACGACGACTTTTCCATTCTTAGATTTCCTACCCGCTCTGCCACTGACCTGAGTAATAAGGTGGTAGGCTCGTTCGTGTGATCTGAAATCTGGGAAGTGGATCATCCGATCAGTATCGAAAATGCCGACCAGATTCACCCGATCAAAATCCAGCCCTTTGCTCACCATCTGCGTTCCAACAAGAATATCGATGTTACCTTCCTCGAACTCCTCAATAATACGTTGGTAACCGTACTTACTTCTGGTTGTGTCCAAATCCATTCGCTGTACGATGGCTTGAGGGAATAGTAGCTTGATTTCTTCTTCCAACTCCTCTGTGCCATAACCTACATTGCGCAGCTCTTTGCTCCCACAACTCAGGCAGTCACTGTACATGCTCTGATTGTATCCGCAGTAGTGGCACACAAGCTTGTTGTTGTATTGATGGTAAGTAAGGCTGACGGCACAGTTAGGGCATTTTGGGATGGTACTGCAATTGTCGCAGGTGATATAAGAGGCATACCCTCGTCTGTTTTGGAAGAGGATGACCTGCTCTTCTTTGTCAAGTGATTCCTGAATAGCCTCGACCAAAACAGAAGTGAAATTACCTTTTAATTTTTTCTGCTTTCGCTCCCGCTGTACATTGGCAAACTCCATTTTAGGGTTGTAAGCTTCTCCATACCTGCTTGTCAACTCTACCAGGCCATACTTTCTATCCAGCGCATTTTGATAGGTTTCTAATGAAGGAGTGGCAGTCCCCAGGAGAACCTTTGCTTTATGGATGGTGGCCAGATAAATAGCTGAGTCACGGGCATGGTATCGAGGAGCAGGTTCAAACTGTTTGTAGGATGGTTCATGTTCCTCGTCAACAATGATCAGTCCTAAATCAGAGAAGGGTAGGAAGACAGCACTACGCACACCAACAACGAACTGATATTCCTTATTCAGCACCTTTTGCCACACCTCGACACGTTCATTGTCTGAATAGCGTGAGTGATACACACCGAAAGAATCTCCGAAAATTCTGTGAAGCCGAGCAATGATCTGGGTGGTGAGAGCAATCTCCGGAAGGAGATAAAGCACTTGCTTTCCAGAATTGATTTGCTCTTTGATGAGTTCAATGAAAATCTCTGTCTTACCACTGCCGGTTATTCCGTGAAGAAGTACGGCATTGTGATCTTCGAAAGATTGGAGTATTTGCTTTTTGCAGTGCTGCTGAACCTGACTCAATGTGATTTCTGCATTAGCTCGTTGATCACCAGATGGTAGTCTCGAAACTATTTCTTCCCATTCTATCAAGACCTGATTTTTGATCAGTGTCTTCAAGGAGGACGGACTCAAATTCTCACTTAATAGCTTTGATTTAAGAATACCTGTTTTATTAGTATCGGGATTGTCTAAAACCGGAACCTCCCTCAGATAGGCAAGGATCACATCCTGCTGCTTGGTTTTTGACTCAAGTTCATTGAGCAAACCTTCTAGCATGCCTTCATCCATGAATGTGTCAGCAATGCGTATTCGCTTTACCTTTTTAGGCTGATACTTGTCTTTGACTTTTTCAAAAAGATCAATCAATCCCTTTTCGGATAGCTGTTTAAGTACCCGCTGAGGTTGTTTGAGATTAAGAACCTCGCTTACATCCTTCATGGTGAGGTCGTTTGTCTTGAGCGCTCTCAATAGTTCCCACTCACGATCTGTTACATCCACATCTAGCGGATTGATGTCCGGCTTTATTCCTACAAAAGATTCACTCGAAAGTTTCAGAGCTGCCGGAAGCGCAGCATTGATTACTTCACCTAAAGTACACATGTAGTAGCGGGCCATCCATTGAAAGAAAACGAGCTGACTTTTATTCACAACCGGTTGGTCATCCAGGACATCCAGCAGCTCTTTGGGCTGATAGTCAGATGGTGATTCAGAGTGAAGTTTGAGTACAATCCCTGTATATATTTTCTTCTTGCCGAAAGAAACAACTACCCTCGATCCAGCCTGAACTGTTGATTGAAACTCACTGGGTATTCGATAGGTGAAGGTACCAGCGAGAGGGAGGGGCAGGATGATTTCGGCGTAATTCAAGGCTCAAGCTGATGTTTTAAAATGCTGAAAACAACTACTTTTCTCTCCTGAATTTCATAGACAATAGTAAATCCTTTATGGATTAAATCTCTAATGTTTTCATTGTTAAAATAGACTGATTGCCTGTTTCTCAAAGGCATTTCTTGAAGAGATTTTATTTTGAGAAGAATCTCTTTTCGAATTTTTCTTGCAACGTTAGGCCTATCTTGTTTTATCTGATCAATAATGATTAAAAGCTTACTCGTAAAAGCCTCAGTAACTTCTACTTTGTACTTAATCATCAGTCATTAAACGTCTTTCAAATTCCTCGAAATTCAGATAAGGTTCTTTACTCTCCTTCATCAACTTGTAGTCCTCATGTACTACTTTCTGATTAGATATAAACTCATCGTCTTCGTTGATAATGGTCAGGTCATCACCTTTTAATGTTTGTAGAGACTTAATTAACCTTTCGTATATTTTATCGCTTACTTGTAGTCTGATCGTATGCATCTTCCCTCTAAATTAATTGATTTGCTCCAAAGCTTCCTCAACAGTTGTTACGGGTCGTTTGCATGATTTGTTAAAGCAAACGTAGATAGTGGTCTCACCATTTACTGCAGTTTTACCTTCAAATGGAGCCTTATCTGTTGGCTCTTTGGTACCGGATATTATCTTGTTGGGGATGAACTTTTGGTTGAGTTCATTGACAAATTGACCAGCCTTAGGTCCTACAACAATCACCTCCGCAAAGTTCTCAGAAAGTTCCATGGCCAGTTCACCCCAGTTACTCATATACTCCGGTTCCTGAATGATGAGCTCACGAACTTGTGCCAAAATGGACTTCCCTTTATTGATGAGTTCCTCATCATAGAAGTGAGTACCCAAATGAATCAGGTTCCAGGCCATGATCGAATTAGATGAAGGGATCACATTGTCAAAAAGCTCCTTCTTTCTGGCAATCAAATCAGCACTTGCTTCACTTGAGAAATAGTACAGATTTTCACTTTCATCATAAAATGCTGCTTCAGTTCTATTCATCAATTCCTGAGCTAATTCTAAGTAGTCTCGATCCAGGGTAGTTTCATAATATTTAATGAATCCCTGAATGACCGCTGCATAGTCTTCCATAAAGCCTTCCATTTGCTTGTCAGGAAATCTTCTCAATACCACATCCTTTACCAGATGGTTTTTAATAAATTCAGCATTGATACTGGCTAAATCAAGAATAGAAGAATCTTGCAGGGCTTGATACGCTTCAGCTAAACCTGATAGTGAAAGTCCATTCCATCCGGCAATTAATTTATGGTCCAATCCCGGACGAATTCTATTTTCTCTTGTTTCTAATGCATTCTTTTTAAAAACTAAGATTTTATTGCTGAAAGCTTCCTTGCTTAGACTGTATTTCTCTGCAATAGCAGCTTCATCATTCACCACTCTCAATGAATTCTTTCCCTCCCAATTACCTTGCGGTTGCACATCGTAATACTCGGCGATCATATTAAAGTCATCACCAGCTAATTCTTCAATTTCTTCAGCTGTCCACACGTAAAACTTTCCTTCCTCACCTTCACTATCCGCATCCAGGGCTGAGTAGAACCCTCCAGACTCATCAAGCATTTCTCGTTTCAACCATCCCACCGTTTCAAGTATTGTTCGTTTGAATTTCGGGTTTTGAGTGAGTTTGTAGCCATTGGCATAGAGACTCAGTAGCTGTCCATTATCATACAGCATTTTCTCAAAGTGGGGGACATGCCATTCTTCATCGGTACTGTACCTAGCAAAACCACCACCTATGTGATCATAGATACCTCCATCGGCAATTTTCTCAAGCGTGAATTCAAGGTGCTTAAAAGCATCTTTGTTTTGAGTTCGGTGATAGTAGGAAGCAAGAAACTGCCAAACAGAAGGCATTGGAAATTTTGGTGATTTTTTAATTCCTCCATCCACAAGATCAAACTTCCCTGCCAGCCTTTGGTAAGCCGCCTCAATATCTTCTGATGATAGGTTGTGATCAGTTCCTTCAAGTTTATATTTTTCTGATTCTTTGGCCTGAAGGCTTTTTGTGAAAGCCTCTGCCGACTCATTGATTTTATCCCGGTTGGTCTCGAAAGCCTGGTTGATACTGGTTAGTAAGTTTTTCCAACCCTCTTTTGGGAAGTAGGTGCCTCCATAGAATGGCTTTTGGTCTGGGGTTAGGAAAACATTGAGTGGCCACCCGCCATTGAGCCCCATCGCTTGTACGGCATCCATATATACCTGATCTACATCGGGTCGTTCTTCACGATCTACCTTGATATTGATGAAATGCTCATTCATAATTTTGGCTACCGCAGTGTCTTCGAAGGACTCTTTTTCCATTACATGACACCAGTGACAGCTGGAGTACCCAATGCTCACCAGGATGGGTTTGTCCTCTTTTTTTGCCTGACTCAAGGCTTCCTCACCCCATTCTTGCCAGTTAACAGGATTGTGCGCATGCTGTAGGAGGTATGGGCTTGTGGAGTTGATGAGATCGTTGGTGTATGTATGCATTTCATTTTGGCTTTTTGGTTGGCAAGCTGTCGCAGCGATGAAAAAGAAAAGAATGTATTTTTTCATAAAAGCTGCTTCTTCAGTTCTTCGATTTCAACACTCACATTTACTTTTTGATTCAACTTTTCAAGCTTGCTCAACGTGCTTTTGATAAACTGCTGATGTGAGTTTGACTTGGGCTGAAATGGTTTATGCTTGATAGCTGATTTTAACTTTTCCCAGTCATCTAGAAATGCTTTAGACTCATTGTCAAAATAAGTTTCAACAAATCGTTTCCAGACATAAAGGATAGCTTGATCAGATGGATGTATCATGTCTGGCTTGAAAAAACGATAGTCTCGCAGTTCATCCATTACTATTTCAAAGGAAGGGAAGTAGGAAACATTTTCATAGGGTTCAACAATCTCGTGTACAGCATCGATTAGGATCGCCTTACTTCGATTGTTTTCAACAAGTCCATCCCGGACGTGTCGGACAGGGCTAACTGTAAAAATGATGTTAAGCTCTGAATTAGCTGCTCTCAGATAGGAGTAGAGCTTGTTAAACCGCTCCATGATTTCGTTGTGATTTAAAAACCTTTTCGAGAAAGATGAGGAAGGAACCTTATGACAATTGGCGACAATCGAGCTATCCTTAAGTTCGTAAACAATTGATGTACCCAGGGTGATAATCAACCATTTGCTTCGAGTAAGGAATTCATTCGATAGGTCTACCTGTCTCCTAAATGATTCGATGGTCTTTTTAGAACTCAACCCTGAAATGGAGCCGTGAGCATCCCAGTGATAAAACACTCCATGGCTTTCAATCAGGTTATCAACTTGTACATCATTTTGTAGCAATTTGAAAAGCGAGATCGGATTGTATATCGTTCCAAATGGGTTGGAAAGAGTGTCAAACTTATTGTCTTTTAGGAGCGTCCCGATCTCATCTGAAAAGCAGGAGCCCATCAAGTAGATGGGGTCAGAAAGACGAATCTTATCCTCAGATTTAGGTATGTCGAAGTTGAGTTTAAACAATGGTGTCTCTTTTCACCAAAATTAGCTGATTTACTCGTCAGCTTTCAAACTCACCATCACTGGCCTGTGGTCAGATACTTGAGTAAAGTAGCTGGAAACACAGTTGTCAAGTTTTACGGTGTAGGATGACAACAAATTATCACAGAGCTCATTTGTCAATAGAATATGATCCAGGTGGCTAGGCCAGCTAGGATAGCTGAAATCCGAGGATGAGCCACTATTAATCGGTAGATCAGCAAAGATGTAATCCTCCGAATCGCTGATAAAATTGCTAAATGAGTTCGCCCCATTCACAAAATCCTCATTCCAGTCACCAAGAACAATCACCTCTTTATCCGGTAGGTTTGAGTCAATGTAGCTTTTGAGTTTGTTGCTAGCATCCACTCGTTGGCTGATGTCTCCGGAACCGCCACAACATTTTAGGTGAATGTTCAATAGCTTCACTGAAAGCCCATTGCTGTGAGTGATATCAACAACTACCGGATCTCTAGGTCCGATCCCAAGGTTAAGCTCCGCAGGAGATGTGTGAGAGATGATCTCGCTGGTTTTAAAAATGAAGCCGAGATCGAGGCTACCTCCAATGTTTACTACTTCACCATCATAGCCATTTAGAGAACTCACCAATGAATTGAATGAGGAAATGTCATTGATTTCCTGGATGGCATAAACGTCAGCATCCAAATCCAATATGATATCTTTTACTTTGGATATGGTGGTACTCCCAGAGGTTGGGAAAAACTCAAGATTCCATGTTACAATATCTAAATCGTCACTACTTAAGCCAGGTGTACAAAGTGTGGTGCCGGTCGTATAAGTGGTTCCATTACAACTTCCGGAACCCGTGTTGTTTCCTCCTCCAGATCCACCACCAGGTTCGGTTATAAAAATTTTGGTCGTAGGATTTACCCCAACATTGATCAGACTTGAACTTCCTCCCGTTATTGTGAATTGTAGTGAGTCAATTATTGTATCCGAGTCAGGGATAGGAGCTACTACAATGGTACTTTGTGTTGACCCCACGCTGAAAGGAATAGTTAGCACATTGGATTGTGTGCCTGGTTGAGTGGTAAAGTCCGTGTCATACTCGGCATTATACTCTGTCAGCTCTACTTCGATGGCTCCATCAAAATCAGCCTCCGAATCAAACTGAATGATGATAACATCAGCTGTTTGCGTTTCGGAAATATTTTGAGTCGATTTTCTGAAACTAACAGTTAATTCAGTTCCTACAGGTTCATCGTTGCTACCACCACAACTCACAAACATCACACCAATGGCAATGGCAATCAATAATTTTTTCACTCCTCTACTTTTCAATTAAAATATAAACAGGAAAGTGGTCGCTGTAACCACCAATGTACTTATCATACGAAAACGAACGCCATGGTGATCCGGCATACTGACCGCTTTTTTGGCGCATCCAGTCAGGCCCAAACACACTGAAAGTTTCTGGTTTATAGGTGATGCCTGAGTCCTCAATTAAGCCCTGACTGATGATGATCTGGTCGAACATATTCCAAGCCCCGCGATATGAAAGTGAACCAAACCCTTGCTTAAACGTCTCTGCAGATGTGTTAAAAAGATCACCATCTTCCATTTTTTTCAATCGATCTGAAGCCCGCAATTCTTTTTTGATGGAAGCATTCCTGGGGTCGTCATTGAAGTCGCCCATCAAGATGATTTTTGCCTTTGGATTTTCTGTGAGGATAGAGTCGACCGCTTGTCTTAATAGTGCCCCGGCTTGATTTCTTTTTTCAGGGCCACTTCTCCTGGATGGCCAATGATTCACAGCCAGGGTGATCGTATCACCAAAATAAATACCGGTGCAAAGAAGAATGTCCCTGGTGAAATAGCCTTCTTCAGGATAGGTCAGCCATGTAGAATTCAGCACCTCAAATCGATTTTTCTTGTATATCAACCCCACATCTATTCCGCGCCTGTCCGGTGAGTTTTTATGCACAATTTCATATTGATGGCCTCTAAGCTGTGGAGTAGCCACCAGGTCCTCGATCACACCCCGATTTTCAATTTCTGACAAGCCGATGATGTCGGCACCCCGGGCCATGGTGCTCAATACTTTAGATAATTGAGAAAGTTTGTCTTGATATCTTTCTTGATCCCATTGTTTGCTGCCATCCGGCAGATATTCTTCATCATTGATTTCAGGATCATCCGTGGTGTCAAATAGATTCTCCACGTTGTAAAATCCAATAGCTCCCACTACTTGCTTTTGAGCGTGAGCTGATACGGTATTTAAGTAAAAGGCTGCAAGAAAGACTTTCGTCCAGATTCTAAATTTCATACTGCAAAATTGAGGTATTTTATTTTCACATTGAGTTATTATCCTAAATGAGATTGTTAGCTATTTAATAACTATAATCTCAAAAAGGTAATGTTCACGTAATGTTTTTCATCTCATAAGTGGACGTATTGCCATTTTGATGGGTTTGCTCTGCTCTGTCCATTTTACCCCTTTGTTGTTTGTCTAACTATTTGAAAACTGCTTTAAAAAGTTCTGGCAGTGAAAAATGAGATTGAGCTTATTTAGTTCTATAAAGAATTCTGTACTTGAATACCTACAGTTGAATTTACTTTTCACCACTTTCTGTAATTTCTGTTACGCCTTGATTTTGAGAAATTTGTCGGAAAGATATAAACCACAATACAACCTTACCTATGCTGAAGAAGGCACTATTACTCACCCTCATCTTAGGGTTTGTAATTCATTTAACCACCGCTCAAAGTACCGGAGTAGTTAGTGGTACCATTAAAGATAAACGACTGGACGAGGGTCTCATTGGAGCCACAGTGATTTTAAAAGGAACACCCTATGGGTCTATGACTGGGATAGATGGTGGTTTCACCATCAAAGATGTACCGACAGGCACCTATACTCTCAAAGTATCATACATTGGGTTTAGCTCTATCGAACAGTCAGTAACAGTTGGAGGAGGTACAACCACCGTTGGTGATCTATACCTTGAGGAAGAGGCTATAGGTCTGGATGAAGTTCAGGTTTTTGCATCTGTAGTGGAAGAGCGTAAGTCACCGATCGCCATTTCAACTTTCAATGCACAGCAACTGGATGAACGTTTCGGAAATGTTTCCCTTGCTGAAGCCATCCAAAACACCCCTGGTGTATATACCATCCAAGGTGCCGGAGGGTATGGTGATCAGGAAGTATACATTCGAGGATTCGATCAGTCCAATGTGGCTTTTCTTGTCAATGGAATCCCGGTAAATGACATGGAGAATGGACGAATGTTTTGGTCAAACTTTGCAGGACTGAGTCAGGTAACACGTACCACCCAGGTACAAAGAGGATTGGGAGCTTCTAAATTAGCTGTGAGCTCTATTGGTGGTACGGTAAACATGATCACAAAGCCTTCTGACCGAAGCGAAGGAGGAAGAATAGAATATCAAACCGGAACGGGATCCTGGAATAACCGACTAAGATTCACATACAACACAGGAGAGTCGAATGGATGGGCATTTAGCTTTCAGGGTACACGAACTACTACAAGCGCACCACTTGGAGGGCTATCCTCATTGAAGCAAGGATCAATTGTTCCGGGCGCTTACACAGACGCATGGAGCTATTACATTGCTGCATCGAAGAAAATTAATAACAATCACCAGTTGATGTTCTGGGCATTCGGAGCTCCGGTGAACAGAGGAACTGCATTTGTAGTAGATGATCAAACGCGTGAGATATTCAACATTGATGAGCCAATGGCAAACAATGCGCTTGGTATTTACCGAGGTGAATTATTTAATGCTCGTCAAAACAAAGTGAATAAGCCACTGACGGCATTGACTCATTATTGGGATCTGGATGCTAATACTAACATTACTACTTCTATCTATTATTCAAGAGCTAAAGTTTACTCGGTTCAGCCTCAGGATGCTGAATCTTCTGTGTTCTTTGTGGATCGATCAAATCCGAATTTAGTTGGAAACGAGATTACTCCGGATAACCTAATCAATTGGGACTATCTATCTGAGCAAAATAGAGATGCTTCAAGAGAGATGACTGTACCGTATCCAAATGGTGACCCGAACACACCAAGTGTAACAGGCTTTGCTTCTCAATATTATTTGGAGTCTAGGCATAACAATCATGACTGGGTGGGGCTGGTGAGTAATTTCACCAAGACCATCAATCGTTTAAGAGTCCGAGGAGGAATTGACTTAAGGTATTATCGTGGTGAACACTATGCTGAAGTATTTGACTTGATGGGGGGAGATTTTATCCTTCAGGAAAATAGATTTGGTGATGCATTTAACAAATTGGATACAGAAAATGCCATTGGCAGAAAGGGAGATAAGACCAATTATTTCTATGACGGAATTGTAAACTGGTATTCCCTCTTTGGTCAGGCTGAATACTCGCTGGATAAGCTGGATTTATTTGCATCTGCTACGCTCACCTTTTCTGACATGCAGCGAATTGGATACTTCTGGAATGGAAGTGACTTTAATGACTACAGTTTGAATTCTCTTGGTGAATCAGAAAAGAAAACATTTGCTACATACACCTTCAAGACTGGAGCTAACTACAGAATTACCGGAAGACATAATGTTTACGGAAATGCTGGTTATTTCACACGTCCGCCATTCTTCAGAAGCTCTTTCAATGACGCCCGGTATTCAAACCAATACAGGACGGGTCTAACTGAAGAGCAGGTGTTGTCCGGTGAATTAGGGTATGGCTATCGGACTTCATTCTTAAAGGCAAATGTGAACGCCTACTATCTACTGTGGTCAGATCGGACAACTGAGTTTAACCAGGAGAATCAGGGGCCTGATGGAGCGCCTAACTTTATTCCAATTGTCTTGAATGGACTTGTTTCTGAGCATAAGGGGATAGAAATCGACTTTACTTACAATGTGATTTCTTCATTGGAGTTGAACGGATTCCTTGGTTTGGGAGACTGGACCTGGAAAGAAGTACCTGGACAAGAAGTTTTCCTCGATGATGGTTCATCTGTTTTTGTGGATGATCTGTCAATCATGGAGGGTCTGCCAGTAGGCACCTCAGCACAAACTACCGCTGGTTTTGGTTTTCACTATAGAGGCATCAGAAGCGCCTACATTGGAGGTCGTTTACGATACGCAGATCGAATTCCTATTCGATACAGCCCCGAAGACATAGCGGAAGGCTTCATCACCCGTGAAGTCATTGAAAATGAATTTGATGATTATGCCACTTTCGATCTATATGCTGGACGCTACTTTGACATTGGTGAGAATATGTCCGGTAGACTTTCCATCAGCGTGCAGAATGTATTCAATGCAGAATACACCCGCTGGGCGAGTTATTTCTTTAGCCAGGTGCAGCGAGGCTATGGCTACCCACGAACATACACCATTGGTTTAAGCATTGATTTCTAAGAAACATGAAAAAATTAATCTATATACTTTCAATCGTTTGCCTCTTTGCTTCATGTAAACCAGAGGATGTGATTTCAGGTCCTGCGCTTTCCTTTTACCCAACCACCGTAGCTACTGCAGTGGAGGAGGACGAAATCACGTATGTACTTTCATTGGAGACTTCAGGTCTCGTGAATTCAGGTACAGCTACTATAGAGGTAAGCCTCTCTGCAGAGGGAACCATTTTTACTAACCCGCCGCTTTCCGGCAATACGCTGACATTGGATATCACAGAGGGCACCACTGCACAAATCGAAGTGACGGTGCTTAATGACCTTACACCGGAAGATTATACAGCTAAGTTCAGAATCACGGATGTTTCCGGTGATCTGGGAGGGATAGGAACCAGCGAATTCACCCTGTTTGTACTGGACAATGATAATGTTCCAATATACCAGGAAGACTTTAACGCTGGATTAGGATCATTTACTGCTTTCAGTGAGGAAGGTGCCCAGGAGTGGGGAGAGACTGATTTTGGATTTGAAGGTGCAGGTGCTCGAATGAGTGGCTTCAGTGGCGGTCCGCAAGACAATAAAGACTGGCTTATTTCTGAAGCTGTGGATTTAAGTGGCTTGACCTCTGCTTCTGCACAGTTTGTGTCTGACGTGGCTTTCGAAGTGGAGCCTGTGCTGGAGTTTAGAGTATCTACTGACTATGATGGTTTGGGTGATCCTACTACTGCGACATGGACAACACTTGAGGCTTCTTATGATACGCAAACCGGTTTTGATACATGGACGCCTAGCGGAAAAATAGATATCAGCAATTACCTGGAGGCAGAAACCTATTTTGCTTTCTATTACACCTCAAATACGGATGTATCCGCACAGTGGACCATCGATGACTTTGCGATCTCGGTGTTCAACCCGGATGCCAGTGGAGGTGGAAATGAGAATTTAGTGAATCTACCATTCTCAGAAGATTTTGAAAATTGTACTACCGATTTCGCTATTCCATCAGCGTTTGATGTGCAGTATGCTTCCAATTCCAAAGATGACAGAGGATGGGGATGCCGTCAGTTTGGGGTAGATAATTCCCGAGCTGTGCGTGTAAATGCTTTTGGGGGAGATGCGGGTACTGCAGACACCTGGCTGATCACTCAAAACAAATTCAATTTGAGAACTGTTGGGAAAGCCTCTTTACAGTTTGATGTAAAATCAGCATCAGCTGGTGATGGAGAGTTAAAAGTCTATTACAGTACAGATTACTTTGGTGTATTAGCCCTGGCTACATGGGAGGAACTAACTGACGTGACAGCACAGCTACCTACAAAGGGTTCTGATACTTATACTACGGTAAATACTACTATACCTGGTGGCGATGTGGTATATCTGGCGTTCCAGTTTGTGGGAGGTACTGAGAGTGGTTCTTCATCTTACGATATAGACAATATTGTACTGGATGAATTGAATGTCGAATTAACACTTCCATTTAGTGATGATTTTGAAAATTGTTCTGAGGCTGGTGAGTACAATATGCCGGAAAACTGGATAGAGGAGCTTGTACCAGGGTTCAATACTGATAGGGGATGGGGCTGCCGTCCATTTGGAAGATCAGGTAACGGTGTGCAGGCAAGTGCGCACAATGGAGATGCAGCATCGGATAATGCTTGGATGATCTCTGCCGGAAGGTTCGATCTTTCGGGACTTACATCTACTACGCTGGAATTCTATGTAGAATCATTCTTCGATGGAGATGGAGGAATCAAGCTATTGTGGTCAGAAGATTATGCTGGTAGTGGAAATCCTGAAAATGCAACATGGACAGAGGTAACAGACGCTACCTCACAATTCCCAGCATCTGGCTCAGGTGGGTTTGTGCTGGTGAGCACCAATCTTGATGCAGCCATAGGAAAGACGATTCATATTGCATTTCAGTATGAGTCCAGCTCCGGAAATGCATCATCTTGGACGATAGATGATCTGACTTTTACCGGAAGTTAAATGAATATAGAAAAGGGGCAATGCAGCAATGCAGTGCCCTTTTTTGTTTGAATAAAAACCTTAATTGATATAAACCTAAACCGCAATTAATACGATTATGAAACACTTATACCGCATCGGGCTACTGTTCTTCGGACTGTTCGCCCTCACAAATTTTGCCAGTGGGCAGAATGCTTGGATCAATGAATTTCATTACGATGACGCAAGTGGCGATCAAAATGAAATGGTAGAAATTGTAATTGAAAATGCTTCAAGTTATACATTGTCTGATTTTGTTGTAACGAAATATAATGGAAGCGGAGGCGCCAGTTATGGATCAGATGATGTAAGCACATTTATTGTAGGGGATGTTTACGGAGATTTTACTTTATATTATATAATCTACCCCACAAATGGTTTACAGAACGGAGCGCCTGAAGGTCTTGATTTAAGCTATCAGGGCACTTCATTACAGTTTTTAAGTTATGAAGGTACTCTTACGGCTGTTGGAGGCCCGGCAGATGGTTTAACTTCTATAGATGTAGGGGTTAGCGAATCGGGATCTGTTGAAGGAAGCTCACTTCAGTTGGCAGGATCAGGAACTCTATATTCAAATTTTACGTGGCAAGATGAGGCTACTGCTACACCAGGTATAGCAAACAATGATCAAACAATAGGTGCTGATGAAACCGCTCCATCCTTTACATCAGGACCTACAGCAGTAAACATAACCGGGAATGGATTTCAGGTTACTGCTCAGTCAGATGAAGATGCAACGCTATACTATGTAATCGATGATAGCGGCACGCCTACAGCTCAGGAAATAAAAGATGGTCAGTTAAGTGGAGGAGCTACAGCAACCTACGCTGGTTCACTTGCGGTTTTAGAAGCTGAGGAAGGTACAGTCACCATTTCGGGCTTGGCTAGTGCTACCGCTTATGATATACACTTTACTATGGAGGATGCTGCAGGAAATTTAACTGCGGTATCCACACTTACTGACGTAACTACAGCAGCAGCTGATGCAGCAGCACCTGTCTATCAAAATAGTACTCCAAGTGCATCAAGTATTACGGATGTATCCTTTGACCTGACAGTTCAGTTTGATGAAATAGGTACGGCATATTATGTGGTTGTTGCAGACGGGTCAACACCAGCACCTTCAAGTGCACAGGTAATGGCCGGTACAGACGGATCAGATGCAGCAGCAATCGCCAGCGGAACAATTGATGTTACATCTGCGTCAATGGATTTTTCAAGTTCAATATCAGGATTGTCAGTTGCTACTGCTTATGATGTGTATGTCGTTTCAGTAGATGATGAGACCACACCGAATGTGCAGGCAACACCATCCATGATAGATGTGAGCACTACGACGGATACCACCCCACCAACTGTTGAAAGTGCAGCTACTTCTGTAAGTGATGTTTCTTACGATGTAAACCTGACCATGTCAGAAAATGTAACTGCAACGGATGAATCAGGTTTTACTATTAACATCAATGGAAATCCTGCTACTATCTCAGATTTTGGAGTTGTAGACAATAGCATAGGCTTCCTTCTGAATGAGCCAATTTATGCAGGAGATGTAATAACAGTAGATTATGATGATACTCAAGGAGATGTTGCTGACTTGGCAGCAAATGCATTGGCTTCTTTTACAGATCAGGCAGTAATCAATAATGCTACTACAGTATTGGTTGATGATATTGCTACACTAAGAACTGGTGCTACTGATGGGACAGTGTACCAACTAGGAGGCAGTGCCATCGTTCACTCTAAGCAGAGTTTTAGAAATCAAAAATGGATTCAGGATGGGACAGCAGCTATCTTAATAAATGATAATCCTAATGGAAATTTTGGTGCCGGATATATCACAACAGACTATCAGATAGGTGATGAAATTCCAGGGGGACTTACTGGAACATTAGATCTCTCTAATGGTCAGTTAAAATTTGAACCAATTGATGGATATGATCCTGGAACTGCACTATCAACAGGAAATGAAGTAGCTCCACAGGTTATGGCACTAAGTACTTATAATGCCAATTATCAAGACTTGGAGAGTCAATTAATTACTGTGGAGGCAGTTACATTCAGTGACGCTGGCACAGGTTTCTCTAATGGTGTGAATTATGATATTGTTGATGGAGGTACTACAGGTGCCTTCAGAACAGAGGTGTTTGCGTTTAGTGGAAATGATATTCCTTACGGTAGGGTAGACATTACTTCACCAGCAGGTCGATATAATACAACCCCACAGCTGCTAGGACAAAGTATTACGGATATAGTAGACAACTATGCGCCACAATTTACGGTAGCTCCTGCAATCGTGAATGTGTATACGGATGGCGCTGATATCACATTTCAGGCTGATGAACCTGGTACAGTATATTACGTTGTTCAGCTGAGTGGTACAGCTGCACCAACGGTCGGAGACATCTTTGTAACCGGAACAACATCAGGATATACAGCTGTGGGAACAGAAACAGGCTTCACTATTTTTGATTTGGCCGATGGGCAGAGCTATGACCTTTACATTGCAGCTGAAGATGATGAAACTTCACCAAATCAGCAAAGTGCTTATGTGTTGCTTGAGCTAACAATCCCTGAAATCACCAACGATGAAAACACTGACATCACAGCGTTGGCATCACCAATCGCACAGACAGACATTTCTTCGCTTGCAGACACTGATCTGGAAGCTGTAGATGTATTTGGATTCACTTTGACGGACGAAGGTACTGACGGGGTGAGCACCTTTGTGGATGGTATTGTGATCACGGCAGGAACGAACAACACAGCTGACTGGAGTACAACCATTGCCGGAGCGGTATTGTCCGACGGCACTACGGATATTACTCTTACAGTAGATGCAGGCTCTATGTATGCAGACCTCTCTTCTGCTCCTTATGAGTTGGCTAATAATACAGCACAAGAGTTCACACTATCTATCTGGCTGAATACTTCTGTTACGGATGGTGATGTGCTTGAATTTGAGATCGGAACTTCGCATTTATTTTCTGCTACTATTGATGGCTCTCTTTTCTTAAATCCAATAGCTTCAGCTGTGACAAGTGCGCAGCATACAGTGGATGTAGAGGCAACAGCGTTTGTTTTGGATTATCCAATTTCAGTTGGAATAGATACTGATTTTGATTTAACAGTGACTGCAGAAGATGAAAATGGGAATCTTGACAATGTATTTAGATCAGTCTCACTCACAAAAGAGACAGGACCCGGTAATTTGTCATCAGTTAATTTCTTAACTGATCAGGCGATGATTGGTGGTTCGATCACATTTCAAGATCTACAACTTGATGCCGCTGGGGACTACACACTCACCGCTGCTGAAAGTGGTGGGTTAGCAGCAACAACAGAAACGATATCTGCCTCATCAGTAATTACAAATGTTGAGGATTTTTCAAATTTCCCAGAAACATCCTCAAGCTACAACACAGGAACATTTACTGGAAATGATGGTTCTACATGGAGTTACGTCAAAACTAGTGGTAATAGTGGAGAGCAAATTAATGCTCCCAGTCCTATCCTGGGAAGAAATCAATCTCCGGCTGCAGAAGTAACCTCAGGTACAATATCAGGAGGTATTGGTGTTTTAAGTTTTGATTACCAGCAAGCCTTCAGTACTAATGTAAACCTTGAAGTATATGTTAATGATGAGCTAATAACTACAGTCACAACCAGTAGTGAGCAGGATGTATTGAAAAATTCAGGTGATGTTGCAGTAGATATTTCAGGTGATTTTGTTCTGTCTTTCAGACAGCCGTCTGGTGCAGGTCAAGTGACTATTGATAATATTACTTGGACTACATATTCTGGAACTTCACCCAGTATAGTTGTGGATCAATCTAGCTTTGACGGAGTATTTGGAAGTGTTATTGAAAATGAGACCAGTGAATCAAGGTCTTATTTTGTCTCAGGTTCCAACTTAACAGAGAACATTACTATAGCAGCCCCGTCAGGATTCTCAGTTTCAACTGATAACTCTACATTTACCCCAGGTGTAACATTAACTCAAGAGGATGGTACGGTATCAAGTACTGAGGTGTTCGTAAGATTTGAACCAACTTCGGTGCAGAGTTACTCAGGAACTATCACTCATACCTCAGCAGGGGCCAATCAGAGAACTGTGGAAGTCTCAGGATCTGGAATCTCTGCGAACGTCATTTTTGTTGAGGATTTTGCATCATGTCCGTCAGGTCAGATGACCACATTCAGTGTGGCAAGTAACCAAGATTGGGGTTGTACATCTAATGGAAATTCTAATAATGCAATGGAAGCGAATGGTTTTGGAGGAGATGTGGCGAGTGACGATTGGTTGATAACACCAGCAATTGATCTTTCCGAGGTTAGCAATGCTGTTTTAAGCTTCTATTCCTGGACTCAATTCTCGGATGCGATTCATCCACCATTGACAGTGAAGGCTTCAACAGATTATTCAGGTTCAGGTGACCCAACTGTGGCAAATTGGACTGACCTATCTGCGATTTTGGCAGCACAGAACTCAACGACATGGACAGCTTCAGGTGATGTTGATTTAACTCCATACATAGGTGGAAACGTGTATATCGCTTTCAGATATACAACCACAGGAACTTCTGGCAGCACAACGTCAGCCTGGAGAATTGATGATGTCATCGTCGAAGAGGGTGTTGCAGTAGCTACTCCATTCATAACTCTTGTAGATGATGGATTTAATGGTGCTTTTGGATTTGTTGAATTTGGAAATCAGTCAGAAGTTTCTTCGTATACAATTACTGCGACGGACCTTTCAGAAGACCTTATCGTTACTCCGCCAACAGGTTTTGAGCTTTCTGCGACAGCTGCTTTTGATGGTACAGTTTATACAAATTCAAGTGCTTGGGTAATAACACCGATTGATGGTGATGTAAATCAGGAAGTTTTTGTTCGTTTCAACCCAGCCGTAGCGGATGGGGCTGTTTATGGTGGTGATATTAATCATGAAAGTACAGGTGCTGATTCTAAAACCATTCCAGTAAGTGGTCAAGAGGGTGTTTTGTTGCCTGATTTATTTTTCTCAGAGTATTTGGAAGGTTCAGTAGGAACAAATAAGGCATTGGAAATTTACAATGGTTCAGGTGAAGTGGCCGACTTAACCAAGTATCAAATTCAAAGAATTACGAATGGGGGAAGCGGGTCAACCGCAACTTTTGAAATGTCTACAATTTCTGCTACTATGGATGCGGGAGCAGTAATTGTAATAGCCAATTCTACTGTTCAGGAAGTGTTAGATGCAGCGGATTTGGAAGATTCCTTCATCAATCATAATGGCGATGATGTTTATACACTTTTGAAGGACGGAATTATCATTGATATTATAGGAGAAAACTCTGGTGTTGATCCGGGTGATGGATGGGAAGTAGCCGGAGTAGCCGATGGTACAAAGGATCATGTTCTTGTGAGAAAACCATCTGTTTCTCAAGGAAATCCTGTTGCTCTTGCCTCCTTTGGAACAAGTGAGGAGGATTCAGAGTGGATCGTTTTATCTGATTCAGAGACATCTGGGCTTGGAAGTCATGGTACGGAGCAAGAAGGAGATCCAATCATCACAGTGACTTCTTCCATTAGCACCAATTTTGGTGTTGTTCAAGCTGGATCGACTGTTGAACAAGCTTATTCGGTTTCAGCAGTTGATTTACTTGGAGATCTAACGATTACTGCACCTTCAGGATTCTTAGTTTCAACCGATGGGTCCACTTTTACTGCCTCCGTGGACCTTTCACCGACGGATGGTACAGTGGAATCAACGACCATTACGGTTCAGTTTGCTCCAGATGCTGAAGGTGAGTTCACTGGTAGCATTTCTCACGAAAGTACCGATGCACTGACAAAGACGCTTGCGGTATCCGGTACTGCGGTAGGTGATGATGTGATTTACTTTGAGAACTTTTCAAGTTGCGATGCACTAAATACAATGACTTCCCAGTCGATTAGTGGTGATGAAGTGTGGGAATGTACTCCTAATGGAGAAACAGGTGGTGGAGCTCGTATGAATGGATATAGTGGAGGAGCTCAGGATAACTTAGACTGGTTAATCACTCAAGGAATTGATCTTTCAGCTGTTGATGCGGCGAATTTGAGTTTTGATAGCGACGTTCGGTATGATGGTCCTGCTTTAGAGGTTTATGTTTCAAGTGATTACACCAATGATGCAGATGCTGCTACCTGGACTAAGTTAACCGTGGTTTTGGATGAAGATTCTGATAACTTTGATACCTGGACTTCTTCAGGAGATATTGATCTATCTGACTATACAGGTTCAACCATCTATATCGGGTTCCTATATACATCCAGTACAGTTGATGGAGCCGCTACTTGGTCTATTGACAATGTCAAGGTTACAGAAACTCAGCCATTCCTATCAACAGATGTTGCTAGCCTTGGTGATTTCAACCAGGTAGATGTAGGATCAGTCTCAGCTAACAAATCATTCACTGTGGAAGGTTTTGGACTCACTGCTGATGTGATCATCACGCCTCCTGCTCAGTTTGAGGTTTCTACTACCAGCAACTTTGCTGCTAAAGGAACAAGTACTTCTGCACTTACTATTTCACCAACAGATGGTGCAGTAGATCAGCAGGTGTTTGTACGATTTGCCCCAACAGCAGCAGGTAGCTTCAGTGGAAACGTAACTGTGGAGTCTACTGGTTTTGATGACATTACATTGAGCGTTTCCGGTGCGGGCGTTGATGATGAGGAGCCTGCTCTTGGCTTGGATGATGAGTTAGATTTTGTGATCTATCCAAACCCGGTTAAGAATGTTTTTGAAATCAATAATCATTCAGGTAAATCTATTTCAGTGGAAGTGTTTGCCCTCGACGGTGCTAAAATGTCCGTGAAGAAAACAGGCAATACCTATGATATCTCTTCTTTGAATAGTGGTGTGTATGTGATCGTGATCACTGATGAAAACAGTGCAGAGCTCGCGAAGCGCCAGATCATCAAAGAATAGTAAGACAACTAAGGAAGCAAGAGCTTAGGCTTTTGCGGAGGGCGGCACAAGGTGTCGCCCTTTTTTATTTTCTAAGGGTTTTTCCAATTAGCTCCCATAGATCTTCATACATGAAGAGTTCACAATACTCAATGTGGGAGGGATGTTCTTTTAGCTTCTTCTTCAAATCTTTACTCAAATCGTCGTAATTCTTCTTTTTGAAATTAGCCTTGGTGAGTTTAGTTAGAATAGCATAAAACGCCGAGCTGCGAACAGGAAGGTTTCTTTTGAGGTATCTTGAATGGTATACTTTCAGACTGTTGTGCTCACTGGCGTAATCAATGGACTCTTTGGAGTGAAGAAGTAAAATACGAATGATCACAAACTGTAAGTTGTATCCTGCTTTATCCTTCGTTATAGGCTTGCATGTGTTGAAAAAGGAAGTCAATTCTCTTTCTGAAAACCATTTGATGTCAATATTCTGTTCAGAATACTTGACAGCAAGAAAAAGGTAGGCGGCACGAATGACCCAGGCGGCCTTATCCATGCTGTCCAGCATGTCAAATTGCAGGCTCTCAAAAACTTCGTTTAGGATATTATTGGCCTGTTTTAAATTTCCTTTTCTGCAGTAAACTAGAAAACTTTCGGCCAGCACCTCAAAGTGGTTGAATGCTTCAAATGTTGTAAACTTCTGAAGGGCATTGATGCTTTTTTTGGCCGCTTTATAATCAGAGATTGCAAGGTTGTACTTGACGATCGAAATTTGATATTCAAGCAAGAGATGCTCCGTGAGGAGGTGTGGGTAGTTTTTGATGAATTCCTGCAACTCTTCCAAAGTCTGGCTCCATGCCTCCAGGTCGTTTTCCTGATGCGCTTTGATTAGCCGAATCCGAAGAATCGCCAAAGCAATAAACGGAGATTCAGCATCATAGGCGATAAGGGAAAGGATGTATTGACTGCATTTTTTGGCTATAGCTTTAGACTGTGAGCGTAGAAATTTCACCTCTGCCAGGAATACCTCCGTCATGCCTCTGGCTTCATTGATCTTGGAGGTCAGCTTTAGCTTATCTACGGATAGCTGATGAAACTGCTCTGTTTCATCTTTGAACCCTTTGAGGTAATTGATTTTTCTCATCAATGTATAACATTCGGCCTCTACACTAACCAAATGATAGCGAATAGCCACCTTCAGTGTCTTCTTTACAATCTTTTCAGCGTTGTGATAGACATTGACAAAGAGCAGCTTGCGAGCGATGGTGAGTTGCTTATCACACTCAAACTGCACTTTGATGTAGTTGTTTTTATTGACATCTGAGTGCTGTCCGATGAGAATAAGCTCGGATAGTTTATTGATCAGGTTTCCCTTGAGCATGAGAAACCGCTTGTCTCCGGGTTTGCTTTTGTAGATTCTGGTGGAAATATCAGCCTCGCTCAGTTTGGGATTGAGTGCCAGCTGGTAGAGCTTTCTGAGTTTGGAGTCTTTGGGAATAAGCAGACTAAAGGACTTTGGGCGATCCTTTTCTATTACGTGAGCCATTTCCCGAATTAAATCCATATTCTTTTGATCTGAATCATGAGATTCGGCCGAAAAGAAAATCAATTATTTGAATTAACAGAAATTTTAGTTCGGTGCTTTCTCAGTTTTCGATGAATTTGGTTTGGAAGTACAACCTCTATTTATGAAATTATGATCTAAACCTAAACCCAATTAGATAAGATAATCTTTAAAATGTGTGATGTATTAGATATTATAATGATTCTTGTCCCGCTATTATTTATTCTAATGGCGTTTACAATATTATACTTAATCTTATTGAATAGAAGTGGTTACATGTGTATAAAATCAGTGAGTTTTAAATTGGCACCCTTCGCTCGTGGTTTAGCAGCTGTTGCTGTGTTGCTGTTTTTCTATGCGATATATCTTAACTTAGAATATGGCTGTAGATAATTAGAAAACTTGCGCATTTGTCCACAAAAAAACCCTGAATCTTTCGATCCAGGGCTTCTATATCTAAGAATTATAATGCTTATTCAGCTACCACCTTCACTTGGATAGGGTGGTGTACCTCTTTGTGCAGATCAAGAAGGGCAGTATACTCACCCAGTTCTTTGATCTTCTGCTCAAAAGAAACTCTTTTTCTGTCAACCTCGTGACCCTGAGCTGCAAGAGCTTCAGCAACCTGGATAGGAGTGATAGCTCCAAATATTTTGCCGCTTTCTCCAGCCTTGGTTTTGATCTCAATGGTCAATTCGCCAATTTTCTTAGCGATTTCCTCAGCATCTTTCTTCGCTTTCTCAGCTTTGTGAGCTGCCTGACGAATGTTCTCACTGATCATCTTCTTGTTAGAGTCGCTGGCGATGATCGCCATTCCTCTTGGGATCAGAAAGTTTCTGCCGTAACCTGGCTTTACCTCAACAGTATCGTTTTTGTAGCCAAGTCCTTGTATGTCTTCTCTTAGTATTACTTCCATGTCAGTACTTATTTAAGGGAATCTCCTACATATGGCATCAACGCGAGGTGTCTCGATCGTTTGATCGCCTGAGATACCTTTCTTTGATACTTCAAACTTGTACCAGTAAGTCTTCGAGGAAGGATCTTACCTTGCTCGTTTACAAACTTTAGCAAGAAGTCAGGATCTTTATAATCGATGTACTTGATGCCGTTTTTCTTGAATCGGCAGTACTTATCCTTCTTCTGCTCTCTGTTTATTGGTTCGTTTTGTAATGTCATTTGGCTGCCTCCTTTTCTTTCTTTTTATTGAATTCGCCTTTTTTTCTTCGCTCGTTATAAATAACTGCGTGCTTGTCTAGCGTAGTGGTGAGAAATCTCATCACCGCTTCGTCTCTCCTGTACTCTGTCTCTAGCTTAGAAATTAATGTAGGCTCTGCTCGGAATTCAAACAGCTGATAAAACCCGGTGGTTTTGTGCTGAATAGGGTAGGCAAGTTTGCGTAATCCCCAGTTCTCTTCGTTAACGAGCTCTGCTCCGTTATCAGTTAGAACTTTTTTGAATTTTCCGACAGTATCCTTCATCTGAGCTTCAGACAAAACGGGAGTCAAAATGAATACCGTCTCGTAATTCTTCATAATTGTAAATAAATTAAGAACTAATGTTTAAAAATGAGGTGCAAAAGTAAGTAATTATACAGAAAAGCCAATCCATTTCTGGAAAGTATATTGGATAACCTTCCGTCATAAAAATGAATAAGTCATGCTGAACTTGTTTCAGCATCTTGCAGACCCTGAAATAAAATCAGGGTGACCGTCGATTATAGATCAAGCTTGCCAGCTTACTTCACCATAAATGATCCCTTGCCCATCAGGTAGTCGTCAGTGTATACTTCCACCTTGTGCTGACCAACTGCATACTCGCTTCCTTTGGTGTATAGAAAAGTGACCAGCTGGCTATTGCGATCGTACAAAATCTCCTGCTTGGCAGTGTAGAACATTTCTCTGTTTTCAAAAGTAAATGAGCCTGACCCTCGTGTCACATCAAATAACACATTGCCATCTGGAGCGATGACCCTGAGCAAAAGCTCTTTCCCTTCAATCGGAGCTATTTCATTTTCAACGACAGTGAATTGAATCTTGAGCTGCTGGATGTGTCTATTACGATATTCACCACCATCTCTTTCTTTGCCATTATCATTGATGGCGTTTATCTGCATGCCTTCAATTTCCAGTCTGGAAGCAACAGCAACCTTGCTGGCTAGTTCCTTCTTATTTTGCTCAAGCTGCTGAACGGTTTGGTTTAGTTGATTCTTTTCAACTTTTAGCGTTGTGTTTTCTTCAGCAAGCTGATCGTTTAGGACTTTTAGCTGCTTTATTTCTTCATCCTTGATCAGCAGCAGTTCTTTATACCCATCCACTCTATTATTGAGCTTTGATATCTGACCTCTCTGATATTGAGCATCCACTAAGAGTTGCTTTTTGTCGGCCTCCAATTGAGCCTTAATCGCTTCCAATGTGTCTACTTCACCACCCAGCTCTCTGATGGTTTGGATTCTAATATCCAGTTCTTTACCCACTGAATCCAACTTAGCCTGAGTCAAAAGAATTTCCTGAAATTGCTTTTCCTTCTCATCTTCCAGCTGTTGATTTTGGTAGTAAAAGAAGACTACTGCAGTGAGTAGAAGAAAAGTGACTACAATAAAAACAGGAGTTCTGTTTTTCTTTGGCTTCATGTATGATGGTTGCTCTTGTGACTTGTTTTCGTCCATTTTTGATTGAATTATGCTGGCAAAAGTAGAAAAATGCCTCTTCTTTAAAAACGCAAAGTGAAATGCTGCTTAGGCATTTCTACATTCGGGAAGATCAATCCTGCCTGAAAGAGATCTACCGTCAAGGGAAATCGCTCATCAGAAATTAGTTGGCGCCACCCCTGCAGCATGTCTTCTGACCAGTAGATGTCGTGTACGACAATGCATTTTATTTCCGGCACATGAGTCATTAATGTATCAATGCAAAACCTAACAGCTTCAGATCTGTGATCCGCATCGATAAAGCATAGCTGTGGAGAATCCCTTACCACCACAGATTCAAATACATCCTGAATTGTTCCGGTGGCGGTCTCAATTTTGTGTTGCAGCAGTTTGGTAAACTGCTCTTTTGCTATGGATGAGATAATAGGGGAAGCCTCAATCGTTGATACTCTTTCGACAGGTTCAGAACCGGCCATGTACAAAGTGTTGATTCCCAGCGAGGTTCCTGTTTCCAATACCCTAGACACTTGAAGGAAGTCAATTAGTAAATTCAGGAATGCAGAAAATCGTGGCTGACTCAAAGAAGTTTTGGCGATAGAGCTGACCGTCTTTCGATAATTGATTTGATTTTTCAGGTCGAATAGGTCGACGACTCTATGGTCATGACAGAGTTCTTTTCTTAGCCTTTCTACATTTTCATACCTGAAATTTTGTGAAGGCTTTATGACCTTGTTGTATAAATCGTATAGAAAAGGGGAATGCAGCCCATGCGGGCCAACCGCCTTCAAACGATAATTCAGGTAGTTTTTTAACCTGAAAAGGAACAATCGCAACAAATTTTAATTGAGTTTGAAAGGAACAATCATGATGAACTCAGGAATCTCTACATTGAAAAGTCGACCATCTACAATGCGCTCCATGATGTAGTGTCCCCTCATCTTTCCAATCCCGGACCTGAGGTTGCATCCCGAAA
Organism: Ekhidna sp.; assembly: GCF_964218185.1. Lineage (GTDB taxonomy): Bacteria > Bacteroidota > Bacteroidia > Cytophagales > Cyclobacteriaceae > Ekhidna. The sequence goes on from NZ_CAXPLV010000012.1 coordinate 78,080, forward strand.
CATACTGGTGAATTTCTCCAGGTTCCAGTACCGGCTGCTTACCTACCACACCTTCGCCATCCACCTCATGAACGGGAAAAGCAGCATCTATGATGTCCCAGTGCCGTGCTTTTAGCTGAACGGTGTTATTGGAACTATTTTCAATGGTGATCCTGTACGTAAAAACAAAATGCTCCTGCGCCGGTTGCGAGTGCTCCGGTTGATACGTTGTTTCCACAGAAACTTTGATGCCTTTGGTTACTCCAGTAATCATGTCTTGGTGGACAATTTAATAGAATTTCAATTTAATTTACCAAAAGCCAGATTAAAATTAGGATGAGTGTAAAAATCGAAGAGAGCTGGAAGAAGAGATTGCAAGATGAGTTTGAGAAAGATTACTTTCAGAAGCTAATTGAGTTTGTGAAAGAGGAGTACGCTTCTAAGCAAATCTATCCCCCAGGATCATTGATATTCAGTGCTTTTGATCATTGTCCTTTTGATGAAGTAAAAGTGGTGATAGTAGGGCAGGATCCCTACCATGGAAAAGGACAAGCCAATGGTCTATGCTTCTCTGTTGCAGATGGTGTAAGACACCCACCCTCCTTGCAAAACATCTTTAAGGAAATAAACACTGATCTGAATATCCCCATTCCCCAATCCGGAAATCTGGAGCGGTGGGCTGATCAGGGAGTTTTACTTTTGAATGCGACACTTACGGTTGAAGCATCAAAAGCAGGCTCTCATCAAAACAAAGGATGGGAGGATTTCACTGATCGAGTATTGCAAATTGTTTCTGAAGAGAAAGAAAACATCGTATTTATACTCTGGGGAGCCTATGCCCAGAAGAAAGGTGCGTTTATAGATTCATCCCGTCATTTGATTTTGAAATCGCCTCACCCATCTCCTTTTTCAGCGCATTCGGGTTTTTTTGGAAGCAAACCATTTTCTAAAACCAACCAATACCTGACATCTAAGGGTCTTATACCTATAAATTGGTAATTTTACCTTAATAAGGATGGCAATGAGTTTTGCTGTTGATTTTTGAGTGAGAATGAAAGTGAAAGTTTTTAAAAAGATGACTTGTCTGATGCTCATGGTGGCATTGGCTTTTGGTTGTAAAAAGGATGATGGTATCAGCGTACCGCTTCAGAATGAAGTAAATGAGTTCGTGTGGTTTGCCATGAATGACTATTACTATTGGGTCGACGAAGTTAATGATTTGTCGATAGAGAAGTATCCAACATACAATGCGCTGTATACTTTTTTGAATACTTATCGTCAACCGGACGATCTGTTTTATGATCTACTTCATCCTGATGATCTAAATCAATCTTCGGGGAGACCTTTTTCATGGTTTGTTGATGATTATGAAGAATTGGAAGCATCATTCCAGGGGACTTCAAAATCCTTTGGGTTTCAATACAGGTTACTGAATCCTAGCGGAACAAATCAGGTCTATGGGTATGTGAAATATGTTGTTCCAACGGGTAATCAGGTTAGTCCGGCATTTGAGGCTGGATTAACACGCGGAGATATTTTTGTAGGTATCAATGGACAGGATTTGACGATCGATAACTACCAGTCACTGCTATCAAAAGATCAGTACACCCTAAATCTAGGAGCAGTTGTTGATGGCTCAGTTACTGCTACCGATGAGTCTGTTTCATTGACAGCTGTAGAAAACTTTAGTGAAAACCCGATTCTAATATCAAAAACACTTGATGTAGAAGGAGTGAAGGTTGGCTACCTGATGTACAACCAATTTGTTAATAATGCCACTTACCATACTCAATTGAATCAGAAGTTTGGTGATTTTAAATCTAATGGTGTGACCGAGTTGGTTTTAGATCTTAGATACAACCCGGGGGGGTCAGTGACAACCGCTCAAATATTAGGATCATTGATATACGGAGCAGGAACAACGACAACTGTTTTTACTACTTCCAGATATAATGATAATATAGAGGCTGCCCTAGCGAGTGTCGGCTCGGATCCAAATGACTACTTCATCAATAAGATACCCGACACTTCCACAGAGCTTAATAGATTGAGTGTAAGCAGAGTCTTTATCTTGACTTCAGGTAACACTGCTTCGGCTTCTGAGCTAATTATATCAGGTTTGGATCCCTACCTGGATTTGACGTTAATTGGAACCAAAACAGTGGGAAAGAATTTGGGATCGGTAACGTTGTACGATTCTCCAAATTATGGAAAAACACCAACGGATAGTCAGGTGAATCATACTAATCCAAACCATAAGAATGCAATACAGCCTATTGTAGCACGATTTACCAATATTAATGATATCGATTATGTTACAGGCTTCCAGCCTGATTTTGTGATTGACGAAAAGGATTATCTGGAGAACCTCAGTCCACTGGGAGATATAAATGAACCTTTACTGGCACAAGCTTTGGAGATTATTACAGGAACTGCCAGATCTGTGCGCAAGCCGGATAATGGTATGAGAGTGATCTATGATTCGAATCTGGAAAAAGAGCAGATAAACACCATATTGTTGGATAAGGATCTATCTGTGGTATTCAACTCAAACCTGCTAAGGACTCAATGAGTCACCATCTGGAGCACTTCTATAAAACTGATGATGAGAAGAAGGCATTCCTTCCGGGATGCATAATGCTTTTTCTTTTTCTCGCTTTGGGTACAGGTTTCTTCGTTGGCCTGGTTTGGCTTGTGCGGTGGATATCATGACTTACAAAAAAGGCTCTCAATTTTGAGAGCCTTTTTTGTAAGATCTTTTCAGTGGCTTACTCTATGCCATCAAATAATCTACTCCATCTGATTTTGTTGAAGAAGCTGCCATTGGTATCGTATGACATCCAAATGAAAGAGGCTTCTCCCACGATATTATCCTCAGGCACAAATCCCCAATAACGAGAATCATCAGATGCATGCCGGTTGTCTCCCATCATGAAGTAGTAATCCTTCTTGAAGGTGTATTCAGAGACTTCTTCTCCATTTACGATCAATTTATCAAGATCAATTTCTACTGATTCATTGTCTTCATAATTGGAAATGGTAGAACCATACATTGCGAGGTTTTCTTCGGTTACCTCGATGGTCATGCCTCTTGCCGGAACGGTAAGTGGCCCAAAGAAGTCCCTGTTCCATCTGAAGTAGCGAGCATCAGGAAAGATGTTTTGCTCCGATCTATTCTCGGGAATCATCTGAAGAGTGACACTTTCCACAAATGGGAGTTTTTCAAATTCCGCAGCGACAGAAGAAGGCATTAGCACAGAATAACCCTCAGGATATCTTGTTACACTATTATGTGGGTTGATATTGAGGTTCTCAAATATTCGCTCACGGATGGATTCATTTGTTCTCACAAAATACTCATGCTGCATGAGTGGTGGATTTTCTGCTTCTTCTCCATTCACATATACCTGCGCACCTTTGATTTCGATGGTTTCACCGGCAATTGCAACGCAGCGCTTAATGTAATGTGTCTTCAGATCCATAGGATGGTATTCACCATCTTTACGCTGATTGTAGTGATCATTCACAGGGTAGTTGAATACTACTACGTCGTTTCTTTCTACCTTCCCCAAAGATGGTAATCGAAGGCTTGGTAATGATACCCCGGGAATGTACGAAGGTATTTCTGTTCCCCAGATTGTTTGGTGGGTCAATGGTAGTTGCAATGGGGTTTGAGGCGTTCTCGGACCATATTCAGCTTTGCTTACAAAGAGAAAGTCACCTACCAAAAGCGATCGCTCCATGGATCCTGTAGGAATCACATAGGCCTCCATAAAAATCCATCGAACAAACGTGGCACAAAATACTGCGAAAACAATTGCTTCAAACCATTCTTTTCCAAACGATTTCTTCGGTTTTGGAATACTGGTAGCTTTATCAATGTAAGAGGTGTCTGACCAAGCGATGTAGTTCATATATATGGGTGCGAAAACCACTCCAAGTACTTGATCAAGGTAGGTATACTTTCCAAATGACTTCATTAGATCCAAGTGCATTGTCAGGCCTACGAAGAAGTTGATCACAGGTACAAATAGCAACAAAACCCACCATTTTGGTCGCCCAACAATTTCCAGGTGGATGTAATAGTTAAGAACAGGGACAAAGCCTTTCCAGCCTTCTTTGCCCGCTTTTTCAAAGAATTTGTAGTAGGCAGTACCTTGCAGCACGTACCATAGAATAAGTGACGTGATTACAAAAACAGGATTGAAATCGTGAAAGTACATATGGTTAGTTATCGTTTATAAAATCAGACATAGTGAAGACTCCTTTTTTCTTATGAATCCATTCACCTACTTTCACCACACCTTCCGCAAATACACTTCTGTCATGCGCTGTATGGGTGATTTCGATGGACTCCAAAGGAGACGAATAGCTTACGGTATGTGTACCGGGTACGTTTGGCTTCCGCTCGGAAACTATTCCTAATTTTTTATGGTCGGCAGATTCAGCATTTATCCATCCATTCAGGTGGGGGTGAGAGGAGAGGATTCCTTCAGCTAAAGTGATGGCTGTACCACTTGGGCTGTCCTTTTTCTCGGTATGATGAATTTCTTTCATGGCTGGTTTAAAGTCTAACTGAGCCATTTTATCCGCCAGCCATTTATTCAGTTCGAAGAAAAGATTTACTCCAATGCTGAAATTGGATGCATACAAAAAGGTGCCGTTTTCCTTTTTGCACAGTTCATGAATCTCACTCAATCGATCTATCCATCCGGTGGTTCCTGAGATAACGGGAATGTTGTTTTCAATGCAGTAGGAGAGGTTTTCGAAAGCAGATTCCGGCTGGGTAAATTCGATTGCTAGATCCGCTGACTTGTTTGTAACCTCAGCAAGGTCGGCGGAGGACTGAACGATATGAGCGATCGCGTGACCATTAGCCACGGCTATCTGTGCAATAGCTTTCCCCATTTTTCCATACCCGATTAACGCAATATTCATTTGCTAGAATTTCAGAACGAATGAAACACCTACAGCCTGCGAAAATAATGGAGTTGACTGAATAGATGGCTCTATTCCGAACGCAAGCTTGTCATTCACTTTGAATTCATCCAAATGAGCAGAGACATGGGCGTCTACAATTTGTAGGATGTAGAAAGCTGAACCAAGGATGATGAGAAAGTCGCGATTCCTTCGAAATACATCTCTATTTCGAACAAGTGCTGACTCGGTGGTGATAATCGAGGAATACGGGTTTGTTTCTCCTTTGCTTGTGAGTAGAGCGGCATTTCTAAGCCCGTGATATACTTTGTTGTTATAATCTATGAAATGTCCGAACGTAAGAACTCCTGCAAGCACGATAGGCACTTTCCAGTATTGTTTATTGTACACTTGTCCCATTCCTGGGAATACAGCAGAAAGCAAGGCTGCTCGCTGTGGGTCTAGCTCAGATACTTCCTGGAAAAGCTCTGCATCTTCCTCAGCTTTCACAAAAGTAGAATCATCAATCAGGACTGGTTGATCCTGTGCATTGATGGCAAATGAAAGAAGGACAAAACCAAAAACGAATAGTAATCTTTTCATCATCCGGCGATTGCTTGCAAAGTTCGCGCCTATTAGCGAATAATTGCTGAATATTCAGGAAAGATTAACAAAAAGCAGAAGCGATTAAACATCCAGAATTTCCAGGATCCGATTCAAGTCTTCGGTAGAGTTGAATGGAATCTTGATTTCCCCTTTGTTTTGATCGTTTGATTTGATAGCAATCTTTGACCCGAAATGGGTAGATAGTTTTCCTTGGAGCTTTTTGATCTCAGGATTTACCTCTGCTGGCTTTGTCTCTTTTTCCTCTTTCTTGCCGGAAGATCGAACAAGCTCCTCGACTTTTCTAACAGATAAATCTTGCTTGATGATTTGATTGAAAATGTCAAGCTGTCTTGAAACATCGTCGATGGAAATAAGGGCACGGGCATGTCCCATGCTAAGCTTGCCGTCACGCAAGGCTACCTGAATATCTGGCGGCAACTTCAACAGGCGAAGATAATTGGTGACCGTACTTCGGTTTTTTCCCACACGGTCACCAAGTTCTTCCTGCTTCAGATCACATTCTGCCAAGAGTCGCTGATAACTCAATGCAATTTCAATTGCATTCAAGTTTTCACGCTGAATATTTTCAATTAGTGCCATCTCCAGCATCTGCTGATCATCGGCAACTCTTATATAGGCCGGGATGGTCGTTAACCCAGCTTTTTTGCTGGCTTGAAGTCTACGCTCTCCAGAAATGAGCTGAAATTCTTTTTCGCTTAATGCTCTAACAGTGATCGGCTGAATAATGCCCTGCACCTTGATAGACTCTGCCAGGTCATTTAGTGCCTCTTCATCAAAATCTGTTCGAGGCTGCCATGGGTTGGTTTCTATTTTGGAGATTTCGATCTCACTGATCGCCCCCTTGGGAGTAGCGCCTGAACCGCTGATTTTTTCCTTTTCTCCTGAATCTTCCAGAAGGGCTCCAAGGCCTCTTCCAAGTCCTGATCTTTTCTTGAATTTACTCTCTGCCATGTTCTCTTCAGGCTGCTTTTACTTCGTTTCGTTCCATGATCTCTTTTGCGAGATTCAGATAGCTGATAGAGCCTTTGCTATCAGCATCGTGCGTAATTGCGGGCATTCCAAATCCTGGAGACTCGCTTAGTTTTATGTTTCTTGGTATCATCGTGCCAAACACTAGAGACTCAAAGTGCATTTTTACTTCTTCCACTACCTGATTTGCAAGGTTTAGTCTCACATCATACATGGTAAGGAGGATACCTTCAATTTCAAGATTTTGGTTGAGTCTTGTTTGGATGATTTTAATTGTGTTCAATAATTTGCCAAGTCCTTCCAAGGCAAAGTATTCACACTGTACAGGTACAATCACAGAATCAGAAGCGGTGAGGGCATTGATAGTAATCAGGCCAAGGGAAGGAGAGCAGTCGATAATGATAAAGTCATAGTCGTCTCGAACTTCAACCAGTGCTTGCTTCATTTTTTCTTCACGTTCTTCGATATTTACCATTTCCACTTCTGCACCTACCAAGTCAATGTGAGAGGGTAGAAGATCCAAAAATTTGATCTGAGTTTCTACGATGCTTTCCTTAGCACTTGCTCCATCTACCATGCACTCATAGATACTTACTTCCACGCTTTTAGGATCCACACCTACACCTGAAGTTGCATTTGCCTGTGGATCTGCATCCACTATGAGGGTTTTGAACTCCAGAGCTGCAAGGCTTGCAGCCAGGTTTATGGCTGTGGTTGTCTTGCCAACTCCTCCTTTTTGATTTGCGATAGAAATAATCTTACCCATATAAATTTCTTTTAGTAAAGTGATTTTTGGTAGTGTAAAGGACACAAATATATCCAACCTAATCTCAAGATAGTCATGTTGTGAATAACTTGTGTAAAAAAGAAAAACCTTGATTCAGATGAATAGAACCAAGGTTTTTAACGTAGATATCAACAATCTATTTTTTCTTTTTCTTATTTTTTTGTGCTTCCTGATTTGCTTTCATTGCATCTTCCAGTCTTTGCTGAAATTTAGACTTCTTCTTGTTTGCGTTCTTTTTCTTGTTTTCCTGAAGCAGCGCATGGATTTTATCCTCATCAATGATCTTTCTGAAAAGAACAGTCTGACCAAAGGTCACCATATTTGAAACGAAGTAATAGAACGTAAGACCTGATGCATAGCTATTTAACACAAATAAGAACATAATTGGCATCATGTACTGAAGTGTCTTCATGGGTCCTTGAATTGTGGTGATCTGGCTGTTACTCCAAGTGTATAGTATGGTCGACAAGGTCATCAACAAGGTGAATAAACTCACATGATCTCCATAAAATGGGATTTCAAAAGGTAGTCTTAAAACGCTATCATAAGTAGATAAATCGTGTGCCCATAAGAATGATTGCTGTCTTAACTCTACTGCATTTGGGAAGAAGAAGAACAACGAAAACAAAATTGGCATCTGAAGCAACATCGGTATACAACCACTTACTGGATTGATACCAACCTGCTGATACAGTTTCATTTGCTCCTGCTGAGCTTTCTGCATGTCACCATCATGCTTGGCTTTTATTTCATCAAGCTCTGGTTTCATCGCTCTCATCTTAGCCATAGACATGTGAGATTTCCATGTCAATGGCGCCAGCAATAATCTGATCACTACCACAATGATCAAAATGATGATACCATAGTTGGTAAAGAATCTTTCCAGGAAATGGAAGATTGGGATGATCAAGTATTTATTTACTAATGGTAGCGGCCCCCAACCCATATCCAGATTTTCTTCAAATTCCGGAGCTACTTTTTTCAGGATGTCGTAATTGTTTGATCCAAAGTAGTATCGAGCATCAAATCCATTTGCAAAATCCGAATAAGGGATCAACATCTGCATGGATAGATTTTTAACTGATGTGGTATCAGCAAAATTTACGGTCTGTGTTACATAACCTGACTTAAATGCAGTTTTTGCAATGATTGCTGCTGTAAAAAACTTCTGTTTGAAAGAAACCCATTTTACCTGCGTGCCAAGTGTTTCATCTTCGAACTCTGTAGAACGCTCTGCCAATTCATCATAGTCTCCATTGGATAGATAATACCGCACGTTGCTGTTGTATCGTCCGTCTTCAAGATTGTTTTCGGCTCGATTGATTGCGTGATTCCAATTGTAATTGATGTCTGATGGGTTCAGTATCGTATTTAAGTTTTTACCAGCCACACTATAGGCCACTTCAAATCCCGTAGGAGGGATGAGATACTTCTGAACGATTGAAAAATTACCATCAGTAAGTACATATGATATCTGGGTAGTGTCACCGATGTTTTTTACAGTTGGTTTAAATGCAAGTTCTGAAAGGTTTACTTTCCTTCCATTGTGATCAACAATCAAGTCTGTTTTGGACTTAGTATCATCTACAAGTACCAATGGATTTCCTAGGTAATCCTTATGCTTTTTTAGTACAACCTTGATGATTCTTCCACCTTTATTACTAAAGGTTATCCACATCTCGCTGTTCTCGATTGTTTGAACAGATTCATCTCCCTGAGCTGCAAAGGCGAATGCCCCATACTTCTGCACATTAAGTGAGGCCATTGCTGAGTCTGAAACTGTAGGAAGTGTAGTGATAGAATCGGCTGGTGATGCTTGCTCGATTGTTTCGGCAATAGGTTCTTCCTGTGTGGTTAGCTCCTCAGTAACCGGTGGTTCAGGAGCAAACCAGGTGAAGTAAACCGCCAATAGTCCAAACATTAGGATTAGTCCTGTGAATTGATTTCTGTCCATGTAGTATGAATTATGCTTCCTGACTTTTCTTCAAGTCAAGAGATGCTTTGATAAATTTTACAAAAAGTGGGTGTGGGTCCATCACCGTGGATTTTAACTCCGGGTGGTACTGTGTACCTACAAACCATGGGTGATCTTTTATTTCCATAATCTCCACAAGATTTGTTTCCGGATTGATCCCTGTGGCAATCATACCACCGTTTTCATAGTCTTCCAGATACTTGTTGTTGAACTCATATCTGTGGCGGTGACGTTCCATGATTTTCTTTGATCCATAGGCTGCATATGCTTTGCTTCCTTTTTTCAGTTCGCAAACATAAGCCCCTAGTCGCATGGTTCCTCCCATATCTTTGATGTTTTTCTGACTTTCCATCAAGTCTATAACTGGATAGGAGGTCTTTGCCATTTCCTTGCTGTTGGCTTTTTTCATTCCTAGTACGTTTCTGGCAAACTCGATAACGGCACATTGCATACCCAGACAAATACCAAAGAATGGAATCTTGTTTTCACGGGCATATTGTACTGCATATATCTTACCCTCAATTCCACGCTCTCCAAAACCGGGTGCTACCAATATTCCATCCAGTCCTGCCAGTTCTTTATGTACATTGTCGCCATCCAGTTCTTCGGCGTGAATCCATCGAACATTAACCTTGCATTCGTTGGCTGCTCCGGCATGGATAAATGATTCCGCGATAGACTTATAAGCGTCCTGGAGCTCAACATATTTACCCACTAATCCAATGTTTACTGAGTCGGTTGGATTTTTAAGACGTCCAAGGAATTCCTTCCATTTTTCAATCTTCGGCTCCTTTTTATAAGGCATTTTAAACTTGGTGAGCACACGCTCGTCAAGCTTTTCCTTACGCATGAGTATCGGCACGTCATAGATTGTAGGAGCATCCAATGCTTCGATGACCGAGTTGATTGGAACGTTACAGAAAAGTGCCAGTTTCTTTCGGATTTCCTGAGTGATATGATACTCTGATCGGCAAACCAATATATCAGGCTGGATACCTGCTTCCAGAAGTTCTTTCACGGAATGTTGTGTGGGCTTGGTTTTTAATTCCCCGGAAGCTTTAAGGTAAGGGACAAGTGTCAAGTGAATAGAGATGCTGTTCGTTGGCCCAAGTTCAAACTTAGCCTGCCTTACTGCCTCAATGAAGGGAAGGGATTCAATATCACCGACACATCCGCCAATTTCTGTAATTACTACATCATACTTTCCGGTTTCCCCAAGCTTATAGATATTGTTTTTGATTTCATCGGTAATGTGAGGAATTACCTGAACAGTCTTTCCAAGGAATTCTCCCTGACGCTCTTTCTGGATTACATTATAATAAATCCGTCCTGTGGTTACATTATTTGCCTGTGAGGTTTCAATGCTTAGGAAACGTTCATAGTGCCCTAAATCCAAATCTGTCTCTGCACCATCATTAGTCACATAGCACTCGCCATGCTCGTATGGATTGAGTGTGCCCGGATCTATATTGATGTAGGGGTCAAACTTTTGAATGGTTACGGATAAGCCTCTGGCCTGGAGTAGTTTACCTAGCGAAGCTGCGATGATTCCCTTACCGAGGGAAGATGTTACACCGCCCGTAACAAAAATGTATTTCGTTTTAGACATGAAGAGCGTTTTCCTTTTCCTTGTTACGGGATGCAAAGGTAGGCTTTTATTCCTTTTCGCTAACGATTATTTGAAAGGTATTCTATAAGAAAGTGATGCGCCGAAATAGCCGATGGGTTCGACTTTAATAAATTCCCCTGGAAGCTGGATGGGGACACTATATGTATAGCTCAATAATAAGTAGAATCTATCAGCAGATAATGAAAGGGGTAGAGTGAATGAATAGTTTAAAACGCCAAATTTATTAGAGTCTACATATTCTGTTACTTCATAGCCTTGATCCGCAATTTGTTGAAGATTAGCTAGGTTTTGATCTGAAAGTGTTGCGGAGTTTCTTAAATCAATAAGCAGTTGATTTCTGGCATCCTCTGTTATAACCCCGTTATTATATGCTCGAAAAATCAAAAGTGCCATAAACTTCCTTTGCTCGTCTGTTAGGTTTGCAAACGTGGTGAGACGTTTAATTCGATCTGCATTTACATCACTTACTTGCCGATTACTAATTCTTAATTGTGTGATATCACTATTTCCGGCCATCATGTTTACTGTAGGATAGAGATTGATTGTTTTGAAAATCCACCATTTACCTAAGTTGATGGTTCCTGTTAGGTTGGTGATGATTCGATTGGCAGTCTCCTCACCGAAAAGAAAAGAATAATCGACGGAAGCATAGCCTATTTTAAAATCGTAGCTAAGTGAGCCGCCTGCCGAATAGGTGAGTGGGTTTTCTGATGAGTCTTTAGGATTGTAAAACCATCTTTCTGCATCGACGGAATAGCTCCATTTTGGGTTTTTGAATGAACCCAAATAACCTGCGGAAAGCACAGTGGGGTTATAGTTTGGATCAACTCCACTATTCCAGTACCCCGCCAAATCTCCATACATTCCAGATTTGTGATAATAGGAGATGCCCGGGGAAAATCCACTCTGACTCAAATCATAGTCTCGACCAGCGCTAGTTACATTGGTGGTAAACCCTGCCCGAATATTTAGTTCACTGGATGGCTCAATGTCCAAAGTGAATAGGCTATCGATCAGGTTGAAAATGGAGAGAGAATCCATCTCCTGTTCGATAGCTTTAAGCTGCTCAGCATAACTTAGTGTTTCCTGTGAGAAAGAAGAAAAAGCAATGATGAGCAGCACCGATGTGGTGACCGTTCGAAACATCAGGTAGGGTAGGTTGGGTTTAGTTTCGTCGGTCGTTTAGTCGGCCATCATTTCTCTGCTGCTTTTGCCTTTTCATTTGCTCCGCCCTTATTCTCCTTATGAGCATCTCTTTAAAGTCATTTTCAGCTTTTCTAAGATTATTTAGCTGTCGTGTGGTTATCACTTTGAGTATTCGGTCAGAGTACTCGCGCTCCAATTTTAGTTGACGTTCTTTCACCTGATTCGCCATCTCAAGCATTTTCTTATTCTCTTCCTCAGAAGCTTTGTTGGGATCAAAGATTCTTCTGGCTTGATCAAAGTCACGCCTGATTTCCTGCCTTTGCTTGCCAAACTCTCTGTAGATCGGCCAGAATTTTTCTGCTTGCTGTGGAGTCAACTCCAGCCGCTCAGTAATGAGCGCTATTTTGGCAGCTTCAATTTTAGCCATTGCTTCCGGGCTTTGTGCCAAAGCTCCTAAGCAGGCTATCAATCCTATTAAAGTCAATAATCTTTTCATCTTTATAAATATTCGTCTTCTAAATCGTATTCAAGTAACATATCTTCTATTGCATCCTCACCCAGATCAATACCATCAAGGACATTCGTATCCTCCAGTAAAAGCTCATCCGCATCATCACCCATTACATGTGCCAGGTCATATTCATCAATCTCTAGTAGATCCAGATAGGCGATCAACTCTTCCTGAGGTATATCTGCTAATAATTTTTCGGTTGATGATTGGTCACTTTGGAAAAGGAAAATAAAAGCAATAACCAATGCCACCGAGGCAGCCATAGCTAAAGCCCATGCCGGAGCACCAGATGGTTGCTTCTGAGGATTCTCCGAAATCCGTTGTTGGATTTTCATAGGTAAGTCCTCGAAATACCCCTCTGGTACCTTGAAAGCCTTTCTTTTGTCAATATCGTCGAGTTTATATTTCATCTCGTGTCTTTTAGATTCTTTTCTGTTCAAATGGTTTAATCCGGATTGATGAAATCTTCAATTTTTTTTACGGCATGATGATAATTAGCTTTTAAAGCACCTACGCTTGTTCCTGTTATTTCTGCTATCTCGGCAAACTTCATCTCATCAAAATATTTCATATTAAAAACGATACGCTGTTTGTCTGGTAGTTTTAGTAGTGCTTTTTGAAGTTTCATCTGCACCTCATCGCCACTAGGCTCTATGTTACTTGTCAGTTTTTCAGTGAGCTCTCCTTCCAGATCATGTATGGGGAGAAAAAAGCGTCTTTTTTTCTTTTTCAGAAAGTTGAGACACTCATTTGTAGCGATCCTGTATATCCACGTATACAATTTCGAGTCTTCTCTAAACTTGCCAAGGTTGTGCCACACTTTTACAAAAACCTCCTGAACCAGGTCATCAGCATCATCGTGATCTATCACCATCTTCCTCACATGCCAATAGATTCGCTCCTGATACTCTCGTACCAATAGATTAAATCCATAGTTACGGGTTTCATCTGCTCTTATTTTCTCTATGATCAGTTCTTCCAATGTATTCCAGGTGGGTTCGGAGCTTAGATGCTAAAGATAAGCGATGGTTTAATTGGAGCCTTAAATAATAGCATTAATGCAACCTTTCTATTCAGATGTTGTTACATCTAATGTAATTGTATTTATTTTAGCTGGTTTGAATGATACATATGGGAATAGCTGAAGAAATAAAGCAGGAGAAATTCAAAAGTGAATATGAGAAGGCGATTGTAAATATTATTTATACAAACGCTTGGCTGAATCAGCAGCACTTGAGACTTTTTAAATCAAATGGCCTTACGGTTCCTCAATACAATATTCTAAGGATATTGCGAGGGCAACACCCTAATCCCGCCACCGTCAATTTACTGATTGACAGAATGTTGGATAAGAGCTCAAATGCCTCCCGGATCGTGGATAAGCTGGAGCAGAAAGGGCTTGTGAAAAGAAGTCAATGCTCCAAGGATCGTAGAGCTGTTGATGTGTTTATCTCCGATAAAGGGCTGAAACTCCTCAGCGATATGGATGTGAAAACGGAAGAGTGGGAAAATAGCACTAGAAAATTGACAGAGAAGGAATCAGCAACGCTGAATTCCCTTCTTGACAAAATGCGGAAATAATTAAAGATCTTTTAGAGATTCAAAGAGACCTGCTACAGCTCCTTTCTTTCGAATTATTACCAATGGAATACTGTCATTGATTCGTATCATCCGCTCTGATTTACTTCCTATAAATAGGGCAGAGGTGGTGGTCCTTCCTTTTGCACCCATCACAATGATGTCTACCTTTTTCTTCCTTGCTTCTTCAAGAATCAGGTCGATAATTTTTCCGTTTTTATCAAGGGAGCAAACAGGGATTAGCTCCTGAGATTGTTTTTCAGCCTTTTTGATCAGAACCTCTAAGTCCTTCTGAGCATGTCCCTTCATGATCTCAGCAAACTCCTTGTATGATTTGCCAGAGTAACGGTAGCTTGAAGGAACAGTGTAAACGTTTTGAAGATAAATTTTTGATTTTAAGTCCTTTGTAAGTAGGAGGGTACGCTTTAATGAGAGGGCTGAGTAGTCTGAAAAATCTACAGGGATGAAGATTTTGTCAAACTTAATTTTCGCTCCTTCCGGAATCAGCAGAAGGTTGCAGGGTGACTTTCGGGCGATACGTGTGCTCAACACAGAATCACTAATTCTCTTCCTGCCTAGGATGATAAGATCGGATTTAGTTTCATTGGCTGCCCTCAGTATTTCTTTTTCCTCACCACCCTGGCAAACTTTTATTTTTGTTGGGACATCACACTTAAAGTACTTTTTTACCAATCTCTTGATTTCTTCTTTTCGCTCAGAAAGTGCCTTATCTAGCAAATCAGGAAACTCCTTAAGTACCGACTCAGGAAGGTTAAAGTCCTTGATGACATTTAAAAATGTAATTTGAGTGCCTCCAGCCACCTTGCTGATGGTGCAGGCATTTTCAATTAATCCCTGATCCATTTCAGTATGGTCCAGGCAGACGATGATTTTTTTTAGTGGTGCGATCAATGTTCTAGGTGTTTATTTGAGTGCAAAGTTATTACTGATTAACAATCCTTCAACACGAATAATCCATTTTTCGAAATATTTTTTCTTGAAATATCAATGTTTCCGATTAATACTCTGATAACGCTAAAATGTTTCACTCAAACAGAATATTATTCTACTTTATCAAGTAGATCGCACAGCATTTCTACTGACTCTTTTGAGTGAGTAGGGAAGTTAGCAATTCTTATATGCTTTTCCTTGTGATTTCCATATCCTCCGCCCAGAATAAGTCCTTTCTTTTCAAAGTGATTAAGTATTTCCCTTGCCCTTGGGGAGTCAGCCACAATGGTAGTTTTTGATCTGTGATCTTTCGATTCCACAAAATGAGCAAGCAATGGATGACTTTCTACAGCCTGATTGAGAATAGCTGCCTTATAGGTAGTGTCATTCCTCATTCGTTGCACACCCATTTGAATCATATCCTGAGTGATTTTCCCCAACAGATAGATGTAAAGCATGTTGGGAGTTTCAGGAGTCTGATACTTAGCACCAAATTTTTTCAGATTCGGCAATGCTCTGTAGGAACCTAACGATGTGTTTTTTGCTCGCTTTTCAGCAACCTCGTGACACTTTTCATTTACAATCCAGACGCCAAGTCCGGCAGGAAGTCCAAACGCCTTTTGCACTGAAAAATAAGCCGTATCAACTTTGCTAAAGTCTACCGGAATGGATGGTACAGCACTTACCACATCCAGGGCAATAAGCTTATCTGGATATGAAACTCTAATCTGCTCTATTTCTTTTTCGGAAAATGAATGACCTACGCTCGTTTCATTTTTAGTGATCCCGATCAACTCGGCTTGTTCAGGTACCGATAAATCATCGAAAGAGCCTCCATCACCCACTTCGGTGAGTGTGCTTTGCTTATTGTGAGCGATTGCAAAATCATAAAACTTCTTGCTAAAAGATCCATTAGCAAAATGATGTGAAGATGTTTCTACCAGATTTTGAACAATCCGATCCCAGGCTTCATTTGCAGAATTCAAAAAATAGATGTGATACCCCTCTGGTAATTCAAGTAGCTCTTTCAGAGCCTCGTCCGTTTCCTGCACTACTTTGATAAAGGCGCTGCTCCGGTGGGATAGGGACGGGATGTCTTCTGAGATCGCCTTTTTTAAATGATCTTCAAAAGTGTAGAACAATTGTGCCGGTCCAGGGGTAAAATAGATTTTGTTAGACATAAAAAAAGCCCTTTAAGAATAAAGAGCAATATAATTTCTTAATGATGAATTTGGTTCCTTAAACTCGGGTTTCCATCCATTTAAAGGTCCTGTTGATGATTTTCAGTGCAAGCTTGATTTTTTTCACACTGATCATTTCCCTGGACTCATCGTACATGGTGACACCATCAGCAAAGAGTAATACCTGAGGGTATTCATTCATCACACCAGCCATGTCGGTCACAACCTCTGTCACTTCTTTTTCCTTCATCACATCCAGAAGGTACAAATCCAAATTCTCAGGAGAAATGGTCCATTCTTTCTCCAGATTCTCCAGAGCCTGAGTGCTTTCAGGAGAAGATGGTCTGTGCTTAAAAATAAGAGCAGGCTTATCTTTCGAGTTTTCTACCAGGCGATCAAACTCAGCGCGTGTATTTAAAGATTTCCAATTAAGCGGATAACTCATTGTTAATAATTTAACTTATAAACGTTGTTACAAGCTCTTAGGGTTGGGTGGTGTTAATAAAATTCTGCTATAAACTTAATATAAAACTCTGAATCTAATGGTACCTCGGACCATTTTAAGGTCTTTTATTACCTCTTCTTTATAATTCTTGTCTATATCCGTAATAACATACCCAATAATATCATTGGTTTTCAGGTATTGTCCTCCAATATTAATGCCATGTTTTGCCAGTACATTATTAATCTCAGCAAGTATTCCAGGCTCATTTTTGTGAATATGAATGAACCTATGA
Source organism: Ekhidna sp. (assembly GCF_964218185.1). Taxonomy (GTDB): domain Bacteria; phylum Bacteroidota; class Bacteroidia; order Cytophagales; family Cyclobacteriaceae; genus Ekhidna. Next base: position 95,068 of record NZ_CAXPLV010000012.1, read on the forward strand.
GCCTGACTTAGTCCAGGTAGGGTAATATTTGGAAAATTCACGCTGTTTGTAGTGGAGCCGGTATTGATATATTCAATGATTTTAGACGGAACAAAATCAGCAATATTCTCCTGAGCCTCCAGTGTACTTCCTCCTACATGTGGAGTCAAAATCGTGTTTCTTTTACCCATAAGAGGGGAGTTGAACGGGTGATCATTGCTCAAAGGCTCTTCCGGAAAGACATCTACACTAGCACCATGGATTTTACCGGATTCAATATTTTTTGCCAATGCTTCAATGTCTACAATGTGTCCACGACTTAGGTTGACGAAGACCACACCTTCTTTCATTTGATCAAATTCCCTCGGACCAATCATCCATTCATTCTCAGGTCTACCATCTACATGGATACTGACTATGTCTGAAGTATTTAGGAGTTGTTCCAGGCTTTCGCATGAGGTCGCATTGCCCAGAGCTAGCTTTTCTTCCAAATCAAAGTACTGTACGTTCATACCGATAGATTCTGCCAATACTGAAAGCTGCGAGCCAATCTTACCATAACCGATGATTCCCAGCGTTTTACCCCGGATCTCAAAGCTGCCACTAGCGGACTTATTCCACTTGCCCTGATGCATTTGAGCCATTTTATCCGGCAGATTTCGCATAAGCATGATGATCTCTGCCAATGCCAGCTCCACAACAGATCGGGTATTAGAAAAAGGCGCATTGAAAACTGCAACTCCTTTTTTTTGCGCTGAAGTAAGGTCAATCTGGTTGGTACCAATGCAAAAAGCTCCAATGGAGAGCAGCCTCTTGGCATTCTCAAGTACCTTCTTTGTTACTAATGTTTTTGACCGAATACCTAAAACACTCACATCTTTGATGGCTTCTGAGAGTTCGTCTTCTGTCATTCCAGCAGGATATACCTCTACTTGATAGCCTTCGCTTTTTAATCTGTTGATTGCACCCTGATGAATGTTTTCCAATAGTAGGGCTTTGATCCTGTTTTTGGGGTAGGAGTGTGCTCGCTCTAGTTTTTGAGTGAACAGAAACTCATCCAATGAGGGAGCTTCATGGTCAGCTTCGCTTAGAATTTTCTCTCTTCTCACGTTCTCTGTGAATGCGTAGAACTTATTTGCCAGTCCCGCTTTCTTGATTTCATAATCCGTGAATCCATCTCCTAGCACAAATACTTCTCCTTTAAGATTCAAACTCTCGATCTGTTTTGGTTTTCCATTATTTTCAGAAAGGATGTTGCGTTCATCAAATCCAATAATATTCTCAGCTTCATCGTACTCAAATTCATTGGCAAAGACGTTTTCTTCTTTGATTCCATACTTTTTTACTATAGGCACAATGAAGTCTTTGAACCCATTAGAGACGATAAAGATTTGATCGGTATACTTGTTTATAAACTCTGTGTTTCGCTGGAAGGATGGTGATACCAATGAACTTAGCCGATCAACAAGCTCCGGTAGGTGTTTTTTGTTAGCCTTTAAAATATCAATGCGGGCTTTCAGCGATTCACGAAACGACATACCGCCCTCCATACCCTGATCGGTAATTGACTTGATTTCCTCGATGGCTTTCGCTTGATTTTCGTTATCCTTGAGACTGATTTCCGCCAGCACGTCCAGCGCTTCCACTTGTGTAAATGTGCTGTCAAAATCAATAATGAAATACTTGGTTTGATTCATTGATACTTTTAGGTAAGCATCAAAAATAGAACATGCAAAAACTTAGTCATACGTTATCCTCGCTTTTCTTTTTCGTAGCTGTTTTCGCTGCTGCACAAAGCTATGATCAGATGACTATGGATATTGATAGCATTGTCATAGAAGCCATTCAGGCTCAGGCATTTCCGGGTTGTGTGGTGTACGCGAGCCAGGGCGATAGTGTGTTTTTTCTGAGATCTTATGGACACCATACATATGATTCTACAAGGAGAGTGGCTGTAAATGATATTTATGATTTGGCGTCTATCACTAAGGTAGTTGGCGGCACGCTCGCCATGATGAAGCTGTATGATGATGGGCTTTATAATCTGGATGATCCTATTGGGGATTATATAGATGGGCTTGGAAGAAAAGTAGGGAGGGTGACTTTCCGTGAAGCATTGGCACATCAGGGCGGACTATATCCCTGGATACCTTATTACGCTGAGATAAAAAAGAAAAATGGCAAGTGGAAAAGGAAGACGGTGACCACCAAAACAGAAGATGAATTTAATTATCCCCTTACAGATAGCCTATATCTGCATAGCGACTTTTACAGTAAGATTAAAAAAATGATCCGGCGGAGTGAGGTCTCCGATGAGAAAAAATATAGATACTCAGGTTTGTTTTTTTATCTAATTCCAGAGCTTGTTCAGTCTCTTACAGATACACCTTATGCTGATTATTTGGATAAACACTTTTACGAACCTCTGGGTAGCAAGTCGATCACATTCAATCCGACTGAGAAATTTTCACTGAGCCAGATAGTGCCAACAGAAACTGATACTTTTTTTCGGATGGAGTCTATTCATGGAAAAGTACACGATGAGGGAGCGATTATGATGAAAGGAATCTCAGCCAATGCCGGGTTGTTTAGCAATGCTGAAGACCTGGCCAAGGTTTTTAAAATGCTATTAAATGATGGTAGAGTAGATACAGTTGATTTTCTTTCACCCCAGACTATCAGACTTTTCACTACAGCTCAATATCCAAATAATGATAATAGGAGAGGGCTTGGATTTGATAAGCCATTATTAGAATATGACTCCATCATAAGCAGTGTAGCTAAAAGCGCCAGCTTTGAAAGCTATGGACATACAGGATATACTGGTCCCATCGTTTGGGCAGACCCGGCCAATGACTTTTTATTCATCTTTTTGACCAACCGTGTCTATCCCTCCCGTAACAATCGGGCACTATATCGACTCAACGTCAGACCAACTATTCACCAAGTTCTAAGTGATTATATCAGGTCCGATATCAGGGTTAATACTGACCCTGTCGGAAACTCCAAATAAGCAACTCAATCTTATTATTTAAAATTATTCTAAATAAGCACCGGAAAGTCTTTTTATTTATTTCTAATCTTCTGAAATTCACGCCTTTATGAACGGATAGGTTTTAGTGCCAAAGTGGGGATATAACCCACCTTTGAAAAACAAAAGCCCCATGTTACTTTTGTACGCGTTTGATCTCAAGCCATCGGAATACATGTTTAAAACAACACCGAATCTAACCCGAATATTTCTGAGCCTTGCGCTAGGAGTATTTACAATGCTGAGTACTAAAGCTCAGGAAATCCCAACTGATGAAAGCGTAATTGCTGCAGGTGAAGCTACATTCAAAACGAACTGTACGACCTGTCACAGAATCTGGGAAGTCCGAATTGGACCAGCGTTAAATAATGTTACAGAAAGAAGATCTGTGGAGTGGTTGAACTCCTGGATAAAAAACTCTCAGGCGATGATCGCCTCAGGGGATGAAGATGCTGTAGCACTTTACGAAGAATACAATCAAACTTTGATGCAGGCTTTCCCTTTCAATGACCAGCAGGTCATGGAAATCCTTGCGTACATAAAAGCTGAAACTGCTAAGGGCCCCCCTGTTGCAGAAGTTACCACAACTTCTGGCACGGAGGGTGAAGATTCCATCTCATCATCTTACCTGATGGCGATCATCATCATTTTGGTGGTAGTGCTTGCACTGGCTGTAGTTGCGCTTATTATAGCCGCCAGAACTTTGGTGAAGCATCTGAAGGATGTAAAAGGATTGGATGAGGCGGAGCAGGAGCTTGTGTCACAACAGTTTGATGTGGCAGCTTTCCTTAAAAGCAACAATTTTGTTGGCTTGGTGATTTTTGTTTTCACAATCATTGTCTTGAAGACATTGATCGATGGAGCATTTACCATTGGTGTGCAGCAAGGTTATCAGCCTACTCAGCCAATAGCCTTCTCTCACGAGTTGCATGCCGGCCAGTATGAAATTGACTGTCAGTATTGCCACACAGGGGTGAATAAGTCTAAATCAGCAAATATTCCATCACCAAACATTTGTATGAACTGCCACTCGCAGATTAAGAATGTAGGTGGACAAGAAGGTGTGTCAGAGGAAATTGCAAAAATTTACGCTGCGATCGATTACGATCCTGCTACTCAAACATACGGTACGGATACTAAGCCAATCGAGTGGGTAAGAATTCACAACCTTCCTGATTTAGCTTACTTCAACCATTCACAGCACGTGAAAGTGGCTGGTTTAGATTGTGAAACTTGTCACGGTCCAATCAGAGAGATGGAAGTAGTGTATCAATACTCAAGTCTTACCATGGGCTGGTGTATCAATTGCCACAGAGAAACTGACGTAAATACGAAAGGAAACGAATATTACGACAAGCTTGTAAAGCTCCACTCAGAGCAAAGCAAGGAGCCAATGAAAGTAGAAGATATTGGTGGGTTGGAATGTGCTAAATGTCACTATTAATATTCGAAACAGCTGATCTAAAAGTATAATGAAAGAAACTAAGAAATACTGGAAAGGGTTAGAGCAACTGGAAAACACTTCTGATTTCCAGAGTCGATCTTCAAAGGAATTCCCCGAATATTTACCAATCAATGGTAATGATAACGGTGAGCCGTCACGTCGGGACTTTCTGAAAATGATGGGATTTGGAGTGGCAGCTGTGTCATTAGCAGCATGTGAGGCTCCAGTAAGAAAGGCGATCCCTTACGTAAATAAGCCTGTTGACGTAGACCCAGGTGTAGCGAATTATTATGCGTCTACCTACGCAATGGGTAATGACGTGGCTTCTGTTGTTGTGAAAACAAGAGAAGGACGACCTATTAAAATTGAAGGCAATGATCTTTCAATGATCAGCCAGGGAGGAACTACCACCCAGGTAGAGTCTTCTGTTCTTTCATTGTATGATGGTGAGCGTCTTCAAAATCCTAAAATAGGAGGAGAGGATACTGATTGGGATACACTTGATAGCAGAATCAAAACCGAGCTAGCAGCAAATAGCGGTAAAATTTCAATTGTATCATATTCTAATTGTAGCCCAAGCACTAAGAGAGCAATCCAAGCACTTGGCCAAAAGTATGGAACGGTTGAACACATCCAGTACGATCCGGTTTCTGTAAGTGGTCTGCTAGACGCTTATGGTGATGCCACCGGAGCACGAAGCTTCCCGATGCATGACTTCTCAAAGGCTAGCACCATTGTTTCAATCACTGCTGATTTCCTTGGAGCATGGCCAAATCAGGCATTGAACAACAAGCAATTTGCTGCAACAAGAAAACTAGGACCTAATAAGAAAGAAATGTCAAGGCTATATGCCTTTGAATCAAATCTTTCATTGACAGGTTCAAACGCTGATTACCGTCAGCCAATCAAACCTTCTCAGGAAGGGCTTTATGTTGCTAACCTTTACAATCTGATTGCTCAGAAAGCCGGAGCATCAGCAATTGGTGTGGCAAGATTGGAAGATACTGTGATCCTTGAAAAAGCAGCTAATGACCTTTGGAAGTCCAGAGGTAAGTCTTTGGTTGTGTCAGGGTCAAATGATAAGAATGTACAGCTTCTGGTTATAGCCATCAATGACTTGCTTCAAAGTTATGGAGCTACTATTGATCTAACCAAGAGTATCAATACTCGTCAGGGAAGTGATAGTGCATTTGCTCAACTGGTGAATGATGTGAAAGGTGGTGCGGTTGGAACGGTTATTTTCTACAACTGTAATCCTGCATACGACCACCCAATGGGTGCTCAGTTGGTTAGCTCACTTGGAAAAGTGAAGACAACCATCTCTACATCGGATAGAATGGATGAGACTGGAAGCTCGGTTAAATACATTGCTCCGGATCACCATTACCTTGAGTCATGGAATGATTTCGAGCCTGTGACTGGGCATATTACCCTTTCTCAGCCAACGATTAAAAATATTTTCAACACCAGACAAGCTCAGGATTCATTCTTGAGATGGTCTGATAATTCAACTTCATACTACGATTTCTTGCGTGAAGGATGGCAGCCACTTTCTTCCGGAAACTTCAACAGTTTCTTTGATAAGTGCCTGCACGATGGATTCTACAATGTAGAAGCACCAGCAGCATCAAAATCAATTTCAGTAGATGCAGTTGTTGTTGCAGGAAATCTAAAAGGATACTCAGCTAAGTCAGATGGACTTGAGCTTGCCTTGTATACAAATTACTCAGTAGGTGATGGTGTTCAGGCAAACAACCCATGGTTGCAAGAAATGCCTGATCCAATTACCAAAGCATGTTGGGATAACTACTTTACTGTTTCTCCACGTCAGGCCAGAGAGAATGGATGGGATGTCAAAGGTGGAGACATGGATTACAAAGTGGCGACTCTTACCGTAAATGGTCAGTCGGTTACTGCTCCTGTTGTCCCTCAGCCAGGTCAGGCATACGGTACTGTTGGACTGGCGGTAGGGTATGGACGTACCAAAGCTGGTAAAGTAGGAAATAGTGTTGGAGTAAACGCTTATCAGCTAATAGGAAATACAGCCAATGGTTTAAGCTACAGCGGAAAAGCTACGTTGGAGTTGAATGGTGAGCAGCGAAAAGTAGCTCAAACACAAACTTCACAAACTTACGCAGGAAGAGAGACAGTTATTCAGGAAGCAACGCTTGGAGAATACCAGAAGGATCCTCAAGCAGGAAGAAGCTTCCCGATGATTTCTAAGGCTGATGGTTCGAAAGTAAGACCTCATGCAGTTTCCTTATGGAAAGGTCATGAGTACCCGAATCACCACTGGGGAATGATTGTAGACCTGAACTCATGTACAGGTTGTGGTACGTGTACAGTGGCGTGCCAGACGGAAAATAATATTCCGGTAGTAGGTAAGGAAGAAGTACTCAACAGAAGGGAGATGCACTGGATTCGTATCGATAGATACTACAGTGAGCGTCCTGAAAATGAGCTTACCGCTGAGGACAAGAACCTGATGGAAGTGAAGCAGAAAGAACTAGCTGCTGAAAATCCTGAAGTGACCTTCCAGCCAATGATGTGTCAGCAGTGTAATAACGCTCCTTGTGAGACTGTATGTCCTGTTGCTGCAACTACGCACTCTAGCGAGGGTCTAAACCAAATGACTTACAACAGATGTATCGGTACAAGATATTGTGCGAACAACTGTCCTTATAAAGTACGTCGATTCAACTGGTTCAAGTATCACGACAATTCCAAGTTCGATAAGAACACTCCAATGAATAATGATTTGGGTAAAATGGTATTGAACCCAGATGTGACTGTGAGAGCTAGAGGGGTAATGGAGAAATGTACATTCTGTGTGCAGCGAATCCAGTCTGGAAAACTTGATGCGAAGAAAGAAGGAAGACGACCAGTTGATGGCGAAATCCAAACTGCTTGTGCGAAATCTTGTCCTACCGATGCATTGGTATTCGGGGATATGAAAGATCCTGAAAGCAGAATTTCTAAAACATTGAAGCTTAAGTACAACGAGAAGAGCGTAGAGGCTACTGAGGATAGAGCATACCACGTGCTGGAAGAGCTGAGAGTGATGCCAAACGTTTGGTACTTGACTAAAATCAGAAATAAAGACAAAAACGATAAAATAGAAGCATAATGCACGCAGAATCAGAAGTACGGATACCCTTAATAACGGGTGGAAAGACACTCCACGATGTTTCTGAGGATATTGCTGGAAGAGTAGAGCAGAAGCCAACCATCACCTGGATGTTGGCAATGGCTGTTTCTTTAGCACTTCTCCTTGCCGGAGGGTATGCGGTTGCCATCACACTTTGGGATGGAATTGGAATGTGGGGTCTTAACAAAACTGTAGGATGGGCCTGGGATATTACCAACTTCGTATGGTGGGTAGGTATCGGTCACGCAGGAACCTTGATCTCTGCGGTACTCCTGCTTTTCCGTCAGCGATGGAGAATGTCCATCAACAGAGCATCTGAGGCGATGACGATTTTCGCCGTAATTTGTGCTGCTATGTTCCCGGTACTACACATGGGTCGCCCATGGTTAGGATTTTACTGGGCATTGCCGCTTCCTAATACGTTCGGTTCTTTGTGGGTGAACTTTAACTCACCACTTTTATGGGACGTATTTGCAATTTCAACTTACTTCTCGGTTTCTTTGGTTTTCTGGTATATTGGTCTGATTCCCGATTTTGCCACAATCCGAGATAGAGCAACTAACAAAATTTCAAAAGCCATTTATGGAGCATTGAGCTTCGGATGGACAGGTGGTGCTAAGACCTGGTCGCACTATGAGACCGTTTCTCTCGTGCTTGCTGGTTTAGCTACTCCACTTGTACTTTCAGTACACACCATTGTATCCTTTGACTTTGCTACTTCGGTAATTCCGGGATGGCACACGACCATTTTCCCTCCATACTTTGTGGCAGGAGCGATCTTCTCAGGATTTGCAATGGTATTGACGCTTCTACTTGTAACGAGGAAAGTCTATAAACTAGAAGATTACATCACAATCCAACACGTGGAGTTGATGAACATAATCATCATTGTGACTGGATCAATTGTAGGAATAGCTTACATAACAGAATTTTTCATTGCATGGTATTCCGGAGTAGAAGCAGAGCAGTACGCCTTCATCAATAGAGCTACTGGACCTTACTGGTGGGCTTACTGGTCAATGATGACTTGTAATGTGATTTCACCACAGCTATTCTGGTTTAAGAAAATTAGAACAAATCTCGCTGCTACTTTCATCATTTCAATCATTGTAAACATTGGAATGTGGTTCGAGCGATTTGTAATTATTGTTACTTCATTGCACAGAGACTTCCTCCCTTCAAGTTGGGCAATGTTCTACCCAACCATGTATGACATTGGAGTTTATGTGTTCACCTTCGGTCTGTTCTTCACGGCGTTCTTCCTTTTTGCGAAGTTCTTCCCTGTAATCAACATGGCTGAAGTAAAGAGTATTATTAAAGCAACTGGCGAAAAGCCGACACAGTCGAGTAAATAAAAGATAGATTATGTCTCAAGGAACGAATTACGTACTGGGCGTCTATGAAGATGAGGATGTTTTGATGGATGCCATCAAGACAGTTCGGGAATCAGGTGTGAAGATCGAAGAGGTTTATTCACCATTTCCTGTTCACGGAATCGAAGATGTGCTTGGGTACAAGCGAAGCTGGCTTTCAATAGCAGCATTCCTTTTCGGTATCACTGGTACCACTTTGGCACTAACAATGATGGTGGGGATGATGGGCGTAGATTGGCCAATGATCATAGGAGGAAAAGATTACATTCCTATTCCTTCTTTCATTCCGGTAACATTCGAGATGACTGTGTTGCTTGCCTCTTTCGGTATGGTAGGTACTTTCTTTGTGATTTCAAATTTGAAGCCATGGGGACGACCTAGAATCTATGACATTCGAATCACAGACGATAAGCATGTAATGGCAATCGATCTTGATAGAAATGATAAATCTGAGGCTGATATTAAGAAGGTATTGCAGGGTAGCGGAGCTTCTGAGGTGAACAATAAAAAGTTTGATTGATAATGAAACTAAAGGCATTTAGATATTTAGGAATTATCACAGCGGGAGCTATTCTGGCTTCATGTGCAGCAGGTGTAGATGATACAGGTCTGGAGTACGCACCTCAGATGTATCACACAACTCCTTACGAGCCGCTTACTCAGATTCAGGATGAAGATGCAGGAACCTGGCTGGATTCTAATGACGAGGATGGACATGGCGAGTTTTACAACTCAAATCCTTACAATGAATTCAAAATGAACATGCGCGAGCCTGTTGCTAACACGGTAAGAAGAGGTCAGCCGCTTCCAGTTCGATTGACTAAAGATGATTTAGAAGAGGCTGCAGCTACTTTGGTAAGCCCGTTTGCTGCAGATGATGAAAGTGTAGTTAAGGATGGTAAAGCATTATATGAAAGCTACTGCTTACACTGCCATGGAGCTAGCGGAAATGCGGATGGACCAGTAGCAGATGCATACGCAGGTGTAGCAAACCTTAATGGTGCTGCATATCTAGAAATTACCGAAGGTCACATCTTTCACGTGATCACATTCGGAAAAGGATTGATGGGTGCTCACGGTTCTCAGGTTAGCCCTGAAGACAGGTGGAGAATTGCTCGTTATGTTAAAGAATTGCAAAAGAAGAACTAAGTCTACTCATGGTATCAGAAGAAAGATATGAATTTACGGCTACCGCAAAGAAGCGACTGATTATCACCTTACTGGTGGGATTGGTGCTATCTGTGCTAGGGTATTTTACTCTTGGATCGGGCGATCATGGTTCAGGTCATGGAGATGAAGATCACTCAGAGGTAGTAGAAAATGGCCATGGTGAAGAGCCGTATGGCGCTGAGAGTCATGGTGAGAGTGAGAAAGACGGACATGGTGAAGAAGCTCATCATGGTAGCAGTCCTTCTATTAAAAGACTATTGTCCAACCTTTGGATTAACAATGTGTTTTTTGCTGGATTATCAATCATAGGAGTTTTCTTCTTTGCGATCCAGTATGCATCCCAGGCTGGATGGTCTGCCGGAATCAAGCGGATTCCATTTGCTTTTGGTAGCTGGCTTCCTATCGCATTCTTGTTGATGCTTGTAGTATTTCTATTCGGGAGCCACGACCTGTTTCACTGGACACATGCCGATCTTTATGGAGAGGGAGGAGATAAAATTGTACAGGGAAAAGCTCCTTATTTCTTCTGGCCATTAGAAGGTGGAGAGTTTCCATTATTTTGGGTAGCTAGATTGGTGATCTTCTTCGCCGTGTGGTACTTGCTATTTAGAAAATTGAGATCTCTGGCATTCGCTGAAGATCTAGAAGGTGGTACTCAGAAGTGGTATAAGATGCGATCTACATCTGCGATCTTCTTGGTATTCTTCGCTGTTTCATCATCTATGGCTGCATGGGACTGGATTATGTCAATCGACGTACACTGGTTCTCTACGATGTTCGGATGGTATTCATTTGCCAGCTGGTGGGTTGCTGGTCTAGCACTTACGCTGTTTATCGTAATCATGCTGAAAGACAAAGGCTACTTATCAGTAGTAAATGAGAATCATATTCACGACCTGGGTAAGTTCGTATTTGCATTCACGATCTTCTGGACATATGTATGGTTCTCTCAATTCTTATTGATCTACTACGCACACATTCCTGAGGAAACAGTTTATTTCCTTGATAGATGGAAGAGTGATCATTATGCTCCTGTATTTTATATCAATTTGATATTTAACTTTTTCTTCCCATTCTTAGTTTTAATGACAAGGGATTCGAAGAGACAGTCAAGAATATTGAAAGTGGTATGTCCTGCTGTTGTGTTTGGCCATTGGTTAGATTTTTACCTGATGGTTTCTCCTGGAACTGTGGGTGACAATGGAGGTTTTGGATTCTTAGAAATAGGATTGATTTTGGTTTATGCGAGTGCATTCCTTTATGTGGTGTTCAATGCCATGGCAAAGGCTCCACTTTATGCCAAGAATCACCCAATGTTGAAAGAAAGTTTGCATCATCATATTTAATAAGTGAGGGATAGGTTATGCTTAATTTAATCATTGTTATAGCGGTCGTTTTAGTCATAGCTGTGGTGTTCACAGCCTACCGTGTTACTACGTTAGTTGATGTTGTAAAAAAAGATAAGAACAAGAGTCACGTTCCTTCTGGAAACAGCTTTCAGGGAGTGCTGATGATCATATTCCTGGTTGCTGGAATTGCAGGATTCTTTTACTTCTCCATGACGGAGTACGATAATTACAATTTGCCAATTGCTTCTGAGCATGCGGTGATTACAGAAGGACTGTTCTGGACGACTATGTGGGTTACTGTAGCGGTATTCATAGTCACTCAGATATTCCTGTTTGGATTCGGATGGAAGTACAGATATAAGGAGTCTAATACAGCACATTACTACCCTCACAATAACAAACTAGAGATGATCTGGACAATTGTTCCAGCGATTGTCTTGGCATGGTTGATCATTTCAGGTCTAAAGCAATGGAATGTAGTGACTGGTCCTGCCCCTGAAAATGCTGAATTGATTGAAGTGATGGGATATCAATATGCATGGGCATTCAGATATCCTGGTAAGGACGGAGCGCTTGGAAAACACGACTTCCGAAAGATTGATGCCATCAATTCAATGGGTATAGACCTTGAGGATCAGAGCGGACACGATGACTTCATGCCTTCTCAGCTTGTATTACCAAAAGGAAAACCGGTATTGTTGAAAATCAGAGGTAGGGATGTAATTCACAGTGTGTACAATCCCCACTTTAGAATGCAGATGAATGCCGTGCCGGGTATGCCTACTCAGTTTTGGTTTACACCAACGGTGAGTACTGCTGAGATGAGAGAAATCACAGAAAATCCTGATTTTAACTACGAACTGGTTTGTAATAAGATCTGCGGAAAGAGCCACTATGGCATGAAAGGTATCATCACAGTATTGGAGCAGGATGAATACGATAGCTGGTATAAAGAGAATCAGGAAAACACTTTCCTAAAGCAAAATCCAAGTTACTTGAGTCAGGTTCCTGAAGATTTGAAAGAGGCAGCTAAGATTGCTGCAGGAATTGAAAACATTGAGAACGAACAAAAGGTTACATCTGCGGCAAGCAGTTCAAAATAATTAGATATGTCAGTAACAGATATACAACTACACGAAGATTTAGACCATGGTGATCACCACGACGAACATCATGAGCAAGGGTTTGTAAGCAAGTATATTTTCTCGACTGATCACAAGACCATCGCGAAGCAATTCTTGATTACAGGAATTTTCTGGGCATTGATAGGAGGGGGTCTTTCTATTATATTCCGACTTCAACTTGGATTTCCAGAAATGGATCTTGAGTGGTTGCGACCAATGCTTGGTCAGTGGATTACTGCTGAAGGTAAGCTTGATGCAGAGTTTTATCTTGCGTTGGTTACCATGCACGGCACCATCATGGTATTCTTTGTTCTTACAGCAGGTTTAAGTGGCACGTTCTCTAACTTCCTCATTCCACTTCAGATTGGAGCGAGGGATATGGCTTCTGGCTTTATGAACATGCTCTCTTACTGGTTCTTCTTTGCTTCCAGTGTTGTAATGTTCATTTCTCTTTTCATCGAGACAGGACCTGCAGGGGGCGGATGGACAGTATATCCTCCTTTGAGTGCATTGCCTCAAGCTATCCAGGGATCTGGACTGGGAATGACACTATGGTTAGTTTCTATGGCATTGTTCATTGCTTCATCTCTGTTAGGAGGTATTAACTACATCACAACGATTATCAACTTACGTACTGAGGGAATGTCCTTTAGCAGAATGCCATTGACGATTTGGTCATTCTTTATCACTGCTATTCTTGGACTTTTATCTTTCCCGGTACTTCTTTCAGCAGCATTGCTTTTGATCTTCGATAGATCATTCGGTACAAGCTTCTATCTGTCTGAAATATTTATTGCTGGTGAAGCACTTCCAAATGTAGGAGGTAGCCCAATTCTATACCAGCATCTTTTCTGGTTCCTTGGACACCCTGAGGTTTATATTGTAATCCTTCCGGCACTTGGGATCACATCTGAGATTATCTCTACTAACGCACGTAAGCCAATCTTTGGATACAAAGCAATGATTGGCTCAATGCTGGGTATTGGTTTCCTATCATTCATCGTGTGGGCACACCACATGTTCGTGACAGGTATGAATCCATTCCTTGGATCTGTATTCACAGTCTTAACACTGGTAATTGCGGTTCCTTCAGCTATCAAAGCATTTAACTACATCACAACACTGTGGAAAGGAAACATCGTTTTCACTCCAGCTATGTTGTTCTCTATTGGTTTGGTGTCTTTCTTCATCTCTGGTGGTCTTACAGGTATATTCCTTGGAAACTCAGTGTTAGATATCAATCTTCACGATACGTACTTCGTAGTAGCTCACTTCCACCTTGTGATGGGAAGTGCGTCGTTCTTCGGATTGCTTGCAGGGGTATACCATTGGTTCCCTAAGTTCTTTGGTAGAATGATGGATGATAAACTCGGCAAGCTACATTTCTGGTTGTCATTCGTTGGGATTTACATGGTCTTCTTCCCGCTTCATTATATCGGAATTGCAGGATTTCCAAGAAGGTATTACTCGTTCACGTCGTTTGAGACATTCAACATGTATGCTGACTTGAATGCGCTAGTAAGTATTGCGGCAATACTGACATTTGCGGCTCAGTTTATCTTCCTGTTCAATTTCTTCTATTCGATTTTTAGGGGAAAACTTGCTCCGGCAAACCCATGGAAGTCGAACACACTGGAGTGGACAACTCCGAGATTCCCAGAGCATGGCAACTGGGTGGGCGCAATCCCGAAGGTGTACAGATGGCCATACGACTATAGTAAGCCGGGAGCGAAAGATGATTTTATCCCTCAAACTGTACCTTACTCACACACTCCTGAATCTAACCTTGAGCATGAAAATGAGCTAACGAAGGATGAAGATTTGACTGGAGTTGAGAAAGCTAATTAATCAAAAGAATTTTTTAAGAATCAATGCAATCACACTAGGATCAGTATTCGTACTGATCCTGGTGGGAAGCATTGTGCGTGTGACCGGAGCAGGCATGGGATGCCCCGATTGGCCTAAGTGTTTTGGTTCATATATTCCTCCTACCTCAGCGGAAGGACTTCCCGAAAACTATCAGGATATTTTCAGAGAGCAACGCATTTCAAAAAATGAAAGACTAGCCAGAACTTTTGATAGACTGGGTTATCAGGATTTAAGCGAGAGGATAACCAAAGATCCGGCGGTTTTAGTTGAGCAGGAATTTAACGTGACCAAGGCCTGGATAGAATATGTCAATCGATTGATTGGTGTAGTGATTGGCCTACTGGTGTTCCTAAATATGGTTTTGTCATTTTCGCTCAGAAATAAATCTATTTGGATCCCAGTAATGGGAGTAAGCATATTCATATTAACAGGATTCCAAGGCTGGGTTGGTTCACTTGTAGTTTCTACCAACTTGCTCCACGGATTCATCACCTTTCACATGTTGCTAGCGTTGCTGATTGTTGCGTTATTGATTTGGATGAATGTCAAAGCAAAGGATCAAGAGGTTTACAAGCATAATCCACTTTTCATTGTGAGTTTGCTTACCACCATCCTTTTCATTCCTCAGGTTATTCTAGGAACAGAAGTAAGAGGAGTGATCGATGATTTATTGATTTCTGAATTGGGACGATCTGGTTGGAGCAAACAGCTAGGATCTGTTTTCCTGACTCATCGATCATATTCATGGTTGATTTTGATAGGTTCTGTGATGATATTCTTTTATGCCAAAAAGGTGAAGGAGGTTTGGCTGGTGAATATATCGATGAGACTTGTGTTCCTTACTTTTCTGGCTATGATAGCTGGGATTGGAATGGTGAGATTTTCGTTTCCTTTTTGGCTTCAGCCACTGCATTTAATTCTGGCTGTAGGCATCTTTAGCCTCCTGTTTTACTTAACTTTGCGACTCAAATTTGTCAGGTGAGTACGACTGTTTCACATATAGAAATCAACACTGCTGTAAAGGCAAAAGCTTATTATGAGTTGCTAAAACCACGTTTGTCATTTCTAGTGGTATTCTCATCGGGCTTTGGATATGCTTTGGCTAGTCAATCTGTGATTAACTGGGGGAGTTTCATCCTGTTTCTTCTGGCAGGTTTTTTAGTTTCAGGATCGTCCGTCACGATCAATCAGGTGATCGAGCAGAAATATGATGCGATCATGAATCGCACGAAAAACCGTCCAATCCCATCTGGAAGAATTAGTGAAAACGAAGCTATCTGGTTTAGTGTTCTCACAGGAATCGCAGGACTAGGGCTAATGCTTCTATCTACTAATGCATTGGCCACCGGACTTTCGCTGATTTCGCTAATCTTATATGCATTTGTATATACACCATTAAAGAGAGTTGGTTCTATCGCCGTGTTTGTTGGAGCTATACCAGGAGCATTACCTCCACTCATTGGATGGGCGGCAGCCAGTGGAGTGCTTTCTTATGAAGCGATGATCATTTTCGGTATTCAATTCATTTGGCAGTTTCCTCATTTCTGGGCAATCGCATGGGTGTCGGATGAAGATTATAAGAAAGCTGGATTCAAGCTACTACCTGGAGGTGGAGCCAAAGATTTGAATACGGCGATAAACATTATGGTGTATACGTTGTTTTTACTCCCATTAGGTCTTTTGCCGACCATTTTTGGACTGACAGGACTTACAAGTGGAGTAGTAGCAACGATCTGTGGTGTTCTTTTCCTGGCTACTACTTTTAGCCTTATGAAAGATACCTCTAACCAAAAGGCAAGAAGGATCATGTTTGGATCATTCATTTATTTGCCAATTGTACAAATTACCTTTTTAATAGATAAGCTATGACGGGAGAGATGCCAGCAAATAAGGTAAGATCGATGCACCCGCAGAAATTTGCGATGTGGCTGTTTCTGGTTTCTGTAGTGATGATTTTTATATCACTGTCCAGTGCCTATATCGTAAAAAAGTCAGTAGGAGATTGGTTATATATTGACTTTCCTCCATTGTTTCAGGCAACTACTGCTATTATCATTCTAAGCAGTGTTTCCATGCACTTTGCGTATATCTCGGCAAAGCGAAATAACATTAAGAATATTCGAATTGGACTTGCTGTGACTGCGGTACTGGCTATTGTGTTTGTTATCGGTCAGTTTCAGGCCTGGGGTCAATTGGTGGATGGAGGCTATCACTTTGTGGGAAACCCTGCTAGTTCATTTATTTATGTATTCACAGGATTACATATTGTTCACCTGTTTGGTGCTATCGTTTTCTTACTCATTGTATTAAACAAAGCTTTCAAGTATAAGGTGCATTCAAAAAGTATGGTTCGCATTGAAATGTGCACCACTTTCTGGCATTTTCTTGGTGGACTTTGGTTGTATTTATACTTATTTTTGATACTCAATAATTAATCTAACAAAACCTAAACGGAATGGCTAACACGGCTGTAATAGTTGACGAAAACAAGAAGAATATCTGGGGTGGCGGTGTATCACCAATGAAAGCAAGCTACGGCAAACTGATGATGTGGTTTTTCCTTTTGTCAGATGCTTTTACCTTCTCAGCTTTATTGATTACTTATGGTCTGATCCGATTCAGTCACCCTGCGTATGCCGGGAGTGTAGCAGATTTTAAATTCTCTCAAGAATGGTGGCCAATTCCGGAAAAAGTGTTTGAAGCATTCCCTGGAATGCACGCTTTGGGAATTGAGAGCGCACCATTGGTTTTTGTGGGGTTAATGACGTTTATCCTCATCGTTAGTAGTGTGACAATGGTACTTGCGGTAGAAGCAGGTGAGCGAATGGACAGAAAAGGAGTAGAAAAGTGGATGCTTTGGACTATTCTTGGTGGACTTACATTCTTGGGATGTCAGGCATGGGAGTGGGCTCACTTCATCCATGGATCGGATATGTCTATGAATGCTGTTGGTAACCTTTTCCAGGGAGCTGGACTTTCATCGAATCAGTACGGACCTCCAAACTTTGCGGCATTGTTTTTCTTCATTACAGGATTCCATGGATTCCACGTGTTTAGTGGAGTATTGATAAACTTCATTATTTTCTATCAGGCCACTGTTGGCATCTTTGAAAAGAGAGGTCACTACGAAATGGTAGAAAAAGTAGGTCTTTACTGGCACTTTGTAGACCTTGTATGGGTCTTCGTATTCACATTCTTTTACTTAGTATAATCTTATAATTGTCTATATAAATGGAACAACAAACTCCACAAGTCGAAGTACAGCCTGTAAATAAGGCTAAAGTGAAGAACTTCCTAAAAGTGATGTGGTACTTAGCACTCATCACAGCTGTGGAATTCGGTATCGCATTTACTGTGCCTCACGAGCACAAGTGGGTTCGGATCATCGTTTTCATCGCTCTGACAATTGTAAAAGCTTATTACATCGTTGCTGAGTTTATGCACCTCGGTCATGAGAAGAAGTCGCTGAAAATGTCTATCGTTTTGCCTATGCTTTTCGTAGTATTCTTCATCTTCATCATGATTTACCAGGGAGGAGCCATTCTTGAAGCGCTTAGCTAAATACATTGCAAAGTAGAGGACTCAAACGACTCTTAATTTTTGTTGTCTTTCTGATACCTGTAGCCTGGTATCTCATACTCCAATTGTTTGGGAGCAATAATTTTGCGCTTTCATTGAAGCAGGAGCTTCCTAAGGAATGTGGAAAATACACGGCTATCACAATCGTCTCCATCTCTGATTCATTATCGCTGGTAGAAACTAACTATATGAACAGAGTCAAGTTCGGCGCTGAGAAGAGGAAAGCTAATCTAGTTTATCAAAATTCAGATTTCTTCAATTGCATTGACGAATTAGAATCGGATTTAGCCTTGGTCAATGAAAAAGGTTTATGGGGTACCTATCAATTATCTAGGGATGGGGTAGACCAACTTCTCACTGAATTAGACATACTTACACTTCAACAGAACTATGGTAAAGGAACAAGCCGATAATAAAGTCTATCTTAGGATGATCTATTTGATCTCCATACTTATTCCTCTGGTGGTGGCTTTCTTAATTTATTTTCCTGCGAAGCTGGGATTGGCAGGTGATTGGGTAAAGCTATTACCTGGCTTACATGCCACTGTGAATTCCTTGACCGTACTGACACTTGTAGCGGCATTCATATCAATCAAAAAGGGTAATATAAAGCTCCATCGTACTTTCATGTTTGCCTCACTATTTCTGGGTGTTCTGTTTTTGCTATCATATGTGCTTTACCATTCCAGTGTGGAGTCCGTAAAGTTTGGAGATCTCAATTTCGATGGGGAATTAAGTGAAGAAGAACTGCTAAAAGCTGGAACCAGTCGCACCGTTTATTTGGTTATTCTTGCAAGTCATATTTTGCTATCTATTTTGGTGGTTCCTTTTGTTCTTTTTGCATTCTATTATGCCTTGACTAACCAAATTGAGCGACACAAAAAGATAGTGAAGTTTACTTATCCTGTGTGGTTGTATGTTTCAATTACAGGGGTAATTGTATACTTTTTGATCAAACCCTATTATTTCTAATGAAGAGGGCTAGCATACTTGTACTGACGTTTTTGATTCCGTTGATAAACTGGGCACAGTGCGCCATGTGCCGAACGCAAATCAAAAACAATGTGAGTGCTGGCGAAACATCGATGGCTGAAGGACTGAACAACGGAATCATGTTCCTGTTTTTCACACCCTACATTGTAGTTTTCGTCCTAATCTTTCTCTGGTATAAAAACAGTAAAGTGAATAATCGTGTCAGTATTAGCGAACGTTTTAAAAGCTAAATGCCCCAGGTGCAAAGAAGGTGAAATTTTCACCCATCCAACCCTCAATATAAATAAGATGGCATCCATGCATGCCAATTGTCCAAATTGTAATCTTAGGTATGAGAAAGAGCCCGGCAATTTTTATGGGGCTATGTATGTAAGCTATGGTTTTTCCACAGCTATTTTTTTAGTTACGGCTTTCATTCTCTACTATTTCTTTAATGATCCATCGATCAGTGTTTATTTGATAGCTATAGTGAGTGCCTCACTTCTCTTGTTTCCATTCAATTTCAGGTATTCGCGCGTTATATTTCTTTACCTTATTTGGCGAAGCTAGCTATCCTTAAAGGCTTGATTATTGTTATATTCAGGCTGTGAATCAAAAGATATCCATTGGGTTACTGATCGGCTGTATCCTTCTTTTGCTTGGGAATCATTTCTTTATTGACTGGGAGAATGTGACTCGAGAAAAGGCGAATAGAGCCTTGAATGAGATTGTTGAGTTTCAATATGAGGACCTGATGCTTTGGAAGTCCGGTCAGTCTACGAATGAGGCTTTTAGCAAACGAACAGTTTGTAAAGGAAGATTAGAATCATGGAGTGACAATCGACCCTTTATTTCCAACTTATCGAATGATACGATTCAGGTTGTCACTAATGAACTTGGAGTATTCCTCGTACAGCAGATTTCTGATGAAACATGTGAGTATCTGTCATGCCATCAGCTCCTAAAAAAGTATTCAATTACCAATCAATATCTCACTGAAGATAGGAGTGAATTACTGCACGAGAGTATTGATAATCTCTCTGCAAATTCAGGTGAATATCAATATAGAAATCTGCTGTTTTATGACGTGTCGGGGATGCCTGATAAGCTGGTTGATGCCATAGTATCTATTATTATTCTTTTAGTCCTGTTGGCTGAATATTGGCGATACTGCAATCATGATTTCAATTCGTTTTGGAAATCAACTCTCATCATCATTTTTCTGAGGTATCTGACTTTAGAGTTTGATGTTTTTCAGCTGCTTTTCCGATACGAACTATTTGATCCTGTTAGATACACCTCTTCAGTTGTCAACCCAACCCTTGGTGATCTGTTGATCAATTGTGTGATCTTAAACCTGATCTTACTTGCTTCAGGGCAATACATAGAATCCTTAAAAAGGTCGAGAAGAGGGGTGACTCTTATCAGCGCCATTAACACTATTTTGTCGGGAGTGGTGTTGCATGTTGCATGGAGTATTATAAGCAATTCACAGCTATCGCTCGACGTAGGAAACTCGATTCAGTTTGATCTCCTTCGAATTTCCGCCTATCTGTGTATACTACTGGCAAGCACGGGATATTTCTATTTTACCTATTTGACTTTAAAGCTTGTAAGAAGGAGCAGCCTCATATTTCAGGCTATCCTAGGTGCCTTGTGCGCTGCACTGCTCATGGGGTTGCTGGATCTTCTTTCTGTTACTTTTAGTGTCGTACATATCACTATCTTGTTGGTTTCAACCCGATATAAATGGGGAAAGTCCTTTAAAGAATTCACCTATTCTAATCTTCTGTTTATTCTGATTGTAAGTGTCGGGATAGCAGCGGTTTTGGCCTTTTGTATCTATAAATATGAGGAAGGTGCGGAGCTGGATGCAAAAAAGAAGTTTGCCAATTACCTCCTTCTTAAACGAGACGTACTTGGAGAATTCTACCTGGATCAGACCATTCGAAAATTATCTCAGGATGAAAACCTTGCACTAGTTGCGAGTGAAAGGAGCAGGCTTGTTTTGGAGGAGCAAATACGAAGTGAGTTTCTGACACCTTACTTCAATAAATATGACCTTGAAATTGTATTTCAGGACTATCAGCAGCTAAAACTCAATACCAGATTTACAAGGGAGTACAGCCTTCTCACAGCCGATAATCAGTCTGATTATGAGAACATCTATTTCATTGATGAGGGCACTAATTTCAAGTATATCTGCAAAATCAATGTTGGAGATTTGGTTGGGCTAATTATCCTACAAATCAAAAAAAGAGTACCTACAAGTGTGTATCCAGCACTTTTGACAGACAATAAGTATTTCTCAGTAAGCAATGATTTTGACTATGCCGTTTTTGCCGGTGACGATATCCTGTTTCATCGCAGCAAGTTTGGTCAGGGGGAATGGCCCCAGCACGAGGATTTTGAAAAGGAATCATTGTATTACAATGGAATTGAAAAAAATGGAAGACACTATTTTGGTGTAAAAACAAATGATGGACGAACCATCTTAATCATTTCAAAAAAGTATGAAGCCAGAGACAGACTGACCAACTTCTCATTTTTCTTTCTCTTGCTGCTCTTTTCATTTGGTACGTTTAGCGTAATAAGCTCCATTGTAGAACATGGTTTCAAGCTAAATTTTACCGGTAAAATTCAACTCTATCTAGGGATGGCATTTGTAATACCCTTGTTGATTGCTGGATTTGCATTGCTCAATACGTTGAATACCTCATATCGTGAAGAGATCAACCGCAGCTACTTGAAGCAAGCATTGTACATTTCTGAAATATTGTCAAATGAGATTGAAGAGGTGAATAATGAGATGGGCGCACGACGATTGGCAGAAATAAGTAATTACATACAGTCAGACCTGAGTTTTTACAATGAGTCTGGTTATTTAGTAGCCACCAGTCAACCGGAGATCTTCAATTTGAACTTGCAGGGAAATCTCATTAATCCACTGGTGTTTGAAGAATTGGTAGTCAAAGAAAATCAAAGTGTGATTGCTGAAGAATCTGTTGGTAAACTGGACTACAAGGTTTGCTATGCGGTAGTAAGTACGGTGGACAATCAGGTTGCCGGCTTCATAGCTATGCCTTTCTTTGATTCAAGAAATCACCTTAGAAGGCAGCAAATTGAAGTTTTCGGAAATCTGATCAGTATTTTCGGATTCATCTTCATCATTGCAATCGTGTTTGGGAACACAGTACTGAACAACCTTTTATATCCATTGAGGATGGTAGCTGATAAAATTAGAAGGGTGACACTGCAGGATGTAAACAAACCAATTGACTAT
This sequence comes from Ekhidna sp., assembly GCF_964218185.1. GTDB lineage: Bacteria > Bacteroidota > Bacteroidia > Cytophagales > Cyclobacteriaceae > Ekhidna. Next base: position 117,389 of record NZ_CAXPLV010000012.1, read on the forward strand.
GAGTCCTCAGATGAGATCGGTTCCTTAGTAAAGGATTTCAACCAAATGCTGGTAAAGCTTGAAGACAGTAAGCTCGCACTGGCGAAGAGCCAGAAAGAAACTGCCTGGAAGGAAATCGCTAAACAGGTAGCTCATGAGATTAAGAATCCGCTAACTCCTATGCAGCTTAAAATCCAGCAGATGCTGAGAAAACATGAGCAAGGTTCTAAAGACTATGAAACGCTTACATCGTTGCTCACACAAGTGGATACCTTGAGTCAGATCGCTGAGTCCTTTTCGGCCTTTGCCGAAATGCCAGCTCCTGATAATCAGGTCTTTGATTGGGGTGCTCTAGTAAAAGAAGTGACAGAACTATACAGCACGGAAGACGTGGATATTTTGCTAAATGTGGAACCAGCTATCCAGATAGAAGCAGATAAAGACATTTTCAGGCGGATTCTGAATAACATTGTGCTGAATGCTATTCAGGCAGTATCTGATCAGCGGGCAAAAATTGAGATTGCTCTCGAAACAAGATCCGGGAAGGGAGTACTTTCTATAAAAGATAATGGTAAGGGAGTGCCTGAGGAGCTCAAGGATAAAATATTCCTTAACTATTTTAGTACTAAATCAACGGGAAGCGGTATCGGTCTGGCCCTGGCCAAAAAAGGAATTGAAAATGCTGGAGGCAATATATGGTTTGAGTCGAAGAATGGTGAGGGAACCACATTTTTCATTACTATGCCGATTTACGAAGGTTAGCCTTTTCTTCTTTTGTTCAGCCTCGCTTCAAGCACAAAATCTTCGCTGTAAAACCATTTCGGCAAATGAGCCTATTCAGCTTGACACTCTTACAATTGAGCCAGGTTCCATTCAGTTTTCCGGTGAATACACATGGGTAGACTCCACGCAGGTCATAATTGTTCGGAGTGATAAGGCTGAAGAAATTTGCTACCGAGTATTGTCCGCTGAGTTAACCAGGAAATATCAGAACAGAAGTCTGGATTCTTACGATGATGCTTCAGAACCAGCACTTTCGGTGAGCTCGAATTCTTTCGTAGAAAAGGAGGAGCTATTTGAGTTTGGCGGAGTTCAAAAATATGGAGCCATCTCACGTGGGGTGTCTTTTGGCAACCGGCAAAGCTTGTTTGTCAATTCCAGTCTCAACCTTCAAATGGAGGGTAAACTAGATGAAAATCTAAATATTTCTGCTGTTATCACTGATCAGAATGTGCCATACCAACCTGAGGGGAACACTCAGCAGATTCGTGATTTTGATAACGTCTTCATCAAACTATACAACGATAAGTTTGATCTGACCGCAGGTGATGTTGTGATCCGACAGCCCAATGATGCTGGATACTTTTTGAAGTATTATAAAAACGTTCAGGGGCTTCAGGCGAGCTACCGTGGGCAATCAGGAAAGTGGACATACGAATCACGAGTTTCAGGGGCGCTTTCAAAAGGGAAATTTAACTCAGCTATCCTTGAGCCTATTGATGGGCTGTCAGGGCCATATAAGCTTAGGGGACCCAATGGTGAGCGATTCATCATAGTGTTGGCTAATTCTGAAAAAGTATTTGTGGATGGAAAGCAACTTGAACGTGGTTTTGATCGGGATTATGTCATCGATTATAACCTGGGTGAGATTACCTTTAATAATCACATTATCATCACTCAGTTTACCATCCTCAGAGTTGATTTTGAGTATGCTGAGCAGTTTTATAGCCGATCTAACTTATCGGCTTATCAGTCTGTTTCAAATGATAAGGTCAGCGTCTTCGCCAATTTTTATCGTGAGCGTGACAACCCCAATACAAGCTTTGGATTCAGCCTGGGGGAGGATGATCTTACACAGCTAAGAAGCATAGGAGATAGTCTGGATCAGGCATTTGTTACAGGATTTGACTCGGTTAGATTCTCCGAAAATAGAATCCTATACATTAAAAAAGATACAATAGATCAGGACGGTATCAATCAAGTTATTTTCGAATACTCTACAGATGAGTCTGCTGAGCTTTTTAGTCCTACATTTTCTGATGTTGGTTTTGGCAATGGCGATTATGTTTTACGACAAACTACCGCAAATGGACGGGTGTATGAATGGATTTCTCCTCAGGGAGGTCAGTCACAAGGTAATTATGAACCAGGGGCTTTTATCCCATTGCCCAACAGCCGTCAGATGGTGACCGTTGGTACAGAAGTCAAAGTTTCAAATAATGAGACCATCCGGGCAGAAATAGCCTTTACGAATACCGATCAAAATTTATATTCAGACATTCAGGACGATGACAATACCAGTCGAGGATATTTTATGTCAATAGCCACGGCAAACAGGCCCTCTTTTATTCGAGATTACCAATGGGTGGGATCCGTATCCATGGAGTTGGATGAAGAAGACTTTACCTTCATTGATCGTTATCGTCCTATTTTATTTGATAGAGACTGGAACTTCAACCCTGTCAACTCAGAAAAGAATCAGGACTTTCTCCTATTTGTGAAAGGAGGACTTAAAAAAAATGAGGCGAATAGGTTGGAGGTTTCTCTAAACAGAAGAAAGCGAGCAGATGCAATAGATGGGTGGCAACAGGCATTAGATTTTAATCAGGAGATTGCCAATTTCAAATTGGAATCAACTCATTTTTTACTGAATAATGATCAATTCGATAGAAAGACTGACTGGGTGAGGTCCAAGTCTGACCTGAGCTACAGGCGATGGAAAATGGCTCCTGGCTATGTTTTTGAATTAGATCAAAACGAAGTGAGCCAGCAGGACAGTGTGATCAGCTCGCTTATGCACTTTCAGGCACATGAGTTTTATATTTCCAGCACAGATTCAGCTAAATCCGCTTACCGTATTGGTTATCAGTTGAGAAATGATCGCTTACCAGTGGATGGACAGATGGAGGATTATCTCTTTTCAAAAAACCTTCGAGCATCTTATGGGTACAATGGAGAAAAAGGAACCATAAATGCTGATATTAATTATCGGCAGGTTGATGATAGATTGGGATTAGATCTTGGACAGGATGAAGTGATTAATGGCAGGATAAATTGGCTACAGTCATTTCTAAAACGAAACCTACGATCCAATTTTTCCTTTTCAACAGGAAATAGCAGGGAGCTTCGTAGAGAGTTTATCTATCTCCCTGTGAGTACGGGAGAGGGAACCCACACCTGGCGCGATATCAATGAAGATGGGGTGCAGGACTTGAATGAATTCTTTGAAGCAATTAATCCTGATGAACGCAACTATGTCAAAATATTCACTCCAACAGACGATTACATTACAAGTTTTCAGACCTTCTATTTACACACGATCGACGCACGCCTTCCGGCAAGTTGGAGAAGTCAGGGGGGACTTAAGCAATTCACCTCTAAGTTTTCAGCCAACATCAACTTCAATGTCAATTTTAAAACTACCTCTGCTAGTTATGCCGATAGACTTAATCCATTTAATGTGGATCTAGATGATGATAATTTAGTTGCCGCTCAGGATGGTCAGCGGTACACGCTTTTCTTTAATAGGAATGGGAGGGGGTTTGCTGGTGATTTTACCTACCAGACATCCGACAATAAGCAGTTGCTGGTTCAGGGCTTTGAAACAAGGGAAAAATGGGAATGGATTTCAAATACGAAAGTGGACTTGTCAGCAGAATACACCCTAAGATTAACCAGCTCAATAGGTAGTTTACTCAACCAATCAGATTATCTGGATTCAAGAAATTTCGATATAGTTACCAATGCCCATCGTCCTCAATTAATCTGGCAGCCTAGTAATGTTTTAAGGCTAATTGGTAGCTATGAGTGGAAGAATAAACAAAATCAGTTCTCAGAGTCTAATACTGAATCGGCAACATCGCAAATCTACAATACTGAGCTCACTTGGAATCAGGCTGGGAAGGGCTCTTTGCGAAGCTCCTTTTCTGTTGTAAAGATTGATTTCATTGGTGATCCATCTACCTTTCTTGGCTATCTTTTATTAGATGCACTACAGCCGGGCACTAATCAGACCTGGCAAATAAACTGGCAGCAGAAGGTATCGAAAGCGATGCAGGTATCTCTGCTATACAATGGACGTAAATCAGAGGATACTGCTGCAATACATACAGGAAGCGTTCAGGTGACTGCTTTCTTTTAGCTATTTGCCTTTTGCCATCTTCATCAGACGACCAGCAAACACAAACTCATTGAGTTCATGTACATCTGAGTCTCCAATTTCATCACTAGGCCCTGTCCATAACAACCTACCCTCGTGCATGAAATTTACTATATCACCGATCTCAAGCACCGAATTCATGTCATGAGAAACAACCACGGTGGTCATTTTGTATTCATCTGTGATATCCTTTATGAGATTGTCAATTTTAATGGATGTCTGAGGGTCAAGCCCAGAGTTGGGTTCATCGCAGAACAGGTAATTAGGTTTAGTCACTATCGCTCGAGCAATTCCTACGCGTTTTTTCATCCCCCCCGAGATCTCTGAGGGCATTTTAGCATTGGCATTTTCCAGCCCAACACGCTCCAGACAGAAGTTCACCCGATCCAGCTTTTCTTCCATGCTCTGCTTAGTTAGCACGTTTAACGGAAACATCACATTTTGTTCCACTGTCTGGCTGTCAAACAGAGCTCCACCCTGAAAAAGCATACCCATTTCTCTTCTTACTTCCGTTTGAGCTTCTTTTGACGCATGAGCAAAGTCACGTCCGTCAAACTGGACCATGCCCTCGTCGGGGCTTGTAAGTCCCACAATACATTTGAGAAGGACACTTTTTCCGGTACCACTGGCTCCAATGATCATATTGGTTTTGCCTGTCTCAAACTTCGCATTGATGTTATGAAGAATCTGTTTGCCGTCAAACGATTTTGATATGTTATCTACTTCTATCATGGTGTAAGGAAGGGTGCTAACATGTATGCCAAAAGATAATCTCCCGCCAGGATTGCGATACAGCTACTGGTTACTGCATTTGTGGAAGATTGACCCACCTCTAATGCTCCGCCCGTGGTGAAATAGCCTTTATATGCGCTAATGGCCGCTACAAGGAATCCAAATACAACTGCTTTGATCAATGCAAAAACCACCTGAAATGAATTAAAATCCATTTGAATACCCAGGATATAATCTGTTCCGGTGATCACACCTGTAAACTGCGCTGTAAGATAGCCGCCATATATTGAAACAAATCCAGCAAGAATTACAAGAACCGGAAACATCAGCACTGATGCAATGATTTTAGGCAGGACAAGGTAAGAAGTAGCATTAATTCCCATCACTTCTAGCGCATCCACTTGCTCTGTAATTTTCATAGTACCCAGCTCACCAGCAATGTTTGATCCTACCTTACCTGCATAAACTATCGCTGTAATAGTTGGTGCAAGCTCTATAAGTGTCATGTCGCGAACAACAAGCGCAATTACTGGATCAGCAATTAGAGGGGATATCAGGTTATAAGCCGTTTGTACGGTTGTAACCGCTCCCATAAAGGCAGAAACGATCACAACAATAAAAACTGAGTTGTATCCAACTTTTATACTCTCATCAACAATCCGATGAATATAAGTAGCGAAAGTTTCCCTTCGTACGAAAAGTTGACCTAAGAAGATGATAAATTTCCCTAAACTCTTCATGAAGTTGCGTGGGCTAAGATTGTTAGCTTTGTCAAACATAACACCTTAAGGAATAATCAAAAAAGAAACATGCATAATTCAGAGAGATTGGTGGTGATTACGGGAGGAACGAAGGGAATAGGTAAAGCTCTGGTGGATCGATTTGCCGCCGAAGGCTGGCCTGTGGCAACCTGTTCAAGGAATGATAATGATTTGGATGCTTTACGGAATGAGATTAACGAAAAACATCAAATGCTCATCCACACTTTCAAAGCAGACTTATCCAAAAAGGAAGAAGTAAAGAATTTTGTGGAGTTTGTGAGAATGATCGCAAAGCCAGTAGAAATATTAATAAACAATACAGGTGTCTTCACTCCAGGGGCAGTTCTGGAAGAAGCCGATGGAGCATTAGAACAAATGATAGATACAAATTTGTATAGCGCATATCATTTGACAAGAGCATTAGCTCCTTCAATGAAGCAAAACAAAAGCGGTCATATTTTTAATCTTTGCTCTGTGGCAAGCTTAAAGGCCTACCCGAATGGTGGTTCTTATTCCATTTCAAAGTTTGCGCTTTACGGCTTTTCACAAGCTATTCGCGAAGAACTCAAGGAACATAGAGTGCGAGTGACTTCAGTTTTAGCGGGAGCGGTAAAAACACCAAGCTGGGATGGAGTAGATATTCCGGATGAACGATTTATGAAGCCGGAAGATATTGCCGAAACCATCTATACCAGTTATCGGTTGAGTGAGCGTAGTGTAATCGAAGAAGTGGTTTTAAGACCTCAACTAGGAGATATATGATTCATAAGTATTGCAAAAGCCTTACCAAATATTCCAGAAGGAAGACCAGAGAGGTTTACATTGGTGATGTACCCCTTGGAGGTGATAATCCTATTCGTGTACAATCCATGACTACTGTAGACACCATGGATACGATGGGCTCGGTGGAGCAAACCTTACGCATGGTAGAGGCAGGGTGTGAATATGTGCGTATCACAGCTCCTAGCATCAAAGAGGCTCAAAACTTAGAGAACATCAAAAATGAGCTTCGAAAGCGAGGGTGCAATGTCCCGCTCGTTGCAGATATACATTTTACTCCAAATGCAGCCGAACTGGCAGCAACTATTGTAGAGAAGGTGCGGGTAAATCCTGGGAATTATGCTGACAAGAAAAAGTTTGAGCAGATTGAATACACAGATCAAGCGTATGCAGACGAACTCAAGCGAATAGAAGATAAGTTTTCTCCGCTGGTGGAAATCTGCAAGAAGCATGGGACTGCCATGCGAATTGGCACCAATCATGGTTCGCTTTCTGATCGGATCATGAGCCGCTATGGGGATACTCCGCTCGGGATGGTGGAGTCCGCCCTGGAGTTTATCCGCATTTGTGAGTCGATGGATTACAAGGAACTGGTTGTCTCCATGAAGAGCAGCAATCCTCAGGTGATGGTGCAAGCCTATCGCTTGCTGGTCCATAAATTGAATGAAGAAGGACTGGAGCCGTATCCATTGCACCTGGGTGTGACGGAAGCAGGAGAGGCGGAAGATGGCCGAATCAAATCGGCTGTTGGGATCGGAACGCTGCTGGAAGATGGGTTGGGAGATACGGTACGAGTGTCTTTGACAGAGGAGCCTGAAGTTGAAGCACCGGTGGCTCAGATCATGGTAGATCGCCTGTTGAAAAAGGCCGACCAAAAGCCCATCGATCCGATGGGTGATTATCCAATAAATCCGTACGAATATTATCGAAGATTGTCAGCTGAGGTTTTGAATTTTGGTCATGAAAATGTACCGAGAGTCATTGTCGATTTCTCGAAAATGGAGAAGATTGACATCAAAGATTTGAAAGCGATTGGGCACTCATATTTACCTGAATTAGACAAGTGGGGGATGAATGACCTAGGTGCAGATTACATCTACACAGGTTCTAATCCCATTGAGTTTATGCTTCCGAATGGCCTCAAAGAGGTCATGGATTACGAAGTTTGGAAATCATGTAGTGATCAGATAAATAAATTTCCTTTAATCACTGATTCACAAAAAGTTGAGGCTTTTCATGAGAAGTTAAACTTCATAGAAGTAAACACTGATTCCTATGACCAAACAATCTTTGGTTTGCTTGAAAAAACGGCCAATGCAGTGCTTATACTGCGTTCTGAGCAATCTCACGCCACCGCAAGCATCCGAAGGTTCGTGGTGGAGTTGATCAATCGAAAAATAGAGGTGCCGGTGGTGTTGAGGCAGGCATATCCGGTGTTAACCGAAGATGAGTTAATGATCCATGCATCTACAGATGCAGGCACATTATATGTTGATGGTATTGGAGATGGCATCATGTTATCGCCGCAGTTTCAGCCATCTGTAGATACTTTGAAATTATACAACAACACTGCTTTCGGAATTTTACAGGCAGCCAGAACAAGGATCACAAAAACAGAGTACATCTCGTGTCCATCCTGTGGGCGGACTCTTTTTGATTTACAGGAAACAACAGCCATGATCCGCAAGCGAACAGATCACCTGAAAGGAGTGAAAATCGGGATCATGGGATGCATAGTGAACGGCCCGGGAGAGATGGCCGATGCGGACTTTGGTTATGTCGGTTCAGGTAAAGGAAAGATCACGCTTTACAAAGGCCAGGAGGTTGTGAAACGCAGCGTGCCATCTGAGCGCGCATTGGATGAGCTGATCAACCTGATCAAAGAGCATGGTAGGTGGGTGGAGCCTGAGGGGGTGGAAGCATAACAAAAAATCCACCCCAAAAGGGTGGACCTCATTTACTAACCCAAATTTCACCCAATATTATTATTATGAGGATTAGTTGATATTGATTGTCCAGGTGATGTCAACATCTGTCTCTCCATCGCTGGAGGTGGAGGTGGTCGATTTGATATCTGGCTGATGCTTCAAAACCACACGAAATTCTCCGCTCCCAGCTGTCTGAGCAGCAGTCCAGGTCGTACTAAGTCCGATAGGATTACCATTATTATCCTGATCGTTGTAATTCACAGTCCCATTCGACCCGATATTACCTGAACCGGATGGGGATGAGAAGACGTCATTTGACCAAGAGAAGAAAAGCTGATGTTCATCACCTTCTGCCTCCACTTCCTCAGTAATGTCCTCAGCTGGAGATTCTAAGGTATTAGCCATTGTAATGTTTAATTCATATGAAACGCCGGCAGTAAGCTCAATGTCTGTTAATACCGGATTTCCGGTACCTTCACCATCTGCATCAACATAGGTGGCCACAACATCATCACCTCCACCAGTGGGAGTAAATGTGAGCGTCACTTCATTGATCACTTCTTCTTCGTTTTCCTCTGGTGGGACATCATCATCACTACAGCTGACAAACGCAACGCTTAAAATAAGCAGGGCTATTAAATAGTAGTTTTTAAACATTCTCATGATTTTAGTTTTTGCAATACTATTGCAAGTATAATATATAATTTATTAAATGCAACAATGTTGTAAAAACTAAAAAGAGTATCCTAGGAAAATGGCAAAGTTGATACCTGTATCATCGGCGAAATAGCGGAGGTTATCTGTATATCTACGATAGCTGGAGTTTAGTAGGTTCTGACCTTTAAGTTTTACAATAAGGTTGTCTTTTTCATAGCCAACAGACCCATTGAGAAGGAAAAAGGCATCAGGTGATTCCATGAAATCAAAGGTTCCAGATCGCTCAAAAGATAGATTTTCTTCTTCTTCAAACCTATCAGGATCTATAACCTGAGGAGTTAAGTTTTGACGAGCTTCAAACTCGGGGTTTAACTTAAAAGCAAAATTTCCGACTTTTTTTTCAATGCTAAGCTGAATATTTAGTGGAGGGATACCGACAAAGTATTGGTCATTTCTGGTGTCTTTGGCATATACGTAAGACATCTTCAAACCTGAATTTGTAGAAGCATTCCACTCTTTGGTTATATCCAAATCTACTCCGGCATATATCGCGTCTGTTTGATCATGAATAAAGTAGGGGAATGCTCCCCTGACTGTTTCAGTTATTCCGTATGGTCTTAGGAAAAAGTAGTTGGAGATCCAGTTAGCATGAGGAGTAAGCTCTGCGCTAAATCCATTTTTTGAGTAGTTGAGTGTTGTAATCCACTTGAAAGCTTTTTCACTCTGAACCTGCTTATCCTCGTTGGATAGGACTGTTCTGGTCGATATGCTGTCCTCTTCAGGGAAAAGTTCATACCTCCATAGTCCATATTCAAAAACTGATTGATGTTTTCCAAAGCTGTAAAGCTCGTTGATGTTTGGTGCACGCCAGGCCGTCCCTATATTAGACCTAAGCGTTAGGTTTCTAAACTCTTTCACAAACCCCAGGGTGAAGGTGAAGTTCTGATAGTTCAAGTTGTCCCTGTAAATATCATTATCCGAATCGCGACCCCTCACATTGAGATTCATCAAGTCGAAGCGCACTCCCGCTTCATAAGTGGTATTTTCTGAGGTATAAGATTCAATACCAAAAAAACCGATATTGTTGGTATTGTAATTTGGTACAAATGGGATGGTGTTTGTTCCTGGTAGATTGTCATTATTTTGATTGAAAAATTGGATGCCAAATGTGCCAGCCCATGCGCCTGAGCTTGGGTGATCCCAATCCAAATCCACCGAATGAGAGATAAGCCTTAGGTCGATCGCAGGACGTTCATTATTGACACCTCTTCTAACATCAAATTCCTTCCTCAGATTGCGCTGAAAAGCATACTGGAAATCAAATTGCTGTTCACCCAGGAAAAGTGAAGTTTCAAGTTTTAGTAAGTCATGGACCGTCTCTTGTCCTGGATTATTGATATCGTAAGAAAACGGCTTAGTGTTAGATGGGATGGGAGCGCCAATAGCATCGGCCAGCCCTTCCAGATTGTCACTGACTGATCCTCGTAATATGCCTAGTTTCTGTTCAAAGTGGCTCAGATATACATTAATATCTAGAATGGGAAAGTGAAATCGTCCGCCAGCTGAGAAACCAAGTTCCTCTTTGCCAGTGTTGGTCAATTGATAGTTTACGGCCTTAAGGTCACCCTGCTTTGTACCCGAAATCGACGCATTCCACGCTGCACGTTCGTACCCTTCGGTGATAGTTATTTCACCAGTTACAGATTTTCCGTTAGTTTGAAAACCACCATTAATCTCCCCGTTCAATTGGGTTGAAAAACCTGGTTTTGGAGCATTGAAGAGGATCACCCCACCTAAAGCGTCGGCACCATACCTTACCGTGGATGCTCCTTTAATGAGCTCAATTCGTTCGATTTGGGATGCATCAATCTCTACGCCATGCTCAGCGCCCCATGCCTGATAGGAGTGACGAACACCATTGTTAATAATTAAAACACGGTTGGAGTGTAGTCCGTGAACGATGGGCTTAACGATATTTTGACCTGTTTTCAGCATGCTGACACCCGAACTTTGCGAGAACAAATCCCCAGCGCTGACACCTATTGATTCCAAACTTTCAACCTTGATGTCGATGGGCTCAAGTGTTTTTAAGGCATGGGCATTCAGTTCTTCCTCAACCACCACGCTTTCAAGTAAGGTCTCATTGGAGGCCATATATATCACAGGATTAGAGTGATGAAAATCATGGTGATGAACTACCGTTTTGTACCCTAGAAATCGCACTTCCAGATCAATCTCCTCCTTGCATACTTTTTCTATTTGGAAAGAACCGTTTGCATCTGACACGGCTCCATTTTGTGTGCCCAGTATTTTAACAGTCGCGAAGGGAAGAGGCTCATTTGTATCAATATCCAGTACCTGGCCAGAAACAGTCCTGTCACAACTCGTCTCCTGACCATGCAGAGCGGTAACGATAAATAGGAAAGCAATAATGAAGGTTAATTTCATGTTAGGCACACTTTGCGCAAACCCCATCTACGATCATGTTGACCCCATCAATCTGGTAGCCATTCGGAACGGTCACCTTGGGAACCACCTTATCATCCAGGCATTCGATCTGCCCACAACGATTGCACTTAAAATGGATGTGATTATGATCATGATGATCAGGGGAACAGGTATGATGGCACAATCCATAGGTGGCACTGCCAGCCTCATTGGGTATCTTATGAAGAATGCCTGAATCGAGAAAGCTATTCAGTGTTCTATAAAGTGTTACCCTATCATATTTGGTGAATTTATTTTCCAGGTCTCCCTGAGACAAAGCATTCTTTTCCTGAAGAAAATAGGCCATAACATCCAACCGACAATCGGTAATTCTCAACTCGTGGGATTTAAGGATCGATTTTAGATTTTCCTGGGACATTCCGCAAATATAGTTTATGCAACTTAATTGCATTAAGTATTGAAGTGGAAACACTTTTCTTAAGTTTGTGGTTTGAATGGATATGGAAAGCAAGGAACCAAATAAGCAGCAAGAGAAAACAAACTACTTCGACTTTACTGAGGTACTTACCTATTTTTTTAGGAAGAAAGATCCCAACCGTCCTAAGAGTTTCAACCTGAAAGCGATGCATACCATCAATAAAATATCCATTTTGATGTTTTTGGGAGCGGTTATCGTAATGATTGTACGAGCGATTTCAAGAGCGTAAATTAGCTGAATGAAAAAGCTACTATTCCTTCTGTCTGTGCTGGGTGCCGGTGCATCTATGGCGCAAGATTTCGATCCTATTGTCACTGACCGTCCAACTCAATCTGCGGCTGCTTCGGTTATGCCTCAGGGGAAATTCCTCTTGGAATATGGTTTCCTGAAAGAAACACAGACTACTGATATTTTTAATTATACCTATGCCAATTTTCACTTAAGGTATGGTGTGGTTGAAGGAGTGGAGATTAGACTTACTCAAAATTATCTCGGTTTCAAAGACAATACCAGTGATATGAGTGAGACAGGGTTGAGTCCGCTTACCATTGGTACAAAAGTTCACTTGGTTGAGGAAAATGGAGCCGTACCTCAGATCAGTGTGATTGGGCAAATAACCCTTGCAAATGGTGATAATAACTTCAAGCCTTCTCAGGCAATTCCTGAGTTGCGACTAAACTTTGCCAATACTTTGTCAGATAAGTTTTCCCTTGGCTATAACCTGGGAATGAACTTTCCAGAGGACAATTCTACTTCATTTTATTCGGTTGTTTTGGGATATGCATTAGCAGATGGCTTTACATTATTTGCTGAGCCCTATGGTTTCTTTTCAGATGGAAATGCAGATCATCGATTCAATACCGGACTGATTTATTTAGCAAGCAACAACCTGCAGTTTGATGTCTCAGTAGGTTGGGGATTATCGGATATTTCACCAGATTCCTTTATAAGCTTTGGAGCTGCGTTTGGGTTTTAGTTGCTTCGCGCAAGGCTCCAACTGATACCCAAATAAACTTCTCTCCCATGAATCGGGGAGTAGGCATAGGCTGTGTCAAAACTATCGCTGAAACCAAGGTTGGCATTCGGGTCATTGGTGCCTGTAAGAGGAGACCATGGCTGAACGTAATCAAAGATATTCTGTAGCCCACCATATACAGACCATCCTTTTTTGAGATCCTTTGCTATTTGCAAATTGTGGATAGCGAAAGTGGCGGATGAAGTAGGACGAGGAGTGGAAAGGGGCTCACCGTTTTCATCCAGATCATATACTTCCGGTAGAGCCATTGGTCCGGTCAGCCTTGCGGTATAAGCAAAGGTGGTCTTCCATGGTTTATGTACATAGTTGGCGGTGAAGATGCCTGTCCATTTCGGAGCAAATTCTATGTCTCGTTTTTCACCGTTTTCCTTTTCTGTCACATCCTGGAAGTTAACACCGGCATTGAAAGCAAGTGGAAAAGCAAGCTCCTGCTGGATGCTGATTCCAATTCCTTTACTCACAGCAAAGCCATCCGTATTGGCATAGCGGATCTCATCTTCTGAAGAGTAGTCAGGGGTGATTTTGTTGGTGAAGTGAGTATAGTATGCATCTATATCCAGCATGCCCTGGCTGGCTCCAAGGGTATATATGTGATTGGCATTTAATGAGAAGTTGTAAGATTCTTCAGGCTTCAGTTCTTCTTCTATGACAACTTCCCGCTGACCCGTAACAAAGGCATGATCTTCAGTGAACAAGTTCACAATTCTAAAGCCCGTTCCGAAATTGGATCGAAGGGTAGTCCAATCACCTGGTTTGTATTTAAGACTCAAACGAGGTGCGGGGATCAGTCCATGGTTAGCATAGTGATCTAATCTTAAGCCAGAAAGAGCTGTAAATCGCTCACTGACACTCCATTCGTCTTGCACAAAAAGTCCAGGGATGTATTGGTTGTCTGGCTTGTTCTCGCCGTTCGATTCAGTCGCTATGGTGTTGTCGTCATAGGTTTGATAGCGTGAGGTCAAACCCATGGTAAGTTGATGAGACGAAAGCGGCTTATCCCAAATCAAGTTAGTAAACAAAATATCTTGTGTGGCTCTATAAAAATCTGCCCCATAGTAGCTATCCTGCTCATGGGTGCTCATTGAATAGTCAATTCTGATCTTTTCCATGGTAGGCAATTCATAGGTTCCAAATACTTCAAATCTGTGAGTGTATATGCTTTCGCCATAGATATCGCTACTTCCTCGCAGATTCTGGTAGTTTCTATCTTGTAAGTATTCTTCCACACCATTTCTTCGATCTTCATAATAGTACTTTCCTGAAACGGTAAATTTCTTTCCTGATGGCCTGTGGATATCCCACTTGCTGAAAAGTGAAATCCGGTCAAGGTTGATATTATCACCAAACCCGTCTCCATTCCTGTCGTCAAAATCATTTATGTAGGCATAGTTGAGGCCGATAAAACCAGAGCTCTTCCCAATCCTTGGAGCTAAGGAGAAATTACCGAAGGATTCATAGTGCGAGGTTCCCATCACGTCAGCGGAAAAGGAAGGCTGCAGGGAAGGATCTTTAGTAATGATGTTGATTACACCGGCCACTGCCTCCGATCCATAGAGGGTGGAGCTAGGTCCTTTTATCACCTCAAACCGATCGATGATCATGCTGGGGATACCATTGAGGCCATAAACCGAAGCAAGGTTTCCATAGATAGGAGAGCCGTCCATCAGGATGGCGGTGTAGGGGCCAGGGAGCCCGTTGATGGAGATGCTGTTGGTAAAGCACACTCCGCAAGCCACCACTTCCTGGATTCCGTTTACCAAAGAAATCCCCTCTACCAAGCTGGTAGCCGCTGCAGGGGTATAGGTATTTAGATGTTTCGCAGTGATTACATCTACTTTTACGGGTGACCGGGAAACGAAAGTAGGCTGCATGGTACCAGTCACCACCACCTCATCCATGGTAAGGGTACTTTCCTCAAGGTTGAAAGTTAATGGATTGGAAAGAGGCACAACTATTTCCGTTTTTATAACCTTAAATCCAACCGATCTAATCTCCAGGGTATACGATCCATCAGGAATGCTTTCTAAGATAAATTCCCCCGCAGCATCTGTCACTGTCCCATATTCGGTTTGAAGGAGTTGGACGGTAGCACCAGGAAAGGCTTCACCATCTACCTTCACCACCCCACTAATCCTTTCTTGAGCAAAAGAAACAATAGGAAATACCACCAACAACCAGATACTAAGTCTCATGCAATCTTTTGTTTTACTTGCGACAGCACAAAACTATAAATTAGTTTAAACAAAACAAAAATTTAGATTAGTCTAAAAATTAATGTCTTTCTCTTTAATTAAAGTTAGTTGTTAGCCTAATAGCCCGTCTGTCATTACCGAGCCTGTCGAAGTATGTGGCAGGCTATAAAAGCGCGGTTGTCATGCTGAGCCTGTCGAAGTATGTGGCAGGCCATAAAAGCGTGGTTGTCATACTGAGCCCGTCGAAGTATGTGGGTGGGCACTCTTAGTAGATCCTTCGTTTCACTCAGGATGACATCCAGAATATGAAATATCTGAAGAGCGTCGTGTAGGG